>CAVZCB010000001.1:0-28659 GCA_963773555.1 uncultured Alphaproteobacteria bacterium
AGGCGCGCGCGGATTCGTCGACGGCCAAATCCGCGAAGTGAATGCGGCACCGTTGTGCTCGGCCGCTGCGCTTTGCGCCTGACGATGCCGCTCTCGCAGCCGAGCGCATCACGCTGCGGCCTCGATCGCGACGAGATGGCCTTCGCCGATGTCGCTGAGCGGGCGCGGTTTCGGCGGGTTGCCGATGCGACGGAGCGGGCTCGGCGGCTCGCCGGAGAGGCGCGGCTGGGGTGGGCGGACGTGGGTCGGGTCGGGCACCGGGACGGCGTCGATGAGGCGGCGGGTGTAGGGGTGCCGCGGGTTGCCGAACACCTGGGCTCGGGTGCCGGTCTCGACGATCTGGCCGAGATACATCACGGCGATCCGGTCGGCGATGTTCTCGACCACCGCCATGTCGTGGGAGATGAACAGCAGCGCGACGCCGGTTTCCTCCTTGAGCCCGCGCAGCAGATCGAGCACGCGGGCCTGCACCGAGACGTCGAGGGCGGAGACGCTTTCATCGGCGATGATGAGCTTCGGGCCGAGGGCGAGGGCGCGAGCGATGCAGATGCGCTGGCGTTGGCCGCCGGAGAACTCGTGCGGGTAGCGCTCGGCCTGGGCGCGGGCGAGGCCGACGCGCTCGAAGAGTTCGGCGACGCGGGCGCGGCGCTCGGGCGCCGTGCCCAGCCCATGGATCACCAGCGGCTCGGCCACGAGATCCCCGACGCGCATGCGGGGATCGAGCGAAGCCATCGGGTCCTGGAAGATCATCTGGGCGTCGCGGCGGGCGGCTTTCGGGTCGCTGCCGGGAGCGCCGAGGCTGCGGCCGGCGATCTCGATGCTGCCGCTAAAGGGATTGAGGCCGGCCATGGCGCGGGCGATCGAGGACTTGCCGCACCCGCTTTCGCCGACCAGCGCGAAGGTCTCGCCGGGGCGGATGTCGAAGCTGACGCCTTCGACGGCGTGGACGCGGTGGGTGACGCGGCCGAGGAAGCCGCGGCGGAGGTCGAAGGCGACGTGCAGGTCGGTGACGCGGGCGACAGGCGGGGCGACCGTGACCAGGGCCGGCATGGCCGCACCGGTGCCCATGCGGGGCACGGCGGCGAGAAGCGCGCGGGTGTAGGGCTCGCGTGGCGCCTCGAACAGGGTGCGGACCGGCGCCTGCTCGACCATGCGGCCCGCCTGCATGACGATGACCCGATCGGCCATCTCGGCGACCACGCCCATGTCGTGGGTGATGAGGATGATGGAGGTGCCGAGGTCGGCCTGGAGGTCGCGCAGCAGGTCGAGCACCTCGCGCTGGACGGTGACGTCGAGGGCGGTGGTCGGCTCGTCGGCGATCAGCACCTGCGGTTTCAGCGCGATGGCCATGGCGATCATTACCCGCTGGCGCATGCCGCCGGAGAGCTCGTGCGGGTACTGCGCCATGCGGCGCTCGGGCTCGGAGAGGCGGACGGCGCGCAGGGCTTGCGTTGCGCGGGCGCGGGCTTCGGCCCGGCCGAGGGGAACGTGGGCCTCGATGGCCTCGGTCAGCTGGCGGCCGATGGTGAGGACCGGGTTCAGCGAACTCATTGGCTCCTGGAAGATCATGGCGATGCGGTTGCCGCGGATGGTGCGCAGGCCGCGCTCCGGCAGGGTCAGGAGATCGGTGCGGTCGAGGCGGATCTGGCCGGCGGTGACGCGCACGGCGGGGGGTGGCAGCAGGCCCATGATGGCGAGCGCGGTGATCGACTTGCCGGAGCCGGATTCGCCGGCGATGGCGAGGGTCTCGCCGCGGTCGAGGCGGAACGAGAGGTCGGTGACGAGGGGGCGCAGGCCGGCCTCGGTGTTGACGGCGACGGCGAGGGCCTCGACGTCCAGCACCGATTGCTGCGGTGGGGTCATGGGCGGCGCTCGGCGTGAAGCGCGGACCGGATGAGCGGGGCGCCAGTGGCGCCCCGCCCGGTCCGTCGCCTGGAGCCCATGGCGGAGGGCGAGGGGGGTGCGGCCTGGACCGTCGCTCTCCAATCGGTCCGCGCCTGCCTGAGCGGCGCGGTAACGCGCCTGCCACGGGGCAGGCAGGCGCGGACCGATCTGTCGACGGCCAAATCGGTCGGGATGGCGGAGAGGGGTCGCCTCATTCTGCGGGGATGGGTCATTCGAAGACGCAGCGCGGGAAGTAGAACGAGACCACCCAGTTCGGCTGGTCGACGATCTCCGAGATCCGCAGGTCGCCGCAGGTCGAGACCAGCATGTAGGCGTCGAGCGCCGCCATGCCGCGGCTGGCGGCGAGCAGGTCGATCATTGCCGCCACCGCGTCCCGCGAAGCCGTCATCAGGTCGGGTCCGACGCCGGTCGTCACCTCGTAGCCCCTGGCGTCGAGGTGGCGGGTCACCGGCCCCGGCGTGGTGAACCGCGGCGCCTTGAGGTTCGCGCCCTTGACCAGATCGAGGGTGAGGACCGCGTCCATCCGGCTCTCGATGGCGGTGCCGCAGACCTCGCCATCGCCCTGAGCGGCATGGGTGTCGCCGACGCTGAACAGCGCGCCCGCGACCTCGACCGGCAGGTAGAGCGTGGTGCCGGCGGCGAGGTCGCGCACGTCGAGGTTGCCGCCGACCCGCCGGGGTGGCACGACGGAGTGCAGGCCCGGTTCGGCCGGCGCGTTGCCGATGGTGCCGGCGAAAGGCTTGAGCGGCACCTTGCCCTCGCGGCCGAACATCGCGGGGGCGAGGGTGGCGGCGTCGTAGGTCCAGAGCGTCAGGCCCGGATCGGGGAACTGGTCGGTCAGCAGCCCGAACCCGGGGATGTTCGCCGTCCAGCCGAAGCCCGAGGGCACGAAGCTGTCGATGGTGATCTTCAGCGCGTCGCCGGGTTCGGCGCCGTCGACGAAGATCGGGCCGGAGACCGGGTTCACCTTCGAGAAGTCGAGGGTGCCGACATCGGTGACGGTGGAGGACGGGCCGAAATGGCCCGCCCCGCTGTCGAGGCAGTGAAACAGGATGGTCGATCCGGGCGCGACCGTCTCGGCCGGGGCGAGCGAATTGTCCCAGCCGAAGTGGTGCTGGCGCCCGTGGATGGTGTGGCTGCAATTGGTGTGATCGGAGTTACTGGCCATCGGTCACGTACACGTAGTCGTAGTTGACGGGGATCGAGACCGGATCGACGTAGAGCGCGTCGGCGCCGCCCATCCGGGCTGACTTCATGGTGTAGCGCTGCTCGTTGAACACCGGCACCCACGGCGCGTCGTCCATGATCGCCATGTAGACGTCGGACCAGGCCTTGAGCCGCTCGTCGAGCCTGGCCGGGTCGGTGATGCTGTCGGCCTCGGCGGCCTTCTCGTCGAGGTCCTCGTTGCAGTACCACGACCAGTTCCAGCCGCCCTGCACCGCGCCGGCGCAGCCGAGGATCGGGCCGTAGAAGTTCGAGGGGTCGGGGAAGTCGGCGATCCAGGCCATGCCGCCGGACCAGATCATCGGCGCCTGGTCCTCCTCGCCGCCGGCGGCGATGACGTTGGCCTGGGCGAGCGACTGGATCGACGCCTTGATGCCGAGCTGGGCCAGATCCTGCTGGATCGCCTGGGCGATGCGCGGGTTGGGGTCGGTGTTCATGACGTAGAGCTCGGTCTCGAAGCCGTCGGGAAAGCCTGCCTCGGCCAGCATCGCCTTCGCCTTCTCCGGGTCGTAGGGGTAGCCCTCGTAGCCCTCGGTGTAGCCGGGCATCGACGGCGGCAGCGGCTGGGTGGCGGGGATGGCGCGGCCGTTGATGATCTGGGTGATCCGATCCTTGTTGATCGCCATGTTGACGGCCTGGCGCACTTCCTTGTTGTCGAAGGGCGGGATCTTCACGTTCATGGTGATGTAGCCGGTCTGGAGCTGGCCGCCGACCACCACCCGGGCCGCCTGTTCGGGGTCGGCCATCACCTCGACGAACTTCGCCGGGGGGATGCCGTCGCCGGGGACGTCGACCTCGCCGTTCTGCAGCCGCAGGAGGGCGACGATCGGCTCCTGGCCGACCTCGAAGGTGATGTGGTCGAGATAGGGGATGCCCTCGCGCCAGTAGTCGGGGTTCTTCTCGAACACGAGGCGCTGGCCGATGGTCCACTCGGCGAGCTTGAAGGCGCCGGTGCCGACCGGCTTTTTGCCGAAGTCGCCGCCGGCGGCGTCCACCGCTTCCTTGGGCACGATCGAGGCGAAGTTCAGCGCCATCACGTGCAGGAAGGTGGCGTCGGGGCGGCTGAGGGTGATCTCGACGGTGGAAGGGTCGACGACCTTGACACCGTCGAGCGAGGTGGCGGAGCCGTCGGCCATGGCGTCGTAGCCCTGGATCGAGCCGAAGAAGCCGGCGCCGGGGGACTGGGTCTCGGGGTTGGTGACGCGGTCGAGGGAGTATTTCACGTCCTCGGCGGTCATCTCGCGGCCGTTGTGGAACTTGACGCCGGGGCGGAGGTGGAAGGTGAAGGTCTGGCCGTCCTCGGAGATCTCGTAGCTCTCGGCGAGGCCGGGGCGCAGCTCGGTGGTGCCGGGGACGTAGTCCATCAGGCCGTCGAAGATCGACTTGATCATCGACCAGTTCTGCCAGTCGTAGCCGATCGCCGGGTCGAGGGTGGCGACGTCGTCCTTGTAGGTGATGACGATGTCGCCGCCGGGCTGGGCGTCGGGATCGGGCTGGTAGTCCTGCGCCGACGCGAAGGGGGTGAGCGCGAGGAGGAGTGCCGTGGAGGCGAGCAGGTTTTTCATTGGTTTCTCCCTGGTTTTGACGTCAGCGGATGCGGATGCGCGGGTCGATGAACGGGGTGACGAGATCGGCGAGCAGGTTGCCCAGCACGATGGCGCAGGCCGAGACCAGCGTGACGCCCATGATGATCGGGATATCGATGCGCTGGATCGCCTGCCAGGCGAGCTGGCCGATGCCGGGCCAGCCGAACACGCTCTCGACCACGACGATGCCGCCCATGAAGATGCCGATGTCGATGCCGATCATGGCGATGATCGGCAGGATCGCGTTCGGCAGCGCGTGGCGCAGGACCACGCGTCGGCGGGCGAGGCCCTTGGCGCGGGCGGTGCGGATGTAGTCCTGGCGCAGCACCTCGATCATCGACGAGCGCATCATCCGCGCGTACCAGCCGGAGCCGAGGATGCCGAGGGTGAGCGACGGCAGCACCAGATGGGCAAGGGTGCCGTAGCCGCCGATCGGGAACCAGCCGAGCCGCACGGCGAAGACGTAGAGGAGGAGGAGCCCCACGACGAACTGCGGGGCGGAGACGGCGACGAAGGAGGTAAGCATCAGGCCGGTGTCGATGCCGCTGCCACGGCGCAACGCGGCGAAGATGCCCATGGTGAGGCCGAGGATCAGCTCGCAGACGATGGCGCCGGCCATCAGCAGCAGGGTCGCCGGCAGGCGGGCGGCGATCAGCGTCGAGACCTCGGAGCGCTGCAGGTAGGAGCGGCCGAGATCGCCCTGCACGAGGCCGGTGAGGTAGCGCCAGGTACTGGACCACGAAGGGCTGGTCGAGGCCAAGCTGCGCGCGGATGTTCTCGACGGTCTGGGCGGTGGCCGAGCGGCCGGCGATCTGGCGCACCGGGTCGGCGGGCAGCATGTAGAGCAGGAAGAAGGTGACGAGCGAGACGCCGAGCAGGATGAAGACGGCCTGCACCAACCTCCGGGCGAGATAGACCGCCATCAGCCGCGGCCCCGCTCTGTCGGGTCGAGCACATCGCGCAGCGCGTCGCCGACGAGGTTGAAGGACAGCGCCAGCATCAGGATCGCGGCGCCGGGGATGAAGACCAGCCACGGTGCGGACTGGAAGTAGGTCTGGTTCTCGAAGATGATGTTGCCCCACGACGGGACCGGCGGCTGCACGCCGACGCCGAGATAGCTCAACGTGGCTTCGAGCAGCACCGTTGTGGAGATGCCGAGCGTGCCCCAGACGATGATCGTCGGCACCAGGTGCGGCAGGATGTGCCGGAAGAGGATGCGTCCGTGCCCCGCCCCGAGCGCGCGTTCGGCGGCGATGAACTCGCGTTCCGACAGCGAGGTGGTCTCGGTGTAGAGCACGCGCGCGGTCTGCACCCAGTTCACCATGGCGATGACCAGGGCGACGATCCAGAGCGAGGGCTGGAAGATCGCCGCGAGGCAGATGGCGAGCAGGAGCGCCGGGAACGCCATCATCAGGTCGGTGAAGCGCATCAGGATCGCCCCGATCCAGCCGCGGAAATAGCCGGCGGTGACGCCGACCAGCGTGCCGATCGCGAGCGCCAGCCCGTTCGCCGCGATGCCGATGATGAGTGAGGTGCGCGCGCCATAGAGGATGCGGGTCAGGAGGTCGCGGCCGAGCAGGTCGGTGCCGAGCAGGTACATCCCGCTTGGCGGCAGCGGCGCACCTTCGAGCGTCAGACCGTCGAAGCGCTGCTCCTCGGGGGAGAATTGTGTCAGCACCGGGGCGAATATCGCGGCGAGCACGGTCAGCACGATCAGCGCCAGCCCGAGCAGCGCCAGTCGGTGGGCGGCGAGCCGCAGCCAGACGCCGCGCGGCCGGGTCTCAGGAAGACTGGCGTCGGTCATCGCCGTCCTCCCTCATGTGGGCGACGATGCGCGCCGCGGCCTGTTCGATGGTCTCCTGCCAGGCCATGGCGATCTGGCGCAGGTGGGCGTAGGCCTCCTCCTCGCTGCGGCCGCGCGCGGCGAGCAGCGTGACCGCGCGCACCACGGTCTGGCGCTCGGCGAGGCGGCCGCGCAGGTCGTCGATCTCGGCGGCCAGACTGCGCCGGGCCTCGAAGCCGTTGCGCGCGATCAGCAGCGCACCGAACACGCCGTGATCGCCGACCGGCTTCAGGAGGTGGGCGTCGGCGCCCTGTGACAGCGCCCATTCGATGCGGCCCGGCGCCTCGGAACCGATCAGCGCGATCATCGGCATCGGTGCCGTGCCCGGCGCCCAGGGGAACTGGGCGTCGTAGCCCATGTCCGCGTCGAAGAAGGTGTAGTCGGCCGCCAGGGCGCCGGGGCCGAGCTCGGGCCAGTGCGCCGTGACCGCGAGCCCGATGGCGGCGAGCTGACGTGACAGCGCCTGAACGGTGGGGTGCGGCCGGTGCAGGATCGCCGCCTTGGCGCCACCGAGGCTGGGGATCAGGAGCCGCCGCTTCACGACACCACCGAGAGCGGTGGCCGGCTCGGCGCCGGGAAGCCGTCGCGCCGGGAGAGGTAGGGGTCGGGCCCGACGTCCTCCCAGCGGGCGAGAGTCCGGAACACCCCGCCACGCACCTGGGCGATGACGACCGGCAGCACGGCGTGCTGGGTGCGGGCATCGACCTTGAGCCCGGTCCCGGTCGGACGGGCGAGGAGCGTCGCCAGATCCGCCTCGGGCGGGCCGGCGCCGAGTTTGGCCGCGAGCGTGCGCACGGCGCCGAAGGCCGCGGCCTCGAATGAAGACCCGAAGGCGTCGGCGGCGTCGGCGGCGTCGGGGTCGCGGAAATACGGGCCTGCCGAAATCAGGCCTTCGGCGGCGTCACCCAGGGCGCCCAGCTCGCATTCGGTGAGGTTGCAGGAGAGCACCGGGCACGTGGCGGCGGTGAAGTGCGGGTCTGCGCGGCCGAGCGCGGCGTAGGCTTCGAGGAACGCGTAGGACGAGGGGCCGATCAGCGAATTGAGCACGAAATCGGGCCGCGTCGAGCGGATCTCGGCGATGATCCGGGCAACGTCGGTGTCTCCGATCGGCAGGTACCGATCGCCCAGCGCCTCGCCGCCGGCGTCGAGGATCAGATCGCGGGCGACGCGGCTGATCTCCCAACCCCAGATGTAGTTCGAGCCGACCAGGTAGCCGCGGCGGCCGAACGACGGGAACGCCCAGCGCAGCAGGGGCAGCAGGTGCTGGTTCGGGCAGGCATGGGTGTAGACCACGTGCTCGGAGGCCTCGAACCCCTCGTAGGGGCAGGGATACCACAGCGTGCCGCCCGCCTTCTCCAGCTCGGGGATCACCTCCTTGCGGCTCCACGAGGTGACGCAGCCGACGATGTGGCGGGCGCCGGTGGTCCGCAGAATCTCGGCGCAGAGCGGGCGGTAGCGGTCGACGTTGCCGCCCGGGTCGCGCTCCACCGGGATGAAGCGAAAGGGGAGGCTCGCGTCCGCTTCGATCTCGGCGATCGCCCCGAGCGCGCCGTCGCGACAGGTCTCGCCGAGCAGGCGGTAGCTCCCGCTCCGGGAAAACAGCACGCCGATCTCGATCGAAGTTCGCAGCTCGTGCCCCGCCCCACGTAAAAAGCCCCCGATCCCGAGGCCTGTCGCGGACCGGGAACGAGGGCTCGGATGCCGCCGGCAAGGAATGCCGGAATTTGAGGAAGGTGACCACCTCCGGGCCGGGTGCGTCAAGGCCCGGCGCGATGATCTGGCGCGCCGGTCGGCCGCAATCGCACTCTCTGGGCGGTTTTTGGGCAGGCCCTGCGGGAAAAGCTTGCACTTGGCCGGGAAAACCGGAAGAGGCCGGTGTCCGGCCGGGCGGCGACTTCTCCGGCCAAGAGCGACCAACCAATGGCGCGTTCAGGATCGGAAAAAAGGATGTTTCCATATAAATTTAACTGCTTATCCCGCTCGCTCAGCCACTAACCCTATGTGGTGGCGGCGAATGACGGATCCGGTGCGGTCTGGTATGTTCGCGGAATGTCCCAGGCGTTGTTCCCGACCCGCTGGAAGCGCGACCGACCGCCGTCGCTCGAGCGGTTTATGGCCGACTTCCCGGACGACTATGCCTGCGCCGAGCATCTCGCAAGGAAGAGATGGCCGGGCGGCTTCGTCTGCCCGTGCTGTAAGTCGACCAAGGGGTGGCGGCTCGAGGCGCGGCCGTGGGTCTTCCAGTGCGGCGGTCGGAGTGGCGTGAAGCCCTGCCGGAAGCAGACCTCGGTAATCGCCGGAACGGTGATGCACGGCACCCATCTGCCGCTTCGCACCTGGTTCATCGCCGCATACCTCGTCGCAACGCACTCGAACGCGATCTCCGCACTCCAGCTCCAGTCCAAGCTCGGCCTCGGCTCCTACAAGACCGCCTGGCTGCTGCTCCACAAGCTGCGACGGGCGATGGTCAACCCGGACCGAACGCCCCTCGCCGGAGAGGTCGAGGTCGATGAGACCTCGATCCCGTTCCGCAAGAAGACGGACCCGATCACCGGTGGGCAGGGAAAGAGCACCGTCGGCAAGGTCTTCGTCATCGGCGCGGTCGAGCGGTTGCCCGGCAACAAATCGGGCCGGATCCGTCTCCAGACGATTGCGGAGGACAAGGCGGCGTTCATCCATCCGTTCGTGAAGGAGAACACCGCGAAAGGCTGCGAAGTCCACACCGACGGCAACAACTCCTATCTCAACATCCCGGATCGCAAGCATTTTCCAGTCGTCCTGGGCGGGAAGAATGCCATTCCAGCCCATATCCCGTTCGCGCGGATCCACCGGGTCTTCTCGAACCTCAAGCGCTGGGGTCTCGGCACCTTCCACGGCTTCCGCGCAAAGCATATGGACGCCTATCTCAACGAGTTCGTCTTCCGCTGGAACCGCAAGCGGTCGTTCCAGACCGCTATGGATACGCTCCTCGGGATCGGGCAGAAGCTGAACCGCACGACCTATCGGGATATCGTCGGCGACACTTCGGAATGGCGCCGCGCGCACCAAGCGCAGATTCTAAGGATGGTCTCCCCACAGCGCCTCGCAGTCGCCAAGCACATCGCCGCTTTCGAAGGGATGCCGCTCATCGACGCACTCGAGGAGGCCGGGTGGTCCGTCGTGAAAAGACCGCGCAAGCCGACGCGGCGTCCGGTCCTGCCGCCGCGACGCCGCGGCGATCCGCGCCCCGGAGCTCGGCCCGGAAGGCAGCCGCGTCTGCCGCGCGAGGAGATCGATGCCGGATGGCTCCGCCATCTGCGCTCCGGAACGCCCATCACCCGCTAAACACCGACTATGCGACGCCGCTCGCTGTGCGACCGCGGCCGCGCTCGCTTCGGCGGGCCGGGATCGGCCGCCTCGTCATTCAAAAGCCGTCCTGATCGCGCCGCGGGCGAGCGATATTCAGTTCAACATCTTGGGCCCACCTGAGCGAGCGGGATAAGCAGTTAAGTTTATACCGCGGGCGGCCCCGTAATCAGGAGCGACCGAAGGGACATGGCCCGCGACTGCGCCGTCTTCGACCGGTCGTTCAAGCCGCTCCCGGGCGGTGGCGGCTGCAGCGGCTAGAGCGAGAACGGATCACCCCGGACAAATCCCGAGCCGCCGGATGGGATCATCCAGGGGCTGCCCGGGGCACGCCTCGGTCACATCGAGATCAGCCGCGCCGCCGAGCGATGGCGCTGATCGATCCGGAGCGTCACGATCGCCAGCAGGATCCACGATCCGTGGAACGCAAATCCCATCAGCACCACCACGAGGCCCGGCAGCGGCCCGACCGCCGCCCGCGACAGGAAGGTCGACAACGTCTCCGCCGGGGTGGGGTGAATCGCGAGCTTGCCATAGTAGGCCAGCGCCTGGATCGCGAGAATGTAGGCGTAGTTGTTGCGCAGCCGCCGCCCGATCGCCCGCGCATAGCTGATATGGAACCGGGGCCGCTCGAGGTCGTCGGCGAGCAGCGTGTTCCACTTGCCGTCGAGCTCGATGCCCTCCCCAAGCAGCATCGGCACGTAGACGTCGCGCTCCATCAGCCGGCAGCGCGCCCGCCAGACGTTGAAGAACCGATAGCGCCGCGACTCGAGCGCCAGGAACACCACCACCAGCAGCCCCACCAGGATGAGCGGCAGAGGCGAGGCGTAGGGCCCGCTGTAGGTAAGCGACATCGCGAGCCCGGTCGTCACCACCGCCCAGTTCGTCGTCTGGTCGAGCCGGGTGCGCCAGACCGTGCTGCGATAGACTTCGCCGCGATAGAGGTGCGCCAGAGCGCCCATCTCGGCGGCATCGAACCTGCGCTTTCCCGTCGCTCCGGATGGCCCTTGGTCGTTCAATGGCGTATCCCCCGATCCAGATGTTTTGTCCCAGTATGCCACCCTCGCTCCTCGCCGGCCATGCCCCAGCAGGGCTTCGCCAGGGCTTCGCGGTCTCGGTCGGGCCGCGCCGGGTGCGTTCGAGGGCCGGAGGTCCGCAGGGGCGGCCAGAAGCGCGTCGCCCGCACCGAGGTGGCGCTTCAGGTTCTTCGACCAGATGCTGCATCTGCCGGCGCGCTGATCCTCGACCGCGACTGCCTGCTCGCCGCGGTGACCGCGGTCATCCTGAACCTGATCTGCAACGGCTGGGAGTCGGTCGAGGGAGACGCTGCCTACCGCCCCGAGGACTTCCGCCCCGTGCGGCCGGCGAGGCTTTCAAAGGGCGCGCCAGCCGATGTCGCGCCTGGCGAAGCCGCCCGGCCAGTTCACCCGGTCAAGGGCGTCGTAGGCGAGGTCCCGCGCCTCGCGCAGTGTCGCAGCCCGGGCGCTCACGTTCAGCACCCGGCCGCCGTTCGAGACCAGCTTGCCGCCGTCGTCCCGGGTTCCGGCGTGAAACACCTTGACCCGCGGGTCGTCGGCCTCGGCGAGGCCGATCGGCTCGCCCGTCGCGTAGCTGCCGGGATATCCCTCCGCCGCCATCACCACGGTCATCGCGTGGTCGGCGGCGAAGTTCACCCGGGCGGACGCCAGATCCCCGGTCGCACAGGCGAGGCAGGCGTCGAGCAGTTGCGCGCCGAGCCGCATCGCCAGCACCTGCGCCTCCGGGTCGCCGAAGCGGACGTTGTATTCGACCAGCCGCGGCGCCCCGTCCGCGATCATCAGACCGACGTAGAGCACGCCCTGGAACGGCGTGCCCCGCTCCGCCATGCAGGCGAGCGTCGGCCGCACGATCCGCTCGAGCGCCGCCTCGGTCACCGCCGCGTCCAGCACCGGCGCCGGGGAGTAGGCGCCCATGCCGCCGGTGTTGGGGCCTTCGGTCGCCGTCGAACGCCCGCTTGTGGTCCTGCGCCGTGCCGATCAGGCACAGCTCCTCGCCGTCGGCCAGGACGAAGAGGCTCGCCTCCTCGCCGTCCATGAACTCCTCGACCACCACCCGCGCGCCCGGTCCCTCGCGGAAGATCGCGTCGAGCGCCGCGACCGCCGCGTCGACCGTCCCGGCCACCGTCACGCCCTTGCCGGCCGCCAGGCCGTCCGCCTTGACCACGATCGGCGCGCCGTGCGCCTCGACGAACGCCCGCGCCGCCTGCGGATCGGTGAAGGTCTGGCCCTGCGCCGTGGGCGCCCCGCAGGCGGCGCAGATCTCCTTGGTGAAGGCTTTCGACGCCTCCAGCCGCGCCGCCTCGCGCCCCGGCCCCAGTGTCGCCACGCCGCCGGCGCGCAGCACGTCTGCGACCCCCTCGGCCAGCGGGGCCTCGGGGCCGACCATCACGAAGTCGATGGCGTGCGCGCGGCAGAACGCCAGGACCTTGTCCCCGTCGAGGATATCGAGCGCGACGCAGGTCGCCTCCTCGGCGATCCCGGCATTGCCGGGCGCGCACCAGATCCGGTCGCACTTCGGGTTCTGCGCGAAGGCCCAGGCCAGCGCATGCTCGCGCCCGCCGCCGCCGAGGATCAGGATGTTCACGGGCGGGGTCGCTCCCTTGCCAGACGTGGCGCTGATACTCGCCACGCCGTTCTTGCTCTGGCCGCGGCCGGATCAGTCCTCGGGGGGCAACCGGCGGTGCCGCGCCGCACTGCCCCGCTCGATCGCCGCCGCATGCAGCCGGTCGATGTCGAGCTCGTGGCGCAGCTCCAGCAGAAACTGCAGCTCGGCCTGGAACGCGTGGCCGTCGGCCGCAGCCACGTCGCAGCAGAGCGCATAGGCCGTCTCGCGCAGGCTTTCGGGCAGCGCGTCGCGCATCAGGCCGAACAGCGCGTCGAGCCCGTCCTCCTCGGTGAAGAGATCGAACACCGTCTGCCCGGTGGTGCGCAACCGGTCGTGGTCGTATCCCTCGAAGATCGGCAGCGTGTCGACCATCCGGCTGATCGACAGCAGTTCCTTTGTGGTCACGTGCTCGTCGGAGGCCGAGACCCCGACCATCGCCGCAACCAGCGCATCCTGGGCGGTGAACGAGGCGGGAGGGGTATCGAATTCGGCCATTGCTATCCTCGCTGGCAGCTTCGTGCGCGCGCCCCGCTTGTATTGACCCTCGGCGGGTCGGGCAATAGGAAGCCGCGACGGGCGGGAGTGGCCGAGATGGAAGAATTGCGCGCAGCGGCCGAGGCGTCGAAGGCCTGGCCGTTCGATGAGGCCCGGCGGCTTGTCGCCCGCTACCGCTCCGGCCCGCCCGAGAAGGGGCACGTGCTGTTCGAGACCGGCTACGGCCCGTCGGGGCTGCCGCACATCGGCACCTTCGGTGAGGTGGCGCGCACCACGATGATCCGCCGCGCCTTCGAGCTGATCTCCGACATCCCGACCCGCCTGATCTGCTTCTCCGACGACCTCGACGGCATGCGCAAGGTGCCCGACAACGTGCCGCACACCGAAATTCTGCGCGGACACCTGCACAAGCCGCTGACCAGCGTCCCCGACCCGTTCGGCGAGTACGAAAGCTTCGGCGCCCACAACAACGCCATGCTCCGCCGCTTCCTCGACACGTTCGGGTTCGAATACGAGTTCGTCAGCGCCACCGACTTCTACCGCTCCGGCCGCTTCGACGCGGTGCTGCTCGCCGCCGCCGAACGCTACGACGCGATCATGGAGGTGATGCTCGCGAGCCTGCGCGAGGAGCGGCAGAAGACCTATTCGTGCTTCCTGCCGATCTCGCCGATCTCCGGCCGGGTGCTTTACGTGCCGATGAAGGAGGTGAACGGCCGCGACGGCACCATCACCTTCGAGGACGAGGACGGCCGCGACTGCACCCTGCCGGTGACCGGCGGCAACGTGAAGCTGCAGTGGAAGCCCGACTTCGGCGCCCGCTGGGCCGCGCTCGACGTCGATTTCGAGATGTACGGCAAGGATCACTCGACCAACACCCCGATCTACGACCGCATCTGCGAGATCCTCGGCGGCCGCGCGCCCGAGCATTTCACCTACGAGCTGTTCCTCGACGAGAACGGCGAGAAGATCTCGAAGTCGCGCGGCAACGGCCTGACGATCGACGAATGGCTGACCTACGCCGGCCCCGAGAGCCTGTCGTACTTCATGTACGGCAAGCCGAAGACCGCGAAGCGGCTCTACTTCGACGTGATCCCGAAGGCAGTTGACGAATACCACCAGCAGCTCCGCGCCCTTCGAGGGGCAGGACGCGTCCGCGCGCCTCGCCAACCCGGTCTGGCACATCCATCGCGGCCAGCCGCCCAAGTCCGACATGGTGGTCTCGTTCGCGATGCTGCTGAACCTCGCCAGCGCCGCAAACGCCCACGACAAGGCGACGCTCTGGGGCTTCATCCGCCGCTACGCGCCCGCGGCGTCGCCCGAGACCCACCCGCAGCTCGACGCGGCGGCGGGCCACGCGGTGCGCTACTTCGAGGACTTCGTCCGGCCGGCAAAGACCTACCGCCCGGCCGCCCCGCACGAGGCCGCCGCGCTCACCGACCTGCGCGACCGGCTGCGTGCCTGGCAGGGGCCGGCGGATGCGGAAGCTCTGCAGAACATGGTGTTCGAGGTCGGCAAGACCCACGGCTTCGAGCCGCTCCGCGCCTGGTTCGCCGCGATCTACGAGGTCCTGCTCGGGGCGAGCCAAGGACCGCGCTTCGGCGGCTTCATCGCCGTCTACGGCATCCCGGAGACCGTCGCGCTGATCGACGCCGCGCTTGCGGGACGGCTGGCCGCCGAGTGATGCGTGTTTGACAAGTGCGCGGGCCGATCCACCTGATCACGACGGGCGACGGAGGATCGGACGATGCGTGCTGCTTGTATCGGTGGACTGTTCGTGGCTTTTCTGCTGTCAGCACCCGCCGGACGCGCGGATGACGCCTCCGCCGCCGCCATTCGCGAGGTGATCTCCGAGCAGATCGATGCGTTCCGCGCCGACGACTTCGGCACAGCGTTTGCGTTCGCCTCGCCGGGCATTCAGGAGATGTTCGGCTCGCCGGACCGGTTCGGCCAGATGGTGCGCGACGGCTATCCAATGGTGTGGCGTCCGGGCGACGTGCGTTTCTCCGATCTCGTCGAGGACGGCGGCCATCCGGTGCAGCGCGTGCTCGTCACCGATCAGAGCGGGGCGTTCTTCGTCCTCGAATACGAAATGGTGCAGGGCGAACAGGGATGGCGGATCGACGGGGTCCGACTGTTGCGCCAAGGCGACGTCGGCGCCTGACCGGGCGGCGGCAGCATTAACCATTAACCGGCCGTTAACCTCGTAATGCAAGGGAGGATCCCGCCAGGCGCGAATTGCCGCGCCCCAAGCGGAGGGGCCGATGAATATGCTAGCAATCCCCGAACTCGACCTGATGCCGCCGGCGTTCGCCGAGGGTCTCGAAGACTGGTCCTGCGGCGACGGGACGCCCGACAGCCCGACCTACGAGGGCGCCGACAACGCGCGTCTGGCGCGGGGCGATCCTGATTTCGGCACCTGCCTGGAACTGCGCAAGACCTCGGAGGTCGAGCGGCTGCGCTACATGGGCGAACTGCCGGTGAGAGCCGGGGCCTACGTGGAGATTGCGGTTGAGCTGAAGGCGCTGCGCGGGGCCCTGCCGATGGCGCGGATTGCGGCCTGGCCGGGCGGAATGCACGGGCGTCTGGTGACGGACCTGCCGACGGCGGCACCGACGATCGCGCTCGACCGGCACGACAAGGTGATCCGGCTCACTGCGGTGATAGGTCCCGAACCGCGGCCGGGCGTCGATCTGGTCTGGAATCCAAGGGCGCTCTACGCGCACGTGGGCGTGGATCTGCTCGGACCGGTGGGCAGCGTGGTGCGGATCCGGTCGGTTACAGCGCGCGAGGTCACGCGGGCCTTCACGCCACGCGGACGTGCGCTGCCGGGCTTCGAGGATCTGTGAGGCAGGTCGCCCGAGGCGTCGGTGTCTTTGCTCAGTCGGGAAACAGGTCGTCGGAGACGCGGAGGTTCGCGCCGCCCGCAACCGGGAAGACCCGTTTGCCGGCTTCGAACGCCGCGCGTTCATCCTTGCTCAGCCACAGGCGGGCCGGCATCGCGCATCCGACGACATCGCACGTCGCCGCCGTCGAAGGATAGCCGACCGGCAACGCGTAGCTCACGTAGTCCGGATCGATCGGCTCCGGCTTGTGGTCATCGCAGCGAGCAAGCGCCATCTGGTCCTCCCCCGGGGGTCGCTGCGGCAGCATCGCCGCGCCGACGGACATTTGCAACGGGTGCCTCATATTCTGGCGCATTCCAGTAGTGAAGCCACCTGATGGAGACGCACGTGATTTTCTGCGGCAAAGCTGCAGCCCGCAATTTCAATTGGCATCACTTTTAGCCCAGTCACGGCCCACCCATCTTATCCCGCGCGGCGGCAATGGGCATTGCGGCCTTGATCCAGGTCAAGGCTCTTCGTCCTGGAATTTCCTAGCATGGGTCTGGTCTCGTTATAAATCTTGAGAGGGAGCAGTCAGGTGAACATTCCCGATACGACCGCGGAGCGCACGCTCATTTTCCTGCTGCGGATGGCGATGGCTTGGACCTTCCTTTATGCTGCATCGCACCAGGTTTTCGAGCCAGGCTGGTCTGCCACCGGATTTCTCGCCCACACAAAGACGTTTCACGGCCTTTTCGTCCTGTTCACCGGTCCAGTCATGGGACCGATCGTCTCCTTCCTGGTTGAATACGGGCATCTGTTGATCGGCCTTTCGCTACTTGTGGGCCTTGCCACCCGAGCCAGCTCCATTGCTGCTATCCTGCTGATGATCCTGTATTGGATGGCGCATATGGACTTCCCGTTCATCTCGAACACCAACAACTTCCTCGTTGACGAGCATATTGTTTACGCTCTGGTTCTGGGCCTGCTTATCGTGAAGCACGCCGGGCACGTCTGGGGGCTGGACGGGTGGATGTCGCGCAAGCCTGTCGTCAAGAACAACAGGATCCTCGACTGGGCCACTGCCTGACTTGTATCAGCGGCGCAGCCGCATCCGGTCGCCGGCGATCTCGATGCCGGAGAACCGGTCGAGATACGACATCCCGAGCAGCGACACGTCGAGCTGCCCGGCGTTGACGCTGGCCGGCACGCCGGTGTCGGTGACGTTGCCGAACTTCACTTCGCCGAGCGTGACCGGGGCGATCGGCACCGTGCCGTTGGCGGTGGTCGCCCGGCCGACGTAGTCGAGCGCCGAAGGGTCGAACCCGGCCCGCTCGGCGTCGCGGCGCGACAGCACCACGTCGGAGGCGCCGGTGTCGATCATGAAGCGGATCGGCGCGCCGTTCACCTCGAGGGTCGCGTGGAAGTGCCCGTCCCGAGCGCGCACGAGGTCGATCTCGTGCGCGTCGACCTGCACCATCGAGGCCGGCCAGAGTTGCTCGCGCAGCACGTCGCGGAAGCCGTAGGCGATGATCACCATCGCGAAGATCAGCGCCCAGATCAGCAGATCGCGCAGATTGCGGCCGAGCCGCCCGCGTTGCCCCCACAGAAAGAACCCGCCGACCCCGACCAGCAGCACGCCGAGATAGACCAGCCGCATCAAGGCATCCGGATCGTTCCAGAGCGTCATCCGGGCAGTAGCCCCAGGTCGCGCAGCCCGTCGAGCACGAACTGCACCGAAAGCGCCGCCAGCAGGATGCCGAGCAGCCGTGTGATCACCACGATCCCGGTATGCCCGAGCAGCCGCTCGATCAGCCCGCCCGCCAGAAACATCGCGAAGGTCAGCGCCAGCACCGCCACCATCACCAGGTTGAGCTCGATCAGCGCCGCCACGTCCCCGGCGTGCTGCGAGCCCAGCAGGATCATCGTCGCGAGCGCGCCGGGTCCGGCGATCAGCGGCATGGCGAGCGGGAACACCGAGGGATCGGGCCGGTCGTTTTCCTTGCGTTTCTCGCGCCGCTCGCTGCGGCCCTCGAACAGCATGTCGACCGCCATCAGGAACAAGAGCATCCCGCCCGAGATCCGGAACGCGGGCAAACCGATCCCCATGCCGGCGAGCAACTGTTCGCCCGCCAGCCCGAAGATCGCCAGAAGAGCGAAGCCGATCAGGATGGCGCGCACGCCGATGCGGCGCCGCTCCGCATCGGTCGAACCGCTCGTCAGCGCCACGAACAGCGGCGCAAGCCCGATGGGGTCGATCACCACGAACAGCGTCACGAACGTGGCGACGATCGCGCCCCAGGTCATCCGACGCGCGCCGTCGCCTCGAGCCGCTCGAGTGCCGCGACCCACAGTGTCTCGGCCCGTGCCAGCCCGTCCTCGACCTCGGCCCGCTTCTTCTGCAGCCGTTCGACCGCCTCGATGTCGCCGCGCGCGTAGATCAGGGGATTGGCCAATCGCTCGTCGATGGTCGCGCGCATCTCCTCGAGCTTCGCGACCCGCGCCTCGCATTTCGCCACCTCGGCCTGCAGCGGCGCGACCTCGGCCCGCGGCGCGGGCTTCGGCTTCGGCTTATCCTCGCGCGCGCGCATCGGCGTGCCGTTTCGCTCCGAGAGCAGCAGCCGGCGATAGCCGTCCATGTCGTCGTCGTAGGGCGCGACCCGTCCGTCCTTGACCAGCCACAGCCGGTCGGCGACCAGTTCGACGAGGTGCGGATCATGGCTGACGAGGATCACCGCCCCGCCGTAGCCGGTCAGTCCCTCGACCAGGGCATCGCGGCTCTCGATGTCGAGATGGTTGGTCGGCTCGTCAAGGATGATCATGTGCGGCGCGTCGAGCGTGGCGAGCAGCAGCGCCAGCCGCGACTTCTGCCCGCCCGACAGCCGCGCGACCTCGGTGGTGACGACGTCCGCGCCCATGCCGCCCGCCGCCAGCCGGCCGCGCAGCTTGCCCGGCGCCTCGTCGGGCCGGAGCCGGGCGAGATGCTGGAGCGGCGTCTCGTCGAGCTCGAGCTCGTCCACCTGGTGCTGCGCGAAATAGCCGACGCGCAGCTTCGAGGACGCGACCTTGCGTCCGGCGCTCGGCGCCAGCCGGTCCGAGAGCAGCTTCGCCAGCGTCGACTTGCCCTGACCGTTCTGGCCCAGGAGCGCGATCCGGTCGTCCTGGTCGATCCGAAGGTCGAGCCCGCGCAGCACCGGCGGGCCGCCGTAGCCGACGCTGACGCCCTCGAGCCGGATGATCGGCGGTGACAGCTCCTCCGGCGTCGGGAAGTTGAAACCGGCCACGCTGTCCTCGACGATTGCCGCTATCGGCTTCATCCGCTCCAGCGCCTTGATCCGGCTCTGCGCCTGCCGCGCTTTTGAAGCCTTGGCGCGGAAGCGGTCGACGAAGCTCTGCATGTGCGCCCGGGCCGCGTCCTGCTTGCGCTTCTCGGACACCAGTTGCTCGAGCCGCGCGCGACGGGTGTCCTCGAAGGTATCGTAGGGCCCCTGGTAGAGCGTGAGAGCCTGCCGGTCGAGATGCAGGATCGCGCCCACCGAGCGGTTCAGCAGATCGCGATCGTGGCTGATGACCAGCACGGTATGCGGGTAGCGCGCGAGGAAGGTCTCGAGCCAGATCGCGCCCTCGAGGTCGAGGTAGTTGGTCGGCTCGTCGAGCAGCAGCACGTCGGGCCGCGCGAACAGCACCGCGGCCAGCGCCACCCGCATCCGCCAGCCGCCCGAGAAGTCCGCGCAGGCGCGTGCCTGCGCGGACGCATCGAACCCCAGCCCGTTCAGGATCGCGGCGGCCCGCGCTTCCGCCGAGTGGGCGTCGATGTCCACGAGCCGCGCGTGGACCTCGGCGATCCGGTGAGCATCGCTCGCCGTTTCCGCCTCGGCCATCAGCCTCGCGCGCTCGGTGTCGGCGGCCAGCACCGTGTCGAGCAGGCTGTCGCGGGTCGCCGGCGCCTCCTGCGCCACGCCGCCGATGCGGGCGCGCTTCGGCACCTCGATCTCGCCGCCGTCGAGCGTCAGCTCGCCCCGGATCAGCCGGAACAGCGTGGTCTTGCCGCTGCCGTTGCGGCCGACGAACCCCACCTTGTGCCCGGCGGGAATCAGCGCGGAGGCATCGTCGAAGAGCCGTTTGCCCTCGATGGAGAAGGTGATGTTGCGGAATGCCAGCATGGCGGCGATGTGGCCCGCTGCCCGGGCCTTGTCAACTCGCCGCCGCGATCCGGCTCGGGCGCCGGCGTCGCAGGTGCCTCAGTCCCGCGCCGCCAACGACCACATCCGCCGCATGCTTCTGCCGGCCAGCGTTTGCAGCATCGCCGTTCCGGCGTGGCCGATCAAGTAGGCCCAGGCGAGGTTTGCCAGAGTGGTGTGCACCGTCATGGCCAGTCCGACCAGACCACCGGCACGGGGATCGCCGGTGTTGACCAGCAGGTAGAGAAACCCGCTGCCGCCCATCGCCGTCATCAGGAAGAGGCCAAGGCCGTGAACCGCCGAAGCCAGCGGCTCATCGGCGCCGCCGCCCTGGGGTTCGGGCAACCTCAGGCGCAGCAGCGCTCGCACATGCGCGCCGAGATCCTGCCACAGCTCCGCCCGCAGCCGGGCCGAGAACCAGGGCACGAGGCGCGCGATCGGCGTGCCGCGCCGCCGGATCAGACCGAGCAGCCAGAACAGCAGCACCAGCCCGAAGGCGATCGTGCCGGAGACCTGGTGGACCTTGAAGACGCTGTTGCCGCCGCCCTCCGCGTCCATCGTCAGCGAGCTGACGAGCTGGACGACGATCGTGATGGCCAGGCCGCCGTGTAACAGTCGTGTCGGGAGGCCGTAGGTGGAATGTTCTCGGTTCAGCTGCATTGCCGCGCTCATCGCAGGACATAGTCGACGGTCGACCCATCGTCGGCCGTGAACCTGACATGGACCAGGCGCTTGTCCCCATCGAACCAGAGCTCGCGCTCGAGGCCTCCGTTGATGGCATAGTGAGTGGCGCTCACCTGCCGGCCATCGGCGGCAACCGTCTCTTTTCCGAGCCGGTGCACCGAGATCGCCATCGTCGAACCGTCGATCGTGTTCAGGGCCTTGCCGACCGTCAGGATGTCGGCGTTCCAGAGACTGGCCGGCACCAGCGGGGTCGGGCCCGTTGAGATGTCGTGCGGTGTTCCGTTGTCGTCGGTCTTCGAGGTCAGCGCGCTCAGCTTGCCGCCCTGCCAGGTCTCGGTGCTGTCCTGGGTAAAGACGTAGACGCTCATGCCGATGATCGGGACCTTGACCCGAACATCGGTCGTCAGGTGAACCGCCAGCCGGTCGCCCGAGCGAGCGAATTGGATGATCTGGTTGCCGATGTCCTTGCCGTTGCGGATGACGTCGAAGGTCAGTTGCCCCGAAGCCGGCACGCTGTCGGTGGCCGATGCCCCCGCCGCGACCGGAACGGCGGCCGCGACCAGTGCGACGGCGAACCCATGAAAGAATCGCATCATTGCTTCTCCATTGCTTCAATCAGACCGAACCCATGCCGACGAACAGCGTGCGCTCGGCGTCTGCGATGGCGCGGCGGCCATGCATCACCCGCGTGTTGTCGAGGACGGCGATGTCGCCGTCCTGCCAGTTGATCTCGTGCGTGTGATCCTCGGCCAGGCCGCGCAACGCCTCGATCTCGTCGGCGGTGACCGCCGAGCCGTCGGCCAGGGTGTAGCGGGGCGGCTCGTAGTTGTGCGACGGCCCGAGCACGGCGTTGGCGAAGGCGAGCTCGGCGCCGCCGAATGCGGACCGGCGGACCGGCTCGACCGTCAGGCGATAGGTCAGCGATCCGTCGTCGTGCAGCTCGAAGCTCTGCCCGGGAATCGCCTGCTGGAATTGCAGGATGTGCTCCATCCGCACCTCGTCGGGATGCGAGATCGCCGGGTGCTCGTTGGCGAGATAGCGCTTCCAGAGCGGCTCGGGCAGCAGGCGCTCGACCGTCATCGGGCTCGACCACCGGCGCTGCAGCTCATCGTCCATATCGGCGTAGAACTGCGCCCCGTCGCAGATCGTCGTCTGCGAGCCCTCGAAAGCCGCCCGCTCGGCGAAGAAGGCAACGACATCCGGGCTGCGCGGGGTGTTGCCGTTCTCGATATGCAGCCCGATCGGGCCGAGCCCGGCGTCGACCATCTGGGTCTTGTCGCTGGTAAAGCTGCGCGCAGGATCGAACGTCACCCGCGCGCAGAGCCGGCCGACCAGCCTGGTGAAGTCCTGCATGTTCGGGGCAAAGCCCCGCAGCAGGGTCCAGCCGTCGGCATGGAGATCCGCGCGGATCGTCGGCACCAGCGCCGGATCCTCCATTCCGCCGGCGAAGTCGCGCCGACGGAGGATATTGTAGCTCATGTTGATCCTCGTTCTTCCAGACGGGCGGCGCCGACCACGTCGGGATCGCCCGCCATCTTCGAGAGCGCCCGGTCGATCACCGCCGGGCGCAGCCGCTGCAGCGCCACGAAGAAGCGCTCGCGCGTTCTGGGATATTGCGTGGCCCGACGCCCGACGACCGCCTGCCAGGCGCGTCGCGCTGCGATCTCGGGCTCGTCGAGCGCCATGCCCATCGGTGCCACCAGCCGGGCAAAGCCGTCCGAGGCCGCGGTCCGAAGGCCGCGCGGCGCCAGATAGGTGACCGCCACGCCTTGTGGTGCCAGCTCGCGCCGCAGCGCGTCCGAGTAGCCGCGCAGGGCGAACTTGCTCGCCGAATAGGCGGCGAAGTAGGGAAAGGCGATATCGCCGAAGACCGAGCCCATGTTGACCACCTGCCCCCGGGAGGCCACCAGCCAGGGCAGCAGCTCCCGGGTCAGCGCGACCGGCGCGATCGCGTTCGTCGCCATCATCCGGTTCAGCTCGGCATCGGCGATGGTGTCGGCCGGACCGGCAACCACCGTGCCGGCATTGTTGACCAGGATGTCCAGCCGTCCGAGCCGCGACACCGCCTCGCGGATCGCCGTCCGGCCCCCGGGCGCGGTGACGTCGGCGGCGACGGTGATCGCACCCGGTCCTTTCAACGCGGCAGCCGTCTCCTCCAGCGGCTCGCGGCGGCGCCCGACCAGGACGAGCCTGTTGCCGCGCAGATCCGCCTCGTGCGCCAGCGCCCGGCCGATGCCCGAGCCGGCCCCGGTGATCAGCACGATCCGGCTCATGCCCGCAGCCTTTCGTCTTGGCCGGCGTAGGCGAGCGGCCGCCACTGGCTCCGCGCTGCCTCCACATGCCGCGCCGCCACGCCGCGGTCGACGCTGCCGGTGGCGCGGATCAGCCCCGGAAGCCGTGGATCGACGAACACCAGGTGCTCGGGTCGCGCGTAGCCGGGCAGGGCCTCCAAACGCCTTCGCAGGCCCTCGATGTCGGCCGGGGCGTTCGGCGCCAGCAGCAGCACCAGCCCGTCCCCGACCGGAACCAGCGCCGCCGCGATGACGGCCGGGTCCGCCAGCGCCTCGGCTTCCACCCACTCCGGCGCGAGGTTGCGTCCGTTCGACCGCACGATCATCGTGTCGCGCCGGCCCTCGATCCAGAGCCGGCCATCCTCGATCCGGCCGATGTCGCCGGTGCGCCAGGTGCTGCCTGCCGTTGCCCCGCCGAGGTACCCCTGCATCACGGTGGGTCCCGAGATCAGGACCTCGCCGTCCTCGATGCTCACCTCCACGCCGTCGATCGGCCGCCCGACGCTTCCGTCCGCCGGGTCCCCCGGTTGCGACAGGGCGACCACCGAACACGCCTCGGACAGGCCGTAGCCTGCACAGGCAGGGATCCCGAGGGCCCTGGCCTCGGTCAGAAGCGCGGGCGCCACCGGCGCGCCGCCCACCGCGACATGGCGCAGGCCGGCCGGCGTCCGCGCGGCGCCGACGCGCAGCGCGGTGACCCAGAGCGCCAGCTGCCGCGGTGCAAGCACGGTCACGGTCGGTTCCGCCGCCTCGGCAGCCCGGGCGAACGCGGCGCCCGATCCGCCGAACAGCGCCGCCACCCCCTCCGGGCAGAGCACCACCTCGGCGCCCGCCAGCACCGGCAGGAACATGCCGCAGACCTGCTCGAGAAGCTGCGCCTGCGGCAGTGCCGACAGGTAGCGGTCGGCCGCAGACGGCCGGATCGCCGCGACCAGTCCCGTCACCGAGGCGGTGATCTGGCGATCTCCCAGCACCACGCCCTTGGGTTCGCCGCTGGTGCCGGACGTGTAGATCACCCGCTGGCCGCCGCCGCCGTAGCTCAGCGGCATCTCGCTTGCCGCCAACGGCAGCGCGCTGACCAGCGAGGCGCCCGACTGCCGAACCAGATGCTCGATCTGGCCGACCGAGAAGAACGGCGGCACCGGGACCACCCGGCGACCGGCGAGCGTCGCCGCGAGATCCCCCACGACGTAGTCGAAACCGTCCAGCGCCAGCGCCACCGTTCCGGGCCCCGCGGCAAATCCGGTCGCGGCGCGGGCTACCCGCTGCGCGAGCTGCCGCCAGCCGATCATGTCGTCCCCGCGGGAGAACGCCGTTGCCGTCGGCCGCTCGGCGGCATGGCGCGCCAGCGCCTCGAAGATCATGCGCACAGCGAACTCCTCGGATCTGCCGCGACCGGCCGCGCGGCGCGAAGCGCGGCCGCGGCGTTGACGACGGCGAGCGATTGCCCGGTATCCGGCAGCGCGCACACCCAAGGGTCGGTCGCGTAGTAGCTGCCCCACGCCGCCGGGTTTTCGACCCGGTCCGCCGACGCCGGTGCCAGCCGCAGCAACGGGGTCCCGGTCCGCGCCAGCATCCTGGCGAGGCGCGACGTCGCGGTGAAGAGCCCCCACGCCATCCCGCGGCGGCGGCCTTCGTCGATGATCGCCTGGATCAGCGGCAGCGTCGCCAGCGGCGACGCGCAGGCGAACGAGACCACCTCGACCACCTCCTCCGCGCGCACGGCGCCGCCGCTCGCCCGCGCGAGGACGGTGGCGACCGGCGCGTCGAGGTAGCGCCTGGAGAAGAAGCCCTCGGCGGCAAATCGCAAACCGGCCGCGCCCACGGGGTGCTTCCGTCCGCCTCGAGCAGAACCGCCAGCGTTACGGGCGCGACGGTGATGCCGGCGCCGTACTGGCGGGCGAACTCGGCGGCGATGAAGGCGGCCGCGGCTGTCCAGCCCGGTGCGCCAGGCGCCACAAAGGCGACCCTCACGATCGTTTCGCCAAGCGCATGCGGCGCGCTCGCGCCGCTTTGAGATCGGATGCCACGGTAAACCTGCCTCGCGTTTTGATTGGCACTCAGGTGGCGGTGCAACCTTGCGCCAGGCTTACAGGTCCGGTGCCGCGGCTTCACGGAAGCGTGAGCGCGGCCCCTGTCAGACGACCCCAGGCGTCGATCAGCGTGCCGTCGACCGTGAAGTGCTGGTCCGACAACCGGCGCTTCACCCGCGGCAGATCCATCAGCGCTGTCAGGAATTCCCGCGCCACGTCGGCCTATAGCAGCCGGTCGCGGTTCTTGGTGAACACCGTCCGATGCCAGACCGGCGCGTCAATCGCCAGCCCGACGAACCGGCGGAACAGCAGATTATAATCGATCTGCTCCATCAGCAGCCGTTCCGATCGAACCGAGAAAACCGCCTGCAACGGCGTCGCGCGCAACAGATGCTCCGGCGCGATCGACGGTCGTCCCATCCTTGAATAGAGCGCTTCGAACCGCTCGTTCAGCGAACTCAGCACTTCGTCGGTCGACCCCCGGATCGACCGCAGCGGGTGATCGACCGGAACGCGACCATCGAGACGCACATAACTGAACAGCCCCTCATCCCAATCATCCTGCCCGCGCATCAAAAACCTACCCTGCCTCAAGACAGGGAATCACGATCAGACCAGGACGCGAGACGGTTCTTCAGCAACCCGCTAGGGTTGAGCAAAGCTGCTGGCGCCGCCGTGTGCCGCCGACCATTCCATCGGATTGTTGAGGAAGGATTCGACCTCGACCAGCGTCGTCTCGTCGAAATAGGCATTCTCCCGCGCAACCTTCAGCACGTCCCACCAGGTGGCGAGCGAGTGCATCTGCAGGCCGAATTCTCGCAGGGTCTCCTTGGTTTCCGGGAAGATGTCGTAGTGGAAGATGACGAAGGTATGCTCGACCGTCAGGCCGGCTTCTCGGATCGCCTCGCAGAAGCGGAGCTTGCTGCGGCCGTCGGTGGAGAGATCTTCGACGAGGACGATCCGTGTACCCTCCCGGAAATCGCCCTCGATCTGCGCGCCGCGCCCGAAGCCCTTCGGCTTCTTGCGAACGTACTGCATCGGCAGAGACAGGCGATCGGCGATCCAGGCGGCGAACGGGATGCCGGCGGTCTCGCCACCGGCCACCGCGTCGAGCGATTCAAACCCGATGTCCCGCAGGATCACCGAGGCGGCGAAGTCCATCAGCGTATTGCGGACCCGTGGATACGAGATCAGCTTGCGGCAGTCGATATAGACCGGGCTGGCCCAGCCCGAGGTAAAGCGGAACGGCTCGTCGGCACGGAAGTGAACCGCCCGCACCTCGAGCAGCATCTTCGCGGTGAGGTGCGAGATCAGGGCCTTGTCGGGAAAATTAGTCAAGGGACGGTCCTTTCTTCGTAGGGCGGAGGCACTGTCAGCCAGAGAAGATCGGCCGGCCCGGGCCGGCAGCGGGTCAGGAGACATTTACCCTCTCCGCGGCCCCGGTTTCAATCGCCCAGACCGCCGCCTGTCAGCCCGGGTGGGTAGGCTGCCGCGCGTTCCTCAGAAAATCGGTAGGCGCGCTGAGGAACCGTTCAGCAAGTGGCCCAGCGGCCGCCGGGCGGTATGATCCGATCATCGCGATTGCTTCCATGGCCGCCGTCGTAGATTGGGTCACTATGACCACTGGCGTATCCCTTCGGCACTCTGTCTTCGGCCACGCAGCTGGTTCGGATGGGCTACCACCCCTGGCCGTCTCGATCGTCCCAAACGATGGGTGGCTGATCGACTTCAAGGTGGGGAGCCAGACAAAGCACTTCCCAGTGGATTGGCCGGGACAGAAGGGTCCCGTTCGGGATTCCCCTTGACAGCTGCGCGTGCGGGTCTGGGGCATGCGCACAGGAGTATCGATCGCCCTCTGCGAGACGGACCGTCAGCGGCTCGAGGCCCTCGTCGCCGACCGCAGCACGGCGCAGAAGCATGTCTGGCGCGCCCGGATCGTGTTGCTCAGCGCCGACGGCGTTGGCACGAACGCGATCATGGCGGCGACCGACACGTCGAAGACCACGGTCTGGCGCTGGCAGGCGCGGTTCATGGCCGAAGGCGTCGAGGGACTGCTGCGCGACAGGACCCGGCCGCCCGGCAGGGCGCCGGTGGCCGACGATCGGGCGGCCGCCGTCGTCGCGATGACGCTGAAGCCGCCGCCCCATGAGGCCACGCACTGGACGGCGCGGGCGATGGCCGGGGCTGTCGGGCTCGCGGTCTCGACGGTGCAGAAGATCTGGAAGGCGCATGGCCTCGCGCCGCACCGCTGGCGCGCCTTCAAGCTCTCCAGCGATCCTGCCTTCGCCGAGAAACTGCACGACGTCGTCGGGCTCTACGTGGCGCCTCCGGCCCACGCCTGGTGCTGAGCATCGACGAGAAGTCGCAGATCCAGGCGCTCGACCGCACCCAGCCCGGCCTGCCCCTGAAGAAGGGACGCGGAGCCATCATGACCCGCGATTACAAGCGTCACGGCACGACCACGCTGTTCGCCGCGCTCAACGTAATCGACGGCACGGTGACGGGTCGCAACATGCAGCGCCACCCGCATCAGGAGTTCATCCGCTTCCTCAACGCCGTTGATCGCGACATCCACGTCATCCTCGACAACTACGCCCCCCACAAGCACGCCAAGGTCAGGGCGTGGCTCGAGCGCCACCCGCGCTGGACATTCCACTTCACGCCCACGTCTAGTTCCTGGCTGAACGCCGTCGAGGGCTTCTTCGCCAAGCTCACAAGGCGGCGACTGAAGCACGGCGTCTTCCACTCGATCGTCGACCTGCAGGCCGCAATCAACCGCTTCCTCGCCGAGCACAACCGGAGCCCCAAGCCCTTCATCTGGCGCGCCGACCCCGACGCCATCATCGCGGCGCGAAACCGGGGTTCCAAACGTTGGAGCCAATCCACTAGTCTGGGTGCGCAACTTCGAGCAGACAAATGGGCTGGGGATGATCGTGGCCAAGCCCGAGCAGTTGGCCAAAGCGATGGGTTCATAGAGCGGGGGACTGACCAGTTGGGTTATGATGAGGCTGGGGACTACTTGCAGCGGGCTTGGGATTTCGAGCGCGGAGCCCGATGGATCATCGAGCGCTTCGAGGATGACCGGGTCCGTTATGCTCCGCCGCTGCACCCAATTGCCCACGGTTTCGAAACTGCTACTCAAAGCCGAGTTGACCTTGCTGGCGTCGACGAGGGGTGACGCAGGCGTGTGTTCGGCCATGATCTAGAGAAGGGATTCTACCCAACTCGCCGCTCTGAAGGGCGCATCTGGCAATGCCGCAATCATGGTTGTTGAAAACGCTCGTCAGGATCCGAAATCCAAGGGGCAATTATTTCACGACGACCCTGCCGCCGACTTCGATCAACAGATTCGATTTCTTCGGACTATGCCCTTCGTCACCCCAACGCGAATTCGACACTAGTGGATGTCCCGCCGTTTATGGATGACATGCTGGAAGCGCTCATCGAGGACGCGCTAGCTCGCTCCGGGAGGACGCTTCCTTGAAGATAAAGCGCCAAGGCCAGTGCTATGATTTTGCAGCGTCAACCCCCTCGGTTCCGAGGGCATAATGAGCCCTCGTCGCGCCTGTGGAGGGGTGGCAGAGCGGTCAAATGCAACGGACTGTAA
>CAVZCB010000002.1:0-50201 GCA_963773555.1 uncultured Alphaproteobacteria bacterium
AAATTCCGCGCGATGGCCGGTGTCGGCGGAATCTGAGCCTCAGCCTGGGCGGCCGGGCGGCCTCACCCTGGGCAGCTGGCCGGGCCGGGAATCCGATCACAACCGGTTCCTGCCGATCCTACTCGATGCGCTCGAGGCCGATGGCGTGCGGGTGAGAAGCTTCCCCGAGAGCCGGGACATTGATCTCGATGGTCTCGATGCGCTCGTCATCCACTGGCCCGACAAGGTGTTCTGGGAGGCCTCAGGCACCCCGCAGGCGGCGGCGCTGATGGCGCGGCTGACCGCACGGCTGGCCGCCCGCCCGCGAAGGGTCAAGCTCGTCTGGATGGTGCATGATCTCAGGCCCCACGACGGTCGCTGGTTCAAGCGCCTCGCCTGGCCGGCTTACGCGCGCGCGCTGGCGCGGATGGTGGACGGGTCGCTCACCCTGTCGGAGGGCACCCGCGCCACCGTGGCGGCGGCCTACCCGGCGTTGGCGAAGAAGCCGATGGAACACATCTGGCACCCCGCCTATCCCGGCGAGACGGTCACGCCGCAGGCCCGGGCGGCGGCGCGCGCGCGCCTCGGCTGGGGCGAAGCAGAACGGGTCTTGCGGCTACTGCGGCCAGATCCGGCCCTACAAGGGCGTCGAGGACCTGATCGAGGCCTTCGCCGGTCTCGACGTCCCCCACGCCCGGTTGCTGATCGCCGGTCGGCCGCGCGACGCAGGGATCGCCGCGGCGCTCGACGGCCTAGCCAGCGGCGATCCGCGGATCCGCCTGGTTCTCGAGGATTTGTCGCCCGAGGACTTTCGCGGCTGCCTCGGCGCCTGCGATATCGTGGTCGCCCCGTTCCGGCACTATCTGCACTCGGGTTCGATCGTGCATGCCTTGAGCGCCGCGCGCCCGGTCCTGACCCCGGCGACGCCGTTTGCCACCAGCCTCGCCGCCGAGATCGGGCGCCCCGACTGGCTCCAGACCTACACCGGTCCGCTCACGCCGGCGGTCCTGGCCGCGGCCGCCCGCCCGGCCTCGGCGCTCGATCTCGCCCCCCTTGAACCGGCGAAGGCCTCCCGGCGTCTACGCCGCTTTCTCGAAGAGCTTGCGGGCCGCGGCGGCGCCGGCTTCAGGATCCCCTCACCGGACAAGGCAATTCGGACATAGGCGATCCCGCCTTAACCGCACTCGGGCGGTCTCGGCCAACTTCATCCGCTCCGGCTCCGAGCCATCCCCCTGCCCGCACGGCATTACACTGCCAACGGAGGGGGGGCGTTGCCCGGATCCTCGAGGGGCCGCACTCCGGTATCCCGGGTTCTTAAAGGTTTCATCTTAAGAACACCGGGTGCGCCGACGTCGCGCCAGACCTCGAATTTCCATCACATCACAGTCATGCCGGGCCGGTCCCGGATGACAGACTTTTGATCGAGGCCAGATGATCGATCTTTTCAAGTCTCACGCCCACAGCCTAACCGCTCCGCCGAAACATGGCGCGGCGATCGTTCTCGAGGATGCCGGCGAATCCAGCCACGCGACCCGGGCGATCTACGTAGGCTGCGACAGCTCGGGACGCGGAGACCGCGCTCGCGGATGTTCCGTTGGGCACTCTGATGCCGCGGTGCGGCCCGGATCCTTCCCACCGGGACCACCGCCATCGCCCTCGTCGGGCTCTGGTGAAATGTGCTCCGGACCGTGCCGGGGGTCGGATTTCGAGGACCGCCGCCGGTTGTGGCCGGGACAATTCGCAGTCTAGCTACAGTCCATACCCAGGAGACCATGCCTTGAACGTATCTTCTTTCTTCCACGGCTCGCTGCTGAAGTTCAGCTTGGCCGGCGAGGGGGTGAGTATCGACCCCGAGACCGGCGAGCTCATCGTCGCGGCCGAAGCCCTTGCCAAGGGCATCACCGTCGACGTCGTCGCCAAGGACGCAGCCGGCGCGGCCGGACCGTCGTTCCGGCTGACCATCGCCGCGCAACCCTCCGCGACCGAGGACGTCGCTCCTTCGCTCCTGACGCCGCCCGCGATCGCGGGCAGCGGCCGCATCGGCGCGGCGCTGACCGTGACCCCCGGCGCCTGGGGCGGCGTGCCCGCGCCTGCGATCGCGCTGCAGTGGCTGCGCGACGGCGCGGCGGTCTCCGGCGCAACCGGCGACAGCTATGTGCCGGTCGCCGACGACGACGGACGGGAGATCACCTGCCGGGTGACCGCCAGCAACGCCGCGGGCGAACTCGTGGCCGAACCGGTGGCGGTCCGTGTGACCTTGGCGCCGCCGGTCGCGGTCGGCGCCCTCGCCGACGTGGACGTGTCCGAGGGCAGCGAGGCGGTGGCGGTCGAGGCGGCCGCGGCCTTCGCGGGCGAGGCGCTCAGCTTCGCGGTCGCCGGGGCGGGCGCGGCGATCGATCCCGGGACCGGCGTGCTGATCCTCGCGACCGACGTGGTGCGCGAGGCCGAGACCGTCACGGTCACCGCGACGAACTCCGGCGGCTCGGCCGAGGTGGCTTTCCTGGCGACGGTCCGCGCGAAGATGCTGCCGGTCGCACCGGTGCTGCTCGCAGCCCCCGTGCTCGCGGGCACCGGCAAGATCGGCAGCGAGGTCACGGTCGACAGCGGCAGCTGGAGCGGCCTGCCCCTGCCGGTGCTGTCGCTGCAGTGGCTGCGCGACGGGACCGAGATCGTCGGTGCCACCGGGGCGGCCTACGTACCCGGCCCCGAGGACGACCGCTGCGCGCTCTCCTGCCGGATCAGCGCCGTCAACACCGCGGGCAGCCTGTCGTCGGAAACCGCGGCGCTCGCGATCACCCATGTCGCCCCGACGCTCGTCGGCGAATTCTTCGACGAGGTCTTCGACCAGGGCATCGGCGACGAGGTCATGGAGACGGCCGCGGCCTTCGCCGGCGAAGCGCTGCGCTTCGCCGCGACCGGCGCCGGGGTCGCGATCGATCCGGAGACAGGCGTGCTCACTGTCTCGACCGACGCGGCGCTCTCCGGCGAGACGATCACGGTCAGCGCGACCAATTCCGGCGGCTCGGCCGAGGGCACCTTCCTGCTGACCGTCGAGGCGGCTGCGATCACGGGCTTCCCTGCGCCGATCACGGACACCGCCTGGACGGTGCGCGAGGTGCGCGACGTCGCCCCCGCGGGCCGGCGCCGGGTCGAAATATCCCCGGGGGCCGGGGTGGAAGGCTTCGAGCTCTGCTGGTACTCGGGACCGGCCGATGGTCGGGAGAACACCGATTGGCGCCGGGCCATGCAGCCGGGCGAGAGCTACACCACGAACAGCAGCATGAAGGTCGGGTCGGCCTGCTACAACCTGCTGTTCTGGCGCCGCGTCGAGGACGGGGCCTGGGAAGTGGCCTCGAACGAGGTGGTGTTCGATATTACCGGCCTCGAGGCCCTGCCGCCACCTCCCGACCCCATGGGACAGTTCCCTGCGGCGAACCAGACGCTCTCTGCTGCGACGCAGGCGGCGCTTAAGTCTGCGCTGAACGCCCGTATCTCGAGCGGCTCGACCGGCGAGTGGATCATCGATCTGCCGAGCGGCGACTACGGAGATCTGTCCCTCAATGACTTCCGGCTGCCGGGCAAGACCATCCTGCGGTCGGCGAACCGCGCCACGACCGGCGCGAAGTTCAGCTCGTTCAGCATGGAGCGGACGAAGAACATCGAGTTCCAGTTCGTGAATCTCGACCGCGTCGATAAAGGCTTCAGGGCATATCCGATCAACCTGAGCGGCGCCGAGAAATGCGGTTTCGCCTACTGTGACATCAACTTCGGTGAGAACGTCCGAAACAACGAGGTGCGCGGCTGGGAGCCGAACGCCACCTGGGGCTTCCGCATCTGGCGCGACGATTCCACTCTCACTCGCCCGCGCGAGATCACCATCTACATGAACTACATCCATGGCGGTGCCGACACCGGAATGTTCATCGCCGCGGCGGACAACATCACGATCGCCGAGAACGTGCTCGCCGAGATCAGCGGTGACGACGTCCACATGGGCGGCGGCAACGACGGTATCCTGTTCAAGAACAACTGGGGATCACGCACCAAGTTTCCCGCCTGGAACCCGAAAAACGGCTGGAAGCACACCGATTTCTGCCAGATGAATACTTGGCCGTCCGGCACCGAGATCGGGCGTCTACATCAAGAACATCAGCTTTGTCGGCAACGTGGTGTTGCGCGGGGACTGGGACCATACCATCGGCATCCCGTCACAGGGCCTGTTTGCCTCCAAGTCGAACACTGATGGCATCCTCTACGATAACAACATCGTTTCGGCGAACACTCCGAACGCGATCATGAACAGCATCTCGGCAGGAGGCACGGCCAAGAACAACCGGGCACTGTTTAACACCGCGCTGCGGGTGATCGACTATCACGGAAACACGCTGGACGAGTCGAGAATGACCATCGCCGGCCTGGTGGAAGCGCAGCGCAACGTTCAATGCGGCTATGCCGGCGCCGGGATCGGCAACGGTCTGAACATCGTGATGAAGAAGGGCGACTACAGCGCCAGCCTCGCCTACTACACCAACCCGGCGATGTCGGCGTCGTTCTACGATTACCGCCCCGTCGCGGGCAAACCGACCCACTGGGCCTACTCGGGGGACAAGCAGGGCGCCTTCGACCGGTTCCAAGCCGTGATCGAGCGCGGGGAATACCCCAAGACCGGCCCGGCGGCATCCGCCTGGAAGGCATGGTATGATCCGGCGAACCAGATCAAGTCGTAACCGCTATATGGAATGATCGCTGACGAAGACGGCGACGGGCGAAGTGGGCCACTTGCGGGATATTCCCGCAGGTGGCTCTTCTGCTAAGCTTGGCTTTGCGCACTACGCCGCGAAGCAGAGAGAGCATCTTCCATGCGGATGAAGCGATCCGGAGGGATTTTGGGCATGTCCCGGTCGGACGGGGAGGTGTCGCAAATGTCTCCGATCCAGATGCGGCGCCGGACCGCGGCGATGGCGTCGGTGAAGGTGAAAGCGCTCTTGCGGTACCAGGCGGCGGCGCAGGGCGCAGCGCCCTGTCGCAGCAGATCCTCGGCCACAGGGTGACGAGGCTGTAGAGGCCCAGGAGCGCGGGCGTGGTGCGTTCGATAGCGTTGTCTGACCATTGGCGCTGGGTCTCGACGCCGAGATGGGCCCGGACCTCCGAGAACGTCACCTCGACCTGCCAGCGGCGCACGAAGATCGCGATGATTTCGTCGGGGGCGAGCGTGGTGTCGGTGCTGAAGAAGGCTTGCGGCGCCCGCTTGCCCGCGGGGTCGCGGACCAGCACCCAAGCCGGATCGGCCGCGGCGGCGTGCCGCGCCGATACCACAGGGCGGTGCCGCTGGTGATCTCGAGGGGCTTTCCGATCTGCCCGCCGTACCAGACCCGCCGTACCAGATCGGCGCGGTGATGCGCTGCCAGCGGGTTTCCACGGATGGGCAAGGCCGAGAGCTTGGGGAGAGCTCGCCCCTTTGTCCAGCTTCTTCTGCAATTTGGCGTCATAGCCGCTGGGCTTTGGCGGGGGCGCGCGCCGCGCATGCGGGACGCAGGCGCGCGCCCCCGCCGGCCGCCGTCAGGCGGCCTGGTCGATCTTGCGTAGCGTCTCCTTCTTGTGCTCGGCCAGATGGGCCATGTTGAGGTAGCGGATGGCCTCGAGCCAGTTCTCGTGGGTCTCGACCGCCAGCGCCCGCACCAGGCGCAGGCAGCTCTCGGCGTTGGGGAAGATGCGCACCACGTGGGTGCGGCGCTTCAGCTCCTGGTTCAGGCGCTCGAGCATGTTGGTGGACTTCATGTGCTTGTGGTGCGGCTGCGGCAGGCAGAAGTAGGGGAGCGTCTCCTCGATGTTCGCCTCGACCCAGTCGCAGAGCTTGGGGTGCTTCGCCTGCCACTTGCCGAGCCAGCGGGCGAGGTCCTGGCGCGCCTCGGCGAGTTCGCGCCGGTCGTAGAGCCAGCGGAGCTCCTGCAGGCAATCGTCGCCGGCCCTGCGCGGCAGGTGGTCGAGCGCGTTGCGGAGGAAATGCACGTAGCGACGCTGCCACGCCGCTGCCGGCAGGGTCTCGCGGATCGCCCGCTTCAGACCTTCGTGGTCGTCCGACACCACGAACTCCACCCCGTCCAGCCCGCGCGCCTTCAGCGCGACGAGGAAGTCCTTCCAGCTGGTGACGCTCTCCCGGTTGGCCAGCTCCACGCCGAGCACGTTGCGCCGGCCTTCCCAGTCGACACCGATCGCCACCTGCACCGCGCGGGAGCGGATCACGCCGCCCTCCCGCACCTTCTCGTAGCGCGCGTCGAGGATCAGGTAGGGATAGGCTTCCTCCAGCCGGCGCTCCGCGAAGGCCGCGAGTTCCGCGTCCAGCGTCTTGTTGACCGCGCTGATCGTCGAAGCCGAGAAGGCGTGCCCGCACAATTCCTCGGTGATCGCCTTCACCTTCCGCGTCGACACCCCTTGGACGTACATCTCCGCCAGCGCCGCCACCAACGCCTTCTCCGACCGCTGGTAACGCTCGAAAAGCCGCGTCGAGAACCGCCCGTCCCGGTCCTGCGGCACCCGAAGCTCCAGCGTCCCCACCCGCGTCACCAGCGTCCGGCCATAGCTGCCGGACCGGTAGCCGAGCCGCCCCTCGCTCCGCTCGCCCTTCTCGGCACCGAGCGCGGCGGTCATCTCCGCCTCAAGCGTCGCCTCGACCACCGCCCGCACCATCGCGCACACCTCCAGCAGCGCTTTCACGTCGATCATGCTGGTCGTACCCTGCTTCACGGTCATGGCACTTGCCCCTCCTATGGGCCCCGGTGACGTCAACAATCACCAGCGTGCCATGACCGCCTCGCGCGCGCCGCGCTTTTGCAGAACCTTCAGTACATCACCCTTCCGGGCCGGCCGTCCCTAGGTGCGGCATGGCGTTCCGCGGGTGGGGCGTAGAGGCTGGCGTCGAGGCGAAGGCGGCTGATCAGGGTCGCGCGCCCCTCTGGGATCCGGGCCAGGGCATGGGCGAGCGTATGGACGGCGAAGCTAGTATCGCCGACGAAGACGATCCTGCGGCCGGACAGCCAGCGGCAGAGCTGCAGCATGCCCTGGCGCGCCCAGTCGCTGAGGAGCTTGTGCCTGCGGCCCGCTTTCGCATCTGCGCGTTCGGACGGCGCGAGCAGCGTCAGCACCGGCAGCGCCTTGACGCGTGCCGCCCAGGGAACCGGCGCCAGCACCATGAAGCTCAGCCAGCGCAGGCCGCTGGTCTTGACGAAATGCCCGTGACTGGAGCGCCGGATCGCGATAGATGCCGCGCGCGGCGATGCGTGCGCCCCAGCGCCGCTCGATGGTGTCGTCGACGCCGATGATCCCCTCCGGCACCAGGGCGGCGACGACCAGATCGAGCAGGGTCCGGGCCAGCGCACGGCCTTTCCAGCACCCGCGGTTCAACACCTGATGACAGATGGTGAAGTTGGTCGCGGCGGCCCGCCCCGCCATGCGCAGTATCCGTCTTGGTCAAGCGGCTTGCGGCCTCCATTCCCGGCCGTCACGGAGCAGGGCGTTGGCGAGGACGATGAGCTTTCGCATCACCGCGACCAGCGCCAGCTTCTTCGGCTTGCGGCTGCCAGCAGGCGCTCGTAGGTGGCCCGCAGGTCGGGGTTGAAGCGGGCGGCGACGAGCGCGGGCATGTAGAGGGCGCGGCGCAGGTTCGGCCGGCCGCCGCCAATGAAGGCGCGCCCGCGCCGCTGGCCGGAGCTGCGGGTGATCGGCGCGACCCCCGCCATCGCCGCCGCCTGCTTGCCGCCCATCGCGCCGAGCTCGGGCATCTCCGCCAGGATCGTCGTGGCGGAGATGGCGGCGAGGCCGGGGATCGACACCAGGATCGCCGCCCGGGCGCGCAGGCCCTCGTCGGCCTGCACGAGTTCGGCGAGGGCTGCATCGATCTCGGCGATATCGGCCTCGATCACCGCCCTGCGGCGATCGAGCTGGCTGAGAACCAAGGCGTGGCCGGTGGTGGAGCGTCGTGCCAGGAGCGCGTTGCGATCCTTGACGAGCGCCTGGCGGGCGCTCGTCAAGGCACTGATACCAGGCGCCGGTTTCACTGACTCGAACGTGAGTTGCGGGGATCGTCCGGGTCTGAATCTCTGCTCCCGGAGCAGGGGGATCGGTGATGACGATTGCGATCACGCGGACGGGTCTGGACGCCGCAGGTTTTCGGAGGGCGGCCGCGCGGGAGAAGGATGCGGCTGCGTCGCGGCGGATGCTTGCGCTGGCTTTGGTGCTGGAAGGCCGGACCCGGACGGAGGCGGCGCAGGCGGCGGGGATGGACCGGCAGACCTTACGCGACTGGGTGCATCGCTACAACGAGGCCGGGCTTGCAGGCCTGACGAACCGGGCCGGCGCCCGTGGCCGCCGGCGCAAGCTGACCGCGGCGCAGGAGGCCACGTTCGCGGCGTGGGTCCGTGAGGGGCCGAAACCGGATATGCACAAGGTGGTGCGCTGGCGGTGCCGGGATCTGCAGGGCGAGATCGCCCGGCACTTCGGGGTGGAGATGCACGAGCGCACCGTGGGCAAGCTGCTGGCGCGGCTGAACTTCTCGCGGGTCTCGGTGCGTCCGCGCCACCCCGAGCAGGACATCGCCGCCCAGGAGGCGCATAAAAAAACTTCGCCGAGCTGGTCGCCGCGGCCCTTCCCGAGCATGCTCGGGGCAAGCCGGTCGAGCTGTGGTGGCAGGATGAAGCACGCGTCGGCCAGCAAGGAAGCCTGACCTACGTCTGGGCCGACAAGGGCAGCCGCCCGCGTGCGCCGCGCGATCAACGCTACGCCTCGGCCTATCTGTTCGGCGCCGTCTGTCCGGCGCGCGGCGTCGGCGCCGCACTGGTGCTGCCGTGCGTCAACATCAAGGCGATGAACCTGCACCTGGCGGAGATCAGCACCCAGATCACCCCCGGCGCGCACGCCGTCCTCATCCTCGACGGCGCCGGCTGGCATCGGCCTGGCGGCAAACTCGACATGCCGGCCAACATCAGCCTGCTGCGCTTGCCGTCCTACTCACCCGAACTGAACCCGGTCGAGAATATCTGGCCGTATCTGCGCCAGAACCATCTCGCCAATCGGGTCTTCGACACCTACACCGCCATCGTCGACGCTTGTTGCGACGCCTGGAAGGCCCTCGTTGCAAGACCCGCCACGATCACCTCAATCGCCACACGCGACTGGGCCAAAGCGGTCAACGCATAGGGCGATTGGTATGAGATCGGACTGCGTCTCGCCCCGGGGCTGCGGCTCCAGGTCCAGCACATGCCCCATCCGCGCCAGCATCGCCGCATCGATGCGGTCGGTCTTGGCCAGCCGGCCCGTCGCCTGGGCGAAGCGCCGCGCCTGGCGCGGATTGACCTTGCAGAACGGCCGGGCCGCCCGCCCCAGAGCCTCCTCCAGGGCGCGGTGATAGGCGCCGGCCGCCTCGAACACCACCCGCACGGACGACTGTGTCCCGGACGCGCGTTCCTCGAGCCAGGCGATCAGCGTCGCGTGGCCGGCGGCGGTGTTGGCGAACCGCGTTTCCCCGACGCCCCCGGGGGCGTCGGGGAAACGACCGACGTCCAGCCAGTCCTTGGAAATATCGATGCCGATGGTCATAGTCATGATCTGTCTCCACCTGGTCTTGTCATGCGAGCCTCGCGCTCGAGTATCCGTTCAGGTCGGCGATCAGACGAAGGCGACCAGACTGCCCTCGGGCCTCCAAGCCCACGGCAGGCGACGGTCCATCCTTCGCCGTTGCCGGTGATCACCTCACCGGCAACGGCCCATACTCATACCAATCTCCCTATGCGTTGACCGCTTTGGCCCAGTCGCGTGTGGCGATTGAGGTGATCGTGGCGGGTCTTGCAACGAGGGCCTTCCAGGCGTCGCAACAAGCGTCGACGATGGCGGTGTAGGTGTCGAAGACCCGATTGGCGAGATGGTTCTGGCGCAGATACTGCCAGATATTCTCGACCGGGTTCAGTTCGGGTGAGTAGGACGGCAAGCGCAGCAGGCTGATGTTGGCCGGCATGTCGAGTTTGCCGCCAGGCCGATGCCAGCCGGCGCCGTCGAGGATGAGGACGGCGTGCGCGCCGGGGGTGATCTGGGTGCTGATCTCCGCCAGGTGCAGGTTCATCGCCTTGATGTTGACGCACGGCAGCACCAGTGCGGCGCCGACGCCGCGCGCCGGACAGACGGCGCCGAACAGATAGGCCGAGGCGTAGCGTTGATCGCGCGGCGCACGCGGGCGGCTGCCCTTGTCGGCCCAGACGTAGGTCAGGCTTCCCTGCTGGCCGACGCGTGCTTCATCCTGCCACCACAGCTCGACCGGCTTGCCCCGAGCATGCTCGGGAAGGGCCGCGGCGACCAGCTCGGCGAAGTTTTTTTATGCGCCTCCTGGGCGGCGATGTCCTGCTCGGGGTGGCGCGGACGCACCGAGACCCGCGAGAAGTTCAGCCGCGCCAGCAGCTTGCCCACGGTGCGCTCGTGCATCTCCACCCCGAAGTGCCGGGCGATCTCGCCCTGCAGATCCCGGCACCGCCAGCGCACCACCTTGTGCACATCCGGTTTCGGCCCCTCACGGACCCACGCCGCGAACGTGGCCTCCTGCGCCGCGGTCAGCTTGCGCCGGCGGCCACGGGCGCCGGCCCGGTTCGTCAGGCCTGCAAGCCCGGCCTCGTTGTAGCGATGCACCCAGTCGCGTAAGGTCTGCCGGTCCATCCCCGCCGCCTGCGCCGCCTCCGTCCGGGTCCGGCCTTCCAGCACCAGAGCCAGCGCAAGCATCCGCCGCGACGCAGCCGCATCCTTCTCCCGCGCGGCCGCCCTCCGAAAACCTGCGGCGTCCAGACCCGTCCGCGTGATCGCAATCGTCATCACCGATCCCCCTGCTCCGGGAGCAGAGATTCAGACCCGGACGATCCCCGCAACTCACGTTCGAGTCAGTGAAACCGGCGCCTGGTATCAGTGAAACCGGCGCCTGGTATCACATGCGGGCCGGGAAAAACCATAAGACAAGGCAGGCGCTCACCGTCCGCTTGCCCGGCGCGAGCAGCGCACCCATGACCAGAACGAGCAGGTTCTGCCAGGTCGGGCCGGTGACATGCGGGCGAAACGCCCGCAGCCATACGCGAAGAACTTGGGGGACGGCATCGCCGCTCGCGGGGGATCGAATTGGATGGTGCTCTATCCCATGCTTCGAATCCCTCGCCGGACTCCGCACAACACGGGCAGCCTGCGATGAATTGATTCACCCATGCTGCTGGTGGTCGCCATGAACTGATGGCGGCCGGCCGAACGCGAGACAAGCGCTCGACGCCACTGCCACCCCTCGCATCCACCTCCCATTTTGCGCAAAGCCAAGCTAAGGATGGCAATCGCCTCGAAAGAGGCGCCGTCACCTACCAGCCGAGCGCTCGCGGGGCCGGCCGGTCTCGAGCGACGCGATGGATTCCCGGTAGAGGGCGAGGGCGAGGGTCTCGGGCAGTTCGACGTCGGCCTCGCGCACGATCTCGCCGGGTTCCAGCGCCCGGGTGAGGCGCGCGCCGTCAAGGAGCGTGATCGGCACCGCGTCCTCCAGGCCCTCGATCTCCATCGCCTCGCCGCGCAGATCGAAGCCGCCGAGCGCGGTCTCGATCAGCGCGCCGCCGGCGAGGGGCCGCTTGACGACGGCCGCGATGGTGGCGACGGGGGAGACCGAATTGGTCAGGAGCGGCGGCTGGCCCGCGGCGACCTCGCGCAGGGTGCGCGCCGCCTCGAGATAGACGAGATAGTAGGGCTTGAGCAGGCCGAAGGCGTTCCCCGTCCGGGTCCGGAGCTTGGCGAAGGCCGAGAAGTCGGGGGCGAGCTCGGCGATCTCGTTGTCGGCCAGCAGCACCACGCCCTTGACCGCCGGATGCACCACGTAGTCGCTGATCGGCGCGCCCAGGCCCCGGGCGACCTCGGCGAAGGAGCCGAGGTCGGCGAGGTCGTCCACCGCGCCGCCGATCAGGCCCGGCCGGGCGAGGCGGGCGCCGAGGCCGTTCGCCACCAGCACCTGCTCGATCTGCATCTTGGAGCCGTCGGTGTAGGAGGTGACGGCGCGCAGCGTGAGGTTCTGCCGCTCGGCCCAGTAGGCCATGCTCTCGGGGGCCGGGTCCGGATCGTGGAAGCCCTTGAGGTTGATGTAGGCGAGCGGCTCGAAGTCCATCTCGCGCGCGTCGCGGTCAAGCGCGGCGAAGGCGCCGGGCTGGTCGCCATGCGCCTCGGTCAGCGAATAGCCGCGGGCGAGAAGCGCCGTGCCGACCGTCACCTGCGCCTCGGCGCAGAGGGTGACGAGCCTGCAGCCCGCTTCGCCGGCGGTCGACAGCACGCGGGCGGCATGCACGGTGTCGCCCGAGCATTCGAAGACGATGTCGGCGCGTTCGGCGAGGTCCTCGATCGAGTTGGTCAGCAGCGCCTCGGGAAAGGCGGCGGCCAAGCGCTCGACCGGGCGGCGGGTCAGCACGCCGGTCACCGTGAGGTCGGGCTGGCGGGAGAGGGCCGCGAAGATGCCGCGGGCGACGAAGCCCGATCCCGAGATCCCGATCCGGGTCGGCGGAACCGTGGGCATCATTCCGCCGCCTTGCTGCGGAGGCCCGGGGCCGCCGGCTGCGCGTAGAGATCCGCGGCCGAGGTGACGATGACCTGCACCTCCGGGAACGGCACGGCGAAGCCCGAGTGCAGGTTGCCGCCGGCCCGCACCTTGGCGATCAGCTCGTTGCGGTAGTTCCAGGCGGTGACGAGGTAGTAGTCGGGCCGCGCGGCGATCGCCTCGGCCTCGGTGCGGATCTCGATGGCCGTCCCGGGCAGGAAGCGGCCGATCTTCTCCTTGGTCGAATCGGCACAGTAGGCGATGTCGGCCTCGGTGATGCCGACCGCGTTGATGAAGGTCGCGGCCTTGGCGCTGCCGCCGTACATCCAGACCGAGCGGCCCGAGGCGCGGAACCGGTCGAGCAGCGCGCGGGTCTCGGTGCGCCAGCGCGTCAGCGTCTGGGGCAGCAGGTCGAGCAGCGCGTCGTTCAGGATCGCGGTCTCGCGCGCGATGGTCGCCTCGACGATCGGGCGGACCTCGCGCGAGCCCGCGGGCGCGCCGAAGAACACCATCGAACCGCCGTGCACGTTGTCGGCATAGAGCAGGTCGATCAGGTCGAGGCCGTTCTTGGCGAACAGCGCCCGCACCGCGCGCGCGGTGTAGTAGTACATGTGCTCGTGATAGATCTGGCCGATCTCGCCGTTCAGGATGGTGTTGAGCCCGTAGGCGTTCTCCATCAGGAACACGCCGTCGGGGGCGAGCGCCAGCCGCGCGCCGGTGACGAGCGCGTGCGGGTCGGCATTGTGCGCGGCGCAGTGCCGGGCGACGACCAGGTTGGCGGGCCCGTGCTCGGCGGCGAGCGCCCGTGCCGTCTCCGGGCCGAAGTAGCCGCAGACCGTGGGAATGTCGCGCGCCTGCGCCATCTCGACGATGGCCCGTGCGGGGTCGATGCCGAGGACGCGGCCGACCTGGCTCTGGGCGTAGTGCAGGAAGTGGCCGATGTTCGAGCCGAACTCGAGCAGGTAGGCGTCCTCGGGCAGGTAGCCGTGCGCGCGCATGTGGTAGAACAGGTTGACGCTGTGCGCGTCGAGCGTCGCCGACGACGGGGTCACGTAGAGGTAGTCGTCGTAGAGGTCGGACGCCTCGACGCAGTGGGTGAGCTGCAGGTTGCCGCAGTCGCCGCAGAACTCGACCTCGAGCGGAAAGCGTTTCTCGGGCGTGTCGGCCGCGGGCTTGAGCCGGTTGGCGAGCGGCATCTCGCCGAGATCGATCACGCTGCGGACGTTCGTGCTGTCGCAGATCCGGCACTGGCTCATACTCGAAATCCCCTCAGAACCCTGTCTCGATCGCGTCCCGCCAACGCCCGACGCGCGGCGCACCCCTACGGGAGTCCTGTCTATCCGGACAGAAACCCGCAAATCACCTGATTCCCGGGGCTCTGCGCGCAGTCTCTCGAGCAGGGCGTAGTCCCGAGCGAAGTAGGCTCTCAGGAACGCGATGTCACTCTCGGATATCGCGGGTTGGTTTCTGCGCTGGTCGCGCGAGTGGTTCTCGTGACCGAGGGTGCCGTCGGTGATCCCGATGTCCTGGCAGATCCGGCCGAAATCCGGGGCGAGCGCCTCGAAGCGCAGCACGGTGTCGACCATGAGCTCGCCGGACAAATCCAGGATGAAGGCGTGCTGGAAGGCGAAGCCGGGATCGTCGGGGAGCTTCGGGTGGCGAATGAAATCGGAAAAACTCCCGGTTTCCCGCAACGCCTGGATCGCGGGCCACTCCGGCCGGCCCCTGCCGAGCAGGCGGCGCAGGCGGCCGCGGACCCCGGATTTGCCGGCCTGGAGCCGCTTCAGGTAGCCATAGAGCGACACCGTCCGGTCGATGGGATCGCGCATCACCGCGAAGGTCCGGTAGTCGGCCCAGAGCCGCGCGCCGATCACGGCGCGGATCTCGAACGCGGTGCTGTGCTTGTAGAGCCCGAAGCGCGCCTTGAAGGGCCGGTCCAGGGCCTCGCCGATCGGGGTCGTGCCGAGCACGATGTCGTTCCACGCCAGATACGGATAGAGCGCCTCGGTGATCGAGGTGCCGGCCGTCTTGTTGATGTGGACGAAAACGAACTTCCGGCTGTTACTGATGATCATCGGCTACCAGGTGGGTTCGGAAGGGGTGCGCGGCGCGCCTGCGGGGACACCGCCGCCTGAAGAAGTATCGCCCGGGATCTCGCTGATCGCAAGCCCGCCGGAGGCGGTGCGCGCGAGCGGATAGAGCGGCCGGGAGGTCCGCGCCGGCCGGCCGGCGGCGTCGCGGGCGAGGATCCGGCGGCCTTCGGCGTCGAAGTCCTCCGCCTGTCCGTCGCGGACCCGGCGCCAGCCGGTGAGCCGGCCGGCCGCATCGTAGGCGTAGTCGTCGCGCCAGTCGGCGCGGGCCATCAGCATCGGATCGACGTAGGTCCCGGCCTTCGCGGGATCGGCGTAGTCGATCGAGGCGATGCGCAGGCTCCCGTCCGGGCCGGGCTCGTAGACCCGCGTCTCCCAGGCGGGCAGGACCATGCTGACGATGGCGGGCGCGGAATCGTGCGCGCCGTTGTCGGCGAAGACGCCGATGTCGACACGGGAGCCGGTCACCGGGCTGTCCTTGGCCACCGGGCGGGGATCCTGCCAGTCGATCTCGATCCGCGCCTGCCTGCCGTCCTCGAGCGGCGTGATGCGCACCCGGGCCGGATCGCCGTGCAGCAGCCGCCAGTGGAAGACGAGCGGCCGGCCGTTCGGGTCGGTGGTGTCCGCGGCGGAGACGGTCAGGTGGCGGGTGTAGGCCTTGCCGCGCCAGATCCGCCCGATCGCCGAGGGGGTGTCGAAGAACCGCTCCGACAGGCCCTGGCCGAAGAAGTCGACGCCCTCGACCGGTTCGTCCTCGTCGAGCACGCGCAGCCGCACCATCGGCGGGATGGTCTCGGGGGTGATCGAGTTGGCGAGGCTGACCATGCGCGCGAGCCCGATCTCGTAGGCCGAGAACACCGACGGGTGCGCGAGGGCGCTGAAGTAGTCCTCGCGCGAGAGCACGCTGCGCTGGCTGCGGCGGAACACGAACTGCACGAGGGGGGCGATCAGCCCGTCCTCGATCGCCTTCGCCTTGGTGTCGGGGCGGAAGGCGGCGAGGATCATCGCCACCGCCTCGAGGAACGGCTGGTCGGAGCCGGAGGAGCCCTGGGAGACGATCAGGTAGGGGGTGTTGGCGGGGAAGAGGTCACCGCGTTCGGCGGTGAAGTCCTTGTGGCTCGGGTAGACGTAGATCTGGTTCGCGCCCCAGGCCTCGAACAGCCGCCAGGGGCCGGTGCCGTCGGGCCGGGTCAGCGCGTAGCGCGGCAGCGAGCGCCAGAGCGGCCCGGAGGTCAGCGCGGTCGAGGAATTGCCGAAGGTCGTCCGGTCGAACAGGATCGCCTCGTTGAGGCCGTAGTCGATGTCGTTCGCCCGCGCCGCCTCGCCGTAGCGGATCACGCTCACCTGCGGGTGATTGCCGGCCTTGAGCGCGGAATGGCCGCGGTCGCGGTTGTCGTAGAGATCGCCGTGGTTGCCGGCGGCGCGATGCAGGCGGTAGAGGTCGCGCAGATGGTCGTAGGCGGCGTCGCCGCGCTGGCGGCCGAGCACCCGGCCCGCGCCGTGCGGCGGGTCGGGGTCGAACATCGCCTCGAGCCAGCCGTCCTCGCCACCCCAGACCGTGTTGGTGCCGTCGACCCGGGCGGTCCCGCCGGTGAGCGGCGCGGGCCGGGCCATCGGCCCGGGCGCGGGCGGCGCGAGACCCACCAGGCGGGGATCGGCGGCGACGGGCGCGAAGAGCGGGTCGGCGAGCAGCCGGGGCAGGGTATCGAGCCCGAGCCCGACGGCGGCCTCGAGCGAGGCCACCGCCGCCTCGGTCTCGCCGGCCAAGAGGTGGAGCGCCGCGCGGTTGGCCGGCAGCAGCGCGACGGTGGGATGCGCCGCAGTGAGGGCGTCGACGATCCCGACAGCGCGCGGCAGATCGGCCGCCTCGACGGCCGCCGCCATCCGCTGCAGCCCCGCCATGATCTCCGGCATGGCGAAGAGGTCGTAGGCGCGCTGCGGCTCGGCGTCCGGCACGAAACCCGCCGGACGCGGGGCCGGGCCGGCGGCCGGAGCCGCCGCCGGCCCCGCCGTCGAGGTCGCCGTCGCGTTCGGGGCGGTGTCCGTCGCGCTCACCGGAGCGGAGAGCACGAGCAGGACCGCCAGACTCAGTGCCAGGCCATGCCGCTGCGTCAAATCCACGTTTCCGCCGTCCTGCTTCCCCGGAATGCGTACCCTGGCGTCCACCACTCGACGCGAGATGATCTTAGCGAATCATTGTTACGACCGCACCATCCCGTCCGGGTGCACCTTTCTGCGATCCCGGTGCCCGCCGCAGGGCCTGCCCGTGTCCCACCGTGTCCCATTCATCGCTTGGCGGGATCGCTCCCGATCGGGCATACTCGAGAGGCTGCCCTGCCACGAGACACCGTCCCCGGAGAGACGCCTTGAACGCCACCGCTGTCGCTCCGCTCTTCGTGGTCGGACCCTCGCGGGCCGGCACCGCGCTGATGCGCTCGATGCTCAACAACCACCCCGAGATCCACATCACCGCCGAGACCCACTACTTCGACGATCTCCGGGTGAGGTTCGCCGCGGCGGCGGAAGCGCCTCTCACCGCCGACCAGGCGCAGGCCTGCGAGGTCTATTTCCGCGCGCTCAGCCATCGCCCCTACGGCCACGGCGGTGATCCCGACCGGGGCTGGCTGACCGCCGCGGCGCTCCGGACGGAAGCGGCGCGCCGCGGGATCGGCACCGACGCCTGGTTCGAGGCCTACTGCCGGCTCGACGCCGCGAACGCGGGCAAGCCCGGCTGGGGCGAGAAGACCCCGCGCCACATCTTTCGCATCCCCGACATGCTGACGCGCTACCCCGAGGCCCGCGTCGTCTGCATGATCCGCGATCCCCGGGCGATCGTCGCCTCCTACCGCGACTGGAAGAACCAGGGCGGGTTCGACCTCGAGGCCGACAGCGGCCACCGCGAGGCGCTCGAGCTCGAGGAGGCGCGGACGAAGAGCTCCTACCACGTCGTCATCCAGAGCCTGCTCTGGCGCGGCGTCGCCAACGCCATCCTCGGCGCCCGCGACCGCTTCGGCGAGACCCGGGTCTGGTTCCAGCGCTACGAGGACTTCGTCGAGGACCCCGCGGCGGCGAGGCCGGGCGCTGATGGCCTGGCTCGGCCTCTCCTATGCCGACGGCCTGCTCGAGGTGCCGCTGCACAACAGTTCGTTCTCGAGCTTCAGCCGGGAGGCGGGGGTGTCGAAGGCGCCGGTCGACCGCTGGCGCGAAAAGCTCTCGCCCGCCGAGATCGCCACCGTCCAGGACTGCTGCGGCGCGCTGATGGCGCGCCTCGGCTATACCCGGGTGCCGACCGGGCTCGCCCCCGCGCGGGTCGTGCCCTGGGCCACCCTGCCCTGGGCGGTGCTGTCCGCGGCGCGCGCCAACAAGGACCGGACCGGCAGCCTGCCGGCCTACATCCTGCGCCGGCTGCGGCTCGCCACCCGCACGGGCTGATCAGCCGGCCGGGATCGCCTCCGAGCGCAGCAGCGCGTCGAAATAGGCGATGGTGCGGCCGAGCCCCTCCTCGAGCGGCACCGTGGGCTGCCAGTCGAGCAGCGCCCTGGCCTTGGCGATGTCGGGCTGGCGCTGCATCGGATCGTTCTCCGGCAGCGGCTTCAGGACGATCTCCGAGCGCGAGCCGGTCAGCGCCAGCACCTTGTCGGCCAGCTGGCGGATCGTGAACTCGCCCGGGTTGCCGAGGTTGACCGGGCCGGTCACCTCGTCCGGCGTCGCCATCAGCCGCAGGAACCCCTCGATCAGGTCGTCGACGTAGCAGAAGCTGCGGGTCTGCTGTCCGTCGCCGTAGAGGGTGATCGGCTCGCCCTTCAGCGCCTGGACGATGAAGTTCGACACCACCCGCCCGTCGCCCGGGTGCATCCTCGGCCCGTAGGTGTTGAAGATCCGCGCCACCTTGATCGCCGTCCCGTGCTGGCGGCGGTAGTCGAAGCACAGCGTCTCGGCGCAGCGCTTGCCCTCGTCGTAGCACGACCGCGGCCCGATCGGGTTGACGTTGCCCCAGTAGTCCTCGGTCTGCGGATGCACGCTCGGATCGCCGTAGACCTCGCTGGTCGAGGCCTGGAACAGTTTCGCGCGCACCCGTTTCGCCAGTCCGAGCATGTTGATCGCCCCGTGCACCGATGTCTTGGTGGTCTGCACCGGGTCGAACTGGTAGTGCACCGGCGAGGCCGGGCAGGCGAGGTTGTAGATCTCGTCGACCTCGACGTAGAGCGGGAAGGTCACGTCGTGGCGCATCAGCTCGAAGCGCGGGCCGTCCATCAGGTGGGCGACGTTGGCCCGCCGCCCGGTGAAGTAGTTGTCGACGCAGAGCACCTCGTGCCCCTGCGCGATCAGGCGCTCGCAGAGATGGCTGCCGAGAAAGCCGGCGCCGCCGGTCACCAGGATGCGTTTCGAAAGCTCGGACATGACGCGTGTCTTCCCCGTTTCCCCTCCGAACTCCAACAGCTTTTCGGCGACAGGGTAAAGGCGGGAGCGTTCCGCGCGCGGAACGGGGCCCGTCCCGACGCAGGTTTCGGCTCTCAGCCGCGGGCAGCGCGCCGGATCGCCCACTGCCGGTCGGCAGCGCTCGAATAGAGGATCGCGAAGTCCGTGGCGGCGCAGAACTCCTCGATGGCGACCCGGACCCCGTAGTGCTCGTGCTTCGGGTCGTCCCGCCAGTCGTCGCCGCAGATGATGCCATCGGGCTTGATCAGGGTCTCCGCCAGCCGCAGCTCCTTGCAGGTCTGCTCGTAGGAATGGGTGGTGTCGAAATACATCCAGTCGAACGTACCCGGCTCGAAACGGGGAAGAATCTCCAGGTCGTCACCGATGTGCAGCACCACCGAGCCGTCGGCGAGAGGTCCCTCGAGCCGCTTCATGATCCGGGTCAGCGCGTTGACCGTCGAGCGGTCGCCCGCGCCCCAGTTCCATTCCCGCCCGAGGTGATACCAGGGATCGACGATGTGCAGCGTCGCGGGCCGGGTGATCTCGCGCAGCACCGGGGTGAAGTGGCCCTTGTGCACCCCGACCTCGGCGCCGACGCCGCCTTTCGGCAGGGTGGCCTCGAGAAACCGGACCCGTCCGGACGACCCCCACTCATCCGGCGGAAGGTCCATGCCCACCTTCCGCGCCACGCGCCTGACAAGTGCCTTCATGACTTTAACCCACCCAAGCAACGACAGCGCCTGTCGCCCTCAAGCCCTCTCGCACAGAAGGGAGGCGTTGTCAGGAACCTGTCGCAGGTGGGTACGGTTTTCCGCCCATCGGCCAGAACATGCTCCGGAAAGGGGGCAGAATGTCGGGCGGTCTAGCCTTGCGGCGCCCGGGCGGCGCGGGCGCGGGCGAAGGCGACGAAGGCGGCGCCCGCGTTGCGCAGCGGCGGACGGCCCGAGCGCAACCAGTGCGCCCGCCACTCGGCCTCGAGGAAGTGCGGGTCGTAGCCCGGCGCCACCGCCCGCACCCGGTCGTGGATCTCCGCCGCGAGCAGCGGCCCCTGCCCCGCCCCGCCGCCGAGCCCGTCCCCGAGCCCGCCGCGGGCGCGGAACCGCACCACGTCGCCGTCGAGCACCTCGAGACGGTAGTCGGGCAGCGCATCCTCCGCGGCCATGTCGCGGATCATCTTGCGGAACACCCGCCGCGGGCTGGTCGAGCCCGACTTCTTGCCCAGCGTCTCGAGCCCGATCCGCCACTCGGCCTGCCGGCCGCAGTGCTTGCGGGCGATCTCGTAGACCCGCCGCTCCAGCGGCTTGCGCAGGTGGAAATAATCCCGGTGCAGCGTCAGCACCGACTTCGACAGCACCGAGCGGTAGATCCAGTCCGACAGCGTCACGGTGACGAGGATCATCCGGCCGCCGCGCGCCTTGCGCAGGATCTCCCAGGCGTCGATCAGACCGAAGCCGCGGGTCGACTCCACGCCGCCGGTCTCGAGGTTGGTGACGATCCGCGTCCCCGACAGCCGGTCGAGCGCCTCGCGCAGCCGCCGGTAGCCGTCGCCGGAGGTGTCGCGGTTGGTGGCGACCAGCAGGTCGTGCGCCTTCAGGTGCAGCGTCGGCGCCACCGCGCGCCCGGCGTTCAGCGCCGCCACCAGCTGGCTCACGCAGTAGATCAGCACGTCCTTGTCGTGGATCGTCGCCAGCCCCTTCACCGAAGGGGTGATCTCGATGGTCGCCTCGCCGTGCGCATAGCGCAGGATCCGCCGGTCCGGCCGGGTCGCCAGGGTGAACAGCGGATGCTCCATCGAGGCCATGTCGTCCTTGGGCGCGGCCCAGGGGAGATCGCAGATGAAGAAGCCGCCGGTCGGCACGACGGCGACGCCGCCCTGCCCGATGCCCGGACCCATACTCGTCTGCCCCATGAAACGGTGGTTCCGTTTTCTATCGTGGTTTCGGTGACACCGGAGCCTAAGGACCACCCCCCTGCCCCGCAATGTTGTTTTCGGGGTTCCGGAATCGCCTGCCCGTGGTTTCGGAATCGGCGGCAACGTGGTTCCGGAGTCACCCTTGCCTCCGGAACCGGCGAATCCTCCCGTGATTCAAGGCCCTTGCCGGATCCCGGTTCCCACGTAACACTATTGCTAACACGCAATAACACCGGAAAAGAAAATCGACCGCCCCTCCCGTCACCGGTGACGCCTTGGAGAGACGGCTGATTTTCCTGAGAAATGCCCGCCATGTGCTGATTCCTGTTGGATGTAACGCGAATCGTGTTACATTGCCGAAAACGCGGCATCTGAAGCCGGAAATCCCCGCGAACGAGGCCAGAGCAGGATGTCCCAAGCCCCCGACGAGGCGCTGCCTCCCTATTTCAACATTACCCCGGAAGCCGCGCTCGCCGACCTCGCGCCGGCCTCGGGCGCCCGGGACTTCGCCGCGATCGCCGCGGCCTGCGCCGAGGGCCGCGCCGACCTCCGCTCGCGCGGCCACGGCGAGGACGGCGCCAAGCGGCTGCGCCGGTTCTCCACCTGGGAGATCACCCGCTATCTGATCCCGGTCGCCCCCGCCCACTTCCGCCGGGTGCTGCGCGCCAACCCCGAGCTGCCCCAGGGCCTCGCCGAGACCGCCGGCGGCGCGAAGTGGTTCAGCTTCGACGAGGTGCTGGCCCTGCGCGCGCACTTCGCCGCCGAGGGCAGCCGCGCCAAGCAGTACCGCCCCTGGCGCCCGGAGGGCCTGCCCGCCAAGATCACCGCGATCGCCAACTTCAAGGGCGGCGTCGGCAAGACCTCGACCGCGGCGCACCTCGCGATGTCGGCAGCCCTCGACGGCTACCGGGTGCTGGTCGTCGACCTCGACAGCCAGGGATCGATGACATCCGTGTTCGGCGGCACCGTCGCCGACGAATGGGACACCGTGTTCCCGCTGATCGCCCGCGACTACGCGCTTGGCCTGCGCGAGGAGAACCGCCGCCGGGTCGAGCGCGGCGAGAGCCCGTTGCCGCTCGAGGACATGCTCGACACCGCGCTCGGCCGCACCGCCCAGGACGTGATCCAGCCGACGCACTGGCCCAACATCGACCTGATCGGCGCGCAGCTGAACCTCTACTGGGCCGAATTCCAGATCCCGGTCTGGCGCATGGCGCTCAGGGGCTGGAAGCTCTGGGAGGCGCTGGGGAACGCGCTGACCCGCGACGGCGTCCTCGACCGCTACGACGTGGTGATCCTCGATACCCCCCCGGCTCTCGGCTACCTGACGATCAACGGCCTCGCGAGCGCCGACATCCTGCTGGTGCCGCTCGGCGCCTCGTTCCTCGAGTTCGATTCCACCGGGCGGTTCTTCGACATGCTGCATGCGACGTTCCAGTCGATCGAGGACGGCGAGAACCTCGCCGCCCGCGCCCTCGGCCGCCCCGAGACCCGCTTCGAGTGGGACGCGGTGCGCGCGGTGATCACCCGCTACGACGCCTCCCAGCAGGCCGAGCTCGCCGGGCTGATGCAGGCCTACCTCGGCCGCACCCTGTCGCCGTGGCGGCAGGACTATACCGCCCTCGTTGGCCAGGCCGGCGAGCAGGCCTCCGCGATCTACGAGGCCGACTACCGCGACTTCAACCGCGACACCTACGCCCGCGGCCGCCGCACCTTCGACGAGACCTACGCCGGCTTCAAGCGGCTGCTGATCGGCGCCTGGAAGCGCGACGAGCTCGAAGCCGCCAAAGCCCGGGAGACCGCCTGATGGCCCGCCGCCGCCTGCTCCCCGCCACGCCGGCGGGACACCCGGACGTTCCGCGCGCGGAACACCCCGCCACCCCCTTCCCGTCCGCGCCGATCGCCCGGGTCGCGGCGGACGCCGTCGGCACCGCCGCGGCGCAGGAGCTGGCAGCGACCTTGGAGGCCGCGCGCGAGTCCGGCCGCCTGGTGCTGGATCTGCCGCTCGACGCCATCGCCCCCGACCATCTCGCCCGCGACCGCATTCCCGCCGAGGACCCGGAGATGAGCGCCCTGCGCGAGAGCCTCCGCGCCCACGGCCAGCGCACGCCGATCGAGGTGACCCCGCTGGTGGCGACCGGCGCGGGAACGGTCGCGGGCGCCCTGCCCTACGGCCTGCTCTCCGGCTGGCGCCGCCTGGCCGCGCTCAAGGCGCTCCACGTCGAGACCGCCGATCCCCGCTTCGCCACAGTCCAGGCGCTGGTGCGCCGCCCCGAGACCGTTCGCGACGCCTATGTCGGCATGGTCGAGGAGAACGAGATCCGCCTCGGCCTCAGCCAGTACGAACGCGCGCGGGTCGCCGCGCTGGCCGCCGCCCGGGGCGTCTTCGAGAGCGAGGAGGCGGCCCTGCGCGCCCTCTTCGCCACCGCCAGCCGGCCGAAGCGCTCGCGCATCCGCGCCTTCCTCGAGATCTACCACGGGCTCGACGGCGCCTTGCGCTTTCCCGCCCACCTGCCCGAACGCCTCGGCCTCGCCCTCGTCGAGCGGCTGCGCGCCGGTGCCGGTCCCCGGATCGCGGCCGAGCTCACGCGGGCCGCCCCCGAGACCCCGGAGGCCGAGATGGCGCTTCTCGCCCGCCTCGCCCAGCCGCCGCGTTCCGCTCGCCAGGCCGCCGCTGCTCCCCGCAAGATCGCTCCCGGCGTTACCCTCGCGACCCGCCTGAACGGCCGCCGCCTGACCCTGACCCTGACCGGCCTCGACCCGGAGCGCGCAGCCCGCCTCGAGGCCACCGTCGAAGCTGCCATTGCAGCGGCGCTTCAGCCGGTGCCCGCAGCGGAATAGGGCAGGGGACGGCCTTGGTTCCTGATGACCCATGCCGCAGGCACCCGTGTGATCGCTCCGGCGTCCCCTCGAGCAGACGCACCCAGGCGGAATGGGGGGACTCCATACATACCGGTTCCATATGGTTTCCATATCGGCTCCATATCGGGCAGGCCATTGATCGATAACAGAAAAAGCCCGAACGTTCCGCACGCGGAACGCTCGGGCTTTTTCTGGCGGAGAGAGAGGGATTCGAACCCTCGAGACGGTTTCCCGCCTACACACTTTCCAGGCGTGCGCCTTCGACCACTCGGCCACCTCTCCGGTGCCGCGACAGAAACCACGTCGTCGAGGCCAGTTCAAGTCTTGGCACGGGGTGGCCGAGGTTTGCCGAGACCTCGTCTCAGGCGAGGTCCGGGTGCAGCGTCAGGTCCGCGAGATAGCCGGGGTCGGTGTGCTGGATCCAGTAGCGCCGGCGTGGCCGGCCGCGGCCCATCAGCTCCGGTACGGTGAGGAAGCCCCAGTCGGGCCGGGCCGCGAGCACCGCCTCGACCGCGGCGAGCATGGGGCCGCGGTCGCGGAAGCGGTCCTCGCGGTAGCTGCCGAGCGAATCGTGCAGCAGCACGATGGCGCCGGGATGGAGGCCTTCGAGGACCCGCGCCGCGAGCGTCGGGCCGTCGTCGTCGCTCCAGTCGGCGCCGACCGTGGACCAGGCGACCACGCGGAGGCCCAGCCGGCGCGCGGCGAGGTGGCTCGCGAGGCTCTGGTCGCCGTAGGGCGGGCGCATCAGCCGCGGCTGCGGCGCGCCGGCAGCAGAGATCGCCGCCGTGGTGCGGCGGAGCTGGTCGGTGATCGCCGCGGCGGAAAGCCGGGGCAGGGCAGGGTGGTCCCAGCTGTGGTTGCCGATCGCGTGGCCCTCGCTGGCGATGCGGGCCACCAGCCCCGGGTGCCGCGCGACCCGGCGGCCGATCAGGAAGAACGTCGCCTTCGCGCCATGGCGGGCGAGCAGGTCGAGGAGCCGCGGCGTGGTTTCCGGGTCCGGGCCGTCGTCGAAGGTCAGCGCCGCGACCGGGGCGGCGGTGCGCACCCCGGTGAGCGTGCCGAAGGCGGCGCGCCGGACCCGCGCGATCAGGCTCACGCCAGCCTCATGCCGGGCCTTCGGGGCGGTAGGGCGGCACCCGGTAGCGCAGCATGCCGGCGAACTGCCCGCTGAGCCGCCCGGCGCCGGCGCGCAGCCAGGCGGCGTTCAGCATGGTGTCGGGACCGGGCCTGAGCCCCTTGCGCAGATGATGGTGGAGGAGCCGCCGCCAGGCCGCGAGATAATGCCGCCAGCCGCCGGCGAACGGCACGCCGCGGTCGCGGTAGCGGCTGACGAGCTTCATCTCGTAGTGCCCCCAGTGATAGCTCTGGCGGAAGATCGGGCCGAGCGCGGGCCGGGCGCGCACATGCATCACCGCCTCGGGCACGAAGGCGATGGCATGGCCGGCCGCCTGGGCGCGCAGGCAGAACTCGGTGTCCTCGAGATAGGCGAAGTCGGGATCGAAGCCGCCGATCTCCCCGACCAGCCCGCGCTGCAGCCCCATGGTGCCGCCGCCGGCATGCACGAACCCGGGCAGGAAGCCGAGGCGCTCCAGCCCGGCATGCTGCAGGTCGCCGTGCGTCTTGCGGACCCATCCGGAATTCAGCCGGTCGAAGTCGATGCGGCAGGCGACCATCGCATGGCGCTCGAGGGCGGCGCCCATGGCGGCGAGCCAGCCCGCCCCCGGCACGTCGTCGGCGTCGCAGATCGCCACCGCCGGCGCCCGGGCCGCGGCAATCGCGGTGTTGAGCGCGAAGGGCTTGCCCCGGTGGGCCGCGGCGTCGACGACGCGCATCGCGATCTCCGGGTGCGCCGTCGCCGCCGCCTCGAACAACGCCACCGAGGTGTCGGTCGAGCCGTTGTCGGCCAGGATGACCTCCCAGGGCCGATCCCAGCGCTGCGCCGCGAGTCCCTCGAGGGTTTCGGCCAGGGTCGCCGCGCCGTTCAGGCAGGCGACGATCACGCTGAGCGCGGGCGTCTCGCGGGCGGGTTGTTCGGTCATGGCCTTTTCCGGGTTCTGCAGTCGGAGCGATAATATGGAGCGATAATATCATGGGAAATCCGACGCGATGGTAATTCCCCGTGATCGCTCCGGGATCGCCCGCGAGGCTACCCAAGCCCGCCGCCATGCAGTAGGGGAGGGCGGTGATCCGGTGTGCAAGAGGTGCGACGTGACAGGTATCGCGATGCGTGCGAGGCGGACGGCGGGGCGGACGGCGGGGCGGCATGTCGCCTGAGCCGTGGCCGGGGCAGGGGCGCCGGGTGCTGATCGTCGTCGAGAACCTGCCGGTGCCTTTCGACCGGCGGGTCTGGCTCGAGGCGACGACGCTGGCGGCCGCCGGCTACACCGTCTCGGTGATCTCGCCGAAAGGCAAGGGCTTCGAGGCCGACTACGAGGAGCTCGAGGGCGTCCACGTCTACCGCCACCCGATGCCGCCCGACGGCAACGGGCCGCTCGGCTACCTGCGCGAGTATTCCGCGGCGCTCTGGCACGAACTGCGCCTCGCCTTCCGGGTGAAGCGCGAGCGCGGGGTCGACGTGCTGCAGGGCTGCAACCCGCCGGATTCTGATCTTCCTCGTCGCCTGGGCGCTCAGGCCGTTCGGCGTGACCTATCTCTTCGATCACCACGACGTCTGCCCGGAGCTCTACGAGACCAAGTTCGGCCGCAAGGGCGCGTTCTGGGGGCTGATGCGGGCGTTCGAGTGGCTGACCTTCCGCACCGCCGCCGTCTCGATCGCCACCAACGACAGCTTCGCCGCGATCGCCCGGGGCCGCGGCGGCATGGCGGCGGAAGACGTGTTCGTGGTGCGCTCCGCGCCGCGGATCGACCGCTTCGAGATTCGCCCGCCCGATCCGGCGCTGAAGCAGGGCGCGCGCCACCTGATCGGCTACGTCGGCGTGATCGGCCAGCAGGAGGGGATGGACCTGCTGATCGCCGCCGCCGACCACCTGATCCGCGGCCTCGGCCGGACCGACGTGCATTTCGCCATCGTCGGCTTCGGGCCGCATCTGCCGGAGGTCGAGGCCGACGTGGCCGCCCGCGGGCTCGGGGACCACTTCACCTTCACCGGGCCGCAGTACGGCGACGACCTGCTCGCCTGGCTCAACACCGCCGACCTCTGCGTCAGCCCCGATCCGAAGACCGCGATGAACGACATCTCGACGATGAACAAGGTCGTGGAATACATGACCCTGAAGAAGCCGGTGGTGCAGTTCGACCTGAAGGAAGGCCGCGCCTCGGCCGGCGAGGCGGCGCTCTACGCCCGCGAGAACGATCCGGTCGACTTCGCGACCAGGATCGCCGAGCTGCTCGACGACCCGGCCGCCCGGGCGCGGATGGGCGAGATCGGCCGGACCCGGGTCGAGGGTGGGCTGTCCTGGGCGCATTCCGCCCCGCGGCTCATCGCCGCCTACGACCGGGCCTTCGCCCGGCGTGGCGGATCCCCGGTGGCGGGCCGGCAACCGGCCGACCCGACCGGAATCTGACCGGCCGCCGGGGCAGGGCGGGCCCGCAAAGCGCCAGGCGGTGTAATCCTTTGGGTGGCGGACCAAAGAGGATTCGAACCGGAGGTCAAGGGTCGTCTTTCCACAAACGGTGAAGCCTCCCAAGGTATGTTCCCGCATCGCCCGGTTTTGACGAAACGGTACTCGAAGTTCGGCCCGTAGATCTCAATGTCCTTGTTGTTCAATCGGGCATCGAATGGGTGCTGAGCTTCGATTTGTCGTTCAGAATGCCCACCGGCAGCGTGTGACGCGTTGGGTTCAGGCTGTCGAGCATACGCCACGATCTCGCGCCAGATGATCGGCGGCGGAGTTGTCGACCTGATCGCCGCGGCGATCGAACGCGCCGAATGGACGGCATTGCCGGCGCCGGGGATCGACCCGGAGGAGCCTGCTGAATAGCCGGTGCGTGTTCGACCCTGCGAATGCAACGGACTGGCAGCCGAAGGCGTCGCCTGCTCAATCGCGCGCGAATTGTGGGTGTATCCGAAGCTGAAATCTTGGCGCTCTGCCAGCGCCGGGCGGCGAGAACATAGCTTCCCGCGATGACATGATGGAGCTCCTTCCGGCAGTTCCCCGGAGAACAGCTTTTGGCCAAACCGCCACGACACTCGAGCAAAAATGCCCGCCGTCGCCGAAGCGACGGCGGGCGAGTTCAGCCGCCGACAGCAGGGTCCCGGCGACCGTTTCGAACCGGAAGACGGTCTAATACCGGCGCGCGAGGGCGGCGGAGATCGCGTCCATCGTTTCGCTCAGCTTGCCGTTCGCCGACTTGACCAGTGCCTCCCCCGCTGCGCCTTGGTAGACGGCGGCGAGGATGCTGGCGCATGCGCGGGTCGTCTCCACGAGATGGGCGCCGCCGGCGTCGTCGAACACCAGATCGACCCTGAGCCCACGCGATGTCATCTGGGGCGGCGAATCGGGCGAAAACGAGTAGCAGGCGAGCAGTGAACCGCGCCGGGTTTTCCGGAGGCCCCAACTTTTGGAAAGATGGGGTCCATGGAAACGAGGAAGACAACGAAGCCGTACCCGCTGGAGCTGCGCGAACGCGCCGTCCGGATGGTGCGCGAGCAGGCAGCGGAGCATGCGTCGCAATGGTCGGCAATCCGCTCGATCGCAGAGAAGGTGGGGTGTAACGCCGAGACGCTGCGGCTCTGGGTTCGGCGTTCGGAGCGTGACCGCGGCCCCCGGCCCGGGCTGACCACCGACGAGCGCGACCGGCTGAAGGCCCTGGAGCGGGAGGACCGCGAGCTGCGCCAGGCGAACGAGATCCTGCGCAAGGCCAGCGCGTATTTTGCGCAGGCGGAGCTCGGCCGCCGGTTCAGGCCATGATCGCGTTCATCGACGATCACCGCGCGTCGTATGGCGTCGAGCCGATCTGCAGGGAATTGCCGATCGCCCCGTCGACGTATCACGCCGAGACGTCCCGACGCGCCGATCCGTCGAAGGCACCGCCACGCGTGCGTCGCGACGTCGCACTTCGCGGCGATATCCGGCGGGTCTGGGAAGAGAACTTCGGCGTCTACGGAGTTCGAAAGGTCTGGCGGCAACTCGGCCGAGAGGGCGTCAGTGTCGCGCGTTGCACCGTCGCCCGTCTGATGCGCCAGATGGGTTTGCAAGGCATTGTTCGGGGAAAATCAGTGAGAACCACGATCAGCGACAAGGCGGCTCCTCTGTCCGCTCGACCGGGTGAACCGGGACTTCAAGGCGCCGGCGCCCAACCGGCTCTGGGTCTCCGACTTCACCTACGTCGCCACCTGGAGCGGCTTCGTCTACGTTGCTTTCGTCATCGACGTCTACGCCCGGAGGATCGTCGGCTGGCGGGTGTCGCGGAGCGCCGAGGCGAGCTTCGTGCTGGATGCGCTGGAGCAGGCGATCCATGTCCCGGCGGCCCGCCGAGGGCGGCGGCCTGATCCACCATAGCGACAGGGGCTCGCAATACCTGTCCATCCGCTACACCGAGCGTCTGGGCGAAGCCGGCATCGCGCCTTCAGTGGGGAGCGTCGGCGATTCCTATGACAACGCGCTCGCCGAAACGGTGATCGGCCTGTTCAAAACCGAGGTCATCCGCCGTCGAGGCCCGTGGCGCGGCATCGAAGCCGGTCGAGTTCGCCACCCTCGAATGGGTGGACTGGTTCAACAATCGCCGCCTCCTCGAGCCGATCGGCAACATCCCACCCGTCAAGGACCGAGGCCCGCTTCTACGCCGAACTGGAGAACCCGGCCGTGGCCGCGTAGAACTCAAACGAAACAGCCTCCGGGAAACCCGGCGCGGTTCAGTTGACCGAGGATGGAGCCATCGTCTCGAACCTGCCGAACGTCGGCCTGATCGCGGCGAACGGCGCCAGGATCGCCGGCTGGCGACGACGTCACCTGCTGCTCCCGCCGCGGCGCATCAAGGCCCGCGCCGACGCGAACAAGACTGCTGGCAACCTCGACTTGCACATCTGGACGTCCGACCCCGGGCCCGCGCACGGAGACACGTCGTTGGGAGGCCTGCCCGAAGCCCGCGGCGCCGCAGGCTCTTCTCTCCGAACGTCGTAGGCCGTGTGCCAATGCCGCACGATTTCGCGGCGAAGGGCTTCGTCGGAGCTCGTGCCCTCGCGATCTCGATAAGGGGACTATGATGACCAAGGCGCCGGATCGATCGAGCCTCACCCCCGACGCGCACCTTCTAATACCAGGCGCCGGTTTCACTGACTCGAACGTGAGTTGCGGGGATCGTCCGGGTCTGAATCTCTGCTCCCGGAGCAGGGGGATCGGTGATGACGATTGCGATCACGCGGACGGGTCTGGACGCCGCAGGTTTTCGGAGGGCGGCCGCGCGGGAGAAGGATGCGGCTGCGTCGCGGCGGATGCTTGCGCTGGCTTTGGTGCTGGAAGGCCGGACCCGGACGGAGGCGGCGCAGGCGGCGGGGATGGACCGGCAGACCTTACGCGACTGGGTGCATCGCTACAACGAGGCCGGGCTTGCAGGCCTGACGAACCGGGCCGGCGCCCGTGGCCGCCGGCGCAAGCTGACCGCGGCGCAGGAGGCCACGTTCGCGGCGTGGGTCCGTGAGGGGCCGAAACCGGATATGCACAAGGTGGTGCGCTGGCGGTGCCGGGATTTGCAGGGCGAGATCGCCCGGCACTTCGGGGTGGAGATGCACGAGCGCACCGTGGGCAAGCTGCTGGCGCGGCTGAACTTCTCGCGGGTCTCGGTGCGTCCGCGCCACCCCGAGCAGGACATCGCCGCCCAGGAGGCGCATAAAAAAACTTCGCCGAGCTGGTCGCCGCGGCCCTTCCCGAGCATGCTCGGGGCAAGCCGGTCGAGCTGTGGTGGCAGGATGAAGCACGCGTCGGCCAGCAAGGAAGCCTGACCTACGTCTGGGCCGACAAGGGCAGCCGCCCGCGTGCGCCGCGCGATCAACGCTACGCCTCGGCCTATCTGTTCGGCGCCGTCTGTCCGGCGCGCGGCGTCGGCGCCGCACTGGTGCTGCCGTGCGTCAACATCAAGGCGATGAACCTGCACCTGGCGGAGATCAGCACCCAGATCACCCCCGGCGCGCACGCCGTCCTCATCCTCGACGGCGCCGGCTGGCATCGGCCTGGCGGCAAACTCGACATGCCGGCCAACATCAGCCTGCTGCGCTTGCCGTCCTACTCACCCGAACTGAACCCGGTCGAGAATATCTGGCAGTATCTGCGCCAGAACCATCTCGCCAATCGGGTCTTCGACACCTACACCGCCATCGTCGACGCTTGTTGCGACGCCTGGAAGGCCCTCGTTGCAAGACCCGCCACGATCACCTCAATCGCCACACGCGACTGGGCCGAAGCGGTCAACGCATAGGGCGATTGGTATAAAGTGCGCGGTGCAGGCAGCAGAGTTCCACGTCCAGCTGGCAAGAAAGCGGGCGCTTCTCGCAACCTGTCACTGGATCGAGGCGGAAGGGACCGTGGGCGAGTTGGATGCCCTGAAGAAAATGAACCAGGCAGAGGACAGGCTGAACGACGCGCGGGGTTTGCACGGTCGAGTTTTGGCGGCTTGGCAACCGGTCACGAAATCGTCGCTCTACTCCGGCGGAGCCGAGGCGTATTGGGCTCCACGCCGTAGGCGAAAAGGGATGGCTCGTCAGCTGATATAATATATGGCGGCTCCGGATCGGCAAACCGGTGATTGCGGTCTTCGACAATCTGCTGCCCGACAATGCCGAGATCAGAACTCGCCTCGCTGCCCGTAGACAGGCGGACGGCACCGATGCGTTCAGCCTGTGTGGATCGGTGGAATGTTGGCTCTGACTCAATCTCGGTGCAGCCGATCGGGTCGTGTCCGGGAAGTGGTGGAAATTCTCGAACGGCGTTCTCCGAGCATGGCGATTTTCTGCCTGATCAGGCGGCCTGGTCAAGGGTTGCTGGCTCGATGGGCTGGGAGAGGGTCTCCCATCCATCGACTTTGCGCATGGCGATCTGGCCGGAGGCGAGCAGAGCCCAGAGCAGCATGGGCACGGTGTCGGCGCAGGGCAGGACGGTCTGCGTCTTGATGCGGCGCCGGAACTCCTCGTTCAGCCGCTCGATCGCGTTGGTGGTCCGGGCCGATTTCCATTGCGACGGATCGGGGCGGGTGAAGGCGAACAACCGCTCGCCGGCTTCCTCGAGGCTGTCGGCGACGGCCCGGCATTTCAGGCGCCATTTGCGCAGGAACGCCTTACGGCAGGTCTCAACCTCTGCGGCGGTCTCGGCGTAGATCATGTCGCGATAGTCCTCGGTCAGTTCGTCGTGCAGGTGCTTCGGGGCGTGGCCGAGGAGATTGCGATGCTTGTGCACGGTGCAGCGCTGGATCGGCAACTCCGCGCCCCACAGCGCGGTGAGCGCGGCCTCGAGCCCCGGCGCGCCGTCCACGATGACGAAGTCGGGGCGCTTCAGCCCGCGGGCGTCGAGATCATCGAGAAACTGGCGCCAGGCCGAGGTGCTCTCCCCCTCTCCCCGCCCATGTTCCTGATGGACAACAGGATCTTCTGACCGTCCCGCCGCACCCCGATGGCCGCGAGCACCGAGATGTTCGTGGCCTTCCTGTCCAGCCGTGTCCTGATCACCGTACCGTCGAGGATCAGGTAGACAATGTCGTCATCGGCGAGGCTGCGGGCTACCCACACGTCCCAGTCCACCTTCACCTTGCGCCACGCCCTGCTGACGACGTCCTTGCCGACGGCGCCCTGGAACAGGCCGAACAGCGCACGCTTCACCCGGCGCGTGTTGGTCCGGCTAGGTAGACAGCGGCAATCAGGGCCTCGGCCTTCTTCGTCAGCCGCTGATAGCGCGGCAGCGCCTTGGACCGCCATTCGGTGGTCCTGCCGTCCTCGCCCTCGATGCGGGCGCGCGGCACGCTGACGGTCTCGGCGCCGAAAGTGCCGACGATCTGGCGGTCACGCCGGCCGTGACGATACCCTTTCCGCGAACATCGCCGGCGCGGCCGGGAGATGTTCGTGCCGCTGCATCACTCGCCCGGCCATGCCCAGGCCGACTTTGGCGAAGCGACGGTGTTCATCGGGGGCGTGGAGCAGACGGCGCATTTCTTCGCGTTCGATCTTCCGCACAGCGACGCCAGCTTCGTCCGCGCCTATCCGGCGGCCACGGCCTGGGTCGACGGTCACGTTCATGCCTTCGCGTTCTTCGGACGGGTGCCGCAGTCGCTGCTCTACGACAACGACCGCTGCCTGGTGGCGCGCATCCTGCCAGACGGCACGCGCAAGCGGGCGACGCTCTTCGAGCCGGGTTCCTGTCGCACTACCTGATCCGCGACCGCTACGGCCGCCCGGGCAAGGGCAACGACAAGGGCGCCGTCGAGGGGCTGGTCGGCTGGGCGCGGCGAACCTTCATGGTACCGCTGCCGCGCTTCGCTTCCTGGGAGGACTTCAACGCCTGGCTCGAGGCGCAATGCCGCAAGCGCCAGGCGGGGCACTGTCACGTTAAACCGGTGGCGGTCATGACCATCGCAGGTTAGGGGGCGCCATGAGCACGCTGTCCTACGCCCGCCACCGCTTCCCACCCGTGATCATCCAGCACGCGGTCTGGCTCTACTTCCGGTTTGCCCTGAGCTATCGCGACGTCGAGGACCTGCTCGCCGAGCGCGGCATCGATGCCTCCTACGAGACGGTGCGCCGGTGGGTGTTCAAGTTGGCCGCGCCTATGCCGCACGGATACGCCGGCGCCGGCCACGGCCTTCTGACCGCTGGCACCTGGACGAGGTGTTCATCCGGATCGGCGGCAAGGTCCACTATCTCTGGCGTGCCGTTGACGACGAGGGCGAAGTCCTCGACATCATCGTGCAGCCGCGGCGTGACCGGAAGGCAGCCCTCAAGCTCCTGCGCCGGCTGCTGAAACGGCAGGGATACCTGCCGGACACCATCGTCACCGATCGGCTTCGGTCCTACGGTGCGGCTCTACGCGATCTTGGCCTGACTGATCTCCAGATGACCAACGGTCGGTCGAACAACCGCGCGGAAGTCTCGCACCAGCCGACACGACACAGAGAACGCCAGTGGCGCCGATTCCCATCGCCAGGCTCGGCCCAACGGTTCCTCGCCACTCATGGCGCCGTCTACAACCACTTCAACGTTCAACGCCACCTGATCTCCCGTGACACCCTTCGCAAACTCCGGTCCCAGGCGTTCGACGGCTGGCGGAAGATTGCCGCCGCGTGAAGGTCGATCCGGCAACGCTTCGCGGGCGGCGCCGTCAACGTGACAGTGCCTCGGCAAGAGTTCCGATAAACTGTCGCCCGACCAGTTCACCCTGCTGCTGCAAGATGCCGAATTGGCCCAGGGGGTGCTCGAGGCGGCGCAGGAGAAGGCCGAAGCGGCGCTGCCTCGACGGGCACCCGAAATCCCGCATCGAGGAACTCATGCCCTGGCGCTACGCGCAGCCGTCAAGCCTCGCCGCATAGGGTGACGCCGTAGCGCTTGCTCCATCTCACGGGGGGGCCTGTGGGTCGGGTCCGGTAGCGTCGCCGGCTGCTTGCGAGAGTTCTCTCCTTGCACGGTGCAAGGCGCACGCGCTTCACGGCTCGGTGGCGGGCTTCGGCGCGGCGTCGGCCGGATCGCGAATCTGCGCGAGCAGATCGCGCGCCGCCGCCATCGCGTCCGCCGGAGTCTCGGGCGTCGCGAGGCCGAGCGCGCGCTCAAGGCTGGCGGCGGCCGCGTCGGGCTGGTCGCCGCGGGCTTGGGCGACCCCGAGATGATAGAGCACCAGCGGCGCATCCGGCAGCGCCGCCGCCGCCTTCTCGAGCGCGGCCAGCGCATCCGCGGTCTCGCCGCGCTGGAGCAGGATCCAGCCGTAGGTGTCCTGGAAATACGGCACGTCGCTGTCGCGCAGCCGCCGGGCGAGGGCGAAGGCGCGTTCCTGGGACGCGTCGTCGGTGCGGTGGCTGGACAACAGGCTCGCGAGGTTGTTGGCGACCAGATCCGAGCTGCTGTCCCGGCCGTAGAGCGTCTCGTAGGCGGCGATCGCGCCGTCGATGTCGCCGGCGGCCTCGCGCCGGCCGGCCTCGATGAACAGGAGCCGCGAGTCCTCGTCGGTCGCGGCGAGACCGGCCTCCAGCGCCGCGTCAGCCGCCTCCGCCTGCCCGGTTCCCAACAGAAGCTGGTAGAGCCCCTGGTAGGCGGGCGCGTAGTCCGGCGCGTCGGCGATCAGCCCGCGATACCCCGCCTCCGCCGCCGCGGCGTCGCCGCCGACCGCGTCGAGCCCTGCGAGCATCAGCCGGGGCAGGGGGGCGTCCGGGTCGGTCTTGCGCACGCCCTCGATATAGCTGCGCGCGCCGTCGAGATCGCCGGCCCGCACGTAGGTCTGCACGATGTCGGGGAGGGCGGCGTGATCGCCGTCCGCCTCGCCCGACAGCTTTTCCAGCATGGCGATGGTCTCGGTGTAGCGGTTCTGGCCGCTCAGGATCTGCGCCTCGAGCGCGGTCGCCCGGTCGGCGGCGCCGGCGGCGCCCGTCGCGCGCAGGGATGCCGCGACCTCGCCGGCCCGGACCCAGTCCTTCTGGGCCACCCGGATCTGGCCGAGCGTGACCAGGAGGTCCGGGTCGTCCGGCCGGCGGGTCTGCGCCTCGGCGATCACCGACGCGGCCGGCTCGAGCTTGCCGTCCTGCATCAGGAACCGGGCGTAGCGAACCGATTCCGCCGGCGCCTTGTCGGAGACCTCGACTGCCATCGCCAGCCGCTCGCCGGCGAGCGCGCGCGCGCCCTCGCGCTCGTGCGCCATCGCCATCAGCGTCAGCGTCTCGCTGTCCCGCGGCTCCTGGTTCAGCGCGGTCCGCAGGTCCCGGATCGCGGCGTCGGGCTCATCGGCGTCGATCAGCCGCTCGGCCCGGAGCTTCAGCGCCGCCACCTGCGTCGCGTCCTCGGCGAGCACCGCGTCGACCAGCGCGTCGCTTCCCGCGGTATCGCCGGTCGCCTTCAGGATGCCGGCCAGCGCCACCTGGGTGTTGCGCCGGTCGTCCGACGGCTCGGTCTCGTCGATGATCGACCTGAGCGCCGCGATGCCCGCCTCGGTCCTGCCCTCGCGCACGTCGAGCGCGGCCAGCGCGCGGCGGTAGGGGATGGGATCGTCGGCGGCGGCGATCAGCCGGTCGAGCTCGGCGCGGGATGCCTGGCTCCCCCGGGTCTGGTAGAGCGCCTGCACCAGCGCGAGGTCGGCTGCGACCCGCTCCGGGCCGGCGGGCGCCGCCGCGGCCCGGGCGCGCAGGAGCGGCTCGGCCGCGTCGATGTCGCCGTCCTGGAGATGCCAGCGGATCAGCGCCAGCCCGACCGCGTCGTTGTCGGGGAACAGCGCCGCCATCCGGACGAGCTCCTCGCCCACCGGCGCGCGGTCGCCGATCTGCTGGAGCACGGCGAGCCGGGCGAGATGCAGGTCCTGGTTCTCCGGCGCCGTCTTCAGCGCCGTGTCGACCAGCGTCAGCGCACCGGGCAGGTCGTCGTTCTGCATCCGGTCGGCGATCAGGATCATCCGGGCCGGCAGGTTGTCGGGCGTCTCGTCGAGCACGCCCTTCGCCATCTCGACCGCCGGCGCGCGCTTGCCGGCGTGGTAGTCGACCGTCGCCTTGTAGGCCCGGATCTCGGGATCCTTGGGGTCGAGCTCGTAGGCCCGGTCGGCATGGGTCTCTGCAGTGTCGAAGTCCTGGATCTCGAGCGCCAGCCCGGCCAGCCGCTTGTGGCCGGCGACGTTGCCCCAGTCCTGCTCGACGAGGCGCAGGTACTGGCCGATCGCCTCCTGGATGTTGCCCTGCTCGACCATCAGGTTGGCGTAGTCGAGCCGGGCCGCCTTGTTCTCGCCGTCGAGCTTGAAGACGTTGCGGAACTCGACGATCGCCTGGGCGACCTTGCCCTCGGCCAAGAGCTCCTTGGCGGTCTCGTAGTGCGCCTGCGCCCGCTCCTCGGCGGTGTCGCAGCCGGCGAGACCGAGCATCGCGGCGAGAGCCAGGGGGATCAGCAGACGGGGATACATGACGCTATCTTACTCCAGGGTCTCGGTGCGCGCGACGGCCGTGCGATGCGGCTTCATCGGGTCCGGTGTGGGGATCGCTCGCGAAACTATCAACCCGGATCGCTGAAAGAAGCCAAGAATGCGTGAACCGGTTGACGCGGGGGCACCATCTCCCGTGCTGCCGGCGCAGCCGGGCGGCGTCAGGCGTCCTCCCGCCAGCCTCCTGCCAGAAGGCGCGGGTCGGCGCCGAGCGCGAGGCGCAGCATCCGCCCGGCCCGCCAGAGCCGGAGCCGGGTGACGCCGGCCAGCGCCCGGGCCCGGTCGCCGGAGCGCGCCAGCCGGTCGGAGCGGGCGATGGCGACGGTCTCGCCGAGCGGCGAGGCGGCGACCAGCGCGGTGCGGGCGAGCCAGCGGGCCCGACCCCCCGGCTTGGCGCGGCTCTCGGCCCAGAAGTGCGCGATGTGCCGGTCCCACTTGCGGGCGAGCGCGCCGAAGTCGGCCCTCGCCGGCGTGCGCACCCGCATGCCCGGAAGGTAGCCGTGCCGGTAGCCCATGGCCGTGGCTCGCCGCCCCCAGTCCATGTCCTCGGCGGTGCCGATGCCGGCGAACGGTCCGACGGCGGCGAAGATCGCGCGCCGCACCGCCATGTTGCAGGTCGCGGCGTAGTGGTCGCGCTCGATGTAGAGCTTCTGGCGGTAGCCGAAGACGCTCTCGTAGGCCTCGATCACGGTCATCCGCTCCGGGTCCACCGGCGCGATGCGCACGTCGCCGCCGACGATTTCGGTCGCAGGATCGGCGAAGGCGGCCGCGATCGCGGCGATCCATCCGGGATCGGCCCGGCAGTCGGCGTCGATGAAGGCGATGAGGGGCGCGCGGGCGTTGGCCGCGCCGTGGCTGCGGGCGGGGCCAGGGCCCGGCGTCGCCTCCGAGAGCAGGCGCACGCCTGGATGGGCGGCGCAGACTTCGCTCGGCAGCGCCTCGGAACCGTTGTCGACGACGAGGATCTCGAAGGGAACCCCGTCCGCCCGCTGGCCTGCCAGGGCGTCGAGGCAGGCGCCGAGCCCCGGGTCGTTGTGGTGCGGGATGACGACGCTGATCTGGGGGCTGATCTGGGGGCTGATCTCGGGACCGCTCTCCGGGCCGATCTCCGGACCGGCCGGAGGCGCGGGGTCGTCGTTCATGCGGCGGGCCTGGTCCCGACCGGCAGCGCCTCGAGCGGGTTCAGCCGCAGCCGCGCCGCCGCCTGCGGGTCGGTGGCGCAGGGATCGAACAGCACCGCCTCGAACCCGGCCGCGCGCATCCGGTCGAGAAAGTCGCCGCGGTCGTAGAGCCGCACGTGGTCCCACTGGCCGAACCGGCGGTCGCGCTCGGCGGGATCGGCGAGGCGCGTGTCCTCGTCGGTGCCGCGACCATCGAGGGCGAAGGGCACCAGCAGCAGCGCCCGGCCGCCGGGACGCAGGATGCGCAACACCTCGCGGAAGGCACCCCCGTCGTCGGGGATGTGCTCGAAGACGTGGCTGCAGATCACCAGATCGAAGCTTGCGTCGTCGAACGGCGCGCGGGTCAGGTCGGTCTCGCGGAACCGCTCGATGTGGCGGTAGCGGCTGCCGTCGATGTCCGCACCGGTATAGACGATGCCCGGCTGGCGCTTCAGCCAGAGGTAGAGGCCGAAGTCCGGCGCCACGTGCAGGATGTCCCTGGTGGCGCCGCCGAGATCGGCGAACTCCTGCATCCAGAGCATCATCAGCCGGGTCCGGTCGCGGCTGTGGCAGACCGGGCAGCGGTCGTCGTCGCGGCGCATGCCGCCGACCACCTGCCGCCGCTCCAGCACCTCGGCGCCGCCGCCGTGCGGCTTGAAGCCGCGCACCTCGGTGTTGCAGAGTTCGCAACGGATCCCGGACCCGCGATGCACCGCCCGGCGCAACTCGAAGCGGACCGGCTGCGGGATCAGGGTGGTGATGTCGCGGCGATGCAGCATGTCCGGGATACCTTGCAATGACCTGGGCCGGACGCGAGGGCAGCCGGCGCGCGCGTCCCGAGCAATAGGAGACTCTTCGGTCGGAAACAATTCCCCCGTGCGCCGCTCTCTCGTGATGGGTTAACGGCCTCCGGCCGACGGGGCGCGCGCCGCGCGCCCGGGGGGTCAGGCCCGGCGGGGCCGCTTCAGCCGCCGGACCCCGGCGAGCAGCCCCAGCGCCGGCAGGAGCAGCAGGGCGGCGGGCGGCAGCGGGACCGGCGCCGGGCTCGGCGTCACCAGGCCCACCAGCGCGCCGTCGATGCCGAAGCCGTCGTTGTGGATGTTGTGCATCAGCCTGACGGTCAGGTCGGTCACCGTCTCGGGCAGCAGGATCGTCACCAGGTGGATGTTGCCGTTCCTGAGCCTGCCGCCGTGGGCGAGATCGGGGAACAGCGCATCGGCGATCTTGATCGAGAACTTGCCGCCGACGTCGGCGGCGTCGATCACGAAGAAGGCGAGGGTGTTGAATGCGCCCAGGCCATTGATCCGCCACTCGATCCCGCGGTTATCGTTGCTGTCGAGCCAGTTGCCGTCCGCCAGCCCCGGCGGCAGGGGCGTCGTGTTGGAGGTGTTGTAGCGGCCCCACTTCATGTGGTTGTCGTCGCGGACCTGCAGCTGGCCGCCGTTGCCCACCACCGAGTTGCCGTTGCCGACACGCCCGAACGGGGTGAAGCTGCCAACCTTGGTGTGGGTCAGATCCTGGGTGCCGCCGCCGACGCCCCAGGGCTGGTAGCCCTCGAAGGTCTCGACGTGCAGGTTGCTGATGGTGTGGCTGGCGCGGAAATCCGCCATGGCGGTCTGCGCGCCGGGCAGCTGGCCCCGCAAGAAAGCCTCGGACGAGAAATTGAGCGTGGCCGCACTGGCTGTCCCGCCCATGACGAAGCCGGTCATGGCGATGACGGTAGCCGCAACCACGGCCCCTAGGTTCAGGCGCACTGACTTAAACATGGAAACCCCACAAGCTCCTGACCCAAGATCTACGGAGGCGGACCGTTCCCTGTCAATTTGAATCGAAGTTAACAAAAGGGAATGCCCGGCGGCTGTGGCGCCGGGGCAGCGGCGCAGGCCACGGGGCGGCCCGTTAACCGCTCCCTAACCGGTTTACCGTTCTGCTCGGCCGGTATTTTTCGAGGTAACGGGCGGACGGCGCATGGAGTCCTACGGAGTCGGCATCGCGGGACTGGGGGCGGCGGGCGTCGCCACCCTCGGCGCTTTCAGGCTGGCGTTCGCCAAGCGGCGGCGGCAGCGGACGGCGCGGCAGGGCGCGGCGGAGACGAATGCGATCTCGGGCCCGCGCACCGACGCCGACCGGCTGGAGGCGCTGGCCGCGGCGCAGGCGGAGCTGGCGCTGCGGCTCGACGCGCTCGCAGCCCAGGGGTCCGCGCCCGAGGAGCGGCTGCAGGCGATGGCGGGCCAGCTGCTCGGCCTCGTGCGCGACAAGAACGCGACGCTCGAAACCGCGCTCGCCGGGCTCGACCAGCTGCGCGCCCGGATGCGCACGCTCGAGCAGATGGGCGCGCCGGCCGAGGCGCGGGCGCTGCTCGAGACTCTGCAAGGTCGCCTCGACGAACTGCAGGCCACGCAGGCCGCCGGCAGCGCGGGGCTCGAGGCGAAGCTCGCGGCCCTCGCCGCCCCTGGCGGCACCGCGGAGGAGCTGGCCGACCGGCTGGCGCGGCTGCAGGAGAGCCGGGACGCCGGGATCGAGACGGTGCTCGCCCGGCTCGGGCCGATCGAGACCAAGCTCGGGGCGCTCGAGGCCGAGCGCGTGGCGGCGCGCGATATGCTGGAGGCCGAGCGCGCGGCGGCGCGCGACACGCTGGAGGCCGAGCGCGCGGCGGCGCGCGACACGCTGGAAACCGCGCGCGCGGCGGCGCGCGACACCGGGCGCGAGGCGCTGAAGCGGATCGAGGCGCTGCAGGCCGAGCAGGGTGCTGTGCGGACCGAGATCGCCGGCCTCAGGGCCGAGGTCGGCAGCGGCCCGGTGCGCGCGCTCGGCGAGCAGCTCGCCCGGCTGCACGCCCAGAAGGAGGCGCTGGCCGAACAGCTCGCCGGCCGGATCGGCGCGCTCGAGACCGGGTTCGCCGCGCGCGACCCGCAGGCGGAGATCGCGCGCCTCGCCGAACGGCTCGAGGCGCGGATCGAGGCGCTGCACGCGGTCGGGACCGCGCTCGGCGACCGGCTCGCGGCGCTCGAGGCGCCGGGCGAAGCCCCGTTCGCGGAGATCTCCGAGCAGCTGACCCGGCTCTACGCCCAGAAGGATGCGACGGTGGAGACGGTGTTCGCCCGCCTCGCGCCGCTGGAGGCGAAACTCGCCGAGCTCGCGGGCCGCGATCCGCAAGGCGCGCTCGACGGCTTCGCCGCCCGGCTCGCGGCGCTCGAGGCGCCGGGCGAGGCCCCGTTCGCGGAGATCTCCGAGCAGCTGACCCGGCTCTACGCCCAGAAGGACGCGACGGTGGAGACGGTGTTCGCCCGCCTCGCGCCGCTGGAAGCCAAGCTTGCCGAGATCGACGGCCGCGACCCGCAAGGCGCGCTCGATCGCTTCGCCTCGCGGCTCGAGGGGTTCGGGGACCGGCTGGTGGCGATCGAGGAGAACCCGTTCGCCGAGCTTTCCGAGAAGCTGACGCAGCTCTATGTCCAGAAGGACGCGACGGTGGAGGCGGTGTTCGCGCGGCTCGCGCCGCTGGAGGCGAAACTCGCCGAGATCGACGGCCGCGACCCGCAGAGCGCCCTCGACGGCTTCGCGCGCGAACTCGAAGGGGTGCGCGACCGGCTGGCCGGGCTGGAGGCGCCCGGGGAGAACCCGTTCGCGGAGATCTCCGAGCAGCTGACCCGGCTCTACGCCCAGAAGGACGCGACGGTGGAGACGGTGTTCGCGCGCCTCGCGCCGCTGGAAGCCAGGCTCGCCGAGATCGACGGCCGCGATCCGCAGACCGCACTCGACCGCTTCGCCTCCCGGCTCGAGGGGTTCGGCGACCGGCTGGTGGCGATCGAGGAGAACCCGTTCGCCGAGCTTTCCGAAAAGCTGACGCAGCTCTACGCCCAGAAGGACGCCACCGTGGAGACGGTGTTCGGCCGGCTGGCGCCGATCGAGGCCAAACTCGACGCGCTCGAGGGCGGCCTGGGGCGGCTGGCGCCGCTGGTCGAGGACGACCCGCGGGCGGCGGTCGAGGGACTGCGCGTCCGGCTCGAGGCGCTGGCCTGGGCGCAGGGCGAAGTGGCCGCCGGGCTCGCGGCGCTGAAGGCGAGCGCGGCGGAGGGTGGCGGCTTCACCGAGATCGCCGACCAGCTGACCCGGCTCTACGCCCAGAAGGATGCCAGCGTCGCCGCACTCCTCGCGCGCCTCGCGCCGCTCGAGGCGAGGCTGGCCGAGCTCGAGGCGCGGCCCCGGGATCCGGAGGCCGGCGAGGCCGATGCCGGGCCCGCGGGCCTCGCCGAACGGCTGGCCCGGCTCGAGGCGGAGCTGCCGCGCGCGGATCTCGAGACTGCGGGCACCGGCGCCGCGCCGGCGGCGGGAGATCTCGACGCGATCTGGTCCCTGCCGCGCATCGTCTCGCTGCACCGCAAGCCGAACTGAGCAGGATCGAGCCGAACGAGAAAAAACCATGGAAAACCGGAAGCATCTCTCCCCAGGATCGGTTGCAGGACCGGCCGTGCGACCGGCGGCAAGATCGGTTGCGCGCCCGCCTGATCCCGACCCGCGCGGCGGACTGCCGGCCGGGCGGATCCGCCTCGCCCTCACCCTCAGCCGCGGCACCGCCGAGGCGGCGCGGGCGCGCGGCGTCGACCTGTCCCGGGTGGCCGAGCAGGCCATCGCCGACGCAAGCCGGGCGGCGCGCGCCCGGCACCCGACCGCCGGGCGGTAACCGCCGCTTAACCAATTCAGCCGAGCCTGAGGCTCGAATGCCTTTATCCCGCGCATCGCGAGGTTCCTGTCCCGTGGCTATCCAGTCCCCCGAGTCCGCACCCGAGTCCGCACCCGAGTCCGGCCCTAATTCCGGCCCCGATTCCACGCCGACCGCGCTCGCCGATCTGATCGCCGCCGGGCTGGTCAGCCACGAGATGATCGGCGACCCCGGCCGGCTCGGGCCCGAGGCCGCGGCCCTGCGCGTGCTCTGCGGGCTGATCGCCGGGCCGGTCTGGCGCATCGAGCCGTTCCACTACGCCTTCCGCGCCGCGGCCGGCGATCTCGGCGGCGCGCTGGCAGCACGGCCGCCCGAGGACTGGGCGGCGGCGCTCGAGGCGGCGCTGCAGGGCGAGCTCGGACTCGAGACGGTCTGGGTGAGCGCCACCGATCTCGCGGAAGACACCGGGGATGGAATCGAGGACGGGGAGGCGGCGGCGCTCGACCAGCCGCTCCTGGTGCTGCGGGCGCAGGGCGAGGCGATCGCCGGAAGCCTGGCGGCGGCCGGGCCGGAGCTGCTGGCGGTGGTGAACGCCCGCGTCGCGGTCGAGACCGCCCGGTTGACCGCCGCCGGAATCGCCGACGAAATTCTCGACGCGCTTCCGGGCAGCGCACTCGACGCGCGGCTCGCCGGACTCGAAGCCGGGCAGGCCGAGATCCGGGCGGGGCTCGCGGCGCAGGCCGAGGCGACGGCGGCCTTGAGCGCGCTCGGGGCCACGCTCGAGACGGTGCTGCGCCGGCTCGACGCCCAGGCCGACGTGATGAACGGCCACATCGCCCGGGAGGACATGGTGGCCGGGCGGCTCGCCGAGCTCTCGGCGATGGCCGGGACGCCGGCGGCCTTCCAGGAGACGCTCGGGCTGACGCTCGCGGAGTTTCTCGCCCGGCTCGAGACCGGCGCCGAGGCCGCGCCCACCCGGGTGCCGCAGTTCAGCTAGGCAGTTTCAGCAGAGGGACGAGACAGCCATGACCGAGACCAGCCAGGGCCCGCGGCAGACGCTGGCGATGCGGCTGGCCGAGCGCCAGCGCCAGCGCGACCTGCGCGCCGAGCGGCTCGCCCGGCTGCGCACCGCCACGCCCGAAGCCGCCCTCGGGGTCGCGTCCGGGGTTAATCCGGGGCCGCTCCGGAAATCGAGACGGCATCCCCCTTGCCCCCTGCGCCCCCTGCGCCCGCCGCGCCCGCGCCCGCCGCACTTGCCGGGCCCGGGGAGGCCCCGCAGGACGCCCCAGAAGACACCCCAGAAGACGCAGAGGCGGCGCTCGAGGAGTTCCTGCGCGCGCTGACCGGCGGTGTCTCGGGGACGCCCGTGCCCCGGCCCGAGCCCGGCGCCGTCCTGCACTTCCAGCGTCCCGCGACGGAGGAGACTGCCCCCGCCGGCGATCTCGACCGTCTGCCCGGCGCCGGGCCGGGTCTGGTCCGGGCGCTCGAGCGGGCGGGCTTCCGCCGCCTCGCCGATCTCGCGTCGCTCGAACCCGACGATCTCGCCGCGCGGCTCGGCCCGATCGGCCGACTGGTGCCGGCGCGGGCCTGGATCGACACCGCGAAGGCCGCGCCCCCCGCCTGACACAGCCTCCGAACCGCCATCGCCGCCGGCAGGGGAACCTGTTCCGGCGGCGAGGCCGTGCTATAGCGGGCGGAGCCGGCGGATCGAGCGCCGGGATCAGGGGGAGGAATCGATGAGCCTCAAGGACAATTTCGCGCCCGAGGACTGGGCGCGGGTGGTGGGCGCGCCGATGCTGGCGGGGATCGCGGTGACCGCCGCCGATCCCGGCGGGCTGTGGGGCGCGGTCAAGGAGAGCACCGCGGTCGCCGGGGCGCTGCGCGACGGCAGGGACGACGGCAAGGGCGGGGCCAATCCGCTGGTCGCCGAGGTGGTCGCGGCCTACGAGACCTCCGAGGGGCGCGATCTGGCCCGCGGCGTGCTCAAGGCCGAGGCCCGCGGCAAGAAGCCGGCCGAGGTGGTCGAGGCGGCGATCGCCGAGCTCTCCGCGGTGACCGCCCTCGTCGCCTCGAAGGCGCCCGAGGCGGCGCCGGGGTTCCGCGACTGGCTGAAGGCGATCGCGAGCCGCGTGGCGGAGGCCGGCACCGAGGGCGGCTTTCTCGGCTTCGGCGGCGAGAAGGTCAGCGCGGCGGAAAGGGCGACGCTGGCGCGGATCGACACCGCGCTCGCCTGAGCCTGTGGCCGCGCGCAAGCACACGGTTGCGCGCGCGCAATTCCGGGTATCTAATTGATATCGAAGAGATTAAGAATTGTTAAAATTCGTGGGATGCCGCACACACGCCGACACGACAACCGACGGTTGCCGGTCCGGGGGAGCGGCACGTGCGGCCCATGACCACAGAGTGGCGGCTCTTCTTGGCGAAAACGCAGGCTCTCGAGGGGACGACACGGGCCGCAGGGCGGAAGGGGAGGTCAAATGTGGGAACGACGCCCTGAGTCTGAGAACGAAACCGACCCTGCGAATATTCTGGTCGCGATCGCCTGAGATGGCGGCGCTTTGGCCGCTTTGCGCCAGGAGCGGTCGCTAGTCGGCCAAAGGCATACTTCCGTTATGCGGACTTTCCGGCCGATCGCTGCGGACGCACGGATCTGCGATCGTCAGCGAGGCCGGTCGAAGGATGGGCGGGAGCGGAAGCTCGCTGGGAACCTCATCAGCGTCCGCTTCCGGCCGGCAGACGCTGCTTCAGCCGGGCGCGCGGACGAATGCACCATTCTTCATGATCGCCGCGAGATGCAGCTCGGGCGCGGCAAAGAGAGACAGGTCTGCCGTCGGATCGCCGTCGACGAGGAGAATGTCCGCCCAGGCGCCACGCTCGATCACGCCGAGTGGCGCCGGATAAGGATTCCGCGTCCCGCATTCGGCAACGTAGCGGCCGGCGACGGAGATCGCCTGCTTCAGGACGTCAAAGTTGGAAAAGTAGGGCCCCAGCTTGCCCAGCCCCTTCCATAAATGTTGCGGCAAAGACTTCGCTCAAGAGCGGTTCGGTCAACTTTCCTTTTAGAAGCCTGCGCTTGACTTGTCCTGGGGAGGGAAGGCAGGTGCAGAGCAAGTCGAAAAAATCTTCGATCAAGGACGCTTTCGCTGGGAGCGGCGGCATGAGGACGCCGCACGCCCGCATCCCGCACTTGACTTGGTAAGGAATATCCCTTACATCCGATGCGACAGGAGGATCAGGCAATGCACGAAGCGATCAAAGAGCGCAGCAGGATCACGTCGAAGGGGCAGACCACCGTCCCGAAAGCGGTGCGCTCGGCGTTGGGCGTCGGATACGGCGACGAGGTCGAGTTTGTCGTGACCGAAGGCAGCGTGTCCGTCCAGCGCGTGCAGAAAAAAGAGGAAGATCCGGTGATTGTGAGCTTTCTGACCTTCCTCGAAGGCGACATGGCGCGCAATCCGCAGAACATCGTCGGCTTCCCGCCCGCTCTCCAGGCTCGGATGGCGGAGCTGATCGAGGGCGTTGTGGTCGATCTCGACGAAGACTTCGGCGCCGACGTCGCTCTCTAAGCCATGATCTCGGCACACGGATGGACGATCTTCGCCCATCCGCTTCTCCTCGATCAGATCGATCGCCTGGTCGGCGCCGTGGCGAGGGCGCAGACGAAAGATCCTGCCGGGTACGTCTCGACCGGTGAGGCCAAGCTGCTCAAAGCCCTTCACGAGCTGATCTTCGACAAGGTCCCGAGCGATCCGACCCGCAGCGACTTTCGCCAGGGCAGCACGCTCGGAGCCGACCGACGGCACTGGTTTCGCGCGAAGTTCGGCAATGGGCGCTACCGGCTGTTCTTTCGCTACGACACCCGGACGAAGGTCCTGATCTACGCGTGGGTAAACGACGAAAAAAGTCTGCGCACACGCGGCGCTAAAACAGACGCCTACGCGGTCTTCAAGGCGATGCTCAACGGCGGAAACCCGCCGGACGATTGGGCTGACCTGCTCAAGGCTGCCGCGGACGGTGCTGCAATCCAACGTCTCAGGGCCGCGCGAGAAACGTAGCCGATTGGCCTGGCCGCATGCCGCGACCAGTGGCGCGAGGATGCGGCGCGATCAGATCGCTTTGTTTTTGGTTCTAAGTAACGCCACGGCGGAGATGCGAGCGCGCCGCCCGAATAGCCGAGCAGAGCAACATTTATGGCAAGGGCTGGCCAGCTTGCCAGCCCTTGCCATAAATGTTGCTGAGATGACTTTGGTTGGTCGCTTTGCGGCCACCTTTTCGTTCAAACGCCTACGCTTGGCTGACCCAGGGAGGAGGGAGTCAGGTGCGGGCATAGTCGAAGAAATCTTCGACTGGAAAAACGTGACTACCGCGACCGAGCTTGACGTTGTCGAACCTGACCCGGCGCCGATAGGATGGCAGATGGAGAAAGGCCGATGAAGACCGTAAAGATCGAACTCCCGGATGACGAGGCCGACGCGCTCGCACGCGCCGCAGCGGCAGGTGGCTTCGCGTCGTCCTCCGAACTCGCACGGGTGGTCATTGAGGATTTCCTGGTCGCCCCGGTCGACTACGACGGCGATGCCCTTGCCCGCGACATTGCCCAGCATCAGGCCGAGAAGCAGCGCGGCGAGGTCGGTCTCACACCCGAAGAAGCGAGAGCTTGGCTGCGAAACGAGCGGTCCGCCTAAGGCGACTCTGAATGAAGCCCAGACAACTGGTTCTGCGCGTAGCGGCGCTGCGCGATATTGCGCGGCACGAAGCGCGTCTGCGCGAGCTGCGTGGATCGGACTTCGCCCGCAACTGGACGGAAGCCCTTCTCATATAAGGTCTGCCGGTCCATCGCGCCGCCTGCGCCGCCTCCGTCCGAGTCCGGCCTTCCAGCACCAAAGCCAGCGCAAGCATCCGCCGCGACGCAGCTATCCTTCTCCCGCGCGGTCGCCCTCCGAAAACCTGCGGTGTCCAGACCCGTCCGCGTGATCGCAATCGTCATCACCGATCCCCATGCTCCGGGACCAGAGATTCAGACGCCGGACGATCCCCGCAACACAGGTGTCGAGTCCGCGAGCCCGACGGCCGCTCTCAGTTCGTCCTCCGTATCTGGACGACTTCGATGGGATCGTAGGGCGAGGCAACGCCGCCCCCCGCCGCGAGCTTGATCTGCGTTGCGCCAAGCATGAGCTGCTCCCGTACGCGGCGCAGCACCTCGTCGCGCCCGTCCGCTATTGCCCCGCCGCCAACCGCCTCCATGTGGCTCGGCCCCATGTTCGGAAACCGGGGCAACTCGATGGTGGACCGGAAATCGCCATGACCCGAGGTCTGGGAGATCATGGCGCCCGAGGGATAGATGCGGGGGCCGGTGATGTTGCCTTCGTCGATCGCCCGCTTCAGCGGGAACGATGGACCCGCGCAGTCCCGGACGGTCGTGAAGCCGCGCAGCACCGTTCGTTCGGCTTCCTCGGCGGCGATGATGTGAATATAGCCGGGATCCACTGTCAGCGCCGTCGCCAGCGGGGCGGCAGCGAGCAACGCGTGCCAGTGGGCGTCGATGAGCCCCGGCATCAACACGCCTCCGCGACCGTCGACGACGCGCGCGTTCTGGGGAGTCGGTGCGGAAGCATCCTGAACCGCGCTTACCTTGTCACCCTCGACCACCACGGCGAGCCCGTCGCGAAGGGCGTCCGACGTTCCATCGAAGAGGCGGATGTTCGTGAACACCGTCGGGTGAGGGCTTTCTCCCGGCTCCTCTTCCTGCGCTCGCGCCTGCCGACAGACCCCCAGTCCGACCGCTGAGGCCGATGCACCCAGGCCCATGACAATCGCGCGTCGGGACAGGTCGGCGGTGATCCGGCGCGTGAAGCCGAGTGTGAAGGGGGTGCAGCACAGGCATCCCGCCCCGTTCGTGAGGAGGGCATTCGTGCACGCTTCATGAGGAACGGCCATCGGAGAATCTCCCTCAAGTTCGGACGAGGATCGCATCAAACGCACGACGAGTCCTGCGATTCCGTCGTGACCCCTTGGTGGGGCAACAAAACCCTTGGGGCCGTCGCCCGTCGCGCTGATCGCCGCCACCGCGCCGGTCCACGCGACGGAGGTCACGCGTGACGTGGCCGACTTCGCGCCGGCCGGGGCTCAAGGTCCTCGATCCGTGGGCGGTGCAGGACGACGCCTGGACGAAGGGGGCGCGCGCCGGCGCCGCCCCCGCGGCCGCGCCCCGGGACCTCACCATGGCGCACGGCCGCCGTCGGTGCGTTCCGGCTCGGCGAACACCCGGCGCATCTCCAGCTGCCAGTGGAAGTAGCTGCGGCCGATGAGGGTGTGGGCCAGCGCGGTCGCCAGCGAGACCGACAGGAGCAGGGCCACGCTCATGCCGTAGCCGCCGGTCAGCTCGAACACCATCACCGTGGTGGAGATCGGCGCCCCGAGCAGCGCGCCGGCCACCGCCCCCATGCCGAGAATGGTGTAGATGGTGGTGTCCGACGCCTGGCCGGGGAAGGCGACCGTGGCGACGATCCCGAAGGCGGCCCCGACCATCGCGCCGATGTAGAGCGACGGCGAGAAGATGCCGCCGGTGAGGCAGCTGCCGATGGTGAGCGCCGTGGCGATGGTCTTCAGCACGGCGAGCACCAGGAGCAGCGAAAGATCGAGCCGGCCGTGGAGGGCGGCCTCGATGGTCTCGTAGCCGACGCCGAGCACCTCGGGAAAGAACACGGCGATGGCGCCGACCCCGAGCCCGCCCAGGGCCGGTTTCGACCACATCGGCAGGGCGATGCCGCGGAACCCCCGGTCGGCGCCCATCAGCGCCAGCTGGAACAGCGCCGCCGCCAGCGCCGCCACCACCCCGAGCAGCGCGAAGGCGGGAAACTCCCAGTAGGAGACGATGCGCGGCGCGGACAGGAGGAAGGCGGGATACTTGCCGAACGCCATCTGGCCTGTGATCGCGCCGATGCTGGAGGCGATCACCACCGGCGGCAGCGCCTCCGCCGAGACCCGGCGCATCACCACCTCGATGGCGAAGAGCGCGCCGGCGATCGGCGCGTTGAACGAGGCGGCGATCGCCGAGGCGACGCCCGCGCTCATCAGCACCCGTCCGCCCTGATCGCCGAGGCGCAGCCGGCCGGCGAGCCAGGCCGCGATGGTGCCGCCGAGATGAACGACCGGGCCCTCGCGGCCGGCGCTGCCGCCGGAGCCGAGCGTGACGGCCGAGGCGAGCGCGCCGATCAGCGAGCGGCGCAGGTCGAGCCGGCCGGGCCCGAGCAGGTCCGCCTCGATCACCTCCGCCGGACCGCCGCCGCCGCGCCGGCCGGGGATGAAGCGCAAGAGCCCGCCGACCACGAGCCCGCCCGCCGCCGGGGCGAGGAGCACCACCGGCCAGGGCACGTCGCGGGCCACGCTCGCCACCCGTTCGGACATCGTCCCGAGCCAGGGGAGCTGCACGGCGTTGATCGCGAAGCGGAAGGCGATCGAGGCCAGCGCCGCGAACACGCCGACCAGGATCG
>CAVZCB010000003.1:0-57218 GCA_963773555.1 uncultured Alphaproteobacteria bacterium
AGATGCTGGCGACGATCCTGATCGCGCTCGGCGTGTTCATGCTGATGCAGCCGTTCGCGCTCTGGCTCTACACCTGGTCGTTCCTCGTGACGCTGGCCGGCACGGTGATGTTCATCGTCGTCAGCCACTTCCCGGACTGACCCATGGCCCAGATCGTGGTCCGCAACGTCCGCAAGGAATTCGGCAGCTTCACCGCCGTCCGGTCCTCGACCTTCACCGTCGAGGACGGCGAGTTCTTCATGCTGCTCGGCCCGTCGGGCTGCGGCAAGACCACCACGCTCAGGATGATCGCGGGACTGGAGCTGCCGACGTCGGGCGAGATCCTGATCGGCGGCGAGGACGTCAGCCAGAAGCCCGCCAGCCAGCGCGACATCGCCTTCGTGTTCCAGATGTTCGCGCTCTACCCGCACATGAACGTGCGCCAGAACATCCGCTATCCGCTGATCAGCCAGGGGATGCGGCGGGCTGAGGCCAACGCCAAGGTCGCGGAGGTCGCGCGCGTCCTCGGCATCGAGGCCATCCTCGACCGGCCGGTCGGCGGCCTGTCGGGCGGCGACCGCCAGCGCATCGCGCTCGGCCGGGCGATCGTGCGCGATCCGAAGTGCTTCCTGATGGACGAGCCGCTCGGCGCGCTCGACGCCGAGTTCCGCGAGCACATGAGCCAGGAGTTGCGCGCGCTGCACGACCGGATGGGGGCGACGACGATCTACGTCACCCACGACCAGCTCGAGGCGATGCAGATGGGCGACCGGATCGTGGTGATGAACCACGGCGTGGTCGAGCAGTTCGGCGTGCCGCAGCAGATCTACGACTGGCCGGCGACGATGTTCGTCGCCGACTTCATCGGCTCGCCGCCGATGAACTTCCTGCGCTGGACCGGCGCGGTGGCGCCGGGGGCGACCGATGCGCTGCTCGGGAGCCACCGCGTCCCGGTGCCCGAGACCCGCGAGGGCGCGACCGGCGATCTGGTACTCGGCGTCCGGCCCGAGCACGTCCGGCTGGTCGGGGACGCGGCCTACCGCGGCACGGTGCGGGCGGTGGAATACCTCGGCACCACCCAGATCGTCACCGTCGAGGCGCCGCACGGCACGCTGAAGGCAAGGCTGGAATCGCGCGAGGCCGTCCGCTCCGGCGAACCGGTCGGGCTCGAGTTCGACGCGCGCAGCCTGACGCTGTTCGATGCGTCGAGCGGGCGGGCGCTGCGCTCGGCCGGCAACGAGGGGGTGCTCGGCGATGGCTGAGGTGGTTCTGCAGGACGTCACCAGGACCTTCGGCCGCGACACTGCGCTGTCGGGCGTGAGCATGGTGATCCCCGACGGCGCGTTCGTGGTGCTGCTCGGCCCGACCGGTGCGGGCAAGACCACGACGCTCAGGATGGTGTCGGGCCTCGACGCGCCCGACAGCGGCGACGTCCGGATCGGCGGGCAGTCGATGGCCGGGCGCACGCCGGCGCAGCGCAACGTGGCGATGGTGTTCCAGCAGTACTCGCTCTACCCGCACATGACCGTCCGCGAGAACCTCGCGTTTCCGCTGAAGTCGCCGATCCTGCGCACCCCGCCCGACCGGATCCGCGCCAAGGTGGCCGAGGTCGCCGAGGTGCTGCGGATCGCCCACAAGCTCGACAACAAGGCCACCGCGCTGTCGGGCGGCGAGATGCAGCGGGTGTCGATCGGCCGGGCGCTGGTGCGCTCGCCGTCGATCCATCTGATGGACGAGCCGCTGTCGTCGCTCGACGCCAAGCTCAGGAGCGACCTCCGGATCGAGCTGAAGCGCATCCAGTCCGCGCTCGGGGCGACACTGCTCTACGTCACCCACGACCAGATCGAGGCGATGACCATGGCGACCCACGTCGGCGTGCTCGATCGCGGGCGGCTGGTGCAGTTCGGCAGCCCGCGCGAGATCTATGAATGCCCGGTCAGCGTCTACGCGGCCAGCCGGCTCGGCACGCCGCGGATCAACCTGCTGCCGGCCGATCTCTTTCCCGGCGCCCCGGACGGCGCGGCGACGATCGGTCTCCGGCCCGAGCACATCGGTCTCGGCGCGGGGCAGGCGGCCGAAGTCGCCCGGGTCGAGCATCTGGGCGACCAGACCCGGCTGCACCTCCGCCTCGGCGGCCACGACATCCTGACGCTGGCCGACGCGCACACGCGCTTCACCGGCGGCGACACCGTCTCCATCCACCCGCGCGACGCGCTCTACTTCGATGCCGCCGGCGCGAGACTTACCCGAGGAAGGGCGTCATGACCCAGTTCATCAACTCCAAGGACACCCTGGTCGCCGACGCGCTCGACGGGCTGGTCCGGTCCTCCGGCGGGCGGCTCGCCCGGCTCGACGGCTACCCGCACATCCGGGTGGTGGTGCGCACCGACTGGGAGCGCGACAGGGTGGCGCTGGTCTCCGGAGGCGGCTCGGGACACGAGCCCGGTCACGCCGGCTTCGTCGGGCGCGGGATGCTGACCGCGGCGGTCTGCGGCGACGTGTTCGCCTCTCCCTCGGTCGAGGCGGTGCTTGCGGGCATCCTCGCCGTCACCGGTCCGGCCGGCTGCCTCCTGATCGTCAAGAACTATACCGGCGACCGGCTGAACTTCGGGCTGGCCGCCGAGCGGGCGCGGAGCTACGGGCTGCGCGTCGAGATGGTGGTGGTCGGCGACGACATCGCGCTGCCCGATCTGCCGCAGCCGCGCGGCATCGCCGGCACGCTGTTCGTGCACAAGATCGCCGGGGGCGTCGCCGAAGGCGGCGGCGATCTCGACACCGTCGCCGCGGCGGCGCGCGAGGTCATCGCCGACGCGGTCTCGATCGGCATGTCGCTCGACACCTGCACCGTCCCGGGCTCGCCGAAGAGCGACCGGATAGAGGCCGGCCACGCCGAGCTCGGCCTCGGCATCCACGGCGAGAGCGGCGCGGAACGCCGGCGCTTCACCAACGCGAAGGAGGCGGTGGGCACGATGCTCGCGCGACTGCGCGACCAGACCCGCCCCGGCCCGAAGGTGGCGCTGATCAACAACCTCGGCGCCACCACCGGGCTCGAGATGTCGGTGCTTGCCGGCGAGATCCTCGCTTCGGACGCCGGGGAGGACATCCGCTGGCTGGTCGGTCCCGCGCCGCTGATGACCTCGCTCGACATGCACGGCTTCTCGCTGTCGCTGCTACCGCTGACCGCCGCGTTCGAGGCGGCGCTGCGCCTGCCGGTGGCGCCGCACGCCTGGCCGCCGATGATCGAGGTCGCCGGCGTCACCACCCGGCCGATGCCGGACGGGCTGACGCCGCTGAAGCCCAAGGCCTCGCGCGACGACCGGACCGCCGCGTTCCTGGCCCGCTGCTGCGACATCCTGATCGCGGCCGAGGACGACCTGAACACCCTCGACGCGCGGGCGGGCGACGGCGACACCGGCTCGACGCTCGCCCGCGCCGCGCGGTCGCTGAAGGCCTCGACGCCCGCGCTGCCGCTGGCCGATCTCACCCAGCTCTACCGGGCGATCGGCAACGAGCTGAGCCAGATCATGGGCGGTTCGTCCGGCGTCCTGCTGGCGATCTTCTTCTCGGCGGTCGGCGACGCGGCCTCGAGCGGCCACACCATGCGCGACGCGCTCCAGGCTGGCCTGGCGCGGGTGCAGGAGGTTGGCGGCGCCCGACCGGGCGACCGCACGATGATCGACGCGCTCGCTCCGGCGCTCGCGGCGCTGCCCGAGGGTTTCGCTGCCGCCGCCGCCGCCGCGCGGGCCGGTGCTGACGCCACGGCGAAGATGGACAAGGCCGGCGCCGGGCGGGCGAGCTATATTTCCGGCGCTCAGCTCGTCGGCCACAACGATCCCGGCGCCGAGGCCGTCGCCCGCCTGTTCGAGCAGCTCGCCCGCGGGTAACTCCGAGGGAAGGGGCGGGGGACCCGGTCGGGCGCCACGCCGGCTTTCCACGAATCCATCACTACCGATTCGAACGATTCCATTCCCGCTCGCCGAAGCTCATGTTACACATGGGCAAAAAGGGAGGGTTGATGGCTGACGTCCAGTTGAGGCAGATCGAGAAGAGCTTCGGCCCGCTGAAGGTGATCAAGGGGATCGAACTCGACATCGAGCACGGCGAATTCGTGGTGTTCGTCGGCCCCTCCGGATGCGGCAAATCCACGCTCCTGCGGATGATCGCGGGCCTCGAGGACATCAGCGACGGCGAGCTCTACATCGACGGCCAGCTCTGCAACGACATCGCGCCGCGCGACAGGGGCATCGCCATGGTGTTCCAGTCCTACGCGCTCTATCCGCACATGACCGTCTCCGAGAACATCGGCTTCGCCCTGCGCATGTCGAACCTGCCGCGGACCGAGCGCGAGGCAAAGATCCAGGAGGCGGCGCGCATCCTGCAGATGGAGCCGCTGCTGGACCGCAAGCCGGGACAGCTGTCGGGCGGGCAGCGGCAGCGGGTGGCGATCGGGCGGGCAATCGTGCGCAACCCGAAGGTCTTCCTGTTCGACGAGCCGCTGTCCAATCTCGACGCGGCGCTCCGGGTGGACATGCGGATGGAGATCGCGCGGCTGCACCAGGATCTCGGCGCCACGATGGTCTACGTCACCCACGACCAGGTGGAAGCGATGACGCTCGCCGACAAGATCGTCGTGCTGGACAAGGGCGAGGTCCAGCAGGTCGGCGCGCCGCTCGACCTCTACGACCAGCCCGCCAACCTGTTCGTGGCGGGCTTCATCGGCTCACCCAAGATGAACCTGCTGCCCGTCGTGCAGTCGCACCGGTCGGGCGGGCGGATCGAGGTGAAATCGGCCGACCTGCGTCCGGTGACCCTCGAAATCGGATCGGCCGTCGTCGACAGCCCCGACGATCTCGTCCTCGGCATCCGGCCGCAGGCGCTGAGGCCGGTCGGACCCGAGGAGGCGCTTCTGCCGGCCGAGGTGAGTCTCGTCGAGCATCTCGGCGACCAGACGGTGATCAGCGCGCGGCTGACCAGCGGCGCGTCGGTTCTGGTCATCGTGCCGGGAAGTGCGCGGTATTCGCCCGGGGACAGGGTCGGCCTCGCCTATGACGGCGCCGCCGCACACCTGTTTCTCGGCTCGGGACCACGACTGACGGAAAGGGAACCGGTCCATGCCTGAGCGCCCCATGCGCGGGAGAGCATCTGCCCGATGAAAATCACCTCGATAAGGACCGCGGCCACCGTCGGCCACTGCATGCACGTCTGGGTCAGGGTGGAGACCGACGCCGGCGTGACCGGGCTCGGCGAATGCGTCCACGGCGAACACGAGGCCATCGCCATCATCCGCTCGCTGGAGCCGATGCTGGTGGGGCGCGATCCCTTCGCCATCGACGCGCTGTTCGAGGAGACCCGGCGGCACTTCGTGTTCCAGGGCGGCTTTGCCGGCGCGATGATCACGGCGCTCACCGGCATCGAGATCGCGCTCTGGGACCTCAAGGGCAAGGCGCTCGGGGTTCCGGTCTACGAGCTGATGGGCGGCAAGTTCCGCGACCGCATCCGGGTCTACGCCGACTGCGAGGTGTCGCCGGGCCTCGATTTCGACGAGACCAAGCGGGTGGTCGACGACGTGCTCGAGCGCGGCTTCACCGCGCTCAAGATCGACCTCGACATCTTCGCCTACGGCCACACCGGCGCCGAAACCGGGCACTACGTTAAGGACCGCTTCAACATGACCCCCAACCGCTGGGAGCACGACCGCATGGTCAGGCTCGCCGAGATGGTGGTGGGGCTGGCGGGGCCCGAGGTGGAGGTGGCCTGCGATCTGCATACCCGTCTCGACAAGCATTCGGCGATCCGCCTGGCGCGCGATCTCGAGCACCTGAAGCTGATGTGGCTCGAGGAGCCGATCCCGCCCGAGAACGTCGACACCATGCGCGAGATCACCGCGGCGACCTCGACGCCGATCTGCGCGGGGGAAAACCTCTACCTCAGGCACGGCTTCCGCGAGTGGATCGAGAAGCACGCGGTCGACATCATCATGCCGGACATCCCCAAGTGCGGCGGGCTGTCGGAGTGCCGCAAGATCGCCAACATGGCGGAGATCTACTCGATGCCGTTCGCGCCGCACAACGTGTCGTCGCCGATCGGGACCATGGCCTCGGCGCAGGTCTGCGCCACGATCCCCAACTTCCTGATCCTGGAATTTCACTGGACGCAGCGCGAGTACTGGTCGACCCTTCTCACCGACAAGCGCGACATCATCACGAACGGACATATCGAGATCGGAGACGCGCCGGGCATTGGGGTGGAACTCGACGAGGAGGTGGCGAAGGCGTACCGGTTTCCGGGCACCGCCTGGTTCGAGTGACCGGCACCGGCAGGAACGGCAAACCACAAGGGAGACGCGAACGACCGAAGACCCCACGTCACGCTGACAGGTAATGGCGCGCCCGCGGCCCTGTCGGACGCAGCAATCCGGAAGGCGGACCGGCCAATCGGCCGCCGATCATACCCAAGGGAGGAAGGGCCTGATGACCCAGAAATTCACACGTCGCCACATGCTCCAGGCATCGACCGCGCTCGGCGCGGGCATGATCGCGGCGGGCGGCATCCCCGCACTCGCGCAAGACGCGCAACCGGAGCAGGATCTGCCCGTCGGCTCGGCCGGCAAGCTGACCGTCATCCAGCGGCAGGAATACTTCCAGGCGGCCCAGGACGCGTTCCGGCAGATCACCGAGGAGTTCGCCGCCGAGAACAACGTCTCGCTCGACATCTCCACGACCAACGCCGAGGCCTTCGGCGACTTCCTCGGCAAGATGGCCGCCGCCGTGCGGGCCGGAAACCCGCCGGATCTCGCCTATACCTCCAACGTCTCGATCCAGCAGATGCACCTCCTCGATCTGGTCGAGGACGTGACCGACGTCGTCGACGAGGCGGTCTCGAAGTACGGCAGCATCCTGACCGGCATCAACGCCGAGAAGTTCGGCAAGATCGACGGCAAGTGGTGGTCCGTGCCGTTCATCGCCAGCACCAACGGCTATTTCATCCGCGGCGACAAGCTGAAGGAGGCCGGGATCGACCCGGAATCGCTGACGACCTGGGACGCCCGCCGCGACGCGGCGCTGGCGATGTCGGACCCCGAGAACGAGTTCTGGGGCTGGGGCATGACGCCGAACCAGTCAGGCGACGGCTGGGGCGGCATGACCGGCATCCTCAACGCGTTCGGCGGCCACTTCACCGACGCCTCCGGCACCAAGGTCGAGTTCGACACGCCGGAGACGGTCGCGGCCTTCGAGTGGATCGCCGAGACCTACGATCGCGACGGCAAGTATGCCGCAATGCTGCCGCCCGGCATCGAAAGCTGGACCGACAGCTCGAACAACGAGGCCTATCTGGCGGGCAAGATCGGATACACGCTCAATTCCTTCTCGATCTACGCCCAGGCCAAGCGCGACGACAATCCGGTGTTCGGAGAGACGCTGGTGCTGAACGCTCCCACCGCCAACAACGGCGACAGCCGCGACGGCGGGCAGACCACCGGCTGGCTCTCGATCTTCAAGGGCGCGCCCAACGTCGATCTGGCGAAGAAGCTCGCGCTCGACCTGCTCGATCCTGAGAACTTCAACAAGATGTCCTCGGTCGCGGGCGGGCTGTTCAACCCGGCCTTCGCCGACCTCTGGACCGACGAGCTGCTCTCCGCGGACCCGAACTTCGCGATCATCAAGGCCCAGGCCAGCGTGCCCGAGCCGTTCCTCGGGCCGTCGTGGCCGGCCGCGCCCAACGCCGCGATCGACGCGATCCGGGCGCAGGGCATCTTCGAGCAGGCGATCGGCAACATGCTGGCCAAGCGGATGACCCCCGCGGAGGCGGTCAGCGACGCGCAGCAGAAGATGGTGAACCTGTTCGAGGAGGGCGGCATCCCGCAGGACTGAGACCCGGGCAGGGCGACCCCGGTACCCGGGGCCGCCCCCTCAAGGCGCAGGAGACCTCCAGGTCATGGTCAGCCCCACCGACGTTCCGGCACGGCGCGTCACGACGCGACGGCGCGGCAAGCGCCTGAAGGCCGTACTGGGCAAGGACTGGCAGGTGGCCTATCCGTTCGTGCTGCCGATGGTCGTGATCATGATCGGCCTGATCCTGTGGCCGTTCCTCGAAGCGATCCGGCTCTCCGGCACCTCGCTCAACTACCTGACCGGCCAGACGGCGTGGGTGGGACTGCGCAACTTCCAGCTCCTGCTTCACAACAGTGACTACCACCTCGCGATGAAGAACACCGTGGTCTTCACCTTCTGGTCGCTTGCGGTGAAGATGGTGGTGGGCCTGACCATCGCGCTGATCCTGAACAGCCGGCTCCCCTACCGCAGCCTGCTGTCGGGCCTGATGCTGCTGCCCTGGATCGTGCCGGAGATCGTCACCGCGCTCACCTGGAAGAGCATCTACGACCCGCTGTTCGGCAGCCTCAACCCGATCCTGCTCGGTGCCGGCGTCATCGACCGGCCGCAGGGCTGGCTGTCCGACCCGAACCTGGCGATGCCCTCGATCATCGTGGTCAACATCTGGAAGGGCATCCCGTTCTACGTCCTGCTGCTGCTCGCGGGCCTCAAGGCCGTCGATCGCGAGCAGCTCGAGGCGGCGGAGATCGACGGCGCCAGCGTGGTGCAGCGGTTCCGCCACGTCACGCTGCCCTCGATGCGCTACGTGATCATCGTGACGCTGCTCCTGAGCTTCATCTCCACCTTCAACCAGTTCGGCCTGCCGTTCCTGATGACCCAGGGCGGGCCGTCCGGGGCGACCAAGCTCTACTCGATCCTCGCCTACGAGAAGGCGATCGCCTCGCTGCAGTACGGGCCCGGGGCGGCGATCGCGCTCAGCGTCGCGCCGCTGATGGCGGTGATCATCTGGCTGCTCGCCCGCTTCATGCGCCAGGACGAGAAGGCCGCGTCGGTGCGTGCCGGCAAAGGCGTCGGCGACCGGATCGCCGGCGGGTTCGGCCGGGCGTTCTCGCGCCTGCTCGACGCGATCTTCTGGCCGCTCGAGATGGCGCTGCGCGGCTTCACCTGGGCCAGCCGCCGGTTCAACCGCGCGATGGGCAGGCAGGGCGTGCCCATCCTCGGGCGCCAGGGACAGCGGCGCGCCAGCCTGTCGCTGCGGCTGCTGATCCTGTTTCCGTTCATGGTGTTCGTGCTGTTCCCGTTCTACTGGGTGCTCAACACCTCGCTGAAGACCACGCCGCAGATCTCCGAGCGCCGGTCGATCTTCTGGCCCGAGCCGTTCACCCTCGACCAGTACCGCTCGCTGCTGTTCGACACCGAGTTCCTGACCTGGCTCGGCAACTCGGTGCTGGTGGCGGGGGCCTCGACGCTGCTGTCGGTGACCTTCGCCGCGCTCGCCGCCTACGCGCTGTCGCGGCTGAAGTTCGCCGGCGCGGGTCTCCTGACCACGTTCCTTCTCATCACCTACCTGCTGCCGGCCACGCTGCTGTTCATCCCGCTCTACCAGATCCTGTCCTCGATCGGGTTGATCAACAGCTACGCCGCACTGATCGCCACCTATCCGACCTTCCTCTTGCCCTTCGCCACCTGGGTGCTGCTCGGCTACTTCCGCGGCATCCCGGTCGAGCTCGAGGAGGCGGCGATGATCGACGGCGCCAGCCGGCTCTACACCTTCTGGAAGATCACCCTGCCGCTCGCCGCCCCGGCGATCCTGGCGGTGACGCTGTTCGCGTTCACCACCGCCTGGAACGAGTTCCTGTTCGCCTTCGTGTTCATCACCAGCGAGTCGCTGCGCACCCTGCCGGTCGGCCTGCGCTCGCTGGTGGTCGGCGACATCCTGCCCTGGGGCAAGCTGATGGCGGCCTCGCTGCTGACCGCCGTACCCGTCGCCGCCCTCTACATCTACGCCCAGCGCTTCCTGGCCGAGGGCCTGACGGTCGGCGGCGTCAAGGGCTGAGCGACCCTGCGTCGCGCACAGCGGCGCCAAAATCACGATCTCGACCGTCGGCAAAAATCGTGACGCGACTGCCCTGCGGGGGCGGGCGCGTCTTCAACGCGCCAGCCGGGCAGCCGCGTCACGATTGCGAGCTTCAGTCCAGGCTGTGCTCCTCTCGTAACCGTCCGGTCTGACCGCTACGGGCTGCGGCGCCAGGGTAGCAGCTCGTCGACCTTTGTTATCTTGTAGTCCGGGATGCGCGCCAGCGTGTCGGCCAGCCAGCAGGGCAATCGCTCGAAGCGCTAAAAGGGGATTCCCCGGATCAGGACGGAGTGATTCATAGGAGGCCTCCAGTAGCGAGGGTTCCCTATGTCCGGCACGGCTCTTCTCGATCATTTCTCCGCCCTCGAAGACCCGAGGCAGGCGTGGAAGGTGGTCTATCCCTTATCCGAGGTTCTGTTTGTCGTGCTTTGCGGGACGATGGCCGGGGCGGAGGACTTTGCAGAGATCGAACGCTGGGGGCGGCGCAAGCTCGATTTCCTCCGCCGGCTCTCACCGTTCGCGCGGGGGGTGCCGTCGCACGATACCTTGACCGACGTGATGAACGCGCTTCCTGCGACGCTGTTCGCGGAGTGCTTCACCGCCTGGGTCGAGAGCCTGCGCGCGGCAGAGCCTGATATCGTGGCGATCGACGGCAAGACTTCGCGCCGCGCCCGGCGCGGCGACGGTCCGGCGCTGCATCTGGTTTCAGCCTGGGCGAGCCGCCAGCGGCTGGTGCTGGGACAAGAAGCCGTCGGCGGCAAGGGCAACGAGATCACCGCCATTCCGCTGCTGCTCGCGCGGCTGGAACTGACCGGCGCGCTCGTCACCATCGACGCCATCGGCTGCCAGCGCGAGATCGCGCAGGCGATCCGCGGCAAGGGGGCGGACTACCTGCTGGCGTTGAAGGACAACTGGCCCGCCCTGGCCGAAGACGTGCGGCTCTACTTCGACCGCGAACCCGCGAGGGCCAGCGACTGCCACCAGACCACCGACGGCGACCACGGTCGCATCGAGGTCCGCCGCCATGTCGTCAGCCACGACGTCGGCTGGCTCGCAGGCAGCCGCCGCTTTCCCGGCGAGCCGCGCTTTCCCGGCCTCGCCATGATCGGAATGGTCGAGGCCGAGGTCGAGCGCGGCGGCAAGACCAGCCTCGCCCGGCGCTACTATCTCTGCTCCGCCCCGCTCAGCGCAAAGGCCTTCGCCCACGCGGTCCGCGCCCACTGGGGCATCGAGAACCGGCTGCACTGGGTCATGGATGTCGTCTTCCACGACGACCTGATGCGGCTCAGAACCGGCCACGGACCCGCCAACATGGCAACCATCCGCCACGCCGCGCTCAATCTCATCCGCGCCATTCCCGACAAAGCCAGCCTCAAGATCCGCCGCAAAACTGTCGCATGGGACGACGACTATCTCCTCCGCGCTCTGGTTCAGCCTTCGCAATGAGCCTTCGAGCGATTCCCCTGCGGCCAGCCAGGCTTGGGGATTGACGCCATTGAGCTTGGCGGTTCTCGATCAGGGTGTAGGCGATGGCGGCGGCCTTCCCGCCGGCCTCGGAGCCGACGGCCTTCCCGCCGGCCTCGGAGCCGACGAAGAGGTAGTTCTTCCGGCCGAGAGCGATGGCGCGCATTCCGCGCTCGGCGACGTTGTTGTCCAGCTCGAGGATGCCATGGGCGAGATAGGGGCGCATGCGCGGCATCCGCGTCAGGGCGTAGCGGATTGCGACGGCGAGGGGCGACTTGCCGGAGATGCGGGCCAGCTGCTGGGCGAGCCAGACCTCGAGATCATCGAACACCGAGACCGCCCGGGCCTGGCGAAGCTCCACGCGGCGCTCGGGCGGGGAGCCGCGGGCCTCCTTTTCGACGGCATAGAGCCGGGCGATGCGCTGGATGGCCTCCTCGGCGATCGGCGAGCCTTGCGATCGATGGACATCGACGAACTTGCGCCGGACGTGCGCCATGCAGGCGACTTCGCGGATCGCGCCGGACCGGTAGAGGTCTTCAAATCCGGCATAGCCATCGGCATGCATCCAGCCGCGGAATCGGGCGAGATGGTCCTTGGGATGCTGCCCCTTCCGATCGCCCGAGAAGCGATACCATGCGGCCGGTGGCGCCGCGCCGCCCCAGGGGCGCTCGTCGCGGGCATAGGTCCAGAGCCGGGCGGTCTGGGTTCTGCCCGTGCCGGGCGCGAGCATGCGGACGGGCGTGTCATCGGCGAAGATCGCCTCGGCCGCGAGCACATGTCGGCCGATGGCATCGGCCAGCGGCGCGAGCAGCGCGGTGGACTTGCCGACCCAGTCGGCGAGCGTGGAGCGGTCGAGGTCCAGCCCGTCGCGCTCGAGGATCTGGCTCTGGCGATAGAGCGGAAGATGGTCGGCATACTTGCTGACCAGCACATGCGCGAGCAGGCCCGGGCCCGGACGCCCCCGCTCGATGGGACGCGACGGCAGCGCCGCCTGGACGAAGCGTTCGCAACCGGCGCAGGTCAGCCGTGGCCGGACGATGCGGTTCACGATGAAGCGTCCGGGCACATATTCCAGCTCTTCGGTCACGTCCTCGCCGATCCGGCGCAGCTTGCCGCCGCAGTCGGCACAGGCATCGGTGGCGATGCTGAGCTCCACCTCCATCCGGGGGATGTCCTCCGGGATCGGGCGGCGCTTTGGCTGACCCTTCTCCTCGACATCGGGCAGGCGCAGCCGCGCCGTCATCGCCGCGGCCGCGATCTCGCTCGTCTCCAGCGCCAGTTGGAGCTGCTCGGCGGTCTCGGAGGAGGCGCCAAAGCGATGCGCCCGGTGGCCGGCCAACTGGTGGCGCAGCTTCTCGATCAGGATCGCCTGCGCCTTTACCTCGGCCAGAAGCCGCGCCGTGAAGGCGCGCAGTTCCTCAGGATCTTCCGGCAACGGGGTGGGATCGTCGAGCATGATCGAGTTTATCCCACTGGATTTCCTGTGGGAATCCTCTGATTTTGCCCAACCGCAGATTATCCCGCCGCCGATGGCTGCCAGGTCCGTTGCGGCGCGCGCCAGTCGATGCCTTCGAGCAGCATCGACAGTTGCGCCGGCGTCAGCGACACCTTGCCCTCCTTCGCCGCGGGCCAGACGAACCGGCCCCGCTCCAGCCGCTTCATGAACAGGCAGGCCCCCTGGCCGTCCCACCAGATTACCTTCACCAGATCGCCACGGCGGCCTCTGAAGACGAAGAGATGCCCCGAGAACGGGTCCTGCTGCAACGTCGCCTCGGCCTGCGCCGCCAGCGCCGTGAAGCCCCGGCGCATGTCCGTCACCCCGGCCGCCAGCCAGACCTTCGTCGTCCCGGGAACAGGGATCATCCCGATAGCCCCCGGATCAGCCGGGCGAGAACCTCGGGATCGTAGCGGCCGCTGATCCGCATCCGGTGACCGCCCGCAACGTCGATCTCGATCGTGCCGCCCGGGTCTCGGGCATCGCTCGCCGCAGGAGCATCTTCCTGAACCGGGCGCTCGACGATCTCGACCGGCAGAAAGCAAAAACCCTCCGCCGGGGCGGCGTCAGGGTCCGCCGCGAACCTCGGATCGCGCAGCCATTTGAAGATGACGTTCGCATTCAGCGCGTAGCGCCGCGCCACCTGAGCCACGGAAACACCGGGCGCCGTCGTCTGGAGACAGATCGACCGCTTCTCCTCCACGGTCCAGAGCCGCTTGCTTCGACGCGCCATCGGAAGGCCCCATAGTGTCCGCTATCCAAAGCGGACACTATCCGACGCTCCTGATCCAGGCAGGGCGGTGGCCCCGGACGCTTACCCTCCTCTCGCCCTCTGCGCTCACGCGCTCCGGGCGACCGAACCGGGCAACGCACGCGTCGCCTTGTCGGTTCGGAGTTGACTAGGACGGACGCTCCAGCCGTGGACAAAGGTTTCCACACGGTTAAAACCGACCCTTCGTATCCAGTAAAAACAAACAGTTACCATAATATTCTAATATTCCGTGCGGACACGCCCACTCCCGAGGCGACCGCCACCGCCCGATCTAGAGCTCCACCGCCTCCGGCCGCGTCGCGGCCAGCACCTGGAGCAGCGCGCGGATGTAGCCGAAGCAATAGGCGAACGCCACCGCGTGATCGGGATCCGCGTCGAGCGAGGGCACGTGATCCGGCATCACCATGTAGCGGTATTCCGTCTCGGCCAGCACGCCCAGCGCTTCCACCATGTCGACGTCGCCTTCGTCGGGAAACACCTCCATGAACGAGAGCTTCCTGCCGGAAATGTTGCGATAGTGGACGTTGAAGATCTTGTCCCGGCTGCCGAACCAGCGCAGCACCTCCGCCATCTCCGCGCCCGGATCCTCCATCATCTCGGCCACCGTGCCGATGCAGAAGTTGAGCCCGTGGAACCGGCTCTCGTGCATCCCCACCAGCCGCTTCAACCCGTCCACCGTGCCGAGCACCCGCGTCACCCCGCGGTAGCCTGGCGGCGTCCACGGGTCATGCGGATGGCAGGCGAGGCGGACCCGGCTCGCCTCGGCCACCGGCACCACGCGGGCGAGGAAATAGTCGATCCGCTCCCAGGTCTCGTCCTCGGACACCACCCCGGCAAGGCCCGGTGCGGCGTCCCGGTCCATCCTGTCCCAGCGGAACGTCGAGTTGCGCGAGCCCCCACGCCCCCGCTCGTCCTCCGAGCGGGGGATGCCGATGAGGTTGAGGTTGTATTTCGCCGCCTGGATCCCCGCCGCCGCCAGCCGCTCGATCAGCCGGCAGATCGAGTCGATCTGCCGATCGCGATCCGGTCCCGCGGTGAGGATGTCCGGGCTCTGCTGTTCCTCCACCGGGCGCGAGTTCATCGGCAGCTGCACCATGTCGAGCGTCAGCCCCAGCCCCTCCAGCCGGTCCCGATGCCGCTCCAGCGTCTCCCGCGTCCAGTCGTGCGGATTGCCCTCGGGGTCGGCGCAGACATGCCGCACCCCGAGCTGCGTGAAGCGCCGGTACTCCTCGTCGCTCTTCGCCGCGTTCTGCGTGCCGAGATACATCTACCAGACCAGATGATTGAGAAAGCCGGTCCGCTCGCGGTCCCACTCCCCGGTGTCGTCGAAATAACCCGTCCCCTCCACCAGATGCGCGCGCACCGCGTCCTCGTCGAGCTCGACCCCCAGCCCCGGCGCCTCGGGCACTACGACATAGCCGTCGCCGCTCATGTAGTCGGGCTCCATGCCGGTCACGAGGTCGGTATACCAGGGGATGTCGAGCGCGTGGTTCTCCAGCGCCATCAGGCTCGCGAGCGACGCGGCCAGATGCACGTTCGCCATGAACGCCACCGGCGAGCAGCAGGCATGCAGCGCCGTCGGGAATGCCGTAGCGCTCGGCATGGTCGGCGATCTTCTTGGTCTCCGTCATCCCGCCGGAAGACAGCATGTCGGGGTGGATCACGTCGAAGGCGCGGGTCTCGATCGCCTCGCGAAATCCCTCGAACAGATACAGATCCTCGCCCGCCGCCACCGGCGTCAGCAGCGCGTCCGCCACCTTCCTGTGACCTGCGATGTCGGTCCAGGGCAGCACGTCCTCGATCCACGCAAGGTTGAACGGCTCGACCGCCCGGCCGATCCGGATCGCCTCGTCGGCGGTGACGAAGCCCTCGCCGAAATGGTCGGTGCAGAGCGAGACCCCAGGCCCCACCTCCGCGCGCACCGCCCTGCAGACCTCGCGCACCAGCTCGAGCCCACGCTCGGAGATCCGCGCGCCCGCACCGCGGCCGGGGGTGTGGAACTGCCGGTACTGCGGATACTCGTACTTGGTGTCGCTGCCCACCAGCGCGTGGGGATGGCCCTCGAACATGTGCGAGGAGAGGTCGAACTTGATGAAGGTGAGGCCGATGTCGCGCCGCGAGCGGACGACGTCGGCGAAGCCTTCGGGCGTGGGATCGTCCGGCGTCGGCGTGTCGCCGTAGACCCGGATCCGGTCGCGGAACTTGCCGCCGAGAAGCTGATAGCAGGGCACGCCGTAGACCTTGCCGACCAGATCCATCAGCGCGATCTCGATGGCGCAGACCCCGCCGGCCTCTCGGCTCTCGCCGCCATAGCGCTTGATGCGCCGGAAGATGTACTCGACGTTGCACGGGTTCTGTCCGACGATCAGCGGCTTGAGCCGGAGCGCGGTATCGGGATGCGCTCCGTCCCGGACCTCGCCGAGGCCGTAGAGGTCCTGGTTGGTGTCGATCCTCACGATCGGGTGCAGGCCCTGCGCCCGGATGGTGGCCACCCGGATGTCGGTGATCCGCAGCTTCGTGGGTTCCGACGCGCGACGCATGGCGTTCTCGCGGGCAGCACTCCCCGCGCGGTCTTCACTGGTCACGTCGACACCTCCCCGATGGATGCTGGTTGGTTCGCCCGAAGTTAAGTCCAGGGCGATCCTGCTTATCAAGGCTCATTTCCGTCCCGGGAGGCGAGGGCAGGGACGGTCCGTCCCCGGGGAACGGTGGCATGAAATATTCCATCGGGCAGCCTTGCGACGCTCCGCCATTGGTGGTCACTTCGGCCTCAAGGCCGGAGATCAGCCGTCCACGGAAGGAAGGGTTGGAAGATGGAGATGGAGATACTGAAGATTGCGAGGCCGCCTCGCGACATCGTCGAACGGGTGCGGCTGGTCGGTTCGGCGACGGCAAGCGCCACCCTCGCGCACATGGGGATCAGGAACTGCTTTATCAGCGGCCCGAAGGCGTTCACGCCAGGCCAGATCGTCGCCGGTCCGGCGGTCACGCTCCAGATGATGCCGAAGCGCGAAGACCTGATCGACGAGGACGAATACGCCGACGTCGAGACCCAGCTGCATCGCCATGTGCTCTATCAGGTGGAAGAGGGCGACATCGTCGTGGTCGATGCGCGGGGCGACATGGACTCGGGCATCTTCGGCGACATGATGATGACCTACTTCAAGGGGCTCAAGGGCGCCGGCGTGGTGATCGACGGCTGCGTGCGCGACTGGGGCAAGGTCAGGGCGCTCGGCATTCCGATGTGGCTGCGCGGCGTGACGCCGAACTACCACGCCCAGACGAGCCTCATGCCCTTCGCGGTCAATGTGCCGGTTGCCTGCGGGAACGTGACGGTGATCCCTGGCGACATCATCGTCGCCGACGACGACGGCGCGGTCTGCGTGCCGGTGGCGCTGGCCGAGGCGATGATCGCCAAGGCGCAAAAGGACCACGGCTGGGAGGAATTCTCACGCCGGAAGCTGCTCGCCGGGGAATCGCTGAAGCGCTACTACCCGCTCCACAAGGACGCCTGGCCGGAATACGAGGCATGGCTCAAGAGCGAAGGTCAGTCCTCCTGATCCGAAGGTTCCCCCGGCCTCCATATGACGACTGCCAGTTCGGGCTGAGGAGCGCGCAAGGCGCTGAAAAATTGCAGCTTTCTGCATATGGAGTCCGTATGGAACGCATATGGACTCCGTATGGGCGTTTTCGGTCTTGCGGCACGGGTGGCGCGGCCGCCGGTATCAGGCCCGTCAGAGCGCGCCCGCGGTTCGGACGAACGCGGCAATCTCGGCGACGCCGGTGTCGTTTCGCAGGTCGGAAAAGACCACGGGACCGCTGCCGCGCATCCGCTTCGCGTCCCGGTCCATGGTATCGAGCGATGCGCCCACGTACGGCGCAAGGTCGATCTTGTTGATCACCAGCAGGTCGGAGCGGGTGATGGCCGGGCCGCCTTTTCGCGGGATGTCGTCGCCGGCCGCCACATCGATCACGTAGATCGTCAGGTCCGCGAGTTCCGGGCTGAAGGTGGCGGCCAGATTGTCTCCGCCGCTTTCGATCAGGATCAGGTCGAGGCCCGGGTGCCGCGCCCGCAGATCGGCGACCGCGGAGAGGTTGGCCGAGACGTCCTCGCGAATCGCGGTGTGCGGGCAGCCGCCGGTCTCGACGCCGACGATCCGGTCGAGGGGCAGGGCCTGCAGCCGCATCAACGCCTCCGCGTCCTCGCGGGTGTAGATGTCGTTGGTGATCGCCGCGAGCGAATAGCTGTCGCGCAGCGCCCGGCAGAGCGCGGCGGTCAGCGTCGTCTTGCCCGCGCCGACGGGGCCGCCGATGCCGAGGCGGAGCGGGCCATTGGGTGACGTCATGAGCGAAACAGCCTCGTCCTCTGGGTTTCGTGCCGCATCGATGCGATGTCTCCGCGTATCGCGCACCCGCCGATGTCGTCCAGTCCGGTGGCGAGACCCTGTTCGGTGACCTGTGCGCAGACCGGCATCAGTGCCGCGATGGCCCGCTGTCCGTCGGTCGGTCCGACGACCCCGAGCCGGAGCCCGGCCGACACCAGGCTGGACGCCATGGTCTGCAGGTACGACGGCGAGCGCGGCCTGGAGCGGGATGCCATGCCGCGCGGCGGTCTGACCGAAGGCGACCGGATACGCCGCCGGGCCTGCGCCCGGGCCCCATGCGGCCGAAGTCGTCTCCGCGAATGCCGCACCAAGCGTGGAGGTTTCCAGCCGGCGCTCGGAGGAGGGCGCCAGAGCGACGGCAAGCTCGGCTACCTCGGCCAGCCCCGCTGCGTCGCCGTCGCGTTCGGCGCGCCAGGCGCAGGCGAGCAGCACCCCGTCGGTGCGCCCCGCTCCATGCACGAGGATGTCCGCGATCCAGTCGGTCAGTGAATCCCGATCGCGAACGTCGCGCGCATCGACCGCGGTCTCCAGCCCGTGCGAATAGGTGAACCCGCCGACCGGATAGGCAGGGGAGAGCCAGGCCAGCAGCTTGTAGAGCGTCTCATCCATGCCGATGCGGCGGCGCTTCGCTCGTGGCGGCAGGCGCGTGGCCGTGGGCGTAGGCGCCGCCTTCGGGACTGAACGGCGCCTCGATCTGCGCGAGCCGCGCTCCCAGCCCCGCCAGCATCGCCTCCAGCACATGGTCGCGCTTGACCAGCAGGTGGCCGTCGCCGATCTCCACCGGCACGTGCCGGTTGCCGAGGTGCCACGCGAGGCGGGTCAGGTGCAGCGGGCTCTGGCCGCGCACCTCGACGAGCGGTTCGAGGGCCGCGCGCACCGCTACGAGCCGGCCGTCCTCCAGCCTGAGCGCATCGCCGTCGCGAAGCTCGATCGCCTCCGGGAGATCGAGCAGGAATTCCTCGCCGGCTTCGGTGCGCAGCACACCGCGGCGACGATGCCGGGCGTCATGGGCAAGCGTCACCGTTGCCGATGTCTCGCCGCGTTCGCCGCTGACCGATCCTGCACGGATCAGACCGGGCCGAGTTTCTTCCATCATGTCCCCCGCCCCCGTCAGTAGAGGAAATACCGCTGTGCAAGCGGCAGCTCCGCGGCCGGCTCGCAGGTAATCAGTTCCCCATCCGCCCGCACCTCGTAGGTCTCCGGATCGACCTCGATCACCGGGGTCGCGTCGTTCAGCACCATGTCGGACTTGCCGATTGCGCGGGTGTTCTCGACCGGCAGCGTCGCCTTGGCGAGGCCGAGCCTGCCGCGCACGTCCTCGGCCTCCGCCGCCGCGCTGACGAAGGTCACCGAGGAGGCCTCGAGGGCGCGTCCGTAGGCGCCCCACATCGGCCGGCTGTAGACCGGCTGCGGTGTCGGGATCGACGCGTTGGGATCGCCCATCTGGGCGCAGGCGATGGTGCCGCCGATCAGCACCATCTCCGGCTTCACCCCGAACATCGCCGGCCGCCAGAGCACCAGATCCGCGCGCTTGCCCGGCTCGACCGAGCCGATCTGCTTCGACACGCCATGGGCGATCGCCGGGTTGATGGTGTACTTGGCGATGTAGCGGCGCACCCGGAAGTTGTCGTTTTCCCCCGCTTCCCCGGACAGCCGGCCGCGCTGGACCTTCATCTTGTGCGCCGTCTGCCAGGTGCGGATGATCACCTCGCCGACCCGCCCCATCGCCTGGCTGTCCGACGAGATGATCGAGAAGGCGCCGATGTCGTGCAGGATATCCTCCGCCGCGATCGTCTCGCGCCGGATCCGGCTCTCGGCGAACGAGACGTCCTCGGGCACGTCCTTGTCGAGATGATGGCAGACCATCAGCATGTCGAGGTGCTCGTCCACCGTGTTGACCGTGAACGGCCGGGTCGGGTTGGTGGACGACGGCAGCACGTGTGCTTCGCCGCAGATCCTGATGATGTCCGGCGCATGGCCGCCGCCGGCGCCCTCGGTGTGGTAGGCGTGGATGGTGCGGCCGGCGATCGCCCTGATCGTCTGCTCGACGAAACCGGACTCGTTCAGCGTGTCGGTGTGGATCATCACCTGCACGTCCATCGCGTCGGCGACGCGCAGGCAGCAGTCGATCGCGGCCGGCGTCGTGCCCCAGTCCTCGTGCAGCTTCAGCGCGCAGGCGCCGGCGCGCACCTGCTCCTCGAGCGCCGCCGGCAGCGAGGCGTTGCCCTTGCCGGCGAAGGCGAGGTTCATCGGGAAGGCGTCGGCCGCCTGCATCATCCGCCCGATGTGCCATGGACCGGGCGTGCAGGTCGTCGCTAGGGTGCCGTGCGCCGGCCCCGTGCCGCCGCCGAGCATGGTGGTCACGCCCGAGTGCAGCGCGTCCTCGACCTGCTGGGGGCAGATGTAGTGGATGTGCGCGTCGAACCCGCCGGCGGTCAGAATGCGCCCCTCGGCGGCGATCGCCTCGGTGCCGGGACCGATCACGATGTCGACGCCGGGTTGGGTGTCGGGGTTGCCCGCCTTGCCGATCTTCGCGATCCGTCCGTCCCGCAGGCCGACGTCGGCCTTGTAGACGCCGGTGTGATCGACGATCAGCGCGCCGGTTATCACGGTGTCCACGGCGCCCTCGGCGCGGGAGGCTTGGCTCTGGCCCATCCCGTCCCGAACCACCTTTCCGCCGCCGAACTTCACTTCTTCCCCGTAGGTCGTGAGATCTCTCTCCACCTCGATGAAAAGCTCGGTGTCGGCGAGGCGAACCCGGTCGCCGGTGGTGGGCCCGTACATGTCGGCGTAGGCTGCGCGGGAAATCGTTACGGGCATGGCCGTCCTGTCAGAGCTCGGGCAGACGACGAAGGCGTCCGCGGTGGATCTGCACGATCATTCGAGTGGTCCCATGACCGCGGCATTGAAACCGAACACCCGCCGGTCCCCGGCATAGGGCACCAGCCGCACCTCCCGCCGCTGGCCCGGCTCGAAGCGGACGGCGGTGCCCGCCGGGATGTCGAGCCGCAGGCCACGTGCCGCATCGCGATCGAACGACAGCGCGGGGTTGGCTTCGTGGAAATGATAGTGGCTCCCCACCTGCACCGGCCGGTCGCCGGTGTTGGCGACCTCGAGCACCGTCTGCGCGCGCCCGGCGTTCAACTCGATCTCGCCGGGGGCGCAGATCACCTCGCCCGGGATCATCGCGCGATGGACCCGGCGCGCGACGCCGGGGCTGCCAGAGCGATTGCGAGAGTGGTCAGCCCCATTCCAGTGGCCTCCGTCAACGGATCGGGTGGTGGACGGTCACGAGCTTCGTGCCGTCGGGGAACGTCGCCTCGACCTGAACGTCGGGGATCATCTCGGCGATGCCGTCCATGCACTGGTCGCGCGTGATCACGTGGGCGCCGGCCTGCATGAGATCGGCCACCGACCGGCCGTCGCGCGCGCCCTCGACCACGAAATCCACGATCAGGGCGATCGCTTCCGGGTGATTGAGCCGGACGCCGCGGGCGAGGCGGCGGCGGGCGACTTCCGCCGCCATGGCGATCAGGAGCTTTTCGCGTTCGCGCGGGGCAAGCTGCATCTCACATCTTCCACATGCTTGGCAGGGGCCCCTGCCGCAAAGTCTCCAGAACCGGGATCAGCCGACGGCGAAGCTCGAACCCGTCCACCGCCAGCATGCGGACCGCCAGCACGCCCGGCTGGACCACGCTTGCCCCGCCCTCGTTCGGAATCAGTCGCCGGACAGCGTCGAGCATGGCATCCGCGCCGTGCGATGCAAGCAGTACGCTCGCCATCGCGCCCGCGCCCCCGAGAACGCCGGGCCGCGACAGCAGTGTGGCCGAACCGGAGAACCTCAAGGCGTCCGCATAGATCAGCCGTCCGTCTCTTCGGACACGCCACTGGTCGCTGAACCGCAACGCCGTGATGCGCTCGCCCATCGCCAGTCGTCCGAAGACCAGGGGCTCGACCGCGAGCAGCGTCGCATCGCCGGCGAGATCGACCTCCAGCCGGCGGGCCAGAGCCGAGCGGTCGAACAGGATGGTTTCCTGCGGCAGCCAGTCGATCCGCCCACCGGCGGCCACGGACAGCCGGACCGTCAGCCGGCCGGTCTCGCCGGTCCGGGCGCGGTAGGCCCGTTCGGCGGCCTGGGTGGTCAGTCCCAGAGACGTCCCGCAGCCGGCGTCGCCGGTATAGTCGAATTCGTCGTCACCGGTGATGCCCCCGGCCGTGTTGAGAAGGACGGCCTCCAGCGTCGGTCCGCGGCTGCTGGGGAAAAGGGCCTTCGCCGAACCTTCCTGCCGGAGGTCCGCGATCACGCTGCGGCCGTCGCGCAGCCGCGCCCGGATCGCGACGCTGCCCCGCGCGCGGGGCAGGGTCGCAGCTTTCCCCCCCGCGGGTCCGCAGACGGTCTGGCCAGCCACGTTCACGGGAGAGTTCATAGTGACGACTGATGCACACCGCGTGTCGACCTCACAACGCCCAATCTTGAACAGGTTGGAAAGTTCGAGCGGTGGCTTCCTGATTGGCCATCCCGCAGCCAGCTTTGCTCATGGTTTAGCCAGTTCACTGCCTGTCTCGGACCAGGCGCGCACCCCTCCGGTTTCGCAGGGTTGGCAATTCTTTCGACAGACTATGCTTATTCTTTGATCATAATCGACATTCAGGTGAGATTTTAATCTATGCCGCCTTGACGCTCTCCTGCGAGGGCAGCACGGTTCCCACTTGCCGGCCGGTGGAGAAGCCGGAAATGCCGCGCGCGATCGGCGCGCAAGTATCAGCACGGGGAAAGTGATGACCAGCAATATCAGGAACTTCTTGATCGGAACGGCGCTTTCGGGCGCGCTCTTCGCCGCGCCCGCCTTTGCGCAGGATGAGCCGATCAAGGTCGGGATTCTGCATTCGCTCTCGGGAACGATGGCGATCTCGGAGACCACGCTCAAGGACGTCATGCTGATGCTGATCCAGGAGCAGAACGCCAAGGGCGGCGTGCTCGGGCGGCAACTCGAGCCGGTGGTGGTCGATCCGGCCTCCGACTGGCCCCGCTTTGCCGAGCTGGCGCGCGAACTGATCGACGGCCAGCATGTCGACGTCGTGTTCGGCTGCTGGACCTCGGTCAGCCGCAAGTCGGTGCTGCCGGTGTTCGAGGAACTGGACTCGATCCTGTTCTACCCGGTGCAGTACCAAGGCCAGGAGAGTCAGCGCAACGTCTTCTACACCGGCGCCGCCCCGAACCAGCAGGCGATCCCGGCGGTCGACTACCTGATGAACGAGGAGGGCGTCGAGCGCTGGGTGCTCGCCGGCACCGACTACGTCTATCCGCGCACCACCAACCAGATCCTCGAGGCGTACCTGAAGTCGAAGGGCGTCGCGCAGGAAGACATCATGATCAACTACACGCCGTTCGGACATTCCGACTGGCAGACGATCGTCTCCGACATCAAGACCTTCGGCTCGGCCGGCAAGAAGACGGCGGTGGTGTCGACCATCAACGGCGACGCCAACGTCCCGTTCTACAAGGAGTTGGGGAACCAGGGCGTCTCGGCCGAGGATATCCCGGTCGTCGCCTTCTCGGTCGGCGAGGAAGAACTCGCGGGCCTCGACACATCGCCGCTGGTCGGCCACCTGGCCGCCTGGAACTACTTCGAGAGCGTCGACACGCCGGAGAATGCCGCCTTCATCGACGATTGGCACAAGTTCATCGGCAACGACGAGCGCACCACCAACGATCCGATGGAGGCCCACTACATCGGCTTCAACATGTGGGTAAAGGCGGTCGAGGCGGCGGGCACCACCGACGCCGACGCGGTGATCGACGCCATGGTCGGGGTGGCGGTGCCGAACCTGACCGGCGGCATCAGCTCGATGGGCGCCAACCACCACATCACCAAGCCGGTGCTGATCGGCGAGATCCGCGACGACGGCCAGTTCAACACCGTATGGGAGACCAGCGGCCTGGTGCTGGGCGACGAATGGTCTGACTACCTGCCGGAATCGGCCGACCTGATCTCGGATTGGCGGGCGCCGATGAGCTGCGGCAACTTCAACGTCAAGACCGGCCAGTGCGGCGGCGCGACCAACTGAACGCCTGACGAAAAGGCACGCGGGGCCGGGTGGTCCCGCGTGCAGTCGTTCCGGAGGATTTCATGCGTCTTCTCGCCTCGCTGGTCCTGATGGTCGGCCTCCTCTTCGGCTCTGGATCGGCGACGGCGCAGTCTCTGGAGGACCTGATCGCCGATCTGCCCGCCGGCAGCTACTCGAAGCGGGCCGACGTGGTCGCGGAGATCGGCGCCACCGGTGACGAGCGGGCGGTCGCGGTGCTGGAGGCGCTGCAGGACGGCGATCTGCGCGTGCGCAAGGCGGACGGAGCGGTGATCCGCGTCACCGGCCGGGGGGCGAGGGCGAAAGCCTTCGATCCGCTGACCGGGGCCGATCTGGGGCCGGTGCCGCCGAACTCCACCGATCCGGTCAAGGTGAACAACGCCCTGCGCCGCGCCGTGCGCTCGGCGGTCTCGACGCTGACGCTGATGGACCCGGACCCGGCGAAGCGCCTGAAGGCCGCCAACGAGGCCTTCGGAGCGGCCGATCCCGACCAACGCGAGGCGATCGAGGCCGCGCTGGCGGCCGAGCAGGATCCCGAGGTGCGAACCGCGCTGGAGCAGGCCCGCGCGGCGGTGGTGGTGCGGTCGGACGCGCCGGTCGATGAGCGTGTCGAGGCGATCGGGACCATCGCCCGGCGCGGCGGCACCGATGCGCTCGGGACGCTGACCCAGCTGCAGCAGGCCGACGAGCCGGAGATCGCCGCCGCGGCCATCAAGGCGGTGAAGCGGATCGAGCGGGTCCAGGCGATGTGGGGACAGGCGCAGAACGTCTGGTTCGGCCTGTCGCTCGGCTCGGTGCTCCTGCTCGCGGCGGTCGGTCTCGGCATCACCTTCGGCGTGATGGGCGTGATCAACATGGCGCACGGCGAGTTGATTATGCTCGGCGCCTACACGACGTTCGTGACCCAGGAGGTGATCCGCTCCCACGCGCCCGGCCTGTTCGACTGGTCGCTCGCGTTCGCGGCACCCCTGGCCTTTCTGGTCGCAGGCGGCACGGGCGTGGCAATCGAGCGCGGCATCGTTCGTCATCTCTATGGCCGTCCGCTCGAAACCCTGCTCGCCACCTGGGGGGTCAGCCTGATCCTGCAACAGGCGGTCCGCTCGATCTTCGGGCCGACCAACCGCTCGGTCGGCAACCCATCGTGGATGTCGGGCGCCTTTCAGCTCGGCGAGATGACCATCACGCTGAATCGGTTCGCGATCATCATCTTCGCGCTCGCTGTCTTCGCCGGGCTGCTGGTGATCCTCCGGCGAACCCCGTTCGGGCTCTACATGCGCGCCGTGACCCAGAACCGCCCGATGGCGGCCGAGATGGGCATCCGGACCGGCTGGATCGACGCGCTGACCTTCGGTCTGGGGGCCGGGATCGCGGGGCTCGCCGGCGTCGCGCTGAGCCAGATCGACAATGTCTCGCCCAACCTCGGCCAGTCCTACATCATCGACTCGTTCCTGGTGGTGGTGTTCGGTGGCGCCGGCAATCTCTGGGGCACCTTCGCCGCCGCCTTCTCGCTCGGGATCATCAACAAGTTCCTGGAGCCCGTGGCCGGCGCCGTGCTCGCCAAGATCCTGGTGCTCGTCTTCATCATCCTGTTCATCCAGAAGCGGCCGCGCGGACTTTTCCCGCAACGCGGACGGGCGGTGGAGGCGTGACCCCGGTGCGAGAAGGCCTGATCGACCGGACCACCGGCATCTTCCTGACGGTTCTTTTCGTGTTGATCGTGCTTGTGCCTGTCTGCAATCTGCTCACTGCGCCGGCTGCGGCGGCACATGTGCCGAGCCACATCGTGGCGCTGCTGGGCAAGTATCTGTGCTTCGCGCTGCTCGCGGTGTCGCTCGATGTCGTCTGGGGTTTCGCCGGCATCCTGAGCCTCGGACACGGCGCGTTCTTCGCGCTCGGCGGCTACGCGATGGGCATGCACCTGATGCGCGAGATCGGAGACCGCGGGGTCTATGCCAACCCGGTGCTGCCCGACTTCATGGTATTCCTCAGCTACGACCGGTTGCCCTGGTACTGGCACGGCTTCGACATGTTCTGGTTCGCGGCCCTGATGGTGGTGCTGGTTCCGGGCGCGCTCGCCTTCGTGTTCGGATGGTTCGCCTTTCGCAGCCGCGTGACCGGCGTCTACCTCTCGATCATCACCCAGGCGCTGACATATGCGCTGATGCTGGCCTTCTTCCGCAACGAGATGGGCCTCGGCGGCAACAACGGCCTGACCGACTTCCGCGACGTGCTCGGCTTCTCGCTGTCGGCCGACACCACCCGCGTCGGGCTGTTCGTCCTCTCCGGACTGGCGCTCGCCGGGGGCATCCTGCTCTGCCGGGCGCTGGCGGTCTCGAAGTTCGGCAAGGTGCTGGTGGCGGTCCGCGACGCCGAAAGCCGCACGCGGTTCCTCGGTTACAGGGTCGAGCACTACAAGCTGTTCGTCTTCGTGGTGTCGGCGATGCTGGCCGGGATCGCCGGCGCCCTCTACGTCCCGCAGGTCGGCATCATCAACCCCAGCGAATTTTCCCCCGCCAACTCGATCGAGATCGTGATCTGGGTGGCGCTCGGCGGTCGCGGCACGCTGGTGGGCGCAGCACTCGGGGCGCTGATCGTCGCGGCCGGCAAGAGCTGGCTGACGGCGAACTTCCCCGAGGCCTGGCTGTTCGTGCTCGGCGCCGCCTTCGTGCTGGTGACGATCTTCCTGCCCAACGGGATCATCGGCCTGTTCCGGGGGCGGATGCCGCGCCCGGGACGCCGGCCAGCCGTGACCCGTCCTTCGGCCGAGCCGGCGGAATAGACGATGCGCGAGACCCAGCTCTACCTCAACGACGTGCACAAGAGCTTCGACGGCTTCAAGGCAATCAACGGCCTGTCCCTGGCGATCGCCAAGGGCGAGCTTCGCGCGGTGGTCGGTCCGAACGGCGCGGGAAAGACCACGATGCTCGACATCGTCACCGGCAAGACCCGGCCGGACAGAGGGCGGGTGGTCTGGGGGGCGGACACCGATCTGACCCGGCTCGACGAGGCCGATTGCGCAAGACTTGGCATCGGCCGGAAGTTCCAGAAGCCGACCGTCTTCGAGACGCTCAAGGTCGCGGACAACCTGATGCTGGCCTCGGCCGGCGAGCGGGGGATCGGGGCCAGCCTGCGTCATCGGGCGACCGGGCGAGAGAACGACCGGATCGATGAGGTGCTCGAGACGGTCGGGCTCACGGCTGCGCGTGATCGACTGGCAGGCGCGCTCAGCCACGGTCAGAAGCAGTGGCTGGAGATCGGCATGCTGCTGGCGCAGGAGCCGGACCTGCTGCTGGTGGACGAGCCGGCGGCGGGAATGACCGACGTCGAGACGATGCGCACCGCGGAGCTGCTGCAGACCATCGCCGGCGCGCGCTCGGTCCTCGTCATCGAGCACGACATGGATTTCGTGCGCGCACTCAACTGCAAGGTGACGGTTCTGCACAGAGGCTCGGTTCTGGCGGAAGGCTCCCTCGACCACGTCTCGGCCAATCCCGAGGTCATCGAAGTTTATCTGGGACGCTAGCCATGCTGGACGTTGCGAAAATCGACCTCAGCTACGGGGCCGCCCAGGCGCTCTGGGACGTGTCGCTGAACGCCGAGCCCGGACGGATAACCTGCGTTCTCGGGCGCAACGGCGTCGGCAAGACCTCGCTGATGCAGGCGATCTCCGGGAGGCACGCGATCAGCGGCGGGCAGATCGCCTGGGACGGCCGGGACATCACCCGACTCGGTCCCGATGCCCGCGCCCGCCTCGGCGTCGCCGTGGTGCCTCAGGGCCGCGAGATCTTTCCGCTGCTGACGGTGCGGGAGAACCTCGAGACCGGGTTCGCAGTGCTGCCGCGCGCCGAACGGGAGATTCCGGACACGGTCTTCGAGCTGTTCCCGGTCCTCGCCGAGATGCTGAAGCGGCGCGGCGGCGACCTCTCCGGCGGCCAGCAGCAGCAGCTCGCCATCGCGCGGGCCATGGTGATGCGGCCGCGGCTGCTGCTGATGGACGAACCAACCGAAGGCATCCAGCCGTCAATCATCAAGGACATCGGCAACGCGATCCGCTACCTGCGCACCAGCTGGAACCTCGCCATCGTTCTCGTCGAGCAGTATCTCGATTTCGCCCGTGAGCTTGCAGACAACTTCGTCGTGATGGATCGCGGCCGGATCGTTCTCGCGGGCAACGGCCAGGAGCTCGCAAGCACCGACCTGCGACGTTGGTTGACGGTTTGATACGCCCTCCGTCTGATCAGGCTCCCGACGCCCGGACTGGCTGCCCGGGCTGGCGCCGGCGTGCCGCCGGCCGTTGACTTCGTTACCATTCGATTAATTTCGGAAATCGTTTCACGTAATTTCAATGGCTTACCATAATATTGTAATATTGCACGCGGACACGGACTGGCCCGCCCCCTCCGCCACCTTACCGCCTGAAGTCGTTCCCCTTAAGCGCCAGCCCCTGCTATCAGCCGCCCAAGCCAAAGTGGCTCGGCGGCGGAAACCTCGACCCCGACCGGAACGATCCGCTCACTCGCTTCCAGCGACGGCCCTGCCGCCCTGAGCGTTTCGGGTTCGGCCAGGACATGCCACCTCGAGATACCCGGAAAGCGGCCGGCCTCCCGGATGAGGCTCTTCATCGGGCCATCCCCGGGCGGCAGCCAGGCCGCCACGGACAGCTCTCCTCCGTCGCAATGGATGATCGGGCTGTCGGCGAGAGCCGTGCGAACCGTCTCGTGTCTCAGATCCAGAAGCATCTGCATCCTCTGATTCCCAGGTGCGAGCTCGAGCGTGCAGCCCCACTTCGCCTTGAACCAGATCGATCCCTTGCCGAGGAAAGGCAACGAGCTCCCCAGCGTCGTCGTGGAACGGCCGAGTTCCACGGCGCGCTGCATGCTGCGCACGAGAAGCGCGGAGACTACGCGTTTCTGCCGCACCGCCTCGTCGGCGCCCCTGATCCCGAGCGCTCCCATCGTATAGTTGTCCCCGGAAACCCAGTTGAGGATGCCGGCAACCCATTCGCCATCGAGATCGGCGCAGACGAGTTCCCCGGGACGCCCGAGGACCTTGAGCATGGTCTCCAGCGGCATGATCGATCCGTCCTCGGGGAACCGCTGCCGGACGAGGGGCACGTAGTGGTTTGAATAGAACACACGGATGTCCTCAGGATCATTCGTGATGCGATAGGTGAACCCGGACCGGCGAATTCGCCGCAGATCCTCCCGGGTCGAAGAAGTCCTGAACCCCGCCATGAGCGACTCCGTCGTGTCGGGAAGCGTCTTTCTCAGAGCGATCGCCGGTGGCACCTCTACGGCCCGGCCATCGAGCTCGGGAAATCCCGGCTCGTTTCGTTTCGGGCAGAATATCGAGACGGCACCCTCGGATGCATTCTTGATGCTCCGGATCGGGACCTGCGACCGGCGAATGCGCCCCCCGCTGGTGCGTCGCGTGCCGTCGCCGCAAAAGAACTCGGCGATGCTGGGAGCGCGCTCGGGCGAACCGAAGAACGCAGCACGCCCCTTGACCCCCGAAAAGCTCGCCGCTTCGGGAAATTCGCGGCGAAGTCTGGCCCGGATCCTCGAAATAATCGAATTCATGACAATACCGACAACGTCTTCAGAGAACGATCTCTCGCGGGAGGCATTCTGAGGAGAGGGTCCCGGCAACGCACGGGAGTTGCTTGGTGTCTGTCGCCCCTGCCTCGGCCATCGCAGCCCCTTTTGCCCGGTGCCGGCGGGTTCAGCGGAACCGGGCAGACTTGCCGCCCGTGGTCCGGCACCGCGCGCCTCCGCGGGCGGGACGCCATCACGTCCGGCGCTGCAAGGTTAACCCAATCGACGTCACCCCGCGATCCCAAATCCGATCCGCGATCCTTCGCCCTGCGCACATCGCGGCAGTCTTTCCGGCCTTTTCTCCAAGAGTTCAGAGGGTGCGTCGGACTCTGACTTCGCTAGACGCTCTTGACGTGGCGCGCTCGAGCAATCCCGGAGGGCGGACCGATCAGGCGGAGTTGGTATGGGTAGCCAGCAGAAACGCCGTCGCCTCGTCTCACCGGCCCTCATGCCTCTTCGGGCGGGACTGCGCTGAGGAAGTCGAAGTCGCAGCCGAGCTCCGCCTGCAGGACGCATCGGGCGTAGAGGCGCGCGTAGCCGCGGGCGGGAAGCGCGGGGGGACGCCAGGCGGCGCGGCGGCGGGCGAGTTCGGCCTCGTCGACGAGGAGGTCGAGGCGGCGCGCGTCGACGTCGAGGCGAATGCGGTCGCCGTCGCGGACGAGGGCGAGCGGGCCGCCCGCTGCGGCCTCGGGGGAGATGTGCAGGACCACGGCCCCGTAGGCGGTGCCCGACATCCGCGCGTCGGAGATGCGGACCATGTCGCGAACGCCCCGGGTGGCGAGCTTCCTGGGGATCGGCAGGGAGCCCGCTTCGGGCATGCCGGGCGCGCCGACCGGCCCGGCGTTTCGCAGGACGAGAACGTGATCGGCCGTGACGTCGAGGTCGGGCGAGTCGATGCGGGCGTCGAGGTCGGCGAGATCGTCGAAGACGAGCGCCGGGCCCTCGTGGCGGAGCAGACCGGCCGACATCGCTGCGCGCTTGATCGTGGCGCCGTTCGGCGCGAGGTTGCCGCGCAGGATGGCGAGAGCTTCTCCGGGAACCACCGGATCGTCGGGCGAGCGAATGATCCCCGGGTCGGTCCAGGCGGGCCAGTCGGCGAGGACGTCGGACCAGGGGCGGCCGTCGGCGGCAAGGGTCGCGGTGTCGAAGTGGCCGGTCCGGGCGATCTCGCGGATGAGAGCGGGGAGACCTCCGGCGGCGTGGAAGTCCTGCATGTAGAGGCGGCCGACCGGCTTGAGGTCGCAAAGGATCGGCGTCTCGCGCCCGATGCGGTCGAGCGCGTCGAGATCGAGCCGGAGCCCGGCGCGGCCGGCGATGGCGGCGAGGTGGATGATCGCGTTGGTCGAGCCGCCGAGGGCCTGAAGGACGACGCAGGCGTTGCGGAGGCTCGCTTCGGTCACGAGAGCGGACGGCAGCGGCGCGCCGGTTCGCGCCAGTGCCACGGCGCGGCGGCCGGCCGCCTCGGCGTGGCGAAGGCGTTCGGCGTGAACGGCGGGGATGCTCGCGCCGCCGGGCAGCATCAGGCCGAGGACCTCGGCGAGGCAGGCCATGGTGCTCGCGGTGCCCATCACCATGCAGGTGCCGTGGGTGGGCATCAGGTGGGGCTGGGCGCGGGCGAGACCGGCCGCGTCGAGCCGCCCGGCCCGGGTGTCGGCCCACAGGCGGCGGCAGTCGGTGCAGGCGCCGAGTTGCTCGCCCTCGTGCGTGCCGGACAGCATCGGGCCTACGGCTACCGACAGCGCGGGCACGTCGGCGCTGATCGCGCCCATCAGCTGCGCCGGGATCGTCTTGTCGCATCCGCCGATCAGCACGGCGGCGTCGAGCGGCAGCGCCCGCAGCATCTCCTCGGTGTCCATCGACATCAGGTTGCGCAGGAGCATCGACGTCGGGTGGGCAAAGGACTCGTGCAGGGAGATCGTCGGGAACCGCATCGGAAGCCCGCCCGCCATGGTAACGCCACGGGCGATCGCCTGGCTCATTTGCGGTGCGGTGGCGTGGCAGGGGTTGTAGTCCGAGCCAGTGTCGCAGATCGCGATGACCGGTCGGTCGAGGGCCTCCGGGCCGAGGCCGGCGGCCATCAGGAAGGAGTCCCGCAGGAAGCGCGCGAACCCCTCGTCGCCATAGCGGGTGAGGCGGCGGGCGAAGCCGCGTTCGGATGAAGGGCTCACGGCGCGAGAGACGCGTTTGTCGCGGGGGCGGGTTGGGGCCGAACGCGGCCGGATGCGATGCGGTCGCCGTGGCCACGTTGCGCGGGCAGCGGGTCGCGGAGCTGGCAGCACCGCCTGGGAGGTGCCGGCCGCCGGTCCTGCGCGGCGGGCCGATTGCGCCGACGCCGGGCAGGGCGGAGGTGGCGGAGGTCTGCATTCATCGGGGCTTCCTTCGCGGCGGGTCCGCCTGCTCCGTGGCGAGACGGCTGAGGTAGCGCTCCTTGCTGGGGCGCAGATGTTGGACGCTGATCTCGGACAGCGCCCAGGCGTCGGTGCCTTCGAGCAGCGAGATCATCGTGCGGTGTTCGGCGCGCGCGACGGCGAGGCGGACGGTGTCCCCCATGTCCGCGGCGCGAATGACATAGGTCATGTCCATCGCGCGCTTGAGCATGTCGATCAGGTAGGGGTTCCCGCACAGCGCGAACATTTCCATGTGGAAGCGGTCGTTGCTCACATGGATGTCGGGCAGGCTGGCGCGGTCGACGGCCGTCTCGTAGGCGGCCTGCGCCGCTTCGACCGGCGCCCGAAGTTCCGGCGCGACGGGGAGGGCGATGTGCAGAGCTGCCTGGCGCGTCAGCATCTCGCGCACGTCGTAGAGCTGGCGGACCTCCTCCGCCGAATAGCTGCGGACGCGCGCGCCCTTGTTGCGCTCGCGCACCACCGTCCCGGTGCGTTCGAGGATCATCAGGGAGGCGCGAACGTGGTGGCGCGAGGCGGCCTTGTCCCGGGCGAGCGTCTCCTCGCGAAGCCGCGCGCCGGGCGCGAGACGGCCAAAGATGATATCCTGCTCGATGGCGCGGGCGACGGCTTCCTCGTCTGGGGTCGTGTCGGTCATTGCAATTCCGATACCGGGGCAACCGCAGCGGCTCTGGCTCAGGTCTCGAGGCGGAACAGGCTGACGCCTTGCCGCGGAAGGTCGCAGTTGAACTGCACCGCGCCAGCGGAAACGACGGCGTCCCGGTCCGAGAGACAGGCGAGCCCGGCGGCGGCCTCGAGTTCGGCAATCTGATCCGGGGTCGGATCCTGTGGCGCGCCCATCGCCTGCCATGTCCCGAAGGAATTGCTGTGGGTCGCGTCCATGCGGAATTCGCGGCAGCTGAGCGCGCCGTCGGGCAGGCCGGCGACCGCAAGGGCAATGTGGGCGGTCTGATCGAGGTCGCGGTCGTCGTCGTGATAGTTCCACATCAGGACGCTGACGCCCGCCTCGTCCCGGGTGGCGACGCAGCCGACGTCGGGGGCGCCGCGGACGCCGCTCGCGAGGATGTCGTCAAGTGGACGCTGACCGCTGCTCTCGGTCGCGATCCAGTCGCCGCCGAGCTTGCCGAGCATCCGGAACGCGTTGAGCACCGCCTTGTCGACGCCGTTGGTCGCGAGATCGCGGAACCCGTCGAACCAGGGCTGCTCGTCGAACATGAAGGCCCAGGTCACCGCGCCCTCGATGTGGATCCCGGCGCGTCGCGACAACTCGTAGGTGCGCAGCATGCTCTCGACGGCGTAGGCGCCGTAGAGCGGCCCGTTGCGGTAGGCGTTCTGCGGGTGGACGCGGGCCGAGCACGCCGCGCAGCCCTCGGGGTCCGATTCGCCGATGATCACCGGCAGGTGGGCCAGCTGCGGAAATTCCGCCATGATCGCGAGATTGGTTTCGATGTCGCGCAACTGCTTGCGCAGGCCCATCCGCACATGGCCTTCGTGCACCGCCGGGTTGCCCTTGGCATGGAAGGCGATGAAGTCGATCGGAGTTTCGTGCTCGACGACATGGGCGAGAACGGCGCGCAGGAACGTCGCGGCCCTGTCGTTGGCGAAGGCGCCGCAGGTGTGGGGGCCGCCCACCCGCGCCTCGGGCAGGACGGACTTCACCGCGCGGACGGTCGCATCGAACATTTCGCAGAACTCGGCGGTCGTGCCGGTCCAGTAGGCGCCGTCCGGCTCGTTCCAGACTTCCCAGAGCCAATCCGCGACGGTCTCCCGGCCGTACCGTTCCAGCGCGTGCGTCGCCCAGGCCTTGATGAGATCGGTCCACTTGCCGAGATCCTTCGGCGGCGCGGCCCAGCCGGTCGTGATGGTCGAATAGTTGGCCTCGAGCGACCAGTCGTGACGGTAGGGGCCGGTATCGCCCGACAGTGCCTCGGGCGTGAAGCCGATCTGGACGAGAGGCCGCACGCCGGCTTCGGCATAGGCGTCGAAGATGCGGTCCATGATCCGCCAGTCGTAGACCGGGTTGCCAGAGGCGTCCTCGGTGTAGGCGTTGGTCGAGCCCCATTTCAGCGATGCCTCGCCGTCGCCGCTCGTCAGCAGGTTATGGGTGCGGACGTACGGCGGGGTCGAGGTCAGCCCGGCGAGATGACCGAGCAGCTTGCGCCCGTGCTCGGTGTAAGTGTAGTTCGGCTCGTCGTGGCCGAACCAGTTCCAGAGCGGATGATAGGGTTCGAGACGACGGCCAGCGTCGACACGCATCTCGATCCTCGTCGGTTCCGACATTGGCATCCTCCCTCGCTCACTGGCTGGTCCGGGTGGCAGCCGGAGGCGCCTTCGCGATCGCGGCTGGCCGTCCGATGGACCCGGCAGTTTGATCGACACCGTATCCGAGGAGGGTCTTTTGTCAACAATCTTGATACCGCTTGCAAACCATGCTCGGTCGATTTTCTCTTTTATCATGAGGAATGCAGCGGCAAGGGCGATTTCCCGGTTGCCTGACAGCGCGAAATTGTCGATAAAGAGCAATGTGACGAGAAGCGGTCCTTGTGCCTGCCCATGGGTCGGAACGGGAAAGCCGCCGGACGCAATCACAACAGGCTCATGGGGAGGCATCATGAAATTTCGCAGACTCCTGGCTGCGGCAATCGGCGCGCTGGCCTCGGCCACGCCGGTTTTCGCGCAGAATTTCATCGCCGGAATTCCGCGCGACGAGACCCTGATCATCCAGGGCCCTCCGGCGCAGAACGCAGACTGGTTCAACCTCTGGGCGCCGGGCGGTGGAGCCGGTCCGAACGGCAACCAGCAGCTCTCGGCCGACACCCTGTGGTTCATCAACCCCGAGGGGACCGGCGACGACGCGTGGCAGAACGCGCTCGCGGCGAGCCGACCGGAATACAACGACGACTTCACCGAGATGACGGTGAAGCTGAAGGACGGGATCTTCTGGAGCGACGGCGTGCCGTTCACCTCCAAGGACGTGGTCTACACCGTCCAGACCCAGATCGATCATCCCGGCATGCAATGGAGCGCGCCGTTCTCGGTCAATGTTGCGAGCGTCGAGGCGCCGGACGATCTCACGGTCGTCTTTCATCTCAAGGCGCCGAACACCCGGTTCCACACCCTCTTAGAGGTGGCTCGGTCTGTTTGAACACTGTCCGGGGTGTTTCCAAGTGGATGAGCCGCCCCCTTTCAGGCTGCCGCCGGGATTGGCGTCGCCAGGTTGATGTATGCCTGATCGGGTGTTTTCCCGCCAAGCGATGAATGCGGCCTCTTGCCATTGTAGAAGCCGAGATACCGGCCGATCGATGCGCGGGCTGCCGCTACGCCGGTGTAGGCGCGCAGGTAGACCTCTTCGTACTTGACCGTCCGCCAGAGCCGCTCGACGAAGACGTTGTCGCGCCAGGCGCCCCTGCCGTCCATGCTGATCGCGATCTCGGCTTTCTTCAGCACCTTGGTGAAGTCGGTCGAGGTGAACTGGCTTCCCTGATCGGTGTTGAAGATCTCGGGCCTGCCATGCCGGGCGAGCGCCTCTTCCAGGGCCTCGACGCAGAAGTCCGCCGACAGCGTGATCGAGAGCCGCCAGGCCAGGACCTTGCGGCTGAACAGGTCGACGATGGCGACGAGGTAGACGAAACCCCGCGCCATCGGCACGTAGGTGATGTCGCTCGCCCAGACCTGGTTGGAGCGCGTCACCGCCAGGTTGCGGAGCAGATAGGGGTAGATCTTGTGCCCCGGCGCCGGTTTCGACGTGTTCGGGCGGCGGTAGATCGCCTCGACGCCCATCTTTTTCATCAGCGTCGCGACGTGACGGCGGCCGACCTCGCGGCCTTCCGCCTTCAGCATGTCCCGCAGCATCCGGCTGCCCGCGAACGGATGCTCGAGGTGCAACTCGTCGATGCGCCGCATCAGCGCCAGATTGGCGTCCGAGGTCGGTCGGGCCAGATAGTAGACGCTGCCCCGGCTGATCCCGAGCGCCTTCGCCTGCCCGGTGAGCGGCAGTTCATGGGACCTGTCGATCATCGTCTTGCGCTCGCCAGCAGTCCGGCCTTGTCGAGCGCGACCGCTAAAAAATCGTTGGCCAGCGTCAGTTCGCCGATCTTCGCATGCAGGACCTTCACGTCGATCGCCGGAGCGGCGTCGGCCCTGGCGCCCTCGCCGAAGACCCCCGTCGCGCCCTCAAGGAGCTGGCTGCGCCATTGCGTGATCTGGTTCGGATGAACGTCGAACTGCTGGGCCAGCTCGGCCAGCGTCTTCTCGCCCTTGATGGCCGCTATCGCCACCTTCGCCTTGAACGCAGGGGTGTGGTTCCGCCGTGGTCGTCTCATCATGGTCGCTCCTCGGTTCTCAGCAATCTTCTTGCCGATCTCGAGCCGCTTCACCACTCAGCGCCCCCGTTCAGATTTCCCGAGCCACCTCTCGTTCCGCATGGGCGGACTGTTCTCGACGCGTCGGGTGGAAGCGGTCCGGGATGTCAGCTTCGCGCTCGACACCGACCGTGCGGAGGTCTTCGCCATCGTCGGCCAGTCGGGGAGCGGCAAGTCGACGCTCGCCAACATGGTCCTCGGCAGCGAGACAGCGAGCTCGGGGACGTTGCTCTTTCACGGCGAGGATGTGTCGGAGCATCGCTCCCGGCGCAAGCGCATCGAATTCATGTCGAAGGTCCAGCCGATCTTCCAGAACCCGTTCGAGGCCTTCAATCCGCTGACCCAGATCAATTCCTATCTCTATGCCACGGCCCGCCGCTATCGCGGCGCCGGTCGCCGGGGGCGTCAGGAGGAGCTGGCCGACACCGCGCTGCAGCAGGTCGGCCTGACCATCGCCGAGGTCAGAGGCAGATATTCGCACGAGCTGTCGGGCGGCCAGCTGCAACGTGTGGCCGTGGCGCGGGCGCTGATCCCCGAGCCGGAGCTGATCGTCGCGGACGAGCCGGTCTCGATGGTCGACGCCTCGCTGCGGATGTCGATCGTCAACCTGTTTCGCGACCTGCGCGATCAGGTCGGGGTCTCGATCGTCTACATCACCCACGACCTGGCGACGGCCTATTACATCGCGGATCGGCTGATCATCATGAAGTCGGGCAGGGTGGTGGAGGCAGGCGATGCACGGGAGGTGCTCGGCAATCCGACGCATCCCTATTCGCAGGCCCTGAAGGGCGCGGTGCTCCCCCCCGACCCGGCGCTGGCCGCCGCAGCGATCGGCGTTCCGCGCCGTTCCTAGGTGGCTCGAGACCCGGATTGCGGGGCCGGCCTGGACGGTCTGAATGCCAGGAGCCTCGGAGTCTTCCTGGGGCCTTCGCGCCCTACACCCGGCCGTCGTAGCAGGTGACGTAGCCGCCGACGATGTCGTTGGACAGCCGCCGGCTCGGCGCCACGCGGGAGGCGAGTTCCTCCGCCAGCGGCGTGTCCGGCCAGCGGGCGGCGTAGAGCTTGATCCACCCCCGGGTCGCGCTCGACTTGAACGGATCGACCTGTGCGCCCGGCCGGAACACCGGATGGTCCTTCGACGGGTTGCGGTTCGCCTGCGCGTAGCCATCGACCAGGGCGTTGTCGTCGGCGGCCGCGAGCAGGAAGCGGATCGCGTCGTCGATGCCGCGGCCGTTCACCTTGGCGCCGTAGAGATCGACGCCGCGGCTCTGGGCGATCCGCGCCGAGTAGAGCAGGAGCCCGATGTTCCGGCTCTGGTTGTCGAGCGCGCTCAGGCCGCGGTCGACCTCCAGCGGGAAGCTGCCGTCCGCCCGCATCGTGCCGAGCTGCGCGTAGAACCCGCTCGTGACCCCGGTCTTGTACATCGCGTCGTCGCCCCGGATCAGCCCGAGAAACATCGCGTTCGCTCCCCGGAAGGTCCCCGAGCTGTTGTCCTTCGGCGTCGACTGGGCGAAGGCTGCGAGCCGTGCCAGCCAGGCGTCGATCGCCTGCCGGTCCGCAGCGCTCGCCGCCTCCGACTGGCGCAGGACCTGCCATGCCGGCAGGAGCGGCCCCAGAGCGTCGATCACCGAGCCGGTCGACGATCCCTTCGCCTCCGCCCCGAGCCACGCGTTCGAGTCCGCATGCGCCCTCAGCGCCGCCACGTCCCGCGCCGCGCGTGTCATGTCGAGGTCGATGAGCAGCCGATAGGCGCTGACGTTGAGCGCCCGCGCGAAGTCCCGCGGCGCTCGGGTCGGATCGGGATTGCCGCGCAGGGCGGCGAGCGAGGCCTCGGTCAGCGGTGCGAGATCGACGAGGTCGGTCGCCCGCGGGCAGACCGGAGCGCCGCGCGGCTCGCCGGTGCGGCCGCTGTTGGCCCTGAGTACGTCGCTCCGCGTCGCGACATCGAAGAGTGCCGCAGGGTTCTGCACCGCGGCGCGGTTGGCGAAGGCGCCGGTGGCGCTCGGCTCGCCGCTACAGCCGGCGAGCGCTGCGAGCGCAGCAAGTGAATACGCAAAACGTCCCAAACCATCCCCCTCCCGATTTCCGCCGAGTGTCTCCCTCCGCCTCGGGCGATGCAAGACTCCGGACCCTCCCTGCGCGCGGCGGGCACACCCCGCTGCATTCGGTGCATGGCGCCCTCTTCGCGGAACAGGTCGCCACCCACCTCTTGTCACGTTCCAATCCAGCCATTGACTTATTTGGCACGTTCCATTATCCGGTTCTTCAGGTTGGAACGAGCCAAATCTGCGGGCGGGGGGAAGCCGATGAAGTGGGGCCTTGTCGGGGCGAGTACGATCGCTTCGGAACACATGATCGCCGCCATTCGGGCGAACGGCCACGAGATCGTCAGCGTGCTGAGCGGAAACGCCGACCGCGGCGCCGACTACGCGGCGCGCCACGGGATCCCGGAGAACACAACCGAACTCGACGCGCTCCTCACCGCCCCGGGCATCGACGCGGTCTACATCTCGACCACCAACGAGAAGCACCATCCCCAGGCGCTGGCAGCCATCGACGCCGGCAAGCACGTCCTTTGCGAGAAGCCGCTGGCGATGACGGTCGCCGAGGCGACGGAGATGGTCCGGGCGGCGGAAGCCCGAGGCGTCGTCTTCGCGACAAACCACCACCTGCGCAATGCCGGCGCGCACCTGGCGATCCGCGAGGCCATCTCCGGCGGGAGGATCGGGCGGGTGCTGAGCGTCCGGGTGTTCCATGCCGTGCATCTGCCGCCGCACCTGCAGGGCTGGCGGATCAACGACGCCGGCGCGGGCGGCGGGGTCATCCCGGACATCACCGTGCACGACGCGGACACCGTCCGCTTCTACCTCGACGCCGATCCGGTGGAGGTGGTGGCGATGGCCGGCGCGTCCGGGATGGGGCAGGGCGTCGAGGACAGCGTCATGTCGGTGTGGAACATGGCTTCGGGCGCGATGGTGCAGGCGCACGAGAGCTTCACCCATCCCTTCGCCGGGTCGGGGGTGGAGGTGCATGGCACCGAAGGCTCGATCTTCGGGCGCGGGATCATGACGCAGAGGCCGGTCGGCGAGGTCGAGCTGGTGGATGCGTCGGGCCGGCACCCGATCCCGTTCGAGACGCACGATCTCTATGCGCGCTCGCTCGCGCTCTTCACCGAGGCGGTGGCGGGACGCGGGCGGCCGTCGGCCGACGGGGTCGACGGCGTAAAGTCGCTCGCGGTGGCAATGGCGGTGCGCGAGTCGGCGCGATCGGGACGTGTGGTGCGCGTCGACTACGAGGGATACTGAGCGATGGCATCGAAGGTCGTTTCGGCCGAAGCGGCGGCGGCGCGGATACCGGACCGGGCCGTGGTCACGGTCTCGTCCTCCTCCGGGCTTGGCTGCCCGGACAGGATGCTCGCGGCCATCGGCGCGCGGTTCGACGCGGAGGGGCACCCGCGCGACCTGACCACCATCCATCCGATCGCGGCCGGCGACATGTACGGGATCAAAGGGGTCGACCATATCGCCAGGGACGGGCTGCTCTCGACGATCATCGGCGGCTCCTATCCGAGCGGGCCGTCGTCGCTGCCGATGCCCGGGATCTGGCGGATGCTGACCGAGGATCGGGTCGCCGCCTACAACGTGCCCTCGGGCATCCTATTCGACATGCACCGCGATGTCGCCGCGCGGCGGCCCGGCGTGCTGACGCAGGTCGGCCTCGACACCTTCGTCGATCCGGTCCGCGAGGGGTGCGCGATGAACGCCGCCGCCGCGGCGCGGCCGATCGTCTCACGCGTCGAGTTCGGCGGCGAGACCTGGCTGCACTTCCCCAACATCGTGCCGGACGTGGCGATCCTGCGGGCGACGACGGCGGACGAGCGCGGCAACCTCACCTACGAGCACGAGGGCGCCTACCTCGGCGGGCTCGACCAGGCGATCGCGGTCAGGAACCACGGCGGGCTGGTGATCGCCCAGGTGAAGCGGGTGACGGCGGCGGGGTCGCTCCGGCCGCACGACGTGCGGGTGCCGGGGCATCTGGTCGATCTGGTGGTGGTCGATCCCGAGCAGTTGCAGACCACCGAGACGCCGTACGACCCGGCGATTTCGGGCGAGATCATGCGGCCGTGGTCGAGCTTCAATCTCGCCGAGCATGGGGTCGAGAAGATCGTCGCCCGGCGCGCGGCGATGGAGCTGCGGGACGGGATGACCGCGAACCTCGGCTTCGGGATCTGCTCCATGGTGCCGCGGATCCTGCTCGAGGAGGGCCATCCGCAGGCGGTGACCTGGGCGATCGAGCAGGGGGCGGTCGGGGGCATGCCGCTGATGGGGTTCGCCTTCGGCTGCGCCTCGAACGCCGACGCCTTCATGCCGAGCCCGAGCCAGTTCACCTACTTCCAGGGCGGCGGGTTCGACGTGACCTTCCTGTCGTTCCTCGAGATCGACGTCGCGGGCAACGTCAACGTCTCCAAGCTCGGCAAGAGGCCCTACCTGACCGCCGGCTGCGGCGGGTTCGTCGACATCACCGCGAACGCGCGGAAGATCGTGTTCGCCGGCCAGTTCGAAGCCGGGGCAGAGGTCGAGATCGCCGGCGGGGCGATCCGGGTTGCGAAGCCGGGCCGGTTCCCGAAGATCGTGGAGGACGTGGAGCACGTCACCTTCTCCGGGCGGCGGGCGCGGGAGCTCGCTCAGGAGGTGCTCTACGTCACCGAACGCTGCGTGATCCGGCTGACCGAAAGCGGACTGGTCGTGACCGAGATCATGCCCGGGATCGACCCGCAGCGCGACATCGTCGACGCCTCGCGAGGCCGCGTCAGCCTGGCGCCGGACGCGAGGATCCTGCCCGCCAGCCTGCTCGGGACCGGGCCGATGGGGCTGAAGCTGGAGGCGAAGCCGGCGGCGGCCGTGCCTGTGCACGGGCGCGAGCCGGCGAGGGCGGCGTCGTGAGCGCGCCCGTGCCGGGCACAGTGCGCGACAGAGCTAACCATATGAGATATCTACGTGATCCCGTCTGCGTTAACCCTTCTGAAAGGAGGGAAAAGCGATGAGCGCGCTGCATCTGACGGTGGACGGCGCGGTCGCGGAACTGCGGCTCGACAATCCGGCCAAGCTCAACGCGCTGACCGTGCCGATGCTCGAGGCGCTCGACGCACACTGCGCCACGCTGGAGCGGAGCCCGGACGTTCGCGCGGTAATTGTCACCGGCACCGGTGACAGGGCGTTCTGCACCGGCGCCGACATCGCCGCATGGGGACCGATGGCGCCGTTCGAATTCGCAAGGGCCTGGGTCCGCGAGGGGCACCGGATCTTCGACCGGCTGGCGCGGCTCGGCAAGCCGACGATCGCGGCGCTGAACGGTCATGCGTTCGGCGGCGGGCTGGAGCTGGCGGCCTGCTGCGACATCCGGGTGATCGCGCCGCAGGCGACGCTGGCGCTGCCCGAGGCAGGGGTCGGCATCGTGCCGGGCTGGTCGGGCACGCAGCGGGTGGCGCGCCTGCTTCCGGAGCCGACGGTGCGCGAAATGGCGCTGTTCGGCCGGCAGCTGTCGGCGGAGCGGGCGCTGGCGCTCGGCTTCGTCGCCGAGATCGCCGACGACGCGCTGGCGACCGCGCGGGAGATCGCCGCGAAGGCGGCGACGCTTTCGCCGCGGGCGGTCGAGGTGGCGAAGTACATGATCCAGGCCGGCGCCGGGGAGGACCGGGGCGCGCTGATCGAAGCGCTCGGTTCGGGCATGATCGCCGCCAGCGAGGACCGCGCGGAGGGCGTCGGCGCCTTTCGCGACAAGCGCAAGCCGGCCTTTCCGGGGAGATAGACGAGACCGCGAGCGACCAACGGCTGACCGATGTCGGCCGGGACTACAACAACGCAAACAAGGAGGACTCTCATGCGTATGTTTGTCGGAAGGACCCTGGCGGCCGCCGCCGCGCTCGCCACATCGGCGAGCCTGGCCGCCGCCGCGGACGTGGAGGTGCTGCACTGGTGGACCTCCGGCGGCGAGGCCGCGGCGCTCAACGTGCTGAAAGATGACCTCGCGGCGCAGGGCATCGGCTGGGAGGACATGCCGGTGGCCGGCGGCGGCGGCACCCAGGCCATGACCGTGCTGCGGGCGCGCGTCACGGCCGGCAACCCGCCGTCGGCGGTGCAGCTGCTCGGCTTCGACATCACCGACTGGGCTCGGGAAGGCGCGCTCGCCAACCTCGATCCGGTCGCCGAGCCGGGCGGATGGGACGCGGTGGTGCCGGAGGCGCTGCAGAAGTTCTCGAAGTACGACGGCCACTGGGTCGCCGCTCCGGTCAACATCCACTCGACCAACTGGGTCTGGGCCAACAAGCCGCTGCTCGACGAGCTCGGCATCGAGCAACCCACCACCTGGGACGAGCTGGTCGCGGCGATGGACAAGGTCAAGGCGGCCGGCAAGACCGCCGTCGCGCACGGCGGCCAGCCCTGGCAGGACGCGACGATCTTCGACGCGGTGGCGATGTCGACCGGCGGACCGGAGTTCTACGAGAAGGCGTTCATCGAGCTCGACCCGGACACCCTCGGCTCGGACACCATGAAGCAGGTGTTCGAGCGGATGACGGTGATCCGCGGCTACGTCGACGACAACTTCTCCGGGCGCGACTGGAACCTCGCGAGCGCGATGGTGATCAACGGCGACGCGGCGTTCCAGTTCATGGGCGACTGGGCGAAGGGCGAGTTCCTCAACGCCGGCAAGGTGCCGGACCAGGACTTCCTCTGCTTCCGCTTCCCCGGCACCGAGGATCAGGTCACCTTCAACACCGACCAGTTCGCGGTGTTCAAGCAGGGCGACAGCCTGACCCCGGAGCAGACGGCGTTCGCCGAGGCCGTCGAGTCGCCCGAGTTCCAGGTCGCCTTCAACAAGGTGAAGGGCTCGGTGCCGGCACGGACCGACGTGTCGGTGGAGAGCTTCGACGCCTGCGGCCAGAAGGCCTACGAGCAGCTGAAGGCCGCCTCGGCGTCCGGCAACCTGTTCGGATCGATGGCGCACGGTCACGCCAACCCGGCGTCGGTGAAGAACGCGATGTACGACGTGATCACCGCGCAGTTCAACGGCGAGTACAACTCGGACACCGCCGTCGAGGAGATGGTGAGCGCGGTCGAGCTGTCGCAGTAGGCGCACCAACCGGGAGGACGGTCCGCCGTCCTCCCACCTTCCGAGGGGGAACGACCCATGGCACAGATCGCCCATCACCAAAGGAGCGGCAAGGACTGGCTGCGCGATAGCCTTGCCGAAGCTGGTGCTGAGCCCGAGCTTCGCGATCGTGCTGGTCTTCGTCTACGGCTTCATCCTGTTCACGCTCTACCTGTCGTTCACGGACAGCCGGATCCTGCCTTCGTTCGGCTGGGTGGGCCTCGAGAACTACCGGAAGCTGTTCAGCGTGCGGGCCTGGGGGATCGCGGTCAACAACCTGCTGATCTTCGGCTCGCTCTACATCATCATCTCCTGCGCGATCGGGCTGCTGCTGGCGATCTTCCTCGACCAGAAGGTCCGCGCCGAGGGGTTCATCCGCACGATCTACCTCTACCCGATGGCGCTCTCCTTCATCGTCACCGGCACGGCGTGGAAGTGGTTCCTCGATCCCGGGATCGGGCTGCAGGCGGTGGTGCGTAGCTGGGGCTGGGAGAGCTTCACCTTCGAGTGGATCAAGGACAGCGACATGGCGATCTACACCATCGTCATCGCCGCGGTGTGGCAGACCTCCGGCTTCGTGATGGCGATGTTCCTCGCCGGGCTGCGCGGCATCGACAACGAGGTGATGAAGGCGGCGCAGATCGACGGCGCCTCGACCTTCGCGCTCTACCGGCGGATCGTGATCCCGCAGCTCAGGCCGGCCTTCATGTCGGCCTTCGTGGTGCTCGCCCACATGGCGATCAAGTCCTACGACCTGGTGATCGCGCTGACCGGCGGCGGGCCGGGGACGGCCACCGAGCTGCCGGCGACGTTCATGTACTCCTACACCTTCACCCGCAACCAGATGGGCATCGGCGCCGCCTCGGCGGTGATCATGCTGATGTCGATCGCCGCGATCATGGTGCCGTTCATCTGGTCCGAGCTCAGGGAGAAGAAGTGATGACCGACATCAGCGCCGAAGCCTCGGCCGCCGCGGTCAGGCCACCGGCCGGCTCGCCTGGATCGAACCAGGTGATCCGAGACCGGCGGCCTCGTCCGGATCGGCATCTACGTCGTGCTCGTGCTGTTCTGCCTCTACTACCTGCTGCCGCTCTACGTGATGGCGGTGAACTCGCTGAAGCCCTTGAGCGAGATCCAGGCGGGCGGGATGATGTCGCTGCCGCGGGAGTGGACGTTCGCGCCGTGGGGCAGCGCCTGGTCGACGGCGCAGATCGGCGTGGCGGCCACGGGGCTCCGGCCGTTCTTCCTGAACTCGATCCTGATGGTGGTGCCGGCGGTGGCGATCTCGACCATCCTCGGCGCGCTGAACGGCTACGTGCTGACCAAGTGGCGGTTCCGGGGCGATACCTGGGTGTTCGGGCTGCTGCTGTTCGGCTGCTTCATCCCGTTCCAGATGGTGCTGATCCCGATGGCGCGGATGCTCGGGCTGATGGGACTGGCGGGCACCGTGCCGGGGCTGATCTTCGTCCACCTCGTCTACGGGATCGGCTTCTCGACGCTCTACTTCAAGAACTACTACCAGCAGTTCCCGACCGAGCTGGTGCGCGCGGCGATGATCGACGGCGCGGGGTTCTTCACCATCTTCCGGCGGATCATGCTGCCGGCGTCGGGGCCGATCGCGGTGGTCTGCATCATCTGGCAGTTCACCAACATCTGGAACGACTTCCTGTTCGGCGCCTCGTTCTCGGACTTCGACAGCCAGCCGATGACGGTGGCGCTCAACAACCTCGTCCAGTCCTCGACGGGGGTGAAGGAATACAACGTGCATTTCGCCGGGGCGATCATGGCCGCCCTGCCCACCCTCTTCGTCTATGTCGTCGCCGGCCGCTACTTCGTGCGCGGGCTGATGGCGGGATCCGTGAAAGGCTGAGAACGATGGGATTTCTCGACATCAAGCGGGCGACCAAGTCCTACGGCTCGGTGAAGGTGCTCCACGAGACCGACATCTCGATCGAGGAGGGCGAGTTCCTGGTGCTGGTCGGGCCCTCGGGATGCGGCAAGTCGACGCTGCTCAACATGATCGCGGGGCTCGAGGAGGTCACGTCCGGCGACATCGCGATCAAGGGCCGGTCGATGTCCGGGGTGCGACCGGCCGAGCGCAACATCGCCATGGTGTTCCAGTCCTACGCGCTCTACCCGACGATGAACGTCGGGCAGAACATCGTCTTCGGGCTGGAGATGCACGGCGTGCCGAAGCCCGAGCGCGACAAGGCGATGAACGAGGTCGCCGAGCTGCTGCAGATCAAGCATCTGCTCGACCGCAAGCCCGGCCAGCTCTCGGGCGGCCAGCGCCAGCGGGTGGCGATGGGCCGGGCGCTGGTGCGCAACCCCGACGTGTTCCTGTTCGACGAGCCGCTGTCGAACCTCGACGCCAAGCTGCGCGTCGACATGCGCACCGAGATCAAGAAGCTGCACCAGAAGCTGAAGACCACCATCGTCTACGTCACCCACGACCAGATCGAGGCGCTGACGCTGTCGACGCGGATCGCGGTGATGTTCGGCGGCCACGTGCAGCAGCTCGGCACGCCGAAGGAGGTCTATGACAATCCTGCCAACATGTTCGTCGCCGGCTTCATGGGCTCGCCGTCGATGAACCTGTTTCCGGCGAGGATCGCGGTCGAGAACGGCCTGGCGGTGGCCAAGGCGCGGCTCGACGGCGGGGCCGAGGCGACGCTGCCGTTCGCCGAGGGGCGCGGCCTGGAGCGGCACGCTGGCCGCGACATCGTGCTCGGCCTGCGGCCCGAGGCGATCACCGACCGCGACGGCGCCGACCGCAACAGCCGGGCGGTGCACGTCGTCGAGGCGGCGGTGGAGGTGACCGAGCCGGCGGGGTCGGACACCTTCGTCGTCACGCATCTTGGCGGCGAGGAGGTGACGGGGCGGTTCCGGGCCGACGTGGACGTACATCCGGGCCAGACCTTCCCGTTCGCGATCAACATGGAGAAGGCGGTGGCCTTCGATCCCAAGTCCGAGACGCGGATCGCCTGATGGCCGAGGGCCCCGACATCGTCATCATCGGCTCCGGCATCGGCGGCGGCACGATGGCGGCGGCGCTGGCCGCCTCCGGACGGCGCATCCTGATCCTCGAGCGGGGCGAGCGGCTGGCGGACTGCGCGGAAGCGCGCGACGATGCGGCGATCTTCCGGCGCGGGCACTTCCGGCCCCAGGAGGAATGGCTGACGCCCGCGGGCGAGGCGTTCAACCCGGGCAACTACTACTATGTCGGGGGCAACTCGAAGCTCTACGGCGCGGTGCTGATCCGCTACCGCACCGAGGATTTCCGGCCGATCCGGCATCTCGGCGGCACGACGCCGGGCTGGCCGATCGGCTACGACGATATCGAGCCCTGGTACCAGCGGGCGGAGGAGATTTACGGCGTCCACGGCGATGCCGGGCAGGACCCGACGGAGCCGCGGCACTCCGGCGCCTATCCGTTCGCGCCGGTGCCGGACGAGCCGGCGATCGCGGCGGTGCGGGGGCGGCTGAAGGCGGCGGGGGTCACGCCCTCGGCGCTGCCGCTGGCGATCGACCTCGACGGCTGGCTGAAGCGGGCGGCGACGCCGTGGGACGCTTACCCCGACACCACCGGTGCCAAGCGGGACGGCGAGACGGTGGGCGTCGCCAGGGCGCTCGAGCATCGCAACGTGACGCTGGAGACCGGGGCGCTGGTGACGCGGCTGGTCGCCGGCGCGGGCGGGCGGATCGCGGCGGTCGAGTATTGCAAGGGTGGCGAGACGCGGCGGATCTCGCCTGGAACGGTGGTGCTGTCCGCCGGCGCGGTGAATTCGGCGGTGCTGCTGCTGCGGTCGGAGGTGGCGAACCGCTCCGATCAGGTGGGACGCAACTTCATGAACCACAACTGCTCGGCGATCGTGGCAGTGCACCCGTTGCGCCGGAACGACGCGGTCTACCAGAAGACGTTCCTGGTCAACGACTTCTACCTGACCGGCGGACCGGACGGGGCACCGCTCGGCAACATGCAGCTGCTCGGCAAGGTGTCGGGGACGATCCTCGCGGCGGCGGGCGGGGTGCCGAAGCCGGTCGCAGGCTGGCTCGCCGGCCACGCCGTCGACTTCTACGCGATGAGCGAGGACCTTCCCGATCCGCGGAGCCGGGTGACGCTCGAGGGCGGGCGGATCGTGCTCGACTGGCGGCGCTCGAACTGGGCGGCGCACGAGGCGCTGGTGGCCAGGCTCAAGGCCGTGCTGCGGCGCGCAGGCTTCCCGCTGGTGTTGTCGAAGCCGTTCGACCGGCGGACGCCGTCGCACCAGTGCGGCACGGCGCGGATGGGGACCGATCCGGCGACGAGCGTCGTCGATGTCTTCTGCCGCAGCCACGACCACCCGAACCTCTTCGTGGTGGACGCGAGCTTCCTGCCGACCTCGGCGGCGGTGAACCCGGCGCTGACCATTGCCGCGCAGGCGCTCCGGACCGCCGACCACATCATCGGCAAGGATCTCGCGGCATGAACGCGGAGGGCTACGACTTCGTCATCGTCGGCGGCGGGTCTGCCGGGTGCGTTCTGGCGGCGCGGCTGAGCGAGGATCCGGCGGCGCGGGTGCTGCTGCTGGAGGCGGGCGGGCTCGACCGGCATCCGTTCTACCACCTGCCGGCGGGCTTCGCGAAGATGACCAAGGGCATCGGCGCCTGGGGCTGGTCGAGCGTGCCGCAGAAGCACATGGGGGACCGCGTCTTCCGCTACACCCAGGCCAGGGTGATCGGCGGCGGCTCTGCGATCAACGCCCAGATCTACACCCGCGGCAACGCGCTCGACTACGACGAGTGGCGGCAGAAGGGCTGCGTCGGCTGGGGCTACGACGACGTGCTGCCGTATTTCCGCAAGGCCGAGGACAACGACACCTGGGACAACCGCTTCCACGGCAAGGGCGGGCCGCTCGGCGTCTCGAAACCCCGCGCGCCGCTGCCGATCTGCGAGGCGTATTTCGCTGCCGCCGCGGAGCTCGGTATTCCGCGCAACCACGACATGACCGGCGAGACCCAGGACGGCGTCGGCTACTACCAGCTGACCCAGCGCAACGCCCGGCGGTCGTCGGCGGCGATGGCCTATCTCGCGCCCAACCGGGGGCGGGCGAACCTGACCGTGAGGACGGACGCGCAGGTGAAGCGGATCCTCGTGGAGAAGGGCCGTGCCACCGGCGTCGAGCTGATGGACGGCAGCCGGATCACCGCGGCGAGCGAGGTAATCCTCTCCTCCGGCGCCATCGGCTCGCCGCGGATGCTGCAGCTCTCCGGGATCGGCCCGGCGGAGCATCTGCGCGGCCTCGGCATCGAGGTGGTCTGCGACCAGCCGGGGGTAGGGGCCAACCTGCAGGATCACCTCGACCTCTACTGCATCTGCGAGGTCTCCGGTCCCCACACCTACGACCGCTACGCCAAGCCGCTCTGGTCGGCGGTCGCCGGGCTGCAGTACCTGCTGACCAGGCGCGGGCCGGTGGCCTCGAGCCTGTTCGAGACCGGCGGCTTCTGGTACGCCGATCCGGACGCGCGCTCGCCCGACATCCAGTTCCACCTCGGGCTCGGGACCGGGATCGAATCGGGCGTCGCCGCGATGCCCGCGGGCGGGGTCACGCTCAACTCGTGCTACCTCCGGCCGCGCTCGCGCGGGACGGTGCGGCTGGCGAACGCCGACCCGGCGGCGGCGCCGCTGATCGACCCGAACTACCTGCAGGACCCGCGCGACCGGGCGCTGTCGATCGCGGGGCTGAAGCTCACGCAAGCCATCCTCGCGCAGAAACCGCTGAAGCCGTTCATCCTGGCCGAACGCCTGCCCGGGCCGGAGGTGAGGAGCGACGAAGAGTACTTCGCCTTCATCTGCGAGCACTCCAAGACCTCGCACCACGCCGCGGGCACCTGCCGCATGGGGGCCGACACCGAGGCCGTGCTCGACGTCCGGCTGCGGTTCAACGGGATCGAGCGGCTGCGGGTGGCCGACGCCTCGGTGATGCCGACGGTGGTCTCGTCGAACACCAACGCCGCCGCGATCATGATCGGCGAGAAGGCCGCCGAGATGATCCGGACCGACCACGCGGGGCGATGATGGCTTCCCGGGACGCCGCCGACCCTAGGGATGCAGCGAACAAGCGACCGACCATCGTCGACGTGGCCCGGCAGGCCGGGGTCTCGAAGTCGACGGTCTCGAACGTACTGCAGAACAGCCCGCTGGTGCGGCCGGCGACCCGCGAGGCCGTCGAGAAGGCGATGGACGCGCTGAACTACGTCTACAACCGCTCGGCCGCCAACCTGCGCGGCGCCCAGGTCGGCCTGATCGGTCTTGTCATCAACGATCTGCGCAATCCGTTTTTCACCGAGTTCGCGGCGAGCGCGCAGATGGCCTTCGCCGAGCGCGGCTACGCCACGGTGATCGCCAACACCGACGAGACGCCGGCGATCCAGGCGCAGGTGATGGCCTCGATGATCGAGCACGGGGTCTCGGGTTTCCTGATCTCCCCGACCTACGTGGACGAGGCCGAGGGGCTGGAGCCGGTGCGGCGGGCCGGCATCCCCACCCTGCAGGTGCTGCGGCGGATCGACGCGCGGACCGACACCTTTCCCTTCGCCTCGCTCGACTACGACACCGGGGGGCGGCTCGCCACGGAGCATCTGCTCGCCCACGGGCTTGAGCGGATCGCCTTCGTCGGAGGGCTCGGGAACCGGCCGGTCACGGACGAGCGGATGTCCGGCTACCGCGCGGCGATGGCCGCGGCCGGGCTCGAGACGGTGACCTTCCCCGGTCGGCCGTCGCGCACCTTCGGCCGCGACATGGCGCTCGACCTGCATGCCAAGCACCCGGAGCTCGAGGGGGCGATCTGCTTCTCCGACCTCGTGGCGCTCGGAATGCTCGCGGGCTTCGCCAAGGCCGGCGTCGGGGTTGGCGCCGATTTCCGCCTCGTCGGCTTCGACGACATCGAGGAATGTGCCCTCGCCTGGCCGCAGCTGAGCTCGGTGCGCTGCGACGTGGCGCGTTTCGGCCGCGAGTCCGCCGAGGCGATGCTCGCCTGGATCGAGGAGGGAACGCAGCCTCCCGAGACGCGCCTCGCGCCCGTGGAGCTGATCGTCCGCACGTCGAGCGGCGTGGTTCCGGCGTGAGCATGCGCTCGAACACCCTGGCCCGCCGGATCGAGTGGGGCGACTGCGACCCGGCCGGGATCGTGTTCAACCCGCGCTTCTTCGCCTTCTTCGACGACGCGACCTCGATGCTGATCGAGGCAGCCGGCTGGCCGCTCGCCCGTGCGGTGGTGGAGTTCGGCATCCTCGGCTGGCCGCTCGTGGAGACGCGGGCGAGCTTCATGGCGCCCTGCGCCCACGGCGATCACGTCACCATCACCAGCAGCTTCGCCGATATCCGGCGGTCGAGCTTTGATGTGCGGCACGTGCTGGAAAGGGACGATACGCGCTGCGTCGAGGGGTTCGAGACGCGGGTCTGGACGCGCCGCGACCCCACGACCGGCCAACTTCGGTCGACGCCGATCGCCCCGGAGGTGAGCGCGAGCTTCAGAGGAGATTTGTCGTGACCCTCGACGTGCCCCAATCGATCCTCGATGCCCTGACCGACGTCCCGATGCCCCGGCTGCCGCCCGAGAGGCCGGCCGTCGCGACGATGGAGATCCGGGGCTGGACGCTGCCCGTCCACCGCCATGGCTGCGTCGTCGTCGGCAGCGGCGCGGCCGGGCTGCGTGCCGCGGTCGAGCTGAAGCGCCGCGGCGGCGACGTGGCGATCATCAGCCAGAGCGCCTGGGGCGGCACCTCCGCCTGCTCCGGCTCGGACAAGCAGACGCTGCACAAGGCGAACACCGCCGACCGGGGCGACGATTTCCAGGCGATGGCGCGGGCGATCCGCGCCGGCGGCGCGATGGACGAGGACACCGCCTACGTCGAGGCGGTGGGCTCGCCGCGGGCGATGGCCTCGCTGCAGTATCTCGGCCTGCCGCTGCCGCAGGACCGGCTCGGCGGAACGCTGCGCTACCGGACCGATCACGACGAGGTGGGGCGGGCGACGAGCTGCGGCCCACGCACCTCGCGGCTGATGGTGAAGGTGCTGGCCGAGGAGGCGATCCGCCTCGGCATCCCGTTCCACAACCACACGACGGCGGTGAAGATCCTGACCGAGGGGGAGGGTCCGTCGCGCCGGGTCTGCGGCGTTCTGACCCTCCGCCCGAGGCAGGCCGGCGCCGGGAACCCGTTCGGCCTGGTGCTGTTCCAGTGTCCGATGCTGATCCTCGCGGCGGGCGGCCCGGGCGAGCTCTACCGCGACAGCGTCTATCCCAACGGCTGCTTCGGCTCGCTCGGGCTGGCGCTCGACGCCGGCATCGCGCTCGTCAACCTCACCGAGAGCCAGTTCGGCATCGGCACCCGGCGCGAGGGCTTCCCGTGGAACCTCTCCGGCACCTACGTGCAGGCGCTGCCGCACATCTATTCGCTCGACGCCAGCGGGGCGGAGCATCATTTCCTCGCAGGCTATTACCGGACGACGCGGGAGCTTGCCTCCAACATCTTCCGCAAGGGCTACCAATGGCCGTTCCACGCCACGCGCATGCTCGACTTCGGCTCGAGCCTCGTCGACCTCGCGATCTTCCGCGAGACGCAAAGCGGGCGGCGCGTGTTAATGGACTTCAACCGCAACCCGGCGCCGGTGCCGGGGGACGCGCCGTTCGGCCTCGACCGGCTCGACGACGACGTCCGCGCCTATCTCGGCGCCGCCGGCGCCGACCAGCCGCTGCCGATCGACCGGCTGCGGCAGATGAACCCGCTCGCGATCGAGCTCTACCGCCGCTACAAGATCGACATCGCCGCCGCGCCGCTGGAATTCGCCGTCAACAACCAGCACATGAACGGAGGCATCGCCGTCGACACATGGGGCCGCAGCAGCCTCCGCGGCTGCTACGCGGCCGGCGAGGCCGCGGGAACCCACGGCGCGACCCGTCCCGGCGGTGCCGCGCTCAATGCAGGCCAGGTGTTCGGCACGCGGGTGGCCGAGCACGTGGCCGCCAGCGGCCTGGCGGCGGCCGCGGCCGGCAGCGACATTTCCGCCGCGGTCGCTCAGGCCGTCTCGCGAGTCGCGCGCGTCCTGCGGCCCGAGAGCTCCCTTACCGTGCGGCGGGTCCGGGCCGCCGTGCAGGCGCGCATGAGCGACCGCGCCGGCATGATCTGCGACCCCGGAAGTGTCGCGGCGGCGCTGGCCGAAGCGCGCGGCCTCAATGCGGAGATCAGCGCGCAGGGTATCGCCTGCGGCCGGGCGGCGGAGGCGGCCCGCGCCCTGCAATGGCAGCAGATGGCGCTCGCGTCGGAGGCCGTCCTCGCCGCCCTCTCGTACTTCATCGGCAACGGCGGCGGCAGCCGCGGCGCGCGGGCGATCTGCGACACAGCGGGCGACGCGACGCCCGAGGTGGCTTCGGGTCCGCTCGAGGCCTTTCGCTTCCGGGCGGAGCGCGACGCGGACCGGGCGGAGCAGATCGTCGTCCGCCTGGAGGGAGACGCGCTCCACGTGTCGACGCGGGCGAACCGGGCATTCGACGAGACGGCCAGCTCGTTCTTCGAGCGCGACTGGCCCGACTGGTTGACCGGGCGCATATACGACATGAAAGCGGACGCGGATTTGCCGTAGCTCACCCTCCGCTCGCGACGGCGTTGCCGCCATCGGTGAAGCCAGTCTCGCGACGGCGCCGGAGCGGGGCTCTCCTGCGTGGCTTGGCCTGCGACACGTGCCCCGCCATTACGCCATCTGGTTCTCCGCGCCCTGCTCCCGGGGCGTCTGACATCCGATCACGTCTCGGACCTCCAAAGATGCTGCGCCGGGAAGCTCGCCCACGAGTGCTTAAGCGCCACTTGGCCCGTCGCCGCCGCTCCGGCTTCGAGCGCCGCGAAGGTCCGGTGCGGTCGCGGGTCCGGCTTTCTCCAGATGCGCCGTCTGAAGGAAGAGATCTTCCCGCCAGGGCGGTCGATGATCTGGACGCCCAAGGTCGGGATACAGGAGACCGGCAGGCCGATGCAGGAGAAGGGCTCGCCAGCAGGCCCAGGGCCGGGCGGAGCGGCGGGGGGTGCGCCCGGCGAGGACCGCGGGTCTTGGTGCCGATCAGAGGGGCCGGGAACGGGCTCGCCGCGGTCAGCAGCAGATCGAACCGGCCAAAGGCGGCGAGCGTCCGTTCGAGCCACCAGCGCCGGACCCGCCGCGCGCGGGCGACCCAGGCGGCGGGCAGCAGCGCGCCGGCGAGGAAGCGGTCGCGGGTATCCGGGTCGAAGTCGACGGCGCGGGCGCGCAGCGGGTCGAGATGGGCTCGGCGCCCTCGGCGTTGGTGATGAGATAGGCTGCGGCGCCCTGCCACCACGGTGCGCGAGCGCGCACGCCGTGGTCGCCGAGGAGGCCGGAGCCCGAGAGCGTCGCCGGCTTGAAGGGGATGTCCTCCAGGCCACCGCGTCAAACACCGAGCCGCCGAGGCTGTTCGGCCGCTGCGTCAGCGGGTCCTCGGCGGGCAGCGCCCCGAGCTCCTCGCGAGGAAGCCCTTCGCCGAGACGCCACAGGCGCCGATCCCGTCACAGATCGAGACGGCGGACCGTGGTCGGAGGGTCGGGACGTGTGGAGCGTCATGGTCCACCTCCGGTCCTCGGGCGGTCCGCACCTGCAGCGGCCGGATCCGACGGCGTCACCTCAGGCCGATGATCGGGCGCGGACCGCGTGGCTGTCGGCGAGAACGCGGCCGAACACGCGGTCGAAGCCGCGATTGTCCGCCGTCGTGTCGGCTTCGAGGGTCACGGTGGCGTCCGGGTCGTCCGTGGCGAGAAAGCATGCCTTGAACCGCTCCAGTCCGATCTCCTCCGGCCCGTCGGGCACCGAGCCGTCTTCGGGGAGGTGGCTGCCGACGCCGTCCTCGATCCGGAGACGCAGCACCCAGTGCGCGCCGCCGGCCTTCGGCGAGACCTCGAGCAGGCCGACGGTGGTGATCACCTCGATGCCGTCCTCCGAGTCGAGATCCGCGGTACAGGCCGGTCCGTCCTCGCTGAGGAATTCGCGGGTCGCCCGCACCTCGAGCCGTCGCGGACCCCTGCGCGCGAGATCCGCTCTGATCCAGTCGATGAGGTGGCGCGGCGCGATGTCGATTTCCCGCTCCATGGCGGAGGACGCCTCTCAATACTGCCCGGTTTCCATCAGGTCGGAGCCGTCGAACAGCCGGTCGAGCCCCTCGTCGAGATGATCGGCGACATGAGGATGCTTGAGCAGGTAGGCCGCCGTCGAGGACTCCCGCCGGTCGATCGCGAGGGCGACCGCGTCATCCCATTCGTCCGGCTCCATGTCGCCGCGGCCGACCCACATCAGCGCGACGAGCTCGGCCTGCTGGTCGGGTTCGAGATCGTCGATTCCGGCGGTGATCTCGTCGCGGAGCAGGTTGTCCGGGTTGTCCTGCAGGGTGGCGGGGCCTTCGTCGTCGATCGGATTGGATCCCGAATCGGGCGACACCAGACCTTCCTGCGCCATCACCGCGCGAAGCTGCAGGATCAGCGTCCGCAGGTATTCCGGATTGATATTCAGATCGTCCATGGCAACCCCGACAGGTTCGGTTCGCGCGAGGACTTTAGCATGGATTGCGGGCGCGGCCAGCCCGCCGACGGGGCTCCCGGCGAAAATGCCTTCTGCCGGACGGCGGAGCTTCCGGCAAATGCCGTTGGCCTCGGAAGTGGACGCGGGTATACGGCGAAGCAGCAGTCTGCGGAGGACGAGATGAGCGAAACGCGCACCGAGACCGACAGCTTCGGCCCGCTGGAGGTCGCCGCCGACCGCTACTGGGGCGCGCAGACGCAACGCTCGATCCTGAACTTCCCGATCGGCTGGGAGAAACAGCCGGTGGCGGTGGTCCGGGCGCTTGGCGTCATCAAGCAGGCCGCAGCCCTGGTGAACGTCGCGGAGGGCAAGCTCGACCCCGATCTCGGGCGACACGATCGCGGACGCGGCGGCGGAGGTGGCGGCCGGCAAGTGGGACGACCATTTCCCGCTGGTGGTCTGGCAGACCGGATCGGGCACCCAGTCGAACATGAACGCCAACGAGGTGATCTCCAACCGGGCGATCGAGATGCTGGGCGGCGCGATCGGCTCCAAGACGCCGGTGCACCCCAACGACCACGTCAACATGAGCCAGTCCTCCAACGACACCTTCCCGACCGCGATGCACGTCGCCGTGGCGATGGTGGCGCGCGACGTGACGCTGCCGGGGCTGCGCAAGCTGCACGGGGCGCTGGCGGAAAAGGCCGAGGCGTTCAAGGACATCATCAAGATCGGCCGCACCCATACCCAGGACGCGACCCCGCTGACGCTCGGCCAGGAATTCGGCGGCTACGCCTTCCAGGTCGAGCAGGCGATCAAGCGGGTGACGGCGGCGCTGCACAACATCTATCCGCTGGCGCAGGGCGGCACCGCGGTCGGCACCGGGCTCAACACCAAGGCGGGGTTCGCCGAGGACGTGGCGGCGAAGATCGCCGAGCTGACCGGCCTCCCGTTCGTGACCGCCCCCAACAAGTTCGAGGCGCTGGCCGCCCACGACGCGATGGTCGAGATGTCCGGCGCGCTGAAGACGGTGGCGGCGTCGCTGTTCAAGATCGCCAACGACATCCGGCTGCTCGGCTCCGGCCCGCGCTGCGGTCTTGGCGAGCTGATCCTGCCGGAGAACGAGCCGGGGTCGTCGATCATGCCGGGCAAGGTCAACCCGACCCAGTGCGAGGCGCTGACCATGGTCTGCGCCCAGGTGATGGGCAACGACGCCGCCGTGGGGTTCGCGGGCTCGCAGGGGCACTTCGAGCTCAACGTCTACAAGCCGATGATCGTCTACAACGTGTTGCAGTCGATGCAACTCCTCGGCGACGCGGCGGCCTCGTTCACCGACAACTGCGTCGCCGGGATCGAGGCAGACGAGGCGCGGATCTCGAAGCTGATGTGGGAGAGCCTGATGCTGGTGACGGCGCTCGCGCCCACTATCGGCTACGACAGGGCGACCAAGGTCGCCAAGGAGGCGCACCGCAACGGCACCACCCTGAAGGAGGAGGCGATCCGGCTCGGCTTCGTCGACGCGGAGACCTTCGATCGCGTGGTGCAGCCGAGCGAGATGCTGGGGCCGAAAGGCTGACCGCGCCGTCGGGGTGCGGCCAGAGGCTCGGGCCCGCGGATCAGACCGCGATCCCGGGCGGGATGTTGCGCCAGAAGCGCCAGCCGATCCACACGAAGGCCGCCAGGCAGATCGCCTGGACCACGGCGAAAGGCGGCTCGGATCCGGTGGGCGCCAGCACGTTGAGCGTAGGCACCTTCTGGAACAGCTGCACGATCAGAACGAACACGAGCAGATAGAGGCTCGCCACCTGTCCCAGCGCATCGACGCGCCGCCATCCTCCCCTACTGCCGTAGGCCAGGCGAGCCGTGAAGACGAGCACGAGGACCACCGTTGCGACAAGACCGGTCGCGAAGGCGGGCGTCACGCCGGCGAACGGGAACAGAAACCCGGTTCCGGTCGCCGCGGCGGCAAGGATCAGGAAGATCCAGGTCCACGAACCGGCCGGGTGGCCGAACAGGGCGCGTATCGCAGGAATCCCCGCCGCGATCGCGGCGAGACAGATCAGGGTA
>CAVZCB010000004.1:0-110639 GCA_963773555.1 uncultured Alphaproteobacteria bacterium
CCTCGATGCGGTTCGCGGCCTTCGTGTACGCTCTCGCGGCCACAACCAGCGCCACCCACACGCTTCGCCTACGGCCCGTTTATCCACTATTCGTTTAAAATCAATGACTTTACGCCCCAGAGAGTGTTCGACCGCAGTTCTCCTTTCCTCCGCCAAGCCACCCGCAAACCCGCTCTCCGCTCGTGCCCAGCCGAAATTTCTCGTTGTTTTCGAGGGTTGTAGCGGGGAGGCTCCCCACTGCGCCGATGCCGATACAGGCCAAGTCCGTTCTCTCGCGGCCGATATTCTCTGGACCTGTTGACTTTGGGTGATTTGGTGGGGTGCCTCTGGCCATTGATTTCATTCGATATTTTTCGGTCGTAAGATCGGATTTCGACAGTTCCTCCGGGTGGCGCAGGAGTCTGAAATCCAACCTTTGCTCTAGGGCTGTTGAAATTCAGGATTCCCACCGGCGTTGAGTTCTGATTCAAGCTCCCAAAACGAGGGAGCAGTCAGTGCGAGAATGATTTTGACGGACGCGCAGTGGGCGAGGATGGAACCGCACTGCCTCGGCAGGAAATCCGATCCGGGCCGGACCGGCGGCGACGGGCGCTTGTTTCTGGAGGCTGTGCTTTGGATCGCGCGCACGGGCGCTCCATGGCGCGATCTGCCGGAGGACTTCGGGAACTGGAACACGACCTTCAAGCGGTTCCGACATTGGGTCAGGCTGGATGTTTTCAAACGGATTTTTGCCGCCGTGTCGGATGATCCCGACATGGAGTTCGCCATGATCGACGGAACCATCGTCAAGGTCCACCGCCACGGACAGGGCGCAAAAGGGGAACTCAAAGCCAGGCCATCGGCGCCTCGCGCGGCGGGGTGACGACCAAGATCGTGGCGCTCACCGACGCGCTGGGGAACCTGGTGCGCTTTGAACTTCTGCCCGGTCAGCGCCATGACACGATCGGCGTCGCGGCGCTGATCGAAGCCACCACCTTCGGCGGCCTGATCGCGGACAAGGCCTTCGACGTCAACTGGATCACCGACGAGATCGAACGACGCGGCGCGGAAATCGTCATTTCCCAGCATCCCAACCGCCGCGCCCCCGCATCATCGACGCCGAAGTCTACAAATGGCGGCATCTGATTGAGAACTATTTCGGCAAGCTCAAGGAATTCAAACGCATCGCCATGCGCGCCTGCAAGACGGACAAAAGCTTCTCGGCCATGATCCATCTCGCTGCCGCCGTCATTAACTCTCGATAAATCTCAACAGGCCCTAGAAGGAGAGGGGTTCCAGTTTCGATCCACGCCCCCGCATGGGGGCGTGGATGGCATTTAGTGCGGCGCGCATAGGGCGCTTGTTTCGATCCACGCCCCCGCATGGGGGGCGACCTCATGGCACGGATGGCACAACGGAATGGTCTCGTTTCGATCCACGCCCCCGCATGGGGGGCGACCACAGCCGGGTGTGGCGTAGGCGTCGAGGATGGTGTTTCGATCCACGCCCCCGCATGGGGGGCGACACGATTGCATCGCTGCGACCAAGTGCGCGCAGGCGTTTCGATCCACGCCCCCGCATGGGGGGCGACCCGCGAGATGCGGACCATCGTCACCACGCCGAAGTTTCGATCCACGCCCCCGCATGGGGGGCGACCGATCACATGCGTTACTGAGGTCGGGTCATACAGTTTCGATCCACGCCCCCGCATGGGGGGCGACCTGGTTGCTCACCCATCCATCAGGGGTGTGGGTGTTTCGATCCACGCCCCCGCATGGGGGGCGACTGTCCATGCTCTGTCTTGCGGCTGGTCGGACGCGTTTCGATCCACGCCCCCGCATGGGGGGCGACAGGATAGTCCTAACATGCGGACGCGATAGGGAAAATCCTGTCAGTTTTGCGAACCCTCTTCATTGCAATGTTACACACAGGCAATTTGGACGCGGCACCTCGTAGGAACATGGAGTTTCAGGGGCTTGGCCGCGCTGCGAACTACCGCCCGTCTCTACGTGCGCTTGAGGTTCGCTAGACGACCAGCAGGCCGTCGGGGTCAGTCGAGGGCTTGGCGCCGATGTGCTCCACCCGACGACGCCAGTCTCGGCCCAGCATGTAGAACCGCAGGCTGTCAGTTTCGGAATTGATAATGTCGATCAACCGTGCGCGCAGCGCCGTCCACAGCGCTGGATCAAGGTCGCACTCGAATACCGAGAACTGAACGCGTTGGCCATAGTCCTCGCAGGCGCGAGCGACCTGGCGCAATCCGCGCCGTCAGCGCGCGCAGGCCTTCGTCCATCGCCACGACCGTGCGCCGCCGATCGCGGCCATAAAACAGCGCGCCCTCGGGTACCGTACCGGCCTGTCATCTCTTCCAAACAGATCGCCTGCGCGCACAGCTGCACCTCGTCGGCCCGGTGCGCCTTGGGGCGTCCGCGCTTGTATTCCACCGGATAGGGCTCGCCCACCCGCAACTCGACCACATCGGCCACGCCCCACACGCCGAGCGCAGTAGAGGCGACGTGGACCGAGCGCAGGATGCGGATGCCGTCGCGGCTCTCGGGGCGCCCGTCGTCGGTGCGCTCGTGCAGGACGCGGCCTTCCGCGGTCAGGCGGTTTTCGGCCCAAAGGCGTTCGACATGGATCAGCGCGCACTGGCGCGGGCAGAAACCCGGCGCGCTATGAACCCGCCCGGCAGACGCGCGACCATCTTGTCGCGCCTGATTGCGGGAAGGTCCAAGGTGAGCTGAGCAATCGAGCGCATACTCGTTGCCACCGACGGCTCGAAGGGGGCTGTGCGCAGGTCGACTTCGCCGCCGGGCTCGCCGCCGAGACCGGGGCCGGAACAATGGCAATGCGGGGCAGATCAGCACTCTCGAGAGTGCCATCTCGATCCGCGTCCTGCCGACGGACTAGGAGATGATAGTCGCCGCGCACCCTTTTGGGCCCGCGTTCGGCCCGGCCTGCACCGACGAGAAGGACGCGAGATGACCCAACACCCTACTCGGAAACCCATCCACGAGCACACCGTCCCCTGGTTCTGGCCGATGACGACCGCGATGGAGTTCGAGAAAGAGGGTCTGCAACTCTACCTGGACAATATGCGCTTCATCGAGAGGCCGCCGAAATCGAGGCGCCGCCGCCTTCAGAATGGGCGACCGAGAACCGGGTTATCCTGAATCTCGACACGATGCGGCTGAGGGACTTCTCGGCGGCCGGCGAAGGCGACGCGATACCGGTGCTGGTCGATGCACCCTATGCAGGCCATTCCTCGACCATCGCCGACTATGCCAGGGACCAGAGCCTCGTCCAGACGCTTCTCGCCGGCGGTCTGCACCGCGTGCTCGTCACGGACTGGAAGTCGGCAACGCACGAGATGCGCGACTACGACATCGATAAGTACCTCACCGATATCGACACCGCGGTCGACGCTCTCGAGGGCGGGCCGATTTTGTCGGTCTATGCCAAGGCGGCTGGATGGCGGCCATGTACGCTTGCCGCTTCCCCGCAAAGGTCGCCTCGCTGGTGCTCGCCGGCTCGCCCATCGATACGGACGCTGGGAACGGACCGATCAGAAAGCTGGCGCACGAGATGCCGCTGACTGCCTAAGAAATTGTCGAGGCCGGCGGCGGCCGGATGCTCGGTCAGTACATGCTCGCGGGGTGGAAGAACATGCACCCAGGGGAGCAGTATCTCGGCAAGTTCATCGATCTTTACGAGCACATAGAGGATAAGAACTACGTCATGCGCACCGAGAGGTTCGAGCGCTGGTACGAGAATCCGATCGACCTGCCTGGCGCCTACTACATCCAAGCTATAAAGCTGCTGTTCAAGGAGAACCGCTTTGCCAAAGGCGAATTCGTGGCACTGGGGCAGAGGCTGTCGTTGAGTTCGGTAGTGTGCCCGCTGTACCTGCTGGCAGGCGAGGCCGACGACATCACGACGAAGGAACAGGTTTTCGCGGCGGAGCACCTCGTCGGCACGCCCGCCGCGGAAATCCATAAGAAGCTGGTGCCCAGCGGCCATATCGGCCTGTTCATGGGCAGCCGAACTCTGAGGGAGACTTGGCCCGAAATCGCTCGATGGATCGCCGCGGTTGGCGACGACGGGAGGAGCCCCGCATGATTACCAATGGGCATCTTCTTGTGTCCGCTCTCGACCGGCGCTCCGAAGAGCGTCATTGAAGTCACAGCCATGATGGCGAGTGCAGGAGAAGCTCCATGAGTTACACCATCGATCGGAAACTCGAAGACGCCAGCTTTGAACAGGCGATCGAGAGGACTCGGAACGCTCTCGCCGAGCAGGGTTTCGGCGTCCTGACCGAGATCGACGCGCAGGCAACCATGAAGAAGAAGTTGGACGTCGATATGGACGCGTACCGAATTCTGGGCGCGTGCAACCCGAAGATGGCGCACAGCGCAATCGGCATGGAGCCGCGGGTCGGCGCCATGCTCCCTTGCAACGTCATCGTTCGGCAGGTCTCGGACGGCGTGGAAATCAGCGCCATCGATCCTGTGGCATCCATGCAGGCGATCGAAAATCCGGATCTCACACGCGTTGCCGAGCAGGTACGCGAGATGTTGGCCGAGGCAGTGCGACGTATCTGAAGGCCCGTCGGCTCAGTCGCAGATTGCCGAGAGAGCGTTCCGGAGCTTGCGAAGGGCGCTCCACCTCCTCAGGGTCACCGGCGTTCGAAGCCATCCCCAAGGAAGACCGCGAGTGAAAGTTGCTCAATTAGCATCCAGTGCTGCGACCGCCAGCTGACGCAGGCGACCGGTGATCAGCGCGCCGCCGCGGCCTGTGGGAGCAGATGAAACTGTGCCTTGAGGTGGTCAAACGATCGAAGTACCTGCTATACTTGCGGTGCAGGACACTACCTCTCGGTCGTCCCGGCCACGGAAGTCGATCCGAGGAGGGTCAGGGGGTCTGAGCATTGGCTGACGAAAACGAGAAGGCGCGGGAACGGGCGGGCGGTCAACAGCCCGGACCAGAGGCGATGCTGGGCATGTGGGCCGCTTGGATGGACCAAATGTCCGCCTCGGCACCCGCCGCCGCGAGCCAGGCCGGCAAATTTTGGCCGGCGCCGCCGGCCGCCGCCTCGCGCGTGACGGCCGATGGGACCAGGCAGATCGAGGACGTTCTTTCCAGGGATCCGACGCTGCGCTCCATCGCCCAGATGTGGAACGCGAACCCTCTGCACAAGGTCGTTCCCCTCGACTGGGCGGAGATCGTGAGGGCTCTCCGTACGGTGGGGTTGCGATCCCTCGCGAGGCCGGAGACGGCGAAATCCGTCATGGAGCTCAACCAAGACCTGTGGCGCTCGACACTCGACGCCTGGCGCGAGGCAGGGCAGCGCTGGATGGGCGTGGTGGAGCCGTCGCCGCCGGAAGGTCCGGCTTCGGTCCCGGCCGACAAGCGCTTTTCGGCGCCCGAGTGGCAATCGAACCCCGCCTACCGCCTGCTGAAGGAGGTCTACCTGCTCGCCTCGGACTGGCTGCTGGAACAGGGCGGCACGGCCGACATGGACGAGGCCGAACGACAGCGCGTCAACTTTCACCTCCGCCAGTTCGTCGACGCGATGAGCCCGACGCTGATGCTGATGTCGAACCCGGCGGCGCTGAAGAAGGCGATCGAGACGGGCGGCGCCAGCGTCGCGGCCGGCGCCCGCAACCTGATGGCCGACCTCGATGCCGGGCGGCTCAGCATGGTCGACGCCGACGCGTATGCGCCGGGGCGGAACCTCGCGATGACGCCGGGAAAGGTGGTCCACCGCAATCGCCTGATCGAGCTGATCCAGTACGAGCCGACCACGGACAAGGTCCACTCCGTGCCGTTGCTGATCGTACCGCCCTGGATCAACAAGTACTACATCCTCGACATGCAGCCCAAGAACAGCATGGTCGCCTACCTGGTGGCTCAGGGCTTCACCGTCTTCGTCGTCTCGTGGAAGAACCCCGACGCGTCGATGGACACAGTCGGGATCGAAGATTACATGGACCTCGGCCCGCTCGAGGCGAGCGACGTCGCGCGCGAGATCACCGGCAGCAAGACGGTCAACGTGATGGGGTACTGCATCGGCGGAACCCTCATGACGATGACGCTTGCCGTTCTCGCGGCGAAGGGCGACAAGCGGTTCCGCTCGGCCAGCTTCATGGTGTCGCTGCAGGATTTCGAGCGGGTCGGCGACACCGCGGTCTTCATGGACGACCAGGGCCTCGACGTCGTCGAGCGCCAGATGATGGAGCGCGGCTATCTCGACAGTGCCGAGATGTCCAACATGTTCAACCTCCTGCGGTCGAACGACCTGATCTGGGCCAACGTCGTCAACAACTACCTGCTGGGCAACAAGCCGCCGGCCTTCGACCTGCTCTACTGGAACAGCGACGGCACGCGGATGACCCGTGCCGCGCACAGCTGGTATCTGCGCAACACCTATCGCGAGAACAACCTCGTCAAGCCCGGCAAGGTCAAGCTCAAGGGCGAGGCGATCGACCTCGGCCGCATCACCCTCGACTGCTATTCGGTCGGCGCCGAGAAGGACCACATCGTGCCCTGGGATGCGGCGTGGCGCATCACCCAGCTCTTCGGCGGCGACGTGCGGTTCATCCTCGCCTCCAGCGGCCACATTGCCGGCATCATCAACCCGCCGGGCGGCAAGGGCGCGCACTGGGCGCTCGACGGCGGCGAAGCAGCGAACACGCCGAAGCAGTGGCTGCAGGAGGCGAGCCGCCGCGAGGGCAGCTGGTGGCCCGACTGGGCGGCCTGGCTGGCGGCCCGTTCCGGCAGGAAGGGCAAGCCCCCCGCGATCGGCAGTCGAAATCACCCGCCATTGCAGGACGCACCCGGCAGCTACGTGCTGGAGAAATAGCGCTGAAGGGCAGCCTCGGCGGGCTCTCGACCGCGCGGTGCAGCTCCGTGCCGAGTGCGGCTCGGCGTTGTGAGGAAGACTTGAACCGTATGGGCAAACGATCGACATGATCCGGGTTGGGCGAACCAGAAACCTTCTCCGAGCCTCGAGCTCGCTCTCAGAGATCTGGCCCCGGTCCGCGCATCACCATCTCGGCCAGCGGCATCTCGGGCCTGCAGATAGACGCCATCCGCCCAGACGTAGACGTACCGCCGGGCCGAGAGGTCGCGGCGCTGCCAACGGTCGTAGTTCTCCTGCCAGCCCGCCGTGAGGCGCGAGATCGCGCCAGGCGACAGGTTCGGCGCGTCCGTCCCGAGCAGCGCCGTCAGCGCCTCCTGGAAATCCCCGGTAGAAATCCCACGCAGGTAAAGAACCGGCAGCAGGGCATCGAGGCTCTTCGAGCGCCGCGCCCAGCGGGGCAGGATGTTCGAGCTGAAGCGGATCCTCTTCTCGGCCGGCACGCCGGAGGCGCGGTCGCGCACCTTCTGGCGCTGCACCGGGATCGGCCCGATCCCGGTCTGGATCATCCGTTCCGGTCCGGTGCCATGCCGTACGATGCGATGGCGTCCATCGGGCAGGCGTTCGTCCTCAAACTGCGCAACGAAGCTCGCTGCCTCGGCCCTGAGCGCGGCGGCCAGCATCTGGCGCGCCCCCTCGCGCGATCTCTGTCAGCGGATCGAGGATCGATCCGGGCTGGTGAAGCGGCGTGATCGTGATATCGTCTTTCATGGCGTATCGATCCTTCGGGAGGGTCTGGCAGGCTTGATCACCCGCCACGATACGCCGCCTTCTCAAGTTCCATCACCCAGTTTCGGCCATAGCTCCGCCTGGCTTGAACGCGACATCCCAAGCCCAGCGTCCGAAGCCGCCTGCTGCGTTGATTGCCTTCACCCATTCGTTCAGCGCGTCCCGCTTGGCCTTTTTCTGAGGACTGTCGGCGCCTTTGATTTCGAGCGCTAGGATCGTTCCGCCGGCAAGGCGCACCAGGAAATCCGGGACATAACGCCGCCGGGATCCCGCCCACATGTAGTAGATCTGGAAACCGAGGTGATCGTTTTTGGCGTAGGGTGGATGCCACCGCGAAGCGCAACGGTTCAAGCAAACCTGATCCGGACGTCCCTGCCAAGCTCCGACAGGAAGGCCTCGACGGGAGATCGGAAGCCGAGGCATTTGCGCGGGGTGAGGTTGATGGTCATGGCGATCTCCTGGATGTCGTCTTCGCTGATCTCGTCGAGGTCCGTGCCGCGCGGTAGCCATCGTCGGATGCGGCCGTTGGCGTTCTCGACCCCGCCCTTCTGCCAGCTGGCATAGGCGTCGCAGAAGTACGTGGTGGCCGAGAGCATGCCGCGCAGGAGCATGTGACGCGCGAAGCAGGTGTCGTTGTCGAACGTGACCGAGCCGCGCATCCGGGGGTCGAGCCGCCGGAACGCAGCCATCATCGCGGCGACGGTTTCGCCCGCGGTCTTGCCGGCAAGGCGGGACATCAGCGTGATCCGGGTCTTGCGCTCGTGCATCACCAGGATCGGACGGGAGCGTCTGCAGATCACCAGATCGGCTTCCCAATGCCCGACGGCCGCACGAGCATCAGCGTCGACGGATCGCTGAGAAATATGAATTTTCTCGGAGATCGTATCGCGAGACGCCCGGCCGTGGCGCTTGCGGCGACGGGCGTGGTGGCGGGTCAGGTGGCGCCAGAGCCGCTCCGTCTTCTGGCCGGCGCGGTAGATCCAGCCGTAGATCGTCTCGGCGCAGACCGCGCGCAGACCGGGCTCGATCCCGAGCCGCAAAGGACAAGCTGTCCCGCAAAGAGCTGTCGGAACTCTTTCTCGAAGAGATGCTCACCGACCCGATGGTGCGCCTTGTCATGGAGGCGGACGGCGTCGCGGAAATGCAGCTTCGACATCTCTATTCCGGCTCCCGGATGCCACAGTTCGACCGCAATGTGTCGGATTTGAACCCGGCAGCTGGATTCACATTTCAAGTGCAACACCGAGGTTGGCAGCGAAGGCTTCGATTGGCGTGCGGTAGCCGAGGCATTTCCGAGGCGTGGCGTTGAGGTTCCAGGTGACGTCGTGGATGTCGTCGTCAGTGTAGTCCGTGAGGGCGGTCTTGCGGGGAAGGTCCCGACGGAGCAGGCCGATGACGTTCTCGATCGAGCCGCGCTGCCAGGGGCTGTGCGGGTCGCAGAAGTAGGCGTCGAGGCCGATGGCGTCGGTGACCGCTTCGTGCCGCGCGAACTCGCCACCGTTGTCGTGGGTGATGGTGCGGCGCGCCCGGGCCGGCAGTCCGCCCAGCTCCGCGGCGATGGCTTTGGCGGTGAGGTCGGCGTCTTTGCCAAGAAGACGCCGGGCGAGCGTCAGCCGGCTCTTTCTCTCCTGCAGCGTCAGGAGGCTGTCGCGCTGGCGGCGGAAGTGCATCAGGTCGCCCTCCCAGTGGCCGAACTGGCTGCGAAGATGGGCCTTTGTCGGCCGCTGGTGGATCGGCGTGCGGTTGGGGATGGCGGGCTCGCGCCGCCCGTTTCGCCGCCGACGGCCGCGCTTGGGCTTGCGCTGTGCGAGCAGCCGCGGCAGGCCGGCGCGCCGGCCGGCGGAGCTGTAGGCGTGGCGGTAGATCAACTCCGCGCTGATCGCGTGTTCCGATCCCTCCAACTCCATCCGCCCCGCGATCTGCTCCGGAGACCAACCCATGGCAAGGCGGTCCTCGACGTGGGCGCGCAGGCGGGGAGAGCGCGCGATCCTGGAGCCGCGCAGCTTGCGCGCCCAGGCGCGGCGGCCGGCGCTGTCGGGACGGTAGCCGTCGGCGCGCCGGTTCCGCTCGAGTTCGCGCCGGATCGTGCTCCGATGACGACCCATGCGTTTCGCGATCTCGCTGATGCTCAGGCTCATCTCAATCATGCCGCGCAGGCGGCATCTCTCCTCAAGGCCGAGGTGGCTGTATATCTGTCCCATGGCGATCCCGGACATAGCCGGTGGCGCACTTGGTTTGTGAATCTACAGCAGACCAAAGCAGGCGGAACGCTTTGCCGATCTAAGCCGCGCAGATGGAAGGGATGCTCACGACCTGAACCGTCTTCTCCAACGGCCGTGCGGCTGGTAGCGCTTCGACGTCGGCGACGGAGTCGCCCTGACGTCACCTTGCGACACCAAGGGCGCGGAAATTTAGTGTTTGGTCGACTTGGTCCGTCATTGCGCATGCCGGAGCGGCGCACCATCTTTGAAACGAGCATCTTGATTGATGGCGCGAAGCCCCTGCCTGCCGGCGACCGCCGGAACCACGAACTCACGCCAGGGCTGCCTGCTCCCGATCCGAGGGGAGCTTCCTGCAGCGAAGCAAACCCAACCTCCGTCATTTGACGCGGGCAGATAAGGATCCATTGCATGGCCAAGGAACGCAAGCGCGGCAACCGCGAAGTGAAGAAGCCGAAGCAGGCGCCGAAGCCTGCAGCCACGGCCCCGGCCGCCTTTACCAAGGGGCTCGCGCCGGACGTTGGGAAGCCGACGAAGGGCTAAGCCCGACGCTACCGCCGAGAGCTCATGCCGCCGGTCGGTTCGGACGTCGGTTTCGACTCGTATACTGATGGAGATCCCTCGTGCCCGTCCTGATCATCACCGCTGCCGTTCTCGTCCTCGGCATCCTTCTGGGGCTCGCAGCAGGCTACCTGCCGGTGCAATACGCGGTCCGGCGGGAACTGGGCGATGGGGACGGCGCTGTGCCCGCGTGATCCGAACATGAGCGGGGTCCTGGAGCGCATCGCTGGTCGAGGCGCCAAGACCCTCCCGTGGCAGGATAAGGCACCGGCAAGGGCAGAGCTGTTCGGGATCGAGCGGCTCGAGCAACACGGGGTGAGCCTCGCGTTGGCGCAGCCGGTCACGGCGCGTCCGCCCCCTGTCCCTGCGCTGCACCTGCGCCTTGGGGACAACGCGAAGGTACTGTTGGCAGCATATCGCGCGAGCGCCGCAGAGGTCGGGCGTGGCCGAAGCATCGTGCCGGCAGCCGAGTGGCTCCTCGACAACTACCACCTGGTCGAAGCGCAAATTCGGGAAGTCCGTGAGGACCTGCCGCCGGGCTATTATCGCCAGCTGCCGAAACTCGCGGGTGGTCCCTTCGCCGGCTATCCGCGGTTGTTCGGCCTAGTCTGGGGGTTCGTGGCGCATACCGACAGCCATTTCGACCCGGAGACGTTGCGGCGTTATCTCGTCGCCTACCAGAGCGCCCAGCCGCTGACGATCGGCGAACTCTGGGCGGTCCCGATCACGCTGCGGATCGTTCTGATCGAGAACCTGCGCCGGCTCGCCGACCAGATGACGGCGGGTCGCGCCGCGCGGTCCGAGGCCGACGCGTTGGCCGACGCGCAACTGTCCGACGAGTCGCCGGGACCTGTGGTGCCGCCGCGCCTCGCCGTCGGTGATGAGCCGCTTGTCGGACGCATTTGCCGCCCATCTCGCAAAGCGGCTGCGCGGCCGCGACCCCCAGACGACGCCTGCTCTCGGCTGGCTGGAGGCACGGCTTGGCGCGCAGGGCATCGTCGATCGAGACGGTGGTCCACCGCGCGCAGGAGCGCCAGGGCGCCTCCAACGTCACAGTCCGCAACGTCATCACCGGGATGCGGCTGATCTCGGACATCGACTGGGCGGACTTCGTCGAAAGCGTCAGCCTCGTCGACGCCCGATTGCGGGTGGGCAGCCGATTTTGCCGCGATGGACTTCGCCAGCCGCAACCTCTACCGCGCCGCGGTCGAGGAGCTCGCCCGCGGCTCCCGGATCGACGAAATCGAGATCGCCGGTCACGCCGTTGCAGCCGCAAAGTCGGGCGCGGCAGCGTGCGACTGGTCGGGTGGAGGTCGGGCAGGCGATCCCGGCTGGTATCTGATCGGCGGCGGCCGTCCACTCCTCGAGCAGACCATCGGGTTCCGCCCGTCCCGCCGCCGTCGATTCCGGATCCTGGCCCACCGCGTCGGCATTCGAGGCTACGGGGTGGCGATCCTGCTGACGACGGCGATGCTCGTGTCGCTTGCGCTCTGGGTCTTGCAGGGGGCCGACATCGGGATCGGGTGGCTTGCGGCCTGGGCACTTGCCGCGATCCTCCCCGCAAGCGAAGTCGCCACGGCCCTCGTCAACCGAGTGGTGACCTGGAGCGTCGGGCCGACGCCGCTGCCGGGGCTCGAACTCAAGGACGGCGTTCCGGCCGAGCTGAGCACGCTGGTGGCAGTGCCGACGTTGCTGACCGATGCTGCCGACCTGCAGGAACAGATCGGAACGGCTCGAGGTTCACCACCTGTCCAGCAGCGGCGGCGATCTGACCTTTGCGCTGCTGACCGACGGTCCGGATGCGGCCGAGGAAGAGCCGGAGGGCGAGGCTGAGCTGATCGCACTGGCGCATGCCCGGATCGCCGACCTCAATCGCCGCTACGGGCCAGGACCATCGGGGCCGCGGTTCCTGCTGCTGCACCGGCGAGCGGCAGTACAATCCGAGCGAAGGCGTCTGGATGGGCTGGGAGCGCAAGCGCGGCAAGCTCCACGAGCTGAACCGACTGCTTCGCGGGGCGACGGACACGAGCTTCGTCGGCGTCGACGGTCAGCCCCCGGAGGTCCCGGGCGGCGTTCGCTACGTCATCACCCTCGACGCCGATACGCGGATGCCGCGTGATGCCGCGACCCGGCTGATCGGCAAGATGGCGCATCCGCTCAACCGGCCGGTCTTCGATCCCGACAAGCGGCGGGTGGTGGAGGGACACGCGATCCTGCAGCCGCGGGTCACGCCGTCCCTCCCGGTCGGAAGCGAGGGCTCGCTTTACCAGCGCACCATCTCGGGGCCAGCGCGGGATGGACCCCTATGCCGCCGCGGTGTCGGACGTCTATCAGGACCTGTTCGGCGAGGGCTCCTTCACCGGCAAGGGCATCTACGACATCGACGCCTTCGAGGCGGCGCTCGCGGGGCGGGTGCCGGACAACACGCTCCTCAGCCACGACCTCTTCGAGGGGGTCTACGCGCGCGCCGGCCTGGCCACGGACGTGGAGCTGGTCGAGGAGTTTCCGGCCCGCTACGACGTCGCCGCCAAGCGCCAGCACCGCTGGACGCGGGGCGACTGGCAGCTCCTCCCGTGGATCACCGGCAGAGCGCGATCGTTCCTGCCGTCGGTCGATGGAAGATGGTGGACAACCTTCGCCGATCCCTGCTGGCGCCCTCGGCCCTCGCGGCCCTCGCGCTGAGCTGGCTGCTGCCGCTTCCGGCCGCGCTGGTGGCGACGCTGCTGGTTCTCGCCGCACTCGCGCTGCCGGCCTTCCTGCCGAGCGCCTTCGCGGTGCTGCCTCGCCGACCGACCGTCGACATCGGGAGCCACCTGCGGGCGCTGGGACGCGACCTGCGGCAGGCCGCGCTGCAGAGCGTCCTGTCGGTCGCCTTCCTCGCCGACCACGCCCGCCGGATGGCGGATGCCGTGGTCCGCACGCTTTGGCGGCTCTTCGTCAGCCGCATGCACCTGCTGGAATGGACGACGGCGGCGCACTCAGCAGGCAGCCCGCGGCTCGACCTGATCGGCTTCGCGCGCGGGATGTCGGGCGGCGTCGCGCTGGCGTTGTTGATCTCGGCCGGGGTCGTTCTGCTGTCGCCGGAGGCGTGGCCGATCGTGCTGCCGTTCGCGCTGCTGTGGAGTGCTGCGCCGGCGACTGGCCTTGTGGATCAGCCGGTCGCCCAGGCGTTCTGTCGAAGCCGACGCTCTCCGCGCACGAGGTTCGTGCGCTGCGCCTGATCGCGCGGCGCACCTGGGGCTACTTCGAGACCTTCGTGACGGCCGACAGAGAACATGCTGCCGCCGGACAATTTCCAGGAGGACCCCAGGCCGGTCGTCGCGCATCGGACGTCGCCGACGAACATCGGCCTTTACCTCCTGTCTGCGGTCGCCGCACGCGACTTCGGCTGGTCCGGCACCCTCGGGACTGTCGAGCGCCTGGAGGCGACGCTCGCCACCATGCGCCGCCTGCCGAAGCACAAGGGGCATCTCTTCAACTGGTACGACACGACGGACCTGCGGGTTCTGGAGCCTGCCTACGTCTCGTCCGTCGACAGCGGCAACCTCGCCGGCCACCTCATCGCCCTAGCCAATGCCTGCGAGGAGTGGGCCGCCGCCCCGGCCCGTTCCGACCCCGTCGCCGGCCTTCGGGACGCGCTGGCGCTGGCGCGCGACGATCTGGCCGGCGACGACGAAAGAGGCGCAGGGTTCGGCGCTTCTCGAAGCCCTCGAAGCGCGGTTGGGTCAGCCGGACGGCTTCGACGAGATGGCCGCGGATCTGCTGCGCCTTTGCGGTGAAGGCCGCGGCCGGCACCGCCGTTGAGGAAGGCGACGAGCGGGCCGGACCCTGCTCTGCTGGATCGCCTGCTTCCGGGACGCGGTCGCAGAGCATCAGCGCGACCGAGATCTGGATCAGGCAGAGCGCGTCGCTGCTCGCAGCACGGCTGGTCGCGCTCGCCGTGAGTGCGCGCGAGATGGCGATGGCGATGGATTTCGCCTTCCTCTTCGATCCCGATCGCAAGCTGCTGTCGATCGGCTATTCGCGTCGCCGAGAACAGCCTCGATCCGAGCTGCTACGACCTTCTCGCCTCCGAGGCCCGCCTCGCAAGCCTCTTCGCCATCGCCAAGGGCGACGTCCCGACGCGGCACTGGTTCCGACTGGGCCGGACGGCAACACCGCATCGGCACGGGATCGGCGCTGATCTCCTGGTCCGGCTCGATGTTCGAGTACCTCATGCCGCCGCTGGTGATGCGCGAGCCGGCGGGAAGCCTGCTGGCGCAGACCAACCGCCTGGTCGTCGCGCGCCAGCAGGCCTACGGGCGGGCGCTCGGCATTCCGTGGGGCGTCTCGGAATCGGCGTTCAACGCCCGCGACCTCGAATTCACCTACCAGTACTCGAACTTCGGCGTGCCGGGCCTCGGCCTGAAGCGCGGCCTCGCGGACAACCTGGTGATCGCGCCCTACGCGACGGGCCTGGCCGCGATGATCGACCCGCAGGGCGCGGTCCGCAACTTCGCCCGCCTGGACGGGATCGGCGCGAGCGGCCGCTACGGCTTCTACGAGGCGCTCGACTTCACCGCGGCGCGGCTGCCCGACGGGCGAGCGTGGCCATCGTGCGCAGCTTCATGGCGCATCACCAGGGCATGACCATCGTCGCCATCGCCAACGTCCTGCAGGACGGGCGGATGCGCGAGCGCTTCCACCGCGAGCCGATGATCCGGGCGAGCGAGCTCCTGCTCCAGGAACGCATGCCGCGCGATGTCGCGGTCGCGCATCCGCGCGGCCGAGGAGGTGAAGGCGCCGCCCGCTCGACGCCGGGCACGACGTCGAGGCCACACGGCGGTACACGGTGCCCGTGCCGGGCGCGCCGGTCACGCACCTGCTGTCGAACGGCCGCTACACGGTCATGCTGACCGCCGCGGGCGGCGGCTACAGCCGCTGGGGCGACATCGCCGTGACCCGCTGGCGCGAGGATGCCACCCGCGACGACTGGGGCTCCTTCGTCTACCTCCGGGATGTCGAGAGCGGCAGCGGTCTGGTCCGCCGAGCCTGCAGCCCGGTCGGCGACGGCGCCGGACCACGCCGAGCGTGCAGTTCAGCGAGGATCGCGCCGACTTCGACCGCCGCGACGGGCGACTGACGACGCATGCTCGACGTCCTCGTCTCCGGCGAGGACGACTGCGAGGTGCGGCGGGTGTCGCTGGTCAACCGTAGCCGGGCGCCGCCGCGCGAGATCGAGGTCACGTCCTATGCCGAGCTGGTGCTGACGACACCCGCCGCCGACGCGGCCCATCCGGCGTTCGCCAAGCTCTTCGTGCAGACCGAGTACCTGGCGGAGTATCGGCGCGCTGATCGCGACGCGCCGCGCCGCGCTCGCCGGACGAGCCGCCGATCTGGGCCGCGCATTTCGCCGTCGTGGAAGGCGAGACGCTCGGCGAGCAGCAGTACGAGACCGACCGCGCGCGCTTCATCGGCCGCGGCCGGACGACCGCCACGGCTGACGCCGTCACCGAGCGAGCGACCGCTCTCGAACACCGTCGGGACCGTCCTCGACCCGATCTTCTCGCTGCGGCGGCGGGTGCGGATCGCGCCGGGCGGCGTGGCTCGGATCGCGTTCTGGACCGTGGTCGGCACCGACTCGCGCGCGGAGCTGATCGACCTTGTCGACATGCACCATGACCGCAGCGCCTTCGACCGGGCGCGGACCCTCGCCTGGACGCAGGCGCAGGTGCAGTTGCGCCATCTCGACATCGACGCCGAGGAGGCGGCCGACTTCCAGCGTCTCGCCGCGCCGATCTTCTACGCCGATCCGCGCTTCCGGCCGTCGCCGGGCGTCGATCCTCCGCGGTGCCGGCCCGCAGTCGGCGCTCTGGCGGCACGGCGATCTCGGGCGACCTGCCGATCGTGCTGCTGCGCATCGACGACGTCGACGACATGCGCACAGGTGCGGCAGCTGCTGCGCGCGCACGAATACTGGCGGATGAAGCGGCTCGCGGTCGATCTGGTGATCCTCAACGAGCACCCGTCCTCCTACATCCAGGACCTCCAGACGGCGATCGAGACCGCCGTGCGCAGCAGCCAGTCGCGGCCGCGCTTCGGCCGGCGAGCTGGCGCAGGGCACGGCGCATCGTCCTGCGCGCCGACCTGATGGACGGCGAGGTCGCGGAGCTTGCTCCTGGCCGTGGCCCGCGTGGTGCTGTTCCGCCGGTCGCGGCCCGCTCGCCGACCCAGCTCGCGCTCCTGCCTGTTGCGCCAGCCGAGGCGCCGCGCCAGCGCCGCGGTCGCCAGCCCGGAGCGGGCTGCCCCGGCCGCCGCGCCGCTGCCCACGGACCTCGAGTTCTTCAACGGCCTCGGCGGCTTCGACGAGGACGGCCGCGAGTACGTCACGATCCTCGACAAGGGCGCGACGACGCCGGCACCCTGGATCAACGTCATCGCCAATGCCGGGTTCGGCTTCCAGGTCTCGGCCGAGGGCAGCGGCTACACCTGGGCCGAGAACAGCCGCGAGAACCAGCTGACGCCCTGGTCGAACGATCCGGTCGTCGATCCGCCGGCGAGGCGTTCTACATCCGCGACGAGGCGAGCGGCGCGCTGTGGACGCCGACCGCGCAGCCGATCCGCGACGGCGGGCGCTATGTCGCCCGCCACGGCTTCGGCTACAGCCGGTTCGAGCACAGCGCGCACGGCATCGCGCTCGAGCCTGCTGCAATTCGTGCCGCTCGACGACCCGATCAAGATCTCGCGGCTGACGCTGCGCAACCATTCCGGCCGGCCGCGCCGCCTGTCGGTCACCAGCTATGCCGAATGGGTGCTCGGAACCTCGCGCGGCGCCTCGGCGCCCTTCATCGCGACCGAGATCGACAGCGTCACCGGCGCGCTTCTCGCCCGCAACCCGTGGGGAACCGCCTTTCCCGGCCGCGTCGCCTTCGCCGACCTCTGCGGCGGCCAGACGGCCTGGACCGGCCGACCGCGCGCGAGTTCATCGGGCGGGGCGGCGAGCTCGGAGCACCGGCCGCCCTCGGCGCACGGCGACGCCGCTGTCGGGCACGACCGGGGCCGGCGCTCGACCCCTGCGCGGCGCTGTCACGGACGCTGCTCGATCTGCCGCCCGGCGAGAGCGTCGAAGTCGTCGGCTTCCTCGGGCAGTGCGCCTCGGTCGAGGCGGCGCGGGACCTGGTCGCGCGCTACCGCGCATGCCGACCTCGATGCCGTCTTCGCCGAGATGTCCGCCCATTGGCGACGAGGTGCTCGGCGCCGTCCAGGTCCACACGCCGGACCGGGCCATGGACATCATGCTCAACGGCTGGCTGCTCTACCAGACGATCGCCTGCCGCATCTGGGCGCGCGGCGGCCTTCTATCAGGCGAGCGGCGCCTACGGCTTCCGCGACCAGCTCCAGGACGGCATGGCGCTCACCTTCGCCGCGGCCGGAGGAGACGCGCGCGCATCTCCTGCGCGCCGCCGGGCGGCAGTTCGTCGAGGGCGACGTGCAGCATTGGTGGCTGCCGCATTCGGGCCAGGGCGTGCGCACCCGCATCTCCGACGACCGGGTCTGGCTCGCCTATGCCGCCGCCACCTACGTCACGGCGACCGGCGACGACGGCGGTGCTGGACGAGAGCGTGCCGTTCCTCGACGGCCCGACGCTCGCGCCCGGCGAGCACGACGCCTTCTTCCAGCCCGACGAGGCCGACGAGGCGGCGTCGCTGTTCGAGCATTGCGCGCGCGGCCTCGACCAGTGCCTCGCCCTGACCGGCGCCCATGGCCTGCCGCTGATCGGCACCGGCGACTGGAACGACGGCATGAACCGGGTCGGCGAGGGCGGCCAGGGCGAGAGCGTCTGGCTCGGCTGGCTGCTCCTGCGCGACGATCGCGCTCTTCGCGCCCCTCGCCGAGACGCCGCGACTCCGGCCGCGCCGCGACGCTGGCGGGCCCATGCCGAGCGCGCTGCAGGCGGCGCTGGAAACGGCCGCCTGGGACGGCGCCTGGTACCGGCGCGCGACCTTCGACGACGGCACCTGGCTCGGATCGGCCGACAGCGACGAGTGCCGCATCGATTCCATCGCCCAGTCCTGGGCCGTGCTGTCGCGGCGCGGCCGATCCTGCGCGTGCCGCCGAGGCCATGGCGGCGCTCGAGGACCAGCTGATCCGGCGCGGACGACGGCCTCGCGCTGCTGTTCACGCCGCCCTTCGACAAGACGCCGCACGATCCCGGCTACATCAAGGGCTATCCGCCCGGCCTGCGCGAGAACGGCGGGCAGTACAGCCACGCCGCCATGTGGGCGATCCTCGCCTTCGCCGAGCTCGGCGACGGCGACAGGGCCGCGAGCCTGTTCGCGCTCCTCAACCCGATCAACCATGCCCGGACGCCCGCCGAAGTCGAGCGCTACAAGGTCGAGCCCTACGTCGTCGCCGCCGACGTCTACTCGGTCGCGCCGCATGTCGGGCGCGGCGGGTGGACCTGGTACACCGGCTCCGCCGCCTGGATGTATCGCGCCGGCGTCGAGGGCATCCTCGGTCTCCGCCGAGAGGCGGGGTCTCTGGTGATCGAGCCATGCCTTCCGGCGGCGTGGCCCGGCTTCAGGGCGACGGTCACGGTGGGCGGGGCGCGGATTGCCTTGGAGGTGCTCCGGGGCGAGGCATCGGCTGCCGTGATCGACGGCGTCAAGCTGGAGGCTTGCACCCTCGCGCGTGTTCCGATCGACGGCGTTTCCCACAATGTGCAGATCGTTCTGCCGGTCGCGGCGCAAGGGACGACTGATTTACAGACTTCGTGAGGGCCTCTGCGGTCTGCCGTTCGACATCCTCGTCTACCTGCTCGGAGACTGATAAGGCGTCCCAGGAGGCAACCAGCACCGTTGGAAGCCTGAGCGGAAGCATCGTCTCATAAAATCCGGATCGAACCGATGACGACTAACACGGCGAGGGCAGACCGCAGCTTGGAGCTGATCCACGCTCCGGGTCGATCGGTCGGCAATGGTCTACCGACCCTGCGCCACCGCTCGGAGGTGTACCGGCCGGAATCTCTGGTCACCGTTGAAGGTGAACTGCCCCGTCGCCTTGAGCAGCTTGCCCAGTCCGGCCGCACCATGGGCCTTCGGCACGACGCCGGCCGACCGCGCCACCTGGCCGAAGGCCCCCAGGTGATACCAGCCATCGTCGCTGGCGGTGCAGTCGGCCAGCGCCTTGCGGATGGTCGGCAGCGCCGGATGCGTTTTAGGTCCCACGATCCGGACGACCGGGGTGTCTGCGTCGAGGCAGAAGAAACGCGTGCAGCTTTTCCGGTACTTCTCGGTCGTCTTTGCACATCCGAATCCGAATGCCGCCAATCCGTCGCGGCGGATTTCCTTCGCGAGCTCCGCGAAGTCGGCGTCCGACGACACAATGCAGAAACCGTCCGTCTCCGCCTTTTGCAGAAGGCGCATCGCGTCGATCGTCAGCCGGATGTCGACACCGTTCTTGCCCTTGGCCGGTGCATCGCAATGTTTGTGCTCGAGCGCATGCCGCGCCGCCGCATCGGTCCAGCTGCCGGCAGATCCGGTGAAATCGCCATAAACCCTCCGCACCCGGATCGTGCCAAGCGGCTCGATCAGCTCGAATACCCGGTCCGCCAGCCGATGCGAGACGTTCTCCGCATCGATCAGCACCGCAAGGCGCAAGCCCTTCTCCATCGCACCGCTCCATCAGCCTCTGGATCCCAGCGTGCGTCCGGGCTAACCGCTCGCCAAGTCCGGTCTGACCATCTGGTTAAGGGAGCGCGCTCTATGATCTACGTCGACGCCGACGCCTGTCCGGTCCGTGACGAGGTTCTCCGCGTCGCCGAGCGCCATGTCGAGCCGGTCACCTATGTCACCAACGGCGGCCTGCGGCCCAGCCGCCACCCGCTGGCCAGCATCGTCGTGGTCGAACAGGGTGCCGACGTCGCCGACAAGTGGATCGCCGATCGCATCGGCGCCGGTGACGTCTGCGTCACCGCCGACGTGCCCCTCGCGGCACGTTGCGTCGAGCGCGGCGGTCGCGTCCTCGCCCCGGACGGCACCGCCTTCACGCCGCAGAACATCGGCAACCGTCTCGCCGCGCGCGACCTCATGGCCGATCTGCGCGCCGCCGATCCCTTCCGCCAGGGCGGCGGCCGTCCGTTCAGCCCGGCCGACCGCTCGCGATTCCTTGACGCGCTGGACCGGGTGCTACGGGCAGGCGGACCGGCTTCACCGACTACAACTGATGACAGCTGATGCCATCGGCCGCTACGCCTGACTCCGGAAGGAGATTTCCAATCGATCTCTGCCTCTCTGCTTTGAGAGCAACGGGGGCGGAGCAGATGGTGGCCATCGCGATCACGCGAATGGATTTGACGGCGACGGAGCTACAGGCGGCGTCTCTGCGAAGAGCCGGCGGCGCGGCGGCGGATGCTGGCCCTCGCGCTGGTGCTGAAGCGCAGGGACCGGAGGACCGCGGCGCAGACCTGCGGTATGTATCGTCAGACGCTGCGAGACTGGGTGCATCGTTATAACGCGCGTGGCTGGAACGAGGGCGGGTCTCGTCATGACCTTCGTCGACACCCGCGCGATGAATGACCACCTCGCCGAGCGAGCCGGCCCGCCCGGGCTGAAGACCGGGCGGCGGCCCAACCACCCCCCTGGGCAGCCGCTGCCCTTGGCGCCCGACGGTGCCGTTCCCGGTGCGTGAACATGAGAGCGTCCCGCTTGTGTCGTATAGTGTTAAAATAGAGTTATTTCGGGCATCGTGCATCGTTATAAATCAATAGGTTAGCAAAATATCCCGCGCGGACACCCCAGTCGCCCGCTGCATCGGCGCCGGCCGGCGTGCTGCCTCGATGAGCCGCAGCAACGTCTGGGAGCCCCCCGGTCACCGCTTGGACCGCCGCTGAATGACCCTCACGGTAGGCTGCCGGCGACGGTGCAGGACTGCCCCCCGTCCACCGGCAGCTCGACGCCGGTGATGAACTTCGCCTGATCCGACGCCAGGAACACCGCGGCCCAGGCGACGTCCCAGCCGTCCCCCTGACGCTTCATCGGCACGACCGCCGCGCGTTTCGCCCGCATCTCCTCGACGTCCCCGTGGTAGCCGGCGATCTGCTTGTAGACGTGCGGCGTGTCCATCATCCCCGGCAGGATGCTGTTCGCCCGGATTCCCCTGGCCGCGTATTCGATCGCGACGGCCCGGGTGAACTGCCCCACCGCCGCTTTCGAGGCGTAGTAGGACACATAGGGATAGCCGGTCCACCGGATCGCCGCGAGCGACGAGACGTTGACGATCGCTCCAGCCCCCTGCGCCTCCATGATCGGCAGCACCGCCTTGCAGGTCAGGAACACCGAGGTGAGGTTGACGTCGATCACCCGCCGCCAGCTCTCCTCGCTTGCCTCCACCGCACCGCCCGGCAGGTTGATGCCGACGTTGTTGTGCAGCACGTCGATCCGCCCCCAGCGGTCCATCACCGCCTGCACCGCCCCGCCGATCGAGCCTGCGTCGGTAACGTCCGCCGTCAGCGCAAGACCCTCGCCGCCCTCCCCGGCGATCACCGCGGCGGTCGCCTCCGCCGCCGCGCAGTCGATGTCCACGCAGGCGACCCGGCCGCCCTCGCGCGCATAGGCGACGGCCGCCGCCTTGCCGTTGCCCCACCCTTCTCCGACCGACCCGGCCCCGAACAGCAGCACGACCTTGCCATCCATGCGTCCCATTCCGCGCTCCCTCGCTTTCCCACCGGCGCCGGCCCGCAAAGAAACCCGCGCCCCCCCGTTGCAGCTTCATGCGGCCGGAATGGGCCCAACCTGCCCCGACGGCAAGAGCCGGATCCGGAAAAGGTTCACGATGGCGAACAGGGACGTGCATCCGATCGGCAGCCAGGACGACGTCCGCCGCACCATCGAGACCCGCACCGCCGAACTCGCCGCCCTGCGGGCGACGCCGGCCGAGGCGGCTGCGATCCGGGCCCACGCAGCGGCGATGCGCGCCAACGTCGAGGAGCCGGAGCAGGTCATGACCGAGGATCTCGCCTTCCACAGAGAGATCGCCATCGCCTCGCGAAACCCGGTGTTCGCCCTGATCATCGGCGCCTTCGAGAGCGTGACCCGGCAGACCTGGCCGATCGGCTGGCGCAGCCGCTCGACGACGGGCGAACAACTGGAAATGATCGCCATCCACGCCGACCTGGCCGAGGCGATCGCCGCCGGCGACACCGCCGGCGCGCGGGCGGCGATGGCGCGGCACTTCGACCACAGCGTCCGCGCCCTGATCGCGGCGGGGCTCTGAACCCCCGTGCGCATCACCGGCCTCGAGACGATCCGGATCGGCGAGCGCCCCAACCTGCTCTGGGTGCAGGTCGCCACCGACGAGGGCGTCACCGGGCTGGGCGAGACCTTCTTCATCGCCGAGACCGTCGAGACCTATCTGCACGAATACGTGGCCCCGAGGGTGATCGGCCGCGACCCGCTGCAGATCGACCTGCTCGCCGCCGATCTCGTCGGCTATCTCGGGTTTCGCTCCACCGGGGCGGAGACCCGCGGCAACTCGGCCTTCGACATCGCGCTCTGGGACATCTTCGGCAAGGCGACCGGCCAGCCGATCGCACAGCTGCTCGGCGGCTTCTCCCGGCCGAGCATCCGCACCTACAACACCTGCGCCGGCCCGGACTACATCAAGCAGGCCACGGGCCAGACGACGCGGAACTACGGGCTCGGCCGGACCGGGGCCGACCACGACGACCTGAACGGCTTCCTGCACCGGGCCGACGAGCTGGCGCTGTCGCTGCTCGACGAAGGCATCACGGCGATGAAGATCTGGCCGTTCGACGCGGCGGCCGAGAAGACCCGCGGGCAATACATCTCCTCCTGGGACCTGAAGGCCGCGCTCGAACCCTTCGAGAAGATCCGCGCCGCCGTCGGCGAGCGCATGGACGTCATGGTCGAGTTCCACTCGATGTGGCAGCTGCTGCCGGCGATGCAGATCGCCCGCGCGCTCGCGCCCTACCACACGTTCTGGCACGAGGATCCGATCCGGATGGACAGCCTCGCAAGCCTGCGCCGCTACGCGCACGCCTCGACGGCGCCGATCTGCGCATCGGAGACGCTGGCCTCGCGCTGGGCGTTCCGCGATCTGCTCGAGACCGGCGTCGCGGGCGTGGTGATGCTCGACATCTCGTGGTGCGGCGGCCTGTCGGAGGCGCGCAAGATCGCGGCGATGGCCGAGGCCTGGCACCTGCCGGTTGCGCCGCACGACTGCACCGGGCCGGTGGTCCTGACCGCCTCGACGCATCTGTCGCTGAACGCGCCCAACGCGCTGATGCAGGAAAGCGTGCGCGCCTTCTACCGCACCTGGTACCGCGATCTGGTCACCGCGCTTGCCGGACGTGAAGGACGGCATGATCACCGTGCCGCCGGGACCGGGGCTTGGGACGGAACTTAGTCCGGACCTCGACCGCGCCTTTACCACCATGCGGCGGAGGACCACCGCCGCCGACATCTGAGAAACCAAGGGAGGACCACAAATGAAACGCATCTTCACCACCGTCTCCGCGGCAGCACTCGCCATCGGGCTCGCGGCGGGGGCCGCAAACGCCGCCGACCCGATGAACATCGTCTTCACCCACCACTCGTCGGCCTCCAACCCGTTCTGGCAGGCGGTCAAGAAGGGCTTCGACGACGCCTGCGCCAGGATCGAGGCCAACTGCCAGATGGTGTTCACCCAGACCGAGGGCTCGATCGACCAGCAGTCGGCCAACATGCTCGCAGCGCTTGCCAGCGGCCCGGACGCGCTGATCACCTCGATCGTCGACAACAACGCCTTCGACCAGATCATCGCCGACGCCCGCGACAACGGCGTCATCGTCATCGCCTCGAACGTCGACGACACCGAAGGCGCCGCCGGGAACGCTCGGCAGGCCTTCATCGGCCAGGGCTTCATCCCGGCCGGCTATGCGCTGGCCGAGAAGATGTCGGAGTTCTTCCCGGAGGAAGGTCCGATCAGCGCCGTCGTCGGCATCTCCGCGCCGGGCCAGAACTGGTCCGAGCAGCGCGGCGCGGGCGTCACCAAGTTCCTCGAGGAGTACAAGGCCGCCAATCCGGATCGCGAGGTGACGATCACCCGCCTCGACACCGGCACCGACGGCGCGGTGGTGGCCGAGCGCGTCGGCGCCTACCTCAACGCCAATCCCGACACCACGGTCTATTTCGACACCGGCCTCTGGCACGCCTACGTCGCCCAGGTTCTGGCCGACCGCGGCGTCGAGCCCGGCAAGGTGCTGATGGGCGGCTTCGACATCGTCGCCGAGGTGCTCCAGCAGATGCAGGCGGGCTACATCCAGGTCCAGGTCGACCAGCAGCCTTACATGCAGGGCTTCATGCCGGTGATGGAGGCCTACCTCGCCAGGAACTTCGGGCTGTCCCCGGCCGACATCGATACCGGCCAGGGCCTCGTCCTGCAGGAGGACGTGCCGGACCTCATCGAACTCGCCAAGCAGGGCGTCCGCTGACGTCCGGTCCTGCGGCCCCGGCGAACACCGCCGGGGCCTTCCCCGCACATCCCGAACGGCCGACATCCGCATGAAGCGTTTCCTGAAGATCTACCTCGACAAGCCGGAGCTGACCGGCGTCCTGTTCCTGATCGCACTGACGATCGTGTTCGAGTTCCAGTCGGACGGCGTGTTTCTCAACGCCCTTAACCTGCAGGGGATCCTCGGCCTGCTGCCGGAGGTGGCGCTGGTCGCCATCGGCGTGACGCTGCTGATGATCTGCGGCGAATTCGACCTGTCGGTCGGCTCGGTGTTCGCGCTGACGCCGATGGTGATGGCGGTGCTTCTCGAGGGCGGCTGGCCGTTCCTCTTCGCCTTCCCTGCCGGGCTGCTGGCCGCGGCCGCCGTCGGCCTGTTCAACGGCTTCGTCACCATCCGCTTCGCGATCCCGAGCTTCATCACCACGCTCGGCATGCTGTTCGTGGCGCGCTCGCTGACCGTGGTGATCTCCGGCGGCTTCCCGCCGCTGATCCCGGTCGACGCCCTGCCGAAATGGCTGTTCACCCACTACGTGGGACCGGGCGACATGTTCCGCATGTCGTTCCTGTGGTTCCTCGCCGTCGCGATCGGCGCGAGCCTGCTGCTCAGCCGCACCAACTTCGGCAACTGGGTGCGCGCCACCGGCGGCTACCTGCCCGCGGCGCAGGCGATGGGCATCCCGACGGCGCGGGTCAAGATCGCCTGCTTCATGATCTGCTCGGTGCTGGCGGGTTTCGCCGGCACCATCCAGGTGATGCGGCTCGGCGCGCCCCTGCCCTCGATCGGCGAAGGGCTGGAACTGCAGGCGGTCGCGGCGGCGGTGATCGGCGGCACGGCGCTGACCGGCGGCATCGGCACGATCCTCGGCGGCATCCTGGGTGCTGTGCTGATCCGGGTGATCGACAACGGCATGGTGTTGAGCCAGGTCAACGCCAACTGGTTCAAGCTTGCCATCGGCGCGCTGACAATCTTCGCGGTCATCATCAACTCTTGGCTGCGCGCCCGAGGCCGGGCGATCAAGGTGGAGCATGAGGCATGACCGAGCCGATCATCGCCATCAGCGACCTGCACAAGTGGTACTCGGGCGTTCATGCGCTCAAGGGCGTCTCCCTCGATATCCAGCCCGACGAGGCGCTCGGCCTCGTCGGCGACAACGGCGCGGGCAAGTCGACGCTGATCAACATCCTCTCGGGCCTGCAACGCCCGGACGAAGGCGAGATCCGGCTCGACGGCCGTCCCGTCACCCTCGACACTCCGCGCGCGGCGATGGATCGCGGCATCGAGACCATCTACCAGTACAACTCGATGGTCCCGTCCATGTCGATCGCCCGCAACGTCTTCATCGGGCGCGAGCCGCTGAAGGCGCAGTTCCTCGGGCTCGGGGTGATCGACCAGAAGAAGATGCGCGCCGACAGCATCAAGGCGATCGCCGACGTCGATCTGCACCTCCGCTCGCCCGACGCGCTGGTGGGCGAGCTTTCCGGCGGCCAGCGCCAGGGCGTCGCCATCGCCCGGGCGATGCACTTCAAGTCGAAGGTGATGATCCTCGACGAGCCGACCAATCACCTCTCGGTCAAGGAAACCGCCAAGGTCATCGCGTTCGTCCGTTCGCTCAAGGAGCAGAACATCACCACGGTCTTCATCAGCCACAACATGCACCACGTCTTCGCGTGCTGCGACCGGGTGGTGGCGATGGCCCGCGGCGAGATAGTGCTCGACAGGCGGATCGAGGAGACGAGCATCGACGCCGTGAGCGCGGTGTTGTGAGGTGTGGGCGCGGTTCGGCAACGATGACGCAGTTGCCCCCTCATGCGCCTTCATCTGATCGGTTCACGCCGCCGGACTGGGTTCGGCTGTGCCGCAAGACGCGTGGACTTCCTTGCCATTCGGTTAATTCTGAAAATCGTCCCACATGATTTCAATGGCTTATACCAATCCGCACTGAGCCTCACCCATGGGCTCATTCCCGCATGCCGATGGACATGATTTTCCTGGGTCGGTCGATGAGGTTGTTCCAGGCGTCGCAGCAGAGCGCGACGATGTCCTCATAGGATTTGAAGACGCGGTTCGAGAGCCAGTTGTCGCGGATGAACTGCCAGATGTTCTCGACCGGGTTCAACTCTGGCGATCGAGGCGGCAGCGGCAGCAGGGTGATGTTGTCGGGAACGGCGAGCCTGGAAGACATGTGCCATCCTGCCTGATCGAGGATCAGCACGGCGTGGGCGCCCGGATCGACGGCCTGGCTGATCTCGACCAGATGGGCGGCCATCGCCGGCGTGTCGCACCAGGGCATGACCAGCCCGGCGCCCTTGCCCTTCTTCGGGCAGATGGCTCCGAAGACATACGCCCACTTGGTGCGCTGGTCGTGAGGAGCGCGGGGCCGGGTGCCGCGTTTCGCCCAGCGGCGGGTGATGGCGTTCTTCTGACCGACGCGCGCCTCGTCCTGCCACCACAGTTCTATCTCGGTTCCGGCCGGGAGCCTTTTGCGGATCTCGTCCAGCTCGGCCGGAAATCTTTCTTAAAATCATCGATGGTCAGCCCGTTCTGCGCGTAGTGGCGCGGACGTGCCGAGATCTTGCGGTAGCCGAGCGCCCGCAGCTCGCGCCCCACCGTGGTCTCGCTGAGCGAGATGCCGAACTCTTCCCATATCCACTGCGCGAGATCCGCCAGCCGCCAGCGCACCACCTCGTGGATCGCCGGGATCGGCCCGCGCTCGACGATGGCGGCCAAGGCCTGACGCTGGGCATCGTCAAGCTTGGACGCATTGCCCGGCGCCTTGCCGTCGATCAGTCCGGCCGGCCCGCGGGCGTTGAGGCGCAGCACCCAGTCGCGGACGGTCTGCAGACCGACATCCCCGATCCGCGCCGCGTCGGTGCGCGACCCCCCGTCATAGATCGCCGCAAGCGCCAGAAGCCGCCGCGCCTGCGCCGCGTCCTTCGTCAGCTTCCCGAGCCGCCGCAGAGCGGCCCCGTCAAAATCGTCCCGAAGCGAAATCGCAGCGGCCATGGCGAACCTCCTCTGGTTCGCACCATCGATTCAGACTTTCACCGCTTTGGGGAATCCCCCGCGTGAGTTTGCGTCACCGGCGGCTGGTATCAGTCTGATATATCCCGGATTAATCTTCAATAACTCTTCGTGAATCGCACTGCCCGACATATGGCACGCAGACGGCCGCCGGCCGGGGCGTGCGCCTCGGGCTGCGCCCGGGCAGCGGCCGAACGCCCCGCGGGGCGGCCGCTTTCGCGGCCGCCCCGCGGTCCGGCCGCTGCCCTCCGCAGCCCGACGGTGCCGGGGTTGGTGCGGGAAGAGCGGATCGCGCGGTCTTGATGTCGTGTAGCGTGTTCGTGAATCCGGCCCGGAGCGAGTCGAGCCGGGAAAAAGGCTCGGGTGCGTCCCCGGTCAGATCCCCGCGTACCAGTTGTAGTCGGCCACATCCTCCCAGAAGCCGCCGAGACCCCGGCCGGTGTCGGCGAGACTGGCGACCGCCTCGATGCGCATGACGAACTTGGCGTGCTTGTAGCCGAGCTGTCGCTCGACGCGGAGCCGGACCGGGGCGCCGTGGCCGGTCGGCAGCTCGCCGCCGTTCATGCCGTAGGCGAGGATGGTCTGGGGGTGGAAGGCGTCGACGAGGTCGATGCTCTCGTAATAGGCGGTGCCGCGGAAATCGTCGGCGCAGTGGAACACGATATAGCGCGCCTGCGGCTGCAAGCCCGCCTTGTTCAGCACGTCCCCGAGCGGCACCCCGGTCCACTTGCCGATGGCGCTCCAGCCTTCGACGCAGTCGTGCCGGGTGATCTGCGCGCGCGCGGGCATGGCGCGAAGCTCGGCCAGCGAGAGCGCCTGCGGCGTGTCGACGAGGCCGTCGACGGTGAGGTGCCAGTTGGCGAAGTTCTCGGCGGCGTGGCGCTGCCAGTCCTCCGAACGGGCCGAGGTGTTGCCGTTGGTGCGGAAGTTCGGCGACATGTCGGACGGGTCGTACTCGCGGGCGAGCGCCTCCGAGCCGATCAGGCGCTGGGTCTTGTAGGCGAGCCATTCGCCGGTGCCGAACACGATGTCGTGGAAGCTCGGGCTGGAGCCGAGCCAGTCGCAGCCGGTGAGGAGCAGCGCGGGCGCCCCGAGGCCGGCGGTGGTGAGCATCTTGCGGCGGGTGATGAGACGCGACATCAGGGCTTCTCCTCCGGCAGGCGGTAGCGGCCGGTGATCATCGATCGGATCTCGTTGAAGGGGCCGGCGAGCAGCACCATCAACAGGTGCACGATCAGGAACAGCACCAGCGCCGCCGCGGCGATGAAGTGGATCGAGCGGGCCGACTGCCGGCCGCCGAACAGGTCGAGCAGCCACGGCCAGCTCGCGTCCATCGACGGCGACATGGTGAGGCCGGTCAGGATCATCAGCGGGATCAGCACGACGAGCACGCCGATGTAGGCGGATTTCTGCAGCACGTTGTAGTTGCGTGCCGCCTCGCCCTTGGGGAAGTTCAGGGTGGCGTGGTGCTTGATGTCCTGCCAGACGTGGCCGGGGGCGAGCTCGCCCCGCTTCGGCAGCAGGTCGCGCCGCAGGTGGCCGTTCGCGAGGCTCCAGAGGCCGTAGAGGACGATGCCGCCGGCGAACAGCCAGGCGAACGTCAGGTGCCAGCGGCGCGACAGCGCGAGGTTGTAGCCGGTGGGGATGGTCGCCCAGCCGGGGAAGGCGCGGTGCTGCACCCGGCCGTCGACTTCCTGGGCGCCGAGAACGCCGGTGGTGGTGATGTCGAGGCCGCCGACGCGCAGGAAGCCGCGCTCGGCCTCCGCGCCGATCTGGAGCCAGGGCGTGTCGAAGTTCGCGCCGTACTTGCCCCAGTAGAGCTGGGGGTGGGCGTTGAAGATCATCAGCCCGCTCCCCAGCATGATGAAGAACACCACGGCGTTGGTCCAGTGCCAGACGCGGGTGGAGAGGCGGTGCCGCTTCACGACGTCGCCGCCGGCGGGGCGCCGTGCGGTGGGCGGTCGGATCGGCGGTCGGATCGGCGTCGGCTTGGGTCATGGCGGCTCGGCTCCTGGCAGGCGCGGCGTGAGGCGCGCGAGCGCGCCCGCGCCGCGCCCGGATGGGGTTACATGTGCCCCATGGCACCCTGCATCGCGTCGCCGAGCATCATGTCCGGATGATCGGCACAGGCCGCGGTCACGGCCTTGGTCATGTCCTCGTCCGACATCGCGTCGGTGGAGGCCATCGACCCTTCGGCGGCCATGCTGTCCTGGGACATCATCCCGACCGTGCTCATCTGCTCGTCCGCGCTCATTGCGGAGTAATCCTTGCAGGACATGTCGTCCATTGCAAAGGCCGGTGCGGCGAAACCGGCGAAAACCATCGCCACGAGTATGCGCTTCATAGAAGATCTCCCTTCGGGTCTGCCGCTTGTGCGGTAAAGGGCGATACGACTCCGTTGCCGCCAACGTTTCGGAGCGCGGGCACACGAAATGGTGAGCGTGGGGGTCAGTCGAGACCGGGCCAGCCGGCTCCCTCGCCGCTCGCCGGCGGCGCGAGACGGCTGCGGACGAGATCGGCGAGACGCACGAGGTCGGGGTCGTGCAGGCCGAGCGCCTCGAGGCTGTCGACGGTGTTCAGCAGGTAATCCGCGTTCGGGCCGCGCGGCCCGCGGGCACGGGCGATCACCTCGGCCTGCGCGTCGAGATCGAGGCCGCCGCAGTACTGCGCATGGGTGCGGTTGGTGACGTAGGCCAGCGCCTCGACCTCGGTGCCGTCGTCGAGTTCGAGCGGCAGGCGGGCCTCGTCGTAGGCGTAGGAGACGAGCTCGCGCTCGCGCAGGTAGGCGAGCGTCGCGGCGGCGTCGGCGCCGGGCACGCGATAGGCGACGCCCAGGCAGTGGCCGTCGGGATCGGCGTCGAGCGCCAGCACGAGGCCCGGCGCCTCCGGGGTGCCGCGATACATGATCGAGGTCATGCAGAACGCCCGGCGCCAGCCGTGCAGCGTGGCGCGGCGCTTGTCGGCGAAGGCGAAGCCCGGGTGCCAGATCAGCGAGCCGTAGCCGAACACCCAGAAGCCGTCGCCGTCGTGCGCCTGGTCCATTTCCCGTCCGTTTCCGCTGTTCCCGCCGTGATGCCTGCGCTATCCCGCGCCCCGGAACCGGCTCGGGGTTAGGACATGCGCATCCTGTTGGCAATCGTGATCGCGGCGGCGCTGGCCTGGAGCGGCTGGTGGTGGGTGCAGGCGAGCGCGCGCGACCGGGCGATCACCGGCTGGCTGGCCGAGCGGCAGGCCGACGGCTGGATCGCCGAGGCCGGCGACGTGCGGGTGACGGGGTTCCCGAACCGGGTCGACACCATCGTCACCGGCCTCGACCTCGCCGACCCGCGAGGCCGGCTGGTCGTGGCGCTCGGACGAGCTGCGGGTGCTGTCGCTGTCCTACAAGCCCAACCACATCATCGCCGTGCTGCTCGGGGAGCAGGTGGTGGCGACCCCCTACGAGACGGTGCACGCGACGAGCGACCGGCTGCGCGGCTCGGTGATCTTCCGGCCGACGACGCGGCTCGAGCTCGATCATTCGACGTTCGAGATCGAGGGCATGAAGCTCCACGGCGAGAGCGGATGGGACGCGGGGCTCGGCAAGGCGATCCTGGCGACGCGGGCGTCGACCGGCGACGACGCGCCGCCATTCGCGCATGATGTCGCGTTCAACGCCGAGAACCTGGCGCTGCCGACGCATGTGACGGCGCAGTTCGATCCGGGCCACGTCCTGCCGGCGACGATCGGCACGGTGGGGCTCGACGCGACGCTCGCCTTCGACAGGCCGTGGGACCGGCCGGCGCTGGAGGGCAAGAACCCGGTGCTCGAGCAGGTGCGGATCAGGGACGTCTCGCTGACCTGGGGCAGGCTCGACATACGCGGGCGCGGCACCCTCGGCGTGGACGCCGACGGGTTCGCCGAGGGGCGGCTCGACCTGCGCGCGCGCAACTGGGAGGACATGCTCGACATGGCCGAGTCGGCCGGCGCGCTCGACCCGTCGCTGACGGGCGCGCTGCGCGCGGGCCTCGGGCTGATCGCCCGGCTGTCGGGCGACCGCGACGCCCTCGACGTGCCGCTGGACTTCGAGGACGGCCACACCCGGCTGGGACCGATCGTGATCGGCCCGGCGCCGGTGCTGGCGCGGCGGGGCTGACCCGCGTACCAGTGCGGGCGCGGCGACCCTACTGACGACGCGAGGTATCAGTGGCAGCAACCGAGGAAGTCTGGATCGCCGCAGAGCGCGCCGATCTCGACCTGCGAACGGGGCAGCGGGCGGGGCCGCGCGGCGGCCACGGTCCCGGCCGAGGTGATCGCGACGGGGGGCACGCGAGACTGGCTGGTTCCGCCGCGCCTCACTTTCGGTCGCTGGCGCGGCCGAAGTCGGGGGCGGCGGTATCCTGGCCGGCCTCGATGATGCCGCGGCGGATGGCGCGGGTGCGGGTGAAATAGGCGTGCAGGTGGTCGCCGTCGCCGAGGCGGATGGCGCGCTGCAGGGCGAACAGCTCCTCGGTGAAGCGGCCGAGCACGTCGAGCGTCGCGTCCTTGTTGGCGAGGAACACGTCGCGCCACATGGTCGGGTCGGAGGCGGCGATCCGGGTGAAGTCGCGGAACCCGGCGGCGGAATAATCTATGACTTCCTGTTCGGTTACGCGGCGAAGGTGATCCGCCACGCCAACCATCGTGTAGGCGATCAGGTGGGGAACGTGGCTGGTGACGGCGAGCACGAGGTCGTGGTGGTCGGGCTCCATCCGGTCGACGCGGGCGCCGAGCGCGGTCCAGAAGTGCGCGAGCGCGTCGACGGCGGCCGGATCGGCATCGGGCGGCGGGGTCAGCAGGCACCAGCGGTTGTCGAACAGCGCGGCGAAGCCCGACGCCGGGCCGGAGTGCTCGGTGCCGGCGAGCGGGTGGCCGGGGATGAAGTGGACGCCTTCCGGCAGATGCGGCGCGACCGCGTCGATCACCGCGCGCTTGACCGAGCCGACATCGGTGACGGTGGCGCCCGGCGCGAGGTGCGGCGCGATCTCGGCGGCGACCGCGTCCATCGCGCCGACCGGCACGCAGAGGATCACGAGGTCGGCGCCCGCGACCGTCTCGGCGGCGGTGTCGAACACCTCCGCCAGGCCGAGGCGGGCAGCCAGCGCGCGGCTCTCGGGCGTGCGGGCGTGGCCGGTGATGCGCACCGGTGTGCCGGTGCGGCGGATCGCGTGGCTGATCGACGAGGCGATGAGCCCGAGGCCGATCAGCGCGACGTGGCGGTGGCGGATCACGCGCGGACGCCGACGAAGTCGCTGACCGCCTCAGCGACGCGGGCGCAGGCGTCGGCGTCGCCGATGGTGATGCGCAGGGCGGCGGGCAGCTTGTAGCCGGCGACCTTGCGCACGATGATGCCACGGGCGCGCAAGGCTTCGTCGCAGGCTTCGGCCTCGGCGCGATCGCGGAACCGGGCAAGGATGAAGTTGGTCTCCGAGGGGTCCGACGGCACGCCGACCGCCGCCAGCGCGGCGGCGAGCGCCGCGCGATTGGCGCTGTTGGCGACCCGGCACGCGGCGGTGTAGGCGGTGTCGCGGATCGCGGCTTCCGCGGTGACGAGCGCGGCGGTCGAGAGGTTGAACGGCCCGCGCACCCTCTGCAGCGTGTCGATGACATGGGCCGGGCCGTAGCCCCAGCCGATGCGCAGCCCGCCGAGGCCGTGGATCTTCGAGAACGTGCGGGTCATCACCACGTTGTCGCGCGCGTCCACCAGGCCGGCATGCCCGTCGAACCCCTCGACGTAGTCGGCATAGGCGCCGTCGAGCACCAGCAGCGCCTGCGGCGGCAGGCCGGCGGCGAGCCGGGCGATCTCGGGCGCGCCGATCATCGTGCCGGTCGGATTGTTGGGGTTGGCGATGAATACCAGCGCGGTGCGATCGGTCGCTGCGGCGAGGATGGCGTCCACGTCGGTGCGGCGCTCGGCTTCCGCCACCTCGACCGGTATCGCCCCGGCCGCGAGCGCGCTGATGCGATACATGCCGAAGCCGTGCTCGGTGTGGATCACCTCGCGCCCCGGCCCGGCATAGGCCTGGGTGAGGAAGGCGATGATCTCGTCGGAGCCCGCGCCGCAGATGATGCGAGCCGGGTCGAGGCCATGCACCCCGGCGATGGCGGCCCGCAGCGCCGCGTGGTCGGAACTGGGGTAGAGATGCAGGCTCGCCGCCGAGGCGCGGAAGGCGGCAAGCGCCTTCGGCGAGGGGCCGGCCGGGTTCTCGTTGGAGCTGAGCTTCAGGACCCGCGCGTGCCCGGCCAGCCGCGACTCGCCGCCCTGGTAGAGGGCGATCTCGAGGATGCCCGGCTGCGGGCGGATCGTCGGGTGCGGCTCGGACATCGGCGGCCTCGGAGTTCGGGTGCAGCGTCTCTATCCCGAGGCGCGGGCGGATGGAAGCGGCCGGCGGTCTTCACGGGGCAGAGAGGCGTGGGGACGCCTCGCGAATCAGTCGTTGAAATCGAGAGGGCAGCCGGGATATGAGGTGGGGGCCGGTTCGCCGGACACAAGGTTTGGTCCATCTGGAGAGGATACGCCCAACATGCTGGTAGAAACCCTGAGAGGCACCGCCGCTCTCGCCCTCGTCGCCGCGCTCGCGGCCTGTGTGCCGCAGCAGAACGCCAACGTTCTGTCGTCCGGCCAGGCGCTGTCGGCCTCCAGCGTGCAGTATGGCACGGTGACCGCCAGCCGGGTGGTCACGGTGGAAGGCGGGGGCGGCGGCCAGGCCGCGGGCGCGATCATCGGCGGACTGGCAGGTGCCGCGCTCGGCCACCAGGTCGGCGGCGGCGTCGGCCGCGACGTCGCCACCGGCGTCGGTGCGACCGCGGGCATCGCCGCTGGCTCGCAGGCCGGCAAGAACCTCGGCAACGCCCAGTCGATCCAGTGGACGGTGAAGCTCGACAGCGGTGGGTCGATCGCCGTCGTGCAGGGCCAGCCGGGCTTCAACATCGGCCAGAGGGTCCAGGTGATCTTCGCGGGCGACGGAACCACGCGGCTGCAGCCGGCCTGAACCGGAGTTCCTGACCTCCGTCGATCCGCGGCGCTTCAGAAGAAGCTCTGCGGGTCGACGTCGATCGTCACCCGGACGTTGGACGGCACCGGCACCGCAGCCAGCCACGCGCGAAGCGCGGGTTGCAGCGCGATCCCCTTGGCCGCCCGGACCAGCAGGCGCAGGCGATGGCGGCCACGCACCCGGGCGATCGGCGCCGGGGCCGGGCCGAAGACCTCGGCGCCGGCGGCCGTGAGCGGCTGCTGGAGGCGGGCGAGCGCGCGGGCGACGTCCCAGGTGCGGGCCTCGTCGGTGCCGGTGACGATGACGCCGGCGAGCCGGCCGTAGGGCGGCATGCCGGCGCGGCGGCGGGCCTCGGCCTCGGCGCGCCAGAACCCCTCGTCGTCGCCGGTCAGGATGGCGCGGAGCGCGGGGTGTTCGGGCTGGTGGGTCTGGACCAGCGCGAGACCGGGCCGCTCGGCGCGCCCTGCCCGGCCCGCGACCTGGCGGATCAGCTGGAAGGTCTTCTCCGCGGCGCGCAGGTCGCCGCCCTGCAGGCCGAGGTCGGCGTCGATGACGCCGACCAGCGTCAGGTGCGGGAAGTTGTGTCCCTTGGACACCAGCTGGGTGCCGATGACGAGGTCGGCGCCGCCCTGGGCGATCTGTTCGATCCGGGCCTTGAGCGCGCGGGGACCTTCGGCGAGGTCCGAGGACAGGATGGCACGCCGGGCCTCGGGCCAGAGCGCCTCGGCCTCCTCGGCGAGGCGTTCGACTCCGGGGCCGAGGGCGGTCATCCTGCCCTCGACCTTGCACGACGGGCAGGCGGTAGGGATCGGCTTGGTCGCGCCGCACTGGTGGCAGACGAGGCGCTTGCGGAAGCGATGCTCGACCATGCGCGCGTCGCAGTGGTCGCAGCCGACCTGGTGGCCGCAGGCGCGGCAGATGGTCAGCGGCGCGTAGCCGCGGCGGTTGAGAAACAGCAGCGCCTGCTCGCCGGCGGCGAGGCGTTCGCCGACCGCAGACGCCAGCGGCTCGGAGATCCAGCGACCCGGTTCCGGCGGGTGCTCGCGCAGGTCGATCGCCCGCATCTCCGGCAGTTCGGCGACGCCGAAGCGCTCGGGCAGGTCGAGGCGGGCGTACTTGCCGGCCTCGGCGTTGGCCCAGCTCTCGAGCGACGGCGTGGCGGAGGCGAGGACCACGGCGGCGCCCTCGAGCGAGGCGCGCAGCACGGCCATGTCGCGGGCGTGGTAGCAGGCGCCGTCCTCCTGCTTGTAGGAGCCGTCGTGCTCCTCGTCGACGACGATCAGGCCGAGCTCGGCGAACGGCAGGAACAGCGCCGAGCGGGCGCCGACCACGAGCCGGGCGTCGCCGGTGGCGACGGCGGTCCAGGCCCGGCGGCGGGCGGCCTGGGTCACGCCGGAATGCCACTCGGCGGGCCGGGCGCCGAAGCGGGCCTCGACCCGGTCGAGGAACTCGACGGAGAGCGCGATCTCGGGCAGCAGGACCAGGGCCTGACGGCCGAGGCCGAGCGCCTCGGCGACGGCTTCGAGGTAGACCTCGGTCTTGCCCGACCCGGTGACGCCCTTCAGCAGCGTGGTCGAATAGCTCCGGGCGCGGACCGCGGCGCGCAGCGTGACGGCGGCATTCGCCTTGGGCGGGCGACAGCGGGCGCGGCGCGGTGCCGGGATCGAGACGCGGATAGGGCGCGTCGCGCGGCGCGTCCTCGCGCAGGAGCACGCCCTGGGCCTCGAGGCCCTTCACAACGCCGGAAGATACGCCGGCGAGCTGGGACAGCTCGGACGGCGCGAAGCCGAGGTTGCCGTATTCCGCGAAGGCGGCGAGCACGCGGGCGCGGGCGTCGGTCAGGCGGTCGGGCTCGGTGCCGGAGCGGCGCAGCAGCGGCCGGGCGGCCGGCGGCGCGCCGAGACCGGGAGCGCGGGTGGCGAGGCGCAGCATCACCGGGAGCGGCGTCAGCGTGTATTCGGCGGCGCGGGCGAGAAACCCGCGCATCGCCGGCTGCAGCGGCGGCGCGTCGAGGATGCGGGTGACGTCGCGCAGCTTGGCCACGTCGAAACCGCCCTGGCCTTCGCCCCACACCAGCCCGAGCACCCGGCGCGGCCCGAGCGGCACCTCGACGAGATCGCCGGGACGCGCGCCGCCATCGGGGGCGCGGTAGTCGAGCAACCGGTCGAGGCCGTCCGCGGTGACGACCGCGACGGCCTCTCCGGGCGCGAAGACGCGCATCGACGGCGGGGATTCGGGCAGTTTCGGGTGTTCCATCGCGCAATACCTTGGGCTACTATCCCCCCTGACCACAAGGGCTGACGCCCGGCACCCGGAGGCTACCCTCATGAAATTCTTCGTGGACACCGCCGAGATCGACGAGATTCGCGAGTTGAACGCGCTCAACCTCGTCGACGGGGTCACAACCAACCCGAGTCTCATAAATAAATCCGGCCGCGACTTCATCGAAGTGGTCCGCGAGATCTGCGAAGTGATCGAAGGACCGGTGAGCGCGGAGACCGTGGCGCTCGACTACGACGGCATGATGGCGGAGGGACGCAAGCTGGCGCAGCTCGCGCCGAACATCGCCGTCAAGGTGCCGCTGACCTGGGACGGCCTGAGGGCCTGCCGTACGCTCTCCGACGAGGGGCGGATGGTCAACGTCACGCTCTGCTTCTCGGCCAACCAGGCGCTGCTCGCCGCCAAGGCGGGCGCGACCTTCATCTCGCCGTTCATCGGCCGGCTCGACGACATCAACATCGACGGCATGGAAGTGATCCGCGAGATCCGCACCATCTACGACAACTACGGCTTCGAGACCGAGATCCTGGCCGCCAGCGTCCGCACTGCCAACCACGTCAAGGAGGCGGCACTGATCGGCGCCGATGTGGTGACGGTGCCGGCCGCGGTGCTGAGAAAGCTCGCCGATCATCCGCTGACCGACAAGGGACTGACGGCATTCCTGAAGGACTGGAAGGCGACCGGTCAGAAGATCGTCTGAGGGTTCGAGAGCGGAGAGACAGCCATGACGATGACCGATACGGTAACCGAATCCGCGACCCCGGCCGGCGGTATCCGCGAGCAGATCCTCGGGGATCCGAACCTGATCCTGGAGGATCAGGAGCTGATGCGCGCGTTGCTGCAGGCCGATCGCAGCGCCCAGGGGCGCAACGTCGTCGATCTCCGCGGCGTGCTGGTGGACCGTCTCGAGGAGAGGCTCGACCTGCTCGAGGACACCCATCGCGAGGTGCTGGCGGCGGCCTACGAGAACGTCGCAGGCACCAACCAGGTGCATCGGGCGTGCCTCGCGCTGCTCGAGCCGGACGACTTCGGCGGCTTCCTCGAGATCCTGACCCGCGACGTGGCCGCGATTCTCGCCGTCGAGGTGATCCGGCTGGGGATCGAGGCGCCGGACGCGGAAGCGGGGGCGAGCCTCGGCCCGGCCGGACCGTTCCGCGACGTGGTCGTCGCGCTGCCGCCCGGGGGGGCCGACGCCTACGTGACGCAGGGGCGCGGCCTCGGCGCCAGGCGGGTGACGCTGCGCCAGCTGGTCAAGGCCTCGCCCGACCTCTACGGCGCCGATGCGGCCGCCGTCCGGTCGGAGGCGCTGCTGCGGCTCGACCTCGGCACGGGCAGCATCGGCGGTCTGCTCGCGCTCGGCGCGGTCGACCCCAATCGCTTCCACCCCGAGCAGGGCACGGATCTGCTGACGTTCTTCGGCGGGGTCCTGGAGCGCAGCCTGCGGCGCTGGCTGGCATGACCCACCCCGCGCCGTCGGAGGGCGCGGCGCGGCTGATGCAGGACTGGCTGGCGCAGCTTGCCGCCGTGCGTGGCGCGAGCCCGCGCACGGTCGAGGCTTACCGGCGCGACGTCTCGGGGTATCTCGGGTTTCTGGCGCAACACTGGGGCGGCCCGGCGGGGGCCGCGGCGCTCGGGCGGGTCTCGATCGCCGATCTGCGGGCGTGGATGGCCTCCGAGCGCGGCCGCGGCCTCTCCGCGCGCTCGCTGGCGCGGGGGTTGTCGGCGGTCAAGAGCTTCCACGCCTGGCTGGCGGAGACGCGAGGGCTGGCGGCGCCGGCGGTGACCGCCACGCGCGGGCCACGGCTCAAGGCGCGGCTGCCACGGCCGGTGGCCCCGGAGGCGGCGCAGGGGCTGATCGCGGCGATGGAGGCCCAGAGCCCGAGCCGGTGGATGGCGGCGCGCGACGTGGCGGTGCTGACCCTGCTCTACGGCTGCGGGCTGCGGATCTCCGAGGCGCTGGGCCTGCGTCAGGCGGACGCTCCCCTGCCCGAGATGCTGCGGATCCGCGGCAAGGGCGGACGCGAGCGGCTGGTGCCGGTGCTGCCGGTGGCCCGGCGCGCCGTCGAGGAATACCGCGCGCTCCTGCCGTTTCCGCCCGACCCGGCCGCGCCGCTGTTTCTCGGGGCGCGCGGCGGCGAACTGAGCCCGCGCCATGTGCAGAAGGCGGTGGAGGGGGCGCGAATGCAGCTCGGCCTGCCGGCGACGACCACCCCGCACGCCATGCGGCACTCCTTCGCGACGCATCTGCTGGAAGCGGGCGGCGATCTGCGCACGATCCAGGAACTGCTCGGCCACGCGACGCTGGCGACCACCCAGATCTACACCGGCATCGATCAGGTCCGGCTGATGGAGGTCTATGCCGCGGCGCACCCGAAGGCGCGGGGCACCGCCGATCAGGGATCTAGATAGCCTTCGACCGAAAGCGTCGCGGTCCGGCGCGCGTCCCCGGGCGACAGGACGAACCCGCCCTCGACATCGGCGTGGGCCGGCACAAGATCGACGACGACCCGCTGCCGGGCGACCATCCGGTCGCCCTCGCCGAGCGTCAGCGCCACGGAGACGCCGGTCGCCGCGCGGCTCCCGCGGTTGGAAAGCGTGAACCGCAGCTGCTCCTCGGACGGCTGCTCCGCCGAGGCCGCCACCGCCAGGTCGGGAACCGTCCGTCCGCTCGTCACCCCCTGCCAGACCAGATAGCCGACGATGGCAAGTACCGCCGCGCCGGCGACAATGCCGAGTACCCATTCGACGCGCTCGATCCCGCGTGCGGGCCCCTCGCTCACAGGATCAGCCGGGATGCGGCGGCCCCGAGCGCCGCAGGAAATCCCAGCGCCACCGTCGCCTCCAGCACGGCGGCGAGCCCGAGGCCGCCGAGGCGCTCGAAGATCCACAGCGCCGAGACGCTGACGGCCAGCGCCAGCGCGTAGCCGACCAGCGAGTAGCGCAGGAAGTCGCTCCAGGGGCGCTCGGAACCGGCGCCGCCCCGGGCATAGACGAAGGCGTGGGTGACCGCGAGGGTCAGCCCCATCAGTCACGATCGCGTGCCAGGGCGTCATCGTGAAGGAGATCCGCATGATCTCCTCGGTCGGCGCGATGTTGAGACTGAGAAACAGCGCGCCCACCAGCATCATGAAGAGCGTCCCGAAGTAGCCTCCCATGGCACGCTCGCTCTCCGGACGCTCGTCGGAGGAATTGCCGAACTGGCTGCGGGCGAGCAGCGCGCCGAATGCCGCGGGCGCCGCCTGGATCGCGATGGTCCCCAGCATCTGGTCCAGCGTGCGGCGGCCGGCCGATGAGCCCGAAGATCGCAAGGATCGCCGCGGCCGCGACCAGCCCGATCCCGAGGGCGATACACGCGTCCCGCAAATCCTCGCGCCAGCCGAAGCTCGGCTCGAAGCCGACGCGATGCGCGACACCGACGAGCAGCGGGACCGAAAGGACCATCAGCAGCGCCAGCTTCAGTCGGCCCATCGCCGCGCCGAGATCCCAGAGCTCGGAGGTCATCAGCATCGGCACGTCGAAGATCAGCGCCCCACCGAAGGCCCGGGCGAGCCCGCGCAGGAACGTGGCGGGCGCGACCGGCTGGAGAGTCGTGGTTGTGGCCGCGCACCATGCTTCGTGACCTCGAGGGCTTCGGGCGAAGCCATGCACAACACCGCGCCGCCGTGCAAGGGTCGGTGCAAGCGGCGCCCTCGACCGGGCGCGCGCGGCGGCGTAAGGAGCGGCGCATGAATCCGCCCCGACAGCTTCTCCGGGACCGGGCCGCAGGCGATGCCTGCGCCGGTCCGTGCGCACCCGCTCCGGCGCTGCCGGAGCCCGGGGCGATGGCCGATCTCGTCGCCGGCCGGGAACCGGCGGACTGACGGCGATGGTCGGACGGATCATCGAGACGCCGGAAGACGTGGCGGAGGGCGCCGCGCACCTCGCCCGCATCGAGCCGCGCTTCGCCCGGGCGCTGGATCTGACCGGCCCCCTGCCGCTCCGCCGCCGGCCCGACGGCTTCGAGACGCTGTTCTCGGCCATCGTCAGCCAGCAGGTCTCGACCGCCGCGGCGACCGCGATCTGGAACCGGCTGGCGCTGGCCGGCGCCACCGGACCGGCGGGCGTGCTCGCCGCCAGCGACGAGGCGCTGCGCGCCGCGGGCCTGTCCCGCCAGAAGATCGCCTACGGGCGGGCGATCGCCGCCGCCGATCTGGACTTCGTGGCGCTGCGGGGCCTGCCGGACGAGACGATCGTCGCCGAGCTCACCCGTATCAGGGGCATCGGGGTGTGGACGGCGGAGATCTACGCGATGTTCTCGCTCGGCCGCGCCGACGTCTTCGCGCCCGGCGACCTCGCGCTCCGCGACGCGGCGCGCCGGATCTTCGATCTCGAGGTCCGGCCGAGCGAGGCGGCGCTGCGGGCGATGAGCCTCGCCTGGTCGCCGTGGCGGTCGGTCGCGGCGCGGCTGCTCTGGGCCTACTACCGCGTGGCGAACGATCGGGACGGGATCGGCTTGTAGGCCGTTTTCACGGTTAACCGCGGTTTACGTCGAGTTTTAACCAGAGTCTCACGCGCGCATTGCCGCATTCCGATTTGGGCGCTAGCCATGCGGTTGAGATCTGGAGGGGAAATCCATGAGGAATTTCGGACGTGTCACCGGGCTTGCCGCGGCGGTTCTGGCCGCCTCGGCAATCGGCGCAAGCGCCATGACCTGGACGCTGAGCGGTGGATCGGACTATGTGCTGCCCGGCGGGTCGGGGGTCAACTCGTTCAATCCCAACGCCGCCAATTCGGCCAACGGGACCAACGAGCTGTCGTCGCTGTTCGGCGCCGGCACCACGGTCCGGCGCAACGCCACGCTCTCCCTGAGCGGGCCGGCGTCCAGCATCACCTACCGCTTCCTCGGCCGCGAGGCCGGCGCGGCGAACACGGCGCTCGACTTCGACGGCGCCGCGGTGGTGACCACGGCCGACGCGAGCGGCACCAGCGCCACCCGCCTCGGCCCGATCGCGGCCGGCGCGCTGAACTTCGCCTTCACGACGAACCAGGGCAACGGCGGCACCGTGACCAACGGCGACCCGCTCACCGGCTTTCCGCGCCAGCTCGCCTTCCTGCTCGCCGGCGACAAGGCCTATGCCTTCTTCGACGACGGCGGCGGCAGCAACCGGCAGGGATGCTCGTCCAGGGACTGCGACTTCGACGACATGATCGTCGAGATCACCGCCTCGCCGTCGGCGGTGCCGCTGCCGGCGGGCATCTGGCTGATGGGCGCCATGGCCGGCGGTCTCGGCCTGGTCGGCCGCCGGCGCCGCCGCACCGCCTGACCGCGATCGCGCAAGTGGACGCATGACGACGCCCGCGGGCATCTGCTCGCGGGCGGCTCCCCGACCTTCCGGCAACCCGGCGCGGGTTCGATGCTCAGGGGATCCGCATTTGAGAAAGCGCGGTGGCGGAAGGTTGCACGCCCCGGGCGTCGCTGGCCCGCCCGGGCCGCGGCCGCCCGCGATAAGGGCAGCGGCACGCCCGCGGGGGGCCGCGAAAGCGGCCGCCCGGGGGGGCGGGCGGCCGCTGCCCGGGCGCCCGGGCGCCGGGCGGGACGATGTCACCCGCGCGCGCTCGGCCCCGCGGTCGTCATATGCGACAGCCCTGGTTTGACGCTCCGCCCGACTTGACCCCGGGGCGGAAACGGCGGAAGTCTGGCGGCTCCCCGCCGTTCGGAGGCACGCCATGACCACCCTCACCGGACCCGAACGGGCCGCCGCATCCGGGCAGGCCGACAGTCTCGTGATCTTCCTCCACGGCTATGGCGCCGACGGCAACGATCTGATCGGGCTCGCCGAACCGCTGGCGCCGCACCTGCCGAACACCCGGTTCCTGGCGCCGAACGCGCCGGAACGCTGCCCCGGCAACCCGATGGGCTATCAGTGGTTTCCGATCCCCTGGATGGACGGCACCCCCGAGGCGGTGGCGCGGGCCGCCGCCGCGCGCTCGTTCGTCGCGCTCGACGCCTGGCTCGACGCCGTGGCGGCGGAGGGAATCGGCCCGAAGCGGACGGTGCTGGTCGGCTTCAGCCAGGGCACGATGATGGCGTTGCACGTCGGGCTGCGCCGGCCCAAGCCGCTGGCCGGGATCGTCGGCTTTTCCGGCCGGCTGCTGGAGCCGGAACGGCTGGCGGCGGAGATCGCGTCGCGGCCGCCGGTGCTGCTGGTGCATGGCGATCAGGATCCGGTGGTTCCGTTCGAGCACATGCGCGAGGCGGCCGAAGCGCTCGCCGCCGCCGGGGTGGAAGCCAGTGCCCACCGCTCGCCCGGCACCGCGCACGGCATCGCGCCCGACGGCCTCGGGCTCGCGCTCGGCTTCATCCGCGACCGGCTGGGCCTTCCGGCCTGAGCGGCGCGTCATCAACGCTTCACGAGCCCCCTGTAGCTTGTACGCGACCGGACTTCCGGGTCCCCATGTAGGGGTTGTCAGACGATCCGGACGATATATAGTCCGGACAGCGACCCAACCGATGCGTCGTCCCAGCGGCGCGGCCGGGTAGCGGCCCGCGCAAGGGATGTGTCGATGTTGCAATGCACTCATATGCCCGGCTTCGTGCGCAGTTCCGGGGCGCTGCGCGATCACCCGGCGCTGGTGCTGAACGCCGATTTCCGCCCGCTCTCCTACCTGCCGCTGTCGCTCTGGCCCTGGCAGGAGGCGATCAAGGCGGCGGTCCTCGACCGGGTGGTGGTGGTGGCCGAGTACGACACGATCGTCCATTCGCCGTCGGTGGCGTTCCGGATGCCCTCGGTGGTCGTGCTCAAGGACTACGTGAAGCCGGCGCGCAGCACCGCCTTCACCCGGTTCAACCTGTTCCTGCGCGACGAGTTCACCTGCCAGTACTGCGGCGATCGCGATCATCTCACCTTCGATCACGTGTTGCCCCGCTCCCGGGGTGGCCGGACGACCTGGGAAAACGTGGTCGCCTCCTGCGGGCCGTGCAACCTGCGCAAGGGCTCGAAGACGCTGAAGAAGTCCGGCCTGAGCCTGCGCCGCCAGCCGACCCGCCCGACCCCGGAGCAGCTGCAGAACGTCGGACGCAAGTTTCCGCCGAACCACCTGCACGACAGCTGGATGGATTTTCTCTACTGGGACGCCGAACTGATCGCGTAGGCCCGCCACCAGAGCCAGGCGATCCCGAGCGACAGGATCGCGTTCCAGCCGGCCATCGAGATGCCCCAGAGGCTCCAGGCCACCTGATCGCACAGCACCACCGGTGTGGCGAGGATCTGGTCGAGCAGATCGCCGGCCGCCATCGACCCCGGCGCGGGTGCGGTGCAGGTCGTCGGTCCCGGCCACCAGCCCTGCTCGATCCCGACGTGGTAGGCGGCGATCCCTGCGCCGACCAGGACCACGACCGCCGCGAGCGCGGCAAGGATGCGGCGCGGCCACGCGAGCAGGAGGACCCCGAGCGCCAGCGCGATGGCATGCGGCCAGCGTTGCAGCAGGCAGAGGTGGCAGGGCGCGAGGCCGCCGAGATACTGGAAGCCGAGCGCGCCGAGCAGCAGCACGAGCGAGCCGAGCATCGGTCCGAGGGCGCGGCGCTCCAGCGCGTTCATCGGGCGAGCCCCAGCACCAGGAAGCCGCCGACCAGCGCCGCCATGCCGAGACTGAAGATCAGGCCGAGCCGCTGCTCGATGAAGGTGCGCATCGGTGCGCCGAAGCGCCAGAGCAGCGCCGCGATCACGAAGAAGCGCAGGCCGCGCGCCAGCGTGCTCGCCAGCATGAACACGGCGAAATCGAGCCCGGTGCTGCCCGACAGGATGGTGATGACCTTGTAGGGAAACGGCGTGACCCCGGCGATCAGCACCGCCCAGGCGCCCCACTCGTTGTAGCGGACGGAAAACTCGGCGAACTTGTCGGTCATTCCGTAGAAGGCGAGGATCGGCCGGCCGACCTGCTCGAACAGCCCCCAGCCGATCAGGTAGCCGAACGCGCCGCCCACCACCGAGGCCACCGTGCAGACGAGCGCGATCCTCCAGGCCCGCTCGGGGCGCGCGATCACCAGCGGGATCAGCAGCACGTCGGGGGGGATCGGAAACACCGAGCTTTCGATGAAGGCGAGCGCCGCCAGCGCCCAGAGCGCGTGTGGCGAGGCAGCCCACGTCAGGGTCCAGTCATAGAGCCGACGTAGCACTTTCTAAAGACCTTTGCCGCAGGGTTCGGCCCAAGCACCACGAGACCGTCCCGGCGTCAAGACCGATCGCCGGAACCGGCCAGGCGAGGCGTCCGACGATGGACACGATCCACCAGCAGGTCGGCCGGGATCAGGCCGGCCGCATGGCGCGCACTCCGCCGACGCGGCTTCGACGGCTGGCCGCGCTCGCGCTCGCGATCTCGCTGGTCGTGCTTGCCGCCGCCTGGATCTGGGGCCGGCTGCACCCTGCCCTCCCGACGTCCACGCCACCGGTGCCGGCGGGCCGGGCGATGTCGATCACGCGGCACACCGAGGTCGCCTTCGCCGATGCCGAGATGGTCTGGCGGCAAAGCCTGCCCGACGGATCGGGCCGCGGCTACGACGCGGCGAGGCTGGTGTTCTTCGGCCGCGCCACCCGCTCGCCCTGTGCCGGCGGCGCCGAGGTGTCGGGCGCGTTCTATTGTCCCGAGACCGGCACCGCCACGTTCGGCATGACGTATCTCGACACGCTCGGCGAGCGGTTGAAGCGCCAGCGCGAGCTGGGCCTGTCGCTGGTGGCCGCGCGCATCTCCGCCGAGCACATGCAGCGCGAGCTGGGCCTGCTCGATACCGCCGCACTCGAGTTGATCGGGGCGCGGAGCGCCCGCCGCGCCGCGATTTCCACCGAACTGGCGCTGCACGCGGATTGCCTGACGGGGGCCTGGGCGGCCGCCGCCACACCACGGCTCGGGCAGGTGCCCGCCGAGTTCTACGATCAGCTGGTCTGGTCGGCACGCAACGTCACGGAAGACCTCGTGCGTCAGGGGGCTCGTGTTCCGGCCGCGTTGAACCCGTTCGCTCTCGGATCGCGGGAAGCCCGCGCCGCCGCCTTCGCCCAGGGCTATGCCGCGGGCCGGATCGCCGGTTGCCCCGCTCCGCCGGACCTCGCCCCGCGGGGTTGAGGTGTCCGCATCGAGGCCCGGAGCCGGAGTTCGGGGGGCTACTTCGGGGGGCTACGGCCGGTCGCGGTCGAGCGGCTCGAGCGAACCCCGGCGCGGCGTGCCGTCGGTCTGGGCCGGCAGCGACTCGGTCTGGCAGGTGCCGGGGGGCAGCATCACCCAGGCGTTGCCCTGATAGTCGACCGTGCTGGAGCCGGGCGCCTCGCGCGCGTCGATCCCGTCGTTCTGGCCCGCGAGCGCCACGCCGTAGCATCTCTTCGTTGCCTGCGCATGCACGGCGGACGCCGCGGCTGCCGCCAGTATGGCCGTGAGCACCAGTGCGGTCTTCGCCATGTCGGTCTCCGGTATGCAGGCGCCCCGGCGGAAGGGCCCGAGGCGCGATGTCAGTCGTCGGCAGGGGCCGCCGGCAGGTCTCGTCAGTAGGTCGCGCGGCCGCCGGAGGCGTCGAACACCGCACCCGTGGTGAAGCCGCAGTCCTCGCTGGCCGCCCAGCAGACCAGCGCCGCGATCTCGTCGACGGTGCCCAGGCGGCCCATCGGGATCTTCGAGAGCATGAAGTCGATGTGGCTCTGCGGCAACTGGTCGAAGATCGCGGTGCGGATCGCCGCCGGCGTGACGGCGTTCACCAGCACCCCCGCGCCCGCCAGTTCCTTGCCGAGCGACTTGGTGAAGCCGATCACCGCCGCCTTTGAGGCCGAGTATGCCGAGGCGTTCGGATTGCCTTCCTTGCCGGCGATCGAGGCGATGTTGACGATGCGGCCGTAGCCGGCAGCGGTCATCGTAGGGACCACTGCGCGGTTGCAGTAGAACAGCCCGAACATGTTGATCTCGAACACCTGGCGGAAGCCTTCGATCGGCACCTCGGTGACCAGCGCCGTCGGTCCGGCGACGCCGGCGCTGCAGACCAGCACGTCGATGCCGCCAAGGCTTTCCACCGTCCGGGCGGCCGCCGCCTCGACCGCCGGCCAGTCGGTGATGTCGAGCGGCACCGCCAGACCGTCCACCTCCGCGGCCGCCGCCTCTGCCGCAGCCGCATCCCGGTCCCAGATCGCCACCCGCGCGCCCTCGGCCGCCATCCGCTGCATCACGGCGCGGCCGATGCCGGAAGCGCCCCCGGTCACCACTGCACGCCGCCCCGCGAAACGTCCGCTGTTCTGCACCCTCAATCTCCTCGCTGGAATCGGGCCGAACCCTAGCGGAGCCGATTGGGACTTGCCACCCGCCGCCGCAACGCCCTACGGATTACGGAGCTGGCGGCCGTCGTCCCCTGCGCCGCGGGCCCCAGGAGGCGTGCCGAATGCCGAACTCGTTCCACGCCCGCTCCGGTTCCCTGCGAGCAGTGTCCGCTGCGAAAGCGGCCGGCCTTCCGCCTGCTGGAGCCGGGCGAGCTTGCCTTCATGCACCGCTTCAAGCGCGGCGAGCTCGTGGTCGAGGCGGGCGCGACGATCCTGCTGGAGCAGACCCCGAGCCCGCATCTCTACACGATCCTCGAAGGCTGGGCCTTCCGCCAGAAGCAGATCGAGGACGGCCGGCGACAGGTGCTGAACTTCGGCTTGCCTGGCGATCTGGTCGGATTGCAGATGGCGATCATGGGCGAGATGCAGCATACCGTGACGGCGCTGACCCGGATCCGGCTCTGCGTCTTCCAGCGCGATGATATCTGGAAGATGTTCCGAGATCACCCGGAACTCGCCTTCTCTATCACCTGGATGGCGTCGCGGGAAGAGCAGCTTCTCGATGGCCTGCTGCTCAGCGTCGGCCAGCGCACTGCGCCCGAACGCACCGCTCACCTGGTGCTGCACCTCTACGACCGCGCCGAGGCCGTGGGCTACGCCGGCGACGACGCGATGCAGGCGCCCTTCTCGCGGACCCACTTCGCCGACGCGCTCGGCATCACGCCGGAGCACCTGAGCCGGACGCTGCGCAAGCTGCGCCAGAATGACCTGTTGCGCTGGTCCGACGACCGGATCGAGATCGTGAACCGGGCCGCAGTCGAGGAACTGGCCACCTATGAGCCGGAACGCGACACGCCGCGCCCCCTGATCTGACCGGCGGGGAACCGCCAGCCGGTCACCGCGTTGGGGGCGCGAGCTTATGCAACCGACGGAGACCGAAACCATGCTCGGCTGGGCGCTTACTTTCCTCATCATCGCGCTGATCGCTGCAATTCTCGGCTTCGGCGGGATCGCCGGCACGGCGGTTTCGATCGCCAAGATCATCTTCTTCGTCGCGATCGTGCTGTTCGCGATCTCCGCCATCGCGCATCTGGCGCGTCGGCAGCCGTGACGGCCGAAAGCCGGTTCAGGCCCCGACGCGAAACAGCCGTCCCCTTTCGGTGACGAGCACGGCCGCAAGGCCGAGGAGCCCGAACCCCGCGAAACCCGCGAGCAGCGGAATGACGGTGCCGGCGTAGCTCTGCCCGACGTAGAGGCCGAGCGTGGCGGCCATGCCCGTGGTCACCGCGCCCACGAACGACGATGCGGTGCCGGCGATCCGCCCCATCGGCTCCATCGCCAGGGCGTTGAAGTTCGGCATGATCAGCCCGAAGCAGAACAGGCAGAGCGCCAGCAGGATGATGAACACCGCGAGCGGCGGCCGGCCCAGCGCGAGCGCGATGCCGAGGTGCAGCACCGAGAAGGCGGCGAAGCCGACGATCGCCGCATGCGACACCCGCCGCATGCCGATACGCCCGACGAACCGGCTGTTGAAGAAGGCGGCGAACGCCATCGCGGCGGCGACGCAGCCGAACACCACCGGGAACCAGACGCCGATCCGGTAGACCTCGACGAAGATCTGCTGCGCAGAGTTGATATAGCCCATCAGTGCGCCGAACACGATGCCGGTCGCCAGCGTGTAGCCCAGCGTCTGCGGCGTCGTCGCCGCCTCGCGGAACGCGGCGACGACCCAGGCCGGCGACATCGGCTCGCGGCTCTCGGGCGGGCGGGTCTCGGGCAGGCGCACCGCCATCCAGGCGAGAAACCCCAGCGAGATCACGAACAGGAAGGCGAAGATCAGGTGCCAGGTGCCGAGCAGCAGGAACAGGCTGCCGACCGTGGGGGCGAGCACCGGCACGATGATGAACACCATCATCACGAACGACATCACCTCCGCCATCCGCCGGCCGCCGTAGACGTCGCGGACCACGGCGATGGCGACGACGCGGGGGGCGGCGTTGGCGAGGCCCTGCAGGAACCTCGCGGCCAGGAGCACTTCGAAGCTTCCCGCGACGAGGCAGGCGGCCGCCGCGAGCGCGTAGACCCCGAGGCCGACCAGCAGCACCGGCTTGCGGCCCAGATGGTCCGACAGCGGCCCGTGGAACAACTGCCCGATGGCGAAGCCGATCACGTAGGTGGTGACGACGAGCTGCATCGTGTTGGGATCGTCCAGCCTGAAATCGTCGCGGATCTGCGGCAGCGCCGGCAGCATCACGTCGATCGACAGCGCGGTCAGCGCCATCAGCGCCGCCATCATCGCGACGAACTCGGCGAACCGGGGCATGGTTCGCGTGTACGCGGCGGTCCGGGTCTCGGTCATGGGGATCTTCGTGAAGGGAATTCGTTTCCCCCGGGACTATAGCCCGACCGGCCCCGGTGGCCAGCCTTTGCCGGATCCGCGCCGGGGCGAGCGGCGCCCGTGCGATCGTCCGTTCACGTTTGCGCAAGGCAGGCGGAAGGACGCAACCACGAGGCTCCTGGTTTCGTTGCTGGATCGTCCGCGCCAATGGAGACGACGCCTCTGGTCGACGGGAGGCCGTGTCGGGCCGGATTGCAACAGTCGTCGACGATGTGTATGGCCGCGCGCCGACGGCTCCTGAAGAAACCGTTCGGTAAGCGTATCATGTCACGAGCGCGGAGCGAAAACCGTGGACAGGCAGGACTGGAGTATCCCGATGTCGAGACAGAAAGCGAAGGAACCGCCGCCTCCGCCCAAGCCGGACGCCAAGCCTCCGGCCGGCTGGCGGTTCAGCGACTGGGCCGCGATCTGAGGCCGGCCCCGGGGCGAACGCGGCGGCGAGGATCGCCGCCGTCTGCCGGGGATTCGCCGGCTCGACCAGAGCTGCACACGTTGTGCCGTGGGCTAGCTGCTTGGCATCGACCGGAAACAGGTCGCGCGTCGAGACTCCGTCAACGCCGCGCAGGTGGTTTCCTGCTCAGGACATGTCGGGATTGTCGCCGGCGCCCGGCTCGATCTGCCGCTCGGCACGGGTGAGGAGGCTCTCGATCAGCACCTTCGCCCGCCCGCGGGAGAGCGTCGGGTCGAACGGCTCGCCGGCCTCCTCGCAGAGCCCCCGCAAGATGTAGGCCTGAGCCTCGGTCATCGGCGCGTCGGGATCGTCCATCATGGTCTGGTCCTCGGGTTTCATGTCCGCTCCCGGGGAGCCGTGTCCACGGGGGCGTTCGTCTCCCATATGAAGCCTTCGTCGGCGACTTGGCAAACGCCGCCCGCAACCGGGCGCCGGGCGTACTGCCGCACGGCGCGCTCGATCGCCTCGCGGATCAGGCGCTGGTAGGGGATGCCGCGCTCGGCGGCGAGCAATCTGGTGCAGATGCGGGCGAGGAAGGACTGGTCGTGGCGGGTCAGTGCGCGGCCTGGGGCACGTCGTAGAGGCGGCTCGGGTCGTAGCCGTTTTTCGCCAGCACCGCCTCGGCTTCGGCGCGGCGGTCTGGGTCGATGGCGGGGGTGCGGGCGAGGATCCAGCCGGCGCGGCCGGAGGGGACGCCGACGACGGCCGTCCGGTAGTCCTCGTCGACCCAGAGCACCCAGTAGTCGGCGGCGACGAAGGGCACGCTGGAAAAGCGCACCTTGAGTTCGCCGGGGCCGACGATGGTCGCGGTGCCGGCGATGCGTTTCACCGGGCCGTCGGGGGCGCCCTGGCTGCAGGTGTTGAGGACGCTGATGGTCTCGGTGTCGATGGGGCCGTAGTCGGCGGTGGTCGCGGTGCAGCCTTCCTCGAAGGACACCGGGTAGCGGGCGATCTCGTACCAGCGGCCGAGGTAGCGCTCGGGCTGGAAGTCGCGCTGGGCGGCGATGGTGGCGCCGGGGTCGCGGTAGCTCGGTCCGACGCAGGCGGAAAGGGCGACGCAGGCGGCGAGAAGGGCGGGGATGCGCATGGGGGCGGGAGCTCCGGAAGGGTGACGACGGGGCTGCGCCTCCCCAGAAGCTGGGAGCGGCGCGGCTTGGGTGAGGTCGTCCGGGGTCGGTCAGGCGCGTGGGCGACCGGCTTCGGTGGCGGCGGCGACCTCGTTCATGCGACCGGTCTTCACGTCGTAGACGTAACCGTAGATCGCCACCCTGGGGTCGACGAGCGGGTGGTCGCGGATGCGGGTCACGTCCTCGGTGACGGCGCGGGCCTGGTCCTTGATGGTGTGCCACTTGATGTAGCGGCCTTCGGCGGAGCCGCCGGGCTCGGAGGCATTGCGGAAGCCGTCCGCCGTCAGTTCAGCGGTCTCGAGCGAGCCGGCGAGGAGGTCGCCCATGATCGTGTCGTCGAAGTAGAGCATGCCGCAGTCGGTGTGCTCGACCACGAACCACTCGGAGGTGCCGAGGAGCTTGTGGCTGATGACGAGGCTGCGGATCGCGTCGTCGGTCGCCCGGCCGCCGGCGTTGCGGACGACGTGGGCGTCGCCCTCGGCGAGGCCGCCGTACTTCGCCGGGTCGAGGCGGGCGTCCATGCAGGTGAGGATCAGGAAGCCGCGCGCCGGCGGCAGGGCGAGGCTGCCCTTGTCGCCGAAGCCGGCGGCATAGGCGGCGTTGGCGGTCTCGACCTCGGACTTGATTTTCGACATGGCCATTCCCTCCCCTGCGCCCGGATGCCGCTGGTATAGTGTCCGCCCGGGCGCGCTTCGGCGCAAGGGTCTTCCCGGCGCCGTTCCGGCTCCCCATGTCAGGACCGGAGAGGGAGGGGTGGCGATGGCGAAACTGACGTGCCTCGAATGCGGGCAGGTGAACCGGGTGCCGGAGGAACGGCTCGCGGCGGGGCCGAAGTGCGGCACCTGCGGGGCACCGCTTCTCGACGGCAAGGTGCGGGCGATCGACGCCGGCGTCCTCGACAAGGCGGTGCGGACCGACGACCTGCCGCTCGTCGTCGATTTCTGGGCGGCCTGGTGCGGCCCCTGCCGGATGATGGCGCCGGAGTTCGCCAAGGCGGCGACCGGCCTGCGCGGGCGGGCGCGCTTCGCCAAGCTCGACACCGAGGCGGATCCGGCGGTCTCGGCCCGCTTCGGCATCCGCGGCATTCCGCTCCTCATCGCCTTCCGCGGCGGCCGTGAGGCGGCGCGTCAGGCGGGCGCGCAGCCGGCAGCGGGGATCGAGGCCTGGGTTAAGCGGGAGGTGGCGGCGGGAACGTGACGGCGCGGGCCTACCGCCGGACGACGCGCTCGAGGGCCTCGCGGATCAGGCGCTGGTAGGGGATGCCGCGCTCGGCGGCGCGGGCCTTGACGGCGTCGATCAGCGGCTGCGGCAGGCGCATGTTGACGCGGGCGGTCTTGGGCTCCGCCTCCCAGGTGAGCGGCTTGAAGGCGGTGAAGTCGAGGTCGGAGAGGTCCTGGTCGAGGAAGGCCTCGGCCTCCTCGTCAGTGGTCATCTTCGGAACGGAACGCGGCTTCATAGCGGGCGATCTCCCTTGCGTGCATGTAGCGGGCGCTGATCGGGCGGATGCGCTCGCCACGGAAACAGAAGGCGACGAAGACCGGGCGACCGGCGGGGCGCGCCCGATGGCGATGAACCGCTGTTCGGCCAGCGAGTGCGCCGGGTCGGGCGCGACACGGGCACCGGTCCGCATCGCATATTCGATCTCCGAAAGGGTTAGGCCGTGCTTCTGCGCCTTGGCGCGGTTGCCGTCGTCCCAGTCGAAGTCCATGCGGGAATGTACATACGGATGGGTGTACGTTCAAGCCTACAGCAGCGTTCGGGGTTCAAAGTTCTCACAGCTTGCGAGGATGCTCCCAGCCAACTGCAGCAGCACTTTCCTTGGGTCGCCGGCGCAGTAATTCACCTCTACTAGGTAAAGGTTCTCGTCCTCGGCTGTCGTAGCTGCGTAGAAAGTCGGCATCCAGTCTGAGGAGAATATCAAGATCATGACCATTGCAAGAGTTGAGGCCGCGTTCATTCTCGCAGTCTTGACCGGGCTTCTCGGCGGCGGCCCACCACCAAAGTGGTCGAAGGACTCGTCGAGAGTCGGCGGCTCTTCGTCGCCGTGAAAAATGTAATTTCGGTACTGATTTAAGGATAATCCGGGCCAAGCAAGAGCGTGACCCGCGAATATTTTCTTGATCGTTTTGGAGGCCAGAAAGAGGGGCGGACCATGATCTCGGAATGGGTGAGGTTCTGCGATCCATGTTCCATCGAAGTCGTTAAAAGCTTCACGAAGAAGGGAAAAGTATTCGAGAGAGCATACTGAGGACGATGGCCGCAAGCCACGTATTAATGTTCGCCCTATGGAAGAGGACTGTCTGATCAACTCATAGGCATTCCAAATAAGTTGCAAACGTGCAAGAGCCGTGAAGTCGGACGCAAAATCAAATGCTGCACGTCGCCATAGGCGGCTGCCGGCTCACAATCGTCCGAGGATTGCCAAGGATCGAGATTCCGATCGTAGATCTCTACGGCGTCGATTGCCGACGCAAGTCGCAGCAAATGCGATACGGACTGCCAATCCGAACGAAGCTGTTGACCCCGCTCGATGCCCTCCGGCGTGCCGTCCGAGCACTGTTCCTTCTATGTCGGCGTCAGGCGACTCCGCTGCGAGAGGCAGAAGCTCAGTCGTCGGGCCACTTCCTAGGATCAAGGAGCTGGGGCAATCTGAGGCTCTACCTCGCGAACTTCTTGTACTTGATCCGCTTCGGCTCCACCGCGTCCGGCCCGAGCCGCCGGATCTTGTCGGCTTCGTAGTCCTCGAAGTTGCCCTCGAACCACTCGACGTGGGCGTCGCCCTCGAAGGCGAGCATGTGGGTGCAGATGCGGTCGAGGAAGAAGCGGTCGTGGGAGATGACCACGGCGCAGCCGGCGAAGTCGGTGAGGGCGTCTTCGAGGGCGCGGAGGGTCTCGACGTCGAGGTCGTTGGTGGGCTCGTCGAGGAGGAGGACGTTGCCGCCGGTGCGCAGGAGCTTGGCGAGGTGGACGCGGTTGCGCTCGCCGCCCGACAGCAGGCCGACCTTCTTCTGCTGGTCGCCGCCCTTGAAGTTGAAGGCGCCGCAGTAGGCGCGGGAGTTCATCTCGGCGTCGCCGAGCTTGACCACGTCGAGGCCGTCGGAAACCTCCTCCCAGACGGTCTTCGACGGGTCCAGCGCGTCGCGGGACTGGTCGACGTAGGAGAGCTTGACCGACTCGCCCCAGGTGACGGTGCCGGCGTCGGGCTCCTCCTGGCCGGTCAGCATGCGGAACAGCGTGGTCTTGCCGGCGCCGTTCGGGCCGATCACGCCGACGATGCCGCCGGGCGGCAGGCGGAAGGTCAGGTCGTCGATCAGCTCGCGGTCGCCGTAGTGCTTCTCGAGGTTCTCGACGTCGATCACGTTGGCGCCGAGGCGCGGGCCGTTGGGGATGACGATCTGGGCGCGGGTGATCTTCTCGCGCTCGGACTGCTGGCTGAGCTCGTTGTAGGCGTTGATCCGGGCCTTCTGCTTGGCCTGACGGGCTTTCGCTCCCTGGCGGATCCATTCGAGCTCGCGGGTCAGGGTCTGCTGGCGGGACTTGTCCTCGCGGGCCTCCTGCATCAGCCGCTTGGCCTTCTGCTCGAGCCAGGACGAGTAGTTGCCCTCGCAGGGGATGCCGCGGCCGCGGTCGAGCTCGAGGATCCAGCCGGTGATGTCGTCGAGGAAGTAGCGGTCGTGGGTGACGATCAGGATGGTGCCCTTGTACTCGATCAGGTGCTTCTGCAGCCACGAGATGGTCTCGGCGTCGAGGTGGTTGGTCGGCTCGTCGAGCAGCAGGATGTCGGGGTTCTCGAGCAGCAGCTTGCAGAGCGCGACCCGGCGCTTCTCGCCGCCCGAGAGGGTGTCGACCGAGGCGTCGTCGGGCGGGCAGCGCAGCGCCTCCATCGCCACGTCGACCTGGCTGTCGAGGTCCCAGAGGTTCTGGGCGTCGATCTGGTCCTGGAGGGTGGTCATCTCCTCCATCAGTTCGTCCGAGTAGTCCTCGGCGACCTTCATCGCCACCTCGTTGTAGCGCTCGAGCAGGCCGCGCTTGGCCGCCACGCCCTCCATGACGTTGCCGCGCACGTCCAGCGCCGGATCGAGTTCCGGCTCCTGCGGCAGGTAGCCGACGGCGACGCCCTTGGCGGCCCAGGCCTCGCCCTGGAAGTCCTTGTCCTGGCCGGCCATGATCCTGAGCAGCGACGACTTGCCCGAGCCGTTGACGCCGACGACGCCGATCTTGACGCCGGGCAGGAACGACAGGCGGATGTTCTCGAACACCTTCTTGCCGCCGGCGTAGGCCTTGGTCAGGCCATCCATGTGGAAGACGTATTGCGGGGTGGCCATGGGGATCCTCGGGGCTTGACGCGGTTCCCGGGCGGTGTAGCGGCTCGCGCGGGGGCCTTCAATCCTCGGCCCGATCCGCGCCGGGGCGACCTGTCAGTTCGAGACCGCCTTGCCCGAGCCGGCGGGAGGGCCCGAGCGGGTGTCGATGGTCGCCTCGGGTGCGCGCTCCTGCGGCGACGCCCCGGCGGCGGCCGTCGTCGCAGCCCGCGCTTCGCGGACCAGGCGGGGCTCCTCCGACTCCGCCAATCGCTCCTGCTCGCTGACCAGCGCCCGGTCCAACGCCCGGTTCTCGGCAACGTCCGGGAAGCGGTCGGGCTCGGTGCCTTCGGGGCAGAGGCGGGCTTCGAACTGCGTCTGCTTCCGGGCGCGGCTTTCCGGGTCCGGCATCGCGTCGATCGCCGACGACACGGCCTGCGGAAGCGCCGTCCAGCACGAGGGCACACTCAGACTCCGGCCGGGGACGCGAGGAAGGATCGTCTGGTCGTCGCCGACCGCCTCGGCGAGCTGCGCCGGGGTCAGTCCGATGGCGCCGGTGAGATTCGCCCGGTCCAGGATCGCGCCCGCCAGCACCGCCCCGGTCAGGTCGGCGCGCACGAGCCGCGCGTCCCTCAGGATCGTCGCGGTCAGATCGGCGCCCGGCCGCGACCCGTCCGAGGACAGATTGGCATCCTCCATCCCCGCGTTGCTGAGGTCTGCGCCCGTCAGGTCGGCACCGATGAGAGCGGCGTTCTCGAAGCTGCTGGAGGCGAGGCTCGCGTAGCGCAGATCGGCTCGCGTCAGGTTGGCGCGATCGAATGTCGCGGTGAAGGCTTCGGCGCCGTCGAGCTGCGCCCCGAGAAGCGTCGCCCCTTCGAAGTCCGCGTCCCTCAGTTTCGCGCCGGTCAGAACCGCGCGTTCCATCCGGGCATGAATGAACTTGGAGCCGGCGGCCCGGAGGTCGCGCAGGTTGCGCCCGTCGATGTCCAGCTCGGGCGCGCCGGCGAGTTCGATCCGGCGAAGCCGGTCCCATTCCTGCGCGAACTCGGCATCGAGGTCGGCAAACAGGCGGTCGCAGAACGATGGCGTTCGCTTCTGCGGCGCGGTGCGGCAATACATTCTGCGTTGCGTCAGGAGACGGTCGCGTGCCTTGACGGTCTTCGGCGTCCGCACGGCGCACAGCTTCTTCTCGTATCCGCGCTCGTCGCACCACTCGGTTCGGAACTGCTCGCGGCGTTCGGCGGCGAAGACCCAGCCGGACCCCAGGCCTGCAAGATTCTGGCGCTCCATCCTGATCTCGCTCAGATCGGGTCGCCCCCACAGGCTCGCCGCGAGCGCCGCAAAGACCGCGAGCGTCGGCAGGATCTGCGGCCACATGCCGGTGGCGAGGCCGGGCCGTCGGATCGCTGCGGCGGACAGCAGACTCGCCGCCCCGAATGCCGCGCACAGGCACAGGCAGAGGATGGTCATCACCTCGACGGTGAGGATCGGCGGCAGCGCCGGGGCGGGAGCCGCTCTCGTGGACAGCCAGGAGGCCGTCGGAGCCGCCTGGGTGCGAAACAGCGACCAGACCAGCAACGCGGGCACCAGGATCCAGAGCAGCAGGGCGGCGATGATCACGCCGCCGCGCGCCCAGCCGTCGCGGCCGCCGGCCATGGCTCGGGGCGACCGGGCGTCCGGCTTGAGGCAGAGCGCGATCGAGGAGATGAGCGTGGACGGTGCCTCCGAGGTGAGGGTCGGTCCATCCAGCCGCCGCACCTCGCTCCACAATCTGATGCAGAAGAAGTGGCAGTAGGCATACAGCGCGGCCAGAACGATCGGGGCGATATAGAAGAACCTCCCCGTCACCAGCGACACGTTGATCACCGGCAACTTCGTCTCCTTGGAATTCAGGATGAAATCCGAATCGCTCGTTATGAGCAAGACGACGGCGAAGTAGGCCGCGAACCCCAACATGCCGATAAACGCCGTCTGCGCGACGGAGAAGATCTCCTTGACAGCCTGCTTCTGCGTATCGGATTCGGCGCTCACGATTGCCCCCCAGAGCCGAAGCTCGACTTGCATGGCGCGCAGATTGCCGCCCCAGCGGGCGAAGAATCGCAGATAATGCTCGTATTAATATCAGATTGGAGGCAGTTATTCCACCTGCAATCCCTCGGCACCGATAGCGGTCATCGCCTGCGCCGCGATCTCGAACGAGCGCAGGCGCGCGGCGTGGTCGTGGATCTGGCCGGTCAGGATCAGCTCGTCGGGGGCGTGGCGGTCGATGAACGCCTCGATCTCCCGGCGCACCGTCCCGGGCGAGCCGACCGCGGAGCAGGCGAGCGCGCGCTCGACCATGGCGCGGGCCATCGGGTCGATCGCGGCGTCGATGTCGTCGACCGGGCGCGGCAGCGGGCCGGGGCGGCCGGTGCGCAGGTTGGCGAACGCCTGCTGCATCGAGGTCATCAGCCGGCGGCCCTCGGCGTCGGTGTCCGCGGCGAACACGTTGAAGGCGAGCATCAGGTACGGCTCCGCGAGTTGCGCGGAAGGGCGGAAGGTCTGGCGGTAGGTGGCGATCGCCGGCTCGAGGTCGCCGGGGGCGAAGTGCGAGGCGAAGGCGTAGGGCAGCCCGAGGTGGGCGGCGAGCTGGGCGCCGAACAGCGACGAGCCGAGGATCCACACCGGGACGTGGGTGCCGATGCCCGGGATGGCGCGGACCGGGCCGGGATCGTCGGAGAAGTAGCCGATCAGCTCGACCACGTCCTGCGGGAAGCTGTCGGCGGCGGCGCCGTAGCGGCGCAGCGCCCGGGCGGTGGGCTGGTCGGTGCCCGGCGCGCGGCCGAGGCCGAGGTCGATGCGGTCGGGATAGAGGGTGGCGAGCGTGCCGAACGCCTCGGCGACCATCAGCGGCGCGTGGTTCGGCAGCATGATGCCGCCGGCGCCGACGCGGATGCTGCGGGTGGCGGCGGCGACCTGGCCGATCAGCACCGCGGTGGCGGCGCTGGCGATGCCGGGCATGTTGTGGTGCTCGGCGAGCCAGAACCGGCGGTAGCCCCAGCCCTCGGCGTGGCGGGCGAGATCCAGCGTGTTGCGCAGCGCGTCGGCGGGCGAGGCGCCTTCGGGGATCGGCGCGAGGTCGAGAACGGAATATGCGGTCATGGTCCGAAGGATGTAGGGCGCGGAGCCAGGCGGCCAAGGGGTGGCTCGATGCGAGATCCGTTACCCTCGCGTTAACCCTCCGGGGGCGAGACTGGGCGTGCCACGGATTGCGGAGGCCCCGAATGCTCGAGAACGCCCGCATCGCGAGCCTGCTGCTGGCCGTCGGCTGTGCCCCGGCGATATCCGAGCCGTCGGCGGAGCAGGTGTCCTTCATCACGGCCGCGAGCAATCTGCCGGACAACGGCGGCCCGCGGCCCATGGTCCGCCGGACCGACGCGGCCGGGATCGCCCGCTACAGCGACGCGCGGGCGGTCGACGGCAGCGCGCCGGTCGGGATCTTCCTGCCCGACCGGAACCTGATCCTGGTGCGGCGCGACGAGGGTGACGACGTGGTGGTGCACGAACTGACGCACTGGCTGCAGCACGCCGCCGGTCAGGGTCCGGGCTGCGCGGCCGAGGGCGAGGCCTATCGGGTTCAGGCGCTCTGGCGGGAGCGGCACGGACTGCCGGCGGCGTCGCGGCGGGACGGATGCGACGCGGGCGCCTACGCGGCTCTGGAGCGGGCGGTCACGGCCGAGATCGGGCGGCAGCGGTAGGTCCCCAGACGATCCGCCTGCCAGCCGAAGCGGTATGCCGGCGAGAAACATCGCGGCATCGCCTCTCGCCGCCTGCACGGGCCGTCCCGGCAGGCCTCACGGGTCAGCCCGGATCCAGCATCTCCTTCGCGGCGTTGATCATGGCCGCGAGGGCGCTCGAACCGCCGAGATCGGGATGCACCCGCCGGATCAGCCGGTGATAGGCGGCGCGCACCTCCTCGACGGTGGCGCCGGGCTCGAGGCCGAGGACGCGGTACGCCTCCGCCTCGGTCATCGCCTGCCCCCGCGGCCGGCGGCGCCTCCTCCCGCGCCTTGCCGGTGCGGTCGAGCCAGGCGAGCAGCAGCGACAGGCTGTCCTCGTCGCCGGCCGCCTGGAACTCGGCGGACAGCGCCTGCAGATCCGCCGCCGAAAGCTCGGTGAGGCGGGCGCCCTTGAAGCGCCCGGTCAGCACCTCGCCCTCCATCGTCCCGGTGTCGTGGTCGAGCGTCATCCGCAGGCCCGCGCTCGTCACCTCCGAGGTGTCGGCCGGGGCGACGATCGGTGCGGCGCGACGCCAGAGACCGATGCCGAACAGCGCCACCGGCACGGCGAGCGGGAACATCCGCACCAACGCCAGCCCCGCGGCGGCGGCGAGCACCACCGCGGCGATCTGCTGCTGCTGCGACAGCCGCAGCCGCAGGATCGCCACCGCGCCGAAGCCGAGCAGGATCAGCCCTGCCCAGATCGTCGGCGTCATGACCTGAGGTCGGCGAGCAGCCGCCGGGCCGCGGGCGTGCCGGAGGCCTCCAGCGCCGCGCGTCCGCCGGCGGCCCAGGCGCCGACCGCGCGGAGCAGCGCGCGCAGCTCGCCCGCCGCGGCCGCGTCGAACGGCAGGTAGGCGCCGCCGGTCAGCCGGGCGATCTCGCGGAAGCCGCGCGCCGCCGCGGGATCGCGCGCCCTCGTGGAACATGAAGGCGCGGGTGTTGCGCAGGCTGAGCTCGCCCGCCTTGTGGCAGAGCCGGTCGAGGTTTTCCTCCATCGCGTCGCCGACGAACACCAGCGCCGCCACCGGACGCTTCGCCGCGGCCCGGTTGGCATGGTCGAGCACCCGGCCGATCTGGGTCAGGCCGCCGTGGCAGGCGATGCCGGTCATCAGGCCCTTGAGCGCGGCGGCGTCGGAGACCCAGCGCGAGGCCTGCGCCTCGGCGTGGCCGCGGTAGTAGACCAGCTGCACCTCGAGGCCGCCGGCGCCGGTCGCCGCGTCGAACATCTCCGCCTGCAGCTGGCAGGCGAGATCCCAGGTCGGCTGGCGGCTCATCGTCGCGTCGAGCGCGAAGATCAGCCGTCCGCGCCCGGCCTCGCTGCGCGGCGGCCGCGCCCGCGCCTCGGCGAGGAACGCCGCGACCTCGGCGCTCGGCGCGCGGGCGGTCGGAAGATCGGTTCGCTTGCTCATGGCCTTGCCCATGATCTGGCGATGTCCGCCGGTTTTGCAAGCCGGTACCGGCCCGACAGGTCCACTCGACAGGTCCAGTCGACAGGTCCACCGTCCGCCCCGTCCGGATGCTCTCGTCCGCGGGCCACGACCACGCGCAGGCCGTCCACCGCCCGCCGCATGTGGTCGGGTTGCGTCTCACGCCTCCAGGTCGAGCGCACGCAGCCGCAGCGCGTTGCCGACCACCGACACCGACGACAGGCTCATCGCCGCCGCCGCGAACATCGGCGAGATCAGGTGGCCGAGGAACGGATAGAGGATGCCGGCGGCGATCGGCACCCCTGCGGCGTTGTAGACCAGCGCGAAGAACAGGTTCTGGCGGATGTTGCGCATGGTCGCCCGCGCCAGTTTTCGCGCCCGCACGATCCCGGTCAGGTCGCCCCTGACCAGCGTGATGCCGGCGCTCTCGATCGCCACGTCGGCGCCGGTGCCCATGGCGATGCCGACATCGGCCCGGGCCAGCGCGGGGGCGTCGTTGATGCCGTCGCCGGCCATGGCGACGCTGGCGCCCCCGGCCTGGAGATCGCCGACGAGGGCGGCCTTGTCCTCCGGCGTCACGTCGGCGCGGATCTCGTCGATGCCGAGCCGGCCCGCCACCGCCCGGGCGGTGCGCGCGTTGTCGCCGGTCGCCATGACGATGCGGAAGCCGAGGTCGTGCAGCGCCTTCAGCGCGGCCGGCGTCGTCTCCTTGACCGGGTCGGCGACGGCGACGAGGCCCGCGAGCGTGCCATCGACGACGACGAACATCACCGTCTCGCCGTTGTCGCGGCGGGCATCGGCCTCGACGGTGTCCGCTGGCGTCACCCCGAGACCTGCCAGCATCGCGTCGTTGCCGAGCGCCACGGACCGTCCGTCGACCGTGCCCTTCACGCCCTGCCCGGTGACCGCCTCGAAGTCCCCGACCCGCACCAGATCGAGCCCGCGCTCCTCGGCGCCGCGCACGATCGCGTCGGCCAGCGGATGCTCCGAGCCGCGCTCGAGGCTGGCGGCGAGGCGCAGCAGGCCGGCCTCGTCGTGGCCGTCCTCATCGTGGCCGTCGCGCGGCAGCACCGCGACCAGTTGCGGCCGGCCCATGGTCAGCGTTCCGGTCTTGTCGAGGACCAGCGTGTCGACGCGCGCGAAGGTCTCGAGCGCGGCTGCGTCCCTGATCAGCACCCCGGCCCCGGCGCCGCGTCCGGTCGCGGTCATCACCGAGACCGGCGTCGCGAGGCCCAGCGCGCAGGGGCAGGCGATGATCAGCACCGAGATCGCCGAGATCAGCGCGTAGGCCAGCGCCGGCGGCGGGCCCCAGATCGACCAGGCGGCGAACGCCAGCACCGCGACCGCGACCACCGCCGGCACGAACCAGCCGGCCACCCGGTCGGCCAGCTTCTGGATCGGCGCCCGCGACCGCTGCGCGCTGGCGACCATCTCCACGATCCGGGCGAGCGTGGTATCCTTGCCGACGCGGGTCGCGGCGATCACCAGGCTGCCGTTCCCGTTGATCGTGGCGCCCGTCACCGCGTCGCCGGCGGCCTTCTCCACCGCCAGCGGCTCGCCGGTCAGCATGCTCTCGTCGATCGAGGAGCGGCCCTCGACCACCTCGCCGTCGACCGGCACCTTCTCGCCCGGGCGCACCCGCAGGCGGTCGCCGACCCGGACCTCGTCGAGCGCGATCTCCTCCTCGCGCCCGTCGTCGCGCAGCACGCGCGCGGTCTTCGGCGCCAGCCCCATCAGCGCGCGGATCGCCGAGCCGGTCTGCTCGCGCGCGCCGAGTTCGAGGATCTGGCCCAGCAGCACCAGCACGATGATCACCGCCGAAGCCTCGAAATAGACGCCGACCTGGCCGGAATGATCGCGAAAGCCCGCCGGGAAGATGCCGGGGGCCAGGACCGCCACGACGCTGAACAGATACGCGGCCAGCACGCCCATGGCGATCAGGCTGAACATGTTGAGGTTCCAGGTCCGGAACGACCGCCAGCCCCGCTCCAGAAACGGCAGGCCGCACCAGAGCACCACCGGCGTCGCGAGCACCAGTTCGGTCCACCGGGCCGCGCGCGCCCCGAGCCAGGTCTCCACCGGCACGCCCAGCATCGGCGCCATCGCCAGCACGACCAGCGGCAGGGTCAGCACCGCGCCGACCGCGAACCGCCGGCGGAAGTCGACAAGTTCCGGGTTGGGCCCCTCTTCGCCGTGAGGAACGCCCTTCGGCTCGAGGGCCATGCCGCAGATCGGGCAGGTTCCGGGACCGACCTGCTCGATCTCTGGGTGCATCGGGCAGGTGTAGACCGTGCCTTCGGGCATCGACTCGGGGTCCGGCCGCGCACCGGTGTATTTCTCCGGCGCGGCCTCGAACTTCGCCTTGCAGCCCGCCGAGCAGAAGTAGACCGCCTCGCCGTCGTGACGGAGCACGTGTCGGGCCGCGGCCCGGTCGACGTCCATGCCGCAGACAGGATCGCGCGCCGTCCCGTCCGCTATGATCGTATCGGTCGAGTTCATTGCCCTGCCCCGTTCGCGTTGCTTGAACCCCAACATGGGGATTCCAGCCACTGGAAGGTCAAGGCCTGCCCGGACGCCTTCCGGCCCATGAGCCTCGGAAGGCAGCCCTCTGCAAATCCTAACAGAACCTTAACGGGCCCCACCGATTGTGGGCAAAAATGTGTCAAGCACAAAATCTGTGATTTTGACCAAAGAAAACCGTTGACCGACTCGGCGCGATTGCTCCTATTGGTGGTCTGCCCATTCGCGGGCACAAAATCTGGTAGCCGGCCGCAAACGGACGAGCGCCAGGCAGGCAAGAAACCGGCAGCACGACCCGAAGGACAGTGACATGAAGATCGACCGCCGCTTCACCACCGAAGAGACCGGAGCCTACGGGGCGCTGGCGTTCCGTACCACCACGTCGGAGATCCGCAACCCCGACGGGTCGGTGGTGTTCAGCCTCGAGAACCTCGAGGTCCCCGAGGGCTGGAGCCAGGTCGCCTCCGACGTGCTCGCCCAGAAGTACTTCCGCAAGGCCGGCGTCCCGGTCGCGCTCCGCCGGGTCCGCGAGAAGGGCGTGCCGTCGTTCCTGTGGCGCTCGGTTCCCGACGAGGCGAAGCTGGCCGAGCTGCCGGAGGACGCGCGCACCACCGGCGAGACCTCGGCGAAACAGGTGTTCGACCGGCTGGCCGGCGCCTGGACCTACTGGGGCTGGAAGGGCAGCTACTTCACCACCGAGGCCGACGCGCGGGCCTACTACGACGAGATGCGCTTCATGCTGGCCGCCCAGATGGGCGCGCCCAACAGCCCGCAGTGGTTCAACACCGGGCTGCACTGGGCCTACGGCATCGACGGCCCGGGCCAGGGCCACTACTACGTCGATTTCCAGTCGGGCGAGCTGACCCGGTCGACCTCCGCCTACGAGCACCCGCAGCCGCACGCCTGCTTCATCCAGTCGGTCTCCGACGACCTGGTCCAGGACGGCGGCATCATGGACCTCTGGACCCGCGAGGCGCGGCTCTTCAAGTACGGCTCCGGCACCGGCACCAACTTCTCCTCGCTCCGCGCCGAGAACGAGAAGCTCGCCGGCGGCGGCAAGTCGTCGGGGCTGATGTCGTTCCTCAAGATCGGCGACCGGGCGGCCGGCGCGATCAAGTCGGGCGGCACCACCCGGCGCGCGGCCAAGATGGTGATCTGCGACATGGATCACCCCGACATCGAGGACTTCATCAACTGGAAGGTGGTCGAGGAGCAGAAGGTCGCGAGCCTCGTCGCCGGCTCCAAGGTGCACCAGGCGAAGCTCAACGAGATCTTCGCCGCGATCCGCGCCTGGGACGGCGCGGAGGCCGACGCCTTCGACCCCAAGGCGAACGCCGGCCTGAAGGCCGCGATCCGCTCGGCCAAGAAGGCGATGGTGCCCGAGACCTACGTCAAGCGCATCCTGCAGTACGCCGAACAGGGCTACACCGCGATCGACTTCCGCACCTACGACACCGACTGGGACAGCGACGCCTACCTGACCGTCTCGGGCCAGAACTCCAACAATTCGGTGCGCCTCACCGACGCGTTCCTGAAGGCGGTGCGCGAGGACGCCGACTGGGACCTGATCCGCCGCACCGACGGCAAGGTGGCGAAGACCGTCAGGGCGCGCGACCTCTGGGAGCAGATCGGCCACGCCGCCTGGGCCTGCGCCGACCCGGGCGTGCAGTTCCACGACACCATCAACGCCTGGCACACCTGCCCGGCCGACGGGCCGATCCGCGCGTCGAACCCGTGCTCGGAGTACATGTTCCTCGACGACACCGCCTGCAACCTCGCGTCGATGAACCTGCTGACGTTCCTGAAGAACGGCAAGTTCGACGCCAGGGCCTACGTCCACGCCACCCGGCTCTGGACGGTCACGCTCGAGATCTCGGTCCTGATGGCGCAGTTCCCGAGCCCGCGGATCGCCGAGCTCTCCTACCGCTTCCGCACCCTCGGCCTCGGCTACGCCAACATCGGCGGCCTCTTGATGACCATGGGCCACGGCTATGACAGCCCCGAGGGCCGGGCGCTCTGCGGCGCGCTCTCCGCGATCATGACCGGCGCCGCCTACGCCGCCTCCGCCGAGATGGCGGGCGAGCTCGGCGCCTTCCCCGGCTATGCGGCCAACGCGGAACACATGCTCCGCGTCATCCGCAACCACCGCCACGCCGCGCAGGGCCACCTGACCGACTACGAGGGCCTCAGCGTTCCGCCGGTGGCGCTCGACCACGGCAGCTGTCCGGACCCGGCGCTCGTCAACCTCGCGCACGCGGTCTGGGACGACGCGCTCGACCTCGGGCAGAAGCACGGCTTCCGCAACGCCCAGACCACGGTGATCGCGCCGACCGGCACCATCGGCCTGGTGATGGACTGCGACACCACCGGCATCGAGCCCGACTTCGCGCTGGTGAAGTTCAAGAAGCTCGCCGGCGGCGGCTACTTCAAGATCATCAACCGGTCGGTGCCGGGCGCGCTCGCCAACCTCGGCTACCGCCCCGCCGAGGTCGAGGAGATCATCGCCTACGCCGTCGGCCACGGCACCCTCGGCAACGCGCCGGAGATCAACCCGACCTCGCTGGTCGGCCACGGCTTCGGCAAGGCCGAGATCGAGAAGCTGGAAGCGGCGCTGCCGACCGCCTTCGACATCCGCTTCGTGTTCAACCAGTGGACCCTCGGCGAGGCGTTCTGCACCGGCGTGCTCGGCATCCCGGCGGAAAAGCTGCGCGACCCGGCGTTCGACCTGCTGCGCCATCTCGGCTACACCCGGGGCCAGATCGAGGCCGCCAACAACCACGTCTGCGGCACCATGACGCTGGAAGGCGCGCCGCACCTCTCCCCCGAGCACTGCGCGGTGTTCGACTGCGCCAATCCCTGCGGCAAGATCGGCAAGCGCTACCTCAGCGTCGAGAGCCACATCCGGATGATGGCGGCGGCGCAGAGCTTCGTCTCGGGGGCGATCTCCAAGACGGTGAACATGCCCAACGACGCCACGATCGAGGACTGCAAGGCGGCCTACGAGCTCTCGTGGTCGCTGGGCGTCAAGGCCAACGCCCTCTACCGCGACGGCTCCAAGCTCTCGCAGCCGCTGTCGGCCGCGCTGATCGAGAGACGACGAGGATCTGGAGGAGGTGCTGCCTCGAGGCGCCGCAGGCCGAGCGGGTCACCGTGCTGGCCGAGAAGATCGTCGAGAAGATCATCTACAAGGAGATCGAGCGGGCCAACCGCCAGCGGCTGCCCGAGCGGCGCAAGGGCTACACCCAGAAGGCCATCGTCGGCGGCCACAAGGTCTACCTGCGCACCGGCGAATACCAGGACGGCTGCTCTGGGCGAGATCTTCATCGACATGCACAAGGAGGGCGCGGCCTTCCGGGCGATGATGAACAACTTCGCCATCGCCGTCAGCGTCGGCCTGCAATACGGCGTGCCGCTCGAGGAATTCGTCGAGGCCTTCACCTTCACCCGCTTCGAGCCGGCCGGCATGGTCCAGGGCAACGACTCGATCAAGAACGCCACCTCGATCCTCGACTACATCTTCCGCGAGCTGGCGGTCTCCTACCTCGACCGCACCGACCTCGCCCACGTCAAGCCGACAGGCGAGAGCTTCGACGACCTCGGCCGCGGCGAGAGCGAAAGCGGCGGCGACCCCAACGTCCGGCGGCTGGAGGGCGAGGCGGCGCAGAGCTCGATCGCGGTGATCAAGCAGCTCAGCTCCACCGGCTATCTGCGCAAGCGCCTGCCGCAGGAACTGGTGGTGCTGCAGGGCGGCGCCGCGGTGGCCGGCGCGCTCGACCTGAGCGGGCTGGCGGTGCGCGGCACGCTCGAGACCAGCGCCGTCGCCATCGACGCGCGCGCCAAGGCCAGGATGCAGGGCTACGAGGGCGACCCCTGCGGCGAGTGCGGCAACTTCACCCTGGTGCGCAACGGCACCTGCATGAAGTGCAACACCTGCGGCGGCACCTCCGGCTGCAGCTGACGACAGGCGGAGGGCCCGCCCGGGCGTCCGGCGCGCGTTCAAAGCGCCGGCTCGTGCGGGCCTATCGGCACCGACCGCCGGCCCGCCGCCGCTCCGCCGCTGCCGATGCGGCTGCTGGCCGCCGCGATCTACCCCGCCTTCTTCCCAACGTCGTTCACGCCGAAAGCCGCCGCTTGACGGCTCGCGCCGCCGACCCCATACCCCGGCCCCATGACCGACATCGCCCGCATCCGCAACTTCTCCATCGTCGCCCACATCGACCACGGGAAATCCACCCTCGCCGACCGGCTGATCCAGTCGACCGGCACCGTGACCGACCGCGAGATGAAGGCGCAACTGCTCGACACCATGGACATCGAGCGCGAGCGCGGCATCACCATCAAGGCCCAGACCGTCCGCCTCGACTACAAGGCGAGAGACGGCGAGACCTACGTCCTCAACCTGATCGACACCCCCGGCCACGTCGACTTCGCCTACGAGGTCTCCCGCTCGATGCGCGCCGTCGAAGGCTCGCTGCTCGGTGGTCGACGCCTCCCAGGGCGTCGAGGCCCAGACGCTCGCCAACGTCTACCAGGCGATCGACGCCAACCACGAGATCGTCCCGGTCCTCAACAAGATCGACCTCCCCGCCGCCGAACCGGCCCGCGTCCGCGAGCAGATCGAGGACGTGATCGGCATCGACGCCTCCGAAGCGGTGGAAATCTCCGCGAAGACCGGCCTCGGCATCCCCGACGTGCTCGAGGCCATCGTCACCCGCCTGCCGCCCCCGAAGGGCGAGCGCGACGCGCCCCTGAAGGCCATGCTGGTGGACTCGTGGTACGACCCCTACCTCGGCGTCGTCGTCCTCGTCCGCATCTACGACGGCATCCTCCACAAGGGCGACCGCATCCGCATGATGCAGACCGGCGCGCTCTACCCGGTCGACCGCATCGGCACCTTCCGCCCCGGCATGCTGCCCGCCGACGAGCTCGGCCCCGGCGAGATCGGCTTCCTCACCGCCTCGATCAAGCAGGTCCGCGACACCCGCGTCGGCGACACCATCACCACCGAGCGCAAGGGCGCCGCCGCGCCGCTCCCCGGCTTCAAGCCCTCGATCCCGGTGGTGTTCTGCGGCCTGTTCCCGGTCGACGCCGCCGACTTCGAGGACCTGCGCGACGCCATCGAGAAGCTCCAGCTCAACGACGCCTCCTTCACCTCCGAGATGGAGACCTCCGCCGCACTCGGCTTCGGCTTCCGCTGCGGCTTTCTCGGCCTCCTCCACCTCGAGGTGATCCGCGACCGCCTCGAGCGCGAATACGACCTCGACCTGATCACCACCGCCCCCTCGGTGATCTACAAGATCCACAAGACCGACGGCAGCGTGGTCGAGCTGCACAACCCCGCCGACATGCCCGATCCGGTGCGCATCGACCACATCGACGAGCCGCGCATCAAGGCGACCATCCTCGTCCCCGACGACTACCTCGGCGACGTGCTGAAGCTCTGCCAGGACCGCCGCGGCGTCCAGCTCGACCTCACCTACGCCGGCACCCGCGCGATGGTGGTCTACGACCTGCCGCTCAACGAGGTGGTGTTCGACTTCTACGACCGGCTGAAGTCGGTCACCAAGGGCTACGCCTCGTTCGACTACCACCTCACCGGCTACCAGACCGACGACCTCGTCAAGATGCAGATCCTCGTCAACGACGAGCCGGTCGACGCCCTCTCCACCATGGTCCACCGCGCCCGCGCCGACGCCCGCGGCCGCGCCATGGTCGAGAAGCTCAAGGAGCTGATCCCCCAGCACCTGTTCAAGATCCCGATCCAGGCCGCGATCGGCGGCCGCATCATCGCCCGCGAGACCATCTCCGCGCTGCGCAAGGACGTCACCGCCAAGTGCTACGGCGGCGACATCACCCGCAAGCGCAAGCTCCTCGACAAGCAGAAGGCCGGCAAGAAGAAGATGCGCCAGTTCGGCCGGGTCGACATCCCGCAGGAGGCGTTCATCAGCGCGCTGAAGATGGACGGTTAGTCCGGACTAGACGGCGGGACGCCTGATGTCGGCGAGCCGCCACACGCCGAGCACCCGGTGGGGAACGAGGCGGCTGTCGGGGATCACCTCGATCGGAGGGGGGAAGCGGAACGGCGGCCGCGCGAGGTTGACACGCCGGTAGTCGCCGCTCTGAATGTCGGCATTGAACCAGATCGCCGTATCCGAGGTGGCGATCAGGTAGCGATAGCCGTGGTGCGCGATGTTGGCGATCAGGGCCCGGGCGTCGGCGAACGACAGGTGAAACAGCACCTCCCGGCAGATCGCGACGTCGCCCGCGGGCAGTCCGTCGCACGTGGCGTCGCACTGCACGAACCGCCGACCGTGGTTTCCGTACCGATCGTTCAACCCCTCGATCAGGCCCGGAACGATATCCAGACCGCAATAGTGGAAGTCGCCGGTCACGCCCTGCATCCATCCGAAGTCGCCGCAGCCGATGTCGGTCACATGCCGCGCCCCCAGTGCTGCGAGCACGCGCGCAAGGTCATCCGCGATCGTCAGGGTTGACCCGGGGTCCGATCCCGGTCCCGACAGGGACCCGTCGCTGCTCCACACCCCCTCCTGGTAGATCGCGGAAAACCTTTCCTCGAGGGCGGTGCCGGCGAGATGCACGGTGGGAAGACTTCTGATCCGCTTCAGCGCTCGCAGCGCGCCCGGACCACCGGCGCGGGCGAGCACATGGCGGCAGACCTCCTTCAGCGACTGGACGTGATCGGCCATCGCAATCTCCACGTTAACCATATGATGCCGGTCACCGAGACCCCGGTTTCTCCGCAATCGCACGGCCTCCGTTTGGGGGTGCAGTTCCCGGACACGCATCCGAACGGGGTACACCCGGCGGTATCCTGCCGATCTGCTCGTCGACGCGGCCGCGCCGACCCCACCCGCCGGCGCAAGCTCCCCGACAGGCCGGCACGAAGATGATGCGCCGGTTGGCCGCGTCAACATCGGAGGCGTTCATCGAGGCGCTGAAGACTGACGGCTGCCCCCATCGGCCCGCCGCCACCGATGCGCCCCGCGGCCACCGGCGCCCCTGCCCGCGCGGCACCGTCGTGTGAAGTATATTTCCAAGTATATTTCTCAAATAAGGTGAAAATAAGGTGAAACGCCGCCTGCGCCACATTCCGTGGCGCACGTCCCGCCGCTTGGACCAGACGGGTTGCCCTCCCGCTGCAGTTGTTCCAGATTGAAACCCAAGACCATCGCCCGCGAGACCATCCCGGCGCTGCGCAAGGACGTCACCGCCAAGTGCTACGGCGGCGACATCACCCGCAAGCGCAAGCTCCTCGACAAGCAGAAGGCCGGCAAGAAGAAGATGCGCCAGTTCGGCCGCGTGGACATCCCGCAGGAGGCGTTCATCAGCGCCCTGAAGATGGACAGCTGACCCACCGGCCCACCCTCAAAGTCCGGGCCAAGCTTCCTGCGCGCCTGCACCGTCGCGTGAAGTATATTTCCAAGTATATTTATCAAACAAGGTGAAAATAAGGTGAAACGGCGCCTGCGCCACATTCCGTGGCGCACGTCCCCGGCGTTCCAATCAGCGGCTTGCCTCTCCCGCTGCGGTTGTTCCAGATTGGACATCGCCAGCGACACAATGCGCCCTCCGCAGGGACCACACCGCCAAGTGCTACGGCGGCGACATCACCGGCAAGCGCAAGCTGCTGGAGACGCAGAAGGCCGGCAAGAAGAAAATGCGCCAGTGCGGCAGGGTGAGAATCCGGCAGGCGTTCATCAGCGCGCCAAAGAGGGATGGTTAGGGTGTTGCTTCATGATCTCGGTGGAGATGAACTGGCTGGAGAATCCAGTGGCCGAGGGATGTAAACTCATCAGCCTTCTAAGTTCTTCAAATAAGTCGTCCCCAAGGTAGATATGTTCTGCCGGATCCTGCCCCTGAACGTAGGAGAATACAAATCTCGCAGATTCGGCCGCTCCCACCTCTTCTCGATATCGAGACTGGAATTTTTCATAGGTTTTACTTGCCTTTTCCACATCGCCCATGAGCATCGATCGGACTGCGTTGTGGCCGGCAACAATGCCTTCAACATATGCACGAACGGCAAATTTTACGTCGACCCAGTCAATCTTCAAGGAGGAGATTTCGTCCCGAGTCTTTCTCCTGACTTTTTCGCTCTCCAAGATCCGTTTGCAGTCGAATACTGGGTCAATAGTGCCTTTTGAGGTGGACAATCCGACGCCACCTTCGGTCCGTGATGAACCTAGTGTGAACCTTGATATGGGTAGCTGATGGTGTTGCGCATAGTTTCGGATAGCCTCCATCAATCTGTAGTCAAAACTATTATCAAAAATTTTATTAAAAATAGTGTTCGCGTTTTCGGTGTAAGGGTCAGTCAGAGTTGATATTTTTCCAAGATCTTGGGATCTAGTATCATGATAGGTTCTGGTTGCTGTCAATAGGGCCATAACAGGCTGGTTGACCTTGATATATATGTCAGAAGCGTTGCTTCGGCTCATTCCTCGGTGAAGGGTCGCTGCAAGGATAATTTCGAATAAGCGCCTCTCAAAATCCTCGTATGAATCAATTACAACCAAAAATTTTAGCTCTAGCGAACTCAAGCATACTAGTACGTCTCTCGCTTTCAGAGCGTCTGCGTAGTCTCTTTCAGTGATGGAAATGTAGGTTCCTGCACGCGACCCAGACGTCTCACCAACGCAATATACCGGTCTTCTCATTGATCCCCCGTGGAGCGAGTAGGATACGGGCACCACCCGACTTCATTCCATCCCCCGTCCCGCCGCAATGCCGTTGTATTCTGCCGCGCGTACAATTTCCAACACGATGCCGATCGCCTCGCCTCCACAAGGAACATTCCTCACGGCGCCGACCGCATTCGGAGAAGCTCCCACGAGCCGCCCAAGTCCACGGACAAAGGTTGCGAAGTGGTTAAACCGACCCTACAAATCTATTATTACCAATGACTTAGCTGAATATCACGCGTGGACACCCGCGGACGCCTCGATCCCCGGCCCTCTCCCCTCTGCCGGCCTGCCCCGATTCCCACCCGGTCACTTCCGCTTCTTCCTCCCCGACGACCGCTTCTTCTTCGCCGGCGCCAGCCCCGCCGCGCGGGCCATCTCGTTCGCCACCGCCTTCTGCTGCCGCGCCGCCTCGGCGGTCCAGAAACCGCGCACCGGTCCGGCCGCCTTGTTCGCGGCGCTCAGCCACATGCTCATCCAGGGGTTCTTCATGCCTGCCTCCTTCCGAATTTCAGTCCCGCCCGCTCACAAACGAAGATACCGCCGGCACGCCGCCGCCTGCGCCGACAGCGCCGCGGGCGACGGCGCCTCCGCGACGATCGCGTCGATCGCCCGCGTCGAGCTTCCGGAAGTCCGGGGCATAGTTGAAGTTGTCCCCCCGGTTCATGATCTTCCACGTCAGCTGCTTGCGCTCCCAGTCGAACCGCGCCTTGTCCACCTGCCCGCCCAGATAGCGCATCCGCACGTCGATCAGCCCGTAGGCGACGCAGTAGATCCGCTTCTGGCTCCGCGACATCGCCTCCAGATCCGCCGCCGACACCCGGGACGCGACCGCCCCGGCCACCAGCATCGCAAGCACGACAATGATCCTGCGCATCCCCCACCTCCGCCGGTCGTCCGGAGAAGGCTGACCACGCGATCGGCGCGCCGGCATGATCGCCGCCGCGCCGGTCCGGGGCCGTCGGGATCAGCCCCGCGCCTCCTCGACCGCCTGCATGCAGGCCTCCTCGTCGCCGGCGTCGAGCGCCTTCTGCGCCCGGTCGATCGCCGCCTGCTTGTCGGAGCCATCGCCGCCGCTCGCCCCGGCCGCCTGCGCCGCGGCGGTCTCGCCGCCCTGGCTCTGGGCCTGCGCGTCCTGGGCCGAGGTCGCCACGTCGGCGCTGGTGCCGAGCGGCTCGTGCGAGCCGTCCTTGGCGATGCCCTTGCCGCCGTTCCGCCCGCGTCGTCCGACGCCCCGGCCGCCGCGCCGCCGCCGGTCTGCGGCGTGGCGTCGGACGCCGATCCCGCCATCGGCGCCATCGAGCCGTCCTTCGAGACGCCGCCGGTCAGCCTGGCGAGTTCCTCCTGGCAGTCGGCCGACGCCGCGGCCGTGCCCAGCAGCAGCGCCGCCGCCGCGGCGGATATCAATGCACGAGATTTCATGTTCGGGGTTCCCTTCCTTGCTCTCCCCGACAGAACCCCCGAGGCGCCTCCGACGTTCCCCCCGGCCTCTCGCGCCCGCCCACATTTCCCGGCACGCGCCGCGCCAGACCCCGATGGCATCCCACGCCGGATCGGGCATACTGCCGGCGACCTGAACGACCCGCGGGCAAGGAGGCCCCCCGATGAACCGCCCGACCCTGGCCGTCGCCCTGATCCTCGCCGCCCCGGCGTTCGGCGAAGACGCGGCCGCCCCGCCCCCCTCGCCGCCGGTCCGACCTGCGAGGCGTTCCTCGCCATGGACGGCCCCGGCCGCCTCGCCGTCCTCGCCACCATCCAGCCGCTCGGCGACGAGATCGACGCCGAGGACCAGGATCAGGCCGATCAGTGGTCGAACGCCGTCGCCAGGGCCTGCGAGGCCGACCCGGGCGCCGCCCTCCCCGACGCCGCCGCCACCGCCCTCGGCGGCGACTGACCGGCTTCCGTCACCCTTTTTTCTTGCATTTTGCACCAATTCGAGCGATGTGCACCCGGCTACGTTAAGACGTTCGACCAGCTGTCTCCCTTACCGGCCCAGCACTCGTTCATCCGCTGACCACGCCGGGCCGCCGCACTCCGCGGGCGGCAACTAGACAAGGAGACTTCACGATGGCCAAGGGCACCGTGAAATGGTTCAACGCCACCAAGGGCTTCGGCTTCATTCAGCCCGAGGGCGGCTCCAAGGACGTGTTCGTCCACGCCACCGCTCTCGAGCGTGCCGGCCTGACCGGCCTCGATGACGGCCAGAAGGTCACCTTCGACCTCGAGCGCGGCCGCGACGGCCGCGAGTTCGGCGACCAATCTGCAGCTCGCAGACTGACCGACTGCGCCTGACCGAACCCGGGGGCGCGGCCATCGCCGCGCCCCCACACCGCTTGCGGACTCCGTTTCTCCCCGGCTAGATTTCGGGCACGAGTGAAGGACCGCCGCAGCAGATGACCCCCATAAGCCCCCTGATCCTCGACACCGCGCCGCCCCCGGTGATGGAGGCCCGCCGCTGGCTCGCCGGCGTCGATTTCCCGCCCCACCGCCCGCTGATCAACCTCAGCCAGGCCGCCCCGGTCGATCCGCCGCCCGACGCGCTGCGCGAGGCGATGGCCGAGATGGTGCGCGCCGACACCGACACCCACCTCTACGGCCCGGTGCTCGGCAACCCGGCGCTGCGCTCCGAGATCGCCTGGCGGTGGAGCGCGCTCTACGGCGGCGAGATCCGCCCCGACGAGGTGGCGATCACCGCCGGCTGCAACCAGGCCTTCGCCACCACCATCGCCACCCTCGCCGTCCCCGGCGACGCGGTGATGCTCACCGTGCCGTGGTACTTCAATCACAAGATGTGGCTCGACATCAGCGGCCTCGAGACCGTCCCGCTGCCCTGCGGCCCGGACATGGCTCCCGACCCCGACGCCGCCCGCGCCGCCATGACCCCGCGCGTCAGGGCGATCGTGCTCGCCACCCCGAACAACCCCACCGGCGCGGAATACCCGGCCGACCTCGTCGCCGAGTTCGCCGCCATCGCCCGCGAGAACGGCGCGGTGCTGGTCCTCGACGAGACCTACCGCGACTTCGACAGCCGCCCGACGCCGCCGCACGAGCTGTTCGCCGACCCCGACTGGCGCGACCACTTCGTCCACCTCTACTCCTTCTCCAAGGCGTTCCGCCTCACCGGCCACCGCACCGGCGCGATGATCGCCTCCGCCGCCCGCCTCGCCGAGGCCGAGAAGATCCTCGACACCGTCACCATCTGCCCGCCGCAGCTCGGCCAGAAAGCCGCCCTCTGGGGCCTGCGCAACCTCGGCGACTGGCTCGAGGCCGAGCGCGCCGAGGTGCTGCGCCGCCGCGACGCCGCCCGGACCGCGATCTCCGCCCTGCCCGGCTGGCGCGTGCTCGGCTGCGGCGCCTACTTCGCCTACGTCGAGCACCCCCACCCGCTGCCGTCGGACCAGCTCGCGCCCCTGCTCCTGCGCGATCTGTCGCTGCTGATGCTGCCCGGCACCATGTTCGGCCCCACCCGCGCCCAGGGCGGCGACGGCCAGCCCGAACGCCAGCTCCGCATCGCCTTCGCCAACGTCGGCGTCGAGGGGCTGCAGGTGCTGGGGCAGAGGCTGGGGACGCTGGGGGCGGTGACGGTCGAGGGCCTGTCCTCATGAACTCTGCCCCGGGGCGTTCGCTCGCGACCCGAAGCGGACATGGGTGCATCTTATGGCGCCGCCGGGTGGTTGCCCCCGGCCCCGGCCTGCGCACCCCGAACCGACAAGGCAACGCATGCGTTGCCCGGTTCGGTCGCCCGGAGCGCGCGAGCGCGGAGGGCGAGGGGAGCCCGGCCTGGACCGACGCGCCCAATCGTGACGCGGCTGCCCGGCCGGCGCGTTGAAAACGCGCCTGCCCCCGCAGGGCAGTCGCGTCACGATTTTGCCGACGGTCAAAATCGGCGAAGTCACCGTCCTGATGAATGCTTTCCGGCGCATACCGCTCGCGGCCCGAAGCGGACATGGGTGCATCTCATAGCGCCGCCGGATGCTTGCCCCGGCCCCCGACATGCGCACCCCCGAGCCGACAAGGCAACGCATGCGTTGCCCGGTTCGGTCGCCCGGAGCGCGCGAGCGCGGAGGGCGAGGGGCGCACGGCCTGGACCGAAGCGCGCAATCGTGACGCGGCTGCCCGGCTGGCGCGTTGAAGACGCGCCTGCCCCCGCAGGGCAGCCGCGTCACGATTTTGCCGACGGTCAAAATCGCGAAGGGACCACCGCAACGCTTTGAGCTCGACGACCGCTCCTGGCAAAAGCGGACCTGCGATCGGCGGCTTGCAGGTACACAGCTTAGTTCACCGTGCTGGAATAAAGGACGGGTTAATTGAGCCCCCTATGCGTCGCAAAATCCATCCAATAGCCTCATAATTCTGATTAGATCCAGATCGAGCCGCTCGTCGGGAATGCGCTGTATGATCTCGTTGCTGGTGACACTTCTTCCGTAGATGTCGTGCAGCCAACGGCGCACGTTCGTAAGGACATCTTTTCCTGGCAGAAGTCCGTATCTCATGTCTTGATCGATCCACTTATCTTCCAGTAAACCAAATGTCTCATGATCAATCGTAGCCTCAGCTCGATGATCCCGGAGGGTATTACGTAAGAAAGTGCGTCGATGCGCCGCAATCTGCGAGAACAATAGCAATCGCTCGGCGGCGGAACTCGCTGTCCAAATAAGTCACAATCTCAGAGCTCGCCGGAGCCTCTCTTTCATCTCCCGCCAACCGCATCTTGTTAGTCAAGGCCTCGGCAATAGCTTCTGGAACCAAAAGATAGTTTTCAATTTCCTTACGGTTGAAAACCTCGCAGACTGCACCCGACCCAGAGAGGCTGGCCAAAAAATGATCTACTTCTTCGTCACTGCGGTAATCTCGATCAAATAGCGCAAATATATCGAGGCGTTCGCCGATTATCTCCGAAAAAGTATAAGAAACAGCTTCTATCCTATGCGCCTTGGAGAATCCACCAAGTCGAAGAAACAAAGAATCATTATCTTCTAGGATATTGGTCAGATCTAAGCCTACGAGCAAAGCTCAGAATTAATTTCTTATCCTCACCTTCAAAAAAAACAATCCGACGCGCCCTAGAGAGCTTGGACAGGTTAATATTGTTGCTAGATCCAACTGATATGAGTGCTTTCTGCAATCCAGGAATGTCCGTAATACGCTTGGCGATCGAACGTCGGCCCTTTTCGACGGAAACCACCTCGTTCTTCTGAGCGTCATTGACTATTTCTGGAGAATGAGTTGCTACGATAAACTGCCTAGATTCATCGCGTAAGATCGATATTAGCCGTTTCTGCATGTCAGGGTGAAGATAGATGTCCGGCTCGTCGATGACGACACATTCCATACCAGGCTGCTGGAGGATGTTTGTCAGGATTTGAAGCCAGATTTGGAGGCCGATGCCCGACCAAGCAATCTCTCGATCAATCCGGTTCTCGCTGAAGAACATATTGAGGTTTGGGTCGGGAGGGCCTGATCGCTCAGGACGATGGATATCAATTCCGGCCAGGAACTCCGGACGAGCACGCGAAAGCGTTCAAACAAGTCTTCGGATTGTCGATACCAATAGTTTATAAAGTGACGATGCGCGAGGCGAGTTCCGATGCCATCAGTGACAGTTCTGTCCTCGAGCCAAGGCTCTCTCTGCTCGAAGGGACCAAGATAGGGCACTACCGTGATGGGCAGCGGATACATCGCATTAAATTGCGCTCGAGAGCGAATGTGGGCGCCAGTCGTAAGTTCGACGGACACGGCGGTATTGGGTCGCAAGAGCATTCGCATCTCGCTTCCCGTCCACCAGCGCAGGCGAATTTCTGCAGGATCATCTGAGGTACTCCGATGCAATATGTGTGAGATCAATCGGGATGGTAGAAAACGGAACCTCATAGCCCCATACAATCTCGCCGAGCTGGTTCCGATACGTCCAAGGAACTCGCGATCGGAACGTGCCCATACATCCGCGCAAAACCCGGAAGGCGTCGATAATCGTGCTCTTTCCAGAATTGTTGGGGCCTACAAAGATATTAGCTGCCCGGAGTGTCGCCCTTAAACTCCGGTGGCACTTGAAATTGGAAAGCTCTATCTCTGCAAACATGATGAAACCACTCTACGGGCGCAGGAGTATGCACGCTCACGGCCAGTCGTCGACCCCCCCAGCGCCTTGAGGCTGTTCACCGCCCGGCCCCGCATCGTCTCCCCGCCCTAATGTCGGCGACCAGCACCCGAACGGTAGGCACGCCGGCCCCTTCAGATCTCGTTCCCCATCCAGTCCTCGTTCTTCCTGCTCCGGATTTCCCGGCTGGCGATCCCGAGCATGTAGGCGGCCAGCCGATCAGTCTCCGCATCGGCCCACCCCTTCCGGCCCCGCCTCGATGTCGGAGACCATCACCCGGTTGACCCGGATGCCCGCGCCAGCCCCGGCTGCGCCAGCCCCCGAAGCGCGCGCCTTCGTTCGCACCGTCAGCCCATCTCCTCCACGGCCTCGACCCGGATGTTCTCCACGACATCCAGTCGCACCGTCACCGGCTTCGCCGGGCTCGACGTCGGGTAGATGACGTCGCCGGTCTCCCGGTCCACCCGGCCGCCATCCGGCACGCCGCATTCGAACATCGTCTGACCGCGAGCCTGCCCCTCGGCGTGCTGCGCGTTCACGGCGAGCAGATCGACATGGTGCAGCGCGGTGATGCGGATGCACACCCGATGCGGACGCAGCGGCCCGTTCGTCCCCATGATCTCCACTCCTCTGCAGGGCGGGTCCCTGACCCACCTCCTGAACCAGATCGTCGACCGCCACCCCGGCGCCCCCGCCAGCGCCGTCAAGCTGCGCACCGACCAGCCCCGATATCCGCGACCATCACCCGATGCAATCCGGGCGCCCGCGCCAGCCCCGACGGCGTCACCCCCCGGAACGCTCGCGCGGCTGGCGGCGGGCGAGGAGGCGCTGGTGCTCGCCGGGGAGCAGCCGATCCGGTGTGTGGCGCGCCCGGCCCCGCGCGACGGCGGCCCCGTCCCCGGCGTCCTCCGCCAGCGCCGCCAGCCGCTCGCGCTCCTCCCGCGGGATCGTCGCCCGTCCCGCCCGTGCGGGCCGCCTCGAATCTCGTCCCCCTTCCAGTCGATGTCCTTGTCGCTGGTGATCTCGCGCGACTTCATCGCCAGCATGTAGGCCCGGAGCACCGCGTTCATCCGCGCCTGGTAGCCGTGCCCCATCGCCCGGAACCACCTGACCAGCTCCTCGTCGTAGGCCGCCGTCACCCGGATCTTCCGCGGCCGCACCGGCACGTCGCGCTCGACGCGCGCCCAGGCGGCCGGCACCGTCCGCTCCTTGAGCTTGCGGTCGCGGTTCGCCTTCTCCATCGCGTGGAGTTCCTGCCACCTGTCGAGCTCCTCGATCTCGTGGAGCAGGGCGGCATAGCTGCGCTCCTCGGCCTTGCTGCGCTTGCGCTCGGTCACGGGGTTCCGGCCTTTCCGAATATCCATGGGATGAGAGCCCGCATCCTACCCCAACATGGTTAACCGCCCCTCCATGCGGCGGGCGGCACAGTGCGCCGCGTGCATGTCGCGTGCATGCAGCGTGCATCCACCGAAATCCCGCATCCGCCGGTTTTCCCCGGTTTCCCCGCGGTCCCTTGCCACGCCCGCGGCCAGCGACTAAGACGCGAGCCACCTTTTCGGCCGGGGAGCCAAAATGCTCGGGAGCTTCCGTAACAAACGCTCTGGCATCTTCATCTGGGCGCTGATGCTGGCGCTCGTGATCGGCCTCGCCGGCTTCGGCATCGGCGCCGGCGGCGGCATCAGCGCCCAGAACGTCGCCCGCGTCGGTGACGAGCCGATCACCGCCGACGACTACGTGCGCGCGATGCAGCAGGAGCTTCGCGCCCTGACCCAGCAGGTCGGTCACCAGGTGACCATGGCCGAGGCGAAGCAGTACGGCGTCGACCGGATGGTGCTGGCGCGCCTCGTCAACGACGCCGCCCTCGACGACGAGGCCGCCCGGCTCGGCCTCTCGACCGGCGACGTGGCGGTGCGCGAGCAGATCATGAAGACCCCGGCGTTCCAGGGCACCGACGGCAAATTCGACCGCGACAGCTACACTTACGCGCTGGAGCGCATCAACCTGAACCCCTCCGAGTTCGAGACCCTGATCCGCCGCGAATCGACCCGCAACCTGCTCGCGACCGGGGTGCAAGCCGCCGCCGCCATGCCCGAAACCGCGGCCACGACCGTTCTCGACTTTCTTGGCGAGAAGCGCAGCTTCGACTGGCTGCGCCTCGACGCGGCCCTTCTGCCCGAGCCGGTGCCCGCGCCGACCGATGCCGACCTCACGGCCTGGCACGACGCCCACGCCGCCGAAAGCTACACCCGGCCCGAGACCCGCAAGATCAGCTACGCCAGCATCACCCCCGAGGCGCTGGCCGAGGGCATCGAGATCCCCGACGAAGAGCTGCAGGCGGCCTATGACGCGGCCATCGGCACCTATCGCACCCCCGAGCGCCGGGCGCTCGACCGCATCGGCTTCGGCACCGCCGAGGAAGCCGCCGCGGCGAAGGCGAAGCTCGACGCCGGCGAGACCGACTTCGACAGGCTCGCCGCCGATCGCGGCCTGAAGCCCGCCGACATCGACCAGGGCCTCGTGACCGCCGACCAGCTCTCGCCGGCCGCCCGCGACGCGGTGTTCGCCGCCGAGGGTCCGGGCATCGTCGGCCCGGTCGACACCCCGCTCGGCCCCTCGCTCTACCGCATCAACGGCATCCTCGCCGCCAAGACCACGCCGTTCGAAGAGGCCCGCGCCGGCCTCGCCCACGACCGCGCCATCGAGGAGGCGAAGCGCCAGATCGTCGAGGACACGCCGCACATCGAGGACCTGATCGCCGGCGGGGCCACGCTCGAGGAGGTCGCTTCCGAAACCGTCATGCAGCTCGGCCAGATCGACCTGACCGCCGAGACCACCGGCGGCCTCGCCGACGACCCCGCCTTCCGCGAGGCCGCGCAGAACGCCGAAGTCGGCGTCGAGACCGACCTCGTCGAGATCGAGGACGGCGCCGGCCTCGCCACGTTGCGCCTCGAGGAGGTCGATCCGCCTGCGGTGATCCCGCTCGCCGAGATCCGCGACCGCGTCGCCGCCGACTGGACCGCCCAGGCGACCGTCGAGGCGCTCGACAAGCTCGCGGTCGGCTACATCGCCGATCTGAAGGGCGGCCTCGGCTTCGACGCGCTGGCCGAGCGTCTCGGGCGCACGCCCCAGCACGCCGGCCCGATCACCCGCGGCGAGACCGTCGAGGGCACGCCGCCCGGCCTCGTCGCCGACGTGTTCGCCGCCGCCGATACCGCCGCCGATACCCCGAACGGCGCCGCCGTCACCCACCCCGACGGCCAGGCGCTGATCCTCGCCCAGCTCACCGGCATCGAGGCCTTCGATCCGGCCGCCGACCGGCAATGCCCAGGTGCTCGACAACCTGCAGGGCCAGTACCGCCAGCAGGTCCAGGGCGACGTGCTCGCGCTCTACACCGCGGCGATGCGCGACGCGGCCGGGGTCCGGGTCAACCAGGGCCTGCTCGAGTCCACCCTCGCCCGGTTCCCCTGAATGCAGCTGTTTCCGGCGATCGAGGACTTCACGGCGGCCTTCGCCGCGGGGCGCAACCAGGTGGTCTGGACCCGCCTCGTCGCCGATCTCGACACGCCGGTCTCGCTGATGCTCAAGCTGACCGAGGCGCGCAAGGACTCGTTCCTGCTCGAAAGCGTCACCGGCGGCGAGGTGCGCGGCCGCTACTCGTTCATGGGCATGAAGCCGGACCTGATCTGGGAATGCCGCGGCACCCGTGCCCGCCTCAACCGCGCCGCCCGCTTCGACGAGGCGGGCTTCGTCGACGAGCCCGCCGACCCGCTCGCCAGCCTCCGCGCGCTGATCGCCGAGAGCCACATCGACCTGCCGCCCGAGCTGCCGCCGATGGCCGCGGGCCTGTTCGGCTATCTCGGCTACGACATGGTCCGCCTCGTCGAGCACCTGCCCGACGTCAACCCCGACCCGCTCGGCCTTCCCGACGCGATCCTGCTCCGCCCTTCGGTGATGCTGATCGTCGACGGCGTGAAGGGCGAGGTCAGCGTCGTCAGCCCGGCCTGGACGGGCTCCGGCCTCAACCCCCGCGCCGCCTACGCCCAGGCCGCCGAGCGGGTGATGGACGCGGTGCGCGACCTCGACCGCACCCCGCCGCAGGCGAGCCGCGACCTCGGCGACCTGTCCCCCGGCGAGCCGGTCTCCAACACCACCCACGCCCGCTACCTCGAGATGGTCGAGCAGGCCCGGGACTACATCCGCGCCGGCGACATCTTCCAGGTCGTTCCCTCGCAGCGCTGGGCGCAGCGGTTCGACCTGCCGCCGTTCGCGCTCTACCGGGCGCTGCGCCGCACCAACCCGTCGCCCTACATGTTCTACTTCAACTTCGGCGGCTTCCAGCTGGTCGGCGCCAGCCCCGAGATCCTCGTGCGCGTCAAGGACGATACGGTGACGATCCGCCCGATCGCCGGCACCCGGCCGCGCGGCGCGACGGCGGTCGAGGATCTCGCGCTCGAGGCCGAACTCCTCGCCGACCCCAAGGAACGCGCCGAGCACCTGATGCTGCTGGATCTCGGCCGCAACGACGTCGGCCGGGTGGCGAGGATCGGCAGCATCGACCCCAACGAGCAGTTCATCATCGAGCGCTACAGCCACGTGATGCACATCGTCTCGAACGTCGACGGCAAGCTCTCGCCCGACCACGACGCCCTCTCCGCCCTGCTCGCCGGCCTCCCCGCCGGCACGGTCTCCGGCGCCCCCAAGGTGCGGGCCATGCAGATCATCGACGAGCTGGAGTCGGAAAAGCGCGGCATCTACGGCGGCGGGGTCGGCTACTTCGCCGCCGGCGGCGACATGGACATCTGCATCGCGCTGCGCACCGCCGTGGTGAAGGACCGCACGCTCTACATCCAGGCCGGCGGCGGCGTCGTCTGGGACAGCGACCCCGAGGCCGAGTTCGTCGAGAGCGTCAACAAGTCCAGGGCGCTCACCCAGGCCGCCCGCGATGCCGGCCTCTTCGTCGGATCGCGCGACGGCAACTGAGCCGGCGGCTTTCCGATCCGGCAAAAGCGACGAATCCACCGCGCCGGTTCGTCGAATAATAGAATAGTGCCAGCGCCCCATTGCGATGACCGCTCGATGCGTTGCGCCGTGCTTCCGACCGAAGCGGGCCTCTGGACCGCGAGTCCCGGCCCGACGAGCCGAAGCTCCTGTGGAGCTTCGGCCGGGCCGTTCGCCGGAGCCCATGGCGGAGGCGAAGGGGGGTGCGGCCTGGACCGTCGGTCTCCAATCCGGGCGCGGGCGCCCCGGGTGGCCGCGGAATCGCGGCCGCCCCCCGCAGGGGCGTCCGCGGCCGGATTTGTCGACGGCCAAATCCGGCAGGCTGCACCGTGCCGCGAAAGATCAGGCCGAGGTGCAGGCGTCGAGCGCAAGGAGCCACGCCGCAGGTGCACTGGCAAATCCTCCAATGAGGCGTTGAAGCGCCGCCTGAACCTTTCCCCCGCTCCCGGCGTTGCCTCCGAAACGGAGCCTCACATGCCCCTCGACCACACCGACACCCGGCACGCCAGCATCCACCGCATGGTGATGCCCGACCACATCTGCCCCTATGGCCTGAAGGCCAGGGCGCTGCTGGAGCGCCAGGGCTTCGAGGTCGACGACCACCCGCTGCGCACCCGCGAGGAGACCGAGGCGTTCCAGCGGGAGCACCGCGTCGAGACCACGCCGCAGGTCTTCATCGGCGGCGAGCGCATCGGCGGCTACGACGACTTGCGCGAATACTTCGGCGCGGACGTCCCCGAAGAAGGCGACACCAGCTACCAGCCGGTCATCGCCATCTTCGCCACCGGCTTCCTGATGGCCCTCGCCGTCAGCTGGACCGCCTACGGCGCCATCGCGCCCATCCGCACCCTCGAGCTGTTCGTCGCGATCTCGATGTGCCTGCTCGGCATCCAGAAGCTGCAGGATCTCGAGAGCTTCTCGACGATGTTCCTCAACTACGACCTGCTCGCCCGCCGCTGGGTCCGCTACGGCTACCTCTACCCGTTCGGCGAGACCCTCGCCGGCATCCTGATGATCGCCGGCGCGCTGATCTGGATCGCCGCGCCGATCGGCCTGTTCATCGGCACCGTGGGCGCGGTCTCGGTGTTCAAGGCGGTCTACATCGACAAGCGCGAACTGAAATGCGCCTGCGTCGGCGGCTCGAGCAACGTGCCGCTCGGCTTCATCTCTCTGACCGAGAACCTGATGATGATCGCACTGTCGCTCTGGATGCTGCTGACCTGAGTGGCGAGAACAAATTGACTGGGTCAACTATTCTGTAAAATCCCAAGCAAAAACAGTGCCTCACGCATATATCGCGCGCGCAACGCACCTTACCCCGGCACGTACTTGCGCCAGTCGTGCTCCTCCTCGAACCCCAGCACCTCGCGGATCTTGCGATTCGAGAACAGCGCCTCGTTCTCGCCCATCTCGCGCGTCACCGGCACCCCCGGATAGAACCGCTCGACGATCTCCTTCGTCGGCATGTTCATCCCGTTGGTATCGTTGCCCGCATTGAACACCTGAAACCCGAGCCCGTCGGTCTCCAGGCAGCGATGCACGATCTGCCCCAGATCCCGCGCGTCGATATAGCAGAACGCGTTGCGCCGCCGAACCTCCGGGTGCGCGAAGTACCCTGGAAACAGCGTCTCGTACTCGTGCGGCTCGATCACGTTGCCGATCCGCAGCGCATAGATGTCCGCCCCCGACCGCCGCGCGAACGCCCGCGCCGTCTTCTCGTTCAGCACCTTGCTCAAGCCGTAGCTGTCCATCGGATCGACGTCGTAGTCCTCCTCCAGCGGCAGCGAGTGCGGATCGACCTCGCCGTCGGAGAAGCAGATCCCGTAGGTCGTCTCCGACGAGGCGATCACCACCTTGCGGATCCCGAGCTTCACCGCCGCCTCGATCACGTTGTAGGTGCCCATGGTGTTGACCCGGAACGTCTCGTTGTCCGGCTTGATCAGGATCCGCGGGATCGCCGCGAAGTGCACCACCGCGTCGAAGCTCGGCACTCCGGTCCCCGGCTCCAGCTCGTCGAAGTTCGCATAGGACGTCAGCACGTCGAACATCTGCCCCGAGTCGGTGATGTCGCCGGAGATGTTGTCCACCCCCGGATGGTCGAGCGGCGTGAGGTCGACGTTGACCACCCGGTAGCCCTTGTCGAGCAGCCACGGCACCACATGCCGCCCCGCCTTGCCCGAGCCCCCGGTGAACAGGATCCGCTTTATCGCCATCGCTCCGTTTCTCCTCCGCTTGAGCCGTGTTGCGCCAGCACATGGACGATTCCCCGCCAGAGTCCAGCGAACCGCTGGAAATCCGGGCCGTCCCGGTCCTATGATCGCGGGCGGCACCAGCGAAACAGGCTAAGGGGGAGAGATCATGGCGCGAACCATCGCGGTACTCGGCGCATCCAACACCGGCAAATCGACGCTCGTCGACCGGATGTGCGCGCTCGAGGGCCAGCCCCAGTCCCCCGCAGGCCCGGGAGAGTTGCGCGCCGCCGCCTTCACCCTCCTCGACGAGGACTGGCAGGCGATCGACACCCCCGGATCGATCGAGTTCCTGCACGTCGCCCTCGACGCGCTGCTCGCCGCCGACGCCGCGGTGATCTGCGTCGGCCCCGATCCCGCCGCCGCCGTGCTCGCCTCTCCCTATCTGCACGCCGTCGAGGCCGCCGGCACGCCCGCCGTCCTCTTCATCAACCGCATCGACGAGGCCACCGCCCGGGTCCGCGACATCGTCGCGGCGCTGCAGGACTACGCCGACCACCCGATCGTGCTGCGCCAGGTGCCGATCCGCGAGAACGGCCAGGTCACCGGTGCGGTCGATCTCGTCTCCGAGCGCGCCTGGGCCTACCGCGAGGGCGAGCCGTCGCAACTCGTGGAGATCCCCGCCGGCACCCTCGACCGCGAGCAGGAGGCCCGCGCCGCCATGCTCGAGCACCTCTCCGAGTTCGACGACCACCTGCTCGAGGAGCTGATCGAGGACCGCGAGCCCCCGAGCGACGAGGTCTACGGCATCTGCGCCCGGATCCTCGGCGAGAACCGCGCGCTCGAGGCGCTGATCGGCTCCGCCAGCCACGGCAACGGCATCGTCCGGGTGATGAAGGCGCTGCGCCACGAGGCCCCCGCGCCGGCAGTGCTGCGCGAGCGGCTCCAGCTCCAGGCCGGTCTCGGCGAGCCCCCCGCCGCCGTGATCTTCGCCAGCGCCTACCGCAAGCACGTCGGCAAGACCCTGCTGCTGCGCGCCCTCGAGCCGCTTCCCTCCGGCCGCGGCCTGGGCGGCCGCGCTCCCGGCCAGCTCACCCCCGCCGACCCGCGCGACACCCGCCACCTCGACGAGGTGCCCGAGGGCGCGATCGTCAGCGCGGTCAAGGCGGACCACCTCGTCACCGGCCGCCTCGCCACCACCGACGCGCTGCACGAGGCGCCGGACTGGCACCGCCCGCAGCCGGCGATGATGCACCGCGTCCTCGCCCCCGTCGCCGAGCGCGACAGCGTCAAGCTCTCCGGCTCCCTCGCCTCGCTGGCCGAAGGCGACGGCGCGCTCACCGTCACCCAGGACCCGGCCACCGGCGGCGCGCTGGTCGGCGCCCAGGGGCCGCTGCACCTGCGCGTCATCCGCCAGCGCCTCAAGGAGGTGTTCGGCATGGAGGTCGAGGAGGTGCCGCCGAGCCCCGCCTACTGCGAGACCATCACCAAGCCGCAGGACACCGCCTACCGCCACAAGAAGCAGACCGGCGGCGCCGGCCAGTTCGCCGACGTGAAGCTCGCCGTCGCCCCCGGCGCCCGCGGCGCCGGCTTCGTGTTCTCCGACACCGTCAAGGGCGGCAACGTCCCGAAGAACTACATCCCCGCCGTCGAGGCCGGTGCGCGCGACGCGATGGAGCGTGGACCGCTCGGCTTCCCTGTCCTCGACGTCGCGGTGACGCTGACCGACGGCCAGGCCCATGCGGTCGACAGCTCGGAGATGGCGTTCCGCATCGCCGGCCGCCGCGGCGTGGCCGAGGCGCTCAAGGCCTCCGGCCCGGTGCTGCTGCAACCGGTCTACCGCATCGCGATCCACGCCCCGGCGATGTTCACCGGCAGCCTCGGCCCGATCGTCGCCTCGCACGCCGGCCAGGTGCTCGGCTTCGACGCCGACCTCTCCAACAAGGGCTGGGAACGCTTCGAGGCGCTGGTCCCCGGCGGCGCGCTGGCCGGTCTCGCCAACGACGTCCGCGCCTCGACCCAAGGGGTCGGCTGGTTCGACGCCGCCTTCGACCACTACGAGGAACTGCACGGCAAGGCCGCCGACCGCATCGTCCAGGAACACGCCAGCGAGCCGGCCTGACGAGCGTCGCCCGGACGATCCGCGAAAAACGTCAGGCGCCGCGAAGCGCGACCGGATGAAAGCGATGCGCCTCGCCGTCCTGCTGTCCGCGGCCTTCGCCATTCCGGCCGCGGCCCAGGAGGTCCTGACCGCGCCTGCCTTCGAGAAACTGGCGGAAGGCCGGACCCTGTACTTCACCGAGCACGGCGCGCCCTATGGAGCCGAGCAGTACTTCTCCGGCCGCCGCAGCCTCTGGCGCGACGCGGACGGGCTCTGCGAAACCGGCCGGTGGTGGGGCGACGCCGACGCGATCTGCTTTGGCTACGAGGACGAGGGCCCGGCCCAGTGCTGGCGGTTCCGGAGCGGGCCGCAGGGCGTCACGGCGGAACTGGTCGAGAACGGCGCGGATACCGGCTTCGTCGTCGAGATGAGCCACGCCGACACCGAGCCGCTGCCCTGCCCCGGACCGAGGGTCGGAAGCTAGCGCGCGCGAGGACCGGCTTCGGCACCGTCCTGTTCTGCCTGACCTGTCTCGGCATGGCGGCGGTCCGCGTCCCGGGAACCCGGATCGACCGCGCCGGCATCGCGATGGTCGCCGCCGTGCTCTTGGCCGCGACCGAGGCGCTCCCGACCGGAGACATCGTCGCCGCCGTCCACTTCCCGACCCTGCTGCCGGTCGGCAGCCTCGCCAACCTGATCGTCGCCGAACGCCGCCGCCGCCGGCGTCGTGCTGTCCTTCCGCGACCATGCTCGCACCGGCGTGCCGATCACGCTGCTTTCCGCCGGCTTCGCCGCGCTCTGGCTCTGGGCGCTCGGCTACATGCCGATGTGATCGCGGCGCGAGCTCGTCACGCCTCCGGATGCCGCCACGATCCCTCTCCCTTCGGCCGGACATCGGGGATCGCCGACCCCGCCGCCGGCCCGTCCATCCCGACGATCCCGTCGAGCATCGCCGAGATGTCCTCGATCCGCTCCGCCACCACATGCACCACGTCGCCGTCCCGCTGCAGCCGCCCGGTGACGCGCAGGCACCGCCCGGCGATCACCGCCCGGCGGAACCGCTCGAACACCTTCGCCCAGACCACGACGTTCGCGGTTCCGGTCTCGTCCTCGAGCGTCAGGAAGATCACCCCCTTCGCGGTCCCGGGCCGCTGCCGGCACACCACGATCCCCGCCACCGCCACCCGCGCCCCGCCCGGCGGCAGCACGAGCTGCTCGGCGGTCAGACAGGACGGCGGGCGGGGCCAGATGGCGGCGGTCGGCATGGGAACATTGATAGAACATTTATCGCCGGCGGCAAGCTCTTCCCTCACCCTCGCGCCGCATCCGCCGCCTTGAAGTGCGCCAGCTGGTCCCGGTGGGCCTTGCGGAAGGCGGGACGGGCGCAGGCGCGCGCGACATAGGCCTTCAGGGCGTCGTAGGTCTCGAGCTCGCCCAGATCGCCCGGTATGCGCAGCACGTCGGCCATCATGATATCGGCAACGGTGAAGCGCGACGCCGCCAGCCAGTCCCGATCCTTCAGCACCGCCTCCAACCGGTCGAAACGCTGCTTCATCCAGCCTGCGAGGGGATTGTCCGCCGTGCCGGACCTCCCGATGAACCACCACGGCACGGTCACCATCTCGACCGAGTTCATCGCCGCCACGAGCCACTGCAGGGTCTCGGCCTTCGCTTGGGCCTCGCGGGGCATCAGCGCTTCGCTCTTCTCGGCCAGGTGCAGCAGGCACGCCCCGCTCTCGAAAAGGCGCACGTCGCCGTCGTCGAGGAAGGGAACCTGGGCAAACGGCTGCCTTGCCAGGTGCGCCGGCCCCCGGTCCCTCGAAGGAACGGATGCAACCGCATACTCGAGGCCCGCCTCCTCGAGGGCCCAGCGAAGCCTGAGGTCGCGCACATAGCCGCGCGGACCGTCCGGCACCCAGTCGTAGGTCCAGATCGTCAGGTGCTCGGGCATGCGGTCATCTCCTCTAGAGTTGGTGCCGAAGCTAGCATGGGCTGCTCCCAATCGAGATCACGCAGATCCGGCTCATCATCGCGGGCTTGCCAGCCGACGCGCGTCGGCCCCGCCGAAACCTGCGGCGCTATCGATCTCGAGGTCTCCCTCTCTGAAGACGCCCGAGATCGGATTTCGACGCAACCGCGAAACGATCCGGGTCGGCCAGAGCCCGCCGCGACGACTTCGGGCCGGGAGAATGCCAACGCCGGATCGGCGAAAACGAATGCGACCGTAAGAAACGGGGCGGGCGCCGGCAGCATCCACCGGTGCGCCGCGCTCCAGGCCGCAGCAGACGTTGACCGGAAGAAAAATTGCATACGTAACCAATCTCTGATACTGACGCCCTCGACGCGATTCCCTGCCCTCCGGAGAAGATCATGAAAGCCCCTGATGCAACTCACGCCGCGCCGGAGAAGAGCTCCTCCGCTCCAACCGGCGCCGGTTCGAGCGACGTGCTTCAGGTCGAGCGTCATGACTTCGTCGACCTGGTCCCGCAGGACCGCAAGCGCGTCCAGCCGATGCAGGGTTTCGATCCGATCTACACCGACATCGTCGACTACATCATCCGCTGCACCCACCGGATCTGGGACGAGCGCGACGTCGGGCTGATCTACACGCACTACACCCACAACTGCGTCGTCTACACCCCGGGCAAGACCATGTACGACCGCGAGGAGGTGGTGCGCGACACCATCCAGCGGCTGGTCTCGCTGCCCGAACGCCGCGGCCTCGCCACCCAGGTGATCTGGTCGGGCGACGACCGGCAGGGCTTCTACACCTCGCATCTGGTCACCGGCTCGGGCCGCCACACCCAGGCCGGCAACTACGGCCCGCCGACCGGACGGACCTTCGTGTCGCGCACCATCGCCGACTGCATGGTCTACGAGAACAGGATCTACCGCGAGTGGGTGGTCGCCGATATCATGGCGATCGTGAAGCAACTCGGCCTCGACCCGCACGTCTTCGCCGAGAGGATGGCGCGCGGCTACTACGACAAGGGACTGCTCGCCATCGACATCGGCGAGAACCGCCGGATGATCGGCCAGTATCCGCCCCAGGAAGACGCGGCGCTCGACATCGCCAGCACCGATCTCGAGCGCGACACGCTGCAGTGGCTGCACGAGGTCTGGAACCGCCGGATGTTCGGCAAGATCAAGGAGGTCTACGCCCCGACCGTGCAGTATCACGGTCCGCTGATGGCCGAGCTCTACGGCGTGGCGGCGGTGATGAACCAGACCATCGGCCTGGTGGGCTCGGTGCCGGACGCGAGCTTCGAGCCGCAGCACATCTGCTCCACCCCTTGCGAGGAAGGCGGCACCAAGGTCGCGGTCCGCTGGATCATGGAGGGCCACCACCTCGGCTACGGCCTCCTGACCGAGCTCGGCGAGCCCACCGGCAAGCGGCTGCAGATCATGGGCATGAGCCACTTCCACTACAAGAACGGCCGCATCGTCGACGAGTGGCGGGTCTACGACCAGCTTTCGCTGCTGATGCAGATCAGGCTGGCGCAGATGGCGGACGCAAATCCGGCCTGAGCCGGGCTCCGTCCGATCGGTCCCGACCTCCGAGAATGCCTGGGCGGGCAAATTGGGGAGCGTGTCCACGCGTGATATTGTGGTAAGTAGTTGATATTGCTGGATGCGAGGGTGCGGTTTTAACCTTCTGTCAACTGTTTCGGCCGCTCAAACGCGGCACAGTCGGCGCCGGTCCTGGCGCCGCAAACTGATCCGACGAGGCGCGAATGGGACGTCGCCGCGGCGGCGTATCGGGGGGCGTTTACCCAAAATTATGACAAATTAATCCGATAGATCTCAGATAGATAACGGATATTTCGCGCGCGAAATCCATGTTTTCGCACCCCGCCGTCAATCTGCCGCGCTTCCCCTCCGAAAGTGGCTCGCCATCCGGGCCATCACGTCGACGCCGAGCTGGCGCAGCAGGTCGAGCACGTCGAGCGGCACCCAGTTCTCGCGGATCCGCCCCTCGTGGTGGAGGTAGAAGTCCATCACCCGCATGCCCACGACCCGCCCCGTCGCCGGTAGCCCGAGGAAATCCGGGCCGCTATGCAGGTCGACCCGGCTCGGCCAGCCGCCGGTGACCGAATACGGGCCGTCGCCGATGCGGATGTAGTGGCCGCCGCCCATCCGGGTCCGGGCCGCGGCGACCTCGGCGGCCTCGGCGGCGGTCGCCGGACGCGGGAAGGCGGTGCGGAACGGCAGCTGGTGGTAGTCGACGAAGCCCTGCAGGCCGCGCACCGTGCCGATGCCGGCGGGGCCGTACCACATCATCCTCGGATGCCAGTGATCGCGTTGCGGCATCGCCAGCAACGCGTCGCGCCCGACGTCGGTGCGGTCGGCGAAGGCGTGGAGCGTGCCGTGCATCGCCAGCGTCTGCGCGAGGCTGGCCGCCGATTGCGCCGGGTCGGAGCGGTCGAAGCGCAGCCCGTCGCCGGTGATCGGGCCGGGCCACATGCCCTCGGTGCCGAGGCTCGGCGGCAGCGGCCAGAACCCGGCCTGGCGGATCACGTCGAGGATGTCCCAGAGGCAGTTCGACTGCACGATCCGGCCGCCCCGGACCTGATGCACCTCGCCGTAGCGGATGAACACCGGACGCCCGGTGGCGGGGATCGTCAGCCAGTCCTCGCGAAAGGTGCCGCAGAAGTGCCCGACTGTGGCGAGGTAGTCGCGGCCCTCGTAGCTGCCGCCCACCACGATCAGGTCGCGCCGCTCGAGGTCGGGGAAGGCGCGAGCCAGCGGCGCCCAGGCGGTGGCCTCGATCGCATCGGGCCCGCGCACCTCGTTGATCGGGTGCGATCCGCGCCACGCGGCATCCGGATGGTAGAGCGCGGCGATCCGGGCGCCGATCTCCCCCGGCCGGGCGGCGGCAAGCGCCGAGAGGCCCTCGTGGAGCCCTCGCGCGTCTCTCGCTTCGGCCTGCGTCACCTTGACCTTCCTCCGTCAGTCGAAAAGTTTTTGCATTCGTATTCAACCCGTGTTAACCCTTTCCGGTATTCGCCGCAAGTCACGACGCGCGGTGCTGCGCGGACCCCCATCCGGGTCCGGGTTCGATGTTTACATCAATGGGTCACGGGACCGTCAGAATTCCCGGCCTCCCCGCCACCGCAACAGGAGATCCGCATGAAATACCTGACGACCCCCTCGATCGCCGTCGGCGCCCTGCTCGCCTCCACCGCGCTCGCCTCCGCCGATTGCGGCATCGACAAGGGCTCGGTCCGCATCCTCTCGAACGACTTCGAGGTGCTGCACATCATCGCCAGCGCCGCCGAGGAGTGCGCGAGCCCGACGGTGACCGTGACCAAGAACCAGACCACCGAGCACAAGAACATCCAGGTGCCGGCGCTGACCACCAACCCCGCGACCTACACCGTCGCGATGGTCGCCAACAACTCGATCGTGCCGCTGCTCAACGACGGCCTGATCCAGCCGCTCGACGACCTGATCGCCAAGTACGGGCAGGACCTGGAGCAGAGCCAGCTCGTCAAGATCAACGGCCAGACCATGGCGATCGCGTTCCAGGTCAACGCCCAGCACCTGCACTATCGCAAGGACGTCATCGATGAGGCCGGGCTCGAGCCGCCCACGTCCTACGATGACATCCTCGCCGACGCCAAGGTGATCCGCGACAAGGGCATCATGCAGAACCCGCTGGCCGCGAACGACAAGCCGGGCTTCGATCTGGCCGAGGAGTTCGTCAACATGTACGTCGGCTACGGCGGGGAGTTCTTCGAGCCGGGAACGCCGAACGCCGCGATCGACAACGACAAGGGCGTCAAGGCGCTCGAGATGATGAAGGCGCTGACCGAATACATGGGTCCCGACTTCATGACCTACGACACCAACTCGATCAAGCCGCTGTGGGAGTCGGGGCAGATCGCGATCATCAACGGCTGGGGCTCGCGCGCCTCCGCGCTGATCGATCCCGACGGCCCCGCGCCCGAGATCGCCAAGAACACCGTGCTGGCCGCGGCGCCGACCGTCGGCGGCGGAACGATCCCGGCGGCGACCCTGTGGTGGGACGGCTTCTCGATCGCCAAGAACATCTCCGACGAGGACGCCGCGGCCTCGTTCCAGGCGATGATGCACGGCATGTCGCCCGAAGTCGCCAAGGAGCATCGCGAGGTCGCCGTCTGGCTGGTCAAGGGCTACGAGCCGACGCCGGCGGCGGTGGGGGTGATCGAGACGATGAAGGCCGGCGCGCCGCCCTTCCCGATGCTGCCCTACATGGGGGTGCTGTTCACCGCGATCGGCGACAACCTCGCGGAATACATGCAGGGCCAGGAAAGTGCCGAACAGGCGCTCAAGGACGCGACCGACGCCTACAACACCGCCGCTCGGGAAGCCGGCTTCCTGAACTGACGAGTGCCCTGCCGCGGGCGGGCAGAACCCCCTCCCGCGGCGGAAATCGCCACCGTCACCGATCTGGAGCGCCCATCATGCGGCATCGGACCTTCTTTGCCTTCATCGCGCCGTCGCTGATCGGCATGCTGCTGTTCATCGCGCTGCCGATCGTGTCGGTCGCCTACCAGTCGCTCTACGTCGAGAACCAGCAGATCCTCGAGCAGGTCGAGAACTGCGGCCCGTTCGGCTGCAAGACCGAAGTGCGCATCGACACCGCGGCGATGGCCGAGGCGCAGGCCGAGCACCCGATGGGCCGGTTCAACTGGCTCGGCACCTACACCAACGCGAGCCACCTCGCCTTTGCCGAGATCGGCGCGATCTGGCGCACCGTGCCCGGGCTCGGGGCGAAGCTCATGGCGGTCTACAACCTGCCGTTCTACAAGGCGCTGACCTTCACCCTTGCCTACACCTTCATCGTCACGCCGCTGGTCATCGCGCTCGGCTTCATCATCGCGCTGGCGGTGAACTCGATTCCGCGGCTGATCAAGGGGCCGGTAATCTTCTTCTCCCTGCTGCCGATGATCGTGACGCCGCTGGTCGGGGCGCTGGTGCTGTTCTGGATGATCGACGCCCAGGGGGTGATCGGCGCGAACCTGCAACGGCTGGTGGGCGATCCGACCCTCTCGCTCAAGGCCTCGCCGGTGCTGACCTGGCTGACGCTGTTCGTCTACGGCGTCTGGAGCATGTCGCCGTTCGCGTTCGTGGTGTTCTATGCCGGGCTTCAGACCGTGCCCGGCGACACGCTCGAGAGCGCGATGATCGACGGCGCCAGCCGGTGGGAGCGCACCCGGTTCGTGATCATCCCGCACCTGATGCCGCTCGCCACCTTCGTGGCGCTGGTGCAGCTGATGGACAACTTCCGGGTGTTCGAGCCGATCATCGGCTTCTCGGCCGCGGCCAACGCCACCTCGCTCAGCTATCTCATCTTCAACGACCTGCGGGGATCGGACACGCCGCTGTTCGGCTCGGCCGCCGCGACCTCGATGCTGACCATCGTCGGCGTCGTCATCCTCCTGATGCCGGTGCTGGTCCGCACCTGGCGCGACTTCAACCGGAAGGCCTGAGCCGCATGGCAAGCCAAGCTCAACGCCGCTCGACGACGCTGGTCGTCGTCTCGACCGCGTTCATCGTCCTCTGGCTGATCGTCGCCGCGTTCCCGTTCCTCTGGACCGCCTGGGGCTCGTTCAAGGTCGAGGCGGACTTCTTCTCGCGCACCGACTGGATGAACGCGATCACCGGGCCGAAGACCCTCGCCCAGACCGGCAGCCACTTCACCGGCGCGGGCTACCATGGCGCCTGGGTGCTGCAGGACTTCTGGAAGTCGGCGCTCAACACCGCGATCGTGGTGTTCTGCGTCGTGGTGCTGTCGCTGACCATGGGCACGCTCGGCGGCTACGCGCTGGCGCGGTCGGGGTTTCGCTACACCTTCTGGATCCTGATCGCGGCGCTGGTGTTCCGCGCCATGCCGCACGTCACGCTGGTCTCGGGCTACCTGCTGCCGTTCTTCCAGATGAACATCTGGGGGATCCTGCCGACGACGATCATCGTGCTGGTGGCGATCAACCAGCCGTTCACGCTCTGGATGCTGCATTCGTTCTTCCTGTCGATCCCGAAGGATCTCGACGAGAGCGCGATGGTCGACGGCTGCACCCGGTTCCAGGCGTTCCGGCTGGTGGTGATCCCGGTGATGTGGCCGGGCGTGGTGACGACCGGCCTCTTCAGCTTCCTGCTCGCCTATAACGACTTCGCGGTGACGGCGATGCTGCTCAGCCAGGAAAACCAGACCATGGTCCCGAAGATCGCGAGCTTCCTCGGCTCGACCCAGGCGGAGGGCAAGGTGATGTATGCCGTCGCCGCCGTGGTCTCCTCCATCGCACCGCTGTTCGTGCTGGTGCTGTTCTTCCAGAAACAGATCGTCAGCGGCCTGACCGCCGGCGCGGTCAAAGGCTAAGGGGACCCCGACCATGGCGGAGCTTCGTCTCAAGAACGTGTCCAAGCGCTGGGGCGCCTACGTGGGCGTCGACAACTTCAACCTCGACATCGCGGACCAGGAGTTCCTGGTGCTGCTGGGGCCTTCGGGTTGCGGCAAGTCCACCACCATGCGGATGATCGCCGGACTCGAGGACGTCACCGACGGCGAGATCTGGCTCGGCGACCGGGTGGTCAACAACCTCGAGCCCAAGGACCGCGACATCTCGATGGTGTTCCAGTCCTACGGTCTCTACCCCAACATGACCGTCTACGAGAACATCCGCTTCCCCTTGCGGGTGCGCAAGGTGCCCAAGGCCGAGCACCACGAGCGGGTGATCAAGGCGGCGCAGACCGTCGAGCTGATGGACTTCCTCGAGCGGCGTCCGGCGGAGCTCTCCGGCGGCCAGCGCCAGCGCGTGGCGCTGGGCCGCGCCATCGTGCGCCACCCCACGGTGTTCCTGATGGACGAGCCGCTGTCGAACCTCGACGCCAAGCTGCGGGTCTCGACCCGCGCCCAGATCAAGCACCTGCAGAACGAGCTGAAGGTGACCACGGTCTACGTCACCCACGACCAGATCGAGGCGATGACGCTGGCCGACCGGGTGGTGGTGATGAACAAGGGCGTGATCCAGCAGGTCGGCACCCCCACCGACATCTACAACGATCCCGCCAACACCTTCGTCGCCTCGTTCATCGGCTCGCCGGCGATGAACCTGATCGAGGGCCGCATCGAGGGCGGCGTGTTCGAGGCGGCGCACACCCGGATCGAGGGCCTGCCGTCCAACCGCTCCGGCCCGATCATCCTTGGGTTCCGCGCCGAAGACGCGGAGATCGTCAGCGGTAGCGGCCAGATCGCCGCGCCGGTCTATTCGATCGAGCTGCTCGGCGAGGCGTCGATGATCACCTATCGCCTCGGCGACGCGCTGGTGTCGGTGAAGGCGGACAAGGACTACCGTGCCAGGATCGGCGAGACCGTGCAGTGCGCGATCCCGGCCGCGATCTGCCATCTGTTCGACACGTCCACCGGCCAGCTGCTCTGGGCCGGCAAGGCCTCGCACCGGCCGGTGCCGGGCATCGAGGCCGCGCCATGACCGGCCCGTCGTTCCCACCGCTCCCCGAAGCCACCGAGGGCGATCCCGGGACCACGCGGGCGACGCTCGAGGTCATCCAGCGCATGGAGGCCGCGCTGGGCGCCAACTCCGACACGATGGCCGATCACTTCCACGAGGACTTCCGCTGGATCGGCAACCGGGGCTGCGGCACCAAGCCGGGCCTCGACGCCTTCCGCCGCGACTGGCAACTGCCGATCCGCGCCGCCTTCACCGATCGCACCTACAGGACCGAACGCTTCGTCGCGCAGGGCGAATGGGCCTCCTGCTTCGGCCACATCGAGGCGACCCACGCCGGCCCGTTCATGGGCATCCCCGCGACCGGCAGGCGCGTGAGGATCCCCTACATGGACTTCTGGCGCGTGCGCGACGGCCGGATCGCCGACAACTGGGTATCCGTCGATTTCCCCGAAGTCCTCGCCCAGCTCGGCGTCGACGTGTTCGACGGCGAGGGCTGGGAGGCCTTCGACCGCGGCGAGAAGACCCCGCCGCGTCCCTCCGATCCGCAGACCGCGAAAGAGGAAACGTCATGACCGTCGAATATCTCAAGCGCGGCAAGCCCGAGGCCGACCGGGCCGAGGACGACGCCAAGGTGCGCGTCGTCGTCGAGGACGCGCTGAAGCAGATCGAGACCCGCGGCGACGCCGCCGTGCGCGCGTTCAGCGAGAAGTTCGACAGCTACAGCCCGCCGTCGTTCCGGCTCGGCCAGGCCGAGATCGAGGCGCTGATGGCCGAGGTCAGCCCGCGCGAGATCGAGGACATCCGGTTCGCCCAGGCCCAGGTGAGGAACTTCGCCCAGGCCCAGCGCGACTCGATGCTCGACATCGAGATCGAGACTCTGCCCGGCGTGATCCTCGGCCACCGCAACATCCCGGTGCAGTCGGTCGGCTGCTACGTCCCGGCCGGCAAGTTCCCGATGGTCGCCTCGGCGCACATGTCGGTCGCCACCGCCTCGGTCGCGGGCGTGCCGCGCATCGTCGCCTGCACCTCGCCGTTCCAGGGCAAGCCGAACCCGGCCGTCATCACCGCCATGCACCTCGGCGGCGCCCACGAGATCTACGTCCTCGGCGGCATCCAGGCGATCGGCGCCATGGCGCTCGGCACCGAGACCATCGACCCCGTCGACATGCTGGTCGGCCCCGGCAACGCCTTCGTCGCCGAGGCCAAGCGCCAGCTCTACGGCCGCGTCGGCATCGACCTGTTCGCCGGCCCGACCGAGACCATGGTGATCGCCGACGACACCGTGGACGCCGAACTGGTGGCGACCGACCTGCTCGGCCAGGCCGAGCACGGCTACAACTCGCCCGCCGTCCTCGTCACCTATTCGCGCAAGCTCGCGGAAGGCACGCTGAAGGAGATCGACCGCCTGCTCGGCATCCTGCCCACCGCGGCCACCGCCGGCGTCAGCTGGCGCGACTACGGCGAGGTGATCCTCTGCGCCGGCCACGACGAGATGCTGCAGGTCGCCAACGACATCGCCTCCGAGCACGTGCAGGTGATGACCGACCGCGACGACTGGTACCTCGAGAACATGCGCTCCTACGGCGCCCTGTTCCTCGGGCCCCGCACCAACGTCGCCAACGGCGACAAGGTGATCGGCACCAACCACACCCTGCCGACCAAAAAGGCCGGCCGCTACACCGGCGGGCTCTGGGTCGGCAAGTTCATCAAGACCCACAGCTACCAGAGGATCACCACCGACGAAGCCGCCACGATGATCGGGGAGTACTGCTCGCGGCTCTGCATCCTCGAGGGCTTCGTCGGCCACGCCGAGCAGGCCAACATCCGGGTGCGCCGCTACGGCGGGATCAACGTTCCCTACGGCGAGCCCGCGCCGTGGCGCGAGGCGGCGGAATAGCCGTGCGCCTGCCGCGCACCCCCTCGTTCCGGCTCGACGGCCGCCGCGCGCTCGTCACCGGCGCATCGTCCGGCATCGGCCTCGGCGCCGCCGTGGCGCTGGCCGAGCAGGGCGCGGAGGTGACCCTCGCCGCCCGATCGGCGGACAGGCTGGGGGAGGCCTGCGACGCGCTGCGCGCCGAAGGCTTCACGGCGACACCGCTGCCGCTCGACGTGGCCGACGTCGCCGCCACCGCCGCGGCCGTCGCCGGGCACGGCCCCTTCGACGTGCTGGTCAACAGCGCCGGCCTCGCCCGCCACTCCGCCGCCGCCGAGACCGAGGCCGGGGATTTCGACGCCGTGGCCGACGTGAACATCCGCGGCGCCTACTTCGTCACCCAGGCGGTCGCCAGGGGCCTGATCGCCGCCGGCAGACCCGGCTCGCTGATCAACGTCTCGAGCCCAGATGGGCCACGTCGGCGGGCTCGACCGCGCCGTCTACTGCGCCACCAAGCACGCGGTCGAGGGCTTCACCAAGGCGATGGCGATCGAGTGGGGACCGCACGGCATCCGGGTCAACACCCTCTGCCCGACCTTCATCCGCACGCCGCTCACCGAGGGCACCTTCGCCGATCCCGAGCGGGTCGCGTGGATGACAAGCAAGATCAAGCTCGGCCGCGTCGGCGAGGTCGAGGACATCATGGGCGCCGTGGCGTTCCTCGCCTCCGACGCCTCGGCGCTGGTCACCGGCACGGCGCTGCTCGTCGACGGCGGCTGGACGGCGGAATGACCATGGCAGGCGAAAAGGTAACCTCCCAGGACGTGGCGAAGCTGGCGGGGGTCAGCCAGTCGGCGGTCAGCCGCGTCTTCACCCCCGGCGCGTCCGCTTCCAAGGCGACCGTCGAGAAGGTGCGCCGCGCCGCCACCGAGCTCGGCTACCGCCCGAACGTGCTCGCCCGCTCGCTGATCACCGGTCGCTCGCGGATCATCGGCCTCGTGGTCGCCTATCTCGAGAACCAGTTCTACCCGGAGGCGGTCGAGCGGCTGTCGGTGGCGCTGCAGGAAAAGGGCTACCACGTCCTCGTGTTCATGGCCTCGCCCACCGTCGGCGACGTCGACGGGGTGATGCAGGAGATCCTCGACTACCAGGTCGACGGCATCGTGCTCGCCTCGGTGTCGATGTCCTCCTCGCTCGCCCACCAGTGCCAGGCCTTCGGCATTCCGGTGGTGCTTTTCAACCGCGACCAGGACGACGAGCGCCTGTCGAGCGTCACCACCGACAACCACGCCGGCGGCCGCGCGCTGGCCGATCATCTCGCGGCCCTCGGCCACCGGCGCATCGCCTACCTCGCCGGCTTCGAGGAGGCCTCGACCCAGCGCGACCGCGAGGCGGGCTTCCGCGAGGGCCTTGCCGCCGCCGGCCGGGCGCTCGCCGCCCGCGGCGTCGGCAACTTCGCCCACCCCGCCACCCGGGACGCCACCCGCCGCATGTTCGACCGCGCCGACCATCCGGACGCGGTCTTCGCCTGCAACGATCACATGGCCTTCGCGGCGATGGACGTGCTGCGCTTCGAGCTCGGCCTGCGGATCCCCGAGGACGTGTCGGTGGTCGGCTTCGACGACGTGCCGCTCGCCGCCTGGCCCGCCTACGACCTCACCACCTTCCGCCAGCGGGTGAACCGCATGGTGGCCGAGACCGTCGCCACGCTCATCGACCGCATCGAGGGCAGCGAGACCCAGCCGCGCCGGCTCCGCATCCCGGGGATGCTGGTGACGCGCGGCTCGACGAAAGCGAGAGAGGACTGAATGAACGGCTTCGATCCGAAATGGCGGGACGTCCCGCATTTCATCATCGGCATCACCAGGGAGATCTGGGAGGACCGAGAGATCGCGAGCCTGACCCACCGCTACGCCCCCGGCCTGATCGTGCGCTCGCCCGCGTCGGTGGTGGTGGACAACTCCCGCGTCATCGCCGCCACCATGGCGACGCTCGCCGAATTCCCCGACCGCGAGCTCCTCGGCGAAGACGTGATCTGGTGCGAGGATCCCGCCCGCACCGACGAGACCACCGAGGCCTTCCTCTCCTCCCACCGGCTGGTCTGCACCGCCACCCACACCCGCCCCGGCGTCTACGGCGCGCCCACCGGCAGGCGCGTCGCCTACCGCATCCTCGCCGACTGCGCGATCTCGAACGACCGGGTCACCGACGAGTGGCTGGTCCGCGACCAGGGCGGCATCGTCCGCCAGCTCGGGCACGACGTCGTCGACTGGACCCGGGAGCTGATCGCCCGCGAGGGCGGCCCGGAGAACTGCGTGCAGCCGATGACCCCCGCGGGCGACGTGGCCGGTCCCTACGACGGGCGCGGCAACGACAACGAGTGGGGCGCGCGCTACGCCGACATCGTCACCCGGATCATGAACGCCGATCTCGCGGTGATCCCCCGCGAGTACGACCGCGCCTGCGTCCTCGAATACCCCGGCGCCGTCACCGGCCTCGGCTGGTCCGACGCCGATCAGTTCTGGCTGTCCTTGCGCGCCGCCTTCCCCGACGCGAAATTCACCCTCGATCACGTCATCGGCCGCGACGACCCGCTGATGCCGCCCCGCGCCGCGCTGCGCTGGTCGCTGCACGGCAAGCACGCCGGCTGGGGCGCGTTCGGCACGCCCACCGGCGCCGAGGTCTACATCATGGGCATGTGCCAGGCTGAGTTCGGCCCCTTTGGCGCGAATGGCGAGCCTTGCGTCCGCCGCGAATGGGCGCTGGTCGACGAGACCGCGATCTGGAAGCAGATCCTGCTCAAGACCGGAGACCTATGAATGAAGGGCTTCCAGGACAAGTTCACCGACCTGCCGGACTACATCCTCAAGATCACCCACGAGATCTGGGAGGAACGCCAACTCCGCACCCTCGACCACTACTACGCGCCCGACATCCTGATGCGCTTTCCCTCCGGCATCGTCCACGGCAACCGCGGCACGATCGACGGCACGCTGGCGACGCTGGCCGAGTTCCCCGACCGCCGGCTGCTCGGGGAGGACGTGATCTGGTCCGGCGACGAGGACGCGGGCTTTCTCTCCTCGCATCGCCTCGTCACCTCCGGCACCCACCTCGGCCACGGCGCCTTCGGCAAGCCGACCGGCCGCAGCTTCACCATCCGCGCCATCGCCGACTGCGCCGCGAAGGACGACACGATCTACGACGAGTGGCTGATCCGCGACGCCTCCGGCATCGTGAAACAGCTGGGCAAGGACCCCAGGCGCTTCGCCGGCAAGCAGATCGCCCGCGAAGGCGGCCCGGAGAAGGCCGCCCGGCCGTTCGCGCCGGCCGACGACAGTCCCGGCGGCTACACCGGCCGAGGCAACGACAACGAGTGGGGGCAGCGCCTTTCGGACATCCTCACCCGGATCATGGGCAAGGACATCGCCGTGATCCGCGCCGAATACGACCGCGCCGTCCGCACGGAGCACCCCGGCGTCCGCGGCGGCTGGTCGTGGGAGTTCGCCGAGTTCGAGTGGATGAACCTGCGCACGGCGTTCCCCTCCGCGACCTTCGCAGATCCACCACGTCATCGGCCGCTCCGACCCCCACCAGCCGCACCGCGCCGCCGTGCGCTGGAGCCTCGACGGCAAGCACGACGGCTTCGGCGCCTTCGGGCGACCCACCGGCGCCCCGGTCCACGTCATGGGGATCACCCACGCCGAGTTCGGACCCTGGGGCCTGCGCCGCGAATTCACCCTGTTCGACGAAATCTCGATCTGGAAGCAGATCCTGTTGCACCAAGGAGACCAGTGATGACCACGCTAGAGAAGACCCGCCCGACAACGCTTACCGCCGCCGAGATGGAGGCGCGGATCGTGCGCTACGGCGACCTGCAACCCTGCAAGACCGCCTTCATCGACGCCCACACCCCGGGCTCGGACACCAAGGAGAACTTCACCGTGATCGGCGGCGGCGTCTCCGAGAGCCCCGACCAGCACGTCCACATCAAGGAGACGCCGGGCTTCAACATCGGCGCCGCCGGCCAGCCACCGAAGTGCCGCAACTCGCTGCACGTCCACCGCACCGCGGAGGTGTTCTTCGTCCTCAGGGGCCGCTGGCGCTTCTTCTGGGGCCGCTGGGGCGACGCCGGCGAGGTGACGCTGGAGGAAGGCGACATCATCAACATCCCCACCGGCATCTTCCGCGGCTTCGAGAACATCGGCACCGACTACGGCATGATCATGGCGATCCTCGGCGGCGACGACGCCGGCGGCGGCGTGGTCTGGGCGCCGCAGGTGATCGAGGACGCGCAGGCCCACGGCCTCGTCCTCGGCGAGAACGGCAAGCTCTACGACACCAAAAAGGGCCAGAAGCTCCCCGACGGCGTCAAGCCCATGCCGCTCCTCACCGACGCCGAGCTGGCGCAGATCCCCGAGCCGCCCGCCGAGGACGTCGTCCCGCGCTACGTCGCCCGCTACTGGGACCTGATGGCGATGGCCGGCAAGCACCCCGCCAAGGTCATCGGCGAGAACGCCATCCTGCGCGACAAGCCCGGCTTCGAGGTCGAGCTGCTCACCCGCGGCTCGATCCCGGAAGACACGCACACCTCCGACCGCCACCACGTGCTGATGGTGATGCGCGGCCACTGGCGCCTGACCTGGGACGGCGGCACCACCGTCCTCGCCCCCGGCGACACCTGCGCCATCCCGCCGGGCCTCGCGCACAGCCTGGCCCCCTCGATGACCGGCGAGGCCAGCCTCTACCGCGTCACCAACACCGACGATCCCGCCGGCGCCACCTGGCAGGGCTGAGGTGAATCGCGTGCATGGATGGTGCATGGGTCGTGCATGGATTGTGCATGCCCCGTGCATCGTTCATCCAGCCCCCTGACAGCCGGAGCCTTTCCATGTCCGTTCCCGCCACCCACGTCGGCTCGCTCCCCCGCAGCCAGCCGGTCGTCGACTTCCTTTTCGCCCGCGAGCGCGGCGAGAGCTACGACCGGGCCGCCTTCGATGCCTGCATGCGGGAGGCCGTCTCGGAGGTCGTGCGCCGCCAGGTCGAGGCCGGCATCGACGTTGTCTCCGACGGCGAGACCTCGAAGATCTCCTACGCCACCTACGTCAAGGACCGCTACTCGGGCTTCGCCGGCGACAGCCCGCGCAACGCCCCCGCGGATCTGAAGATGTTCCCGGGCTTTCTCGAGCGCATCGCCAAATCCGGCGGCACCCCCAGCTACGCCCGCCCGATGTGCGTGGGCGAAGTGCGCCCCACCGGCCAGCACGAGCTCGAGCAGGACATCACCCATCTTCGCGATGCGATGGCGCGGCACGGTGCCAAGCGCGGCTTCATGAACGCGGCCTCCCCCGGGGTGATCTCGCTGTTCCTGCAAAACGACTTCTATCCCAGCCGCGACGCCTACCTCGCGGCCCTCGCCGACGCGATGGGCGACGAATACCGCCGCATCGTCGCCGCCGGGCTCGACCTGCAGCTCGACTGCCCGGACCTCGCGCTCTCGCGCCACATGCTGTTCACCGACCTCACCGACGCCGAGTTCGTCAAGGTCGCCGCCGCCAACGTCGAGGCGCTGAACCACGCCCTCGACGGCATCCCCGAGGAGCGCATCCGCATCCACATCTGCTGGGGCAACTACGAAGGCCCGCACGTGTGCGACATCGACATGGACAAGGTGTTCCCGGTGCTGATGCAGGCCCGCGCCCGCCACCTGCTGTTCGAGACCGCCAACCCCCGCCACGGCCACGAGTGGACCGTCTTCCGCGACCGCCGGGCCGAAATCCCCGACGACCGCATTCTCGTTCCGGGCGTCGTCGACACCACCTCGAACTTCGTCGAGCACCCCGACCTGGTGGCCCAGCGCCTCGAACGCTTCACCGCGATCGTCGGCCGCGACCGGGTGATGGCTGGCTCCGACTGCGGCTTCGGCACCTTCGCGGGCTTCGGCGCGGTGGACCCCGAGATCGCTTGGGCCAAGCTCGCGACGCTCGCCGAGGGCGCGCGCCGCGTGTCTTGATGCAACAGCAGGAGTCGACCGCTCCAGCCGGTTTCGTTTTGTTTAACAGGCGAGAATTTATGTTTTATTTCCGTGTATCAGCTTGACCGCGCACTGTGCCCACCGAGGGGTCGGATGACCCCGCTGGTCCTGATCCCCGGCATGATGTGCGACGCGCGGCTCTTCGGCCCGCAGATCGCCGCGCTCTCCGGAACCCGCGCGGTGCATCTCGCGCCTATCGCCGCCCGCGATACCGTGGCGGCGCTCGCCGCCGACATCCTTGAGGCTGCCCCCCTGCGCTTCGCGCTCGCCGGCCTGTCGATGGGCGGGATCGTCGCGATGGAGATCCTGCGCCAGGCTCCCGCGCGCGTCGAGCGTCTGGCGCTCCTCGACACCAACCCCCGGGCCGAAACCGACGCGGTCCGGGCGGGGCGCGAGCCCCAGATCGCAAAGGCGCTGGCCGGCCGCCTCGACCGCGTCATGCGCGACGAGATGAAGCCGAACTACCTCGCCGACGGCCCCGGCAGGACGGCGATCCTCGACCTCTGCATGGAGATGGCGCTGGCGCTCGGCCCCGACGTGTTCGCGCGGCAGTCGCGCGCGCTGGCCACCCGTCCCGACAGCCGGGAGACGCTGCGTGGCCATCGCGGTCCCACCCTGATCCTGATGGGCGAGGACGACCGCCTCTGCCCCCGCGACCGGCACGAGCTGATGCACGCCCTGATCCCCGGCTCGCGCCTCAGCGTCGTCGCGGGCGCGGGCCACCTGCCCACCCTCGAACAACCGCAAGCAACCACGGCGGAAATGGTCCGCTGGCTGGAGGACTGATGAACGACGATCTGCTGAAGCTGCTCCGCCGCGTCGATACCCCCACGGTATGCAACGCCATCGAGGTGGCCGAGGGCCGGCGCGGCTTCGACGCCTTCACCCGCGGCACGCTGCTCGCCTCGCTGCCGCAGGCCCCGGCAATGGTCGGCTACGCGGTGACGGCGCGGATCTCGGCCCTGAAGCCGCCCACCGAGGACCCCGCCACCATCCGCAGCCGCCGCATGGCCTACTACCGGATGATGGCCGAAGCGCCGAAGCCCTCGGTCGCGGTGGTCGAGGACGTCGACTACCCCGACTGCATCGGCGCCTACTGGGGCGAGATCAACACCCACGTCCATCGCGGCTTCGGCATGTCCGGAGCGCTGACCAACGGGGTGATGCGCGATCTCGGCGACAACGCCGAGAACTTTCCGGTGCTCGCCGGCTCGATCGGCCCCAGCCACGGCTTCGTCCACGTGCTCGATGAACGCGGTGCCGGTCACGGTGTTCGGCCTCACCGTCGCGCCCGGCGATCTGGTCCACGCCGACCGCCACGGCGCGCTGGTGATCCCGCCCGAGGTCGTTCCTGAGTTGGCCGCCGCCATCGGCCGGATGCTCGATACCGAGCGGCTGGTACTCGGTCCCGCGCGCTTGCCGGGCTTCGACTTCGCCGCCTTCGAGGCCGCCTGGACCGCCTTCGAGAAGGCGCGCACGTGACACAGGAGGCGGCCGAGGCAGCCCTGGCGGCGGCGGTCGATGCCAACGCCGCCCGCGCCGGGCTTCGCCTGACGCCGTCCGAGCGTGCGACGGTGGTGATCGGCGCGCGCCGCCTCCAGCGCGCGGCGGCGCTGGTCCGCGCCTGGCTCGACGCGCATGACCAACCCCGCTGACCTGTCGATCCCGGACGCAGCCGCGCGCCTGCGGACCGGCACGCTCACGTCCGAGCGTCTTACCCAAGCGCACCTCGAGCGTATCGCCCGGCTCGATCCGGAGATCCACGCCTTCGTCGCGATCGACCCCGACGCCGCCATGGCCGCCGCCGCCAGCGCCGACGCGGCCTTTGAGCAGGGCCTCGATCTCGGCCCGCTGCACGGCATTCCGATCGCGGCCAAGGACCTGATAGACGTCGCGGGACTTCCCACGCTCTGCGGCTCGCGCCTGCGGTCCGGCCACGTCGCCACCGACGACGCCGAGATCGTACGGCGGCTCAGGGACGCGGGCGCCATACCGCTCGGCAAGCTCGCGACCTACGAGTTCGCCCTGGTCGGCCCGAGTTTCGACGGCCCTTCGCCGCCGCCGTTGAACCCGCGGAGCCCGGGCCACATCACCGGCGGGTCATCCTCCGGCGCGGCGGCGGCCGTGGCGGCAGGGCTCTTGCGGACCGCCATCGGCACGGACACCGGCGGCTCGCTCCGCAGCCCGGCGGGATATTGCGGCGTCGTCGGCCTGAAACCGACCTTCGGCCGGGTCTCGCGTCGCGGCGTGTTTCCGCTCTCCCCCAGCCTCGATCACGTGGGACCGGTCGCGGCCTCCGTCGCCGAGGCGGCGCTGACCTTCGACGCGATCGCGGACGAAGGCCCGAAAGCATCGGCGCGCCTCGGCCAGGACATCGCCGGGCTGCGCATCGCCTACGCCCGAAACTGGTTCGCCCGGGATCCCGAGCTGACACCGGAGCTGCTGCAAGCCATGGACGCGGCCGTCGGAGGCCTCGCGCGCCTCGGCGCGCTGATCGACGAGGTCGAGCTGCCCGACTACGCGGTGATGGAAGCGGCCGGGGCGGTGATCCTGCATGCCGAGGCGCTCGCGGTGCATCGCGCCACGCTCGCAGGGACAGGCGCGGGCTACGGCCGCCAGGCCTGGCAGAGCCTTCTCTCCGGCCTCTGCCTGACCCCCGCCGACCTCGCCGCCGCGCATCGGGCGGCAGCGTGCCTGCGGGCCGCCATCGACTCGGAGGTGTTCGCCCGCCACGACGCGCTGGTGACGGTGAACACGCTGACGCCCGCGCCGCCGGTCGCGGCCTTCGCGGGGGATACGCCGGTCTGGACTCCGATGCGCACCCTGCCCTTCAACCTGACCGGCCATCCGGCGCTGGCCGTTCCCGTCGGAGCGGTCGGCGGCCTGCCCGCCGGCATGCAGATTGTCGGTCGCTTCAACGACGAAGCCGGCATCTGCTGCATCGGCAATCGCCTTGGAACAGGCGGCGCGGGCGGAGGTCAACAACCCGTCTGATCGTTTCACTCCTGCTCGCGGATATTCGCATCCTTCCGCGTTAGCAGCGCATTAGCTGATCGCAGTACTTTGCGCACCCGCAGGTTTTCCGCGTCATTTCGCCGTCTGGAGCCGGTCGAGACGCAGCTGCGCCGCCCGCCGGTGGCCTTCCAGCCCCTCGCTGGCGCTCTGCCGGACCGCCGGCGGGGCCACCGCCCGGACGCCCCGCTCGTCCAGCCACTGGTGCGTCGCAATCTTGAGATAGGCGCCGACCCAGAGCCCGCCGGTGTAGCGCCCCGCCGCCATCGTCGGCAGCGTGTGATTGGTGCCCGAGCACTTGTCGGAATAGACCACACTCGCCAGTTCACCGATGAACAGCGAGCCGTAGTTGCGCAGCCGCTTCCCGAACGCCATCGCGTCGGCGGTATGCACCTGCAGATGCTCCGCCGCGACGAGATCGGAGTAGGCGATCATCGCCGCCTCGTCGGCGCACACCACGATCTCCCCGTAGTCCTCCCACGCCTGTCCGGCGGTCGCGCCGGTGGCGAGCGTCGGCAGCTGTCGCTCGACCTCGGCAAGCACCGCCTCCCCGAGCCGGCGGCTGGTGGTGATCAGGCCCACCCGCGTCCGCACGTCGTGCTCCGCCTGGGCAAGCAGATCGGTCGCGATCATCTCCGCGTCGCCGGTCTCGTCGGCCACCACGTAGATCTCGGACGGCCCCGCCAGCTGGTCGATGCCCACCGGCCCGAACACCTGCCGCTTGGCCTCGTTCACGAAGGCGTTGCCAGGCCCGACGATCTTGTCCACCTTCGGCACCGTCTCCGTGCCGAACGCCATCGCCGCGATCGCCTGCGCCCCGCCGATGCGGAAAATCCGGTCCGCGCCCGCCAGGTGGCAGCCGGCGATCATCGCCCGGTCGGCATTGGGCGGCAGGCAGGCCACCACCTCGTCGACCCCCGCGACCTTGGCCGGCACGATGGTCATGATCGGCGCCGAAAGCAGTGGATAGCGACCCCCGGGCACATAGCAGCCGACACGCTCGATCGGGATGACCCGATGCCCCATGAACACGCCGGGCAGCACCTCGACTTCCACCGGCAGGATCGACCCGAGCTGCGCCACGGCGAACCTGCGCACGTTCTCGATCGCGAATTCCGTATCCGCGCGAGTCTGAGCATGCATCTCGTCCAGCGCGGCCAGCCGATCCCCGGCCGAAACCTCGAGCGACTCAAGGTCCGCATTGTCATATTCGACCGAGTATCTGCGCACGGCCGCGTCGCCTTGCGCGGCGACGTCACGCAGGATCCGCGACACGGTCGCCTCCACAGAACGGTTGTCCGCGGATGGGTTACGTCTTGGGGACTTGATCCACTTCGAGCCTGTCATGCCAACCTTCGCATCTATGGATCGCCGAGAATCGGCGGTGCCTCCGAAGCTCGGGTAACATGCGGATGCATACGAATGCAACAGATGGCGCAGTCCGAAGGGGGGCAGTCGGCCGAAGACGGAGCCAGCCTTGGTTCGCAAGGGCAGCGGCGCAGCACCACCAAGGCCGCGCTTGGTCAGAAGAGGGCGAGGCAGCGGATGAGGAGCAGATCTTCGAAGGTCGGTCGGAAACCGAAGAGGAACGGCGCCCAGACCGGCTTGGTCGCGAGCACGACGGCGGCGGCGAACGCCGCGTAGATCGCGACGCCGCCGACGTCGATGCGCCGCTTCGAAGGTCCTCGCAGCGCGCTCATCGCTGAGCGCCCGGTGCCGCTTCGCTCGCCGCCATCTCGCGCTTGCCCTGTCGGGCCAGGAACCAGCCGCCGATCACCATCGCCGCCCCCCAGACCAGAAAGCCGATGTCCCAGAAGATCCATTGCGAGCGAGGCATGAACTCGTTGACGTGGTGGACGCCGAGGATCTGGTGATCGATCAGCCCCTCGACACAGTTGAAGATCCCGAAGCCGATGAGGAGGGTGCCGATCAGCATCCGGTTCGACCAGGCCAGGTGCTGCCGGTGGGCGGAGCGCCAGAGGATGAAGAGGCCGGCGATCACGAAGAGATACGTCGTGGAGTGGAAGTAGCCGTCCCACCGGGTGTTGAGTTCGAGGCTTTTGAGGTCGGTGATCGGATACCAGGTGCTCAGCATGTGGTGCCATTGTAGGACCTGATGCAGCACGATGCCGTCGAAGAACCCGCCTAGACCGAGGCCGAACAGGATGCCGACGGCGACCGGGAAGCGGCGCAGCTGCGGGTCGGCGCTCATGGCGCTCGCTGATGCGGGCCTGGGCGGCGGAACTACTTTCGATCCTCGTTGGGATCCGGGCGAACATCGTCGGCGCTGGCCCGCGGGTCGCTCGGAACGTCGTCGTAATCCCTCGGGTGCGGACGACCCGAGGGTTCGCCCGGCTTGCCGCCCGGATTCTCCCCGCCCGGGGGGGTCGGATCGGCGTGGCCGCTATTGCCGAGGAAGCCGCTTCGATCTCCCTTCCCGGGGTCGGGTCGCTCGCTCTTCTCGGCGTACTTGCGCAGATTCGACGGTTTGCTCGCTGGGTAGGTCATGCGACGTCTCCGGACCCGCGCCACCTTGGCCGGGTACGCCTGCTCAACAACCGAGAGGCAGGTTCGTTCCGAGACCGAGCGTGGTGGCGCGCGACCTCGCCCTTCCGGTCAATGCGCCGGTCGCGGAGGTCCGGCGGTTGTTCGTGGCGCCACCCGATACCGTGCTTCACGTCGCCGAAGCCTGCTATCGCGGCAACTACATCCACTTCGAGA
>CAVZCB010000005.1:0-121534 GCA_963773555.1 uncultured Alphaproteobacteria bacterium
ACGGGCGTGTCGTGGACCTTGGGGATATTCCAGCGTTCTGCCACTTCGGCGGCGCGATCGCGGGTGCGAGAGGCGATGGCGGCGACCTCGAAGCCGGCGTCGGCGTAGGCGGCGAGGTGGCATTCGGCCATGATGATCCCGCGCCGACGCAGCCGATCGCGTAGTCGCGGCAGCGCAGCTCGACGTCGGGGGCATAGTCGTTGGCGGACATCGGCTCTCCTCCCTGTCAGCGCGCTGGCGCGGCCCGGGCGAAGGCTGCCTCGGCGGCCATGCCGACGTCACATGGATCGATCACCGAGTATCCTCCCCCAAGGTCTCGGGGGCTTTCCGTCTCCCCGCTGATGCACAGCTTGACGGCGGGGCCGTCAGGTGTCAACATCAATTCACGTCAGAAACCATCTAAAGGCCTCATTCAGGCATGCTGGCTTCTTCGCGATCCTTTCAAACCGAGCGGGTGCGGACTGGCGCCGCTCCGGGTCTTCCGGCGTAGAGCCGTCTTGCGGTTCACGGTTCACGATATCGCCCGCGAGGCCGGCGTCTCTCCGGCGACGGTCGATCGCGTGCTGAACCACCGCAGCGGCGTGCGCGCTCGCACCCGGAGCGTGGTTCTCGAGGCTGCGCATCGGATGGGCTACGTCGCGGAAGGTGCCGGGCGTTCGCCGGAGACGGGTGAGCGGTTGCGGCTCGATTTCGTCCTGCCGCAGGGCGACAACGCCTTCATGCTGATGCTGCGGGCGCAGATCGAGCGGCAGGGCGCGGCGCGTCCCGATCTCGACGTGCGGATCGCAGTGACCGAGGGGTTCAATCCTGACACGCTCGCGGCCACATTGCGCGGGTTGCAGGGGCGGACGCGGGGGGTGGGGGTAGTGGCGCTCGACCACCCGACGGTGCGCGAGGCGATCCGCGCCCTCTCGGAGAGCGGCGCCAGGGTGGTGACGGTGGCGTCGGACGTCCTCCACGTACCCCGCGAGGCTTATGTGGGCATCGACAACCGGCAGGCGGGACGGCTCGCCGGCTTCGTGCTGGGGCGGTTCGTCGCGGCGCGGGGGCGGGGCAAGGTGGCGCTGTTCGCGGGGTCGCTGTCGTATCGCGGTCACGAGGAGCGGGAGATGGGGTTCCGCCATGTGCTTGCGGAGGACTTTCCCGAGCTCGACATCGTCGAGCTGCGCGAGGTGCGCGACGACAGGGCGCGGGCCTACGCGGAGGCGTCGCAGCTGCTGGACCGGCATCCGGACCTCGCCGGCATCTACAATATCGGCGCGGGAAACGACGGCGTGGCGCGGGCGCTGAAGGAACGGGACCGCGCGGGGCGGACCGTGTTCGTCGGCCACGAGGCGACGCCGGACAACCGGGCGCTGCTGCTCGACGGCACCATCGACGCGGTGATCGACCAGAACCCCCGGGTGGAGGCGCGCGAGGCGCTGAACATCCTGGCCGGATCGATCCGCGGGATAAGGCATGACCCGCACCTGCCACGGCTGCAGATCGTGTTTCGTGAGAACCTGCCCGAGGTCTGAGCGCGGCACGAAGGGGCGTGTCCGCGTGCAATATTATGCTAGAGCGTCTCGCGTTCAGGTTGGTTCATATCCGCAGTTCCTGAGGTAGTTCGAGCATTCTTCCGGCGTGAAGTGGTCGAGCAATTCGCCGATCCGGCGCCAGGTCGCCTCCTTGGTGCGCTCGGCGGCTTTTCTGAGCAGGTGTTTGAGCTTGGAGAACAGCTGTTCGATCGGATTGAGATCGGGGCTGTATGGCGGCAGATAGAACAGCTTCGCTCCTGCTGCCCGGATCAGCTTTCGTATGTCCTTGCCCTTGTGGCTCGACAGGTTGTCCATCACCACGATGTCGCCCGGCGACAGGGTCGGCGCCAGCACGTCCCGAATCCAGGTCTTGAAGATGTCGCCGTTGATCGGCCCGTCGAACACCCAAGGCGCGACGATTCCATCGTGGCGGAGGCCCGCTATGAACGTCATCGTGTTCCAGTGCCCGAAGGGCGCGTAGCCCTCCAGCCTCCGACCTTTCGGGGCCCAGCCGCGCAGAGGGGTCATGTTGGTCTTCGCCCAGGTTTCGTCGATGAAGACGAGCCGCGCGCCATCAACGCCACCTTGGTGCCTGAACCATTGCGCCCGACGCCGCGCGACCCTCTCGCGCTTCTGTTCGGCGGCCAGTGCGGTTTTTTTGAAGCTGAACCCCGCCCGATGGACGAAACTCCACACCGTGCGTTCATCCACCTTCAGCCCGCGAGCCGCCAGACCCTGCTGAAGGTCCCGCAAGGTGAAGTCGCCCGGAGCGATCCGCTCCAGCAGCCAACGCTCATCCGCGCCGGAGATCAGGTGCGGCCGATGCCCGCCCATCTTGCCGGGCGCCACGCTGCCCGTCTCGCGCATCCGCGCCGCCCGAGCCGGATCACCGTGGAAACACCCAGGTTAAGCGTGCCCGCGACACACCGGCAGCTCTCGCCGGACCGGACAAGCCGGATCGCGCGGTCTCGAAGGTCCATCGAATAGGGTCTTGGCATGAGTGCTGGCCTCCTCGCCCCAGCACCCACCTTGAATCAGACACTCAACGCCGGTGGGAATCTGGAGGGTTCTGTGAGGCGCGGCGTGACTTTGGCGGCACTCGCGACGGTGGGTGGCGCGTCATAGAAGCCGGATTGAGCGAAGCCGCGGTGGGCCTCGCGCTATGGGCGGAGTATCTCGCGGTGTCGGGTGCGACGGTGATCGCAGAGCGCGGTCTGAAGTGCCTTGGCGCTCCGGGTGACGGCGGGCCCGGTTGCGTCGGGGCAGGAAGCGGCGCGGGGAGGCCAGCCAACATGATCGAGATGGCCCTGGGCGGTGGCTGAAGGTCGTGCTGGCCCATTACGACGCACGACCTTCCGGGCGCGCGTCGCGGGTGCGGGCGCCGTCAGTATGCCGGAGATCATGGACGGCCGGAGCGTCATCGGCGGGCTGGAGCAGGATCGGGCGGCGCGCGGGGCAGCGTCGAAAGGATCAACGAGAGGCTGCCACAGCCGGGGCAGATATCGGGCTCCGGGATACGGCATGTCTGGGCGCAGCGGTGGTCGCCGGGCGAGGCGTTGCGCCCGCCCTCGTGATCGGTGTCTGGCCGGGCGAGTAGCCGGCGGCAAAGCGCGAGCCGGGCCGCTCGGTGGCCATTGGCGAGGAAGCCGAAGTGGCGAATGCGATGAAAGCCGGAGGGCAGGACGTGCAGGAGGAACCGGCGCATGAACTCGCCCGCATCGAGCGTCATCACCTTGCGGCGGCCTTGCTGCCGGTAGTCCTTCCAGAGGAAGCTGACGGCGTCGTCGGTCATGGCGACGAGGCGGCTGTTGGCGATGGCGACGCGGTGGGTGTAGCGGCCGAGATAGGCCAGCACCTGCTCGGGGCCGCCGAAGGGCGGTTTGGCGTAGACCACCCAGTCGATCCGGCGCAGCGCCGAGCAGTGGGCGGCGAAGGCGCGAGGCTTGGCGAGCGGCGCGAGATCGCCGAAGAAGCACAGTCCGCCGTCGGCGAAGGCGGCGGCGAGACGTTCGAGAAAGAGCCGCCGGAACAGGCGGCCGAGCACCTTGACCGACAGGAAGAACCCGGGTGGGCAGGCGATCCAGCGCGTGCGGTCGGGCGAGAGGCCGCCGCCCGGCACGATGCAGTGGACATGTGGATGGTGCTGCATCGCCTGGCCCCAGCTGTGCAGCACCGCGACGCCGCCGACCTCGGCGCCGAGGTGGCGCGGGTCGGCCGCGATGAGGCGCAGCGTCTCGGCGGCGGCACGGAACAGGATGGCGTAGACCGCCGCCTTGTTCTGGAACGCCATGGCGCCGACCGGCGCCGGCAGGGTGAAGACAACGTGGAAGTAGGGAACCGGCAGCAGCTCCGCCCGCCGTGCGGCGACCCAGGCTTCCCGAGCCCGACCCTGGCATTTGGGACAGTGACGATTGCGGCAGGAATTGTAGGCGATCGCGGTGTGGCCGCAGTCAACGCAGCGGCGGACATGCCCGCCGAGCGCAGCGGTGCGGCAGGCTTCGATGGCGCCCATCACCCGCCGCTGGTCGCGATCGAGGTGCTCGCTGCGCGCGACGCGGAACGCGGGGCCGTGGCGGCGGAAGACGTCCGCCACCTCGATGCCGCCAGCCATGACGGCGCCGCCTCAGGCCGGCGGGACCACCTCGAGCCTCAACTTCTCCAGCGGGCTCGCCGTCCGGCCGATGAGACCCTGCGAGACATGGGTGTAGCGCGCCGTGGTCGAGAGATGCGCATGGCCCAGCAGCACCTGGATCACGCGGATGTCGACGCCGCTCTCCAGCAGGTGGGTGGCGAAGCTGTGCCGCAGGATATGGACGGTCACCTTCTTGCCGATCCCCGCCGCCGTCCGCGCCGACCGGCAGGCCGCGTGCAGCGTCGTCGGCTCGATCGGGCGGGTCGCGTCGCGCCCCGGAAACAGCCAGTGCTCGGGACGCGCCAGCCGCCAGTAAGTGCGCAGGATCGCCAGGAGCTGCGCCGACAGCATCACGTAGCGTTCCTTGCCGCCCTTGCCGTGTTCGATGCGGATCATCATCCGGCCGCTGTCGATATCGGCGACCCTGAGGGCCGTCACCTCCGACACGCGCAGCCCGGCCGCGTACGCGGTCGTCAGCGCAGCGCGGGCCTTCAGGCTGGGCACGGCCTCGAGGAACCGCACCACCTCTTCGGCGCTCAGCACCACCGGCAGCCGCCGCGGCTCGCGGGCATAGGCGATCCGCTCGGGGATCTCCGCCATCCCGAGCGTGACACCGTAGAAGAACCGCAGCGCGGCCACCGTCTGGTTGAGGCTCGCCCACGCCACGCCCTTCGAGGCGAGGTGGACCTGAAAGGTGCGCACGTCCTCCAACGTCAGCGTCCCCGGCGACCGGCCGAAAAACCGGCTGAACTTCGACACCGCGTGGACGTAGGATCGTTGCGTCGCCGGCGAGAGATTGCGGACCGTCATGTCCTCGATCATGCGGCGACGAAGAGGGCTGGTCTCGGCCATCGGAAAGTTCCTGTCTGGAAAAGGGGTCTCAGCAACCCACACCTTCCAGTCATGAACACCGCCCGCGAAGCCGCCCACTTGCCGCGCAGCGGCTTCGTTCAATCCTCTTTCAATTCAAGGAAAAGTCAGACCGCTCTGATACCAGCCGCCGGTGACGCAAACTCACGCGGGGGATTCCCAAAGCGGTGAAAGTCTAAATCGATGGTGCGAACCAGAGGAGGTTCGCCATGGCCGCTGCGATTTCGCTTCGGGACGATTTTGACGGGGCCGCTCTGCGGCGGCTCGGGAAGCTGACGAAGGACGCGGCGCAGGCGCGGCGGCTTCTGGCGCTTGCGGCGATCTATGACGGGGGGTCGCGCACCGACGCGGCGCGGATCGGGGATGTCGGTCTGCAGACCGTCCGCGACTGGGTGCTGCGCCTCAACGCCCGCGGGCCGGCCGGACTGATCGACGGCAAGGCGCCGGGCAATGCGTCCAAGCTTGACGATGCCCAGCGTCAGGCCTTGGCCGCCATCGTCGAGCGCGGGCCGATCCCGGCGATCCACGAGGTGGTGCGCTGGCGGCTGGCGGATCTCGCGCAGTGGATATGGGAAGAGTTCGGCATCTCGCTCAGCGAGACCACGGTGGGGCGCGAGCTGCGGGCGCTCGGCTACCGCAAGATCTCGGCACGTCCGCGCCACTACGCGCAGAACGGGCTGGCCATCGATGATTTTAAGAAAGATTTCCGGCCGAGCTGGACGAGATCCGCAAAAGGCTCCCGGCCGGAACCGAGATAGAACTGTGGTGGCAGGACGAGGCGCGCGTCGGTCAGAAGAACGCCATCACCCGCCGCTGGGCGAAACGCGGCACCCGGCCCCGCGCTCCTCACGACCAGCGCACCAAGTGGGCGTATGTCTTCGGAGCCATCTGCCCGAAGAAGGGCAAGGGCGCCGGGCTGGTCATGCCCTGGTGCGACACGCCGGCGATGGCCGCCCATCTGGTCGAGATCAGCCAGGCCGTCGATCCGGGCGCCCACGCCGTGCTGATCCTCGATCAGGCAGGATGGCACATGTCTTCCAGGCTCGCCGTTCCCGACAACATCACCCTGCTGCCGCTGCCGCCTCGATCGCCAGAGTTGAACCCGGTCGAGAACATCTGGCAGTTCATCCGCGACAACTGGCTCTCGAACCGCGTCTTCAAATCCTATGAGGACATCGTCGCGCTCTGCTGCGACGCCTGGAACAACCTCATCGACCGACCCAGGAAGATCATGTCCATCGGCATGCGGGAATGAGCCCATGGGTGAGGCTCAAAGCGGATTGGTATGATACGGGTATATCACGCGCGTTACGCCACAATACCGCACCCGGTACCGTCAGGGAAGCAGCGTGTCGAGGCTCCCGAGGCGGGGCTTGTAGTAGGCGACCCGGCGGATCACCCTCGGCGACAGCCCGACGTGGAACAACGGCTGGAACTGATAGTAGACCTCGGCCGAGATGATCGTCTCGCCGGCGGAGATCGTCAGGTCGTCCGGCAGGTCGGCCGCGCCGCCCGGACTGCCGACCTCGCTGGTGGCGGTCAGCGCCCCGGACCCGCTGCGCTGCCAGTTCACCACCGGGTCGTTGGAGGCATCGACGCCGATGCTGGTGACGATCGCCTTCCCGTCCGTGGCGAAGTCGAACGGCTGCACCACCTGGTCGATGGCGAGAAAGATGTTGCCGAGTTGCTCCTCGTTCAGCGTGCGGTCCCGGGCGGTCAGATCGGCGAGGATGAACGACCCGCTCTGCAGCTTCTGGGTCACCATCAGCAACCGGCTGAACTCGATGGTCCCGGCGCTGAACGCCACGAGGATCGGCAGGATCAGCGCGAACTCCATCGCGGCGATGCCGCGGCGGTCAGCCAGGAGTTGGGGGAACAGACGGTGCATCGGCGGCTCCCTCAGAACGGCTCGTTGCGAACGGCGATGCTCGAGACGTGGGTGACGCTCTCGCCGAGGATCTGCCGCATGATCGGCGTGACGATGCCCCAGGCATAGCGCAGCCGGTAGACCACCACGTCGCTCGGACCGCCCAGACCCGCCTCGCCCATGTCCGGGTCCCACTGGGCGTTGCCGTTCACGTCGACGTAGGGCTCGCCCGGATCGTAGACCGTGTTGCCGTTGGAGTCGTCGAACGGCTCCGGCTTGCCGATGTCGGCGAAGCTCGCGTAGACCAGCGTGTCCATCTGCACCCGGTCCATGTCGAGCAGGCCATAGGTCCGCTGCGAGACGATCTCGAGCACCCGGTCGGCACGGCTGACGCTGGTCGCGGTGCCGGTGGTGCCGTAGCGCGAGGCCTCCATCACCGCCGCCTCGATGGACGAGCCGATGAACAGCACGATCGCGCTCTCGATGCTGCCGACGATGAACAGCAGCAGCACCGGCAGGATCAGCGCGAACTCCACCGCCGTCGCGCCGCGCTCGCAACCCGGCAGCGCCCGCATGGCGGCGACTGCCCGCCGCCCGCTCATTCGATGATCCGCAGGTTCGCGAGCTGCCCGCCGATGGCGCGGAAAGCGGTGGCGAGATCGGCGTTCGACGGGGCGTAGTAGTACATCGCGGGCGTGGTGGCGCAGTTGCGGAACAGCGTCTTTGCCTGGTTGTCCGGTGACGAGCCGAAGATGATCGTGTAGATCCGGATCCCGTTGCTCTTCATCGCCGCGCAGGTGCCCGCCATGCGCGTATCTAGGATGTTTCGCCCGTCGCTCAGGTTCGAGACGCCCATCGCCTCCAGCCGCCCATAGGCGGTGAAGTCCGACTTCGGCGTCCCCGAGCCGGTGTCATGGTCGTAGAACTGGTTGTTGCCGTCGGTCAGGATCACCACCACCTTTTCCATCAGCGGCGTGCCGTAATCGAGCGGCATGTCGGACGTCGTCTCGCCGCCCCAGAGGCCGCGCCAGCTCGGGCTGATCGTGCGCCACCCCCAGGACAGCCCGAGGTTGCCGGTGGTGCCGCCGCGGTGCCAGGCGCCCATGTTGCCGATCGCCGCGTCGATCGTCGCCTTCGACTTGGTCAGCGGCGTGATTTCCGGTCCGCAGCCCAGGTTCGGGCCCCGCCCATCGTTGCGGTCGGCCAACGCCGGTTTGATCGTCGGCCAGTTATTGTCCTGAGTCCGGGTCGTCGCGGCGTAGAAATAGGAGGCGAACTGCTCGACCGACGGGGTCGTGTCATCGGCGTCCCGGTTGCTCCCGCGCGCCATCACGCAACCTTTCCAGCCTCCGCCGGCAAGGTCGGGCCGGTAGCTGGTCGGATTGGTGAAGATGCGATCGGAGCCCTTGATCCAGCCGGTTCGCCAGGATCCGATATTCACTGTCGCTGTGTAGGGAACCAGGCTCACCCACAGGTTATCGACCTCATCGTCGCCACCGAACACGATGTTGACAAGGTCGTAGGCGGCGGTCTGCATCGCGTCGAACGCGGATCCCCACATCGACCCGGTGTTGTCCATCACCAGCGCCAGTTCCATGCCGGTGGTCTCGCGCTCGATGACGCTGCGCGCGGAAACGGTGAGGGTGTCGCGGCCGAACACCCGCATGAAGTGCGTCGGCGTGGTCGCCGTGGCGCTGAGGGTGACGTACCGGAAGGACGGATCCACCTCGAAGTCGAAATCGGTGACGGTGACCGAGCCGTTCGAGTCGCCGAAGTTCGCGTCGAAGTAGTTGCGCGCCACCTCCTCGGCATTGGCGTCGAGCGCCACCCGTCCGGCGGCGAGCCCGGCGGTGTCGAGCGATTTTCCCATGCGGGTCTTCAGCAGGTAGCCGAGCGAGGAGTTGACCGCCAGCCCCACCGCGCCGATCAGCGGCACCAGCGCGACGGCGAGAAACACCGCAGCGACTCCGCGGCGGTCGCCCAGGATCCTTCGCAGAAAGGCACGGGTTGATTGCAACGTTCGCACGGTCGGACCAGCCTCCATCGAGTTCGGACGCTTGCCGGCGCCCTGATCTGCTGAAGTTCGGGCCATTCTGGTCACGCACCATTCAATAGCCGTTAAGGCAAGCCTGATGTCAAAGAAAATACATCCGGCATTTTTACTTAATTATTTGTGCAACAGCGGTGCGTTTACCAATATAGGCAGCGCCGATGGGAAAGTGGTTTCCGGAGTGTTACCGTGGCCGTGCAATCGCTCATCGGCGAGGGGATCCATGACCAACGACAACCGGCAGTTTCCGAGGTCGCACGTGCTGCGGCGGGCGCGCATCGTGTTCCGGCGCGGCTACAGCACGGTCGACTGCGTCGTGCTCGATCTGTCGACCGGCGGCGCACGCCTGAAGGTCGACGAGTGGATGCCGCTGCCCGACCGGTTCGAGCTCCGGATCGAGAACGGGCCGGCCCGTGACGCCGAGGTCCGCTATCGCACGCTGGAGGCTACCGGCGTCCGCTTCGTCGATGACGTCGCCGCCTGAGATCTACGACCAGGGCAGCCCGATCGTGGCGAGGATGCCGCCGGCGGCGATGGCGACCGCGTAAGGCAGGCCAGCGCCCTTTTCGCGGTTGCGTCCGCCGACGATCAACTGCCAGAGCAGGAAGCCGATGGCCAGCAGTCCGCCGGCCAGCACGGTTGCGAACAGGTAGGGCCCGAGCGCCGCGGCACCGAGCCAGAGCGTTCCCGCGGCGAGCAGCTTGACGTCGCCGCCGCCCAGCAGACCGAAGTGAAATCCGACGGCCGCCAGCGCGAACACCGCGATCGCCGCGCCGAAGTCGAAGGCCGAGGCCAGTTCGGCGCCCCCGGCCCGGAGCGCGAGGCCGATCCGCAACAGTCCGATCAGCGCCAATGCCAGCGACAACCCGTTCGGGATGCGCCGTGTGAACGTGTCCGTGGCCGCCGCTGCCGCGAAGAGCGCAACCGCCGAGAGGGAAAGGATCAGGGCCATGCGCACGCCTCCGGAAGTGCCGCCGGGACCACGCCGGCATCGGGGCGTGACTATGGCGGCCATTGGTTACGGGAAGGTAAGCACCGGGGATCCCGCGCGCCTTTACACTACCTTAAGGTTAAGACGCTCTAAGAAACACAACCGGCAAATTTCCGGTTGCGAGGTCAGGCACGAGGCAGCAGCGATGGCCAGGAAACGAACGGCATACGGGAAATTGGCGGCGGGTCTGGCCGCGGCATCGGTGCTCGCGGCCTGCTCGGGCGGCGCCGCCAGTCGCGGCTCGCCGGCCCGGCTCGCCGAGCGCTCCGCCGATGCCGGCGACTTCCAGACGGCCGCGGCGCTCTACCGCGAGGAGTTCGATTCCAACCCCAAGTCGATCGAGGCGCTGGTGGGCCTCGGGCGCAGTTACGCCGGCATGGGCCAGTACGAACGCGCGGAACAGGCGCTGAACGAGGCCAACCGACGCAGCCCGCGCGATCCCGATGTCCTGCTCGAGCTTGCCCGCGCCGAGATCGGTGCCGGCCAGCCGCAGGCGGCCCTCGCCAATGTCGACACGGCGCTGAAGCGTCGCCCGAACGACGTGTCGCTGCTCACCGCGCGCGGCATCGCCCTCGACCGGCTGAGCCGGCACACCGAAGCCCAGGAGACCTATCGCCGGGGTCTCAAGCGCGACCCCACCGATTTTGCCCTGCTCAGCAACCTCGGTCTGTCGCTCGGGCTCTCGGGTCACACCGACGAGGGGATCAAGATCCTGCGCGAGCTGGTCCGCGACGGCGCCGCGACCGCCAACACCCGCGGCAACCTTGCGCTGGTCTACGGTCTCGCCGGACGCGACGGGGATGCGTCGGCGACGCTGAAGCGCGATCTCTCGTCGTCGCAGATCCAGAACAACATCGCCTACTACCATGCGCTGCGGGCCCTGATGCTTCAGGGAAAGCCGATCAACCTCGCGGCACCGCGGTCCCAGCCGCAACCGAGCGCTGCCCAGGCCTCCGCGGCGCCGAAACCGACCGGGTCCGAGACCACCCGAACCGCCGCTGCGGCGGCAAAGGCACCCGCGCCGGTGACGACCAAGCCGCTCAGCGACATCGATCCCGCGCTGCTGGCGGGAACCGAACCGGCTTCGGTGGAGACGAGCCCGGCGAAACCGACCGTGGCTTCGGCTGACGAGACATCGGGGTTCGTCCCCGCTTCGGGTGGCAAGCCCCTGCCCGACAAGGCCGCAACCGCGCCCGATTCGGCTTCCGCGCAGCCGCCGGCGACCTCGAACCCGAGGTAGACAGGGGCGCAGACGGCGGCGTCCGGAAACCCGAAAGATCGCGGCGGGCCGTCGCCCTCGCTGGCGGACCTAAAGATAGTCCTGCCGGTTCAGCCCGTACTTCGCCATCTTCTCGTTCAGCGTGCGGCGCGGCAGGGCGAGCTCGGTCATCACCGCGCTGACGCTGCCCTCGTTGCGGCGCAGGGCATGGTCGATCAGCATCTTCTCGAAGGCGTCGACGTGTTCCTTGAGCGGCTTTTCCGCATCGAGCGCGATCGCCGGAGCCTGGAAGCCGTCGTCGATCAGGAGCGCCGAGATGTTGCTCTCGCCCCGGCGGGCCTGAAGCACCGCGCGTTCGGCGAGGTTGATCAGCTGGCGGATGTTGCCCGGCCAGGGCGCCTGCACGAGGTTCGCCGCATCGCCCGCGCCGAGCGCCGGCGCCTCGCACCCGTACTCCTCGGCGAACTGCACCGTGAAGTGCGAGAACAGCGTCAGGATGTCCTCCCCCCGCGCGCGCAGGGGCGGGGCTTCGAGCACCAGCCCGGCCAGCCGGAAGTAGAGGTCGTCGCGCATCACCTCGGCCGGCGGCGTGCCGGCGCCGAGCCGGCTCGAGACGGCGACGATGCGGAGGTTGTGCCGCGCCGCCTCTCCGGTCGGGTCGTTGGCGTTGATCGCATCGAGCAGCCGCGCCTGGGCCGCGGCCGACAGCGCCTCGATGTCCTCGAGGCAGAGCGTTCCGCCTTCAGCCTGGTCGATCAGCGGCTTTTCGGGCCAGTCGGGGCCGCCGAACAGCATCGGCTCGACCTGCTCGGGTGCGACCGAGGCGCAGTTCATGGTGATGAGCGGCTTGGTCGCGCGCGGACCACAGGCGTGCAGCGCCTTGGCGACGAGGCTCTTGCCGGTGCCGGTCTCGCCGAGGATCAGCACATGACCGTCGGCCTGCGACACGTCGAGGATCTGTTCGCGCAGCCGCTCGATCAACGGGCTCGCGCCCATCAGCCGGCGGATCAGGACGCTGCCGTCCGAGAGCTCGCGCCGCAGCGCCCGGGTCTCGAGCGTCCGGGCCCGCGCCTCGCCGGCGCGCTGGCACAATTCGGCCAGCCGGTCGGGCTCGAACGGTTTCTCGACGAAGTCGAAGGCGCCGATCCGCATCGCCTCGACCGCCATCGGAACGTCGCCGTGCCCGGTCATCAGGATCACCGGCAGGCCCGGATCGACGCCCTGCAGCCGGCGCAAGAGCGCCATGCCATCCATTCCGGGCATGCGGATATCGCTGATCACCACGCCGGGGAAGTCCGCCCCGAGGCCCTTCAGCGCGGGTTCGGCCGACTCGTAGGCGACCGGGTCGAAGCCCGAAAGCTGAAGCCACTGCGCGACGCTCTCGCGCATGTCGGCCTCGTCGTCGATGATCGCGACCTTGGATTTTCCGTTCATGTCTTTCACTCTGCCGCTTTCGTTTGTCCCCGGTCGCGCGGCAACACCAGCTCGAACACCGCGCCGCCGTCGTGGGCGTTGCGGGCGACCAGACGACCACCGAGTTCGGCGGCAAATCCGGCCGAGATGGCGAGGCCGAGACCGAGGCCCTCCCCGGGTTTCTTGGTGGTGTAGAAAGGCTCGAACAGCTTGTCGGGATCGTCGAGCCCGGCGCCGTTGTCCTCGATCGAGAGCAGAACCGTCTCACCCTCGACCAGCAAAATCTTGATTTTCTTGTCGTCGCGGTTGCGCACGGCGTCCAGCGCATTTCGCAGCAGGTTCACGATGATTTGCTCGATCCTGAGCGGATCGGCCATCACGACCGCCGGTTCCGAGGGCAGGGTGGTGACGATCTTCACCGCCATCTTGCCGAGCTGCGGCGCCATCATCGAGAGCGCCGCGCGCACGCTGTCGCGCAGGTCGACCGGTTCGACTTCGGCGTCGCCCTTGCGGGCATAGGACTTGAGTTGCCGGGTGATGCCGCCCATCCGGTCGATAAGGTCGTCGATGCGCTGGAACGAGGTCAGCGCCTCGTCGGGCCGCCGCCGGGTGAGGAGCAACCGCGCGCCGGCCAGATAGGTCTTCATCGCCGCGAGCGGCTGGTTCAGTTCGTGGCTGACCGCCGCCGACATCTGTCCGAGTGCCGCGAGTTTCGACGCCTGCTCGAGGCTTTGCTCGGCTTCCTTGAGATTGCGCTCCACCCGCTTGCGCGCTCCGATCTCCGTGCTCAACCGCCGGTTCAGCACCCGAAGCTCCTCGGACTCGCGCTGGATGCGCTTGCTCTCCGCGCGCGTGCGCCGCGACAGAAGGTAGAAGCCGAGCGCGAGCAGGAGCGCCAGCACCATGATGATCAGCGACAGGATCGCGTTGACCCGCGCCCGAACGTCCTCGAGCGTCGCGAAATAGGTAAGCCTCCAGTTGCGGAAGCCCACCGGCACTTCGGTCAGCAGGTACGGCGTGCCGGCGATATAGACGTAGGACGGCGCCCCGAAACTGCGCTGTGCGTCGCGGATCGCCCGGCGCACGCCGGACGGGTCCGGGCGGGGCGCCAGCAGGTTGGGCAGGGTCTTCTGTCGCCAGTTCGGTTCCGAGGCAAGCAGGACCTGATCCTCGCTGTCGGTGACGAGGACCTTCACCCCCGCCCGCCGCCACCCTTCTTCCTGCAGGCTGAGATCGACCGTGACCACGACCACGCCGAGCAGTTTGTCGTCCTGCAAGATCCGCCGGGCATAGTGATAGCTGTAGGCGCCGTTGTCGTTCTCGATGATCGAGAACACCGTGCCGGAATCGTTCTTGGCCAACGTGAAATAGGCCTTGTCGCCGTCATACTGCTCGCGCGGCCGCGCGTCACTCGCCGCGACGATCCGCCCCTCTGCGTCGAGCAGGAAGATCGAGCCGGCGCCGATCTCCTCCCTGAAACTCGCCAGCCGTTCCTCGGCATTCTGATACTGGCCCGATTCCAGCGCGTCGATCAGGATCGGGTCCCGCGCGAGCAGCAGCGGCACCACCGACTGCCGCTGCATCGCGCTCTGGATCGCGCCAGCGTAGAGCGTGGCCCGTACCGTCGCGTCGGTGTTCTGCTCGTCGCTGAACGTGCGGCTGAGGTAGGCGTGGCTCAGCCAGATGACCAGGAGCGTCCCAAGGATCGAGGCGGCCACGCCGACGCGCATCCAGAAACGACCCGGATGCTCTATCGGGCGCGGCGCGTCGTCTGCCTGGCTCATCGTCCCCGACCTTACGCCCGCTGGCGGCGCCGCTCAAGCACCCTGCAGGGCGCCCGTCGCCAGCGCCGCGACCAGCCCGGAGAACAGTCGCGCCCCATCGGTCCCGCCGTGGCCCGGATCGACCGCGCGCTCCGGGTGCGGCATCAGTCCGAGCACCCGCCGGTTCGAGGAGAGCACCCCGGCGATGTCGCCGGCCGAGCCGTTCGGATTGGCCGCGTAGCGGAACGCGACGAGATCCTCGGCCTCGATGCGCGCCAGCGTCCGGGCGTCGGCCACGTAGTTGCCGTCGTGGTGGGCGATCGGCAGCCGGATGGTCTCGCCGGTCCGATAGCCGCGCGTGAAGGCGCAGTCGGTCGTCGCCACGACCAGCGGAACGGTGTCGCAGATGAACTTGATCCCGGCATTGCGCATCAAAGCGCCGGGCAAAAGCCCGGTCTCGATCAGCACCTGAAAGCCGTTGCATACCCCGAGCACATGGCCGCCGGACTGGGCGAAATCGAGCACCGCCCGCATGATCGGCGATCGACCCGCGATCGCGCCGCAGCGGAGATAGTCGCCGAACGAGAAGCCGCCGGGGATCGCCACGAGGTCGAGCCCCCGAGGCAATCCCGTCTCCTTGTGCCAGATCATCGAGACGTCCGCGCCGGCGCGCGCCAGCGCCACCGCCATGTCCCGGTCGCAGTTCGAGCCGGGAAACACCAGAACGCCCGCCTGCAGCGTCACGCGATCTCCACGTCGTAGTTCTCGATCACGGTGTTGGCGAGCAGCCGCTCGCACATCTCGCGGACACGCGCCTTTGCCGTGCCCGCGTCGGTCTCCGCCAGATCCACCTCGATCACCTTGCCGATCCGCACCTCGCCAACCTCGTCGAAGCCGAGGGTCCCGAGCGCGTGGCGCACCGCCTCGCCCTGCGGGTCGAGGACGCCCGCCTTCAGCGTCACGTGCACCCGGGCGCGCATCAGTTCACCAGCTTCGGCCCGGCGTGGGTCCGCCCGTTGGTCCGCGGCATCACCCCGAGCCGCTTGGCGACCTCGGTGTAGGCGTCCGAGAGGCTGCCGAGATCCTGCCGGAACACGTCCTTGTCGAGCTTCTGCCCGGTCTCGATGTCCCAGAGCCGGCACGAATCCGGACTGATCTCGTCCGCCACGATCAAGCGCTGGAAGTCGCCGTCGTAGACCCGCCCGATCTCGATCTTGAAGTCGACCAGCCGGATCCCGACCCCGAGGAACATGCCGGAGAGGAAATCGTTCACCCTGAGCGCCAGCGCCACCATGTCGTCGATGTCCTGCTGGCTCGCCCAGTTGAAGGCGATGATGTGTTCCTCGCTGACGAACGGATCGCCCAGCGCGTCGTCCTTGTAGTAGAACTCGATGATCGGCCGCGGCAGCTGCTGCCCCTCCGGGATCCCGAGCCGCTTCGACAGCGACCCGGCCGCGTAGTTGCGCACCACCACCTCGAGCGGGATCATCTCGACCATGCGGATCAATTGCTCGCGCATGTTGAGACGCCGGATGAAGTGCGTGGGCACGCCCACCGCATTCAGCCCGGTCATGAAGTGCTCCGACAGGCGATTGTTGAGCACCCCCTTGCCCTCGATCGTCGCCTTCTTCTGCGCGTTGAACGCGGTCGCATCGTCCTTGAAGTACTGGATCAGGGTTTCGGGCTCGGGGCCTTCGTAGAGAATCTTCGCCTTGCCCTCGTAAACCAGCCTGCGTCGGGCCATGCCTGTCTCCGAAATGCGGAAAAAAGGACCGGGCGACATGCCCGCCCCTCCGGTTAGACGCTCTCTATACCCCGGCCCCGAAAGGAGCAAGCTTCTCGCGCGGCGCTTGTTTGCGAGCGTCCAAACGTTTATCTCCTCCCGGCAACCGGACGCCAGGAGAGCCGCATGACGACCTTCAACGACCGAGAGAAAGCCTTCGAGAACAAGTTCGCCCACGACGAGGAGATGCTGTTCAAGGCGCAGGCCCGGCGCAATCGGCTCGTCGGCCTCTGGGCGGCCTCGCTTCTCGGCAAGACCGGCGACGAGGCCGATGCCTACGCGATGGAGATCGTCCGCGCCGATTTCGAGGAGGCCGGGCACGAGGACGTCTACCGCAAGCTCGCCGCCGATCTCGACTACCGCGCCGACGAGCATACCATCCGCGCCAAGATGGCCGAGATGCACGCGGTCGCCAAGGGGCAGATCCTCAACGAGGTGAGCGACACCTGACGCCCGGCTGGTCCGGAGGGCGGCCTTCGCGGTGTGCCTGACCGGCCGCGGTTCGTCGGCTTCGCCGGTCTACGCCTCTCCGAACACCCGCCGGAAGATCGTGTCGACGTGCTTGGTGTGGTAGCCGAGATCGAACTTGTCCTCGATCTCCGCCTCGCCGAGCGCCGCGCGCACCTCCGGATCGGCCTTCAGCTCGGTCATGAAGTCCGCGCCCTGTTCCCAGACCTTCATGGCGTTGCGCTGCACCAGCGCATAGGCCGCCTCGCGGCTTACCCCTTTCTGGGTCAGCGCCAGCAGCACCCGCTGCGAGTGGATCAGCCCGCGAAAGCGGTTCATGTTGCGCGCCATGTTGTCGGGATAGACCACCAGCCTGTCGATCACGCTGGTCAGCCGGGCCAGCGCGAAGTCCAGCGTCACCGTCGTGTCCGGCCCGATCGCGCGCTCCACCGACGAATGCGAGATGTCGCGCTCGTGCCAGAGCGCCACGTTCTCCATCGCCGGCGTCACGGCCATCCGCACCAGCCGCGCCAGCCCGGTCAGGTTTTCGGTCAGCACCGGGTTGCGCTTGTGCGGCATCGCGCTCGAGCCCTTCTGGCCGGGCGAGAAGTATTCCTCCACCTCCAGCACCTCGGTGCGCTGCAGATGCCGGATCTCCACCGCCAGCCGCTCCATCGAGCTGGCGATCACCCCGAGCGTGGCGAAGAACATCGCGTGCCGGTCGCGCGGGATCACCTGGGTCGAGACCGGCTCCGGCGTCAGCCCCATCGCCTGCGCGACGTGTGCCTCCACGGCCGGGTCGATGTTGGCGAACGTGCCCACCGCGCCCGAGATCGCGCAGGTCGCCACCTCCGCCCGCGCCGCCACCAGCCGCGCCCGCCCGCGCGCGAACTCGGCATAGGCTTGGGCGAGCTTCACCCCGAACGTCGTCGGCTCGGCGTGGATCGCGTGGCTCCGCCCGATCGTCACCGTGTCCTTGTGCTCGAACGCCCGCCGCTTCAGCGCCGCCAGCAGCGCGTCGAGATCGTCGAGCAGGATGTCCGACGCTCGCGCCAGCTGCACCGCGAGGCAGGTGTCGAGCACGTCGGAGCTGGTCATGCCCTGATGCACGAACCGCGCCTCGTCGCCGACGTGCTCGGCGAGATGCGTCAGGAAGGCGATGACGTCGTGCCGGGTCACCGCCTCGATCTCGTCGATCCGGTCCACGTCGAACTCGCACGTCTCGGGCCTTCCAGACCGCCGCCGCGGCCGACCTCGGGATCACCCCGAGCTCGGCCTGCGCGTCGGCGGCGTGGGCCTCGATCTCGAACCAGATGCGGAACCTGGTTTGCGGCGACCAGATCTTGACCATCTCGGGGCGGGAATAGCGCGGGATCATCGCAGGCGGCCTTTCACGGGTTCACGAAAGCTCGGGCCGTCTGATAGACGGGGCCGGACGAGGGCACAAGCGAGGGGGGTGATGCGGCTTCAGTCATTCGCCGGTCGCTGGCGGCTCGATCGCACGATCGACGATCGGCGCGCCGGGCGCACCGGGCGCCTTGCCGGCGAGGCCCGGTTCGATCCGGTCGACGGCGGTCTCGCCTACGTCGAGGACGGAACGCTCGCCTTCCCCGGCAGCGCGCCGATGCAGGCGACCCGGCGCTATCTGTGGCGGAGCGCCGGCGGCGGCATCGTCGAGGTGGCGTTCGGCGACGGCGGTTTCTTTCACCGCTTCGATCTTGGAGTTCCGGCGCCCGAGGCAACCCACGATTGCCCGCCCGACCTCTATCGGGTCCGCTACGATTTCCGCGCGTGGCCGGACTGGCGGGCCGAATGGCGGGTGACCGGACCGAGCAAGGACTATGGCATCGTATCGGCGTATGCGCGCCTCGATTCCGCAGCGCCCACGGAAGGGGCGCGAACCGATCAAGTGCAAGTAAGCCGTTGACCGTACAGGATTGACTTTCGTAGACGTCGCCCGTTCGCGCACCGAACCTCTTGCGTGAGTGCGCGACCTGACGCTGGACAGGCGCCCCGGTTGTACGGCAGTAGAATTCCGACGCTCCGTTTCACGAGGATCCCCCGCCATGGCCGATACCGCATCGCGACACGTCCTGACCGAAGCCGTCTGGCCCGCCGAAGGCGCCGGCCTCTGGACGCGGCGCGGGATCCTGATGGTTGTCGGGGTGATCGCCCTCGCCCTCGCGGCGAAGGTCTCCGTGCCGCTCTGGCCATCTCCGGTCCCGATCACGCTGGGAACCTTCGCGGTGCTCACGATCGGCGCCGCCTACGGGCCGCGGCTCGGCTTCGCCACGATCTTCGCCTATCTCGCGGTCGGCGCGTCCGGGTTCGACGTCTTCGCCGGCTCGTCGGGTGAGACGAACGGCATCGCCTACATGCTCGGCGGCACCGGCGGCTACCTCGTCGGCTATCTGCTCGCGGCCCTAGCGCTCGGCTTCGCCGCCCGCCGCGGCTGGGACCGCAGGATCGCCGGTATGGCCGCCGCCATGCTGGTCGGCAGTGCGCTGGTCTATTTGCCGGGCCTCGCGTGGCTGCACCACCTCGTCGTCGGCGGGCTGTTCGATCAGGCGAAGTTCGGCAGCCCTTGGGAGCAGTCCGTCGCCTGGGGCCTGACGCCCTACCTGATCGGGGATGTCCTCAAGGTCGCGCTGGCCGCGCTGATCGTGCCGGGCCTCTGGAAGCTCGTCGGTCGCGCCCGCGGCTGACGCGCGCGGGCGATTTTCCGACGCCCTTCGTCCGATCGGTTCGCGCGCCCGGACTGCCGTCAACCGCGTGGCGCGGGCGTGGATTCCTTGCCATCCGGTTAATTCAGGAAATCGTTTCCCATGATTTCAATAGCTTACCATAATATTCCGCGCTGACACGCTCTTTGCGTGCCGCGCTCGATAATCCCTGGGCCGGCCACGAGCGCCGGGCGCGTTGTATTGAAACCATCGGGCCCCGTACCTATCTCAAAGCCAATGTCGAACGTCGTCGGCCATCTACCTGTCCCGCTTCGAGCAGGACCAACGCTGACCCGCTCGAATCCCCGAGCGGACTGATCGCGCACGCGACGACCGGCTCGGGGTTTCCTCCAGCCCATCCCTCAACCAACTGACGCTCCGGCGCCAGCGGAGCCGCACAACCGCTTGCACGGCGCGTCCCTCAACAGGAGACCGGACATGCCCGTCAACAACCAGCCGTCAACGGCCGAGCAGGATCCGCCGATCATCCTCGACGCCGCCCACGTCGACGAACTGGAGGCGCTGGCCTCCGGTGCCATGCGGCGTGCGCCCGAGCTCGCGGACAGGCTGCTGCACGAGATGGCCCGCGCCGACGTGCTGCCGTCGAACGAGATGCCCGCCAACGTCGTCAACCTCGGCTCCGAGGTCACCTACCGCGATGACATCAGCGGCGCGGTCACGTCGGTGACGCTGGTCCTGCCGGCCGAGGCCGACATCGACCGCCGCCGTGCGTCGGTGCTGACGCCGATCGGCGCGGCGCTGATCGGGCTCGCCGAAGGCGCCTCGATCTCCTGGCAGACGCGGGGTGGCGAGACGCGTCGCCTCACGGTCCTTGCCGTCGCTCCGCGCGTCGACGCGTAAGCCCCGTCAGTCCAGAAACCGCACCTTGCCGATATGCGGCAGGTTGCGGTTGCGCTGGGCATAGTCGATGCCGTAGCCGACGACGAACTCGTCGGGGATCTCGAAGCCGACCCATTTCGCATGAACCTCCACCTCGCGCCGCGACGGCTTGTCGAGCAGGGCGCAGACCTCGAGCCGCCGCGGTCCGCGGGTCCCGAGGATCGCCAGCACGTGGCGGAGGGTCCGCCCGGTGTCGACGATATCCTCGACCACCAGCACGTCACGGCCCTCGATCTCGCCGCGCAGGTCCTTCAGGATACGCACCTCGCGGCTCGACTGCATCGCGTTGCCGTAGGAGGAGGCCTCGAGGAAATCCACCTCCACCGGCAGGTCGAGTTCGCGCACCAGATCGGCGATGAACACGAACGATCCGCGCAACAGCCCGACCACCACCAGCTTGTCGGTGCCGGCGTAGAATTCCGAGATCTCGCGCGCCAGCGCCTCGACCCGCGCGGCGATCGACTTCGCCGAGATCATCTCGTCGATCACGTAGTTTCTGGTCATGCCCCTCGATCCCGCGCGGTTCGGTCAGGCCTTCCGCCTTGTGTCCGGGGTCATCCTATTGGCATTGTCGGGGCCCGACAATCTGTCACCAAGCCCCCGGGAGCCTGCCGTTGCCGACCCATGCCGAGACACGCGTCGTGCCCTACACCGCCGACGAGATGTACGCGCTGATCGCCGACGTCAGCCGCTACCCCGAGTTCCTGCCCTGGTGCGCCGCCGCGCGGATCCGCGACACCCGTCCCCTGCCCGATGGCGCGGGCGAAGTGATGGAGGCCGATCTGGTGATCTCGTTCAAGGTCTACCGCGAGCGTTTCGGCAGCCGGGTGACGATGCGCCCGGAGGAGCAGCGGATCGACGTCGAATACCTCGACGGCCCGTTTCGCTACATGAACAACCACTGGCGGTTCATCCCGAAGGAAGGGGAGAAGTGCGAAATCGACTTCTTCGTCGACTTCGAGTTCCGCTCGGCCATCCTGCAGAGGCTGATCGGCGTGTTCTTCAACGAGGCGATGCACCGGATCGTGCGCGCCTTCGAGCGGCGCGCCGAGCAGCTCTACGGCCGCCGCACCACCGCCTGAAGCGCCAGTTCGAGCGCGGTCTCGACGCTCCGCGCCCGGACCCGCGCCCGGCCGAGCGCGCCGAATTCGCGGTGCTCGACGCGGGTGCCGTCTTCTGTCGCGGTGGCGAACCACACCAGCCCCTCGGGTTTGGCTTCGGACGCGCCGGGACCGGCGACGCCGGTGACGGCGATCGCCACCTCGGCGTCCGACCCCGTCAGCGCGCCTTCGGCCATCGCGCGGGCGACCGGCTCGGAGACCGCTCCGTGTGCGGTCAGCGTCTCCTGCGGAACCCCGAGAAGCGCCACCTTGGCCGGATAGGAATAGGTGACGAACCCGCGGTCGAACACGTCCGACGACCCGGCGATGTCGGTGATCGCGGCGGCGACCAGTCCGCCGGTGCAGCTCTCGGCCGTGGCGATCTTCCAGCCCCGGGCCCGGGCCGCGTCGATCAGCGCGCGGGCGCGATCTTCGGCGATCATCGGAGCCACCCATGGGCGATTCCCGCCATCAGGGTGACGACGATCGCGGCGGCGAGCCCGGCGAACACGTCGTCGAGCATCACGCCGGTCGGCCCCCTGCGCCGGGCGGCCCAGCCGATCGGGCCGGGTTTCCAGATGTCGAACAGCCGGAACAGCAGGAAGGCGAACACCCAGCCCGGCCAGGGAAACAGCTGCGGCGGCGCGCCGGCGAACCAGAGGCCCGCCGACAGCGGCATCAGCGCGATCCACTGGCCGACCACCTCGTCGATGACGATGTGCGACGGGTCGAGGTCGTGGCTCTCGAAGGTCTCGACCCGCGTCGCCCAGAACCCGAGGCCGTAGGCCAGCAGGGTCGCCAGCGCCAGGGCCGGGAAGCCGCCCGCGAGGTGCAGCAGGTAGCCGGTCGGCAGGGCGGCGAGCGATCCGAAGGTGCCCGCGGCGACCGGCAGCAGCCCGATGAAGCCGAAGGTGGCGATGAAGCGGGTCACGGGCGCACCAGCGTCGCGGTGGCGAGCGCGGCGATGCCCTCGCCGCGGCCGGTGAAGCCGAGGCGCTCGGAGGTGGTCGCCTTGACGCTGATGCGCCCGGTCTCGATCCCGGCGATGCGGGCGAGGGTTTCGCGCATCCTCGGGGCGTGCGGGCCGATCTTCGGCGCCTCGCAGACCAGCGTGCAGTCGAGGTGGCTGAGGCTGAAGCCGCGGTCGGCCGCGCGGTCGACGGCGGCCTTGAGGAACAGATCGGAGGCCGCCCCCTTCCACGCCGGATCGGACGGGGGAAACCACTGGCCGATGTCGCCCTCGGCCAGTGCCCCGAAGATCGCGTCGGTCAGGGCGTGCATGCCGACGTCGGCGTCGGAGTGGCCCGCAAGTCCGCGCTCGAAGGGGATGGTGACGCCGCAGAGCGTCACCGCATTCCCCGCTGCAAAGGCGTGAACGTCGAACCCGTTGCCGGTGCGGATGTCCATCGACCCTCCGATACGCGTCCGGGCCCGCGCCAGATCTCCCGGTGTCGTGACCTTGAAGTTGCCATCATCGCCCGTCACCAGCCGGACGTCGAGGCCGGCGGCGCGCGCCACCTCTGCGTCGTCCGCGGCATCGCCCGGATGCGCCCGGTGCGCCGCCAGGATCGCGGCGAAGTGGAAGCCCTGGGGGGTCTGCGCCCGCCAGAGCCCGTCGCGGGGCGCCGGCGCAGTGGCATGACCGTCCTCACCGAGCCAGAGCGCATCGACCACCGGCAGGGCGGGGAGCGCCGCCGGGCCGGCGTCGAGTGCGTCGACGACGGCCGAGATCAGTTCCGGGCGGAGAAACGGCCGCGCGGCATCGTGGATCAGCACCCGGTCGGGCGCCTCGGATGCCAGCGCCTCCAACCCGGCGAGCACCGAGGCCGCTCGACTGGCGCCCCCCGCGACGGGTGGCAGGAGACGGGCGTTCGGGAGATCTCTCACTGCGGCGATGTAGAGTGGGCGATCTTCGGGCTGGATTACGGCCTGGACGAGATCGATCGCGGGATGCTCGAGCATCGCGTCGAGCGAATGGCGCACGATCGCCCGGCCGCCGAGTGGCAGGTATTGCTTGGGCGTTGCCTGCCCGAGCCGCTGGCCGCGCCCGGCCGCCACGATCAAGCCCGCTGTCCGCATGGTGCCTTCCCGATGCCGTGCGCCATATAGGCGCGAAGGCAAGGCGCCGACAATGCCACCTGTCGGACGGAACGCCGCGCCAAGCAGCTAGACGATCAGTCGGACCACGCGCTTTTTCGGTTGGGATAAGCGTTCCGAAGCAATAGGTTGCTACTTCATGTTCATGAAGTTGTCCATGATGTCGAGCACCGCGGGCCCGATCAGCACGATGAACAGCGCGGGCAGGATGAACAGCATCATCGGCACCGTCATGGTGGCGGGGAGCCGCCCGGCCTTCTCCTCGGCGCGCAGCATCCGCTCGGTGCGCTGCTCCTGGCTCAGCACCTTGAAGGCACGGGCGAGCGGGGTGCCATACTTTTCCGCCTGGATCATCGTGTTGACGAACGCATTGATCGACGGGATCGGCGCGCGATCGGTGAGATTTTCCAGCGCCTGGCGCCGTTCGGGCATGAAACCGAGCTCGAGGGCCGTCTGGCCGAGTTCCTCGCCGAGCGCGGAGGCCTTGCGGCCGGTCTCGGCGACCACCCGCTTCAGCGCGGCGTCCGACGCAAGGCCGGCCTCGGCGCAGATCACCAGCATGTCGAGCGCATCGGGCAATCCCTTGCGGACCTGCTCGAGGCGCTTGGACCGCACGTTCTTCACGTAGAGGTCGGGGAGCTTGCTGCCGACGAGCGCGGCGGCCATCACCGCGGCGATGTTCATGATCGGACCCTTGCCGATCGGGTCGGCGCCGTAGATCACGATGGCGGCGACGCCGAGGAACACCACCGGCCCCACCACCTTGAAGAAGGTGTAGACAACGATGGCATCGCGGCTGCGGAATCCGCCGCTGACCAGCAGCTTCTTGGTCTCGCCGATCTGGCGGCCCTTCATGATCGACAGCTTGCCGGTCGAGGCCCGCATCATGGTGAGCGCGCCCTGCTGCAGGTGCTGGTTCTTGCCCTGCTTTGCCGCCTTGCCCTGCGCCATGACCCGCCCGGCCCGCCGCCCGGTGGCGGTGCGCACCCGCTGCAGACGCGTGCGCTTCTCGACCAGCCAGTGGCTCGCCCCTGCCATCAGCAGCACACCCGACAGGGCGACCGAGACGCCGAAGATTACCAGCGGGGACATGGGCTTCGCCTCCTAGATCTCGAACTGGGTCATGCGCCACATGACGAAGGCGCCGATGCTGATGCTGGTGAGCCCCGCGCCGAGCATCATCTGGCCGCGCGGGTCGGTGAACAGCTTCATCACGTAATCCGGGCTCATCATCATCAGGAGCGCGAGCATGATGAAGGGCAGGGCACCGATGATCAGCGCGCTCGCCTTGGCCTCCGAAGAGATCGCCTTGATCTTCAGCTTCATCCGCTCGCGGGCGCGCAGCAGGTCGGCGAGGTTGCCGAGCGCCTCCGAAAGGCTGCCGCCGGTCTCGACCTGGATGTTGATGCAGATGGCGAGGAAATCCATCTCGGGCTTGTCGACGATCTGCGCCACCCGCCAGAGCGCGCCCTCGAGCGTCTCGCCGAGCGCCACACGTTCGGCCACCGCCCGGAAATGGGTGCCGACCGGGTCGGGGAACTCCTGCCCGACGCTGCCGATGCACTCGATCACCGGCAGACCGGACCGGATGCCGCGGATCACCGTGTCGAGCGCGTCGGGCAGCTGCTTCATGAAGCGGGTCGAGATCATGTTGCCACGGAAGCGCACGAACTTGTCCACGCCGAACATGCCGACGAGCAGACCCGGTACGATCATCAGCCACACGGGCTTGCCGGAGAGGAAGGTGGCGGCCGCGATCACCACGGCGCCGACGACCAGCGAGATCATGACGAAGGTGCCGGTCGACCATTCCAGATTGGCGCGGCGGAAGTTGGCGTGAAGCCGGGCGGTGTCGAGAAGCGGTAGATACCGCGCCAGGACGTTGGTCAGGCTTTCGAGCGGGTTCGAGGTCTTCTTCTGGCGGACCAGCGCCAGCCGGACATCGTCGAAGTCCAGCCGCCCGGACATCCGCCGCTGACCGACGCGCGCCAGCCGCAGGCGGTGGCGGTGCTGCATCTTCAGGATCACCGTCAGGATGAACAGGCTGAGCCCGACGACGACACAGACCGAGACGACGAAGATCGCCCCGACAACGATCAGGTCGAACGACATCCCATCGCCTCCAGAAGCCGGTTGCCGAGGCCGAAGTACTCGGCGCGCGGCATGAAATTCGGGCGCAGATTGCTGCACTCGTGGCGCCCCGAGAGGCTGCCGTCGGCGTTCTCGCCGTCGTAGTGGAACTTGAACAGGTCCTGCGTGGTGACGACCTCGCCCTCCATGCCGGTGATCTCGGTGATCTGGGTGATGCGCCGCATCCCGTCGCGCATCCGGCTGATCTGGATGATCATGTGGATGGCCGACTGGATCTGCTCGCGCACCGCCTCCGCCGGCAGCTTGAAGCCGGACATCGCCACCATGTTCTCAAGGCGTGTCAGCGCGTCGCGCGGGGTGTTGGAGTGGATGGTGCCCATCGAGCCGTCGTGGCCGGTGTTCATCGCCTGCAGCATGTCGATGGCTTCCTCGCCGCGGATCTCGCCGAGGATGATCCGATCGGGCCGCATGCGCAGGGCGTTCTTCACCAGGTGCCGCATGGTGATCTCGCCTTCGCCCTCGATGTTGGCGGGGCGGGTCTCCAGCCGGACAACGTGCGGCTGCTGCAGCTGCAGCTCGGCCGCGTCCTCGATCGTCACCGTGCGCTCGCCGTGGTCGATCATCCGGCTCATTGCGTTGAGGAGCGTCGTCTTGCCCGAGCCGGTGCCGCCGGAGATCAGGATGTTGAGCCGAGCGCGTCCGGCGATCTTCAGCACCGTCGCCGCGTCGGCCGACAGGTTGTTCTGCCGCGCCATCACGTCGAGCGTGATCTCCTTCTTGGAGAATTTCCGGATCGAGATGGTCGGGCCGTCGATTGCGAGCGGCGGGATGATGATGTTGACGCGGCTGCCGTCCTTCAGGCGCGCGTCGACCAGCGGGGTCGATTCGTCCACCCGGCGCCCGACCTCGGTGACGATGCGGGTGGCGACGTGCAGGACGTGCGGGTCGTCGCGGAACACCACGTCGGTGAGTTCGACCTTGCCCTTGCGCTCGACGTAAACCTGGTGCGGGCCGTTGACCATGATGTCGGTGACGGCGTCGTCCTTCAGGAGCGGCTCCAGCGGCCCGAGGCCCACCATGTCGTCGACCAGCAGGCGCACGATCGAGCGCAGCTCGGTGGCGTTGAGCTGGATCTTCAGATCGACGATGATCTCCTCGACGATCTCCGCGATCTGGGAGCGAAGCTCGTCCGGCCCGAGCGCGGAGGCGACCGAGATGTCGATGCGCTGCATCAGCAGCGGCATCACCTGCGCCTTGACCTGCAACTCGCGCTTGTTCTTGGCCTCGGGAGCGTTCTTGGTTGCGCTCTCGGCCAGCGGGTCATGCAGCGGATCGGCTTGCTCCGGCGCGGCTCCGGGGAGGGCCGCGGTGCGCTCGGCCCGGATGACATCGACCACCTCGCGCAGGAGCTGGCGCTGTTCGGCGAGGGTCGGTTTCGCCTCCGCGGCAGAAACCAGCGCGTCGAGCACGTCGTTGGCGGCCTCGGCGATCTGCAGCGGACTGGCCTTCGCGAGACTCGCGCCCAGCGCCTGGCGCAACCGTTCCGTGGCCGCAGAGCGCAGCATCGAGAGCGAGTCGTGAACCGCGGTGATGCGGCCCGGGTCGAGTCCGTCTTCCATGCCGTGCTACCTCTTGACCATCCGCCGCAGGAAGCCCTTGCCGCCGGCCTTCGTCTCCTCGGGCACGCCGGCGAGCTCGATGCACAGCCGATGCAGATCGGCGACGATCTGGTGCCTGGCGTCGCCCGTGGCCAGCGGCTGGCCCTTCAGCGTCACCTTGGTCATGGTCTTCGGATCGTGCGGGAAGATGCAGCGCAGCTTCGCCTCGAGCCCCGCCTCGAACTCCTTCACCGTCACGTCGGGCTTGGACGCGACCTGGTTGGCGACGATGTGAATCTTGGCCTGCCGGTTGCGCACCGCCATCAGCTTCATCAGCCGGTTGCAGTCGCGCAGGGACTGCAGCGTCAGCTCGCCCACCACCACGATGTCGTCGAACCGGGTGAACAGCGCCGGCTCGCGCATCACGAAGTGGCGGGGTATGTCCATTACCGCCATGTCGAAGTTGGCTCGGATGGTGTCGGCGAGCATCAGCACCTTCTCGTCGGTCATCCGCACCGTGTCGTCGAAGGCCTCCTCGGTGGCGAGCACGTGCAACGACTTGCCGAACTTCGCCATGGCGTTCTGCAGGAAGGTCTCGTCGACCCGCTCGGGATCGTCGAACGCCTCGCGCAGCCCGCGGGTCGGATCGATGTCGAGCGCCAGCGCGATGTTGCCGGCGTAGATGTCCATGTCGACGAGCGCGGTGCGGCGGCTGAGCTTCTCGGCCATGATGAAGGCGGTGTTGATCGCGATCGTCGTCGCCCCGACGCCGCCGCGTGCGCCGAGCACGCCGACGACCCGGCCTTTCGGAGTCACGCCGTCGCTCGGCTGTTCGAGTCGCACGAAGATTTCGCTGAGCGTGTCCTCGTCCACCGGCTTGGTCAGGTAGTCCCGGGCGCCGGTGCGCATGATGCGGCGGAAATAGTTCACGTCGTTGATCGAGCCGAGCACCATCACCGACGAGCCGAGGCGGGCGAGCTCGGTCAGGCCGCTCTCGGCCTCCTCGATCGGCAGGCCGTCGATATCGACGATCATGAAGCGGGCAGGGGGCGCGACCCCGAGCAGCCGCAGGGCGGCGGAGAGGCCGCCCCGGCGGATGTTCGACGTCGACCAGCCACGCTGCGAGGCCACCGCCTGGGCGGCCGCCTGCGAACTGTCGTCGGTCAGGTACGCGGCGAACGGCTCGCGCTCGTCGTCGTCGTCGAAGGTCATGCCGCTGCGGGCGGCCGCTGCCTGGGCCATGGTTCAGTTCCCCGAGGTGGTGGTTTGCAGGGGCGCGAGCAGCACCTTGCCCTCGCGGTAGCGCTGGACCGCCGCTTCGCTGGCGCCGCCGTCCGGTCCGCCGAGCTCTCCCGGCACGATCAGGTCGCGCTTGTTCGCGGCCATGGTCGCGCGGTTGATCTCGTTCGAGCAGCCGAGCTGGGGAAGGGGAGTCGAGAGCTCGTTGGGCTGCGCCACGGGCGGGCACTTGACCACGATCAGGTCGTAGCGCTCCACCGAGACCCGGACCGCGTTGGACATCGCCTCCGCCGCAGGCAAGGTCCGGGGCACGGTGACGCGGACCCGCGAGCCGTAGGCGGCGAAGGTCCGCCGCAGCGCCTGCACCCGCCGGGCGTCGAGCACAACCGAGGGGGACCGGCCGACCTCGAGCAGGATGTCGTCGTCGTGCTTCAGCCGGAGCGACTTCAGATACGAGGCGACCCGCTGGGTCTCGCCGGCCACCAGCACGTCGCTGTCGGGCTGGAAGTAGAGCGTGTAGGGCGAGGCGGCGACGTCCGCACGGTATTCGGCGCGGTCGAAGTAGCCGACAGGCTGGGCTTCGCAGGCGGCCAGCGCGAGTGCCGAGGCGAGTGCGAGGGCGCCCGCGCGGAGGGGGGCGGCGGCGCGGGCGGGGATAAGGGACATGTTCATGGCCATCACTCGAAGACGAAGCCGGACTGGCCGACGAGACGGCGGTTGCCGATGCGATTCTTGACCTGGCTCACCTGCTTGGGGTTGCCCTGGTAGCGGCCGAGCAGGATGCGCTCGAAGTCGTTCGGCGGCACGTAGCTGTCGGTCGGCGCCACCACCCGCTTGCCCGTGGTCGGGTTCACGATGATCGGCGTGACGATGATGACGAGCTCGCTCTGCCCGCGCTGGAAGCTGTTCGACTTGAACAGCGCCCCCAGCACCGGCACGCTGCCGAGCCCCGGCAGCTTGCCGGCGTTCTGCGACGAGTTGTTCTCCATCAGCCCGGCGATCGCGAAGCTCTGGCCGCTGGAGAGATCGACCGTGGTCTCGGCCCGCCGCGTCTTCAGCGACGGCACGTTGGGGTTGTTCTCGAAGTCGAGCGCGCTCACTTCGGTGCCGACGCTCAGGCTGATCCGGTTGCCGTCGATCACCGTCGGCGTGAAGTTCAGCGAGATGCCGTAGTTCTTGAACTGGACGTTGGTGCCGTTGTCGCTGACCGTCTGGTAGGGGAACTCGCCGCCGGCGAGGAACTTGGCCGGCTCGCCGGAGCGGGCGGTCAGGTTCGGCTCGGCCATGATGGTGACGAGGCCCTCCTGGGCCAGCGCCTGCAGCACCACGTCGATGCCGAAGCCGCCGCGCACCGCGGTGTAGCCGGCGGAATAGCCGCCCTGAACGCCGGAGCCGCCGACGAACCCGATCCGGGTGCCGCCGCCGCTGACGTTGATCGCGTTCCACTGGATACCCAGCCGGCGATCGACGTTGCGGTTGACCTCGGCGATGCGGACCTGAAGGTTGACCTGAGTCGGCGCCGTGACGTCCATGCGGTTGACGATGCGGCTCGGGTCGTCGACGAACTGGCCGGCGACCTGGAGGATGTTGGTCGCCTGGTCGGGATCGGCGACCGTGCCGGTCAGCACCAGCGACTGATCGACGGTCGTCGCCTTGATCTTCTGGCCGGGCGCCAGCTGGGCGATGCCCTTCTCCAGCGCGTCGATGTTGTGGGTGACGCGGATGTTGCTCGACATCAGCACGTTGTCGTTCTCGTCCACCGCGAACAGCGTGGTCTCGCCGACGCCGACGCCGGTGAGATACATCAGCCGGGGCGACTTCACCTCGACGTCCGCGACCTCGGGGTTGGCGACGAACAGGCTGGAGAATTCCTCGTCGACCCGGATCAGCTGTCCGGTCCCGACCACGAGTGTGACGGATTTCTCGGTCTGCGGCTCAACGAGCTCGAAGGCCTTGGCCGGCCCCTGCAACGCAGCGGGGAGGGTGACGAGGGCCGCGACGAGCGCGGCGGCGAGGGGACGATGTGGGGTCACTGCTCTCTTCCCTTGTTTGTGGGGTTGCGTGCCGGGCTATTCGGCGGCGGGTGCGGGTGCCGGGGCCTGTGCGGCGGCCGGCTCGGAGGCGGGACCGATCTGGACGGCCTGCGACTGGACGCCGCGAACGACCTGGACGTTGGCGGTGCGATCGGGCAGGGGCACCGGGCTCGTGCCCATGATCGTGTTCGCCTCTTTCGCGGCACCGGCCGCGAGTTGGCGCCGCAGGAGCGAGGTCACGTCCGAATCGAGGGTCATGTGCCGGGCGGCCTGCGTCTTTGCATCGAGACCGAGCCGGCTCATCGCGACCTCTTCGGTGCGCGGGTCGTCGTCTGACGCCGCAACCTCGGCGGGATCGCCTCCGTCGCGAACCGAGTTCAGCACCAGCGACAGATTGCCGAGCGTCTGCCCGAGCGTGATCATCTCCGCCTGGCTCGGGCTGACCTCGAGGGTCGCGGTCCGCGCCACCGGCGGGGTCGTCGCTTCGCCCTTCTCGTCCAGCATCACCGGCCCGAGCCGCTGGTCGAGCGCCAGCACCCGGATGTTCTTCATCACGGTTTCGCTCGCGCGGATCTCGCGCTCGGCGTCGATGATGTCGCCGGCGATGGAATAGGTGAGGATCAGGTCGACCCGATCACCCGGCAGGACCAGCCCGCCGATGCCGGCCACCTCGCTGATGGCGATGGTGATCGCGCGCTTGCCCTGCGGCAGCACCGCTGCGAGGAAGCCGCGGTCGCCCGGCTGCACGATCGCCGAGCGGGCGATCGGTACGCCGGCCGGGAGCACCTGGCGGGCAACGCTGCCCGCCAGGTATTGCGCGCCCGCGGCGTCTGCCACGACCATCTGCCCGGACACCTCGCTCTCGGCGATTTCCATCCTCGAGAGACGGTCGGGGCTGAGGATCGTGCCGGCCGCGAGCTCGCGGGCCGGTACGTAGACTTCCCGTGCCTTCGGGGCGGCCTGCTGGACCACCGCCTCCGGCGCGGACGGCTGAAGCCCTTGCAAGACGTAGAATCCCGTGCCGCCCGCCACGATCAGCGCCGCAAGGATGACAAGGAGAATACGCATGGTTGGACTCCGCTCCCGCTTCTGGAAGTTTGCCGTCAGGTATCGCCTTACGGCGTGGCGACCGTCGGGTTCTGGATCTGGCTGTCGACCTTCGCGAAGGTGCCCTTGAGCGTGGTGCCCAGGGACGCGACGGCGCCGATGATGACCACGGCGATCAGCGCCGCCAGAAGGCCGTATTCGATGGCGGTCGCGCCGGATACGTCACTCCAGAGCGCCTTGCCGAAGTTAAGGAACTTGTTCACGTTGTCTCTCCTGTTACTCGCCTACACTTCCGATGTGGCTTCACCACAGCCTGCACGATACTTATGCAGTTCAACAAGTCAATCAAGTTATAAATAGACTTGATGCCAAAACCTTTATCTTGCGCTAAGTAACTCTTGGCTCGACTTCAAGGCGCCGCAAGACCGGCTTGCGACGCAGCGGTCAGGTCGGAATTGGCGCCGGTGAAGATGTCTCCCAGCGTCAGTCCGATCGACGCAACGGCGCCGATGATGACCACGGCGATCAGCGATCCGAGCAGCGCGTATTCGATCGCCGTGGCGCCGGAGCTGTTGCCGAGAATGCGCCGAACCGTGCTGCAGATGACTGCGGTCATGCCGTTTCTCCCAATCAAACTGCGCGGCAGGGTCGGCATCAGAGCTTAACAACCCGTGACCATGTCCAAGTCTAACTGTCTTCAACTTTTGCGATACTCGGTTCGGGCCTGCCGCGAGTACCCGGTTCATGTGTCAGAAATCCCGCTCGGCCCGATGGATCCCGCCCGCGGCGGGTCGGAACCCCTGGGTCGGCTGCAGCGCGGCCTCCACCGCCGGTTTCTCGGCCTCCGGCTGCCGGGGCTTGACCGTGATGATCTTCGGCCCTCGCGCCAGCCTCGTGCGGCTCTTGCGCGGCGGCCCGGCCTTCTCGGGCTCCACCGTGGCGGCGGCGACGGCCAGCGGCGCGCCACCGAGGCTCGCTCGAATCCGATCGAACCGCGCGCGGTAGATACCTGCGCGCGAAGGGGTTTGCGAGTGGTAGGCCCCCGCCGCCGCCGACCAGTCGCCGCGCTCCTGATAGAGGCTGCGCAGGAACCGCGCCGCGTAGGTCGCGCCGGTGTCGGGATCGAACATCGCCTCGAGCGAGGCGAAGTTGTGACCGTGCCAGTAATAGTTGATCTGGAAGCAGCCGACGTCGAAACTCACCCGCCCCGCCGCCACGCTGGCCTTGGCGAAGGCCAGCGCCTCGTCGCGTGTGGAGAACCAGTAGCCCTTGCCCTCGCGATTGATCGCCCACGGCCACGGGCGCATCCGCCCGCCGGTCACCCGTCCGGTCTCGGTCAGCGAAATCGCGTGCAACACGTCCTGCGGCACGGCCTCGCGCAGCGCGCCGGCGGCGATCGCCCGCTCGCAGATCTGCGCTCCGGCCTCGTCGCGATCGGAGGCATGAACCGGCATCGCCGGCAGGAGCACAGACAAAAGAAGGACGAGGACCGGCCAAGGGCCGAACCGGCAGGTCATGGCGATGTTCCCCCGAAGTGGACGGACGCCGCCTTCCTAACAGCCTCGCATTAGCAACGGGTTAGCCAATAAACTACCGCTAAAACTCGAAGCACAATCCGCGAACGCCGGGCGGAACCGCAGGGTTGCCCCTCGACAGGGTTCGCCGAACCGTGCTCCTTCGCTCCCATTCCGGACACTCGCAAGGATGCCAGACCATGCCCAAAGTTGCGCGCGCGCCGATCGCCCAGATCGAGGATCGGCGGCTCGCGGCGATCGGGCTGATGCTGGCGGCGGCGCTGGGTTTCACCGCGATCGACACCTGCGCGAAATGGCTGGTCCTCGCGGGGCTGCCGACCCTGGAGGTGGTTTTCGTGCGGTATCTGGTCCACCTGGTGCTCGTGGTCGGACTTGCGCTGGGGACCGGCGAGCGGCTCGTCGCCACGCCCAATCCCGGTGCGGTGAGCCTGCGCGGCATGTTTCTGCTTCTCAGCACGATGCTCAACTTCACCGCGCTGAATTACCTGCCGCTGACCATGACCTCGGCGATCATGTTCACCGGGCCGCTCTGGATCACGCTGCTCTCGGTGCCGATGCTCGGCGAGCAGGTGGGCGTGCGCCGCTGGCTGGCGATCCTGATCGGTTTCTGTGGCGTCCTCGTTGTCACCCGCCCCTGGACCGGCGCGGTGCACTGGGCGGCCGCGCTTTCGCTCGGGGCCGCGCTTTGCACCGCGCTCTACAGCATCCTGACCCGCCGGCTCGCCGGGCGCGACAGCACGATCTCCCAGCAATTCTACGCAGCCCTGCTGGCGACGGTGGGCGTCGGGCCGTTCGCTCTGGCCGACTGGGTCTGGCCGCACAGTGCGGCCGGGTGGACGGCGTTCGCGCTGATCGGCGTGTTCGGCTGGCTCGGGCACCAGCTCCTGATCATCGCCCACCGGTTCGCGCCGGTGTCGGTGCTGGCGCCGTTCAACTACGTCAAGATCGTCTACATGGCGGTGTCGAGCTGGCTGATCTTCAGCCAGCCGCCGGACCTCTGGCTGCTGGTCGGCGCCTCGACCGTGGTCGCGAGCGGCCTCTACGTGTGGATGCGGGAACGCAGGCTGGCGGGGAACTGATCGCTTGTGAAGCCCCGCGAAGCACCGGAGACTGTCGCTCCGCCGAATCCTTTCGCCTGCCAATGCCTCAAAGGAGCAGTTCCCCATGCCCGACCGCAAGATCGTCCTCGTCACCGGCGCGAGCCAGGGGATCGGAGCCGCCACCGCCACCGCGTTCGCCCGCGCCGGCCACGCCGTGGTGCTCGCCGCCCGGAGCGGGTCCAAGCTCGACTCCGTCGCGACCGGGCTCGGGGAGGCCTGCACCGCGGTGCCCTGCGACGTCACCCAGCCCGAAGCGGTCGAGGCCCTGTTCGACCGGATCCGCGCGGAACACGGCCGCCTCGACGTGGTCTTCAACAATGCCGGCACAAACATCCCGACGACGCTGGCCGGCGACGTGAGCTGGGAGGACTGGCGCCACGTGCTGTCGGTCAACCTCGACGGCGCCTTCCTGATCGCCGCCGCCGCTTTCCGGCTGATGCGCGAGCAGACCCCGCAGGGCGGCCGGATCATCAACAACGGCTCGATCTCGGCGCATGCGCCCCGCTACGGCTCGATGCCCTATACCGCCTCGAAGCACGCGATCACCGGCCTCACCCGCTCGCTTTCGCTCGACGGGCGCGCGTTCGACATCGCCTGCGGTCAGATCGACATCGGCAATGCGGCGTCGGACATGACCTCGAGGATGGCCGGCGGCGTGCCGCAGGCCGACGGACAGCTGGCCCCGGAGCCGCGGATGGACGTCGCGCACGTGGCCGACGCCGTGGTGCAGATGGCGAGCCTTCCGCTCGACGTGAACGTGCAGTTCATGACCATCATGGCGACCAAGATGCCGTTCATCGGCCGCGGATGAGGACCGCGTACACCCGGGGGCGCTACAACGCGCGCCGCGCCATCAGTGCCGCGCCGATGGTCCCGTCGTCGAGATAATCCAGCTCGCCGCCGATCGGCACCCCCTTGGCGAGCGAGGTTATCGCGACGTCGAGCGGCGCCAGTTGGTCGGCGATGTAGTGGGCCGTGGTCTGGCCGTCGATCGTGGCGTTCAGCGCCAGGATCACCTCCCGCGCCCGTTCCTCGCCGACCCGCGTCACCAGCTCCGGGATCCGCAGGGCCTCCGGCCCGACCTGATCGAGCGCCGACAGCACGCCGCCGAGCACGTGATAGCGGCCGCGGAACGCCGCTCCCCGTTCCATCGCCCAGAGATCGGCCACCGTCTCGACCACGCAGATCTCGCCGGTCGCGCGATCCGGGTCGGCGCAGATCGCGCAGATCGCGTCCGTCGTGATGTTGCCGCACCGGTCGCATTCCCGCACCGTCGCGGCCACCTCGGCCAGCGCCTGCGCCAGCGGCGTCAGCAGCATCTCGCGCCGCCGCACCATCGCCAGCACCGCCCGCCGAGCCGATCGCGGCCCGAGCCCCGGCAGCCGCGCCATCAGCGCGATCAGCCGGTCGATGGCCCCGTCGCCCGCCCGCTGGTTCATGTCATGCAGGATCCGCGCAAGGGCGCGGCCGGACCGAGAAAGGGCGTAAAACCGCTACTTTTACCCGACATAGCCTGCAGCTTCAGGTCGTATTTCGGAAACTCTCAGGATGCGTGACCTCACAACGGGATGTTGTCGTGCTTCTTCCAGGGGTTGCTCAGCTGCTTCGACCTCAGGCTGGCAAAGGCCCGCGCGACGCGCCGCCGGGTTGAATGCGGCATGATCACCTCGTCGATGAAACCCCGCTCCGCCGCCACGAAAGGATTGGCGAAGCGGGCTTCGTAGTCCTTGGTCCGCGCCGCGATCTTCGGCGCGTCCGCGAGTTCGGAGCGGTAGAGGATCTCCACCGCGCCTTTCGCGCCCATCACCGCGATTTCCGCCGTAGGCCAGGCATAGTTGAAATCGCCGCGCAGGTGCTTCGAGCTCATCACGTCGTAGGCCCCGCCATAGGCCTTGCGGGTAATCACCGTCACTTTCGGCACCGTCGCCTCGCCGAAGGCGAAGAGCAGCTTCGCGCCATGCTTGATGATCCCGCCGAACTCCTGCCCGGTCCCCGGCAGGAATCCGGGGACGTCGACGAAGGTCAGGATCGGGATGCCGAAGGCGTCGCAGAAGCGCACGAACCGCGCCGCCTTGCGCGCGCTGTCGATGTCGAGGCAGCCGGCCAGCACCATCGGCTGGTTCGCCACCACCCCGACCGTCGAGCCTTCTAGGCGGATGAAGCCGGTCAGGATGTTCCTGGCGAAATCCGCCTGGATCTCGAAGAAATCGCCCTCGTCCGCGACCTTCAGGATCAGCTCCTTCATGTCGTAGGGGGTGTTGGCGTTTGCCGGGACCAGGGTGTCGAGACTGTCCTCCACCCGGTCGCTCGGGTCATGGAATGGCCGTACCGGCGGTGTTTGCCGGTTGGACAGCGGCAGGAAATCCACCAGCCGCCGCACCTCGATCAGCGCAACCAGATCGTTCTCATAGGCGCCGTCCGCCACCGAGGACTTCGTGGTATGGGTCCGCGCCCCGCCGAGTTCCTCTGCCGTGACCAGCTCGTTGGTCACGGTCTTCACCACGTCCGGCCCGGTGACGAACATGTAGGACGAGTCCCGCACCATGAAGATGAAGTCGGTCATCGCCGGCGAATAGACCGCCCCGCCGGCGCACGGTCCCATGATGACGCTGATCTGCGGGACCACGCCCGAGGCCATGACGTTGCGCTGGAACACGTCCGCATAGCCCGCGAGGCTTGCGACCCCCTCCTGGATGCGCGCGCCGCCGGAGTCGTTCAAGCCGATCAGCGGCGCCCCGTTCAGCATCGCCATGTCCATGATCTTGCAGATCTTCTCGGCGTGGGTCTCCGACAGCGAGCCGCCGAACACGGTGAAGTCCTGACTGAACACATAGACCTGACGTCCATTGATCGTGCCCCAGCCGGTGACCACCCCGTCGCCGGAATAGGTCGTCGCCCCCATCCCGAAATCGGTGCAGCGGTGCGAGACAAACATGTCGAACTCTTCGAAGCTGCCCTCGTCGAGCAGCACCTCGAGCCGCTCGCGCGCCGTCAGCTTGCCCTTGGCGTGCTGAGCCTCGATCCGTCTGATGCCACCGCCGAGCCGCGCGGCGGCGCGCCGGGCCTCGAGCTCCTCGAGGATCTCTTTCATCGCGCCCCTCCGGCCGGATCGTGGTTGCGAGGAAATGCCAGATCGCGCCGTCCGCCGCAACATCCTTGCGCCGCAGCGGAGAGAGGCGGACACTGACAGCCGGACTCGGGGCCAGACGCTCGAGTGCAAGTGGCCTCAGAAAATTTCAGGATAGGATCTACGCTGGCGCGACAGCCGCCGGCCTCGGGCGAGAGCTTGGAAGCCGGGACGACGCGCGCGCCCCGGCTCCATCACGATCAGAAGTGGTAGGTCGCGCCGACCAGAACGTCGACCGTGTGATAGGTCGACTTGTAGGAGAAATTGTCGTTCTCGAAGTTCTGGTCGTTGATCCCGAAGTACCGTACCTCTCCGTTGAGGCTCCAGTTCGGGTTCAGCGCGTAGTCGACGCCGGTCATCACCTGATACGCAAAATTGTAGTCGCCGTTGAAGTCGCCGCCCGAACCGATGCCGTCGATCTTGAGGTCGGCCGCGCCAAGGCCGGCACCGAGGTACGGCGCGAACGCCCCGTTCGGTCCCATGCCGGCGAACTTGTAGAACCCGTTCACCATCCAGGCGTTAGACTTACTCCCGCCGCTGGCGCCGGTTCCCTTGAGAGCGACGTCGGCGTTACGATAGGCATACTCCAGCTCGACCGCCACGTTCGGTGTAAGATTGTAGCCGCCGGCAATGCCGAGGATATAGCCGGTATCGTAGTCCAGTCCGCTTCCGAACGAGCCGCTGCCGTCCTTGGCCGACAGCGTGAAATCGTCGTCCGAAGGGATTGTCGCGCCGCCGAAGCCCTTCACGTAGGCCGAGCCGCCGCCAAGGCCCTGGGCCATGGCGCTACCCGTGAGAGCCGCCGTCATCACGGTAGCCGCGCAGACAACATGCCCGAATTTCAACATCTCGATATCCCCTTCCAACACTCGGCCGTACCGGGCCGTATGCGGCATCTATGATACGCCGTCCGAGTGTCCACACCGCTTCACGATGGCATGAACGGAACCGGTCCCGGCGACGTTCGACCCGAACCCTGTCGCCGTCCCATGACGCCGAGCTATATCCGACCCTGTGGAAGCGGCGCATGGCCCTTGCCGGGCGCGGCGCGTGCCACACAAATCGCGGGCCGAGGCCCGACACTTATGAGGCCCGACACTTATAGAGCGACGGTGGATGCCGTCGCATCACGAGGGGAGACACGACATGAAACGCACTGGATCAGCCGTCTGGAAGGGCGGGCTCAAGGACGGCTCCGGCACCCTTTCAACCGAGAGCGGGACGCTTTCCGACGTCAACTACAGCTTCGCCAAGCGGTTCGGCGACGAGAAGGGCACCAATCCGGAGGAACTGGTCGGAGCGGCGCACGCGGCGTGCTACTCGATGCAACTCTCGGGCGTCCTCGGCGCTTCCGACCTGACCCCGGAAGAGCTGCGGACCTCGGCGGTGGTCACCGGGAAGATGGACGACGGCGGGTTCACGATCACCGATGTTCACCTGACGGTCACGGCGAAGATCCCCGGCGCCGACGAGGCGACCTTCAAGTCGGCGGCGCAGAAGGCGAAGGAGATTTGCCCGATCTCGAAGCTTTTGAACAACTCGGTCGACATCACGCTCGACGCGACGCTGGAAGGCTGACGCCGAGCGCCGGAATACCCGGGGAGGTCGAGGGCTGCGTGGCCCCGCCTCTCCGGGGCCGCGGCGGCGCTAGCGCGTCAGATAGCCGCCGTCGACCACCAGCACCTCGCCGGTGACGTAGCCGGAGGCCGGGGAGCAGAGGTAGAGCGCGGCGGCGCCGATGTCCTCGGGCGTTCCGACCTTTGGCATCGGCGTCATGCTGCGCCAGATCGGCGCCCACTCCGGGTTGGCCAGCCCGCCCGCGGTCATGTCGGTGTCGATGTAGCCCGGCGCGATGGCGTTCACCCGGATGTTGTCGGCGGCGTAGTCGCTGGCGAGGCTCTTGGTCAGCATGTGCACCGCGGCCTTGGACGCATTGTAGGCGGCCTGCGGCTGCGGGATGTTGGAGATGTAGCCCGAGATCGAGCCGATGTTGAGGATCACGCCGCTCTGTTGCTTGCGCATCGGTCCGAGCGCGGCCCGGCAGGCGCGGAACACGGAATCGACGTTGATGTCCATCAGCCGGCGGTACTGGTCCTCCGGAAAGTCGTGGGTCTCGCCATGCTGGGCGACGCCGGCGTTGTTGACGAGGATGTCGAGGCGGCCGGTGATCGCGGTCGCATCGGCGACCAGCTTTGCCGGCGCCTCGGGATCGGTCATGTCGGCCTGCAGGTAGTCGACCTTGTGGCCGGCGTCCCTGAAGCTTGCGACCACGTCGGGCTTGGGAACGCGCGAGGCCAGGATGACGTGGGCGCCTGCTTCTGCCAGCGCCCGGGCGATCCCGAGGCCGATGCCGCGGGTGGCGCCGGTGACGAGGGCTGTCTGTCCGTCGAGGCGGAACCGGTCCATGATCATTGCTTGCGTCCTTTCGAGTTCTGGCCAGGGGTGGCGGCGCGCGGTGTGTCGAGGCCGAGGATGAAGTCGGCGCAGCGGTCGCCGAGCATCATTGCCGGCGCGGTGGTGTTGCCGGCGTTGATGTTGGGGACCGCCGACATGTCGGAGACCCGGAGGTTGTCCACGCCGCGCACCCGCATCCGCGCGTCGAGCACCGCGCCGCGGTCGCCGTCCGCGCCCATGCGCGCGGTGCTGGCGGGGTGGTAGTTGGTCTTGACGAAACGCCGGCAGTGGTCCGCCATCACCTCGTCGGAGAGATCAGGGCCGGCGGGGGCGATCACCTTCTCGACGCGCTTGCCGAGCGGGCCGGTGAGCAGCACCTCGCGGAAGAAGCGCTGGCCCTCGATCATGATCTGCAGATCGTCCGGATCGCGCAGCAGGTGGGGCGAGACCAGCGGCATGTCGTCGGGATCGCCGGAGCGCAGGGCGACGTAGCCGCGGGACTTCGGCTTGACCAGCACCGTGGTGATGGTGACGCCGTAGGTGTCGTCGAAGACCTTGCTGAGATCGCGGTCGAGGTAGACGATCGGCACGCAGAACGCCTGGATCGACGGGGCTGCGTCGCGGTCGATCGGGTTGACGAAGGCGCCGGCCTCGAGGCCGCAGCTGGTGACCGGGCCGCTGCCGAACATCTTGAACTGGATGCCGTTGCGCAGCATCCGCCAGCCGACGCCCTGCCGGTAGTAGCCGTAGGGGCCGTTGGCGACCGAGATCACCGGCACTTCCGGGTGGTCGATCAGGTGCTGGCCGACGCCGGGCAGATCGACGACGGTGTCGATGCCGTGCTCGCGCAGGTGGTCGGCCGGGCCGAGGCCGGAGAGCATCAGCAGCTTCGGCGTCACCAGCGCGCCGGCGGCGAGGACGATGTCGGAGCCGGCGCGGGCGGTGTGCTCCCGGCCCGAGGCGTCGCGGTAGGTCACGCCGACGGCGCGACCGTTCTCGACGTCGATCCGGCGCACCCTGGCCTGGAGCTTCACCGTCAGGCGGGGGTCGTCCTTCAGCGGCTCGACGTAGGCGTAGGCGGCGCTGCTGCGCTTGCCGCTGCGGTTCATGAACTGGTAGAAGCCGACGCCGCGCTGGGTGGGGCCGTTGAAGTCGTTGGTGAACGGCTCGCCCATCGCCTGGACGCTCTGGACGAACCAGCGCGAGACGTCGTCGATGTGGCCGGGGTCGGAGACCAGCAGCGGACCGTCGGAGCCGTGCAGGTCGTTGTGCAGCCGGTTGTTGCCTTCGATGCGGCGGAAGTGCGGCAGGAGGCTGGCCCAGTCCCAGGCGGCGCCCTCGTTGTTGCCGCGCAGGATTTCGTCCCACTCGTCGTAGTCCGAGGGGCGGCCGCGCATGTAGACCTGCGCGTTGACCGAGGTGCCGCCGCCGAGCACGTTGCCCTGGGGGATGTCGTGGACCCGGCCGCCGAGGTGGTCCTGCGGCACCGTGTGGTGGTAGGTCATGAATTTCGAGTTGCTGCCGATCAGCTTGAAGATGCCGGGCGGCATGTCGAGCAGCGGGTGGTGGTGGGAGTGCCCGGCCTCGAGCAGCAGCACGCGGCGGTCGCCGTCGGTCACCAGCCGCGCCGCCGCGACGCAGCCGGAGGCGCCGCCGCCGATCACGATGTGGTCGAACTCGTCCGTCATAATGCGAAATCTCCCGATTTCGCACGCGAAATTCCGGCTATCGCCTTGGTATTACTTCGATTCATCTTCGATAATTTTCGGTAAACGCCGGGACGCCCGCATGGGCGTCCCGGCTTGCCTTCGGGGAAGCGACGATCAGAAGTCGAAATCGCCGATGTTGTCCTTGGTGAAGATGAACGGGTCGCCGAGCAGGATTTCGGAGCCGTTGATCACCGAGAGCTTGCCGAGCTTGCCGGCGTCGACCGAGGTGTCGCCCGGCTTCAGGGTCTGGTCGGCGGCGGCGCGCATCACGTAGGCGGCGGCGTAGCCGAGATCGACCGGGTTCCACAGCACCACCGACTTGACGCAGCCGCTGTCGACGTAGGGCTTCATCGCGTTCGGCGTCGCCAGCCCGACCACGGCGATGTTGCCGCACTGGTTGGCCTGGGTCACGGCGTCGGCGGCGGCCGGGGTCGCGACCGAGGTCATGCCGAGGATGCCCTTCAATTCGTCGCCGTACTTGTTGATCAGCGTGTTGGCCTGGTTGAAGCTCAGGATGTTGTCCTCCTGCGCCTCGACGGTCTCGAGCCACTTGAGGTTGGGGTGGCACTGGGCGGCGTAGGCGGCCATCTCGGAGATCCAGCGCGCCTGGTTGGGCGTGGTGAAGGTCGAGGTGACGATGGCGAAGCTCGCGTCCTCGCCGACCTCGGCGGCGAGCGAGTCGATCATCGCCTTGGCGATGCCGTTGAACTCGGCCTGGTTGACGAACCACTGCCGCGCGTCCGGCTCGGAGTTGGCGTCGTAGCCGACGACGTTGATGCCGGCGCCAAGCGCCTTCTTCAGCACCGGCGCGATCGCCACCGGATCGTTGGCGGCGAACAGGATGCCGTCGACGCCCTTGGTGATGTAGTTGTCGATCAGGGTGATCTGGTCGTCGATGTTGGCCTCGACCGGTCCGTCGGTGGTGGCGTTCATGGTGCCCATCTCGGCGGCGGCCTCGGAGATGCCCTTGGAGGTCGCGTCGAAATAGCCGATGCCGATCAGCTTCGGCACGTCGACCACGGTGATCGTCTTGCCGGCCCGGTCGGGCTGATCGGTGGGCGTGCCGCCGTCATACTCCGCGGCCGCAGGCGTCGAGGGCGAGCCGTCGCAGGCGAGCGGGTTGGTGGGCAGATCGTCCCCGCCGGTCCAGTCGGACTGCGCCTGGGCATAGCCGGCCGAGACCGACAGCACCGCAAGCACCGCCAATGATTTCCCTAGCATGGTATTTCCTCCCGTTTTTGCTGCCGGAGCCGGTTGAACCGGAAAGGCCCCGCGCATGCTCCGTTGTTTACCGGTTTCCGCCCCGATGGAACAGGTTTGAGATCAGGATGGTGCCGATCAGCACCGCGCCGATCAGCACCACGGTCCCGTCGCTCTTGACGCCGGCGAGCGACAGGCCGTTCTTCAGCGCCTGGATCAGCACCAGCCCGAGCAGGGTGCCGACGACCGTGCCCCGCCCACCGAAGATCGAGGTGCCGCCGAGCACCACCGCGGTGATGGCGTCGAGCTCGATCCCGGTGCCCATGTCCGAGCGCGTGGTCGAGACCCGGCTGACGAAGATCGCCGCCGCCACCGCCGCGGCGAAGCCGGAGGCCGAGTAGATCGCAAGCTTGGTCAGATCGACGCGCAGGCCGGAGAACCGCGCCGCGACCTCGTTCGAGCCGATGGCGTAGGTGGTCCGGCCCCAGGTGGTGTAGGCGAGCACGATCGCGGCGACCAGCGCGACGAGGCCGAGCAGCCAGAGCTGGGTCGGCACGCCGAACACCTGGCCCTGGCCGAGCACGTAGAACCAGTCGGGATAGCCGCGCACCGAACGGGCCTGCGAGACGCCCTCGGCGATGCCGCGATAGAGCGCCAGCGTGCCGAGCGTGGCGATCAGCGGCGGCACGCGGAACTGGGCGATGATCACGCCGTTGACGAACCCCGCGAGCGTGCCGACCGCCAGCCCGAGGCCGATCGCCAGCGGCAGCGGCAGTCCCATGTTCTTCCAGAACACCCCGATCAGGATCGCGGTCATGCCGAGGATCGAGCCGACCGACAGGTCGATCCCGCCGGTGACGATGACGAAGGTCATGATCACCGCGATCAGACCGACCTCGGTCATCAGCCGTCCCTGGTTGAGCAGGTTGTCGACGGTGAAGAAGCGGTCCGACTGGCGGTCGAGGACGATCAGCGCCACCACCACCAGCAGCGCCAGGATGGTCTCGTGCCGCAGGATCCGGCGCCAGGTCAACGCTTGTCGCTCCGCGCTTCGCGGGTGCGGCGGTGGACGTCGACCAGCACGGTGACGAGGATCAGCAGGCCGATCACCGCCCGGAGCCAGTAGGCCGAGACGTTGATGAAGATCATCGCCGACCCGATCGCCGAGAACAGGATCGCCGCCAGCGTCGAGCCGATCACCGTGCCGGTGCCGCCGAGGATCGACACGCCGCCGATCACCGAGGCGGTGATGATGGTGAGCTCGAGATTGGGCGGCACCGTGGACTGGATGATCCGGAGCTGGGTGGCGAAGATCATCGTCGCGAGGCCGGCGAACATGCCGTGGATCATGAACACCTGCACGATGCGCCGCTCCACCGGGATGCCGGCCGCGCGCGCCGCCTCGGCGTTGCCGCCGATGGCGTAGAGCGAGCGGCCGAAGGCGGTGTGGCGCATCCAGAGGAACGCCAGCAGCGGTAAGCGCAACCATCATCCAGATCGGGACCGGGACGCCGAGGATGTGCCATTGCGCCAGGTGGAACGTCGGCGGCAGGTTGTTGATCCAGGCGCCGCCGGTGACGCTGACGAGGCCGCCGCGCAGGATCGACAGCATGCCGAGGGTGACCACGATCGACGGCAGCCGGCCGTAGGCGACGAGCGCGCCGACCACGCCGTTGACCGCCGCGCCGATGAAGAGGGGCGCGATCCAGGCGACCCAGACCGGATAGCCGTTGACCGCGAGCGTGCCGGAGATGGTGGCGAGCACCCCGATCAGCGCGCCGACCGAGACGTCGATGTTGCCGGTGATGATGATCATCGACATGCCGATGGCGGCGACCGCGATGTAGGCGTTGCCCGAGACGATGGTGTTGAGGTTGTTGGTGCCGAGAAACCGCGGATTGATCGCCGAGACCACCACGAACAGCCCGATCAGCGCGCAGGCGATGACGATCTCCTGGCCGTAGGCCGACAGGAACCGCGCCGGGCCCGAGCGCCGGGCGCGGAACGCCGGAGCGGCCGCCGCCATCAGGCCGCCTCGTCGGCGCGGGTGGCGCTGGTCATCGCCGCGCCGATCGACTCGGGGCTGGCGTCGGCGCGGTCGATGGTGGCGACCAGCCGGCCGCCGTGCATCACCAGCACCCGGTCGCTCATGCCGAGCACCTCGGGCAGCTCGCTGGAGATCATCAGGATCGCCATGCCCTCCTGCGCGAGGCGCCCCATCAGCGCGTGGATTTCGGACTTGGCGCCGACATCGATGCCGCGGGTCGGCTCGTCCATGATCAGGATGCGCGGGGCGGTCTCGAGCCATTTTCCCAGCACCACCTTCTGCTGGTTGCCGCCCGAGAGCTGGCCGACGATCTGCTGCGGCCCGCGCGCCCGGATGCCGAGTTGCCTGATCGACGCCGCCGCGTGCGCCGCCTCCGCGCGGAGGTTGATGAAGATGCCGCGGGCGATCCGGCCGAGCGACGCCATCGAGACGTTCTGGGCGATGGTCATCGGCCGCACCAGCCCCTGCAGCCCGCGATCCTCGGGCACGTAGGCGATGCCGAGCCGGCGGGCCTGGCGCGGCGTGGTGATGCTGACCGGCCGGCCGTCGATCGTAATGGTGCCCGCCGTCGCGGGGGTGATGCCGAAGATCGTCAGCGCCAGCTCGGTGCGGCCCGCGCCCACCAGTCCCGCGAGGCCGAGGATCTCGCCGCGCCGCAGGTCGAACGAGACGTCCTGCACCCGCCGGCCGTGGGAGAGGCCGGAGACGGTCAGCACCGTCTCGCCGATGTTCGGGACGGGCTTGGGGAACAGCTGGTCGATCTCGCGGCCGACCATCATCGCCACCAGCGACTGCTCGTCGACCTCGGCGATGTCGCGGGTGCCGATCAGCGCACCGTCGCGCAGCACCGTCACCCGGTCGGCCAGCTCGAACACCTCGGAGAGCTTGTGGCTGACGTAGACGATGCCGACCCCGCGGTCGCGCAGCACCTTGACCAGTTCCAGCAGCCGCCGGACGTCGGCATCGGCCAGCGCCGCGGTCGGCTCGTCCATGATCAGCAGGCGGGCGTCCTGGCCGAGCGCGCGGGCGATCTCGACCCGCTGGCGGTTGGCGACCGAGAGCGTGCCGACCTTCACGTCGACGTCGAGATCGGGACTGTCGAGCGAATCGAGCAGCGCGCGGGCACGCCTGCGCATCTCGCTCCAGGCGAGGGTGCCCATGCCGGTCCGCGGCGCGTGGCCGAGAAACACGTTCTCCGCCACCGTCAGCTCTGGAAACAGCAGCAGTTCCTGGTAGACCGTGGCGATCCCGCCCTCGGTCGCCTGGCGCGGGGTCATCGCCGCGACGTCCCGCTCGCCGATGCGGATGGTGCCGCCGCTGTCGGGCGCATGGGCGCCGGCGATGATCTTGATCAGCGTCGACTTGCCCGCGCCGTTCTCGCCGAGCAGCGCATGCACCTCGCCCGCCCGCACGTCGAAATCGACGCCGTCCAGCACCCGGATCCCGCCGAACGACTTCGAGACGTTGCGCAAGGTGACGAGCGCGGTCATGGGCGCGGTCATCGGCGCGGTCCGATGCCGGGCCGCCCGCGCGAGCGCGTGCGCGCCGGCCCGGCGTTCGCATCCGAGCGGGCCGCGTAGTCCCGGACGCCACCTCCGGTGGCGCAGGCCGATGTGCTCACAGGGCGTTCCTCTCTCCCGCCGTCATGTAGGCGAACCGCGAAGTTCCTTGTCAAGGGTGCGCGGAGGGCGGCCGGGGAAGGTGAGTCACATCAGTTGGTTGGACCTCTGGCCGGAGTTGCCCGGGCCGGCGCCGTCGGGCGGTCGGCCGAGGCAAAGCGCGTCGGTGCCTTGCTCCGGGGTCGGCCGGCGCATAGGTTGAGCGCAGTCGAGATCAAGCCGCCGGGAATCCCTTGTCAGAGACCGCCGCCGACAGCGCCTATCGGGTGCTTGCCCGCAAGTACCGGCCCGCGACCTTCGCCGATCTGATCGGGCAGGAGGCGATGGTGCGCACGCTCCGCAATGCCTTCGAGGCGGACCGGATCGCGCACGCCTTCGTGCTGACCGGCGTGCGCGGCGTCGGCAAGACCACGACGGCGCGGATCATCGCCAAGGGGCTGAACTGCACCGGCGCGGACGGGACCGGCGGGCCGACGATCGAGCCGTGCGGGGTGTGCGAGGCCTGCGTCGCGATCGCCGAGGGGCGGCATGTCGACGTGCTGGAGATGGATGCCGCCAGCCGGACCGGCGTCGGCGACATCCGCGAGATCATCGACGGGGTGGCCTACCGGGCGGCGAGCGCGCGCTACAAGGTCTACGTGATCGACGAGGTGCACATGCTGAGCACCTCGGCGTTCAACGCGCTCCTGAAGACGCTGGAGGAGCCGCCGGCGCACGTGAAGTTCATCTTCGCCACCACCGAGATCCGCAAGGTGCCGGTGACGGTGCTGTCGCGCTGCCAGCGGTTCGATCTGCGGCGGATCGAGCCGGAAGCGATGCTGGCGCATCTGGGCGGCATCGCGGAGCGGGAGGGCGCGGCGGTGGCGCCGGACGCGCTGGCGCTGATCACCCGCGCCGCGGAGGGGTCGGTGCGCGACGCGCTGTCGCTGCTCGATCAGGCGATCGCCCATGGCGCGGGCGAGACCACGGCGCTCGAGGTGCGGGCGATGCTGGGGCTGGCCGACCGGGGGCGGGTGCTCGATCTGTTCGAGGCGGTGATGGCGGGCGACGCGAAGGGCGCGCTGGCCGAGCTAGGCGCCCAGTACGGCGCCGGGGCGGATCCGATGGCGGTGTTGCGCGATCTCGCCGAGGTCACACATTGGGTCTCGATGGTGAAGCTGGCGCCCGAGGCGGCGGACGACCCGACGGTGGGGCCGGACGAGCGGGCGCGCGGGCTCGGCTTCGCCGGGCGGCTGGGAATGCGGGCGCTGACGCGGATGTGGCAGATGCTGCTGAAGGCGCTCGAGGAGGTCGCCACCGCGCCGAACGCGATGATGGCGGCGGAGATGGCGATCATCCGGCTGACCCACGTGGCGGAGCTGCCGACCCCGGAGGATCTGGTGCGGCGGCTGGGCGACACACCCGCGCCGGAGCCTCCACAGGGCGGCGGTGGGGGGCGGAGGCAGCAGACCTCGAGCGGCCGTGCGGCGATGCAGGCCGTGCAGCCGGTCTCGCAGCCCGTGACCCAGGCCGCGCCTCAGGCGGCGCCTGCGGCGGCGCCGGACGCGCTGGCGCGCTATCGGACGTTCGAGGACGTGGTGGCGCTGGTGCGGGCGCGGCGCGACGTCAGCCTGCTGGTCGAGATCGAGGAAGGGGTGCGGCTGGCGCGCTATGCGCCGGGACGGATCGAATTCGAGCCGTCGGGGACCGCCGCGCCGGAGCTTGCGTCGCGGATGGCGCAGCGGCTGCAGCTCTGGACCGGCGCGCGCTGGGGCGTGGCGGTGGTCGGCCAGGGCGGCGCCGCGACGATTTCGGAGGTGCGCGCCACACGAAAGGGCGACTTGCGGGCGCGATCGCTTGACCATCCGATGGTTCAGGCGGTACTGGCGGCTTTTCCGGGCGCGGAGATCCGCGACGTTCGGACGGCAGAGATGATGGACGCGCCGGCCGCGACCGGCGCCGGCGACGAGGACGACGACTGGGATCCTTTCGATCCCTTCGCAGAGGAGAGCTGACCGGATGATCAAGGGATTGGGCCAGCTTGGCGATATGGCCAAGATCATGAAGCAGGCGCAGGAGATGCAGAGCCGCATGTCCGACGTCCAGGACCGGCTCGACGGGATCGAGGTGGTGGGCGAGGCCGGCGCCGGGCTGGTGAAGGTGACGGCGACCGCCAAGGGGGCCGTGCGCAGGCTCTCGATCGACCCGTCGCTGTTCGCGCCGGAGGAGCGCGAGGTGGTGGAGGACCTCATCGTTGCCGCCGTGCAGGACGCGCAGGCCCGCGCGGCGACGGCGGCGCAGGAGGAGATGGCGAAGATCACCGAGGGGCTCGAGTTGCCGCCGGGGATGAAGCTGCCGTTCTGACGCGGTGCGCAGGCTCCGCAGTCCGGGGAAGGGTTCGATGATCGGCCGACCATGCTGAAGCATCGCGGCTTCCCGGGCCGGCTGCCGGGGTCGGACCATCAGTTCACGATACGTCGGGCCGATCCGAAGGGGGCGACCCCGCTCAGGGTCCGCGAGCGCTACGCCGACCGGCGGCCGATCGACCGGGCGGCGGACGCGGCGTTTCTGGCCGCCCTCTGGGAGCACTTCGGCCCGGAGCCGTTCGTTCGCGGCAACCTCGACGCCGGGCGGCTCGGCTGGCTGCTCGGGCGGGAAGTCGTGCCGGCCGAAGATCCGTTCGATCCTGCAAGCTACCACGCGATGCTCCGGGTCGACCCCGATCGCGGGCGACAGGGCTTTCCGGACATCTTCGATGCGTGACCGATGGCAATCTCGAGACCACCCACGCGCGGGGGCATCTGCGCACATCAACCGAGGAGGGACCGGAATGTTTCTGTTGAGGATGCTTGCGGCGGGCCTGGCACTGGGGCTTCTGTCGGCCTGCGCCGGCGGCACGGCCACCACCATGTCGTCCGACCCGATGACCGCGGATAACAACACGCTGTCCGACGAGATGAGCGGGCCGGACACCCTGGCCGGCGGCGGGGCCGGAGACAGCACCGGCACGGCGATGTGAGCCGGCGCGGCCGGCGTCGGACGGGTCGGACGGAGGGACGATGTTCAAGAAGATCCTGATCGCCAATCGGGGCGAGATCGCCTGTCGCGTGATCAAGACCGCGCGGCGCATGGGCATCGCCACGGTGGCGGTCTACTCCGACGCCGACGCCGGCGCGCTGCACGTGAAGATGGCCGACGAGGCGGTGCACGTCGGGCCGTCTCCGGCCAACCAGAGCTACATCGTCATCGAGCGCATCCTCGAGGCGGTGCGGGCGTCCGGGGCGGAGGCGGTGCATCCCGGCTACGGCTTCCTGAGCGAGCGGGCCGACTTCGCCGAGGCGCTGGCGACGGCGGGCGTGGCGTTCATCGGCCCGCCGGCGTCGGCGATCCGGGCGATGGGCGACAAGATCACCTCGAAGAAGCTCGCCGCCGAGGCCGGGGTCTCGACGGTGCCCGGGCACATGGGGCTGATCGACGACGCCGCCCACGCGGTGAAGATCGCCGGCGAGATCGGCTATCCGGTGATGATCAAGGCCTCCGCCGGCGGCGGCGGCAAGGGCATGCGGATCGCCTGGGACGACGCGGAGGCGCGCCGAGGGCTTCGAGCGGTCGCGCTCGGAGGCGGCGTCGAGCTTCGGCGACGACCGGATCTTCATCGAGAAGTTCGTGACCCAGCCGCGGCACATCGAGATCCAGGTGCTCGGCGATACCCATGGCAACGTGATCTATCTGGGCGAGCGCGAATGCTCGATCCAGCGGCGGAACCAGAAGGTGATCGAGGAGGCGCCCTCGCCGTTCCTCGATGCCGCGACGCGGGCGGCGATGGGCGAGCAGGCCGTGGCGCTGGCGAAGGCGGTGGACTATTGCTCGGCGGGGACCGTCGAGTTCATCGTCGATGGCAGCAGAAACTTCTACTTTCTTGAAATGAATACGCGCTTGCAGGTCGAGCATCCGGTGACGGAGCTGATCACCGGCATCGACCTCGTCGAGCAGATGATCCGGGTGGCGGCGGGGGAGCGGCTGACCATCGCGCAGGAAGACGTGACGCTCGACGGCTGGGCGATCGAGAGCCGGCTCTACGCCGAGGATCCCGTATCGCAACTTCCTGCCCTCGATCGGGCGGCTGGCACGCTATCGCCCGCCGGCGGAATTGCGGAGCGCGGCGCTGGCGGTGCGCAACGACACCGGCGTGTTCGAGGGCGGCGAGATCTCGATGTTCTACGACCCGATGATCGCCAAGCTCTGCACCTGGGCGCCGACGCGCGGAGCGGCGATCGAGGCGATGCGCGGCGCGCTCGACGGCTTCGAGGTCGAGGGGATCGGGCACAACCTGCCGTTCCTGTCGGCGGTGATGGACCATCCGCGCTTCGTCGAGGGCGCGATCACCACGGCCTTCATCGCCGAGGAGTATCCGGAGGGCTTCGGCGGCGCGACGCTGCCCGAGGCGTGCTTGCGCGAGCTGGCGGCGCTGGCGGCGCACCTGCAGGCCGTGACCGAGGCGCGGGCGGTGCGAATCTCCGGCGCAATGGCGAATCATGGGCGCAAGGTCGGGCGCGACTGGGTGGTGCTGATCGACCGGACGCCGCATGCGCTCACCATCGCGCGCGACGGCGACCGCAGCGAGGTGACCTTCGGCGGCGGTGCGACGGTGTCGCTGGACTGCGGCTGGCGGCCCGGCGACATGCTGGCGCGGGCCGAGGTCGACGGGCGGAGCCTCGTCGCCAAGGTGCAGCCGACGCCCGGCGGCTGGCGGCTCCGGCACCGAGGCGCGGACCTGAAGGTCGCGGTGCTGAGCCCGCGCCACGCGGAACTGGCGCTGACCATGCCGGAGAAGCTGCCGCCCGACACCTCGAAGCTGCTGCTCTGCCCGATGCCGGGGCTGGTGGTGCGGATCGACGTGGGGCCGGGGGACGAGGTGTTCGACGGTCAGGCGCTCTGCATGGTCGAGGCGATGAAGATGGAGAACGTGCTGCGCGCCGAGCGCCGGGCGCGGGTGGCGAAGGTTCTCGCCGCGCCCGGTGACAGCCTGGCCGTCGACGCCGTGATCATGGAGTTCGAGTGATGGCTCAGTTGCGCATAGATCCGGTCTCCTGCCGCCGCGAGGGCATCCGGTCGATCAGGTTGATCAGCTCGCGCGCCGTGGTGGGCGCCGGCCGGCGCTGGACGACCGTGCCATCCTTGTCGATCAGCACGAGGTCGAAGCCGCGCGGATGCAGCGCCTGGCGGAGCGGCCCGCCGGCGGCAGGGTCGGTGTCGGTCAGGATCACGACGTCGCGGTCCTTGAGTTCGGGCAGCCGCTCGTCGAGCATGCCGAGCTGCTGGGCGAAGCGCGGATCGGCCGGTGAGTCGGCGAAGACCACCACCGGCCGCGCGATCCAGAGCAGATCCTCGAGCGCCGGGGTCGGCATTTCGGCCTCGGCCTGCACAGCGGCCGCGGGCGTCTGCTGCGCGAACGCCGCGGAACAGATCAGGGCAAGCGCCGCGGCGAGGCAAATCCGGTTCATTCATCCTCCCTTGTGCCCAACAGATAACCGCTTGCGCGCGGGATGCGAGGGGAAAACCCGAAGGGGACGACGATGAGCGACCTCGACGACTGGCGGGCGCTGGCGCGGCGCGAGCTGAAGGGGCGCGACCCGGAGGCGCTGACCTGGCAGACGCCCGAGGGAATCGCGGTGCGCCCGCTCTACACCGGCGAGGATGTCGCGGGGCTCGGGCATCTCGGGAGCCTGCCGGGGCTGGCGCCCTACACCCGCGGGCCGCGCGCCACGATGTATGCCGGCCGGCCCTGGACCATCCGGCAGTACGCCGGGTTCTCGACGGCGGAGGAGAGCAACGCCTTCTACCGCCGCGCGCTGGAAGCGGGGCAGCAGGGGGTGTCGGTGGCGTTCGACCTGGCGACGCACCGGGGCTACGACAGCGATCATCCCCGGGTGGTCGGCGACGTCGGCAAGGCGGGCGTCGCGATCGACTCGGTCGAGGACATGAAGCTGCTGTTCGACGGCATCCCGCTCGACAAGGTCTCGGTGTCGATGACGATGAACGGCGCGGTGATCCCGGTGCTGGCATCCTTCATCGTGGCGGGCGAGGAGCAGGGGGTCGCGCGGGCGGAGCTCTCGGGGACGATCCAGAACGACATCCTCAAGGAGTTCATGGTCCGCAACACCTACATCTACCCGCCCGAGCCGAGCATGCGGATCGTGTCGGACATCATCGCCTACACGGCGAAGGAGATGCCGAAGTTCAACTCGATCTCGATCTCGGGCTACCACATGCAGGAGGCGGGCGCGAACCTGGTGCAGGAGCTCGCCTTCACGCTGGCCGACGGCAAGGAATACGTGAAGGCGGCGATCGCCAGCGGCATGGACGTCGACGCCTTCGCCGGCCGGCTGAGTTTCTTCTTCGCGATCGGCATGAACTTCTTCATGGAGGCCGCGAAGCTGCGCGCGGCGCGGCTGCTGTGGCACCGGATCATGTCGGAATTCGGGGCCGAGAAGCCCGCGAGCCTGATGCTGCGGACCCATTGCCAGACCAGCGGCGTCAGTCTCGCCGAGCAGGATCCCTACAACAACGTGGTGCGCACCGCCTACGAGGCGCTGGCCGCGGTGCTGGGCGGCACGCAGAGCCTGCACACCAACTCGTTCGACGAGGCGATGGCCCTGCCGACGGAGTTCTCGGCGCGGATCGCCCGCAACACCCAGCTGATCCTGCAGCACGAGACGGGGATCAGTCACGTGGTCGATCCGCTGGCCGGATCCTACTATGTCGAGAGCCTGACGGCGGAGCTCGCGGAGAAGGCCTGGGCGCTGATCGAGGAGGTGGACGGCCTCGGCGGCATGACGCAGGCGGTGGCGAGCGGCATGCCGAAGCTGCGCATCGAGGAGAGCGCGGCGCGGCGGCAGGCGGCGGTGGACCGGGGCGAGGAGGTGATCGTCGGGGTCAACCGTTACCGGCTGGCCCAGGAGGACCATCTCGACATCCGCGACGTGGACAACGTCGGGGTCCGGGAGCGCCAAGTGGCGCAGCTGGCGCGCATCCGCGGGACGCGCGATGCGGCGGCGTGCGAGGGCGCCCTTGCGGCGCTCGAGCAGGCCGCCACCTCCGGCGGCAACCTGCTGGCCGCGGCGGTGGAGGCGGCGCGCGCGCGCGCCACCGTGGGCGAGATCTCGGACGCGATGGAAAAGGTGTTCGGGCGGCACCGGGCCGAGGTGAAGACGCTGGCCGGCGTCTACGGCGCCGCCTATCAGGGCGACGAAGGCTTCGCCGCGATCCAGGCCGACGTCGAGAGCTTCGCCGAGGAGGAGGGCCGCAGGCCCCGAATGCTGGTGGTCAAGATGGGCCAGGACGGGCACGACCGCGGCGCCAAGGTGATCGCGACCGCGTTCGCAGACATCGGCTTCGACGTCGATGTCGGACCGCTGTTCCAGACGCCGGAGGAGGCGGCGCAGGACGCGATCGACAACGACGTGCATCTCGTCGGCATCTCCTCCCAGGCGGCGGCGCACAAGACGCTGGCGCCCAAGCTCGTCGAGGCGCTGCGGGCGCAGGGCGCAGGAGAGATTCTCGTGATCTGCGGCGGGGTGATCCCCCAGCAGGACTACCGTTTCCTCAAGGACGCCGGTGTCAGCGCGATCTTCGGGCCGGGCACCAACATCCCCGAGGCGGCGCGCCGAGATCCTCGGGCTGATCCGGCAGCGACGGTCGGCCTCTCCCGTCAGTCCGTAGCGCGACACCGCCGACGCCGCTCTCGCGCGCAATCTCCGAGAGCCCTGAAGGTGCTTCAGGGCAGCGACGGCGGCGGGACGACGATGCGCGATGACAGCCGGGCAGGGCGGTTGTATGCACGTTGAACGGCAAGGCCGCGGGTGGCGGTCCAATGACACGGCATAAAAGGAGGGACCCGCAATGACCGATGGTGGCAGCCAGAACGCCCGGCAGGCAGCGCTCGACTATCATGCGTACCCCAGGCCCGGGAAGCTCGAGATCCGGGCGACCAAGCCGATGGCGAACCAGCGGGATCTCAGCCGCGCCTACAGCCCGGGCGTCGCCGAGGCGTGCCTCGAGATCAAGGCCGATCCGGCCAACGCCGCGCTCTACACGTCGCGCGCCAACCTCGTCGCGGTGATCACCAACGGCACGGCGGTGCTGGGACTGGGCAACATCGGCGCGCTGGCGTCGAAGCCGGTGATGGAGGGCAAGGCGGTGCTCTTCAAGAAGTTCGCCAACATCGACTGCTTCGACATCGAGGTGAACGAGAAGGATCCCGAGAAGCTCGCCGAGATCGTCACCAGCCTCGAGCCGACCTTCGGCGCGATCAACCTCGAGGACATCAAGGCGCCCGACTGCTTCGTGGTCGAGCGGCTCTGCCGCGAGCGGATGAACATCCCGGTGTTCCACGACGACCAGCACGGCACGGCGATCGTGGTCGGCGCGGCGGCGACCAACGCGCTGCGGGTTGCCGGGAAGGCGATCGAGGACGTCAAGATCGTCTCGACCGGCGGCGGGGCGGCCGGCATCGCCTGCCTCAACATGCTGATCAAGCTCGGTGCCAAACGCGAAAACATCTGGCTCTGCGATCTCCACGGACTGGTGCATGAGGGGCGCGAGGCCGAGATGAACCCCGAGAAGGCGGCGTTCGCGCAAGCGGGCGGCGCGCGCGGGCTCGGGGACGTGATCGACGACGCCGATCTGTTCCTCGGGCTCTCGGGTCCGGGCGTGCTGAAGGCGGAGATGGTCGCGCGGATGGCCGCGAACCCGATCATCTTCGCGCTCGCCAACCCCGACCCCGAGATCGATCCCGAGGAGGCGCGGGCCGCCAATCCCGACGCGATCATCGCCACGGGACGGTCGGACTATCCCAACCAGGTCAACAACGTGCTCTGCTTTCCGTTCATCTTCCGCGGCGCGCTCGACGTCGGCGCGACCGAGATCAACGACGCGATGGAGGTCGCCTGCGTCGAGGGCATCGCCGCGCTGGCGCGGGCCTCGTCGAGCGCCGAGGCGGCGGCGGCCTACAAGGGCGAGCGGCTGAGCTTCGGGCGCGACTACCTGATCCCCAAGCCGTTCGACCCGCGGCTGCTCGCGATCGTCGCGGGCGCGGTCGCCCAGGCGGCGATGGAAAGCGGCGTCGCCACCCGACCGGTCGCCGATTTCGAGGCGTACAAGCGCGAGCTCAACACCTCGGTCTACCGCTCCGCCTTCATCATGCGCCGGGTGTTCGAGGTGGCGCACGGCGGAGACCGGCGCATCGTCCTCGCGGAGGGCGAGGACGAGCGGGTGCTGCGCGCGGTGCACGCGATGAACGAGGAAGGCGTGGGTCGCCCGATCCTGATCGGCCGCCCGGACGTGATCGAGTCACGCTGCGAGCGCCACGCCATCCCGTTGAAGATCGACCGCCACTTCGAGCTGGTCAATCCGGAGGACGATCCGCGCTATCGCGAGTACTGGGGCACCTACCATCAGATCATGCAGCGCCGGGGCGTCACCCCCGATCTGGCGCGGGCGATCATGCGGACCAACTCGACGGCGATCGGCGCGGTGATGGTGCAGCGGGGCGAGGCCGACAGCCTGATCTGCGGCACCTTCGGCCAGTATCTCTGGCACATGAACTACGTGCGGCAGATCCTCGGATCGCCCGAGCTGCGGCCGATCGGCGCGCTGTCGCTGATGATCCACGAGCGCGGCGCGGTGTTCGTCGCCGACACCCAGGTCCACCCCGAGCCGGATCCGCAGCAGATCGCCGACGTGACGATCGCCGCCGCGCGGCACGTGCGCCGCTTCGGGCTGGTGCCGAAGATCGCGCTCTGCTCGCATTCGCAGTTCGGCAACCTCGAGAACGGTTCCGGAATGCGGATGCGCGCGGCGCTCGAGATCCTCGACGGCCAGGCGCTCGACTTCGAGTACGAGGGCGAGATGCATTCCGACGCCGCGCTGGATCCGGAACTGCGCGCGCGCATCTTCCCGAACGCGCGCTTCGAGGGGCCGGCGAACGTGCTGATCTACGCCAACACCGACGCGGCGAGCGGGGTGCGCAACATCACCAAGATGCTGGCGGGCGGACTGGAGGTCGGGCCGATCCTGATGGGCATGGGCAACCGGGCCCACATCGTCACGCCGTCGATCACCGCGCGCGGCCTGCTCAACATCGCGGCACTCGCCGGCGCGCCGGTGCAGAGCTACGGGTAGCGGCGGGGGTTCGGGAGCCGCCGCCGGTCGCCTGCGCGCGCCGGGGCGGTCGGTCCGACGGCCGTCAGAGCAGGATGTGGTCGGCCGTGAGCGTGTGGACCCCTTGAAGAACGATGGCGAGATCGGAGTGGCCGTCGCCGTCGGTGTCGCCTTCGACGCGCACGCCGTTCGCAACAACCTCATAGCGCAGTTCGCCGGCGGCCCCGGAGAAGGAGGCGGTTCCTACCCAATCAAAGCGCGAGTTCCCGCCGCCCTCCACCGCGTCGATCTGGCGCAGGCCGATCAGATCGTCGTCGTGGAAATCCTTGATCAAGTCGGGACGGTCGGGGCCGCTGTCGCTGTCTTTGCGGAAGACGAAGACGTCATGGCCGGCGCCGCCGATCAGCCGGTCCGGGCCCCACCCGCCGATAAGTCGATCGTCGCCGTCGCCACCGGCCAGCTTGTCGCGAGCGCCGCCGCCGGAAAGCCGATCATCCCCGAGTCCGCCGTACAGCCGGTCGCCACCTCCGCCGCCGTCCATCCGCTCGTCCCCCGACCCGCCAAACAGCTTGTCCTTGCCGCCGCCTCCGATCAGCCGGTCGTTGTCGAGCCCACCGTCGATCCTGTCGTTGCCGTTTCCGCCGACCAGCTCGTCCGCCCCGCCAAGCCCGAAGATCTGGTTGTCGTGCGACAGCGCGTCCGGGAAACATCTGCGCGATGTGGATGACGTTGCGCTGATCGTCGGCGCCGGCACCGGCGGTGCCGTCGCCCACCACCAGCACGGAGCCGTCGTCGAACGCGGTGGCCGCCGCCACCATCGAGCGCAATCCGCGCACGAGGTCGATGGACGCCCCGCCGAACGCGAGGTGGACGCCGCCCTGGTCGTTCTCCGAGACGCTGAGGCGGGCGGCGGAGACCGAGCGGATCTCGATCGGGCCGCCGGTGTCGTCGATCGGCGCCCAGACCTCGAGGTTGTGGATCGCCGCGTCGAGCGCCGTGGCCGCGTTGGAGGCCTTCATGTCGTCGACGTTGCCCGCAAGCGACACGAAGGTTCCGAAGTTGGCGTCGTACCAGGTGGCGCTCGACGTGCCGAGCGTGCCGCCGGCGAAGCCCTCCACCCGGACGCCGTCCGTCCGCTGGCGGAAGATGCCGAGGCCGAACTGGTTGTTGGTGGTGTTGAGGACGTTGACGTAGTCCGTCATCTCCGCGAGCGCGTCCGGAGACAGCAGGGTCTTGTCGACCAGCAGCGCCTTCAGGAAGGCGATGAGGTCGGACGTGGTGGAGACGACGCCGCTCTCGCCATGGGGCGTCCAGAGCGCGTGGGTCACGTCGACGTATTCGCCGCCGCGGTCGGCGTAGCTCGACCACCGGTCCGGATCCGGAGCGAGCGTATCGGCGGTGGAGGAGGTCATTCCGGCAGGGTCGAAGATCCGCTGCTGCATCACGTTGCGCAGATCCTGGCCCGTGACCGCTTCGATCACCAGGCCGAGCAGCAGGTAGGCGGTGTTGCTGTAGTAGAAGCTCCCGCCCACCGGATTCGTCGCCGGCATGCCGCGGGCGATATCGAGCATCTGCTGGGTGTCGAAGACCTGATTGGGGTGATCCTCTATCCATTTGATGTAAAGCCGGTTTCCCGAGGCGTCCAGGGCATCGGGGTAGGCGGGAATGCCGGATCGCATTTCCAGGATCTGGCGGATGGTCGCGGTGCCGGCGTTGGGGACGCCCGAGATCGTCGCGGCGGGCAGCCAGTCCGCCGCCGGCGAGTCGAGATTGACGCGCCCTTCGTCGGCCAGCTGAAGGAGGATGACGGCGGTCATCATCTTGGTGTGCGAGCCGACCTGGAAAGCCTGGTCGGGGGTGGCCGGCTTCTGCGTGACGATGTCCTCCACGCCGACCGCGGTGCTGGCGGTGCGTCCACCTTGGGTGACCTCGATGACGACGCCGGGCGCGCCGGTCGACCGAAGCGAAGTCGCGCGCGCGGTCAGCGGGGCCATCATGGCTTGTGGGTCGAACAGGATCATGCCGCCACTCCAGCAGGTACAAAACTCGGACGAGGCATGATCGCGACCGGCCAATACATGGCCCGGTCGAACGGATCGCACTCCACCCCCAGCGTGGCGCTATAAAGCAGATTATGACTATGTAAAGCAAGTCGTACACTACGTTAAGGATACCGGCCGCGCTGCGGCGGGGAAGCAACAGGGGGAAGAAGCCGTGCCGACTTATGCCGAAGTCTACGCCGACTGGAAACGCGATCCGGAGGCCTTCTGGATGCAGGCTGCCGGCGCCGTCGACTGGCAGCGCCCGCCGAGCCATGCGCTCGACGCTTCCCGCGCGCCGCTCTACGGCTGGTATCCCGATGCGATCTGCAACACCTGTCACAACGCGGTCGACCGGCACGTGGCGGCCGGACACGGCGCGCGGACGGCGATCATCTACAATTCGCCGATCACCGGTGCGAAGGCCAAGATCACCTATTCGGACCTGCTCGATCGCGTCGGCCGACTGGCCGGGGCGCTTGCCGCGCGCGGTGTGGTCAGAGGCGATCGGGTGCTCGTCTACATGCCGATGGTGCCCGAGGCGATCGTCGCGATGCTCGCCTGTGCGCGGCTCGGCGCGATCCACTCGGTGGTGTTCGGCGGGTTCGCGGCGCACGAACTTGCGGTGCGCATCGACGACGCGCAGCCCAAGGCGATCATCGCGGCGACCTGCGGCATCGAGCCCGGGCGTATCGTCCCTTACAAGCCGCTCGTCGATGCCGCCCTCGGGCTCGCGCGGCACCAGCCCGAATTCTGCCTGATCCTCCAGCGCGAGCAGGCGCCCGCGGACCTCGTGGAGGGCCGCGACCTCGACTGGCATGCGGTGCAGGACGGCGTGGCGCCCGCGCCGTGCACGCAGGTCGCCGGCATGGATCCGCTGTACGTGCTCTATACCTCCGGAACCACCGGCCAGCCCAAAGGTGTCGTGCGCGCAAACGCGGGTCACATGGTTTCGCTGATCTGGTCGATGAAGAACATCTACGCCATCGAACCCGGCGAGGTGTTCTGGGCCGCCTCCGACGTCGGCTGGGTGGTCGGGCACTCCTACATCTGCTATGCGCCGCTGCTCGTCGGCGCGACGACGGTCGTCTTCGAGGGCAAGCCGGTCGGCACGCCGGACGCCGGCACCTTCTGGCGGGTGATCGCCGAGCACGGGGTGCGCAGCCTGTTCACCGCCCCGACCGCCTTCCGGGCGATCAAGCGCGACGACCCGTCCGGGGCGCTGGTGCGGGCCTACGACCTGAGCTGTCTGCGCTACCTGTTCCTTGCCGGCGAGCGCGCCGATCCGGACACCATCGCCTGGGCGAGCGCCAAGCTCGGCGTGCCGGTCATCGACCACTGGTGGCAGACCGAGACGGGCTGGGCGATCGCGGCCAATCCGGTGGGGCTGGAGGAGCTTCCGGTCAAGCCCGGCTCGCCCACGGTGGCGATGCCCGGTTATGACGTGCGGATCCTGTCGGACAGCGGCAGGCCCGTCGGCAATGGGAAGCTCGGATCGGTCGCGGTGCGCCTGCCGCTGCCGCCCGGCTCGTTGCCCACGCTGTGGAATGCCGAGGACCGCTTCGTGAAGGCCTATCTGACCGAGTTTCCCGGCTACTACGCCACCGGCGATGCCGGCTCGATCGACGAGGACGGCTATCTCTCGATCATGGCCCGGACCGATGACGTGATAAACGTCGCCGGGCACCGGCTGTCGACCGGGGCGATCGAGGAGGTGCTGGCCGGGCACCCGGACGTGGCGGAATGCGCGGTGATCGGAGTCGCGGATGCGCTGAAGGGACAACTTCCGCTCGGCTTTCTCTGTCTCAACAGGGGGTGCGACCGCGATCCTGCGGCGGTGGTTGCGGAGTGCGTGGCACGCGTGCGCGACCAGATCGGCCCGGTGGCGGCGTTCAAGACCGCGATCGTGGTCGAGCGGCTTCCCAAGACCCGCTCGGGCAAGATCCTTCGCGGGATCATGAGCTGCATGGCGGACGGGCGCGACTGGAAGACACCGGCGACCATTGACGATCCCGCCATCCTCGCGGAGATCGGGAACAGTCTGTCGCGGACCGGCTATCCGCAACCGCCGGAGAGTTGAGCGGAATGCGGCAATGAAATTGCAGAATGCAAACGCGTAGCGCGAATTTAGCCCGAAATGCGATTACGGCTTCACGCATGAGTAGCGAACCGCCGCCTATAACGTGCATACTGGCCGTCTGAACTCAACTTGGCACGACAGTTGCTACACTTGTTCAGGGTTAACGGCGAGTAGGGTTAACAGGCTCAACCACGATTGGGCAGGCCCGTGCAAGGAGATTTTCCAGTGTTCCCTACCCTTCGCTTGCCTATACAGACACTTGCCGGGACCGCGCTGTTCGTGACGCTGTCGGTCGTGTCGGCCGGTCCTGCCCTCGCGGCGTCGCCGGCGCTGGAACTGGTCGGCGCCGGGCAGACCGGGACGCTCGACCTTTCGCTCGACGACCTCGAGGCGATGCCGCAGGTCACGATACGCACCAAGAACGAATTCAGCGACGGTGTCGTCGCCTATCAGGGGCCGCTGGTGCGCGACGTGCTGGCGAAACTCGGGCTCGAGAAGCTGGAAACCGTGCGGTTCGTCGCGGCCAACGACTACTTCGTCGATATCCCGACCGAGGATTTCCGCGACTACGACGCGATCCTGGCGATGGAAGCGAATGGGGAACGGTTGTCCCGGCGCGAGAAGGGACCGCTCTGGCTGATGTATCCGATCTCCGATCATGCGGCGCTGCGTGATCCGATCTACCTGCGCCGCCTCATCTGGCAGGTCGTCCGGATAGAGGCGCAGTGATAACCACCCGCCAGGTTTCACCCCGCTATCTCGGCCTCCTCGTCATGCTGGCGATGGCCGGTTTCGCGGCCGTCGGCTTCTACACGATCCGCAAGGATCTCGAGAACCTGCGGGTCATCAGCCAGGACAACACCCAGTGGTCCGCGTCCCAGATGGAGATCGAGCTGCTGCGCTTCCGCCTGAGCCTGGCGGAGCTGCGCACCAGCCGCTCGCCCGAGGCAGACGAGGAGATGCAGGAACGGTTCGATATCCTCTGGAGCCGCGTGTTCATGATGGGGCACGGCCATGTCGGCGAGAGCCTGCTTCGCTATGACGGCGAGAACGGGCCGGTCACGCGGCTCGCCGCCTACCTGAGGCAGATCGATCCGGCGGAAGGTGGCTTCGACTCCGCGAGCGTTCCCGCGATCAGCGCGGTGGAGGCGACGCTCGAAGGCTTCCAGGACGAACTGCGCCAGTACACGCTGCGGGTGATGCGCGCCGACTCCGCCGCCAGCGCGCTGGTGCGGGACCGCATCAACGGAAGCACGCGGACCATCGGGGTTGTCAGCGTGGCTGCGGTCCTGCTCGGCGTGCTCTCGCTGTTGCTGATCCTGCGCGAGAGCCGCCGCCAGCAGCACCTTGCCGAGATCAGCCTGCGCAGCGCCGAACAGGCGGAATTCGCCAGCCGGGCCAAGTCCCGCCTGCTGACGATGATGAGCCACGAGCTTCGCAATCCGATGAACGGCATCCTCGGGCCGCTGGCGCTGCTCGGCCAGAGCGACCTGTCGGAGCGGCTCCAGCGTCTGGTCACCCAGGCGCAGCAGTCGGGGCAGTCGATGCTGCAGATGCTGTCGGGGCTGCTCGACTATGGCGAGATGCAGGACGGGCGCTTCCATCTCCAGGCCGAGCCGTTTCGCGTCGCGGCGCTGATCGACACCCTGCGGGACGCGTTGCGCGCGGAAGGCGCGGGGGCGGCGTCGGTGCGCGTGGAGCCGGGCACCCCGGAGCGGGTGAACGGCGATCTCGATCGGTTGCGCCAGATCTTCATGCACCTCGCACTCTACATGATCGAGGGCCGCGATCCCGCGACCGCCGCCGTCCGGTTCGAACACGACGGCGTCAACCTCATCGGCGATGTCGCCCTCGCGGCGCCCGGCGAGGCGGCAGAGTGGAAGCTCGACCTGTTGATGGGCCTGAGTGACATCTCGCCCGATCAGGTGACCGCCGAGGCGCTCCGACCGTTGATCGCGCGCGGGCTGATCCTGGCCTGCCACGGGATCATCACCCTGGTGGACGACGAGCGGGACGGGCGGATCATCCGCGTGAGCATCCCGGCCGAGCCGGTGCGCTTCGAGCAGATCCGGGTGCATCTCGAAACCCGCTCGGCCGCGCTCGCCGCGCTCTACCGGGCGGCGCTGCGCTCCGATCGGGTGGCTTTCGTCGCGCGCCGACGTCCCAGGCCCGGTCGACGTCGTGCTCGTCGACAGCACGAGCGTCGGCGAAGGTCCGCTCATGGCGCGGTTGCGCCAGCGGTTTCCGAGCGCGCTGTTTGTCTCGCTTGGGCTTCCGCAGACGCCGGATCTTTTCGACGACATCGTGGAAACGCCGAGCGACATGTCGCTGCTGCGCACCAGCATCATGGGCCGGCTCGCCTCAGGGTAGGCGTACGGAATGCCTTTTGCCATTTCCGCGCGAATCCGGTATCATACGCTGAACGCGGCCGACTGGGTTCAACCTCAGGTTACGGTTGCGGTCGTTCCTAGGGACACTGGCCTCGTCGCGCAAGGAAGTCATGACCGTCGTCGATCCCACTCTGGATACCGGAGCGCACGCACCCGTGGGCGCGCCCGAGGACCGTGAGCGTGCGATGCTGCGCCACGACATCCGTGGCGCGCTGCAGGGGGTGGTCGGCGGCATAGAGCAGATTCGAACCGCCGGTCTGCCCGACAACCTCCGCGAACCGATCGAGCGGGCCTCCGCGGCCGTGAACAGCCTTGTCGGGCTGGTCGGCTCGCTGATCGGCGAACCCGATCTGCCTCAGGGAGACGGGCGAACCGTCGAGGTCGCGCCTCTGCTCGAGCATCTGCGGCGCCGGTATGGCAGCGAGGCCCGCCAGCGCGGCCTGCGCCTCGAAGTGATGGCCGAGGGGCGGGTTCCGACCGGCCTCCGGCTCGATCCGACGTCCCTCCTGCGCATCGTCGAGAATCTGGTCGGCAACGCAGTGAAATTCTCCGACTCCGGGGCGGTGCGGCTCGAGGTTTCGCGTGAAGGCGCGGGCGCGGTGATCTTCCGGGTGCTCGACGAGGGGCCCGGCCTGACGGCTACGGCACTCGACGGCGCCTTCCGGTTCGGCGTGCGGTCGTCCAGTTCATCGACACCGGGTGAGGGGCTCGGGCTTCATATCGTGAAGTCGCTGGTCGATCGGCTTGGCGGCGAGGTCAGCCTCACGAACCGTTCCCTCGGCGGGGTGGAGGCGCTGGTGCGTTTCCCGGCAGAGGTCGCGATCGAGTCGCTCCCTCCCCGGGACGCCGGGGCGCCGGATCTCGCCGGCGTGCGGATCCTGCTGGCCGAGGACAACGCCACCAACCGGATGGTCGCATTGCAGATGCTGCGGTCGCTGAACGCGGAGGTGACGGTTTGCGCCGACGGCGTCGAGGCGCTCGAGCGCTTCGAGGCGGAGGCGGTCGATCTGCTGGTCGTCGACATCGAGATGCCGCGCCTGTCCGGCCTCGACGTGATCCGGGCGATCCGCGCGCGCGGTGACGCCCGTGCGCGCGTGCCGATCGTGGCGCTGACCGCCTACGCCATGCGCGAACACCGCGAGCGGATCGCGGCGGCCGGCGCCAGCGGACTGATCTCCAAGCCGATCACCAGCGTCGAGGCGCTCGGCCGCAGCCTCGCCGGCCACGTCGGCCGGCGCCGTCCCCGCGGCGCTGACGCCGGGACCGTCGCGGCCGCGGCCGAGGCGGGGCAGCCGGTGATCGATCTCGCCACCTTCGATGCGCTTTGCGACACGATCGGCCGCGAAACCATGGTCGACCTGCTCGACAAGGTCATCACCGACCTGCTCGATGCGCGGCGCGAACTCGCCGCCGCCGTCGACGGGCTCGACTGCGGCGCGATCCGCTCCGCCTCGCATATCCTGATCTCGGTGGCGGGCGCGCTGGGCGCAGTCCGGCTCGAGACCTGTGCGCGCTCGCTGAACACCGCCGCCCACAACCAGATGACCGCCGGCATCGCTGCGGAAGTGCAGCGATGCATCGGCGAGATCGACGCCGCCGTCGCCTTCGCGCGCGAGCGGCGCGCGGCCGGCTGAGGGAGAGCGCGATGCCGGACCGCGTGCTTCTGGTCGAGGACACCGCCTCGCTGTCGATGGTCTACCAGTCGGTGCTGACCCGCGCGGGCCACGGGGTCGTCTGCGCGTTCAGCCTTGCCGAGGCGCGCGAGCGGTGCGCCAGCGTCAAGCCTCGGCTGGTCCTGCTCGATCTGCAGCTTCCCGACGGGGATGGTCTCGAACTTCTGCACGCGCTGCGCCGGGGCTCGCCGGAGACCCGGGTCATCGTCATTACCGCCAACGGATCGATCAACCGGGCGGTCGAGGCGATGCGGGCGGGGGCCTTCGACTTTCTCGTGAAGCCGTTCGACGAAACCCGGCTGCTCAGCGCGGTCGACAATGCGCGCGCGTCGGCCGGCCTCCCGCACGAGGACGTCGGTACCGGGTCGGACGAGGGCGAGGCGTTCCAGGGCTTCATCGGCCGGTCGAAGCCGATCAGCGAGATCTACCGCATGGTGCGCTCGATCGGCCGTTCGACGGCCACCGTGTTCATCACCGGCGAAAGCGGCACCGGCAAGGAGGTCTGCGCCCGGGCCATCCACGCCGTGTCGACCCGCGCGGCCAAGCCGTTCGTGCCGTTGAACTGCGCGGCGATCCCGCGCGATCTGCTGGAGTCGGAGGTCTTCGGCCACCTGAAGGGCGCCTTCACCGGCGCGCTTTCCGACAAGCCGGGCGCTGCCGCCGTCGCCGACGGCGGAACGCTGTTTCTCGACGAGATCTGCGAGATGGATCTCAGCCTCCAGACCAAGCTGCTGCGGTTCCTGCAGACCTCGACGATCCAGCCGGTGGGGGCCGTGCGCGCGATCCCGGTGGACGTGCGCATCGTCTGCGCCACCAACCGTGACCCGGCCGAGGAGGTCCGCCAGGGGCGCTTCCGCGAGGATCTCTACTATCGGCTGCACGTCGTGCCGATCCACATGCCGCCGCTGCGCAGCCGCCCCGACGACATCATGGACATCGCCCGCGCCAGCCTGTCGGCCTACGCGGCCGAGGAGGGGAAGACGTTCGTCGACTTCGCCCCCTCCGTCGCGGCGGTGCTGACCAGCCGGCCCTGGCCGGGCAACGTGCGCCAACTCCTGAACGTGATCCGCAACATCGTCGTGCTGCACGACGGTCCGCTGGTCGAGCCCGACATGCTGCCCGTCGAAATCGCCCCGTCGCCGCTGCACATGCCCGCCAACGACGTCGTCGCACCGCTGCACGCGGCCAATCGGGTGGGGCTCCTGGTCGGCCGGGCGCTCGCGGACGTGGAGCGCGAGCTGATCGAGGCGACGATCGCCCACTGCGAAGGCTCGGTCCCGCGCGCCGCCCGGATGCTCGAGGTCTCGCCCTCGACCCTCTATCGCAAGCTCGAGACCTGGAGCGGCGTGCAACGGCGCGCAGGCACCTGACGCGGAAGTCGGCCTGAGCCTGCTCTCGGGCAGGCGAGAATCCGCTTGCCCGCGCCCCGGCGCCGCTCTACCCCCGCCCGCCATGGAACGCTCGAACCCCCTGAAGGCCGCCGCCTGGATGATGGGCGCAGTCGCGTCCTTCGTGGCGATGGCGGTCGCCGGGCGCGAGCTCCAGGTCGGGATGAATACCTTCGAGCTGATGCTCTACCGCTCGGCCATCGGCTTCGTGATCGTGGTCCTGCTCGTCTGGAACAGCGTCCCCGGCTTCGCCCAGATCCGCAGCGCGCACATGGGCAAGCACCTGACCCGGAACCTCTTTCACTACACCGGCCAGAACCTCTGGTTCTTCGCGGTCGTCCAGATCCCGCTGGCGCAGCTGGTCGCGCTGGAGTTCACCAACCCGATCTGGGTGGCGCTGCTGGCGCCGTTCCTGCTCGGCGAGCGGCTGACGCGTACCCGGATCGTCGGGGCCACCATCGGCTTTCTCGGGGTGCTCGTCGTCGCGCGGCCGGGGTCGGCGCCGCTCGAGGTCGGACACGCCGCCGCGCTGATCGCCGCGGTGATGTTCGCGCTCAACACCATCTTCACCAAGCAGATCATGCGCCACGACACCGTGCTCTGCGTGGTGTTCTGGATGACCCTGCTGCAGGGGCTCGCGAGCCTGGTGCTGTCCCTGCCGGGCGGCATTCCGCCGCCGACCCTCGACATCCTGCCCTGGCTGGTCTTGGTCGGCGTCACCGGCCTGTCGGCGCACTATGCGCTCACCTCGGCGCTCGGCCACGCGCCGGCCTCGATCGTGGCGCCGATGGAATTCGTACGGCTGCCGGTCATCGCGCTGGTCGGCATGTGGGTCTATGGCGAGCCGCTGCACCTGGCGGTGTTCGCCGGGGCCGGGCTGATCGTCGTCGGCAACCTCGTCAACATGCGCGGCGAAAGGCAGCGGATCCGGGCCTGAGTTCGCGCTTTTGTTGCGCCGGCGGGTGTGCTAGGCGACCGGCGGGCACGAGCACTGGCCCAAGGACTGGCCAAAGGACCTGACAGAGCCATGCAACTCGACAAGATCGCGCCGGGCGAGAACCCTCCTTACGACATCAACGTGATCATCGAGATTCCCGGCGGCGCCGGCGGCGGCTCGCCGGTCAAATACGAGATCGACAAGGACTCGGGCGCGCTGTTCGTCGACCGTATCGTCAACGTGCCGATGTTCTACCCCAACAACTACGGTTTCGTCCCCAACACGCTGCACGAGGACGGCGACCCGGTCGACGTGATGGTGCGCACCGAGGTTACTCTGGTCGCGGGCTCGGTGATCCGCTGCCGGCTGATCGGCGTGCTGCACATGGAGGACGACGGCGGCATCGACGACAAGCTGATCGCCATGCCGATCGAGAAGGTCGACCCGTTCCAGGCCGAGATCCAGGACCTGCAGGACCTGCCGATCCGCCACCGCGAGCGCATCTGGCACTTCTTCGAGCACTACAAGTCGCTCGAGGAGGGCAAGTGGGCCAAGATCACCGGATGGGGCGACAAGGCCGAGGCTGCAGCGCATCCTGATGGACTCGATCGAGCGCTACAAGAAGGACAAGGCCGCGGCCTGACCGGCAAGTGACCGGCACCGGGGGGCGGCGGATTTGACCGCCGCTTCTGCCCCTTGCACCCCTGGGCGCGATCGGCCAATGTCCCGCCCAACCAACCACAATTAAAGGGAGAGTGGGCGTGGTCCTGTTCCTCGTCATTGTCTGCGGCTTGCTATCGATCGCCTACGGTGTCTGGGCCGTCCGTTCGGTATTGGCCGCCGATCCCGGCAACGCCCGGATGCAGGAGATCGCCGCGGCAATCCAGGAGGGTGCCACAGCGTATCTCCGCCGCCAGTATATGACCATCGCGATCGCCGGCGTGATCATCTTCGTGATCGTCGCCTGGCTGCTCGGGCTGACCGTGGCGATCGGCTTCCTGGTCGGCGCGGTGCTCTCGGGCGCGGCCGGCTTCATCGGCATGCTGGTTTCGGTGCGCGCCAACGTCCGCACCGCCCAGGCGGCGAGCCGCGGATTGTCCGAGGCCCTGGAACTCGCCTTCCGCGCCGGCGCCGTCACCGGCATGCTGGTCGCCGGCCTCGCGCTGCTCGGTGTCGCGGTCTACTACGCCATCCTGACGATGGGCGGCTACGGCCCGGGTGACCGCATCGTCACCGACTCGCTGGTGGCGCTCGGCTTCGGCGGCTCGCTGATCTCGATCTTCGCCCGCCTCGGCGGCGGCATCTTCACCAAGGGCGCGGACGTCGGCGGCGATCTTGTCGGCAAGGTCGAGGCCGGCATCCCCGAGGACGACCCGCGCAACCCCGCCACCATCGCCGACAACGTCGGCGACAACGTCGGCGACTGCGCCGGCATGGCGGCGGACCTGTTCGAGACCTACGCGGTGACGCTGGTCGCCACTATGGTGCTCGCCTCGATCTACTTCGCCGGCCAGGACATCGTCTCGACGATGATGCTCTACCCGCTGGCGATCTGCGGCATGTGCGTGATCACCTCGATAATCGGCACCTTCGCGGTCAAGCTCTCGGCGGACGGCACGATCATGGGCGCACTGTACAAGGGCTTCATCGCCACCGGCGTCCTGTCGCTGATCCTGCTCTACCCGCTGACCGCGGTGATGTTCCCCGGGCCGATGTCGGCGCCGCTCACCACCTCGACGGGCGTGACCTTCACCCCGAACGGCCTCTTTCTCTGCGGCGTCGTCGGCCTGATCGTCACCACGCTGATCGTGGTGATCACCGAGTACTACACCGGCACCAACTACCGACCCGTCCGCTCGATCGCCCAGGCCTCGATCACCGGGCACGGCACCAACGTGATTCAGGGCCTCGCCGTCTCGCTCGAGTCGACCGCCCTGCCGGCGCTGGTGATCATCGCCGGCATCATCGCCACCTTCCAGCTCGCGGGCCTGTTCGGCATCGCCATCGCGGTGACGACCATGCTGGCGGTCGCCGGGGTCGTGGTCGCGCTCGATGCCTTCGGGCCCGTCACCGACAACGCCGGCGGCATTGCCGAGATGGCCGACCTGCCGCCGGAGGTGCGCGCCACCACCGACGCGCTCGACGCTGTCGGCAACACCACCAAGGCCGTGACCAAGGGCTACGCGATCGGCTCCGCCGGCCTCGGCGCGCTGGTGCTGTTCACCGCCTACACCGAGGACCTGCACTTCTTCGCCGAGACCGCGGAGCCGGGCAGCTTCTTCGACGGGCTCAACGTCAACTTCTCGCTCTCCAATCCCTACGTGGTGGTCGGACTGCTGATCGGCGGGCTCTTGCCCTACCTGTTCGGCGGCATCGCCATGACCGCGGTCGGCCGCGCCGCCGGCTCGATCGTCGAGGAAGTCCGGCGGCAGTTCCGCGCCGATCCGGGCATCATGGAGGGCACCTCGAAGCCCGATTACGGCCGCGCCGTCGACATGCTGACCAAGGCCGCGATCCGCGAGATGATCATCCCCTCGCTGCTGCCGGTTCTGTCGCCGATCGTGGTCTTCATCGTGATCAACTGGATCGCCGGGCGCGACGCGGCACTGGCCGCGGTCGGAGCGATGCTGCTCGGGGTGATCGTCAACGGCCTGTTCGTCGCGATCTCGATGACCTCCGGCGGCGGCGCCTGGGACAACGCGAAGAAGATCTTCGAGGACGGCTTCACCGACGCCTCCGGCCAACAGCACTTCAAGGGCTCCGAGGCGCACAAGGCCGCCGTCACCGGCGACACGGTGGGCGATCCCTACAAGGACACCGCCGGGCCGGCGGTCAACCCGATGATCAAGATCACCAACATCGTGGCACTCCTGATGCTGGCGGTGCTGGCGCACTGATGATCGCCGGGCGGCGCGGGTCTTCCCGCGCCGCCGGCTTGTTGCCGAACCGACACACTTCCTTGCCGGAGAGACGCCACGGCGCTGCAGAAGCGGTTTCCGTTCTGGGCCGGCGCAACTTTACGGCGCACAATGCGTCCGTCGGTTGGTTCATCCTCGGGGAGGTCCGATGTCCAGTCCAATTGCCCGGATACTCGCGGGCGCTTCGCTTATCGCCCTCGTCGCACCGGGCCTCGCCCGCGCCGCGGCGCTCGAACAGGCGGTGCCGTCCACTACCCGCATCCTGTTCGAGGACGGCATGTACGCCGAGTTCGGGGTCACCTACACCGATCCCGACCAGAGCGGTGACGGCGCGACCATTCCGGCCGGCGTCTTCGCGCCGGTCGCGATCCCGCTGACCGGCAACACCGGCGATCTGTTCGAGGATCGCTGGAACTTCAGCGCCGCGTTCAAGGGCGAGATCAACGACCGGTGGTCCTACGCGCTGATCTTCGATCAGCCGTACGCGGCGGATACCAGCTACGGCAACAACGCCTTCACCTCGCCGTTGGTCCCAACGCCGTTCACCTACGGTGGCAGCTCCGCGGACGTGAAGACCTACCAGATCACCGGGGTGGTCGCCTACGACCCGACCGACAACGTCAAGCTCTACGGCGGGCTGCGCGCCGAACGGCTCGATGCCAAGGCGGCGATCCCGTTCATCTTCGACTACTCGGTCGACGCCGACAAGAACTGGGGTTACGGCTATCTGCTCGGGCGCCGCCTATTCGCGGCCGGAGATGGCGCTGCGCGTTTCGCTCACCTACTTCTCCGAGATCAAGCACGACCTCGACACCACCGAGTCGACGTCGCTGTTCGGCACCGCGGACACCAGCACCGACGCCGACACGCCGCAGTCGGTCAGCCTCGATTTCCAGACCGGGGTCGCGCCGAAGACGCTGGTCTTCGGCTCGATCCGCTGGGTCGACTGGTCCCAGTTCGACATCCGCCCGCCGATGTACCTGGCCGCGACCGACGCGCTTCTCCAGACCCCGCGGGCTCTGGTCGACTACGCCGACGACTGGTGGACCTACAACCTCGGTCTCGGCCGCCAGCTCACCGACAACCTCGCGGGCTCGGTCTCGATCACCTACGAGCCCGACGTGGGCGGCGAGCTGACCACGCTCGGCCCCTACGACGGCCGCACCACCGGCACCGTCGCGCTGAGCTACGACTACGGCCAGATCAACATCACCGGCGGCGTCACCTACGGCGTGCTCGGCGACACAACCAACCTGCTCCAGACCGACTTCAACGACGGCTCTGTCTGGGGGGCAGGGCTTCGGGTCGGCTACACCTTCTGACGCGCGGGGTTCCGGGGCCATCTGCGAAGGTTTGACGCTGGAAAATCATATGCCTAGGTGGTGTTAGCGCCGCCGCATCCCTGCTGCTGACATCGTCCCGGAGCGGACGCGTTGCGATGACCGCGGGGGTCCGGTCTCTCCCCGTCCGCTCCCTTGCACCGCCGGGCGTCGATCGGTAGCTAGATGCCGACGACGACCTCCCGGGAGTGCGCGGATGCTCTACCAGACGCCGCAGGACTGGCTTGAAGCGCCCCACAGGCGGGTTTCGCTGTTCGGGATGTCCGGCCTCGGCAAGACCCGGATCGCCGCGATGCTGCGCGAGGAGGCCGAGTGGTTCCACTACTCGGTCGATTTCCGCATCGGCACCCGCTACATGGGCGAGCACATCGTCGACAACTTCAAGCGCGAGGCGATGCGCAACCCGTTCCTGCGCGAACTGCTGCGCTCGGATTCGATCTACATCGCGTCCAACATCACCTTCCACAACCTCTCGCCGCTCTCGACCTACCTCGGCAAGCCCGGCGACCCCGACCGGGGCGGCATCCCGTTCGACGACTACATCCACCGCCAGCGCCAGCACCGGGCGGCCGAGATCGCCGCCACCCGCGACGCGGTGCTGTTCCTCGGCAAGGCCGAGGATCTCTACGGCTACGAGCACTTCGTCTGCGACACCTCCGGCTCGCTCTGCGAGGTGGCGGACCCCGACGACCCGGCCGACCCGGTGATGACCGACCTCGCCGGCGCGACCCTGCCGGTCTGGATCCGCGGCACCGAAGAGCACCTCGACGCGCTCGCCGCCCGCTTCGACCGCGCGCCGAAGCCGATGTACTACTCCGAGCCGTTCCTGACCCGCCTCTGGACCGACTATTGCGCGACGAACGGCATCCGGCCGGACGAGGTCGATCCCGACGCCTTCATCCGCCACGGCTTCCGTGCCCTGATGGCCCACCGTCTGCCGCGCTATCAGGCCATGGCCGCCCGCTGGGGCGTGACCGTGGAAGCCGCCGAGGTCGCCGCCCTGCGCGACCCGCAGGATTTCGAGGACCTTGTCGCCGCCGCGCTGGGGCGTGCCTGACGGGGCTCGCCGCCGGGTGATACTGGCCCCACGCGACCAAGGCAGGCAGAGCGGCCGCGCGCCGCCGCAGCCAAAGGCAGCGCTTTCCGGTACCCCGCTTCGAGATTAGAGTAGGCGCCATGGAGATTGGCAACGAACCCGATGGTGCCACACCTGCGCTCAGCGTGATTGTCACGTGTTTCAATCGCGCATCGACGATCGGGGAGACCCTTGCGGGCCTCGCGACACAGCGCTGGGATGGTCCATGGGAACTGATCTTCGCCGATAACGGTTCGACGGATGGCTCGATTTCAATGTTCGAGGCCTGGGCGCGGGGGAATCCCCAGGTCAGGACTCAGTTCATCGACGCCTCGGCCGAACGCGGCAAGCATTTCGCGCTCAACAAGGCAATTTCCGCCTCGCGTGCGCCCGCCTTGGCGATCGTCGATTCCGACGACGTTCCGGGCGAAGGCTGGCTCGGCGCGATGGGACGAGCGCTCGCGGTGCATCCGATCGTCGCCGCCCGCATGGACCTCGACCGATTGAATTCAGGCTGGGCTCGAGACAGCTGGGGTGGCTTCCAAGGCCAGGAACTGGAGCGCTTGCCATTTGCGCCCCATTTGGTCCATGCCGCAGGCGCCTCCATGGGCGTGCAGAAAGCCATCATCGACCGGATTGGCGGCTTTGACCCGCATTCCGGCTGCCTCGAGGACACGGAGTTCTGCATCAGGGCCCAGGTGGCGGGTTTCGAGATCACGTTCGTGCCTGAAGCGGTCATCCACTATCGCGCGCGCAGTGATCTCCGCGCCCTGTTCAGGCAGTCCTGTGAATGGGGCTACTACGAAATGAAACTGGTCTGCCGCTATCGCGACCTGGTCTGCTTCACCGACGGCTGGTGGCACTATCAGCGGTCCTGGCGGCGCGTGGTAAGGCGCCACCTACGCAGGGGCCTGTATCCCACCCCCGAGACGATGCTCACCGCCGCCTGGTTACGAACCGGGACAGGTCGGCTCGGCGGGCAGCTTGCCGGCATCCTGCGATTCCGGGTGCCGCCCTACTGTCCGCCTGGTGAAAGGGCTCGGTGAAGGGCTGAGCGCTCTCGGGCTCTTGGCGCCCGAGCTCGCTCGTGGCGTTGCCGCCCGACCGAGCGCGACTACATGGTTGAACGACAGGATGCCAGACATGCCATACAATATCCAACACCCGCCGACCCGCGACCCGTGGGTTTCCGCATAGTGGCCAGCCACGACGACCACCACGAAGACCACCACGGCCACCATCACGGGGTCGAGGCGCCGAAGGACGCGAAGAGCGCCCGCGCGGTCGGCATTGCGGCGCTCCTGACCGGCGGCTTCATGCTGGCCGAGGTTGCCGGCGGGTTCGTCGCGGGCTCGCTGGCGCTCCTCGCCGACGCCGGGCACATGCTGACCGACTTCGCGGCGCTGTCGATGTCCTGGCTCGCCTTCCGCGTCGCCCGCCGCCCGGCGGACCGGAAGCGCACCTACGGCTTCGACCGCCTTTCGGTGCTGGCGGCCTTCGTCAACGGCCTCGCCCTCTTCGTCGTCGCCGCCTGGATCGTCGTCGAGGCGATCGGGCGGCTCAACGACCCGCAACCGGTGACCGGAGGCCTGATGCTGGCGGTGGCCGCGCTGGGCCTTGTCGTCAACATCGCCGCCTTCTGGATCCTGTCGCGCGGCGACCGCGGCAACCTTAACCTGCGCGCGGCGCTCCTGCACGTCATGGGCGACCTGCTCGGCTCGGTCGGCGCCATCGCCGCGGCGCTGGTGATCCTGTGGACCGGCTGGTTTCCGATCGACCCGATCCTTTCGGTGCTGGTCGCGGCGCTGATCCTGCGCTCGGCCTGGACGGTAGTGCGCGACAGCGGCCACATCCTGCTCGAAGCCTCGCCGACCGAGTTCGATCCCGCGGACATCGCCGCCGACCTGACCGCGGAGATCACCGGCGTCACCGAGGTGCGCCACCTCCACGCCTGGTCGATCACCGAATCCCGTCCGATGGTGACGCTCGAAGCCGTGGTCATGGCGGGCAGCGACGTCGAGATCATCCGGCGTCGGATCAAGGACCGCCTTGCCGACCGCGGGTTCGACCATGCCACGGTCGAGACTTGCATCGAGCAGGGCGACATGGAGGGCGGGCAGTTGCCCCGGGGAGCCTGCGCGTCTATCTAGGCACGTTCCCCTGAACGAAGGCCTTCCGCGAATGCCGATCAAGATCCCCGCGACCCTGCCAGCTCACGACGTGCTCCGGCGCGAGGGCGTGGCGGTGATGTCCGAGGACGAGGCGCTGCGCCAGGACATCCGGCCGCTGCAGATCGGCCTCGTCAACCTGATGCCGAAGAAGGTGCAGACCGAGACCCAGTTCGCCCGGGTGATCGGCGCCACGCCCTTGCAGATCGAGCTGACGCTGATCCGCATGTCGGAACACCAGCCGAAGAACACCACCGCAGCACACCTCGAGGCGTTCTACCAGCCGTTCCGCGAGGCCCGCGACCGTTGTTTCGACGGGCTCATCGTCACCGGCGCACCGATCGAGCACCTGGAGTTCGAGGCGGTCGACTACTGGGACGAGATGCGCGAACTGTTCGACTGGACCCAGACCAACGTCCATTCGACGATGGGCATCTGCTGGGGCGGGATGGCGATGCTTCACCACTTCCACGGGCTGCCCAAGCACATGCTGCCGGGCAAGGCGTTCGGCTGCTTCCGCCACCATGCCGTGGCGCCCGCGGCGGCGCTGTTGCAGGGGTTCTCCGACAACTTCGTCGTGCCGGTCAGTCGCTGGACCGAGGTGCGCGACGAGGAACTGGCGCTGGTTCCGGACCTGAACGTGCTGATCCGGTCCGATGACGTCGGCCCCTGCCTGGTCGAGGATCGCGGCCACCGCGCCTACTACATGTTCAACCACCTCGAGTACGACTCCACGACGCTCAAGGAGGAATACGATCGCGACGTGGCCTCGGGCGGCCCGGTCACCGCGCCGATCGACTATTTTCCCGACGACGATCCGGCCGAAGTGCCCGAGAACCGCTGGCGCAGCCACGGGCACCTGCTCTACGGCAACTGGATCAACGAGATCTACCAGACCACGCCCTACGACGCCGCGGCGATCGGCGCCCACCGCATTCCGGCATGACCGGGGCTCATGCGGCGTGTCGGACCAGCGCCGGGATGCTCTCGAGCGCGCCCGCAATCGCCTCGGCCCTCACCTCCGGCGCGATGTTGACGCCTTCGGCCCGGATCACGGTCACATCGTCGATCCCGAGCAGCCCGAACACCCGGCGCAGGTAGGGCTCGACGAAGTCCTCGTCGCCGCCGTGGTAGCCGCCACTGGAATAGGCGACGATGATCCGCCGGCCGCCAGCCAGACCGACCGGGCCGGATGCGGAGTAGGCGAAGGTGCGCTTCGCCACGGCGATCGAGTCGATCCAGGCCTTCAACTGGTGCGGAATGCCGAAATTGTACATCGGCGCGCCGATCACCACCGTGTCGGCGGCGAGGAACGTGTCCACCGCGGACTGCCCCTCGGGCCAGTCGGACGCTGCGGGATCGGCGAGGTCGCGGTAGACGAGCGGGCCTTCGCCTTCGGCGACCAGCGCGTCGACGATGGACGAAGTCAGCTGGCGCGAGACGGAATTCTCGCCCAGGATGCTGGAATCGATATGCAGGATGCTCATGGTCTTGTCCTCCGATTAGGTCGAGGAATGAGATATGGCTGCAACGGACTCTTGCTAAGGCAGCAAAGCCGGGTAACATCGTTGCGGAAATGGAACGATCGCCGGATCTCGCCACCGATCTCGCGCTGTTCGCGGCGGTGGCGCGGCACGGCAGCCTGTCTGCGGCGTCGCGGGCCACGGGAATTCCGAAGTCGCGCCTGTCCCGGCGGATCATGCAGCTCGAGGCCCATCTCGGCGCGCGGTTGATCGAGCGCAGCTCGCGACGCTTCGCGGTGACGGGGCTGGGCCGGCAGGTCCTCGGCCACGCCGACGAGATCGCCGCCAGTACCAGCGCCGTGCAGGATCTGGTCGCGGCCCACTGGACGAGCCGCGCGGGCTGGTCCGCATTGCCTGCCCGGTCGGGATCGACAGGTCGCTGGCCGAAGTCCTGCTGCCGGTGATGCAGGCTCATCCCGCGCTGCGCATCCAGATTTTGGCCGAGAACCGACCCGTCGATCTGATCGCCGAACAGATCGACATCGCCCTTCGGGTGCGGCCGGAGCTGGAAGCCGAGGCTGACTTCCAGGTGCGCCCGCTGGCGCAACGGCTTCAGAGCTACCTTGTCGCCGCGCCCGCCGTCGCGGCGACGATCGAGGCAAGCGACCCGTCGGCGCTGGAGAGCGTGCCGACCCTCGGCCGCAGCAACGAAGGCGAGGACCGCTGGCGCCTCGAGCGCATCTCGACGGGCGAGCGGCACGAGCTGCGTCATCGGCCGCGCTTCGCCACCGGAAGCTTCGAGCCGCTGCGGCGGGCGGCGCTGGCCGGTCTCGGCGTCGCGCTCCTGCCCGATGCGGTCTGCGGCGCGGACCTGCGCTCCGGAGCGCTCGCGCGGGTGTTGCCGGACTGGCGCGAGGTGGAACGCACGCTCTACCTGGTCCACGTCTCGCGCCGGGCGGTGATGCGCAGCGTCCGGGTCGTGCTCGACGCGCTGATCGCCGGGCTCGACGCCAGCCGGGTCTGATCCGCCGGCGGCGATTGCCGGACGCCCGATCGGCGGGCATAGTCACCGGCGAACGAGGAGATAGATCATGGCGAAGAAGAAGAAGGAGGAGCCGGCCAAGCCGTTCGACGGCGCGGTCAGCCGCTTCCTGAAGAAGGACGCGCCGAAGGACGTCCGCGAGGCGCTGAAGGACGACAGCAAGGACGAGATCCTCGACCCGCGCTATCCCTATGACGAGCGCCTCGACGGCGACGACTACGACAAGGCCTACGCGGCCTGCCAGCTCGAGCTGGTCAAGCTGCAGAGCTGGTACCGCAAGACCGGCCAGCGGATCGTCATCGTGTTCGAAGGCCGCGACGCCGCCGGCAAGGGCGGGGCGATCAAGGCGTTCACCGAGAACCTGAACCCGCGGACCGCGCGCGACGTGGCCCTGCCCGCGCCTTCGGACGTCGAGCGGGGCCAGTGGTACTTCCAGCGCTACATCGGCCACCTGCCGACCACGGGCGAAATGGTGCTGTTCGACCGATCCTGGTACAACCGCGCCGTGGTCGAGCATGTGTTCGGCTGGTGCACCGACGCCGAACGGGAACGCTTCTTCGCCCAGCTGCCGGAGTTCGAGGACATGCTGGTCCGCGACGGCATCATCCTCATCAAGCTCTGGCTGGCGATCGGCCGCGCCATGCAGCTCCGCCAGTTCATCCAGCGCGAGAACGATCCCTTGAAGCAGTGGAAGCTCAGCGAGACCGACATCGAAGGTCTGAGCAAGTGGGACGACTATACCGCGGCGATCGCCGAGACCTTCCAGCGCAGCCATGTCACGGTTGCGCCCTGGACGATCATCTGGAGCGAGGACAAGCGCCGGGCGCGGCTCGCGGCCATGCAGTCGGTGCTCTCGCGGCTCGACTATCCGGGCAAGGAGGTCGCCACCCCGGATCCGCTGATCTGCGGCGGACCGGAAATCCTCGAGCTGGACTGACCTTGCGTCCGCGCGCAGCCGCCCCCATCTGAGGGACCGTGATCAACCGAGGACTTGCGATGCACGCCTATGCCGACACCGGCCCGCTGGCCGGCCTTCCCGACCCCGACCGTGACGCGCAGTTCTACGCGCGTGTGCCGAGCCGGCGGCTGGTCGCGTGGATCGTCGACGTCTTGGTGATCCTGCTGATCGGCGTGCCGCTCGCGACCGTCTTCGGGCTGGCGACCCTGGGCTTCGGCTTCGCTCTCTTCCCCTTCGTCGTCGGCAGCGTCGGCTTTGTCTACCGCACCGCGACGATCGCCGGCGGCTCGGCGACCTGGGGCATGCGCTTCACCGGGATCGAGCTCCGCCGCGGCGACGGCTCGCGCTTCGACCTGATGACCGCGCTCCTGCACACCGGCATCTATACCGTCTGCATCAGCATGGTCGTGCTGCAATTCGTCAGCTGCCTGACGATCGTCGGCACCCGCTACCACCAGAGCCTCGCCGACATCGTGCTCGGCACCACCGCCATCAACCGCCCCGCCGATTGAGCGCGGCGCGCCCCGCGGCGCGGGCATTCACCGCCGCGGGAGAATCCTGTTGCTCGTCGCCGAGACCTGTTGTTACCCTTGGCTGTCAAAGGGGGAGCGCCACCAAGGGCCGCCATGCGCCACAGTCTACCTCAGTCGCACCAGTTCTACGTGACTGCGCCGCAGCCGTGCCCGTACCTTCCTGGGAAGGTTGAGCGCAAGCTGTTCACCGCGCTTCAGGGCAATGGTGCGTGCCACCTGAACGACGTGCTGTCGCATCAGGGCTTCCGCCGTTCGCAGAACGTGCTTTACCGGCCGTCCTGCGCGGGCTGCTCGGCCTGCCTGTCGGCCCGCATCGTCGTCGGCGACTTCCGTCCGTCGCGCGGCCAGCGCCGCGTGCTGCGCCGCAATGCCCGACTGGAACGGGTCGACCGCAGCGCCTGGGCCACCGAGGCGCAGTATCACCTGTTCCGCCGCTATCTCGACGCCCGCCACGCCACCGGCGGCATGGCCGACATGGACATGAACGAGTTCGCGGCGATGATCGAGGAGAGCCCGGTCCGAAGCCGGGTCATCGAGTACTACCGGCCGGGTCCCGTCGGCCGCCGTCTTGCCGCGGTGTGCCTGACCGACGTGCTCTCCGACGGGGTCTCGATGGTCTATTCGTTCTTCGACCCCGATCTCGAGCAAGACAGCCTCGGCAGCTACGTCATTCTCGATCACGTCGCTTTCGCCGCGGAACAGGGCCTGCCTTACGTCTATCTCGGCTACTGGGTGCCCGGCAGCGCCAAGATGGACTACAAGGCCCGGTTCCAGCCGCTCGAGATCTTCGCCGAGGGCCGGTGGAGCCTGCTCGGCGAGACCGACACCAGCACGCTCGCCCGGCGCCGCTCCGACCGGCCAGCAATCAGCGAGCAGGTTGCGGCAATCGAACTGCCGGTCACCAAGTAGCCGTCAGCCGGTCGGCTCCTCGCGGCAGGCCAATGCGTCCTTCCCCGGCAGCGCAAGCGTCGCCTCGCGGCCCTTGTTCCAGAACTCCGTCGTTCCCTCGGCGTCGGTCCGGGCGTAGCGGGCGCCGGAGCCGGAGGGCGCGATCGGCAGCACCAGCCAGGTCTCGCGCCAGGTCAGCGACACCACGGGCGCCGCGCCGTTGACGAACACCGCGCTGATCAGCGCGTCGAGCCCGTCGCAATGGAAGGCGAACGGCCCCAGCGAGATGCCGGCCGCGTCCGCGCTGCGGGCATCGGCGTAGCCCTGGCGCAGTTCATGGATCCGGATCGCGTAGCTGTCGGCGAGGCAGGTCTCGGCCTCCTCCGCCTTCCAACAGTCGTTCCGCCCCTTGATCCAGCCGCGCTGCATCGTCTTCAGTTCGCCGTTTCGCTCCGGCGTCATGTGCGGGCCGTCGAGCGCCAGCCGGTAGAGACGCGCGAGTTCGCGGTCCAGCCCGGCGAGGCCCTCGCTGCCGCACACCGCCTCCTCGGCGGAATTCCCGGCTTTCGCGCAGTCGAAGCTCGCCTCGCCCCCCGCCACGGGGGTCGCGAGCCAGATCGAAATCCCGAACAGGGCCATCAGCCGCGCCTGCCCCATGCCGTCCTCCGCCGGATCCGCTGCCGGCGCATTGTGCGCGCCCGTCGCGTTGGGTCAACTGCGCGAGCGGACCTCGCGTTAACTCTCGGACTTGCGTCGCTTGATTCTCCCGGGTCCGGCCGCCATAACGTTCGCCGAAATCACGGGGTGGACCGCACCCCGCGGGGTCAGAAAACAATCTTCAGGGAGTAGCAGTGCATGGAACGTCGTAATTTTCTCCGCGGTGCCGCCGTGGCGGCCGCCGGGACGGCGCTTGCGGCCCCGGCCATAGCCCAGGAGCGCCAGACCTGGCGCATGGTCACCACCTGGCCGAAGAACTTCCCGGGCCTCGGCGTCGGCGCCCAGCGTCTCGCCGACCGGATCACCACCATGTCGGACGGCCGGCTGACCGTGCAGGTCTTCTCCGCCGGCGAGATGGTGCCGGCGCTCGGCGCTTTCGACGCGGTGATCGAGGGCTCGGCCGAGATGAGCCACGGCGCCGCCTACTACTGGCAGAACAAGAGCCCGGCGACCGCGTTCTTCACCGGCGTTCCCTACGGCATGAGTTCGCGCGAGCTTGCCGCCTGGATCCGCTACATGGGTGGCCAGGAGCTCTGGGACGAGGTCTACGACCAGTTCGGCGTCCAGGGCTTCATCAACGGCGACACCGGCACCCAGACCGGCGGCTGGTTCCAGAAGGAGCTGACCGGGCTTGCCGACATCCAGGGGCTGAAGTTCCGCACCCCCGGTCTCGGCGGACAGGTCTGGGAAGCGATGGGCGCCAGTGTCGTGAACATGGGCGCGGGCGACATCTTCGCGGCGCTTCAGTCGGGCTCGCTCGACGCGGCCGAGTTCGTCGGCCCCTACAACGACCTCGCCCTCGGCTTCTACCAGGTCTGCAAGCACTACTACCTGTCGAGCTTCACCGAGCCGGGCCTCGCCACCGAACTCGCGGTGAACAAGGCCAAGTACCAGGCGCTTCCGGCCGATCTGCAGGCCATCGTCGCCATCGCCTGCCAAGCCGAGTACGATCAGGTCGCCTGCGACTTCTACGCCAACGATCCGAAGGCACTGGAGCAACTTGTCGATGAGCACGGGGTGATCACCCACGAGTTCCCCGACGAGATCCTCGAGGCCGGCGCACGGGCCTCCACAGAGATCCTCGAAGGGCTGCGCAACTCGGGTGACCCGATGACCCAGAAGGTGACCGACAGCTATCTGTCCTCCCTCGCGCTGCTTCGGACGCGCACCGAGAATACCGACATGCCCTTCCTCGAAGCCCGGAAGCGATACTTCACGCTGGGCTGAGCAGCACGGCTCCGGGCGGCGGGTCGCACCCCCGCCCGGACGCCTACGGCTCGACGGCCAGACGCCGCGCCAGCGGACCGACCGTCAGACCCTGGAAGATGATCGAAAAGACCACGACGAAGTAGGTCGCCGCGAGGATCGTCGGCTTCCAGTCGCTTTCGGGCAACGCCAGCGCCAGCGCCACCGAAATCCCGCCCTTGAGGCCGCCCCAGGTCATGATCGGGATCACGTCGCGCTCGTGGGCCCGGAACGGCCGCAGCAGAAACACCGGAATCGCCACCGCCGCCAGCCGCGCGATCAGCGACAGGGCTATGGCGAAGAGGCCGGCCATGAGTGTGCTCCGGTCCAGATCCAGCGCGAAGACCTCGACGCCGATCAGCAGGAACAGCACCGCGTTCAGGATCTGGTCGACGATCTCCCAGAACTTGTCGAGATACTCCTGGGTTTCCTCTCCCATCCCTTCGCGCTTGCCGACGTCGCCGATGAACAGTCCGGCGACCACCGCCATGATCGGGCCCGAGACGCCGAGCAGCACCGCCAGCTGGTAGCCGCCGAGCGCCAGGGCGAGCGAGATCAGCACCTCGAGCGAGTAGTCGTCGATGTGCCGGATCACCTGGAACGTGAGCCAGCCGAGCAGCCCGCCCAGCGCCGCGCCGCCCATCGCCTCACGCAGGAACAGCAACGCCGCGCCCTGCCACCCGCCATCCCCATGCGCCCCAGATGGGAACGCCACCCCCACCAGCAACAGGAAGACCACGTAGCCGACGCCGTCGTTGAACAGGCTCTCCCCGGCGATGGTGGTCTCGAGCGACTGACGCAGCCGCGCCTGCCGCAGGACCCCCAGCACCGCCACCGGATCGGTCGGCGAGATCAGCGCCCCGAAAACCAGCGCGACCAGCAGCGGCAATCCGGTGATCCAGGCGAAGCCGAACCCCGCCACCGCCGTCGAAATTCCGACGCCGGCGACGGTGATGACCGCCACCGGAAGCGCCTGCTGCCGCAGCAGGTCGATGCGCACGTGCAGCGCCCCCGCGAACAGCAGCAGCCCGAGCATCCAGTCGAGCAGCGCCTCGGAGAACTCGATCCGCTCCACCAGGCCGCGCACCGCATCGGCAACGCCGATACCGGGGATCAGCCGGTCGAGGCCCAGGACCGCGATCGACGTGGCGAGGGCGACCACCAGGATGCCGATGGTGGCCGGCAGGCGAAGCAGGAAATAGTTGACCGCCCCGAAGGCGCTGGCGAGCACGATCAGCATCGAGGCGATCTGGATGACGTTCATCGTGCGTCCTCAGGCCTGTCCGAAGTGGCTGGCCGATCGCCCTCGATCGGCGCGGAAATCCGCCGGCTCAGTTGTAGATCACCGACGGGAGCCAGGTCACGAGGCCCGGAAAGGCGATGAGAAGACCGATCACCACGATCTGCAGCAGCACGAACGGCATCGCGCCCCGGTATATGTGCCCCGTGGTGACCGAGCCCGGAGCGACGCTTCGCAGGTAGAACAGCGAGAAGCCGAACGGCGGCGTCAGGAAGCTGGTCTGCAGGTTCACCGCCACGATCACCCCGAGCCAGACCGGATCGACGTCCATCATCAGCAGGATCGGCGCGGTCACCGGGATGATCAGGAAGATGATCTCGAAGGTGTCGAGGATGAAGCCGAGCACGAACATCAGCGCCATGACGAACACGATCGCGCCGACCCGGCCGCCGGGGAGGGCCGCGATGAAGTCCGCGACCAGACGATCGCCTCCGAGCACACGGAACACCAGGCTGAACACCGAGGCGCCGACCAGGATGATGAAGATCATCGACGTGGTGACGGCCGTCGACTCCATCACGGACTTCAGATTGCGCCCAGCCGAAACGCCCGCGCACCGCTGCCAGCAGCATCGCCCCCACCGCCCCCACCGAGGCGCTTTCGGTCGGCGTGGCGATCCCGCCCAGGATCGAGCCGAGCACCGCGATGATCAGCGCCAGGGTCGGCAGCACCGAGACCAGCACGTCGCGCAGGAGATTGGCGCGCTCGTCGTCGGTGGTGACGAGCGCCGGCGCGGCTTCCGGCCGCCGCGCGGCGACCCAGACGACGTAGGCCATGTAGACCGCCACCAGCATCAGACCGGGGATGAAGGCGCCGGCGAAGAGGTTGCCGACCGACACCACCTCGGGGGCGAAATTGCCCTTCTCCATCTGCACCTGCGCGTTCATGCCCGCCAGCATGTCGCCCATGAAGATCAGCACGGTGGAGGGGGGGATGATCTGGCCGAGCGTGCCGCTCGCGCAGATGATGCCGCTCGCGAGCCGCGGATCGTAGCCGGCCCGCAACATCGCGGGCAGCGACAGCAGACCCATGGTGACGACCGTCGCGCCGACGACCCCGGTCGATGCCGCAAGCAGCGCCCCCACGGCGATTACCGAGAGACCGAGGCCGCCGCGGAGCCGCCCGAACATTCGCCCCATGGTCGTCAGCAGCTGCTCGGCGATGCCGGAGCGCTCGAGCATCAGGCCCATGAAGATGAAGAGCGGCACCGCGACCAGCACGTCGTTGAGCATGGTGCCGAGGTAGCGGGGTGCAAGGCTCGCGAGGTTCGAAGGGTCGAAGGCGCCGGCCAGCCAGCCGATCAGCGCGAAGAACAGTGCGACACCGGGAAGCGTGAAGGCGACCGGGAAGCCGATCAGCAGCACGCCGATGATGCTGATGAACATGAACAGGCTGAGCGCCTCGCCGATTCCGATGGCGTCCATGGCTCAGGCCTCGTCCTGGTAGCGCAGGTCTGGCGGCAGCAGCGCCTCGCGTCCGGCGAGCACCAGGACGCCGCGCAGGAACATCGCGAGCGCCTGCAACCCTACCACCGCGGCGAACACCAGAAGGAAGCTCTTGAGCACGTAGAGCCCGGGCAGACCGCCGACATTGGCGCTGCCCTCGTGCAGACCCCAGGACCGCTGCACGTAGGGCCAGGACCAGAACACCAGCACCGCGATGAACGGCCCGACGAAGAAGACCGCCCCGAACATGTCCGCCATCGCCTTGGTCCGCGTCTTCGCGCCGCGATAGAATACATCCACCCGAACGTGAGCGTCCCTGAGCAGCGCGTAGCCGGCGATGCCCATGAACATCATGCCGTTGAGCCAGACGTAGAGGTCCTGCATCGGCACCGACCCGATGCGGAACACGTAGCGCAGCACGACGACGGTGAAGCAGACCAGCACGATGGCCAGCGAGAACCAGGAAAAGATCATGCCCAGGAGGCCGTTGAGAGCGGCGATGGCCCTTACCGTTCGCGCGATTGCCTGCATTGCTCCACCCGTCGCCAGAATTTGTCGCCCCGGTCCTATACTGCGCGATCGCGGAATGTCCAATGAGACGCTTTGACGCCGGTCTAACGGCAAAATCCGCCGGCCGTTGCGAAACAATCGGTCTGATCTTCGCCGGCGCCCGCAATGTTGCGCGCCAATCATGGTTGACCTTCCCGCGTCGGCTGCCTATGACGAGCGTCGGAGGATCGGATGAAGTTGACTCTCGTAATCGTAAGCTGGCGCGGGAACCGGACGGGGCGATAGGCCCGACCGACCACCGCGCCATGGCCCCCCGAGCGGGGGTTTTTTTATGACTACGGGGCACGGCGACGCAAGCGGAGTGCGGCACGATGAGCGAAGAGATGACCGGCGCGGAGATGGTCGTTCGGGCGCTGAAGGATCAGGGAGTCGACACGGTGTTCGGCTACCCCGGCGGTGCGGTGCTGCCGATCTACGACGCGATCTTCCAGCAGAACGAGATCCGCCACATCCTCGTGCGCCACGAGCAGGGCGCCGCGCACGCCGCCGAGGGCTATGCCCGCTCGACCGGCAGGCCCGGCGTCGTCCTCGTCACCTCCGGCCCCGGCGCGACCAACGCCGTCACCGGCATGACCGACGCGCTGATGGACTCGATCCCGATCATCGTGCTGACCGGCCAGGTCCCGACCTTCCTGATCGGCAACGACGCGTTCCAGGAGGCCGACACCGTCGGCATCACCCGGCCCTGCACCAAGCACAACTGGCTGGTGAAGGACCCCGCGCACCTGTCGGAGGTCATCCACCAGGCCTTCCACGTCGCCACCCACGGCCGGCCCGGGCCGGTGCTGGTCGACATCCCCAAGGACGTCCAGTTCGCCACGGCGACCTACGTCCCGCCCGAGCGTGCGAAGGTGCATCACTACCAGCCGCGCACCCGCGGCGACGCCGCCGCGATCCACGCCGCGGTCGAGGCGCTGGAGATGGCCGAACGGCCGGTCATCTACACCGGCGGCGGCGTGATCAATTCCGGCCGCGAGGCCACCCGTCGGCTGCGCGAACTGGCGGAGGCGACCGGCTTTCCGCTCACCTCGACGCTGATGGGCCTCGGCGCCTATCCCGCCAGCGGCCCGCGCTGGATCGGCATGCTGGGCATGCACGGCACCTACGAGGCCAACTGGACGATGCACGACTGCGACTACATGCTGTGCATCGGCGCCCGCTTCGACGACCGGATCACCGGGCGCACCGACGCGTTCAGCCCCGGATCGTTCAAGGTCCACATCGACATCGATCCGTCGTCGATCAACAAGAACATCCACGTCCAGGTGCCGATCGTCGGCGACGTCGCCTCGGTGCTGACCGACATGCTGGCGCTCTGGAAGGAGCGCGGCTCGCGCACCGCGTCCGCCGCGGTCGCGAAGTGGTGGAAGCAGATCGAGCTCTGGCGGGGTCGCGACTGCCTCGCCTACCGGAACTCGGACAAGGTGATCAAGCCGCAGTATGCGATCCAGCGGCTCGAGGCGCTGACCCGCGGGCGCGACCGCTACATCACCACCGAGGTCGGCCAGCACCAGATGTGGGCGGCGCAGTACCTCGGCTTCGACGAGCCCAACCGCTGGATGACCTCGGGCGGGCTCGGGACCATGGGCTACGGCTTCCCCGCCTCGATCGGCGTGCAGGTCGCCCACCCCGACGCGCTGGTCGTCAACGTCGCCGGCGAGGCGAGCTGGCTGATGAACATGCAGGAGATGGGCACCGCGGTGCAGTACCGCCTGCCGGTCAAGCAGTTCATCCTCAACAACGAGCGCCTCGGCATGGTGCGCCAGTGGCAGGAGCTGCTGCACGGCGAGCGCTACTCGTCGTCGTGGTCCGAGGCGCTGCCCGATTTCGTCAAGCTGGCAGAGGCGTTCGGCGCCAAGGGCATCCTCTGCTCCGACCCGGCGAAGCTCGACGACGCGATCATCGAGATGCTCGAGCATCCCGGCCCGGTGATCTTCGACTGCGTGGTCGAGAAGCACGAGAACTGCTTCCCGATGATCCCGTCGGGCAAGGCGCACAACGAGATGCTGCTCGGGCAGGACGCGACCTCCGGCGCCATCGAGGCCGGCGGCGCGGTGCTGGTGTAAGGGAGAGAGAGATGAACGCACTCGCCATCAAGAAGGGCGCCAGCGGGCACAGCGCCTACGATCTGCGCGGCCCGCTCGACGACCGGCAGGAGACGCATACCCTGGCGGTGATGGTCGACAACGAGGCGGGCGTGCTCGCCCGCGTCATCGGCCTGTTCTCGGGCCGGGGCTACAACATCGAGAGCCTGACCGTGGCCGAGACCGACCGCGAGGGCCACCTCAGCCGCATCACCATCGTCACCACCGGCACCCCGGCGGTGATCGAGCAGATCAAGGCCCAGCTCGGCCGGCTGGTGCCGGTGCACGACGTGCACGACCTGACGGTCGAGGGCCCGGCGGTGCAGCGCGAGCTCGCGCTGATCAAGGTCAGGGGGAGCGGCGAGAAGCGGGTCGAGGCGATGCGGACCTCGGAGGTGTTCCGGGCGCGGGTGGTCGACACCACACTCGAGAGCTTCGTCTTCGAGCTGACCGGCCCCCCGGAAAAGGTCGACGCCTTCATCGCGCTGATGCGCCCATTGGGGTTGGTGGATGTGGCGCGAACCGGCGTAGCGGCGATCGCACGCGGCGCCTGATCTCCTCCGGCGCCGTGCGATAGAGCGCACGCTACGCGACACTGCCGCTCGGACCTGCGCCGTTGCCGGTCGGAATGCGACTTCCGACCGCGCAAAGGGCAGCGGCCGGACCGCGGGCGCGAGCGGCGCCCGGAGGCGGTTCGGCCGCTGCCCGGGCTGAAGCCCGGGCGGGACGGCTCGGCCGGCGCGCCATGATCCATATTGTCGTGTAGCTGTGAGATACCCCGGATTAACGAAGATGAACGCGTTTGATATCAACGCGTTGTCCGGAATTGCGCGCGTGTTACGCGGCGCCCGCCCGGTCGAAGGGCCCGGCCGACGAGGCCCCTCGCAGGGTGGCGACCATCAGTTCTTGGCGTAGAACTCGACGACCAGGTTCGGCTCCATCATCACCGGATAGGGCACATCGCCGAGCGCAGGCGCCCGGACGAACTCCGCCGTCAGCTTGGAGTGGTCGACGCTCAGGTACTCCGGCACGTCCCGCTCCGGGCTGCCGATCGCCTCGAGCACGATCGCGAGCTGCCGCGACTTCTCGCGCACGCTGACGACATCGCCCTCCTTCACCCGGTAGGAGGCGATGTTCACCCGCTTGCCGTTCACCGCCACGTGGCCGTGGTTGACGAACTGGCGCGCGGCGAACACCGTCGGCACGAACTTCGCCCGGTAGACGATCGCGTCGAGCCGCCGCTCCAGCAGCCCGATCAGCTGCTCCGAGGTGTCGCCGCGCAGCCGCTCCGCGTCGGCGAAGATCCGGCGGAACTGCTTCTCGGTCAGATCGCCATAGTAGCCCTTCAGCTTCTGCTTGGCGCGCAGCTGCGTGCCGAAGTCGCTCATCTTGCCCTTGCGGCGCTGGCCGTGCTGGCCCGGGCCGTACTCGCGCTTGTTCACCGGGGACTTGGGGCGGCCCCAGATGTTCTCGCCCATCCGGCGGTCGATCTTGTATTTCGAACTCGTGCGCTTGGTCACGTCGGTCTTCCTCTCAAAATATCCACGGCGTCTCCTCTGCCGGGTCGCCCCGGCCGACAGGTCTCCCCTTGCGGGGTCCGCGAACGCCAGATCATCCCGCCGCCCCAATCGGACGGCAGGCGAGCGCGCTTATAGCGTCTGTCTCCCCGGTGTCAACGCCGAGGGCGACGCCAGGGACGGCCTTCAACTCGGATTTGGCGTGGCTTTGGCGGTGGGCCGTCCCTCGACCAGGTCGAGCCACTCGTCCTCGCCAAGGATCGTCACGCCGAGATCGCGGGCGGCCTTTTCCTTGGAGCCGGCGCCGGGTCCGGCGACCACATAGTCGGTTCGGGCGGACACCGAGCCGGCGACCTTGGCGCCGAGCGCTTCGGCGCGGGCCTTGGCCTCGGCGCGCGTCATGCGCTCGAGCGTGCCGGTGAAGACCACGATGCGGCCGGCGATCGGGGAGCCGGCGGTGGACGGGGCGGCGACATCCTCGATCTCGAGCTGGCCCGTCAGGCGGGCGAGGGCGGCGCGGTTGGCCTCCTCGTGGAAGAAATCGACCACGGAGCCGGCCATCGTCTCGCCGACTCCGTCGATCTGGTTGAGTTCGTCCCATTCCGGGCCGGCGTGGTCGCGTGCGGCCTCCATCGCGGCGGCGAAGCGGGTCCAGCCGCCGTAGTGGCGGGCGAGCAGCCGCGAGGCGGTCTCGCCGACGTGGCGGATGCCGAGGCCGAAGATCAGGCGGTCGAGCGGCACGCGGCGCTTGTCGTCGATCGCGTGGAACAGGTTCGCGGCGGACTTCTCGCCCCAGCGGTCGCGGGCGCGGAGGTCCTCGCCGTGGCGGCGCCTCCAGGGTGAAGATGTCGGCGGGCTCGGTGATCCAGCCCTCGGTGTGGAACGCCTCGACGGCCTTGGCGCCGAGACCCTCGATGTCGAAGGCGCCGCGGGACACGAAGTGCTTGAGCTTCTCGACGGCCTGCGCCGGGCAGATCAGGCTGCCGGTGCAGTAGTGGACCGCCTCACCTTCCTCCCGGACCACGTCGGAGCCGCAGACCGGGCAGGTCGCGGGAAACCGGTAGGGGACGGAGTCGTCCGGGCGGCGGGAGAGGTCCACATCCTCGATCTTGGGGATGACGTCGCCGGCGCGGTAGACGGTGACCCAGTCGCCGACGCGGATGTCGCGGCCCTCGCGGATCGGGTTGCCGCTGGAGTCCTTCCCGGCGATGTAGTCGGCGTTGTGGAGGGTGGCGTTCTGGACGACGACGCCGCCAACGGTGACCGGGGTGAGGCGGGCGACCGGGGCGAGGGCGCCGGTGCGGCCCACCTGGATCTCGATCGCTTCGAGGCGGGTGGCGGCGCGCTCGGCGGAGAACTTGTGGGCGAGCGCCCAGCGGGGGGTGGTGGAGCGGAAGCCGAGGCGGGCCTGCAGGTCGAGCCGGTCCACCTTGTAGACGACGCCATCGATGTCGTAGTCGAGGGTGGCGCGCTGTTCCTCGATGACGCGGTAGCGGGCGAGCATCTCGGCGGGGGTCTCGCAGAGCGTCATCAGCGGGTTGGTGGAAAAGCCGAAGGCGCGCAGGCGGGCGATGGCGGCGGTCTGGGTGTCCGCGAGCGGGTCGGACGTCTCGCCCCAGGCGTAAGCGAAGAACTTCAGCGGGCGGGCGGCGGTGATGCGCGGGTCGAGCTGGCGCAGGCTGCCGGCGGCGGCGTTGCGGGGGTTGGCGAAGGGGCGCTGGTTCGCCTCCACCTGGCGGGCGTTCAGGGCCGAGAAGTCGGCGTGGGACATGTAACACTCGCCGCGGACCTCAAGCAGATCGGGGGCGCCGTCGAGGGTTTCGGGGATGTCGTCGACGGTGCGGGCGTTGGCGGTGACGTTCTCTCCGGTCTCGCCGTCGCCGCGTGTGGCGGCCTGGACCAGCCGGCCGGCCTCGTAGCGCAGCGAGAGCGAGAGGCCGTCGATCTTGGGCTCGGCGGTAAAGGCGAGCGGGGCCTCGGCGGCGAGGTTGAGGAAGCGGCGGACCCGGTCGGCGAAGGCTATGACCTCGGCCTCGTCGAAGGCGTTGGCGAGGCTGAGCATCGGCCGGGCGTGCCGGACCTTGCTGAAGCCCTCCGCCGGTGCGGCGCCCACCCGCTCGCTGGGGCTGTCGGGGCGCTTCAGCCCGGGGAAGCGCGCCTCGATCGCGGCGTTGCGGCGCTTCAGGGCGTCGTAGTCGGCGTCGCTGATGCGGGGCGCGTCGGCCTGGTGATACGCTTCGTCGGCGGCGGCGAGCTCGCGGGCGAGCAGCGCCAGCTCGGCCTTGGCCCGGGCCTCGGTCAGGTCTTCGACAAGCGGCCTGCGTGCCACCGGAGCCTCCAGCAGGGTTCGATCCGGGAATGGGTAGCGCGACGCCGGGGATGCGTCCAGCGTCCCCTCGTGCCCTGAGACCGCGCCAGCGGGAGCGGGCGCCCGGGCTCACCGCGCGGCTTTCGCGCGCGAAATTCGCGGCATCCTTCTGATTTTGCAAGGATTAAGAATCGTTAAAATCGGCATTTCGCGCGAGTCAGATCGCAAGACAGGGTGTGGCGGCCGAGCCGTCCTGCCCGGGCTTCGGTCAGCCTGGCGGGGCCGCTTTCGCGGCAGGTGCGCCTGCGCGACGGATGCCGGAGGATCGTGGAGCCGAACTCGTTCACGCGAGACCCCGGCCGGCACCTGCGCCGCGCCTGCACCAGGGCTTGAGTTCGACCGGACGGCGGGCGAGAGTGGCCGCCCTCGGGAACGGCGGAGCGGCGCGGGCCTTGGCATTCCAGCGAATCCATTTCGTGGCGAGCCGGGCGGCGTTGGCGGAGGCCGCGCGCGACAGCCTGATCGCGGTGCACGGGCAGAGCCCGATCGGGAAGGCCGAGGTGATCGTGGCGCTCGGTGGCGACGGGCTGATGCTCTCGACGCTGCACGCGACCGAAGGGCTGGCGGTGCCGGTCTACGGGATGAACCGCGGCACCGTCGGGTTCCTGATGAACACGTTCGCGGAGGAGGGCCTGATCGAGCGGCTCGACGCGGCGGAGGAGGCGGTGATCAATCCGCTCCGGATGCGCGCGACGCGGGACGACGGCGAGGTGGTGGAGGCGCTGGCGATCAACGAGGTCTCGCTGCTGCGCGCCGGGCCCCAGGCTGCGAAGCTGCGGATCCTGGTCGACGGCCGGGAGCGGATGGTCGAACTGGTGGCCGACGGGGTGCTCCTGTCGACGCCCGCGGGGTCGACGGCCTACAACTACTCGGCGCACGGGCCGATCCTGCCGATCGGGGCGGGGGTGCTGGCGCTGACGCCGATGGCGGCGTTCCGGCCGCGGCGCTGGCGCGGGGCGCTGCTGCCCAAGGCGGCGCGGGTGACGTTCGAGGTGATCGAGGCGGACAAGCGGCCGGTGTCGGCGGTGGCGGATTCGGCGGAGGTGCGCCAGGCGGTGCGCATCGAGGTCGAGAGCGTGCCGGACGTGGCGCACCACATCCTGTTCGATCCCGGGCACGGGCTGGAGGAACGGCTGATCCGCGAGCAGTTCATGTGACGCGCGCCCGTGGGTGGGCTAGAGAGCGCCGGCGGACAAGGGAATCGGCATGACGACGTCGCGGCAACTGGTGCTCGACCTGCCGTGGCGGGCGGCGCACGGGCGCGAGGCGTTCTTCGTCTCGCCCGCCAACGCGCTGGCGCTGGCGCAGGTGGACAGCTGGCCGGCGTGGCCCGGCGGGCGGCTGGCGGTGGCGGGGCCGCGGGCCTCGGGCAAGACCCACCTCGCGCACGTGTGGGCGGCGCGGGCCGGGGCAACGGTGCTGCCCGCCGGCGGCCTCGCGGGACTCGATCTCGGGGCGCTGGCCGGGGACGCGGTGCTGGCGGTCGAGGATGTCGACAGCCTCGGCGGCGACGCGGCGGCGGAGGAGGCGCTGTTCCACCTCTGCAACCGTCTGGCGGCCGGCGGCGGTAGCCTGATGGTCAGCGGGCGCGAGGCGCCGGCGCGCTGGCCGGTGGCGCTGCCCGATCTCGCTAGCCGGCTGCGGGCGGCGCCGGTGGCCCGGCTCGAGCCGCCGGACGACGCGCTGCTGGCGGCGGTGCTGATCAAGCTGTTCGCCGACCGGCAGCTGGCGGTGGGACCGGATCTGATCCAGTTCCTGCTGACCCGGATGGATCGGTCGTTCGCGGCGGCCACGGCGATGGTCGCGGCGCTCGACCGCGCGGGGCTCGCCCGGCACCGGCCGATCACCCCGCGCCTCGCCGCCGAGGTGCTGGCCCGGACCGGCGCGTGAGCGTGACGGGGTCGGCGGAACGGCCGGTCGCGTCGCTTCTCGGACACCGGCCGTTCCTGCTGTTCTTCTGCGGCCGGGGCTTCTCGCGGTTCGCCATGCAGATCGGCACGGTGGCGCTCGGCTGGCAGGTCTATCACCTGACCGACAGCGCCTTCGCGCTCGGGATGATCGGGCTGACGCAGTTCCTGCCGACCGCGATCCTGGTGTTCTTCGCCGGGCACGTCGCGGACCGCTACGACCGGCGGCGGGTGATCCAGATCTGCCAGACGGTGCAGGGGCTGACCGCGGCGTTTCTCGCCTGGGCGACGTTCGGCGGCTGGATCACCGTGCCGCAGATCTTCGCCGCGGTGGCGCTTCTCGGGGTCACCACCGCCTTCGAGGCGCCGGCGAGCGGGGCGCTGCTGCCTGGCGTGGCGCCGCCGGGGCTGTTGCAGCGGGCGACGGCGATGTCGACCGGGGCCTTGCAGGTCGCGGTGATCTGCGGCCCGGCGCTCGGCGGCTTCGCCTACGCGGTTTCGCCGGGGCTGCCCTATCTGCTGATGGCGGTGTTCTGGATCGCGGCTGGGTTCTTCAACGGCGCGATCCGGCTGGACCGGCCGGTCGAGGCGCGGCCGTCGCCGGCGCCCGGCGCGCTGTTCGCCGGGGTGCGGTTCGTGCGCAGCGATCCCGCCATTCTCGGGACGATCTCGCTCGATCTGTTCGCCGTGCTGCTCGGCGGGGCCACGGCCTTGATGCCGATCTTCGCCCGCGACATCCTGCACACCGGCCCCTGGGGTCTCGGGATGCTGCGCGCGGCGCCCGCCGTGGGCGCGCTGTCGATGACGGTGCTGCTGGCGCGGACCTCGATCACCCGCCGGGTGGGCCTGCGGATGTTCCAGGCGGTGATCGTGTTCGGGCTGGCGACGATGGTGTTCGCCGCCTCGACCACGATGTGGCTTTCGCTGGGCGCGCTGGCGATCATGGGTGCGGCCGACACGGTGAGCGTGGTGATCCGGGTGTCGCTGGTCCAGCTTCGCACGCCCGACGAGATGCGCGGGCGGGTCAGCGCGGTGAACTTCCTGTTCGTCAACGCCTCGAACCAGCTCGGCGAGTTCGAGAGCGGCGTGCTGGCAGCCCTGGTGGGCGCGATGCCCGCCGCACTCCTCGGCGGGCTCGGGACCGTGGCCGTCGCGTTGCTGTGGATGCGGCTGTTTCCGACCCTGCGAAACGTCGAGCGGCTGGAATAGGCGGGTCGGGATGGCCCCCAGCCGACTGCGACCATTTTGTGACTGAGGGGTCGGCGCGATTGCGCCCGGAGGCGAGACTTCTAGTATGTTGCCGGAACAAACGCCAGTCGAGGGCAAGCACATGGTCGAGATCGCCGAAGCCGACGTCGAAGCCGTCTCCGAACCCGATGCCGTCGCGGAGGGCGCGGTCGACGCGGATTTCCTCAAGGCTCCGGTGCCGAAGGGCCGGCGCCTGCCCGGCTTCGATGTGGCCGGGCCGGAGCGGTTCATCAACCGTGAGCTCAGCTGGCTCGCTTTCAACTGGCGGGTGATGGCCGGGGCGGAGAACCCGGAGGTGCCGCTGCTCGAACGGGTGCGGTTCCTGTCGATCTCGGCCTCCAACCTCGACGAATTCTATTCGGTGCGCGTCGCGGGCCTGCGCGGCCTGGTGCGCGCCGGGGTGTATTCCTCCAGCTTCGACGGCCTGCCGCCGATGGAGCAGTTGCGGCGGATCGACATCGACGCCCGGGCGCTGATGATGCGCCAGCAGGAGTGCCTCGCCGTGCTCGAGGGTGCGATGCGGGACCGAGGGAATCGAGATCCTGCGGCCGGGGGATCTGAAGGGCGCCGACCTGAAGGCGATGGAGTCGCATTTCTTCGAGCAGGTGTTTCCGGTGCTGTCGCCGCTCGCCATCGACCCGGCGCACCCGTTTCCGTTCATCGCCAACGGCGGCTTCGCGATGGGGCTGCAGCTCAAGCGGGAGCGCGACGACACGGTGCTGGAGGCGCTGCTGCCGGTGCCGGGGCAGCTGCCGCGGTTCGTGCGGCTTTCGGACGGGCCGAAGGGGCGGATCCGGTTCCTGCCGCTCGAATCGCTGCTCGAGGTGTTCATCGGCAAGCTGTTCCCCGGCTACCGGATGCTCGGGCACTGCGATTTCCGGGTGCTGCGCGACAGCGACCTCGAGGTGGAGGAAGAGGCCGAGGACCTGGTGCGCGAGTTCGAGACCGCGCTGAAGCGCCGGCGCCGGGGCGAGGTGATCCGGATGACGATGACCACCCGCGCGCCCGAGGACCTGCGCCGCAAGATCGTCTACGCGCTGGGCATCGGCGAGGAGGAGGTGATAGAGGTTCCGGGGCTGGTCGGCATCGCCGACCTGGCGGAGCTCACCCGTGCGGGACGGCCGGATCTGCTGTGGCCGACCTTCACGCCGCGGATGCCGGAGCGGGTGCAGGACTTCGAGGGCGACATCTTCGCCGCGATCCGCCAGAAGGACATGCTGCTGCACCACCCCTACGAGACATTCGATATCGTGGTGCGGTTCCTGAACCAGGCGGCCCTCGACCCGGACGTGCTGGCGATCAAGCAGACGCTCTATCGCACCAGCCGCGACAGTCCGATCGTCGCCGCGCTCTGCGAGGCGGCGGAGGCGGGCAAGTCGGTGACCGCGCTGGTCGAGCTGAAGGCGCGGTTCGACGAGGCGGCCAACATCCGGCAGTCGCGACGGCTGGAGCGGGCGGGGGCGCAGGTGGTCTATGGCTTCATCGACTGGAAGACCCACGCCAAGATCTCGACGGTGGTGCGCCGGGAGGGGGGCGAGCTCGTCACCTACACCCATTTCGGCACCGGCAACTACCACCCGGGCACGGCGGGCATCTACACCGACCTGTCGCTTTTCACCTGCGACAAGTCGCTGGGGCGGGACGCCACGCGGGTGTTCAACTACGTCACCGGCTACGTGCGGCCGGAGGAGCTGGAGAAGCTGGCGATCTCGCCGCACATGATCAAGCCGCGCATCCTCGAGGGGCTGGAGGCCGAAATCGCGCATGCCCGCGCCGGACGGCCGGCGCAGGTCTGGGTCAAGCTCAATTCGATTACCGACCCGGTTGTGATCGACGCGCTCTATTCAGCGAGCCAGGCCGGGGTGCGGATCGACATGGTGATCCGCGGCATCTGCGGGTTGCGCGCCGGGGTGGCGGGGCTGTCGGAGAACATCCGGGTGAAGTCGATCATCGGCCGGTTCCTCGAGCACAGCCGGATCGTCTGCTTCGGCAACGGCCACGGCCTGCCGTCGGCCAAGGCGCGGGTCTACATCAGCTCGGCGGACTGGATGGAGCGCAACCTCGACCGTCGGATCGAGGCGCTGGTCGAGATCACCAACCCCACGGTGCACGCCCAGATCATCGACCAGATCATGGCAGCGAACATGACCGACCAAGCCAACAGCTGGGTGGCCCAGCCGGACGGAACGTGGCTGCGCCACGCGGCCGAGCCGGGCGAGAAGCTGTTCTCGTGCCACCGGTTCTTCATGGAGAACCCGTCGCTGTCTGGCCGGGGCAGGGCGGGGGCGCGCGACGTGGTGCCGCTGGTGCATGGCGAGGACTGAGACAAATCCGCGCGCTCGGGCCGGCGAACCGGAGCGACGCGATGCAATCGCTGATGTCGGGTCGGAAGGCGCGCGACCCCGGCGAACGATTGCAGCACGGACCCGAATGACAGGCGCCACCGCGACCCGCGATTGACGCGCGGGGATGCGGATGCGATGCGTGGTCGGGCACGGGAGTCAGGCAGGGGTGCCATGCCAGCGTTGAGCGAGCCGACCGAAACTCTGCCGCTGTTCCGGCTCGACGAGTCGGCAAAGGCGCGGTTGAAGCGCATCGGGGTGATCGACGTCGGGTCGAACTCGGTGCGCCTCGTGGTGTTCGACGGCATGGCGCGCAGCCCGGCGTATTTCTACAACGAAAAGGTGCTGTGCGGCCTCGGAGCCGGGCTGAGCGAGACCGGACGGTTGAGCCCGGAGGGCTGGATCAAGGCACTGTCGGCCCTGCACCGCTTCACCGCGCTCGCCGACCGGATGGAGCTTTCGGGCATGATCGCCGTGGCGACCGCGGCGGTACGGGTTGCCAAGGACGGGCCGGCATTCTGCGATCAGGTTGAGAGCGAGACCGGGCTGCAGCTTCATGTCGCCAGCGGCGCGGAGGAGGCGCGGCTGGCGTCCAAGGGCGTGTTCCTCGGCTGGCCGGACGCGGACGGGCTGGTGTGCGACATGGGCGGCGCGTCGATGGAGCTGGCGCACGTCAGCGGCGGCGAGATCCAGACCTGTGGCACCTCGCCGCTCGGACCGCTGGCGCTGGCCGACATCGGCGACGCGAACAAGCGCGACAAGGCGATCAAGAAAGGCGTGAAGGCGCTGCGCAAGGAAGTGCCGGGCGACGCGCCGCGGCTGTTCCTGGTCGGCGGCTCGTGGCGGGCGATCGCTCGGCTCGACATGGAGCGGACAAAATATCCGCTGAAGGTGCTGCACGGCTACGAGCCGCCGATCCCGCAGCTGCTCGAGACGCTCGAGTGGATCGGCAAGCAGGACCAGGCGGCGATGTCGGCCATGACCGGCACCTCGTCACAGCGGCTGGCGCTGATCCCGATGGCGAGCCTCGTGCTGGCCGAGCTGATCCGGCGCATCAAGCCCGACCGGGTGGCGATCTCGGCCTACGGTCTGCGGGAGGGGCTGCTCTACCGCCAGATGCCCGAGCCGATGCGGCTGCTCGATCCGCTGCTCGAGGCCTGCCGCCACATGGAGGCGGCCGCGGCGCGCACCCCGGGCTTCGGTGAGGCGCTGCACGCCTGGCTTGCGCCGCTCTATGCCGATCGCACGCCCGAGGAGCACCGGCTGAACCTCGCCGCGTGTCTGCTGCACGACGTCAACTGGCGGGCGCATCCGGACTACCGCGCGGAGCTGTGCTTCGAGTCGGTGACGCGGGCGAACATCGCCGGGGTCGACCACGCTGAGCGGGTGTTCCTCGGGCTGGCGCTGCTCAACCGCTACAAGGTGGGCGCGCCGGACGACGAGGTGCAGCGCTACGGCGCCCTGCTCTCCGGTGCGCGTTCGGCGGAGGCGGAGGTGCTCGGTCGCGCCATGCGCCTCGGGGCGATGCTGTCGGGCTCGGCGATGGGGGTACTCGAGCACACGTCGCTGGCGCGGGAGGACGACCGGCTGGTCCTGACGCTGCGCGGCAAGGCACAGGAGTTCGCCGGAGACCCCGTGGAGCGTCGGCTGCAGACGCTGGCATCGCGCCTCGACTGCACCGGCGAAGTCGTCCTGAAACAATAAAAAAGCGGCCTGACTGTGCAGGCCGCTTCTGATTTCCCCCCCAGACTTGGGCTAGCACCATCGGGCGTTTCCACGTCCCCGGTTCAGCTGCGGTACCTACTTCGGTGATCCGCGCATCCGGAGCATTGTCCCAGATCGGCTGGGCGGAATTAATCAGCTTTATGCGGCGGATGCAATGCTGAATCTCGTTCAGCGCATGGCTCGGGCTCAATACGGCGGCGGTTCGCCGCAGATTGCGAACATCGCGTTCCAGTCTGCACCTGCAAGTGTGCCCTGCGGCAATTCACCATGCTGCCCCGAATCGGGTTCCGGAGCGGGAAGCGATTGCTCGATCCGCCGGCGAAAGGCCGAGCCATCGATCCCGGCCGCGGCAAGGGCTGCGAGTGCGCGCTCCGATTCGCCGGCGGCCGGCGGGGCGGCGCTCGCCCGGGCAGCGCGGGCGAGCGCGGTCTCGTGGAGGCTTCCGAGGACCAGATAGCGCAGATCGGCCAGGGTGCCGGCATTGCGGGCCAACGCCGCGACCGGGTCGCGGCCGAGCGCCAGCGCGATCCAGCCGGCGACTTCGTCCGGGCCGTCCGCAGACTCGATCATCCCGCGGTCGAGCACGATGCTGCGCCCGGGCAGGGCCGCGACCGGTGCGGTCCCGAGCGGGATCACCCGCAGGCGCGGCGGGTTGGCCGGGTCGATGCGTTCCGCGAGCCGCGCGAGCGCGGTTTCGCCCGCCGCGCCGCGGCAGGGCGGGCCGTGGCGCTCGATCAGGTCGATCAGCATGCGATCGCCGAATTCCGCGGTCTGTTCGGGCGGCATCAGTCCGGCGACCGCTTCGGCTATGCCGCGGGGGGCGGCGTAGCCCAGTCCGATCAGCGCCGCGGCGGCGAGGAACGGGACCAGCGGCAGGCGACGCCTGCGGTGCGGCGGGGCCGCGGCCGGCGTGAAGGGAGGCCGGGCCACCGCCTCGATCGCGGCGATCATCTCCTTGTCGCGGATCGCCAGCGTCTCCGCGCCGTCGGGACTCATGGCGTAGATCGTCGCACCGGCGTCATGGCCAGTGATCGACACGCCGGCAAGCGCCCAGTGTCCGAGCGGGCGCTCGCCAAGGTCGGTCAGCACCAGGGTGCTGCGACCGAACGAGACCACCACCTCGCGCGGCGACGCCTCCGGATCCTCGCGCCAGGATCCGAGCGCCTCGAGCCGCAGGTATTTTCCCAGCGCCGTCATCCGGCGTCACTGATCCCAAGGGTCGGCCGGCATGGCCCGGACCTTCTCTTAGAGCAAAACCCGGCCGGAAAGAACCGGTCTGATCGCGTCGGCTCCGGGACGATCCGGGCGCCGGCGTTCGCCCGGTCGCGGACCCGCTTGTGGCCGTCAGTCGCCGGAGGTGACGGGAACCTGGCGGGTCATCAGGTCGTCGTAGAGGTCGAAGAACGCCGGGTTGTCGAACTGCTTGACGATCTTGATCTTCTGGAGCTGGTCGGTCGGCTGTTCCTGCCAGTAGGCGAGGGTCCGGCCGTAACCGGGGCCGTAGGAGACGTCGACGTCCACCCACGCCTCCTCGACCTTGGTCGCCAGTTCGGGATGCACCAGATAGCCGAGCGCCAGCGTGTCGTAGACGCTGGTCGTCGCCTCGGGGTCGCCCGCGAACATCTGGCCCATCCAGCTGCCGCGGAACAGATCGGCGACCGGGCCTTCGACCGCCACGATCCGGTCGTAGTCCGGTTTGGTGAGGGGCGTGATGTTGGTCACGTCGAGCGGGATCATCGCCTGGTCGATCGGCTCGCGCATCACGATCCGCGCGGCCTCCGGGTCGATCCAGACGTTCATCTCGGCGGCGGGCGTGGTGTTGCCGCGGGTGTCGATCGCGCCACCCATGTAGACGATGCGCTTGATCATCGGCACGATCTCGGGGTGCAGGCGCACCGCGAGCGCGATGTTGGTGACCGGGCCGATCACCAGCAGGCTGACCTCGCCGGGATTGGCCTTGACCGTGTCGACGATGAAATCGACCGCGTGACCGTCCTGCGGCTCGGTCGAGGTCGCGAACCCGTCGGGCGGCGCCACGAGGTCGGCGTCGGCGGGCTGGGGGCGGTGCAGCGCGGTCTGCCAGCTTTCGCCGAAGCCGAACAGCGCGTGCTCGTTCTGGAAGGCGTCCGGGTCGTGGACCAGTGGCAGGTTGGCGCCGGCCCAGACCCCGACCTTGTCGGCGATTCCCAGCCGCTCGACCGCGCGCAGGGCGTCGGCCATCTCCTGCTTCAGCCAGTTGTTGCCGGTGACCACCGTGATCCCCATCAGGTCGATCACGCCCTCGGCGTCGAGCTGGGCGGCCATGATCAGCACCTGACCGTCGTCGCCGATGGTGCTGAAGTCGGTGTCGATGATGACCTTTTCCTGGGCGCGGGCGGCGCCGGTGACGGCCAGAAGGACCGCGAGAGCCGCGGCCGGGATCCGTGATTGCATCGGTGAAGTTCCTCCCCCTCGTGACCGCGTTTCGCAGGCCGCGCCAACCTTGCGCGCTCCCGATCGTGCGGGTCAACCGCGGGATGAGGGGATCCGTCCGTTCCGCGGCCGGCGAGCATGGGCCGCTCGCGCTCAGGGTGCATACCCGTGGAGCTGCCCGTTCGGTCGGAGTTTCTATGACAATCCGCTGCCGCCCCTCTTCAGACGCCGGCGGGCTGATGCAGACGGGCCGATCAATGCGTCCACTGTCGGACCGAAGCGGGTACTCCAGTCCAAGGCGCACCAAAGGCGGCTTCGAGGTGACACCGCGCTTGGCGGGATCGCGCCTAGCGCTGATTGGCACTGACCTTGCGGGCCGCGGCGGGTCGCAAGGCGATGACGCGGGCACCCGAAGCGGATGAAGTCAAGAACCGCTCCCGCGCCGCGGCGGCCATCCGACCATCGGGTCCCTTGCTCGCGGTTGACCGGTCCTTGCGCAAGGCGGTCGCGCAGGATCGGCATTCGCCGTGTCAGATTACGACCCGCCCTAGGCGGTCAGCGCGTAGCCCTGGTCGGCGATCTGCTTTCGCAGGTTGAGCTTGGAGATCTTGCCGGTGGCGGTGTGGGGCAGTTCTTCGACGAAGAGGATGTCGTCGGGGAGCTGCCAGTTGGCGAAGCGGTCGGCGAGGAGCGCGGTGATGCCCTCGGGATCGGGGGTCTGGCCGGGGCGCAGCACCACGACCAGCACCGGGCGCTCGCCCCATTTCGGGTGCGGGACGCCGATGGCGGCGGCCTCGGCGACGGCAGGGTGGGAGATGGCGGCGTTTTCGAGTTCGATGGAGCTGATCCACTCGCCGCCCGACTTGATCACGTCCTTGGAGCGATCGGTGATCCGCACGTAGCCGAGCGGGTCCATGGTCGCCATGTCGCCGGTGTCGAACCAGCCGTCGGCGTCGCCGGCGTCGGCCGGCGCCTTGAGGTAGCGCCGGACCACGGCGGCGCCGCGGGTGAGGAGCCGGCCCTGCGTCGTGCCGTCGCGGGGCAGATCGGCGCCGGCCTCGTCGACCACCTTGAGCTCGACGGTGAACGGCGGGTGGCCGACCGAGGTCTGGACGTCGAGACGCTCGGCGTCGGAGAGCGCTGCGACCTCCGGCTTGAAGCTGCAGATCGTGCCGACCGGCGACATCTCGGTCATGCCCCAGGCGTGGAGCACCTGCACGCCGTAGCGGTCGCGGAACCGCTCGATCACCGCGCGCGGGCAGGAGGAGCCGCCGATGAACACCCGCTCGAGCGTGGAGAGGCCGGCGCCGGTGTCCTCGAGCCAGGCGAGCAGCGCCAGCCAGATCGTCGGCACCGCGGCGGTCGCGGTCACGCCCATCTCCAGCATCTCGTAGAGGCCGGCCGGGGTGAGGTCGCGGCCGGGCAGCACCAGCGCCGACCCGACCAGCGGCGCGGAGAAGGCGATCGACCAGCCGTTGGCGTGGAACAGCGGCACCACCGGCATCATGGTGTCGCGGCTGGCGAGATCGAACATGTCGGGGCCCTGAAGGGCGAGCGCGTGCAGCACGTTGGAGCGGTGGGTGTAGACCACGCCCTTGGGATCGCCGGTGGTGCCGGAGGTGTAGCAGATGCTGCAGGCGTCGCGCTCGTCGCCGTCCACCCAGGCGTAATCGCCGTCGACCGCCGCGAGCCAGTCCTCGTAGGCGATGGCGCCAGGCAGGTCGGTCGGCATGTGGGCGGCGTCGGTCAGCACGATCACCGTCGCCACGGTGGGGAGCCGGTCGCGGATGCGGGCGATCACCGGGGCGAGGTCGGCGTCGACCATCAGCACGCGATCGCCGGCATGGGTGATGACGTAGGCGAGCTGGTCGGGGGAGAGCCGCGGGTTCAGGGTGTGGAGCGCCGCGCCGGCGCCGGGAACGCCGTACCAGATCTCGAGATGGCGGACGGTGTTCCAGGCCATGACCCCGACCACGTCGCCGCGGCCGAGGCCCATGTCCCCGAGCGCCTGCGAGACGCGCAGCGCGCGGGCGCGGATGCCGGCCCAGCTGGTCTCGACGATCGGGCCTTCGACGCTGCGGCCGACGATGCGGCGGTCGGGATGGTAGGTGGCCGCGTGGTCGAGGATGCGGCCGACGCGGAGCGGCCAGTCCTGCATGAGTCCGTGCATCGTTTTCTCCCCCCTGTTGTTTGGGGCGAGCCTAGCACGAAATCGGCGCCGGGGCGGCGTTGTTGTTGCGCCTCCCGGCGCCGGGTCTCAGGCGGCCTTTTCGACGGTGTTGAAGCGGCCGTAGAAGGTCTCGCCGGTTGCGGCGAGGTCGCGCAGGAGCGCCGGCGGCGCGAAGCGGGGGCCGTGGGCGGCGGCCAGGCCATCCGCGATCTCGACCGCGCGGGGCGCGCCGAGGATGTCGAGCCACGAGAACGGGCCGCCGGACCACGGCATGTAGCCCCAGCCGAGGATCGCTCCGACGTCGCCCTCGCGGATGTCGGTGAGGACGCCCTCCTCCAGCGCGCGAACTGCTTCCAGCGTCTGGACCATGGCGAGGCGGTGCTGCACCTCGACCAGATCCGGCTGGTCGTCGCGCACCGGCCAGTGCCGGGCGAGGTCGGGCCAGAGGCCCTGGCGCTTGCCCGCCTCGTCGTAGGCGTAGAAGCCGGCCTTGGCCTTGCGGCCGAGGCGGCCGAGCTCGGCGAGCCTGAACACAACGTCGTCGGCGGGGCTGTCGGGGTAGGCGTCGCCCATCGCGGCCCTGGTCGCCCTGGCGATCTTGACCGCGAGGTCGATCGAGGTCTCGTCGGTGAGTTGCAGCGGCCCGAGCGGGAAGCCGAGCTGCTTGGCGGCGTTCTCGATCAGCGGCGGCGCGATGCCCTCGGCCACCATGCGCACGCCCTCGTTGATGTAGGGGATCACGCAGCGGTTGGCGTAGAAGAAGCGGGCGTCGTTGACCACGATCGGGGTCTTGCGGATCTGGCGCACGAAGTCGAGCGCTCTCGCCACCGCCCGGTCGCCGGTCCTGGCGCCACGGATGATCTCGACCAGCATCATCCGGTCGACCGGCGAGAAGAAGTGGATGCCGATGAAGTTTTCCGCGTCGCGGCTGGCCTTGGCCAGCTCGCCTATGGGGAGCGTCGAGGTGTTGGTGGCGAAGATCGCATCGTCGGGAAGGTGGGCCTCGGCGTTGCGGGTGGCCTCGGCCTTGACCTCCATGTCCTCGAACACCGCCTCGATCACCAGATCGCAGCCCTTCAGTGCGGCGAAGTCGGGGGTGGCGGTGATGCGGGCGAGGACTTCGGCCTTTTTCTCGGGCGTGGTCTTCCTGCGCTTGATGCCGGTGTCGAGGATCTACTTCGGCGTGGGCGCGGCCCTTGTCGGCGGCCTGCTGGTCGCGGTCGATCAGGACGACCTCGATGCCGGCCAGCGCCGCGACGTAGGCGATGCCCGCGCCCATCATGCCGGCGCCGAGGACGCCGAGCTTCCGCACCGACTGGTCGGGAACGTCGGGGCGGACGGCGCCCTTCTCCAGCGCCTGCTTGTTGATGAACAGCGAGCGTATCATCGCCGCCGACGAGGGGTTCATCAGGATGTGGGTGAACCAGCGCGCCTCGATCTTCAGTGCGGTGTCGAACGGGACCAGCGCGCCTTCGTAGATCGCCGAGAGCATCGCCTGCGGGGCGGGGAGCGCGCCCTGGGTCTTGCCGTGGACCATGGCGGAGGCGCCGACGAAGGTCATGAAGCCCGAGGGGTTGTAGGGGGCGCCGCCGGGATACTTGTAGCCCTTGGCGTCCCAGGGCTTGACGATGTCGGCGTCGGTGGCGGACAGCACCCAGGCCCTGGCGGTCGCCAGCAGCGCGTCGGGGGCGGTGACCTCGTCGATCAGGCCGGCGGCCTTCGCGGCCTTCGGGGCCAGCATCCGGCCTTCGAGCAGGATCGGGGCGGCGCCCATCACGCCGAGCATCCGGCTGACGCGGGTGGTGCCGCCGGCGCCGGGGAAGATGCCGACAAGGATCTCGGGGAGGCCGACCTTCGCCTTTGGATTGTCGGCCATGAAGCGGCGGTGGCAGGCGAGGCCGATCTCGGTGCCGATGCCGGCGGAGGTGCCGGGGGCGGCCCAGGCGACCGGCTTGCCGCCCTTCAGGGTCCTCGGAGTCCATGCCGGCGCGTTCGAGCTTGCGCAGCATGGCGTGCATCCTCATGGTGCCCTCGAACAGGCCGCGGGCGGGGTCGTCGCCGGCGCTTTCCTTCATGCGGGCCAGCACGTTGAGGTCCATGCCTCCGGCGAAATCCTTCTTGGCGCTGGTGATGACGATGCCCTTCACCGCGTCGTCGGCGAGGGTCGCGTCGATGGCGGCGTCGAGTTCGGCGATGCCGTCCTCGTCGAGGACGTTCATCGAGCGGCCGGGCAGGTCCCAGGTGATGGTGGCGACGCCGTCGGCGTCGATGTCGGTGGTGAAGATCGGCATGTCAGGTCTCCGTCTGGCCGCCGTGGGGGGCGGACGGTTTTTTCATATTCCGGTCAGCGGGATGCCGGAATTGGCGAATATGGAATGCGTCTGGAACGCGTATGGAATCGGTATTTAGACAATTGCTGTCAGGCATTGCGCGGGCCGGTCCAGGGGGTGCCGTCGCGGTAGGAGAAGGTCGTCTTGCCGTCGCGGGTCTCGAGGACGAAGTCGACGTCGGAGTAGGTGACGACCTCGTGCGGCGCGCGGCTGCCGACCACGAGAAAGCGGGCCTCGCGGTCGGTGCGGTTGAGGAAGTGGTGGCCGTTGGTGTCGCCGGCCGGCCAGGCGGCGCAGTCGCCGGGGCGCATCAGGTATTCGCCCTCGTCCTGGACCAGCACCAGCTCGCCCTCGGTGACCATCACGAACTCGTCCTCGTTGCGGTGCCAGTGGCGCAGCGAGGACTTCGCGCCGGGCTGGATGGTGACGAGATTGGCGCCGAACCGGGTGAGGCCGGCGGCCTGTCCGAGGCGCAGCGACGAGCGGCCGGCCATCTCGGAGGCGTAGGGTTCGGGATAGACCGAGCCGGTCTTCACCGGGCATTTGGCGAGGTCGATGACGGGCATTTGGTTTCCCTGGGCAGGTTGGATGACACGCGATGACCCTTCCGGGAAGCGCCGCCTTCCGAACCGACAAGGCAACGCATGCGTTGCCCGGTTCGGTCGCCTGTAGCGCGTGAGCGCGGAGGGCGAGCGGGGTGCGGCCTGGACCATCGCTCTCCAATCCGTGCGCGCCTGCCTGGCTGGCGCGTTGCAGACGCGCCTGCCGGGGGCAGGCAGGCGCGCGCGGATTTGTCGACGGACAAATCCGCGGAGTGAATGCGATGCTGTTGCGCCCGACGCCGGGCGGGGGTGGCGAAGCGTCACTGGACCCGCTCGATGATCGTCGCCGCGCCCATCCCCGAGCCGATGCAGAGCGTGGCGAGGCCGGTCTCCTTGTCTGCGCGTTCCATCTCGTCGAGCAGCGCGCCGAGGATCATCGCGCCCGTGGCCCCTAACGGGTGGCCCATGGCGATGGCGCCGCCGTTGACGTTGACGAGCCCGGGGTCGACCTCGAAGGCCTGCATGAAGCGCAGCACCACGGCGGCGAACGCCTCGTTGACCTCGAAGAGGTCGAGGTCGCGGATCGCCATGCCGCTTTCGCGCAGGATCTTTTCCGTCACCGGTACCGGGCCGGTGAGCATGATGGTCGGATCGGTGCCGATCTTGGCGGTGGCCTTGATCCGGGCGCGGGGCTTGAGGTCGTGCTTCACGCCGAAGTCGCGGTTGCCGATCAGCACCGCCGCCGAGCCGTCGACGATGCCGGACGAGTTGCCGGCGTGGTGGACGTGGTTGATCCGCTCGAGGTGGGGATATTTCAGGATGGCGATGGCGTCGAAGCCGGGCATGGTCTCGCCGACCTCCTTGAACGACGGCTTCAGCGCGCCGAGCGACTGCATGTCGGTGCCGGGGCGGAGGTATTCGTCGCGCTCGAGGATCGGCAGGCCGTTGACGTCGCTGACCGGCGACCACCGAGCGGGCGAAGCGGTTTTCCTCCCAGGCCCGCGCGGCGCGCTTCTGGCTCTCGACGGCGAAGAGGTCGCAGTCGTCGCGGGAGAAGCCGTATTCGGTGGCGATGATGTCGGCGGCGATGCCCTGGGGGACGAAGTAGCTCTTGATCGCGAGCGCGGGGTCGACGGCGATGGCGGCACCATCCGAGCCCATCGGCACGCGGCTCATCATCTCGACGCCGCCGGCGATGTAGCCGCCGCCGGCGCCGCCCCGGACCTGGTTGGCGGCGAGGTTCACCGCCTCGAGGCCGGAGGCGCAGAAGCGGTTGATCGCGAGGCCCGGCACCTTCTGGTCGATGTCGGACATCAGCACCGCGGAGCGGGCGAGGCAGCCGCCCTGTTCGGCGACCTGGGTGACGTTGCCCCAGATCACGTCCTCGACGTCGTCGGCGGCGGTGTTGTTGCGCGCCTTGATGGCGTTGAGCGCGTCGGCGGAGAGGCGCAGCGCCGTGACCTCGTGCAGGCTGCCGTCCTTGCGGCCCTTGCCGCGCGGGGTGCGGATCGCGTCGTAGATGTAGGCGTCGGTCATGGGGTTTCCTTTTGGGGATGCGGTCTGATCTCGGGCAAGGGGCAGCTGTCAGCCGAAGGGAGTGCGTTGGCCGCTGCTCGGGACTGCGACCCGGGCGGCAACGAGCTACGCGAGCCGCACAGGCGTTCAAAAATGGCAAGAGGCAGCGCGCCATTCATGGCCGGCCTTGTCCCCCGACCTTCGGTTCCGGCACCAACCGGAAGTCCACCTCATAAGACATGAAAGACAAGCGAGGCGCGGCCTTGACCGCGTAGTGCAGCTTCTCATCCCCGGAAAGCGCAATGATAAGCCCTTCCACGGCGTCACCGGGTTCGGCCAGTTCCGCCTCGACCCAGCCGATATAGCGCAGCACCTGACCGACCGCCGCATCTGAAGAGAGATCGCGTTTCAACTCGATAACTAGCCACCGGTTGTCCGACCTGTGTCGCGCAAGCAGATCGATCCGGCCGATTTGCGTTGGAAACTCATATCCCGCATCCGGTTCGCCAGGGCGCGCAAACACCTGCCAATCACGTCCGAGGGATGTGGCGTTCCAGTTGTCGAGAAGAAAATTCTGCAGATGGCGTTCGAGCGCGAACCGCACCTCACGTGCGACAAGAGGCTCCGAGGGGTCGATAGGATCAGCGACCAACTCGGATGCGTCAGAGTCCTTTTTGGTGGACGCGCCGTCAGATTCACCGACGACGATCCACCACAGAGCGTCCAAGGTCCAGAGATCGACCTTTAGAGCGTCCGCCGCAGCCGTGAGCACCGCGTTGATTGCCGCATACCGCTCGCCGAAGCTAGCGCCCCGAGGAACGTCGGGGAACATCCCCAGTTCTACCAGCGCGGATTCGGACGCGTTGTTCCAAACTCCATACTTTTGGGGATAGGCCACATGCAGGATCGCCGTGATGATGGCCTTGCCCATTCCTTTGATCTCGGTCGCAGGTTCAAGCCGCGATTGGATGGGTTGGTTCTCATCGACCAGAGCCGACAACGCCAGTCGCGTCGCGTGCATATCCGCGCAGACACGATTTACATGCCTATACAGTCCGGACCAGTGCATATTATTTTCAATATATAGAAAAGAACGCAAAGTATCTTCTTCGATGGACCCGATCGCGTTTGGCTGGAACATTGGAGAGTAGCGACCCAAAACCTGATCGCGAGCTGAGATAATACTCTCAATATCAGGGAAATTGTCTGCGGTGGCCAACACTTCTCTCAGGCGGCCGAGCGCCTCCGCGTTGATAGCTGCCGTCATCCTACAATTGCCTCCCATTCATTGTCCGATGCCGAATCCCTCTCGGTGGTGTCAGTCATTTCGCGCTGTCGGGAATGACGGCCCGGCATCAGATCGTAGGGGTGCTTCCAGCCGGGCAGGGCGGCGACGCGGTCGAGCCAGCGGGAGGTGGCGGGCCAGTCGGTGCGGTCGAAGCCGAACGGCTCGGGGTAATAGAGATAGCCGCAGCAGGCGAAGTCGGCGATGGTCGGGCCGGCGGCGGCGATCCAGTCACGGGACTCGAGGTGGCGGTCAAGTACGGTGAACGCCGCCTTCAGCCGGCCTTGAAGGAAGACGATGGCCTGCTGCGGGCGTTTTTCTTCCGCGAGGAAGTTCATCAGGAAGCGGGTCGAGCCGATCTGTCCCGAGAGCTTGTGGTTGTCCCAGAGGATCCAGCGCAGCACCTCGCGGCGCTCGGCCTCGGTCTCGCCGCCGAACCGGCCGGAGATCTCGACGGCCCGGTACTGCATGACGCCGGACTGGGAGGTGGTGACTCCGTCCTCGACCATCACCGGCACCTCGCCCATCTCGTTGATGGCGCGGAATTCGGGGGTGCGGGCCTCGCCGTTGAAGAAGTCGACGTAGATCGGGCGCCACTCGATGCCGGCGAGCGTCAGGGTCAGCGCGGCCTTGTAGGCGTTGCCGCTTTCGCCGAAGCAGTAGAGGTCGATCACAGCGCTCTCCCGATGATTTCCTTCATGATCTCGTTGGTGCCGCCGTAGATGCGCTGGACGCGGGCGTCGGTCCACATCTCGGCCACCGGGTATTCCATCATGTATCCGTATCCGCCGAACAGCTGCAGGCATTCGTCGAGCACCCGGCCCTGCATGTCGGTGAGCCAGTACTTGTTCATCGCGGCCGTCTCGGCGGTGAGTTCGCCCTTGAGGTGTGCGGCGATGCAGGCATCGTTGAAGGCGCGCGCGACCCGGGTGTTGGTCAGGCACTCGGCGAGCTTGAAGCGGGTGTTCTGGAACTGGAGAATCGGGCCGCCGAAGGCCTGGCGTTCCTTGGTGTAGTCGATGGTGCGCGCGACCGCACCCTCCATCGCGCCGACGGCGCCGCAGCCGATGACGAGGCGCTCCTGGGGAAGCTGGCGCATCATCTGGTAGAAGCCCTGGCCCTCGGTGCCGCCGAGGAGGTTCTCGGGCGGGACCGGGACGTTGTCGAAGAACAGCTCGGAGGTGTCGGCGGCCTTGCAGCCGATCTTGTCGAGGTTGCGGCCGCGGGAGAAGCCCTCGGCACCGTCGGTCTCGACGGCGACGAGGCTGGTGCCCTTGGCGCCCTGGTCGGGGTCGGTCTTGCAGGCGGTGAGGATGAGGTTCGCGTGCTGGCCATTGGTGATGAAGATCTTCGAGCCGGTGACGCGGTAGGCGTTGCCGTCCCTGGTGGCGCGGGTCTTGATCGCCTGGACGTCGGAGCCGGCGCCGGGTTCGGTCATCGCCAGCGCGCCGACGATCTCGCCGGTGACCATCTTCGGGAGCCAGCGGCGCTTCTGCTCGTCCGTGCCGTAGTTCAGGATGTAGTGGGCGACGATGGGGGTGTGGATGCCGAAGCCCCAGCTGGCGAGGTTGGCGCGTGCCGCTTCCATCAGCACCACCGCGTCGTGGCCGAAGTCGCCGCCGGAGCCGCCGTATTCCTCGGGGATGGAGGTGCCGAGCAGGCCGAGCTCGCCCGCCTCGTTCCAGGTCTCGCGGTCCATCATCCCCTGGTCGCGCCACTTGTCGAAGCGCGGCGCCCAGCTGTCGCGGATGAAGGCGTGAGTCGAGATCCTCGAGCATCCGGTGCTCGTCGGTCATCCACTCAGAGCGCAGGGACGGGATCGCCATCAGAACGCCTCGGCGGGCAGCGCCATCACCGGCTCGGCGCCGGAGAGGATGCGGGCGAGGTGCAGGCCGGTCGCGGGCAGCTGGCGGGCCATGTAGTAGCGCCCCGTCGCGAGCTTGGCCGCGTGGAAGTCGTCGGAGCCGTCGAGCGCCGCCTTGGCCATGCGCGCCCACATGTAGCCGAGGGCGACGTGGCCGAACAGGTGGAGGAAGTCGGTGGAGCCGGCCAGCGCGGCGTTCGGGGTCTTCATGTTCTTGAGGAAGAACTCGGCCGCGGTCTGGAGATCCTTCGAGGCGGCCTTGAGCGGGTCGAGGAAGTCGGCCTTCAGGGCCTCGTTGCCGTCGTTTTCCTTGATGAAGGCCTTCACCAGGTCGAAGAACGCCATCAGGTGCCTGCCGCCGTCGAGCGCGAGCTTGCGGCCGACGAGGTCGAGCGCCTGCACGCCGTTGGCGCCTTCGTAGATCATGGCGATCCGGGCGTCGCGGACGAACTGCGACATCCCCCATTCCTCGATGTAGCCGTGGCCGCCGAGTATCTGCTGGGCCTGGACGGTGCACTCGAAGCCCTTGTCGGTGAGGAAGGCCTTCACCACCGGGGTCAGCAGCGAGACGAGGCCGTTGGCCGCCTCGTCGCCGGCAAGGGTGTGGGCGTCGATCAGGGTGGCGGCCCAGAGGATGAAGGCGCGGCCGCCCTCGACGAACGCCTTCTGGTCGATCAGCGCCCGGCGCACGTCGGGGTGGACGATCAGCGGGTCGGCCGGGCCGTCGGGGTTTTCCGCCCCGGTGACGGCGCGGCCCTGCAGCCGGTCGCGGGCGTAGGCGCTGGCCACCTGATAGGCGCCGGCGGCCTGGCTGAGGCCCTGGAGGCCGACCAGCGCGCGGGCCTCGTTCATCATGGTGAACATCGCCCTGAGGCCGCCGTTCTCGGGGCCGAGCAGGTAGCCGGTCGCGCCGTCGTAGTTCATCACGCAGGTGGCGTTGCCGTGGATGCCCATCTTCTCCTCGAGCTTGCCGACGGAGAGGGCGTTGGCGGGTCCGAGCGCGCCGTCCTCCTTCACCAGGTACTTCGGCACGATGAAGAGCGAGATGCCCTTGACGCCGGCGGGGGCGCCGGGGATGCGGGCGAGCACCAGATGGACGATGTTCTCGGCGAGGTCGTGGTCGCCGGCGGAGATGAAGATCTTCTGGCCGGTGATGCGGTAGGTGCCGTCGTCCTGGGGTTCGGCCTTGGTGCGCAGCAGGGCGAGGTCGGTGCCGCAGTGCGGCTCGGTCAGGTTCATGGTGCCGGTCCACGCGCAGGCGACCATGTTCGGCAGCCATTTCGCCTTCTGGGCGTCGGTGCCGTGGGCGTGGATCGCGGTGTAGGCGCCGTGGGTGAGGCCGGAGTACATGCCGAAGGCCATGTTGGTGGCGGAGTGCATCTCGCCGACCGCGGTGTGCAGCACGTAGGGCATGCCCTGGCCGCCGTACTCGGGATCGCAGTCGAGGCCGGTCCAGCCGCCTTCGCGCAAGAGATCGAACGCCTCGCGAAAGCCCTCCGGCGTGCGCACCACGCCGTTTTCCAGCACGCAGCCCTCGCGGTCGCCCACGGCGTTGAGGGGGGCGAGCACGTCGCGGGCGATCTTGCCGGCCTCCGCGAGAACGGCGGCGGTGAAGTCCCGGTCGAGGTCGCTGTAGCCGGGGATATCGGAGCTCTCGATCGCCAGCACATCGTGCAGGACGAAATCGAAGTCGCCGAGCGGCGGGGTGTAGGCAGCCATCGGACGGTCCTTCCTGTCCTTCATTCGGCGGCGCTGGCGGCGCCGCGTTCGGCCAGATAAACCTCGGCCCGTTTCATCTGCTCGCGCAGGTCGACGATTGCCAGACCAAGTTCGGCCCGCTGCGCCTCCATCGCCGCGAGCCGCTCGATGCCGAGGGCATGGATGCGCGCGATCTGAGCCACTTGGTGGTCGCCGATGTCGTAGAGGTTGAGGATCTGCCGGATGTCCTCGAGCGAGAAACCGAAGCGCTTGCCTTGCAGGATCAGCTTCAGCCGGGCCTGGCAGCGCCGGGTGTAGAGCCGCTTCTGGCCGTCGCGGACCGGCGCCAGCAACTCCCTCGCCTCGTAGAAGCGCAGGGTGCGGGGGGTCACCCCGAACTCGGCGCACATCCGGCCGATGGTCTTGAGGTCTTCGGTCATGACCTTCGCATCTTCGCTGGTGTGGAAATCTGACCGGAAGATGGCGAGGCGGCGGACTCCGCGCAAGGTCAAAAGTTGACGTGAACGTCAGGTTGACGCCACGTCATCCGTCTTCGGGCGTGCCGCGGCTCGCGCCTCCGCGTGGCCCGCCTTTCCGTTTGAATTGCCCGACCGGCTGTGGCCTTGTTCGGCGGACCGCCACGGGAAGGCATCGCCATGGCCCCGCAGGACGCCGACCAGAAAATCCGCATCGCCCGGCAGTTCATCGAGGCGATCCCGCATTCCCGCGACCTGGGCATGCAGATGCTCGAGGTCGGAGAGGGCTGGGCGATGCTGGGCCTCGACTACGACGAGCGCTTTGTCGGCGATCCGGAGACCGGCGTGCTGCACGGCGGCGTGGTGACCGCGCTGCTCGACACCTGCGGCGGCGCGAGCGTGATGGCGCATCCCTCGGCGCCGGGCGGCACGGCCACCATCGATCTGCGCATCGACTACATGCGCCCGGCGCCGCCACGGCGGCGGCTGTTCGCCCGGGCCGACTGCTACCGCGTCACCCGGAGCGTCGCGTTCGTGCGGGCCTACGCCTGGACCGAGTCGATGGACGATCCGGTGGCGACCGCCAGCGGCGCGTTCACCTTCGAGCCGCGCTGATGCCGCGTCCGAAGCCGGAGCCGGTCCAGGCGGTGAAGCAGCGCCGCGACGCGGCGCTGGCGCGGATGGCCGGGGCGGTGCCCTACGTCCGCCACCTGGGCGTGGTGTTCGATCGACGCGGCGACGAGCTGACAGCGCAGCTACACTACGACGAGAAGCTGATCGGCAATCCGCTGCTGCCGGCGCTGCATGGCGGCGCGATCGGCGCCTTCCTCGAGATCACCGCGATCATGGAGCTGGCCTGGGCGGTTGTCTGGGAGCGGATGGAGGGCGGCGGCCCGGCGGCGGCGGAGATCGAGGCCGGGCGATTTCCGGCGCTGCCCAGGACCATCGACTTCACCGTCGACTATCTGCGCTCGGGCCTCCCGCGCGACGCCTATGCGCGGGCGCGGGTCAACCGGATGGGGCGGCGCTATGCGTCGGTGCATGTCGAGGCCTGGCAGGACAACCGCGCGCGCCTGTTCGCGCAGGCAACCGGGCATTTCCTGATGCCGGGCGGGGATGGCTGACGCGATCACCCATCGCCGGGTGCTCAACATCGCCCTGCCCATCGTGGTCTCGAACGTGACGATCCCGATCCTCGGCGCGGTCGATACCGCTGTCGTCGGCCAGCTGGGACAGGCGGCGCCGATCGGCGCGGTCGGCATCGGCGCAGTGATCCTGATGTCGATCTACTGGGTGTTCGGGTTCCTCAGGATGGGTACGACCGGGCTCGTCGCCCAGGCGCGCGGCGCGGGCGAGGCCGCGGAGACCGGTGCGCTGCTGACGCGCGGGCTGATGATCGGGGGCGCGGCCGGGGTGGTGTTCATCATCGGCCAGGCGGCGGTGTTCTGGGCGGCGTTCCGGCTCGCGCCCGCCTCGGACGAGGTCGAGGCGCTGGCGCGGAGCTATCTCGCGATCCGGATCTGGGGCGCGCCGGCGGCGATCTCGGTCTATGCGCTCACCGGCTGGTTGATCGCGATGGAGCGCGCCCGGGGCGTGCTGGCGCTGCAGCTGGTGATGAACGGGATCAACGTCTCGCTCGATCTCCTGTTCGTGCTCGGGTTCGGCTGGGGCGTCGCCGGGGTCGCCGCGGCGACCCTGGTCGCCGAGTGGTCGGGGCTGGTCATGGGCCTCTGGCTCTGCCGGGCGGCGTTCGCAGGCGACCAGTGGCGCGACTGGGCGCGGGTGTTCGATCCGGCGCGGCTGCGGCGGATGGCCCAGGTCAACGGCGACATCCTGATCCGCTCGGTGATCCTGCAGGCGAGCTTCACGAGCTTCCTGTTCTTCGGCGCGGGCCTCGGCGACGCGACGCTGGCGGCGAACCAGGTGCTGCTGCAGTTCCTGTCGATCACCGCCTATGCGCTCGACGGGTTCGCGTTCGCCGCCGAGGCGCTGATCGGCCAGACGCTCGGGCGCCGCGACCGGGGGGCGCTGCGCCGCGCCGCGATCGTCACCTCCGAATGGGGCGTCGGCTCGGCGCTGGCGATGGCGGCGGTTTTCCTGGTGCTCGGCCCGGCGATCATCGACGTGATGGCGACCGCGCCGGAGGTGCGCGCGGCGGCGCGGGCCTACCTGCCGTGGGTGGCGGCCGCGCCGCTGATCGGCATCGCGGCCTGGATGCTCGACGGCATCTTCATCGGCGCGACCGAGACCCGGCCGCTGCGCAACGCGATGGTGGTCTCGGTGGCGGTCTACGCGGTGGCGGTGGCGCTGCTGCTGCCGGCGTTCGGCAACCACGGGCTGTGGGCGGCGCTGATGATCCTGAACGGTGTCCGGGGCGTGACCCTCGGGCTGCGCTATCCGGCGCTGGAGGCGCGGGCGGCGTGATCCCATCTCCGTTAGATCACCTCTCCGCACTCGCCCGGCGTCGGGTGCAACGGCGCCGCCGTTTCAGTCGAGCGTCGCGCGGGTTTCGACGATCGTCCAGTCCCAGCGCAGCGTGCCGGCGACCGGCGGCAGGTCGCTGAAGACGAAGTGCGCGGAGAGGGCGCGGATCTGGCCCGGCGGCACGTCGGGTCGGGCGATGGCGCGGGATTCGCCGATCACCGGGCAGTCGGCCGGCGGGGTGTCGGACGCCGGGCAGTCGCGCAGCCGCAGGGTCAGGGTGAGGTCGCGCAGGCGGAAGCGCTCGGAGTTGTTCTGGACCCGGCCGGTCAGGGTCGCGCCGCGGAGGTTGTCCGACAGCGCGAGGTCGCTGAGCACGATCTCGTCCGGCTCGATGCGGACGGCGGCCCGATCGGATTCCGGTCCCTGCAGCATGAAGTAGGCCGCGAGCGCCGCCGCCACCAGCACGCCGCCGATCAGGCCGGGGCGGCGGAACTCGGGGTAGCTGAGCATCGCGTAGCCGTAGGCGACGAGCGCGAGGACCAGGACGGCGATCGGCATGGCATTCTCCGGGCGCGGGGCGCCATCCGCTGGGCCCGAGCAGGATTTCTAGCCGATGCGCGGGGGGATGCCAAATGGCCCGCGATGGTCGAGTTCCAAGAGCCGAGATTCGGTAAAGGTGGGCGCGGCGCTTCGGCAACGGCGGGGCGGGCCTTCGCGCGTCGGCGCCGTCGCGGGAATTATGATCAGGTAATGCGGTGAAGTGGGTCGGGTTGTTCGCGTGCCGGTTACCTGCTGCGGCCGTCGACGTGGCGGGTCGGGAGGGCGGTCGGGTCGATGCCTTCGAGACAGTTCACGTTGATCGCGATCATCTCCTGTCCGTCGCGCGTGCGGCCGCGGGCGAAGCTCTCGATGCCGCAGATCCGGCAGAACTGGTGACGGATGGCGTGGGTGTTGAAGGTGTATTCGGTCAGATCGTCGTCGCCCTTCAGCAGCGTGAAGTTGTCGGGCGAGGTGAAGGCGAGGCGCGAGCCGAGGCGCTGGCAGCGCGAGCAGTTGCAGGTGATCGGCTCGGAGATGTCGACGGTCGCCTCGAAGGCGACCGCGCCGCATTGGCACGAACCGTGATGGGGATCGGCGGGCATTCCGGTAGCTCCTCGTGACGTCGGGGTTCGGGGGTCGGAGGCGTTCAGTGGTCGCGCATCAGGATCCAGGTGCCGGCGGCGAGAAGCGAGGCCACGCCCATCGCGGTCGCGGCGCTGCCGGGCTGGTGCGGCTGGAGGGTATGGACGGAGTGGGGGAAGGCGGCGACCGGCGCAAGGCTGAACGCGAGGGCGACGACGAAGCTGAAGGCGGAACGGCGCATGCGAAGGTCCTCATCGTTAAGGATTGCCGGACAGCGACGGGCGGTGGCTGTTGCGCCCGGGCGGCATCAGAGGGCGGATCGGGCGTTCGTTCAAGTAGCGACCTCGTGAGGCGGTGGCGGGCTGCGGGATCCTGCCGTTCGTCGCCAAGGCACAGGGGCCGCGGCCAAGTTTTACCGTTTGATAAAAAATCGACCCTATGCCAGCCTCGGGTCCGACCAGAGGCAGGGAGAGGTCCATGGGATCCAGTCCGCAGACGCCGGGGATCGCCGCCGGGCGGCTCGACGCGGAAACGCTGGCGGCCAACTTCGCGGACATCGCCCCGGCGCTGAACGCCCATGAGGCGCAGGTGGCGGCGGACCGGTGCTATTTCTGTCACGACGCGCCGTGCATCGCCGCCTGTCCGACCTCGATCGACATTCCGATGTTCATCCGCGAGATCGCCGGGGGCGTGCCGAACGCAGCGGCCCGGACCATCCTGAGCCAGAACATCCTCGGCGGCATGTGCGCGCGGGTCTGCCCGACCGAGACGCTCTGCGAGGAGGCCTGCGTGCGCGAGACGGCCGAGGGCAGGCCGGTCGAGATCGGGCGGTTGCAGCGGTTCGCCACCGACGCGCTGATGGCCGGCGGCGGCCAGCCGTTCGCGCGGGCCGAAGCGACCGGCAAGCGCGTGGCGGTGGTGGGCGCGGGGCCGGCGGGGCTCGCCTGCGCGCATCGTCTGGCGATGCTGGGGCACGACGTCGTGATGATGGACGCGCGTGAAAAGGGAGGCGGACTCAACGAGTTCGGGATCGCGGCTTACAAGACGGTCGAGGGGTTCGCGCAGGCGGAGCTGGCCTGGCTGCTCGGGATCGGCGGGATCGAGGTCGCCTACGGACGGCGGCTCGGGCGCGACGTGGCGCTCGCTGATCTGGTGGAGACGTTCGACGCGGTGTTTCTCGGCATCGGGCTCGGCGGCGTGCGGGCGCTCGAGGCGGACGGCGCGGAGCGGGACGGGGTGCGGCCGGCGGTGGAATTCATCGCGGAGCTGCGGCAGGCCGCAGATCCGGGCGCCCTGCCGATCGGGCGCCGGGTGGTGGTGGTCGGCGGCGGCATGACGGCGATCGACGCCGGCGTGCAGGCGAAGAAGCTCGGGGCCGAGGAGGTGACGATCGTCTATCGGCGCGAGCGCGCGCGGATGGGGGCGAGCGGCTACGAGCAGGACCTGGCGACGAGCGCGGGCGTGCGGATCGTCGCGGGCGCGGTGCCCGTCGGGCTCGAGGGGAAGGGCGGGGTGCGCGCGGTGGAGTTCCTCTATACCGCGGAGGGCGAGGATGGCCTGCGCGAGACCGGCGACGGGTTCGCGCTGGCCGCGGACGAGGTGCTGGTGGCGATCGGGCAGAGCCTCGGGGCGGTGCCGGAGGGGCTGAAGACCGAGGGGGGCAAGATCGCGGTGAGCGGCGCCGGCCGCACCAGCCTTGAAGGGGTCTGGGCCGGGGGCGACTGCGCCAGCGGCGGCGACGATCTGACGGTGACGGCGGTGGCCGAGGGTCGGGATGCGGCGATGGACATCCATGCATCCCTGAGCGGCCCGTCGTGAGACTCCCTGCGGCGGACGTGCTAGCCTCGCCATCGGGCGTGGCGGAGGCGGGACGATGAGCGAGGTCGAGGAGACGGTGGCGGCGCACTATGCCGGCGCCGGAATGCACGATCGGATCATGCAGCGGCTGGCGGCCGCCGGAATTCCGGCCGAGGCGGTGACGGCCGCGCATCTGAGGCCGGTCGACGAGTTCCATATCGGCGATGCCGAGGCCACCGCCGCGCTGCTCGACCAGCTCGCCATCGGGCGCGAGACCAGGGTGCTCGATATCGGCTCCGGCATCGGCGGGCCGGCGCGGACCATCGCCCGGCGCTACGGCGCGCAGGTGACCGGCGTCGACCTGACCCCGGATTTCGTCGACACCGCGCGGAAGCTGACGGCGCTCTTGGGGGACGAGGTCGAGTTCGTGCTCGGCAGCGCGCTGGACCTGCCGTTCGAGGCGGGCCGGTTCGATCTCGCCACGCTGATCCACGTGGGGATGAACCTGCCGGACAAGCGGCTGCTGTTCTCGGAGGTCGCGCGGGTGCTGGGGCCGGGCGGCACCTTCGCGGTCTACGACGTGATGCTCTTCGGTGAGCATCCGGCGTTCCCGCTGCCGTGGGCCGGCGATCCGGCGGGTTCGTTCCTGGAGGCGCCCGAGGTCTATCTCGCGGCGGCGGAGGCGGCGGAGTTCGATCTCGTGGCGCGGCGCGACCGCGGCGACATCGCCGTCGACTTCTTCGCACGGATGAAGGCGGCGATGGCGGAAAACAAGGCGCCGGTCGTCGGGTTGCCGATCGTGATGGGAGATGCGGCGGCGGCCAAGATCGCCAACATGGCGGCGGCGGTCGCGGCGGGCGACATCCAGCCGGTCGAGATGATCTTCCGCAAGGGTTAGGAGAGGGCGATGGCCGATCTGCGCAGCGACTTCGTGGGGATCCGCTCGCCCAACCCGTTCTGGCTGGCCTCCGCGCCGCCGACCGACAAGGAATACAACGTCCGGCGGGCGTTCGAGGCGGGCTGGGGCGGGGTGGTGTGGAAGACGCTGGGGCTCGACCCGCACATCGTCAACGTCAACGGGCCGCGCTACGGGGTGATCTACGGGGCCGACCGGCGGGTGCTGGGGCTCAACAACATCGAGCTGATCACCGACCGGCCGCTGGAGACGAACCTGCGCGAGATCAAGGCGGTGAAGCGCGACTGGTCGGATCGGGCGGTGGTGGTGAGCCTGATGGTGCCGTGCGACGAGGAGAGCTGGCGCACCATCCTGCCGCTGGTCGAGGAGACCGGCGCCGACGGGGTGGAGCTGAACTTCGGCTGCCCGCACGGGATGAGCGAGCGGGGCATGGGTTCCGCGGTGGGGCAGGTGCCGGAATACATCGAGATGGTGGCGCGCTGGTGCAAGGCGCACACCCGGATGCCGGTGATCGTGAAGCTGACCCCCAACATCACCGACATCAGGGCCCCGGCGCGGGCGGCGAAGGCCGGCGGGGCGGATGCGGTCAGCCTGATCAACACGATCAGCTCGATCACCTCGGTCGATCTCGACAGCTTCAGCCCGGAGCCGTCGATCGACGGCAAGGGCAGCCACGGCGGCTACTGCGGGCCGGCGGTGAAGCCGATCGCGCTGAACATGGTGGCGGAGATCGCCCGCGACGTGCAGACGGTGGGGATGCCGATCAGCGGCATCGGCGGGATCACCACCTGGCGCGACGCGGCGGAGTTCATGGCGCTGGGATCGGGGCCGGTACAGGTCTGCACGGCGGCGATGACCTACGGGTTCCGGATCGTGCAGGAGATGATCTCGGGGCTGTCGTCCTGGATGGACGAGAAGGGGCACGGCGATCTGGCGGCGTTCCGGGGCCGGGCGGTCGGGAACGTGACCGACTGGCAGTACCTGAACCTGAACTACGTGGCCAAGGCGCGAATCGACCAGGATCTCTGCATCAAGTGCGGGCGCTGCTTCGCGGCGTGCGAGGACACCAGCCACCAGGCGATCGCCATGCTCGAAGGGCGGGTGTTCGAGGTGAAGGACGACGAGTGCGTCGCCTGCAACCTCTGCGTCAACGTGTGTCCGGTGGAGGATTGCATCACCATGGTGGCGATGGGTCCGGGCGAGGTGGACCCGCGCACCGGAAAGGTCGTGGAGCGCGAATACGCGAACTGGACGACCCATCCCAACAACCCGATGGCGCGGGCGGCCGAATAGGGGCAGAATACCCCCGGGATCGAGTCCCGGGTCGTCCGGTAGCCGGAAGCGAGTTGTTGGTATGGACGTAAGTGTTGTCATGGCGTGCCGGAATGGCGAATCGACGCTTGTCGAGACGCTGGAGTTGATCGTCTCGCAGGACTGGGACCGTCCGTGGGAGATCGTCTTCGCCGACAACGGCTCGACCGATGGATCGGTGGCGGTGTTTCGGGGCTTTGCCGAACGGCACCCGGAGATTGCGATGCGCGTGGTCGATGCCTCGATGGTCGCGGGCAAGGCGCGGGCGCTGAACCTGGCGGTGCCGGCGGCGCGGGGCCGGGCGATCGTGCTGGCGGACGCCGACGACGTGATGGCGCCGGGATGGCTGGCGGCGATGGGGACGGCGCTCGACGACAGCGATCTGGTCGCGGCGGCGACCGAGTTTCGCCGGCTGAACCCGCCGTGGGTTCTGGAGTCGCGGATGCCGGACCCTGCAAGCCGCGACAGGATGCAGGAGGCCTATCAATTCCACTATCAGAACCGGCCCTACGTGAGCGGGCATTGCATGGGGTTCAGCCGCCGGCTGTTCGACGACATCGGCGGTTTCGACGCGGACTATGCTGTGGGCGACGACGTCGATTTCTCGCTGCGGGCCCAGTTGAAGGGCTACGCGATCCGGGCGGTACCGGGGGCGGTGGTGCACTATCGCTACCGCGACAACCTGTCGTCGATCGGGCGGCAGGCGCGGGTCTATGCCCGCGATCAGGTGAAGCTGTCGCACCGGCTTCCCGAGGTGGCGCGGCCGCTGCGCAAGCGCTGGCGGTCGTTCTCGAAGGAGTCGCGCGCGGTCGCCCGGCAGAGCTGTCACTACCTGCTGGCGCGGGGCTGGAGCGATCCGGTCGAGCGGGCCAGGATGCGCTGGCAATGGGGCTGGTATCGCGGGCTGGTGTCGGGGATGATCTCGTTCCGCTCCCCGCCGCCCTGAGTCGCGGGGCGCGCGGCGGCGTGCAAGGGGAGGCAGGGGGATGATCGAAAGGCTCGATCATATCAACGTCAGGACGGCGCGGCTCGAGGCGATGATCGACTGGTACGGGCGGGTGCTCGACATGCATCCGGGCGACCGGCCGGACTTCGGGTTTCCCGGGGCGTGGCTCTATGCGAAGGGCCAGCCGCTGGTGCATCTCGTCGGCGTGCGCGAGGAGCCCGGGGCGGATGCGAGCGATCTGAAGATCGAGCATGGCGCCTTCCGGGCGACGGGATACGCGGGGTTCGTGGCGCGTCTCGGGCAGCTCGGCGAGCGTTTCGAGGTCGGGCGGGTGCCGGGATTTCCGATCGTGCAGGTCAACGTCTGGGATCCGGACGGGAACCACCTTCACATCGACTACGACGCAGCCGAGGTTCCGGCGGACTGATCGCGGGCCGCGGGTGGCGCGGTCCGGGGGCGCTTCATGCCTTTGGCTGATCGGTTCGCGGCGCCCGGACGCCAACCGGTCAGGCGGTCCGGTCGACGATGAGGCCGGGGAGGAAGCCGTTTCCGGCCGAGAAGGCGCGGGCGGCGGCGGCGGCGCGGGCCGGCGAGGCCAGCGGGGTCCGTTCGCCGGGAAACTCGTCGGGCCCGGTCGTCCGGCGGTCGGCGCCCGCGCAGGATCCCGGGTTCTTGTGACGGGGCGGCTTCGGCCGGCGTGCGCCGCCTCGGCTTGCTCGTCGTGCGACCGGCGCTGACGGTCATCCCCCACTCCCCACAGAACCGCCCCAGGTCCTGTCAGCATACCGCAAGGGCGGGTCGGGCGATGCCCCGTCGTGCAGGAGGGTTAAGGCGAAGGGACGCATTCGGGAGACCAACGGCAATGCCCGGGTTGCGCCGCTCCGGCGAGCGGCGCAACCCGTCGTCATATGCGGTGAGCGAGGTCCGGGCTGTCCGAAGGCGGGAGCCCTTGCAGCGCCCGCGCGGCCTTGGCGAGGTCGCCGGGGTGGGGGAGCGAGACGTGCGCCGGCGGTGGTCCGACCGGTTCGTCCGACTGGCGGGCGGCGCCGAGCGATGTCGCGATGTCCGACATCCGCCAGAGCCTCTGCATCTTGAAGGCGTGTGTGCGCGCGGCG
>CAVZCB010000006.1:0-261209 GCA_963773555.1 uncultured Alphaproteobacteria bacterium
GTTCCTCGCCCCGGACCTCGTCGAGCGCATCCTCGACGGCACCCCAGCCGGTCGCGCTGACCGCCGAGCGGCTGAAGCGTGTCGAGGTTCCCCTCCTCTGGAACGATCAGCGAGCAATGCTCGGCTGAGTCTGCCGTCTTCCCTCCCGAGATCATCCTGCCAACTGCAGACCTGAGCGTCGGGAGCAGCATTTGGTTTGGTGGCCAGCGGAGCAGGAAGGGTCGACCAGGGCCTGTGGGCCAGGATTTCCTGCTCTGCCCACCGAAGTTACAGTTAATCCAGGCCGAGCTATCGCCCAAGCCTTTGACAATGCGCCACTTCGTGGAATGTGCCGGGGAGCTGCCGAATGCGCGCGACTGCGTGGTAGGCCGACGAGGATTCGAAGTCACGACCAAGCCGCCTGTATGGGTGACAAAGAGTGCTGCACGTAGATTGCACTGATGGTGCGGCTAATTGTCTGATTTGATGAAGTTTTCTTTCCAATCCATCATCGGCGCCACGGAGAGACGCCAAGGGTCTGATATTGGGGATTTTGACCTTTTCTCAATCACTTCACGCACGTCCTTGCCGGCACGGTTTCGCGCAATTCTTGTGGTTCAATTGCCATTTTGGCGCGATGATGCCATGCGCGTAGCACTGACGCATCGCGCGGTAGCATCGAAGGAGTGGTAGTGGGGTCGATCACAGAGCGGAAATCAAGGCGCGGCGGCCCTTCTACTTGGTGCGCGCAGATACGCATATCAAAGGACCGCCAAGTGGTCCTGAGTATAAGCCAAACCTTCGAGCGAGAGGCGGCCGCCCGGACGTGGTTGACGAAAAAGGAAAGGGAACTCGCCAAGCCCGGTGGCCTGGAGCGCGCTATTGAAGCAGCGAGCATGGGCGCCGCCGGTCGGCCTACCCTCCGGGTGGCGATCGAACGTTCGATCACTGAAAGCAACAAGGAGATCAGGAAAACCAAGGCCCAGGTGCTCAGATCGATATGCGAGGACAAGATCGCGGACATGATTTGTGAAGACATCCTTAGCCAGCACATCGTCGAATATGCGCTTCGTCTGCTCGAGGGCCGCGCCGGCGGCGATGGCAACGTCCAAGGCGACGCGTCATCAAGGCGAAGAGCGCCCTCGACGGTCGGGAACTATATGTCTCATCTATCCAGCGTGTTCGCCATCGCCAAGCCTGCCTGGAACTATCCTCTCGAGTGGAGGCTATGGAGGATGCGCTTAAAGTCTGCAAGCGGCTCGGCTATACGGCGAAGTCAAACCAGCGGGACCGCCGACCTACCCTGGACGAACTCGACCTGCTGTTGGCCTACTTTTTTGACGGATGGGAGCGCCGCCCAAGCTCGATTCCCATGCACCGCGTGGTTGCTTTCGCGATTTTCTCAATGCGGCGCCAAGCGGAGGTTTGCCGGCTTACCTGGAAGGATTTCGGTCTCGACCGGACAATGGTCCGAAAGATGAAGCACCCGGGGAGTCCTGTCGGTAAGGACACCGAAACGCTCATCACGCCGAGGCATAGGCAATTGCCAACGCCATGCCGCGAGTGGACGACAGGATGTTCCCCTACAACCCGGAATCGGTCGTAACCGCCTTCACAAACGCGTGCAAGGAGCTCAAGATCGAAGATCTGCATTTCCACGATCTGATACCAATCGCCCTATGCGTTGACCGCTTTGGCCCAGTCGCGTGTGGCGATTGAGGTGATCGTGGCGGGTCTTGCAACGAGGGCCTTCCAGGCGTCGCAACAAGCGTCGACGATGGCGGTGTAGGTGTCGAAGACCCGATTGGCGAGATGGTTCTGGCGCAGATACTGCCAGATATTCTCGACCGGGTTCAGTTCGGGTGAGTAGGACGGCAAGCGCAGCAGGCTGATGTTGGCCGGCATGTCGAGTTTGCCGCCAGGCCGATGCCAGCCGGCGCCGTCGAGGATGAGGACGGCGTGCGCGCCGGGGGTGATCTGGGTGCTGATCTCCGCCAGGTGCAGGTTCATCGCCTTGATGTTGACGCACGGCAGCACCAGTGCGGCGCCGACGCCGCGCGCCGGACAGACGGCGCCGAACAGATAGGCCGAGGCGTAGCGTTGATCGCGCGGCGCACGCGGGCGGCTGCCCTTGTCGGCCCAGACGTAGGTCAGGCTTCCTTGCTGGCCGACGCGTGCTTCATCCTGCCACCACAGCTCGACCGGCTTGCCCCGAGCATGCTCGGGAAGGGCCGCGGCGACCAGCTCGGCGAAGTTTTTTTATGCGCCTCCTGGGCGGCGATGTCCTGCTCGGGGTGGCGCGGACGCACCGAGACCCGCGAGAAGTTCAGCCGCGCCAGCAGCTTGCCCACGGTGCGCTCGTGCATCTCCACCCCGAAGTGCCGGGCGATCTCGCCCTGCAAATCCCGGCACCGCCAGCGCACCACCTTGTGCATATCCGGTTTCGGCCCCTCACGGACCCACGCCGCGAACGTGGCCTCCTGCGCCGCGGTCAGCTTGCGCCGGCGGCCACGGGCGCCGGCCCGGTTCGTCAGGCCTGCAAGCCCGGCCTCGTTGTAGCGATGCACCCAGTCGCGTAAGGTCTGCCGGTCCATCCCCGCCGCCTGCGCCGCCTCCGTCCGGGTCCGGCCTTCCAGCACCAAAGCCAGCGCAAGCATCCGCCGCGACGCAGCCGCATCCTTCTCCCGCGCGGCCGCACTCCGAAAACCTGCGGCGTCCAGACCCGTCCGCGTGATCGCAATCGTCATCACCGATCCCCCTGCTCCGGGAGCAGAGATTCAGACCCGGACGATCCCCGCAACTCACGTTCGAGTCAGTGAAACCGGCGCCTGGTATGATATATAAGAATGGTCGGCAACAAGTATGCCGATTGGAAATGGCTCCCGATTGTGACGGAGCCGTTCACGCCCGCAGCTGCTTCAGCTCTTTCGGGGCGGCCGCTCGCCGCTCGTCGAGGTAGGCCGCAAGGTCGCGCAGGTCGATCATCTTCGCGCCCTTCTGGGATCGCTCCATCCTGATCACTGGCAGGGGAATTTCGCCTGCCTCCAGCTTGCGCAAAAAGCGCGGCATCCCTGAATTGTCCTGGACCTCGAAGAAGTCCCTCGCCACTCGGTCGATGGCAATCATCGTCTCGCCCTGGTATTGCGCCAGCAACAGCCACATTGTCGTCATCACGTCACTCGTTCACCAGTTCAACCTGGCTTGGAGATTGGTCCGCCAGAGACAAGACGAACGCGATGGGAAGATAGGTTCGCTCAGGGGAAAACGGCGGCCGGCGCCGGGCTGGGGCGGGGTCGCGGAAAAAGTTCTAGCTGAGGCTCTCCCAAGGGGCGTCCGGGCGGTCGACCACGTGTTCTGCGGTGGCGCGCTGCGTCGCGAACGTTCGGCACCAGCGCGCAGGATCGCCCGGGGTCAGTGGGCTCGTCCCCTGCCTCAACGGTGGTGCGAATGGTGCATTGGCTACGGCAGCGCCTCGAAGTCGTCGCGCCGGTAGCCCTCGATCATCGCCCTCAGTTCCTCCGGCGCCAGCACCTCGACGGTGTCGCCCCACTGGTAGAGATGCCAGACCATCTCGAGCCAGCCCGACGCGGTGAAGCGAACCACGAGCGAACCGTCCGGACGGTCCTCGAACCGCTGACCGGGGTGAAAGACGAACTCCCGGGCTGTCGGCGCCGCGGCCGGCGAGAAGCGCCAGACGACCTCGCCGTAGCGCGTCTCGTCCTGATAGGAGCCGAAGGCGCGAGCGGCGTGCTCTTGGAGGTCGAACCCGGGCTCCCGAAGGAAACTCGAGCCGAGGATCCGGGCGTCGCGAATCCGGTCGACCCGGAAGTGGCGCAGCGCCGGGTCACGGTCCTCATCGCGGGCAACGAGGTAACGGCGCATCCCGAGGAGAACGCCGTGGGGCGCGACGCGGCGCTCGGCCACGATCCCGTCCGCTCCGGCATAGGTGATGGCGAGCAGGAACGGACCCTTCAGCGCCTCGGCGATGGTCTCGAGCACCCCGGGCTCGGCGCGCACGATCGGACCCGGCCGGGCGGCGAAGCCCTGGGCCTCCAGAAGCGCCTCGGCATCGGTCTCGGCGCGGCGGGCGTGTGGGCCGGGCATGCAGGCCAAGAGCCGGTCCCGAAGCGCCGAGAGCGCTGCGACGTCCGGCGCCGCGCCCTCGCGCTCGGCACGGCGGATCGACATCTCGAGCGCGGCGAGCTCGTCGTCGCGGATGCCCTGGAAGCGGGCGAGGCCTGGATCTCGAGCTTCCAGCGCCGCCGGCGGTCCTCGTCGGTGCGGATCTCGACGGCGGGGAAGGCGTCCTCGAGCGCACGGGCCATGCGCTGCGCCGTGCGGTGGTCGGCCCCGAAGGTCTCGGCGATCTCGATCAGCGACACACCCTGATGCCGGGCTGCCGCCATCTCGGCGAGCCGCATCAGGTCTCGGGCCTTGGAAAGCGCCATGGAGCTCCCTCCGGGAGATCGGCCGAGCCGGTCACGCGGCGCCGCATCGGCCGGGGAGAGAAAGTTGTTCTATTTTCACTCTTTGCGCGCCGATAATCATGTCATGTCATCGCGCTTCCTCTTTCGGTTGTGTTAACCCATTGTCTGAGGCACGCTCCACAATGACAGGAATTGTCACCGATCGCAGCATAAAATGAAGGCGTGGGCAACTCGCCCCGCACGTGGGCGCACCGGCCGGGGGGTGGGGGCGCAGAAAGGGGAGGCCGGGGGATGCAGCGCAACGAGTGTGATGTTCTTCTCTCGGCCTCCGACCTGATGCGCTTTGCCGGTTGCGCCCACGCGACGACGCTCGACCTGGCGTGGATGATGGGACGGGGGACCGCGCCAGTCGAGGACAGCGAGGATGCGGAGCTGCTCCAGCGCCATGGCGATGCCCACGAGGCGCGCCACCTGGCGCGGTTGAAGGCCGCGGGCCGGGGCGTCGTCGAGATCGTCAGGGACGGCGTGCCGCTGGCGCAGGGCGTGGCGGCAACGCGGGCGGCGCTGGAGCGCGGCGCTGAGGTGGTGTTCCAAGGGGCGCTCGCCGGCGGCGCCTGGGGCGGGTGGAGCGACTTCCTCGAACGAGTCGAGCGGCCGTCGGCGCTCGGGAACTGGTCCTACGAGGTCGCCGACACCAAGCTCAAGCGCAAGCCGCACCCCAAGCACGTGCTTCAGCTCGCGCTCTATTCGGACCTGCTCGCCGAGGTTCAGGGGCTGGCGCCGAGGCACGCCCATGTGGAGCTCGGCGACGGGTCGCGGGCGACGATCCGGCTCGTCGGGGTCGCGGCCTATGCCCGGCGGGCGCGGGCGCGGCTCGAGCGCTTCGTCGCCGACCCGCAGCCGACACGGCCAATGCCCTGCGCCGACTGCCCGCTCTGCCGCTGGCGCGATCACTGTGCCGAGGACCTCGCGGCGAAGGACAGCCTGTTCCGGGTGGCGAACGTCACCCGCGGCCAGGTGGCGAAGCTCGAGGCCGCCGGGGTCACGACCATGGCCGCGCTGGCCGCTCGAACCGGGCCGGTGCGCGGCATGGCGCCCGAGACGCTTGCGCGGCTGGTGGCGCAGGCGGGGCTCCAAGCCGATCGCATGGCCGGCGGGCCGGCGCACGCGCTGCGGCCGGCGGGGCCTGGCAAGGGGTTCGACCTGCTGCCGGCGCCGGACCCCGGCGACCTCTTCTACGACATCGAGGGCGACCCGCATGTCGAGGGCGGACTTGAGTATCTGCATGGGCTCTGGGCGCCGGACACCGGCTTTAGTGCGATCTGGGCGCATGACCGGGAGGCGGAGCGGGCGGCGCTCATCGCGGTGCTGGACGCCTTCCGCGCGCGGATCGCGGCGCATCCGGGGGCGCGGATCTATCACTATGCCGCCTACGAGGTGACGGCGCTCCGTCGGCTGACGGCGCAGCATGGCGTGGGCGAGGCCTTCCTCGACCGGCTGCTGCGCGAGCGGCGCTTTGTCGACCTCTATGCCGTGGTGCGCGGCGGGGTGCTGGCCTCGGAGGCGGACTATTCGATCAAGTCGCTGGAGGTCTTCACCGGGATCCAGCGCGCGGGCGAGGTGGCGATCGCCGACGGCTCGGTCGTCGCCTACGAGCGGTGGCTGGAGAACCGAGACGCGGCGATCCTGACCGAGATCGAGGACTACAACCGGATCGACTGCATATCGACCGAGAAGCTGCGCGACTGGCTTGTCGCGATCCGGCCGGCCGGCCCCTGGCCCCTGCTCGCGCCGAACCGGGACGGCGACGCGGTGGAGGAGGAGGCCGAGACGGCGATGCTGCGGGCGGAGCTCGCCGCCTCCGGGCTCGACCCGGACCGGCAGCAGCTGCTCTTCGATCTCGGCTTCTTCCACCGGCGCGAGGCAAAGCCGGTCTGGTGGGCGATCTTCGACAGCTTCGGGAAGGACACCGACGAGTTGTATCCCGTTTGCTGGACGAATCGCGCAAAGGTTGAGTTCGAGCCTGGCCTGAGCTAACGGTCAGAATGACAGGTTCTGTCACCGGATGCAGCCCACAACGGTAGCGGCGGGCAACTCGCCCTACTGGTGGGCCGCGGACCGGGGTGCGGAGGAGGCAGAGGGATGCAGGGTAACAAGTTCGGTGTTCTTCTCTCCGCTTCCGACCCGATGCGCTTCTCCGGCTGCGCTCACGCGACGACGCTCGACCTGGCGTGGATGGGAGGGCGGGGCCGGCGCCGGCCAGGGACAGCGAGGACGCGGAGCTGCCACAGCGCCACGGCGACGCCCCCGAGGCGTACCGCCTGGTGCGGCTCAGGACCGTGGGCCGGGGCGTCGCCGAGATTGTGCGGGGAATGCTTGGACGCCGTTGAAGAATGAGGCTTGATCCTCTCGAGACCTGCCACGTGCAGACCGGTGCGATCAGGCGGGTGACCCCGTCCCTGGTGGCCGAGGTCTACCTCGCGCCGCATGGCGAGCGCCTGTCGCTGGCCGGCAGAATTGATGGCGACGCTCCATGGTCGGCAAGCCACACTGCGGCGCCGGCCGAGACCGAGGCCGTCCTACTGGCCGCGCTTCGGGCGGTTGCGCTCGGCAGCCCCACGATGGCGCCTGCCGCCCTCCGACCGGAATCGCTGCCGGGCGGGCGCGCCCGAGACCATCTCGCCGCGCTCAAGGACCTGTGGGACCGGGCTGGCGGTGCCCTTCCCGACGATCTCGCCCCGTTCCGTCACCTTCTCGGCTCGAGCGCAGCAGATGCGCTCGAGCCGCTTGCGGTGCTCGATCCGGAGCCCTGTCCGTTCGCGACGCCAGCGGAGCGAGCGGTGCAGATGCGCCTCCTCGACCATCATGGCGTCGCCCCGGTTGCGGCCCAGACCCGGGCCCGGGCCCGGCGACCGAGAGCCCGCCCGACCGCGCCCGGGGCGCTCGGCCATCTCCAGGCGCGTCTTCTCGACGGATCGACCGCGGTCCCGCGCGACCCGACGGTTGCCGTCTGGGGGCTCCGCGGCCCGGTCGAGGAAGCGAGCTTCGCCGCGGCGCTCGTTCAACGCATGCTGGATTCGGGGGAGGTCGCGGCGCCGTCGGAGGTTGGTCTCCTCGCGCCTGCCGGTCTCTACGCCGAAGGCCTCGGGGTCGCCTTCAATGCGGCCGGAATCCCGCTCTCCGGCAGGGTCGAGCCCGCCCCGCGCCATCTGGCGAGCGAACTGTTCGGACAGGTGCTGCGCCTGCTCGAAGGCATCCATGGCGCGCAGGATGTCATCGGCAAGTCGGTCCCGTCCGATGTTGCGGAATGCTCCGGCGAGCCGCCCGGCGACAACGGTCTGCCCGCCTTCGAGTAGTAACGAGAGGAGCTCCGAGGCGTCCGGAAACAGCGCCAGCACCGTGCGCGCATCAATGGGATGCTGCGTGAAATAAGCCGGCGACGCCTCGATCAGCGCGGCGGCGGGCGTGTAGAGCCGTAGTCCGTCCATGACGGAAGCGTCTCGAGTCGGCGGAAGGCTTGCCCGTATGTCGAAGATCGAGGTGCCATGCGGTAGCGCCATCGGCTTGTTGCCGCCCTTGGCTGCGCGCACCAACAACTGGCGCGGAACCGTCCGGTTGCCGGCATGCAGTGAAAGCGATTGCTCGGGACCGATGCACCATTCCTCGCCGAAGCGATCCTTCAGATAGCCTGCGCAGAACTCCCAGAATGATGCGTACCAGGGCGTCGTGTCGCCGGGGCGGTCGCTCGGATTGGATGGAACGTACCATCCCTTCATGACATCTTGCAGGAACCCATTCTTCATCAGGCTCTCACGATGGGACCGCGAAAGGTGCTGCGAGCGGATCGCGATGATCCCGGAATCTTGAAGCTTCTTCAGGGCTTCGAGTGCGTCGGCCAACTTTTCCCGCGGTGTTGCCATGGAGTCGCCTTAGGGTCTATGCGCCACGTTCGTTAGGTTTTGGTGCGTATCTCTGTTAGGTTATGGTGCTGTAGCGCCATTAGGTTATTGTGATGTATCTCCATTAGGTTTTCGTGTCAACGGCAGGTGGGATGAGCGATCGGCTCCGCACTGATATTGGCCGCAACCCGGGAAGCCGAAACGGTTCCCCAACGCAAAGCATCGATCAGCGTGCGGCGCCAGCTTCCGCGAGCTTCTGCAGACACGCATGGCGACGCGCTGCAGCGGCTGGCCCGGCGGCGACAGCCTATGACACCCGGCGTATCCTGGCCTGGACCCGGCCGGGTGAGCAGCCAGAGCGCGGCGACTCCCGCGTCTGGCAAAAATATCACTCCGGCGTGGCCCGTGGGAATTTCTACGGCGATTTCCCGGAATATGGCCGGATTCTGGTGGAGATTCCTTCAATTAAAACAAAAGCTCGCCGGCCGAGGTGGCGGCGATCTCAAAAAGCTATGTCCCCAGGAACGGAATGCGTCGGGCAATTCGGCTGGCGCGACTTGAATGGCGGCTTACCGCCCTTCGCGCCGTTTGGGATAGACCTCCGCACCACTGCAGCCTCGCCGAGACGGCGGAAAAGCGGGGCCTCGCCGGCGCGCGTCTGGGCGTCGCACGCCAGATCGACGCTCTGATCGCCGGGTGCGATCACGCCTGCGCGGCAAGCAAGGCCGGTGCGCAGGCGTTGGCGCAGACGCGCGCCCTGCGCGATCGGCTGACGGACCTTCAGGAGATACTCGCCTGGCTGGACGATCAGCTCGTGGCGCGGGGAAGCTTCTCCCCCGCGCCTCGCCGGTGAATTGGCGAGACGACAAGAGGAGACCAGGTCCTCGGCGGCCCGCCGAGGACCTGATAGGACTGGCGCGGAGCCGGACATCGGCGCGTTCGATCGGTGGCCAGGAATCCGTCGATATCGTGCCGCTGCCGCTGCCGCGACCGTCCCCGGTCGGATGGGCAGCTCATGGAGACCCGGCCATCTCATCGACCGGGCTCGGAGCGACAGACAGCCGCGGCGCCTGGCCGCCAATGCCGGACGAAATCCCGAGCCGGGACTGCGACATGATCGGGGTCGACTCTGCGCGTGGCGATGTTGCTGCGCCCGTGACGGCGCTTCGCGAACGGTCGTCTCGCGTGGCTATACCCGTGGCCGCGAGGTCCCCGGCAACGCCAACACCAGCAGAACGCCAAGAACGCGATGAAGAACTGACGCCATCAAGCTCCCGACGAGTTCTCGAAGACGTGGCTCATCAGGCGACACCCAGCGCGCGGAAGCCATTGACCTCCTCGAACCCGGCCGCCGTGCTGAAGACCATGCCCAGGGTCAATTTCGTCGAAATATCCGGCGCGCAGGTAGAACAGCGCAGGGATGCTGGACCCGGCTCTTGACGTTCAGGAACGCATGCCGAACCATCGCAAAGTTCGCAATCTGGTTCGCAAAAACGGCTGAAAATGGGCGCAGTTCGCAAAAACCGCATTGATTTTATTGGCTTTCCCCAGATTGTGGATCTGGGGGTCCCCCGTTCGAGCCGGGGCGTCGGTACCAACTTTTTCAGACACATACGCGACTGCCGGCCGGGGCCCGCTCCAGCGAGAGACGGATCAAAGCGCCGATCTCGCCTGCGGCATGCGAATTGCGCGGTGCGCCCTCGGCTCAGATCTCGTCGGGGAAGTGCTGCATCACCAGCCGGATCGGGTTCGGTGCCGCCTGGCCCAGGCCGCAGATGCTGGCGTCCGCCATGGCCCTGCAGAGGTCTTCCAGCAGCTCCCGGTCCCAGCGATCGGTCTCCATCAACTGCACCGCCTTGGCGCAGCCGACCCGGCATGGCGTGCACTGCCCGCAGCTCTCGTCCTCGAAGAAGCGCAGCATGTTGAGCGCTGCCGCCCTGGCGCTGTCCCGGTCCGACAGGATCACCACCGCCGCCGACCCGATGAAAGTCCCGTAGGGCTGAAGCGTGTCGAAATCGAGCGGGATGTCGCCGAGCGACGCCGGCAGCAGTCCCGATGACGGCCCGCCCGGCTGATAGGCCTTGAAGGCGTGCCCATCCGCCATGCCGCCGGCCGCGTCGATCAGTTCGCGCACGGTCGCCCCCGCCGGCAGCAAGTAGACCCCAGGGTTCGCCACCCGCCCCGAAACCGAGAAGCTGCGCCGCCCCTTCCGCCCGTTCGCACCGTAGGCCGCCAGCACGTCCGGCCCCTCGCGGCAGACCCGCGCCACCCAGTGCAGCGTCTCGACATTGTGCACCAGCGTCGGCCGCCCGAAGATCCCGTTCTGCGCCACGTAGGGCGGCCGGTGCCGCGGCAGGCCGCGCTTGCCCTCGATCGATTCGAGCATCGCCAACTCCTCGCCGCAGATGTAGGCGCCCGCGCCGCGGCGCAGCTCCACGTAGCCCGGCGCCACCAGCCCCGCCAACTCCAGCGCCGCGAGCTCCCGGCGCAGGATCTCGATCGCCGCCGGATACTCGTCGCGCATGTAGACATAGACCCGCGCCGCCTCGACCGCCCACGCGGCGATCAGCATGCCCTCGAGCATCAGGTGCGGCGTGCGCTCGAGATAGTAGCGGTCCTTGAACGTCCCCGGCTCGCCCTCGTCGCCATTGACCGCGAGATACCGTGGCCCCGCCTCCTGGCGCACCAGCCCCCACTTGCGCCCCGCGGGAAAGCCGGCGCCCCCCTGCCCGCGCAACCCGGAATCCAGCAGCGCCTGCGCCACCTCCTCCGGCGTCCGCGCGCCCCCGCGCAGCGCCCGCAGCTCCGCGTAGCCCCCCGCCGCCGCGTAGGCCGCGAAGGTCTCGTAGTCCGGGATCTCGGGGTGAACCTGGCCGCCGTCGATCGCCGCCCGCACCGCCTCGGGCGTCGCCCGGTCGACGTAGTGGTGCCCGACCTCGGCCGTTGGCGCGACGTCGCACCGACCGACGCAGGGCGCCCGCAGCACCCGCACCGCCGCCGGATCGGCGCCGTCGCGCAGCGCCGCGATCAGCGCCTCCGCCCCGGCCAGCTCGCAGGAGAGGGAATCGCAGACCCGCACGGTGACCGGCGGCGGCGGCGCCTCGCCCTCCTTCACCACGTCGAAGTGCGCATAGAACGTCGCGACCTCCCAGACCTCGGTCTGGGACAGCCGCATCTCCTCGGCGAGCGCCCGCAGGTGCGCCGCCGACAGGTGCCCGTGGGCATCCTGGATCAGGTGCAGGAACTCGATCAGCAGATCCCGCCGCCGCGGCCGGTCCCCGAGCAGCCGGCGCACCTCGACCAGCGCCGCGTCGTCGAGCTGCCGCCCCTTCGGCCGGACCCGACCACGACCCTTGCCCGACTTCCAGATGCCCTTGCGCTGTTCCAAAACCGCTCTGCCCCCCTGCACGTCCTGCCGCGGCCCGACCATAGCCCCGCGCGCGGCGGACCGCCAAGGGGGTTGCGCGCGATCACCCACGGGCTCTGGCATCGCGCCGGGCACGGCACTATCCTCGTCCATGGACGGAGGATACCCATGCGCCTTAAGCCCGCTCTCGCCGCCATCGTCCTGCTGGTACTGCCCGCCGCGTCGCAGTCCCCGGCCGAACGCATCGCCCGCGCCACCGACATTCCGGTCGAGGAATGGACCGCGATGGCGATGGGCCACACCCTGACCTATCGCGTCAACGGCACGTTCTGGGCGCTCGAGCACTACTATCCCGGCACCAACCGGGTGACGCTGCAACTCAACGACGGCACCTGCATGCAGGGCACGTGGGACTACAGCGCGCCTCTCTACTGTTTCCACTGGGAGGAGCAGGGCACGTCCTGCTTCCGGCACGCGCGCCTCGACGGAGAGATCGTCATCGTCGAGACCCGGAACGGCGCGGACACGCCGCTCACCCAGACCATGACGGCGGTCAGCGACACGCCGCTGGCCTGCAGCCCCGTCGGCACCAGCTGACCGTCCGGCCTTGCGGGATCAGTCGTCCCGGTGCACCCGCTCCTTGCGCTCGTGCCGCTCCTGGGCCTCGAGCGAGAAGGTGGCGATCGGCCGGGCGTCGAGACGCTTGAGCGAGATCGGCTCTCCGGTCTCCTCGCAGTAGCCGTAGGTGCCTTCCTCGATCCGCCGCAGCGCCGCGTCGATCTTGGACACCACCTTGCGCTGGCGGTCGCGGGTCCGCAGCTCCAGCGCCCGGTCGGTCTCCTCGGAGGCCCGGTCGGCGACGTCGGGAATGTTCCGCGTGCCTTCCTGCATGTGCTCTATCGTCCCCCGGTTCTCGGCAAGGATCGACGCTTTCCATGCCAGCAGCTTCCGGCGGAAGTAGTCGAGCTGTCGGGGGTTCATGAAGGGTTCGTCTTCGGTAGGCTGGTACTCGACATCGAACTTGGTTTCGGCCTTCATCGACTCTCACACCTCAGATGCTACTGAATGAGGTCCAGGGTCCGTCGTCGCGTATGGTCTGCGCCGCTCTGCCTGGCCCCGATCGTTTCGCTGGGCACCCGATATAGGGTTTCCAATCGCTTGTCACGCAGAAGATATGGGAACTTGCCTAACGGACGGGCCCTGCTAGGTTGCCCGGAGCGATCAGGGGCAACGGGCGGAAAACGCATGAAATTCGAAGGCACGGCGGACTACGTCGCCACGCCCGATCTGACCGTCGCCGTCAACGCCGCAATCGCGCTGGAACGTCCGCTGCTCGTCAAGGGCGAGCCCGGCACCGGAAAGACCGAACTGGCGCGACAGATCGCCGCAAGCCTCGGCCTGCCGCTGATCGAATGGCACGTGAAATCGACCACCAAGGCAGCCCAGGGCCTCTACGAGTACGACGCGGTCAGCCGGCTGCGCGACAGCCAGCTCGGCGACGCGCGGGTGCACGACGTGCGCAACTACATCCGCAAGGGGCCGCTCTGGAGCGCGTTCGAGGCCGAGGCCAAGCTGGTGCTGCTGATCGACGAGATCGACAAGGCGGACATCGAGTTCCCCAACGACCTGTTGCAGGAACTCGACCGGATGGAGTTCTTCGTCTACGAGACCGGCGAGACGATCCGGGCAAGCTCCCGTCCGATCGTGATCATCACCTCGAACAACGAGAAGGAGCTGCCCGACGCCTTCCTGCGCCGCTGCTTCTTCCACTACATCCGCTTTCCCGACGAGGAAACGCTGGCCCGGATCGTCGATGTGCATTTCCCCGGCATCAAGCCGCGCCTGGTGCGCGCCGCGCTGACCCAGTTCTTCGAACTGCGCGAGACGCCGGGCCTGAAGAAGCGGCCGTCGACCTCGGAAGTGCTCGACTGGCTGAAACTGCTGCTCGCCGAGGACCTCGATCCGGAGGATCTGCGGCAGGACGCCGGGTCGTCGCTGCCCCGGCTGCACGGGGCGCTCCTGAAGAACGAGCAGGACGTCCATCTGTTCGAAAGGCTCGCCTTTCTCGCCCGTGGCCGTCGATGACTTCCGACGAGCGCTTTGGCTGATGACAACCCCTCGGCCGGGCGCTATTGTGCACTGCAACATAAACAAACTCCCATCAAGGAATCGTCCGATGTACTCCCCTTTCGACCAGATGGGCGCCGCGAGCGCCTGGATGAAATACGCGGTCGCCTATTCGCAGATGTCGATGGCCGCCGGCGAGGTGATCTTCCGCCGCAGCCTGCGCATGTCGCAGGGTGCGATGTCGGCGCCGGAAGCGATGGGCATGGTGCTCGAGAAGGCGACCGCCTTCGCGACGGCGACCGAACGCGCCGCCGTTGCCGCGGCCGCCGGCGCCGATCCGGCGAAGATCGCCACCGCCGCGCTGCGCCCGATCAGCGTCCGCACCCGCTCGAACGTCCGCAAATACCGCCGCTGACCGGCCTGCCGGGCCGGCCGTGCGCCCCGGCGCGCCGCTGACCCGTGCGCGGCCCCCTCATCGCCGCTCTCGCGCTTGCAGGCCTTGCCGGCTGCGCGCATGCGCCGCCGCAGGTTTCCGAGATCACCTCGGTCCGGTTCCCGCCCGCCAGCCTGCCGCGCGGCGTGGCCCGCTCCAACCTCGACCTTGCCGCGGATTTCCTCGACCTCACCTTCGCGCTCGAGAGCGGCGAGAAGCTCGATCACCTGCTGCGCTACGAGACGCCGGTCCGGGTGGCGCTCATCTCCCCCGGCCTCGCCCCCTACCGTCGGGATCTCGACGAGGTCCTCCAGCGACTGCGCACGGAGGCGGGTATCGACATCGCCGAGACCCGCGACCCGGCCCGCGCCCAGATCCGGATCGAGGCGGTGCCGGAGCACCAGATCGCCCGGATCTTTCCCACCGCGGCCTGCTTCATCGTGCCCGGTGAGACCGACTGGCAGAGCTTTCTGCATCGCCGCCCGGACGATCGCCTGCGATGGTCCGACCAGAGGACACTCGAGCGCGCGGTGATCTTCCTGCCGCTCGACACCACGCCTCAGGACGTGCGCGACTGCCTGAACGAGGAGGTGACCCAGGCGCTCGGCCCGGCCAACGATCTCTACCGCCTGCCCGACACGATCTGGAACGACGACAACTTCCACGGCCTCGCGACCCCGTTCGACATGCTGATGCTGCGCACCCTCTACCAGCCCGAGTTCCACAGCGGCATGTCCCGCCCGGAGGCCGCGGCCGTGCTGCCACGGGTGCTCGCGCGCACCAACCCCAAGGGCCGCGGCCTGCCCCGCCAGCCGCGCCAGCCGGAATCCAAGGCCTGGAAGGACTCGATCGAGACCGCGCTGTCACGCGACGCCCCGCGGGCCAAGCGCCTTGCGGCGGCCCAGCTCGCCACCCAGATCGCCGCCGAGATGCGACCGCCCGACCAGCGGCTCGGCGTGTCGCTGCTGACTCTCGGCCGTCTCAGCCTGCGCAGCGACCCTGCCGGGGCGGCGCGCGACTTCGCGCAGGCCTACAATCTCTTCCTGCGGCTGTTCGGCCCGGGCGACGTGCGCACCGCTCAGGCCGGCGTCCACCTCGCGGCGCTGGCGCTCGGCACCGGCCAGTACCAGACCGCCATCGCGCTTGCCGAGCGACACATCCCCACCGCCCGCGCCCGGCAGAACGCGATCCTGCTCGCGGGGCTGCTCTCGATCGAGGCCGAGGCGCTGGCCGAGGAAGGCCGGATCGAGGAGGCGCAGGCCGCGCGCATCGACAGCCTGCGCTGGGCGCGCTATGGCTTCGGCGACACCGACGGGGCGCTTGCGCGCGAGCAGGCCCAGCTCGCGGCGCTCCAGCGCCTCGAGAAAGAGTAATTCCATGCTGCTGCCTGTCGCCTTCGCCCTCGGCGCGCTGTTCGGCTGGTACCGCGCCGGGCGCCGCGGCGGCGACCGGCTCGACCGGCTGCAGTACGCCGCCGTCCACGGCATCCTGTTCCTGCTGGTCTTCCTCGCGGCCTCGGTCATTGCGGTCCGCTTCGGGGTCTTCTGATGTATGCCGCGTTCTTCGGCGATCTGCGCGCCGCGGGGATCCCGGTCAGCCTGCGCGAATACCTCGGGTTTCTCGAAGCGCTCGATACCGGTCTCGGCCGCTATGATGCCGAGGCGTTCTACTATCTCGCCCGCGCCAGCCTGGTGAAGGACGAGCGCCACATCGACCGGTTCGACCGGGTGTTCGCCGCCACCTTCAACGGCCTCGAGCCGCTGACGATCGAGGCGCTGGTCGCCCGCGCCGAGCTGCCTGCCGACTGGCTCCGCAAGCTCGCCGAGAAACACCTGAGCCCGGAGGAACGCGCCGAGATCGAGGCGCTCGGCGGTTTCGACAAGCTGATGGAGACGCTGGCCGAACGCCTCCGCGAACAGCAGGGCCGGCACCAGGGCGGGTCGAAGTGGATCGGCACCGCCGGCACCTCGCCGTTCGGCGCCTTCGGCTACAACCCCGAGGGCGTGCGGATCGGCCAGGACGAGGGCCGGCACGGGCGGGCGGTCAAGGTCTGGGACCGGCGGGAGTTCCGCAACCTCGACGACGGCGTCGAGATCGGCACCCGCAACATCAAGATGGCGCTGCGCCGGCTGCGTCGCTGGGCGCGCGAGGGCGCGGCGGACGAACTCGACCTCGGGGCGACGATCCGGCGCACCGCCGAGCAGGGCTGGCTCGACGTGATCACCCGGCCGGAGCGGCACAACGCGGTGAAGGTGCTGCTGTTTCTCGACGCCGGGGGGTCGATGGACCCCCACGTGCGCGTGGTCGAGGAGCTGTTCTCCGCCGCCCGCGCCGAGTTCAGGCACCTCGAGCACTTCTATTTCCACAACTGCCTCTACGAGGGGGTCTGGCGCGACAACCGCCGCCGCTGGGACCGGCAGACCCCGACCGGCGAGATCTTGCGCACCTTCGGGCCCGACTACCGGGTGATCTTCGTCGGCGACGCGGCGATGTCGCCCTACGAGATCGTCCAGCCCGGCGGCGCCAGCGAGCACTGGAACGCGGAGAGCGGCGAGACCTGGCTGCGCCGCGTGCTCGCCACCTGGCCGCGCGCGGTCTGGATCAACCCGATGCCCGAGGCCGGCTGGGGCTACAGCCAGTCGGTGGCGATGATCGCCGAGATCTTCGGCGGCCGGATGTTCCCGATGACGCTCGCGGGGCTGGAGGCGGGGATACGCGAGCTCGCCCGGTAAGCGGGCTCGCGCGGATCGCGCGGTGAGCGGCCTCGCGCGGATCGCGCGGCTCTTAAGTCGTTTAATCATAAGGGTTACCCTTCGTAAACGCGAACGCGTTCGAACGCGCTTGAGCTACACGACAGTATGGATCAGGGCGCGCCGGCCGAGCCGTCTTGCCCGGGCTTCAGCCCGGGCAGCGGCCGAACCGCCCCGCCGCTTTCGCGCCCGCCCCGCGGTCCGGCCGCTGCCCTTCGCGCCCGACGGTGCGGTTGGTTCGGAAGAGCGGAGGATCTGGTCTGCGTCATGTAGGATGGAGCGCGTGCATTAGAGCCGTGCGATGGTTCGGCGACGAAACTGAGGTGAAACGGCGCCTGCGCAACATTTCGTTGCGCACTCGGGTGGCGATTGGATATGCGCCCCTGCTCAACCGATACGTCCAGGGCGCGCCGGCTGACGAAGCGCAGGCGCGTGCATTGCGCCTCGCGATGCACGCGCTACCTTGGGACTCAACCGCCGCCGCACGGCGCCGTCAGACCAGAGGAGGCCCTTGCCCCCGTGACCCGGCTCGAGATCATCTCCGACCCCGTCTGCCCATGGTGCTATCTCGGCGCGGCAAACCTGATGCGCGCGGTGAGCGCCGGCGATGCCCATCCGTTCGCGCTGGCCTGGCGCCCCTACCAGCTCGATCCGGAGATCCCGCCCGAGGGCCGCGACCGGGCGGCCCACATGGCCGCGAAGTTCCCCGATCCGGACCAGCTCGCCCAGGCGCACGCCCGGATCGCCGCGATGGGCGAAGAGAGCGGCATCACCTTCCGTTTCGACCGGATCACCCGGGCGCCGAACACGCTGGACGCCCATCGCGTCATCCGCTGGGCGGAGCCGGAGGGGCTGCAGACCCGCGTGGCGATGACGCTGTTTCGCCGTTACTTCGAGCTCGGCGAGGACATTTCCGATCCGGGCGTCCTGCGCTCCGCCGCCGAGGAGGCCGGGCTCGACGGCGCGGTGATCGCCGAGCTGCTCGACGGCGAGGCCGAACGGGCGGCGCTGCTTGCCGAGGCCGAGGCGGCGCGCGAGATGGGCGTGACCGGCGTGCCGACCTTCCTCCTCGGCGGCCGCTACGCGATCGCGGGCGCCCAGCCGCCGGAATTCTGGACCGACCTGATCGACAAGCTCGAGACCGCCGGCGCCGCGCAATAGCGCCCGACCACGACGCGCCAGCCGCCGGGTCAGGCCGGGCGCCCCGCCGCCTTCTCCGGCGGCCGGGCGAGCCCGGCGAGATCGCGGGCGATGCCGAACGCCCCGGTCAGTCGCGCCCGGTCGGCGGTCCAGTCGCGGCGGACCACGATGCGGTTGTCCCTGACCTTGGCGAGGCCGCGCTGGTCGTTCAGGAACTGCACGAGGCCGGCGGGGTTCGCGTACTTGTCGTTGTGGAACTGCACGGTCGCGCCCTTCGGGCCGCCGTCGAGCCGGGCGATGCCGGCGCGCTTGCAGAGCGCCTTGATCCGGACCACCAGCATCAGCGTCTCGACCTCGGCGGGCAGCGGGCCGAACCGGTCGATCAGCTCGGCGGCGAAGCCCTCCATCTCGACCTTGCGCTCGAGGCTCGACAGTCGGCGGTAGAGGCCGAGGCGCACGTCGAGATCGGGCACGTAGGCCTCGGGGATCAGCACCGGCACGCCTAGGTTGATCTGCGGCGACCACTCGCCGTCGCCCGCCATCTCGATCTCGCCGGACTGCAGCCGGGCGATCGCCTCCTGCAGCATCTCCTGGTAGAGCTCGAACCCGACCTCGCGCACCTGGCCCGACTGTTCCTCGCCGAGCAGGTTGCCGGCGCCGCGGATGTCGAGGTCCTGGCTCGCCAGCGTGAAGCCGGCGCCGAGGCTGTCGAGCGAGCCGAGCACCCGCAGCCGCTTCTCGGCCTGCGGGGTCAGGGTCTTGCGCGGCTCGGTCATGAAGAAGGCGTAGGCGCGCAGCTTGGAGCGCCCGACCCGGCCGCGGATCTGGTAGAGCTGGGCGAGGCCGAACATGTCGGCGCGCTCGACGATCAGCGTGTTGGCCGCGGGGATGTCGAGGCCCGACTCCACGATGGTGGTCGAGAGCAGCACGTCGAACCGGCCGTCGTAGAAGGCGTTCATCCGCTCGTCGAGGGTCTGGCTCGGCATCTGGCCGTGGGCGATCACGAACTTCACCTCCGGCACCTGCTCGCGCAGGAACGCCTCGACCTCGCCGAGATCGGCGATGCGCGGCACCACGTAGAACGACTGGCCGCCGCGATAGTGCTCGCGCAGCAGCGCCTCGCGGATGGTGACCGGATCGAACTCGCTGACGTAGGTGCGGATCGCCAGCCGGTCGACCGGGGGCGTTGCGATCAGCGACAGCTCGCGCACGCCGGAGAGCGCGAGCTGCAGGGTGCGCGGGATCGGGGTGGCGGTCAGGGTCAGGACGTGAACGTCCGAGCGCAGCGCCTTCAGCCGCTCCTTGTGGGCGACGCCGAAGTGCTGCTCCTCGTCGATGACCAGCAGGCCGAGATCCCTGAACTTCACCGACTTCGCCAGCAGCGCGTGGGTGCCGATGACGATCTCGATGCTGCCGTCCGCCAGCCCCGCGCGCGTCTCGGCCGCCTCCTTGGCGCTCACGAAGCGCGAAAGCTGGCGGACGCGGAACGGCAGGCCGCGGAACCGTTCGGAGAAGTTCTTGAAGTGCTGGCGGGCGAGCAGCGTGGTCGGCGCGATCACCGCCACCTGATAGCCCGACGCCGCCGCGACGTAGGCGGCGCGCAACGCGACCTCGGTCTTGCCGAAGCCGACGTCGCCGCAGACCAGCCGGTCCATCGGCCGGCCCGACTCCATGTCGCCGAGCACGTCGGCGATGGCGTTCAGCTGGTCCTCGGTCTCGGCATAGGGGAAGCGGGCGCAGAACTCCTCCCAGGCGTGGTGGTCCTGCGGCTCCAGCACCGCGCCCTTGCGCAGCGCGCGTTCGGCGGCGATGCGGATCAGCCGGTCGGCCATGTCGCGGATCCGCGCCTTCAGCCGGGCCTTCTTGGCCTGCCACGCCCCGCCGCCGAGCCGGTCGAGCAGGCCCTCCTCGTGGCCGTAGCGCGACAAGCAGCTCGATGTTCTCGACCGGCAGGTAGAGCCTGTCGCCGCCGGCGTACTCCAGCGCCAGGCACTCGTGCGGCGCGCCCATCGCGGTGACGGTCTCGAGCCCCTTGTAGCGCCCGATGCCGTGGTCGACGTGGACCACCAGATCACCCGGCGTCAGGCCGGCCGCCTCGGTCAGGAAGTTGTCGGCGCGCTTGCGCCGGCGGGCCGGGCGGATCAGCCGGTCGCCCAGCACGTCCTGCTCGGCGATCACCGTCAGCCCCGGCGCCTCGAAGCCATGCTCGAGCGGCCAGACCGCCAGCGCGAGGCCCTTGTCGCCGGCGAGGTCGGAGGCCTTGCCGATCTCGCGGGCGTCGGTCACGCCGCTGTCGGCGAGCAGGCCCGCCAGCCGTTCCCGCGCGCCGGCGGAGTAGCTGGCGATCACCACGTCGCCGGTGCGCCGCCGCGCCGCCACGTGGGCGGCCAGCGCCCCGAACAGGCTCACCTCCTCCTGCTGCCGCTCCGGCGCGAAGTCGCGGCCGATCCGCCCGCCCGCGTCGATCACCCCGGGCCCGAGCGGCTGCGGCAGGACGCTGAGCTGGTGCAGCGGGCGGTCGGCCACCGCCGCCTCCCAGGACGCGTCGTCGAGGTAGAGCTCGCCCGGCGGCACCGGCTTGTAGACGGTGCCGAGCTTCGATTTCGCCGCCAGCGCCGCGGCCCGGGCCTCGTACTGTTCGCCGAGCGCGGACCAGCGCGCCGCCCGCGCCGCGGTCGTCTGGTCGTCGAGCAGCACCGGCGCCCCCGGCAGGTAGTCGAACAGCGTCGCGAGCCGCTCGTGGAAGAACGGCAGCCAGTGCTCGTAGCCCTGCAGCTTGCGGCCCGCGCTGATCGCCTCGTAGAGCGGATCGTCGTGGCCCGCCGCGCCGAACATCGCCCGGTAGCGGGTGCGGAACCGCTGGATCGACGCCTCGTCGAGGATCACTTCGGACACCGGCGCGAGCTCAACCCGCCGGACCGTCTCGCTGGTGCGCTGGGTCTCGGGATCGAACCGCCGGGCGCTCTCGAGCACGTCGCCGAAGAGATCGAGCCGCACCGGCCCGCGCGCGCCGGGGGGATAGATGTCGATGAGCCCGCCGCGCACCGCGAACTCGCCGGGCTCGGTGACGGTGGGCGCCTGGCTGTAGCCCATCCGGCCGAGGTAGCCGCGCAAGGCGCCGACATCGACGCGAGCGCCGACCTTCGCGGTGTAGCTCGCCGCCGCCAGCACCGCGCGCGGCGGGATCCGCTGGGTCGCGGCGTTGAGGGTGGTCAGGAGCACCGCGGGCCGGTCGAACCCGTGCGCCAGCGCCGCCAGCGTCGCCATGCGCACCGCCGCGATCTCGCCGTTGGGCGAGATGCGGTCGTAGGGCAGGCAGTCCCACGCCGGGAACCGCAGCACCGGCAGCTCGGGCGCGAAGAACCTCAGCGAGGCCCGCATCGCCGCCAGCCGGGCGTCGTCCCGGCAGACGTGCACCACCGGACCGCCGGCGCGGGCGACCGCCCCGGCGAGGTAGCGTGCGTCGAATCCCTCGGGACAGCCGCCGACGAGAAGGCGTCCGGGGGCAAGGGGCCGGAGCTCGGTCATGAGCGGCGACCTAGCGCAAGCCCCCGGCGCTTACAAGCCAGCGCTATCGCACATGACGACCGCGGGGCCGAGCGTGTGCTCGGTGACGCCGTCCCGCCCGGCGCCCGGGCGCCCGGGCAGCGGCCGCCCGCTCCCCCGGGCGACCGCTTTCGCGGCCCCCCGCGGGCGCGCCGCTGCCCTCATCGCCGACCGCCGCGGCCAGGCGAGCCAGCGACGCCCTGGGGCGTGCACCCCTTCCGCCACCGCGCCTTGTCAAATGCGATTCCCCGGCGCTTGCAAGCGGGTCAGGGCCCCGGGATGCCGCCGTGCAGCGCCAGCGCCACCGCCGCGGCGCCGAGCATGCCGAGGATCGCGATCAGCTGGTGCCAGACCCGCCGCCGGGCCAGCGCCAGCACCAGCTTCGGACCGGCCATCTCCTGCCGGCGGACCGCCAGCGCGAGCCGGAGCTTGGAATAGTTGATGATCACCAGCGGCAGCATGAGCGCGAATCCCGCCTGCGCCGCCTCGATGCCGGTCCAGAAGCCGAGCGCGAACAGCCCCGCCAGCACGAAACCGAGCCCGGCGGCGATCGGGACGCCCAGGGTGTCGTGGATCCCGCCGATCCTGAGCGAGGTGAGCGCCGCCAGCGTGTCGACCCGGTCGGCGATCTCGGGCAGGCGACGCGCCCGCAGCAGCATGTCGTGGGGCACGCCCAGCGTCCGGTAGCAGGCGAGCGTCCAGATCACCACGTGCAGCACCCAGTACCAGATGCTCTGAAAGCTGGCAGCGGCAAAGGTCTGGAACACGGAAGAAAGCTACCCGATCGACGCCCGATGGCGCCACGCGCGCCGCACCGGTTCTCTCTGACCGTTCCGCGACCGTCCCGTCAACCCGCCAGCGGCGCTATCGTCAACGCCCGAGCGCTCTTGAGACCCCGCGCCGCCCGTGCCAAACCGCGTGTCGAACGCCGTGCCAACCCCATGCCAGACCCCGCCCGCCTCCAGGACCCGCCATGACCCCGATCGCCCCGTTCCCGCAGTCCCGGCCGCGCCGGCTCCGGCGCACGCCGTGGATCCGCGACATGGTGGCCGAGGCCCGGCTGACGCCGGCCGACCTGATCTGGCCGATCTTCGTGCGCGAAGGAGAGGACGTCGCGGAACCGGTCGGCTCGCTGCCCGGCGTGGACCGGCTGTCGATCGACCGGGCGGTGCGGGCCGCGGAGGAGGCAGCGGCGCTCGGCATCCCCTGCCTCGCGCTGTTCCCCTACACCGACGCCGCCGACAAGAACCCGGAGGCGACCGAGGCCTGGAACCCGGAGAACCTGGTCTGCCGCGCCACGCGGGCGATCAAGGCCGCGGTGCCGGAGGTCGGCATCCTGCTCGACGTGGCGCTCGACCCCTACAACTCGGACGGCCACGACGGGCTGGTGAAGGGCGGCGTGATCCTCAACGACGAGACGCTGCTGGCGCTCGAGAAGATGGCGCTGGCCCAGGCCGAGGCCGGCTGCGACATCCTCGGGCCGTCGGACATGATGGACGGCCGGATCGGGGTGATCCGCCGCGCGCTCGAGGCCAACGACTTTCCCGACACGGCGATCATGAGCTACGCCGCCAAGTACGCCTCGTCGTTCTACGGGCCGTTCCGCGACGCGGTCGGCGCGACCGGGGCGCTGAAGGGCGACAAGAAGACCTACCAGATGGATCCGGCCAACGGCGACGAGGCGCTGCGCGAGGTCGCCGCCGATCTGGCGGAAGGCGCCGACATGGTGATGGTCAAGCCCGGCCTCCCCTACCTCGACATCTGCGCCCGGGTGAAGACCGAGTTCCGGGTGCCGACCTTCGCCTATCAGGTGTCCGGCGAGTACGCGATGCTCCAGGCGGCGGCGCTCAACGGCTGGATCGACGGCGACCGGGCGGTGCTCGAGACGCTGCTCGCGTTCCGGCGCGCCGGTTGCGACGGCATCCTCACCTACTTCGCCCCCCGCGCCGCGCGCCTGCTCGGCGCCACCGCCTGAGCGGCTGACACTCCGGTCAAGTGCTCGCGGCCTGCGGGGTGGAAACACCCTGGACGACCGCTCCCGGCCTCGGCATGCCTCACCCCGAAGCGCGCGAGCGCGGAGGGCGAGGGGGTGCGCCCGGAGCGAAGCGCTCAATCCTGACGCGACTGCAAGGCTTCCAGCGTGACGACCGCTCCCCGCCCGATGCAGTCGTCCGCGAAGCGCGCGGCGGATGGCCGGATCGAGCCCATACATGACATTCGTTTCGCGTCGTGCAGATGAGTATCGACAATACGTCCGTACATTTCTCGACTGCTCGAGGCCGCGATTTTTTGCGTGAAGTTGCTACGGGTTCGAACGGCAATCGGCTCCTCCCGTTTGAGATTTTTGATTCGGGAAGCGGGATCGCCGGATCGCGCCATCCTTCAATCGTCCTTGGCCGCCGCCAAATGCAGGTATTTTCCTGCATGTATTGACGTGCAGGCAAATACCTGCATAATGCCCGCGTCGCGCATGGAGGTGCCGATGGATGACGATAAGGTTTTCAAGGCTCTGGCCGATCCGAACCGAAGGATACTGCTTGACCGTCTTTGCGGGAAGAACGGTCAGACGCTCGGCCAGCTTTGCGAAACCATGGATATGAAACGGCAATCCGTGACCCAGCATCTCGGTCTTCTGGAACAAGCCAATCTCATCAGCACGGTCCGCCGCGGGCGCGAGAAGCTGCATTTCATCAACCCGGTCCCGCTTTACGAAGTCTACGAGCGCTGGATCCGAAAGTTCGAGGAAGGACGTCTGGGCCTTCTGCACGACCTCAAGCAGGAACTCGAAAGGAACGAAAAATGACCGACAAATCAGCCAGTTTCGTCTACGTCACCTTCATTCGGACATCGCCCGAAAAGGTATTCGACGCGATCACACGGCCGGACATGGCCCGCCGCTACTGGGGCCACGAAAACGTCTCGGACGATTGGCAGCCCGGCTCGACCTGGCAGCACGTTCGCACCGATGCGGCGCGTACCGTAGACCTTGTAGGTGAGGTCCTCGAAAGCGATCCGCCGAGGCGGCTGGTCATCAGTTGGGCGAACGAAAGCCAGAAAGACGATCCCGATCAATACAGCCGTGTCACCTTCGAGATTGAAGCGCAGGGCGACACGGTCAAGCTGACCGTCTCTCATGAAGACTTGCAACCCGGAAGTGGCATGCTGAATGGCATCAGCAAAGGCTGGCCGCACGTCATTTCGAGCATGAAGTCCTACCTCGAAACCGGTCAGGGACTGGATCTCTGACCGTCCACCGCACATCAGAAGACGAGAGATACATCAATGATTGCCAAGACTTATGCGGGCGGCTGCGCCTGTGGCGCCGTACGCTATGAAACGGAGAGCGCACCGATCTTCGAGAACCACTGCCAATGCACCGACTGCCAGAAGCGCAGTGGTACGGGGCACGGGTCCTATCTGACCTTTCCGCGACGCGCCGATGTCAGGGTAATCGGCACGGCCTCGCATTGGTCGGTGGTTGCGGACAGCGGAAATGACAAGGTCCATGCCTTCTGCCCGACATGCGGAACGCCCGTCTATCTGACATTCACGGCGATGCCGGATCTGATCGCAGTGCACGCGGCCAGCCTTGACGATCCGGATCAATTCCATCCGCAGGCACTGACCTACAGCGCCCGCGGCCGCGAATGGGATGCGATTGATCCCGCGGTGAAGAGATTCGAGCGGATGGTGTCCAACTAAGTTCGGCCAAGCGTGCACGAGTTTGGCGATCGGCGCCGGAAAATGCAGGAACCGGCGCGGTTTTCGAGCTACTTCGTCACATACGTCCGCATCTCGGTCATCGAACTGGCGACCCCAAATGGCCGCTCCAGGCGCATAGCGACTGCGTCCGAACTGTCGTCCCGCCCCGAGCCCACTCCTAGCGCGGCAGGTCCGGACAGACGACGGGCGATCGCGCGGCCCGGTAGTGGCGGTCCTGCATGTCCCCGTTCCCGAGGTCGATCACCAGTGCCAGCTCGTCGTGCGCGACCAGCGCCACGTCGGCGCGGAGGCTGCGGCCGTCCTCCTCCCAGACCAGCGTGCCGCCGTCGACCCACCGCCAGGGTGCCAGCCGGTAGGTCTCGACGCAGCTCGTCATCACCAGCGTCCCGTCCGACAGGAACGCCCGCAGGGTGCCGGCCGGCGCGTCGGCGCCGTCGTCGATCCAGACCCGGTTCTCGAGCAATTCCGCCGTGCCCTTGTTGCCGGAGCCGGGCATCGCCGGGGTCGGCAGGCCGAACCGGCTGCATCCCGCCGCGCAGAGGAGGGTCGCCAGCGCAGCTCCGTGCAGGATCCGGCGGGCGACGGCGCGGGGTCGGGCGGCGCGGGTCGGGCATCGTCGGATCCTCCTCTGCGACCTTCGGTCAGAGCGTCACGCCGAGCGCCGCGACCCAGCCGAGGCCCGCGTCGGTCGTGGTGCGCGGCCGGTATTCGGCGCCGACCCAGCCCGGCCAGCCGAGCCGGTCGATCTCGGCGAAGATCGCGGGGTAGGCCAGCTCGCCCTCGTCAGGCTCGGCGCGGCTCGGGACGGCGGCGATCTGGATGTGGCCGATCCGATCGAACGCCTCTCGCAGCCGCACCGTCACGTCGCCCTCGGTGCGGCCGACGTGATAGCAGTCGAACATCAGCTTCACCCGGCGGGCTGCCGACCGCCTCGATGATCTCCAGCGCCTCGCCGGTGGTGCTGTAGAAATACCCCGGCATGTCGTGCGGATTGAGCGGCTCGAGCAGCACGACCAGCCCGGCGGCCTCGGCGCGATCGGCGGCGTGGGTCAGCGACGCGATCATCGCCCGCCGCCCCTCGGCCCGCGCCTCGGGCGGCACCTTGCCCGCCATCACGTGGACGCCGGTCGCCCCCGCCGCCGCGGCCCAGTCGAACGCCTGGTCGATCAGCGCCCGCGCGTCGGCCGCGCGGCCGGGAACCGCGGCGAGGCCGACCTCCCCCTTGTCGGGGTCGACGTCGGTGTTGATCCCGAGCAGCGACACCCCCCGCGCCGCGCAGCGCTCGGCCACCGCGGCCGGCGGGGTGGCATAGGGGTAGTGCAGCTCCACCGCCCGGAAGCCTGGCCCGCGCCGCGGCGTCGATGCGGTCGAGCAGCGGCAGGTCCGCCCAGAGAAAGCCGAGGTTGGCGGAGAAACGGGGCACGGAGGCGGTGAACCTTTCGCTATGGGAAGCCGAGGCCGGTCAGGCCCAGCCGCCATCGACGACATGGGTCTGCGAGGTGATCCCGGCCAACTCGTCGGAGGCGAGGAACAGCGTCATGCGGGCGATGTCCTCGGGCGGCAGCCGCCGCGGGATGCACTGCCGCTCGGCGCGCATCGCGTCCGCCTCGGGCGTCAGCCACAGCGTCTTCTGCCGCTCGGTCATGATCCAGCCCGGCGCGATCACGTTCACCCGGATCCCGAACGGCCCGAAGTCGCGCGCCATCGAGCGCGCCAGCCCGATCACCGCCATCTTCGACGCGGCATAGACCGGCATCCCGCCCATGCCGATCAGCGGCACCACCGAGCTCAGGCAGACGATGGACCCCTCCCCGGCCGCCTTCATGTCCGGCAGCACCGCCTGGGAGGCGAAGAACTGGTGGCGGAAGTTGGTGGCGATGCGCTCGTCGAAATAGGCCTCGGTCACCTCGAGGGTGTCGTGGCGGTCGTCGCGCGCGGCGTTGTTGACCAGCACGCCGATCGGCCCGAGCGCCGTGCGCACCTGCCCGACCGCCGCCTGGAGCGCTGCAATGTCGCGCAGGTCGGCCGGCGCGAAGCACACCGCGGCGCCGCCCGCCTCCAGCCGTTCGGCCAGCGCCGCGCCGGCCGCCTCGTCGTTGTCGATGAAGCCGATCTTCGCGCCCTGCCCCGCGAACGCCTCGACCATCGCCGCGCCGATCCCGCTGGCGCCGCCGGTGACCAGCGCCACCTTGCCCTTCAGATCCGGATACGTCGCGCCCATCTCAGACCCCTCTCCGGCGGCCGGTCGCCGCGTCCGCCACGCTTCTGTCTGCCATCTTCATCGTTCTCGTTTCCGTCAAACCGGTTTTCGTCGGTCCAGAACCGACCCGCGCGCCCCGCAGGTCATCTTTCGGCGGGGCCGTTGTCAACAGGCGGACCCGCGCGCCTTCCGAGGGGCTTGCCAACTGTCCGTGCGTCGTCATCATGTGCAACAGTAGCAAAGCAAGAAAACCGACAGGAGGATACCCAATGCGCCCGACTTCGATGCTGATGACCGCCGCGACCGCCCTGGCCCTGACCGCCGGCGCCGCGTTCGCCGCCTGCGACCCCGGCGAGGAGGTCATCAAGTTCTCCCACGTCACCAACGCCGACAAGCATCCCAAGGGCATCGCCGCCCAGCTGTTCGCCGACCGCGTCAACGAGGAGATGAACGGCAAGGTCTGCGTCGAGGTCTATCCGAACTCGACGCTCTACGACGACGACAAGGTGATCGAGGCGATGTTCCAGGGCAACGTCCAGATGGCCGCGCCCTCGCTGTCCAAGTTCGAGACCTTCACCAAGAAGGTCCGCCTGTTCGACCTGCCGTTCCTGTTCGAGGACATCAACGCCGTCGACCGGTTCCAGAACTCGGACGCCGGCCAGGCGCTGCTCGACTCGATGCAGCGTCGCGGGCTCCAGGGCCTCGCCTACTGGCACTCCGGCATGAAGCAGCTTTCGGCCAACAAGCCGCTCCTGGTGCCCGGGGACGCCAAGGGGCTGAAGTTCCGCATCCAGCCCTCGGACGTGCTGCAGGCCCAGTTCGAGGCGCTCGGCGCCAACCCGCAGAAGATGGCGTTCTCCGAGGTCTACGGCGCGCTGCAGACCGGCGTGGTCGACGGCCAGGAGAACACCTGGTCCAACATCTACGGCCAGAAGTTCTTCGAGGTGCAGGACGGGATCACCAACACCGACCATGGCGTGCTCGACTACATGGTGGTGGTCTCCACCGACTGGTGGGAAGGGCTCGACGACGACGTCCGCACCCAGCTGAAGTCGATCATGGACGAGGTGACGACCGAGCGGAACGCCGCGGTGACCGACGTCGAGGAGCAGTCCAAGCAGGCGATCATCGATGCCGGATCCGAGGTGCGCGAGCTGACGCCCGACCAGCGCGCGCAATGGGTCGAGGCGATGAAGCCGGTGTGGGCGCAGTTCACCGACGACGTCGGCCAGGACAACATCGACGCGGCGGTCAGCTCCAACGAAGGTTCCTGACCCGAAGGCGCCGGCCCGCCGCACTTCCGCGGCGGGCCGGACCCCCTGCCCGAGGAGCCCCGAGGCCATGTCCCCCCCACCGCGCACCGGCTTCGCCGGGATCGTCAACGAGATCGAGGAAACGCTGATCGCGGTGATCCTCGGAGCGATGACCCTCATCACCTTCGTCAACGTCGTCGCGCGCTACGTGTTCAACTCCAACATCCTCTGGGCGCTGGAAGCCACGGTGTTCCTGTTCGCCTGGCTGGTGCTGCTCGGCGTCTCCTATCTCGTGAAGGTGACCGGCAACCTCGGCGTCGACGCCGTGGTCCGCCTGCTGCCGCCCGGGCCGCGCCGCGCGGTGACGCTGGTCGCGGTCGCCTGCTGCCTCGCCTATGCGCTCCTGCTGCTGAAAGGCTCGTGGGACTACTGGTCGCCGTTCATCGGCAAGCAGGCGTGGTACGAGGTCAACGACATCCGCATGCCCGGCTGGCTGCGCTTCATCGAGCCGATCGTCAACGAGGGCGAGCCCTACGAGAAGCTGCCCCGCTTCATCCCCTACGCGGCACTGCCCATCGGCATGGCGCTGCTGACCTTCCGCTTCGTCCAGGCGGGCTGGCGGGTCTGGACCGGCGAGAGCGAACTGATCATCGCCAGCCACGAGGCCGAGGACATGGTCGCCGACGCCGCGGCCAGGGCCCGGGAGGACTGACGCGATGGATGTCGTCCTGCTGTTCGTCCTCGTCATCGGCTTCATGCTCATCGGCGTGCCGATCGCCGTCAGCCTCGGGCTGTCGTCGATCATCTTCATGCTGGCCTTCTCCGGCACGTCACTGTCGGCGGTCGCCCAGCAGCTGTTCGACGCCTTCTCCGGGCACTACACCCTGCTCGCGATCCCGTTCTTCATCCTCGCCTCCACCTTCATGTCCACCGGCGGGGTCGCGCAGCGCATCATCCGCTTCGCCGTCGCCTGCGTCGGCCACTTCCGCGGCGGGCTCGCCATCGCCGCGGTGTTCGCCTGCATGCTGTTCGCCGCGCTCTCCGGCTCCTCCCCGGCCACGGTCGTCGCCATCGGCTCGGTCTGCATCGCCGGCATGACCTCGGTCGGCTACACCAAGGACTTCGCCGCCGGCGTGATCTGCAACGCCGGCACGCTCGGCATCCTGATCCCGCCCTCGATCGTGATGGTGGTCTACGCCGCCTCGGTCGACGTCTCGGTCGGCCGGATGTTCCTCGCCGGCATCCTGCCCGGCCTGCTCGCCGGCGTGATGCTGATGATCGGCATCTACGTCGCCGCGCGCTGGAAGGACCTGCCCGCCCAGCCCTGGGCCGGCTGGGGCGAGGTGCTGGCGTCCGCCCGCGACGCCGCCTGGGGGCTGTTCCTGATCGTCATCATCCTCGGCGGCATCTACGGCGGCATCTTCACGCCGACCGAGGCGGCGGCGGTGGCGGCGGTCTATTCCTTCCTGATCGCCAACTTCGTCTACCGCGACATGGGCCCGCTGCACGATCCGGATGCCGCGCACAACATCCCGCTCTGGAAGAAGCCCTGGACGCTGCTGACCGTCTTCGTCCACCGCGACGTGAAGCAGGCGCTGTTCGAGAGCGGCAAGGTGACCGTCATGCTGATGTTCATCATCGCCAACGCGCTGATCCTCAAGCACGTGCTCACCGACGAGCAGATCCCGCAGATGATCACCGCAGCCCTCCTCGACGCGGGCTTCGGCAAGATCATGTTCCTGATCGCGGTCAACGTGATCCTCTTGATCGGCGGCCAGTTCATGGAGCCGTCGGGCCTCATCGTCATCGTCGCACCGCTGGTCTTCCCCATCGCCATCGAGCTCGGCATCGACCCGATCCACCTCGGCATCATCATGGTGGTGAACATGGAGATCGGCATGATCACCCCGCCGGTCGGCCTCAACCTCTTCGTGACCTCCTCGGTCGCGTCGATGTCGATGATGCGCGTGGTGAAGGCCGCGCTGCCGTGGCTCGGCATCCTGTTCGTGTTCCTGATCATCATCACCTACGTGCCATGGGTCTCGACCGTGGTGCCGACGGCGTTCATGGGACCGGAGCTGATCATCAAGTAACCGGCTGGCTGACGATGTTTCCGACGCTGCAAGCGCGCGCATCTGCGCATGTAACCGTCGCGTGAAGTATATTTCCAAATATATTTATCAAATAAGGTGAAAATAAGGTAAACGGTGCCTGCGCAACATTCCGTTGCCACGCCCCCGACGCCGAAATCAGACAGAATTAAGCTACCCTTCGGCCACCCGACCCAGCTCCCGCAGCTGCTCGCCCGTCGCCTCCGACGGCGCCCCCATCACGGCTCCTCCGCCCGCTGGTTCATCGGGAACATGATCACCTCGCGATGTTCTCTGCGAACCGGCTCGGAAAATCGACGCCAGTCGCCCGGTCGTCGCGCCGAGAGCGCGCCGCAGCGCGGAGGCCGAGGGGGGTGCCGCCTGGACCGTCGGTCTCCAATCCGTGCGCGCCTGCCTGGCGGGTGCGTCGGAGACGCGCCTGCCGGGGGCAGGCAGGCGCGCGCGGATTTGCCGACGGACAAATCCGCGAAGTGAATGCGGCACCGCTGCGCCCCCACCGACCTCCGCTAACTCGCTCGGAAAAATCCACCGCCAGGATCGCCCCGGCGTGATTGCGCGCCAGCACGTCGACCCCGTGCCCGCGCATCCCCCTGCACCCTCGCCTCCTGCCCCGGACGAGTTTCGCGCCGTGCAAGCCTGACGCCAGCGCCGATTTCGCGGACTGTCGGAGGACGCCGATACCCTGCTGACCAGCGGGTAGCGCCTCCGCCGCCGGACCTCGACCGCATCGTCGCTGACCGCCGGGCGCTCCGCCTCCTGCGAGGGCTGCAGGATGGACGGGGCGGACCTCCGCGAGGCGCAGATGGACGGGGCGGACCTCCGCGAGGCGCAGATGGACGGGGCGGATTCGGCGGGGCGCAGATGGACGGGGCGGTCCGTCTAGCGGGGGCCAGTCTGCGCCGCACAGAATGGGCCGGCGCATCAAACCGGGCGTCGCCGGCCCACTCTGCGGATTTTCGCGGCGCGCAACGCCTGACGCAAGCCCAATCGAATTGATCGGCAACGCGGACACCCTGCTGCCTGACGGCACGGCGCCTGACACCGGAGCGCCCTTCTACATCTGGAGCTGTCGGGAGACGCCGCCGCCCGAAATCGACCGGCTCGTCGCGACCGCAGCGGCGCCGTTCGCTGACGACTCCGACCGCCAGGCCTTCGCGCGTCTTCCTCTGCGGCCCCGACAACCCGCGCCAAAGACCGGCACCCCGCTGCCCGTCGAGGCCGCTTATCCCGTCCGGCCACCCGCTGGCCGGGCGCGAGGATTAACCTTTCACCGCACCGCTGCACAGGCGGTGCATGCGATGTGCATGCAATGTGCATGAGATGTGCAAGCAACTTCCCGCCGTTAACCCTTGGGAATCAACCGAATCCCCAGCTCGCGCAGCTGCTCGCCCGTCGCCTCCGACGGCGCCCCCATCATCAGGTCCTCCGCCCGCTGGTTCATCGGGAACATGATCACCTCGCGGATGTTCTCCGCGTCCGCCAGCAGCATCACCATCCGGTCGATCCCGGGCGCTATCCCCGCGTGCGGCGGCGCCCCGTAGCGGAACGCCGAGATCATGCCCGCCGAAGTGCGCATCCACATAGGCCTTGTCGTAGCCGACGATCCGGAACGCCTCGTACATGATCTCCGGCCGGTGGTTCCGCACCGCACCGGAGGAGAGCTCGACCCCGTTGCAGACGATATCATACTGATATCCCAGCACATCCAGCGGATCCCCGGCGCCCAGCGCCTCCAGCCCGCCCTGCGGCATCGAGAACGGGTTGTGGCTGAAGTCGAGCTTGCCCGTGTCCGGATCCTTCTCGTACATCGGGAAATCCACGATCCAGCAGAAGTCGAACCGGTCTTCGTCGGTCAGCTTCAGCTCCCGCCCGATGACGCCCCGCGCCTTGCCCGCCACCGCCTCGAACTTCGCCGGCTGCCCCGCCAGGAAGAACGCCGCGTCGCCTTCACCCAATCCCAACTGTTGCCTGATAGCTTCCGTTCTCTCAGGCCCGAGATTTTCGCTAGCGGCCCCGCCCCCTCAAAGAACTTGCTACCCACTTCCGCATGAAACTGAACGTCTTGCGACGAGTATCGAGTCAGAGCGACACCTGAACGCCCTCCCATTGAGGCACGCGCCTCCTCATCAAGAAAGTCCACCTCCCACTCTTGGAAGGACTTCGAAAGGGTCTCGACGTCGGCCTCGGTTAAGGTCTTTTCACGCCAGAAGATGTATCCCATCCCCGGCAGCCCCTCGCCCTGCGCGAAGGCGTTCATCCGGTCACAGAACGCCCGGCTTCCGCCCCCCGGCGCCGGGATCGCCCGAACTTCATTGCCCGGCTGCTCCAGGAGTCTCAGCGAAGACCTTGAAGCCCGAACCCCGGAAATGGTCGGAAACTGTCTGCATCTTCAATGGGTTACGCAGGTCCGGCTTGTCGGTCCCGTACCACAGCATCGCATCCCGATAAGCGATCCTCGGGAACTCCGGCGTCACCGGCCGCCCGCCGCCGAACTCCTCGAACACGCCGCGCATCACCGGCTCGATTGCTGCAAAAACATCCTCTTGCGTGGCGAAGCTCATCTCGACGTCGAGCTGGTAGAACTCACCCGGCGACCGATCCGCCCGCGGATCCTCGTCGCGGAAGCAGGGCGCGATCTGGAAATACCGATCGAACCCCGCCACCATGATCAGCTGCTTGAACTGCTGCGGCGCCTGCGGCAGCGCGTAGAACTTGCCCGGATGCAGCCTCGAGGGCACCAGGAAATCCCGCGCCCCCTCGGGGCTCGACGCCGTCAGGATCGGCGTCTGGAACTCGGTGAACCCCTCGCGCTCCATCCGCCGGCGCAGGCTCGCGATCACCCGCGCCCGCAGCATGATGTTGCCGTGCAGCCCCTCGCGCCGCAGGTCGAGGAAACGGTACTTCAGCCGCGTCTCCTCGGGATACTCCGCCTCGCCGAACACCGGCAGCGGCAGCTCGTCCGCCGGCCCCAGCACCTCGAGATCGCGGACATAGACCTCGATCTCGCCGGTCGGAAGCTTCGGGTTGACGAGGCCTGGATCCCGCGCCTTCACCGTGCCGTCGATCCGTATCACCCACTCCGCCCGCACACCTTCCAGCGCCGCAAACGCCGGGCTCTCGCTGTCGGCCAGCACCTGGGTGATGCCGTAGTGGTCGCGCAGGTCGATGAACAGCACCCCGCCGTGGTCGCGGACCCGGTGTACCCAGCCGGCGAGCCGGACGGTCTTGCCGACGTCGGCGGCGGTCAACTGGGCGCAGGTGTGGCTGCGGTAGGCGTGCATCGCTGAGGCTCCTCAAGGTCCGGCCGTCCCGCGCGCGATACACCCCGCCGGCCCGGCGCTGTCAAGGCCGCCTCCCGGCCGGCGGCCGGTCCACCGCGGGAAAATCCCCGCGTAAATCTCTGGTTAACCTTGTCGCGCGCACAACGGCACTCGATCCCAAGCCCGCCGAAACCCGAGGAGACAGGCCATGAACCGCAGATCCGCTTGCCTGATTGCGGCCCTTTCCACCGTGGCCGCCTCGGGTGGCACCGCCGCGAGCGCGCAGAGCTTCGGGCTGGAGCCGCACGTCGGGTTTCCCGATTTCAGGTTCATGCCACCCGCGGGCCAGTTCAAGGGCCAGGTCTTCATCCTCAGCGACGATTTTCCGAAGGTCCTGCCGGAGCGCGATCCGGAGGTGGACGCGATCCTGAAGATCGACTTCCGCAAGGATCCGCTCGGCTACGTCATGGCGGTGCGCGACTACGTCTTCAAGGGCAACATCCACGGCGGCCCGGTCGCGCGCGACTTCATCCTTCAGGAGAACACCGCCGGCAATGGCTGGTACCACGTGCCCTGGCAGCACTGGGGGCCGTTCGGACGCGAGGGCTACCACGGCCTGACCCGCGAAGGCCCGCTCTCCTCCCATGTGCTCGCGCCGACCCAGGCCGACGCCTCCTCGGCCTACGCGGTCGGCTTCTACAACGACCAGGGCGGCTACGCGCTCGGCCAGGTCTGGCCATCGCCGGAATCCGGTCCCGATCTTTCGACGATGATCGCCGGCAAGGGGTTTCCCGAGGGCACGGTGGTGGGCAAGTTCCTGTTCACCGTGCTCGACAGCACCGAGGTGCCGTGGCTGGCCAACCCGCTGCAGTGGGACGCCTACATGTACGACTGCGACCTGCCCGACACCGGCGACTGTCCGGCGGACCTGACGGGCAACGAGTCGCATTCGACCCAGAAGGTGAACCTTCTGCAGATGGACATCATGGTGAAGGACAGCCGCGCCACCGAGGCCGCCGGCTGGGTGTTCGGGACCTTCACCTACAACGGAAACCTGCCGGCCGGTTCGCCCTATGGTGCTGCCTGCGCGGCGATCGAGGGGCCGGGGCGGAACTGGTGCAACCTGATGCCGGTCGGGGTGATGTGGGGCAACGACCCGAAGAACGCGGAGACCCAGATCAACTGGACGCCGACCGAGACGGTGCTCAATCCCGACCTGGAGGCGACCTGGATCAACCCCGACCCGGACATGCCGGCGATGCACCTCGGCTTCAATTCCCGCCTGAACGGCCCGGCCGACAATCCCTCGTCGAGCTGCATGTCCTGCCACTCCACCGGCCAGTATCCCAACGTCTCCGCGATCATGCCGTGGCTGAACGTGCCCAAGGTGGACGATCCCCGCAGACGGCACCGAGGCCCCCGCCGCCTGGATGCGCTGGTTCCGCGACTTCAAGGACGGCGAGGCGTTCGATCCGGGCAAGGCGATCCCGCTGGACTTCTCGATGCAGCTCACCAAATCGGTCGAGAACTACATCGAATACCGCAGCCAGGCGCAGGGCGGTCTCTACGCCCTGGAATACTGGGGCAACGGACCCGACTACGTCGCCAACCGGGGCGCTGAGGCCCCCGCCGAGGCCATGGACTGAGCGCGCTTCCGCGCTCACACCAGCCGCGCCGCCGACAGGCCGCGCAGCGCGTTGCCGACGAACAGGCGGCCGCGCCGCAGGTCGTCGACCCGCAGCACCGCTTCGCGGCAGGCGCCCCGGGCCAGCATCTCGGCCCGCAGCACGCCGGGCAGCAGGCCGCAGGCCAGCGGCGGCGTCAGCAGCCCGGCGCCGAGGTCGGCGAAGACCGTGGTGATGGTCCCGTCGCAGACCTCGTCGCGCTCGTTGAGAAGGATCGCTTCGTCGATGCCTTCGGGCAACGCCGCGCGCACGCAATCGTAGAGCCGCCGCTCGGTGGTCTTCACCCCGAGCCACGGATCGTCGGAGTTGAGCCGCTCGGACGCGATCCGCACCCGCCAGGTTTCCTTGCTGGGCGGCAGCGGCGATGCCTCGACCGCCAGCGCGCCGTCGAGCGCCAACGTCAGTCGTACCCGGAGCGCGCCGTCGCCCGACACTGCGTCGAGCGCCCGTTCGACCGCCCCCCGGTCGAACGGCACCCCGAGCGTCGCCGCGCCGCGCTGCAGCCGCGCGAGGTGCAGCGGCAGCCGCGGGAAGCGCCCGTCCGCCTCCCGGCGCAGGGTCTCGATCAGCTTCAGGTCGCCGGGAGCAGATCGGCGAAGCGCGCTTTCCAAAGAGCCTCCTCGTATTCCGCCGGGGCGGTCGAATCCGCGACGATCCCGCCGCCGACGTTCAGCACCGCCTCGCCGCCGGGATAGAGCGCCAGCGTGCGGATCGCCACGTTGAACCGCGCCCGCCCGTCCGGCGCCGCCCAGCCGATCGCCCCGCAATAGGCCTCGCGCGGCCAGGGCTCCAGCTCGCGGATGATCTCCATCGCCCGAAGCTTCGGCGCGCCCGTAACCGATCCGCAGGGAAACAGCGCGGCGAACACCCGCGACAACGGCATGTCGGGCAACAGCCGCCCGGTGACGCGCGACACCATCTGGTGCACGGTCGCGTAGCTCTCGACCGTGAACAGCTCGGGCACCCGCACCGACCCGACCGCCGCGACCCGGCCGATGTCGTTGCGCAGGAGATCGACGATCATCAGGTTCTCGGCCCGGTTCTTCACGTCCGCCCCGAGCGCCGCGCGCAGAGCCGCGTCGCGCGCCGGATCCGGGTCGCGCGGCGCCGTCCCCTTCATCGGCCGCGCCTCGATGCCGCCGCCGCCGTCGAGCGCGAAGAACAGCTCCGGCGAGCGCGAGACCAGCGTCGCGCCGGGAAACGCCACCACGGCGCCGTAGCCGACCGCCTGCCGGGTCGCCAGCGCCCGGTGCAACCCCGCCGGATCGCCCTGCCAGCGGCCGGCGAGCGGCAACGTCAGGTTCGCCTGGTAGATGTCGCCGGCCCGGATATAGCCCGCCACCCGGTCGAAAGCCCGCCGGTAGGCCGCGAAGTCCCACGCCGCGCGAAACGCCCCGACCGTCCCGCCGGAGGTCGCGGGCACCGGCGGGACCGGCCCGTCGAAGACGCCGAACTCGAGCAACGGCAACCGCCGCGCCGCCGGCAAGAGCCCGCGCAACCGCGGCTCGAAGGCATACCCGAGCTCGTAGGCGGCGAACCCCGCCACCCAGTTGCCGGCCGACAGCGCCGCGTCCAGCGCCGCCAGCGCGGCCGGAACCTCGGCCAGCGTGTGCGCGGCGATCATGGCCGTCGGCCGCTCGAACCGCGCCCGCGCGCCGTCCGGCCCATGATCGACCTCGATGAAGCTCGCCAACTCGCGCTCCCGGCTGACACCGCCGCCAGATGCGGCGCGCGACCGCGCGAGGTCAATGGCTACTCGAACAGCGAGCCCTCGATGCTCTCGCCGGTCATCTTGCGATACATGTGCTCGTTCCAGTAGGGCGTCCAGCAGACCAGCGCCCGGCCGTTGCCGCCATAGACACGGAGCCGGCTCTGGCCGGAGATGAAGTTGCGCGGGAACCGCGCCGAACGCTGCTACGTTCAATCTTCAGCGCTCTTCGCCGCAATCGACGATTAGCAACCGTAAGTTGTATGTTGGTCAAGACCTTGGCAAGCGCGGCGGAGAGCGCTAACTTAGCTTATCATCCACCTGTCGCCTACCCGAAGACGCATGCTCGAAAACACTCTCAACACCATTTTCCGCAGGGAGATCGCCAACGGCGACCTCCGCGTGGGCTATCCGTCCGGACGGCGTGAAACCTACGGCAACGGCAGCGGGCCGCGGCTGGCGCTGCGCATCACCGACGACGCAGCGCTGCGCGCCATCGTGCTCGACCCGGGCCTCAAGGTCCCAGAGATGTACATGGACGGACGCCTGGTGATCGAGGAGGGCGACGTCTACGACTTCATCGCGCTCGCCAAGGCCAACACCCGGCCCGAGGTGGCGACACCCGGCGCCTGGTTCCAGCACCTGCGCCGCAGCGTGACCGACGCGCCGGTGCTGCACGCCGTCGGCATCAAGCGCGCGCGGGCCAACGTAGCGCATCACTACGACCTCGACGAGCGGCTCTACCGGCTGTTCCTCGACGCCGACATGCAGTATTCCTGCGCCTTCTTCGAGCGCCCGGACATGACGCTCGACCAGGCGCAGCTCGCCAAGAAGCGGCTGATCGCTGCCAAGCTCCTCGTCCGCCCCGGCGCGCGCGTGCTCGACATCGGCTGCGGCTGGGGTGGCATGGCGCTCTACCTCGCGCGGGTCTGCGGCGCCGACGTCACCGGCATCACCCTCTCCCAGGAGCAGCTCCGCGTCGCCACCGAGCGCGCCGAGGCGGCCGGGCTTTCCGACCGCGTGCGCTTCCGGCTGCAGGACTACCGCGAGGTGCCGGAGACCTTCGACAACATCGTCTCGGTCGGCATGTTCGAGCACGTCGGCCTGCGGCAGTTCCCGGCGTTCTTCCACAGCGTCCACCGGTTGCTTAAGCCCGACGGCGTGATTCTGCTCCACGCCATGTCGCAGCCGAAGCCGGCGCATTACAACCAGCCGTTCATCGAGAAGTACATCTTCCCCGGCGGCTACATCCCGGCGCTGTCGCAGGTCTTGCCCGCGGTGGAAAAGGCGGGGCTGCTGGTGCGCGACATCGAGATTCTGACGCTGCACTACGCCGAGACCACGCGGGAATGGCGCCGGCGGTTCCTCGCGGAACGCGAGCGGGTGCTCGAGCTCTACGACGAGCGTTTCATCCGGATGTGGGAGTTCTACCTCGCCGGCTCGGAGAGCGCCTTCCGCTACGATGCGATCCACGTCTCCCACCTGCAGCTCGCCCGCGATCAGGCCCGCGTGCCGCTGACCCGCGACTACATTCCCGAAACGATGGCGCAGCTTTCGGTTGCAGAGCTCGCCTTCCCCGACTACGCCTCGCTGCACGACGACCCGCTCGCCGAAACCGCGGCGCGACGCGGCGGCATGTCCTGACGATACCCGGCGCGGACCAGGGCGCGCGAGCGTCGACCATCATAGACGCGCCCGATGACGATCTTTCACGTTCGCCACACCACCACCTACCGCTACCGGCGCGCGGTGCGCTTCGGCGAACATCGTGTGATGTTCCGCCCGCGCGACAGCTATGACCAGCGGCTGCTCGAGGCCACGCTGGTGGCGAGCCCCGCGCCGGCGGAGGTTCACTGGATTCTCGACGTGTTCGGCAACTGCGTCGCGCACGTGCAGCTCTCGGGGCCTGCCCCGGAGCTGCGCTTCGAGACCACGATCCGGCTCGAGCACACGCCGCAGGCCGAGCCCGCCGCCAAGATCGACCGGGTGGCGCTGGGCTACCCGTTCGCCTACCCCGCCGACGAGGCCGCCGATCTCGCCCCCACCATGCGGCCGCACTATCCCCATCCCGACGTCGAGGCCTTCGCCCGCCGCTTCGTCCGGGTCGACGGCAAGACCCGCACCGGGCATCTGCTGATGACCCTCTGCTTCGCGATCCACGAGGGGTTCTCCTACTCTCGCCGGCACGATCCCGGCACCCAGTCGCCGCACCGGACGCTGTCGCTGCGGCGGGGGACCTGCCGCGACTTCGCGCTGCTGATGATGGAGGCGGCGCGCACGCTCGGCTTCGCCGCGCGCTTCGTCACCGGCTACGTCTACGTGCCGGATCGCGACGGCAGCACCACGCTCGGCGGCGGCTCGACGCACGCCTGGTGCCAGGTCTATCTGCCCGGCGCCGGGTGGGTGGAGTTCGATCCGACCAACGGCATCGTCGGCAGCCGCGACCTGATCCGCGTCGCCGTCGCCCGCGATCCCGGCCAGGCGGTACCGCTCAGCGGGAGCTACGACGGCCGCGCCCGGGACTTCCAGGGAATGACCGTCCAGGTGAACGTCACCACCGGCTCCGGCGAAACCCTGCCGATCGTGTGACCGGCCGGAACTGCGGCCGCGATCCGCCGTTGTCCGGTCGTTCCCCGCCCGGGGGTGTGGGATATTCAAACAAGGTGAGCCTGATGCGGATACGTGCCGGATACGATCTGGAATTCGAGTGCGCGCAAGCCACGCCGATGCTGCTTGCGCTCAGCGTCCATCCGTCGCGGCAGCGCGACCTCCTGACGCCGCAGAACCTGCGGTTCACGCCGGAGGTCGAGGCCCGAAGCTATACCGACGGCTTCGGCAACGTCTGCACCCGGCTGGTCGCCCCCGCCGGACGCACGGCGATCTCGACCCGCTTCGACATTCGCGACAGCGGCCTGCCCGATACGGTGGTTCCCGACGCGCCTCAGGTCGATGTCGACCGGCTGCCCGACGCGGTGCTGGTCTATCTGCTCTCGAGCCGGTACTGCGATGCCGACCGGCTGTCCGACTTCGCCTGGTCGCAGTTCGCCACCATCCGGCCGGGGTGGCGACGGGTGCAGGCGATCGTCGACTTCGTCCACGATCACATCCTTTTCGACTACCAGCGCGCCGACCCGCTGCGTACCGCGTTCGGCGGCTTCACCGAGCGGGTCGGCGTGTGCCGCGACTTCGCGCACCTCGCGATCGCGCTCTGTCGCGCGATGAACATCCCTGCGCGCTACTGCACCGGCTACCTCGGAGACATCGGCGTGCCGCCAGTGCCCGATCCGATGGACTTCAGCGCCTGGTTCCAGGTCTGGCTCGGCGGCCGGTGGTACACCTTCGACGCCCGGCACAATCGTCCGCGCATCGGCCGCATCCTGATGGCGACCGGCCGCGACGCCACCGACGTCGCGATCTCGACCAGCTTCGGCGCGGCGCGGCTGACCCGCTTCGAGGTGGTCACCGACGAGTTGATCGGGGAACCCGTCGCGGCGATCGCCGCCGAGTGAGGCAGTACCGCCCCCGGGTTTGAGGCGCGGTACTTGACCGACGGTCTTTCTGAATGCGGCCCGGCTCCGTGGAGGGGCCGGCCTTTCGATACGCCCAAAGCACATTGACCTCCGTCGGTGCAGCAGACTAACATGTTGCCGAACATTCGGTGGTGACTCATGGCGGATCGGCAGATATTCGGGCTTTCGGCGGCGCTGATATCCCCCTTCACGGCGGAGGGCGCGCCGGACCTGCGGCGGCTGGTGCGGCACGCGCACTGGGTGCTAGCCAACGGTTGCGACACCATCACGCTGTTCGGCACCACCGGCGAGGGCTTCTCGATCGGGATGGCCGAGCGCGCCGAGATGCTCGGCGCGGTGGCCGGCGGCGGGGTCGACCCGGGCAAGCAGATCTACGCCGGCGTCACCGCCAGCGCCGTCGCCGACGCGGCCGACCAGGCCCGCCTCGCGCTGGACGCCGGCGCCCGCGGCCTGCTGTTCGCGCCGCCGTTCTACCTCAAGGATCCCGACGACGAGGGAGTCTACGGCTGGTTCAGCCGCGCCTTCGAGGCGATCGGCCCGAACCTTCGCGGCGTGTTTCTCTACCACATCCCCGGCCAGACCGCGGTGTCGATTTCGGTCGATCTGGTCGGCCGGCTGCGCCGGGCGTTCCCCGAGGCGATCGCCGGCGTCAAGGACTCCTCGGGCGACCCGGCTTCCGCCGATGCCTTCCTCGCGGCGCACGGCGATCTCGCGATCCTCGTCGGCGACGAGCGCCAGCTTCCCCGAGCGATGGCGCGCGGCGCACAGGGCTCGATCTGCGGGATCTCGAACTTCGCTCCGGATCTGCTGCGCCCGATCATCCACGACGGCCGCGACGATCCGCGCCTGAAATCCGTGGTGGATCACATCGTCGCCAACCCGGTGATGCCGGCGATCAAGGCGCTGGTCGCCCATCGACACGGCGATCCCGCCTACGCCCGGACCCGCCCCCCGCTCACCGACCTCGATCCGGTCCGCAGCGCGGCGCTGATCTCCGGCTTCGACGCGCTGATGGCCGGGACCGAGGTGGGGTGATGACCGCCGGCGCCCCGTTCGGACGCGGACCAGATCGGGGCGCGGAACCGCTGAAGCTGCGCGAACAGGCCTACGAGGGCTACACGCGCAGTCTGATGACCCGCGAGATTACCGCCGGCCAGTTCATCACCCAGCGCCAGCTGGTCGAGATCACCGGCTTCCCGCTCGGCGCAATCCGCGAACTGGTGCCGCGCCTCGAGGCCGAAGGCCTGATCCGCACCGCGCCGCACCGCGGCATGCAGGTGCCGCAGGTCGATCTCGACCTGGTGCGCAACGCCTTCCAGCTGCGGCTGTTCCTCGAGGAGCCGGCCGTCCGGATCTACGCCCGCGAGGCCGATCCCGCCGAGGTCGCCGCCTTGCGCGAAAGCCACGCGCGCATCCTCGCCCGCCACGAGGACGGGGACGAGGCGGACCTGATGCAGGCCGCCGAAGCGGTCGATCTGCGCCTGCACGAGGCGATCATCGACCACCTGCGCAACGAGATCGTCGCCAACGCCTACCGGGTCAACTGGATCAAGATCAAGCTGATCCGGCTGTCGGAAACCCGGCTCTACGTGCCGATGATCCCCTCGGTGATCGGCGAGCATCTCCGGATCATCGAGGCGATCGAACGCCGCGACGAGGACGCCGCCGCCAGGGCGATGGCCGACCACATCGAGACCGCCCGCCAGCGCGCGATCAAGATGTGACACAACGAAGAAACCAACGGGAGGATCTCGAACCCATGACCATCATCACATCCCGCCGGCGCTTCCTCGCCGGCACCGCGGTTGTCGGCGCGACACTGGCTGCCCCGGCGCTCCTCAGGGCGCAGGGCACCGTGGTCCGCTGGGGCGAGATGCTGCCGCCCACCCACCCGCAGGCGCAGATGATCGACCGCATCGCCGCCACGGCCAGCGAGAAGTCCGACGGCCGGATCGAGATCCAGAGCTTCCCCAACGGCCAGCTCGGCTCGGGCAAGGACATGATGGACATGGTGGTCTCCGGCGCGCTGGCGATGACCACCGACGGCGCGGCTGCCCTCAGCGTGCTGTTGCCGCCGCTCTCGGTGCTGGAGGCGCCGTACCTCTGGACCGCCCCGGCCCAGCTGCAGAAGGTCCGGGACTCCGACATCTTCAAGCAGTTCAACGAGGACATGGTGCGCCAGCGCGGCCTCAACATGCTCGCCGTCACCTATTACGGCAAGCGCCACGTCACCACCGGCTCGCGCGAGGTGCACACGGTGGCCGACATGGACGGCATCAAGCTGCGCGTGCCGCCGGTCGACACCTTCCAGGCGATGGTCGAGGCCTGGGGCGGCCAGGCGACGCCGATCAATTTCAACGAGCTCTACCTCGCGCTCAGCCAGGGCGCCGTCGACGGCCAGGAGAACCCGCTGCCGACCATCGCCAGCGCCAAGCTCTACGAAGTGCAGAAGTTCCTGATCCTTACCGGCCATATCATCACCCCGCGCATCGTGATCGCCAACCAGGCCTGGCTCTCCGGCCTCAGCGACGAGGACCGCGGCATCCTCCAGGCCTCGATCGACGAGGCGGCGAAATGGCAGGACGCCGAGCTTCTGAGCCAGGAGGCGGGCCTGCTCGACACCCTCGCCGGCCAGGGCATGACAGTGATCGAACCCGACGTCGAAAGCTTCCGCAAGCCGGTGCTCGAACAGCTGCCGCCGAAGTTCGAGAGCGTCTGGGGCGAGGGCACCTTCGACTCCCTCGCGAAACTCTGATCGCTCGCGCGGGGGCCCGGACACCCGGGCCTCCAGACCAAACCCGGAGTTCCGCATGCTCGCCCGCCTCGGACGGCTGTCCGACCGCCTGCTCGAAGTCGCGGCCGTCCTGCTCGTGCTCGCGATGCTGGGATCGGTGTTCTTCGGCGTGGTCTTCCGCTTCGCCAACCGCCCGCTGTCCTGGTCCGACGAGATGGCCCAGTACCTGCTGGTCTGGACCGGCTTCACCGGCTGGATCATCGCCGGCAACCGCGGCAGCCACATCCGGGTCCGCGTGCTGCTCGACCGCCTGAAGGGCCGCCCGGCCCGGGCCGCCGAGATCGCCATACAGGTCCTCGTCGCGATCTTCGGCCTCGTGCTCCTGACCCGCAGCTTCGGCCTGATCTTGCGCAACAGCGACGTGGCGTGGGTGAGCCTGCCGCTCTCGGTGGCGCTGGTCTACATCCCGATCCCGATTGCCGGCTTCGCCATCGTCGTCCAGGCGCTCCTCGCCATCGCCCGCACCCTCCGCGGCGAACGCCGATCCCCGCCGACAGGGGGCCGACGCTGTGACCGCGCTGATGCTCGAGATCCTCGCGGCCTGGCTTGTCGCGCTGCTCGTCGGCGTGCCGCTCTACGCCGCGATCGGCCTCGCCGCCATGGGCTTCGTGGCGCTGGCGGGCTTCCCCTCCGATCTCGTGCCGCAGAAGCTCGCCCAGTCGATCAACTCCTTCCCGCTGCTGGCCGCCCCCCTGTTCATCCTGATGGGCAACATCATGAACTCGGCCGGGATCACCGACCGGATCTTCGGTTTCGCCACCGCCTGCGTCGGCTGGGTGCGCGGCGGCCTCTGCCACGCCAACATCCTCGCCTCGGTGATCTTCGCCGGGATGTCCGGCTCCGCCGTGGCCGACGCGGGCGGCGTGGGCAACCTCGAGATTCGCGCCATGCGCAGGGCGGGATACGACCCCGAGACCGCCGCCGCGATCACCGCCGCCTCCGCCACCATCGGCCCGATCATCCCGCCGTCGCTGCCGATGGTGATCTACGGCGTCTCGGCCGACGTCTCGATCGGCGGTCTTTTCCTCGCCGGGCTGATCCCCGGCCTGCTGATGGCCGGCGCGCTCTCGGCCATGGTGACGGTGATGGCCCGGCGCCGCCACATGCCGCGCCACGACTTCCCCGGACTGCGCGATCTCTGGGTCGCCTACCGCCGCGCGCACTGGGCTCTGATGACCCCGGTCATCCTGTTCGGCGGAATGATGGCCGGCATCATGACCCCGACCGAGGCCGCCGCCGTCGCAACCGTCTACGCGCTGTTTCTCGGCCTCGTGATCTACCGCGAGTTCGACCTGCGCGAGCTGCCGCGGCTGATCGTCGATACCGTCGAGACCACCGGCATCGTGCTGGCGCTGGTGATGACCGCCGCGGCACTCGCCTGGTGCCTGTCGATCGCCCGCGTGCCCCAGACCCTGACCCCCGTCATCGTCGAGCACATCGGCAACCCGATCCTGTTCCTGCTCGCGGTCAACGTGCTGCTGCTGATCGTCGGTTGCTTCATGGAGGCGCTGGCGGCGATGCTGATCCTGATCCCGATCCTGACGCCGGTCGCCGCGCACCTCGGCATCGACCCGATCCAGTTCGGGGTGATCTTCGTCCTGAACCTGATGGTCGGCACCATCACCCCACCGGTCGGGGTGGTTCTGTTCATCACCTCGCGGATCGCGGGGATCAGCTTCGAGGCGATGTCGCGGGCGATCGTGCCCTGGCTCATCCCGCTGATGGGCGTGCTGCTGATGCTGTCGCTCTGGCCGGCGCTGACGACCTGGCTGCCGCACCTCGCCTTCGGGCGCTAGGGGTATTCGGACCTTTTTGGCATCTGGCGGCGGCCATCGGGGGTGGCCGCCGCCCCGCTTTCCATCATGTGGAACTGGTCACATGTTCAGGATCTTGAGCGCCTCCGCGCGACGGGCGCCGTTCTCCGAGTTGCTGTCGAAGATCGCCTTCAGCTCCGAGATCTGGGACAACGTCAGCTTCTCCGGATGGGCGTAGTCGATGCCGATCTGCTTCAGGTCGTTGGTGACGGCGGCCTCGAGCTGATCATCTCCCGCAATATCGGTCAGGCTGGAGATCTCGGCCTTGGGCTGGACAGCCGTGTCGTTGTCCATGGCAAAGCTCGCCGGCGTGGCGAGCGCCAGCAGAGACGCCACACTGATCGCTGCGACCGAACTCTTGGTGAAGACGTTCATGATCATGCTTCCTTTTCTCGATGCAGCGAAAACCGCTGCACCTGTCGATCATCGGCGCCCAGCATGTCCACGGGCTTTCGTCGGCCTTACAATTCCTACAGAGCACAGCGGCGTCATCATACCCGCGAAGGGCGCGCCTGCTCAGCCCCGCCGACGCCGCCGCTCGCGCGCGGGCCCGGGACCGCCGAGGCCGTCGGAGGCGGACGAGAACGCGCCGAGCCGCGCCGCGATCGTGTCCAGATCCGGCGCCGGCCCGCGCGGCGTCGCCTCGAGCGCCGCGCGCATCGCGGCGAGATGCGCCGGCGCGGTGCCGCAGCACCCGCCGATGATCCTCGCCCCGCAGTCGCGCGCCAGCACCGCGTAGTCCGCCATCAGCTCCGGCGTGCCGTCATAGTGGATGTGCCCGTCGACGAACTTGGGGATCCCGGCGTTGCCCTTGGCGATCACCGGCAGCGAGGGATGCGCCGAGCCGAATCCCAGCACGGTGCGCAGCAGATCCGACGCCCCCACGCCGCAGTTCGCTCCGAATGCCAGCGGCGGATGGTCGAGCGTCGCCACCAGCGCCACCAGGTCCGCCGAAGTCAGTCCCATCATCGTGCGCCCGCTGGTGTCGAAGCTCATCGTCCCGCACCACGGCGCGCCGGTGCGCGCGATGCCCATCGCCGCCCCGCGGAACTCGTCGGCCGCCGAGATCGTCTCGACCCACAGCACGTCCGCGCCGCCCTCGAGCAGCCCGCGCGCCTGTTCCTCGAACATGTCGGCCGCGGCCTCGACGGTCAGCGGCCCGTGCGGCGCCATGATCTCGCCGGTCGGCCCCATCGATCCTGCCACCACCACCGGCCGTCCGGCCGCATCCGCCGCATCCCGGGCGATGCTGGCGGCGATCCGGTTCAGCTCGTGCACCCGGCCCTCGGCCTCGTGCAGCTTCAGCCGGCTCGCATTGCCGCCGAAACTGTTGGTCAGGAACAGATCGCTGCCGGCGCCGATCGCGCCGTCGTAGAGCGCCCGGATCTTCCCCGGTTCGGTCTCGTTCCAGAGCTCGGGCGCCTCGCCGGCCTCGAGCCCCATGTTGAAGAGATTGGTCCCGGTGGCGCCGTCGGCCAGCAGCCAGTCGCGTTCCCCGAGCAGCGTTTCCAGCGACGTCGCCACGCTCAGGCCCGCGCCAGAGCGGTCTGGGCGATCGCCCGGATCCGCTCCACCATCGCCCGCAGACCGTTCGACCGCTGCGACGACAGGTGCTGATCGAGCCCGAGCCGGCCGAGCTCGGCCGGCGCCTCGACCGCCACCACCTCCTCCGGCGTCAGCCCGGCAGTAGAGCGCGTGCAGCACCGCGATCAGCCCGCGCACGATCAGCGCGTCGGAGTCGCCCTCGAAATCGAAATGCGCCGCCCGCCCCTCGCCGTCGAGCCGCGGCACGATCCAGACCTGGCTGGCGCAGCCCTCGACCTTGGTCGCCGGCACCCGCAGCGCGTCGTCGAGCGGCGGCATCGTGCGCCCGAGCTCGATCACGTAGCGATACCGGTCCTCCCAGTCGTCGAGAAACTCGAAGTCGGCGGCAATTTCCTCGAAGCGCGGCGTGGCCATGTCAGGTCCCCGGATCCTCCTTTTGTGATGTAGGCTCTCGCGCGGCGATGGTCCAGAGCCGCGCGCCGGCCCGCGCCCTGTCCCGAGCCGTTCCCGCACGTTTTGCCCTTCCCAAGCCGGACGCGACCGACTATCCGGAGGGCATGAGCGGCGGCGGAGCGCATGGGTAAAGGCTTGTTGTTGCTGGCGGGCCTGACCCTGCTGGCGGGGTGCTCGATGGAGATCCCGAGCTTCGTCGGCCGCGAGGGCGGCGGCGACACCTTCTATCGCATCGGCGGCGCCAAGCCGCAGCCCGAGCCGCGCCCCGTCGCGTTGCGCCAGGCGGTGGCCGAGCCGTCGCTGCACGGGATCATCCTGCGCGCCACCGGCGAGGCGCCCGCCCAGGGCTACCATACCGCCCAGCTGCGCCCCCTGAACGGCGGCGCCCCGGACGCCGCCGGCATCCTCGGCTTCGAGTTCGTCGCGATCCCGCCGGAGACGGTCGTGACCGTCGGCCCGGCCCAGACCCGGGTGGTTGACCGCCGCGGTGTTCTTCCCGACGCTCGCCCTGAAGAACCTGCGCGGCTTCCGCGTCGCCGGCGGCGGCAACGTCACGACGCTGCCGATCAGGTAGCCCGGCCACTCCCTGCCGCCGTCACACGATCCCCCCGCTGCCGCCCGCCACCGCCGGCCGCTGCCCGGCCACCGCCGCCCGGTAGCCCGAGCGCCGGTAGGCCAGCACCGGGTCGATCGCCGCGCCCTTCTCGGCCCTAGCCATCGCCAGGATCGGCTCGACGTCGGTGCGGAACGCCACCTTCAGCGTCGCCGCCGCCATCAGCGCGTCGTTCTCGTCCTGATACCCCTCGAGCGCCACCCGATCGACCAGCAGCGCCTGCGCATAGGCCCGGGCCACCTCCATCGCGCTGACCATCAGGCTCTCGATCGGGTCGGTGACGTTGTGCGACTGGTCGAGCATGTGCGCCGGATCGAACCCGTCGACCCCGCGCGCCTCCGCGTCCACCAGCTCGTTGAAGACCAGAAACAGCCGGAACGGGTCGATCGACCCGGCATCGAGATCGTCGTCGCCATACTTCGAATCGTTGAAATGGAACCCGCCGAGCTTGCCGAACTGGATCAGCCGCGCGACGATCATCTCGATGTTCACGTTCGGCGCGTGGTGCCCGAGGTCGACCAGGCACTGCGCCTTCGGCCCGAGTTCCTGCGCGATCAGATAGTTGGTCCCCCAGTCCTGCACCACCGTCGAGTAGAACGCCGGCTCGAACATCTTGTGCTCGCTGAACAGCCGCCAGTCCTCCGGCAGGCCCGCATAAATCTGCTGCATCGCCCCGAGATATCGCTCGAACGCCCGGGTCAGGTGGCTTTGCCCGGGAAAGTTCGACCCGTCGCCAATCCAGACCGTCAGCGCCTTGGCGCCTAGCGCCTCGCCGATCTCGATGCATTCCAGATTATGCTCGACCGCCTGCGCCCTCACGGCCGCATCGGTGTGGCTGAGCGAGCCGAACTTGTAGCTGAGCGCCTGCCCCGGCGAGTCCTGGAAGGTGTTCGAGTTCATCGCGTCGAACCCGAGCCCCAGCTCCGCCGCCTTCTCCCTGAGCGCCGCCGGCTCCGCCCTGTCCCACGGGATGTGCAGCGACACCGTCGGCGTCGCCCCGGTCAGCCGGTGGATCACCGCGCAGTCCTCGAGCTTGTCGAAGATGCCCCGCGGCTCCCCCGGACCGGGAAACCGCGCGAACCGCGTGCCTCCCGTGCCGACGCCCCACGACGGCACCGCCACCCCGAACGCCGCCACCTTCTCCTTCACCGCGCCGATGTCGATCCCGCGGCCCTCCAGCCGCTCGCCGAGGCTGGCGTAGTCGCGCGCGAGCGCCGCCTCCTCGAGCCGGTTCTCCGCGCGCACCAGCGCCGTGTCGATCTCGCCCATTGCCCCGTCTCCTGTTCCGTCCCCTACCGCGTGAACGCCTGAACGTTGCCCGCGTCGACGTTGACGATGTTGCCCGTCGATTTCGCCGAGGCCTCCGAGGCGAAGAAGTACACCCCCTCGGCGATATCCTCGGGGAACACCGACCGCTTCAGCAGCGAGCGCTGCCGATACATCTCCTCGAGCCCTTCCTTGTCGGTCTGGTAGGTCGCCGCCCGTTGCTCCAGCCACTCGCCCGCCCAGATCCGCGAGCCGCGCAGCACCGCGTCGGGATTGACCACGTTGACCCGGATCCCCTCCGGCGCCCCCTCGAGCGCCAGGCACCGCGCCAGATGCAGCTCCGACGCCTTGGCGGTGCAGTAGGCCGACGCCCCCGGCGACGCCGCCAGCCCGTTCTTCGAGCCGATGAACACGATCGATCCGCCGAGGCCCTGCGCCTTCAGCAGCCGGAACGCCTCGCGCGACACCAGGAAATACCCGGTCGAGAGGATCGACATGTTCCGATCCCACAGCGCCAGCGTCGTCTCCTCGATCGCCGCGGACGAGGCGATCCCGGCGTTCGAGACCACGATGTCGACGCCGCCGAACTCCACGGCCGTGTCGGCATAGGCCCGGGCCACCGCCGCCTCGGAGGTCACGTCCATCTCGACCGTCCGCACCACGTCGGCGCTGTGCCGCTCGCCGAGCGTCGCCGCGGTCTCGGCCAGCGCCGCCACGTCGACGTCGGCCAGCACCACGCAGGCCCCTTCGCCCAACAGCCGCGCGGCCGTCGCCGAGCCAATGCCGCCCGCCCCGCCGGTCACGATCGCGATCCTCCCCGCGAGGCTCTTCGGCTTCGGCATCCGCTGCAGCTTCGCCTCCTCGAGCAGCCGGTACTCGATGTCGAAGGCCTCCTGCTCCGGCAGGCCCCGATAATCCCCGACCGCCGAGGCGCCGCGCATCACGTTGATCGCGTTGACATAGAACTCGCCCGAGATCCGCGCCGTCGCCTTGTCCCTGGCGAAGGTGATCATGCCCACCCCCGGCACCAGCCAGACCACCGCATTGGGATCGCGCATCGCCGGACTGTCCGGCCGCCTGCACCGCTCGTAGTAGGCGGCGTAATCGGCGCGGTAGGCCTCCACCGCGCCCGCGAGCCCGGCCAGCGTCGCCGCCACGTCCGGGCTTTCCGGATCGAAGTCCACCACCAGCGGCCGGATCTTGGTGCGCAGGAAATGGTCCGGGCAACTGGTTCCGAGCGCCGCCAGTGGCGCCATGCCCTTCGCGTTGACGAACGCCAGCACCGCGTCCTGGTCGTCGAAATGCCCGACCATGCGGGTGTCGCCGGACACCATGCCCCGGATCGCCGGCATCAGCGCCGCAGCCACCTTGCGGCGCTCCTCCGGCGGCAGCGACCCGTGCGCCGGCCCTCCGAACGCCGCCACGTCGCGGGTCCGCTCCTCCAGCCACCCGATCGCCCGGTTGATCACGTCGAGCGTGGTCTCGTAGCAGCCCCGGGCGTCATCGTCCCAGGTGAACAGCCCGTGGCTCTCCAGGACCACCCCCCTTGCCTGCGGGTTCTCGGCGCAGAACTTCCCGAGCCACAGCCCGAGCTCGAAGCCCGGCCGCTTCCACGGCAGCCAGCCGATCTCGTTGCCGAACACCTCCCGCGTCAGCGCGCGCGAATTCTTCGAGGCCGCGATCGCGATGATCGCGTCCGCGTGCATGTGGTCGACGTGCCTGCGCGGCACGTAGGCGTGCAGGGCCGTGTCGATCGAGGCCGCCCGCGGATTCAGGTCGAACGTGCAGTGCGGCAGATACCCCACCATCTCGTCCTCGTGCTCGACGCCTCGATAGAGCCCCTTCAGCGCCTGGAGCTTCTCCATATAGAGTGTGGCGAACCCGTCGAGCCGGATCGTGCCGACATCGCCGCCCGAGCCCTTGACCCACAGCACCTCGACCGCCTCGCCGGTCAGCGGGTCGCGCTCCGTCACCTTCGCCGAGGTATTGCCGCCACCGTAGTTGGTGATCCGCTTGTCCGCCCCGAGCAGGTTCGAGCGGTAGAGCAGCCGCTCCGGTTCGCTCATGCCCTTGGCCTCGGTGTCGTCCCACAGGCTCTGCAACCGGCTCGCGGATTTCAAATCGAGCATGCGACCCTCCCCTCCCCATCCGCCCTCCCCGAGGGCTGCGGTTTCGCCCCGCAGGATCGTTCGCGGCTTCGCGAATGTCAAAGCGGCAGAGCGGCGACAGCGCAAGGCACGGCTCGACGAGGGGATCCGCCGGCCGACGTCGGACACGCGTTCGGGGTCGCCGCCAGACCGGTTGCGGTCGCGCCCGCCGTTTCGCTCATCGGCCGCATGCGCTACGATCTTCGGCCATCACCATCGCGTTCAAAGGCCGAACCCAGTGAAGATCGACACCTTCAGCTCTGCGGGCCGGACGCCGACTGCGCGCACCGCCAAGCCCGCATGACCCGGCCCGCCCGCACCCTGGTCATCGACATCGGCAAGACCAACGCCAAGCTCGCGGTGGTCGACGCGGCCGCGATGCGCGAGGTCGATTTCATCGCCCGCCCCAGCCGCTCCCTGCCCGGCCCGCCCTACCCCCACCTCGACACCGAGCGCATCTGGTCGTTTCTGTGCGACGGCGTCCGGTCACTGAATACCCGTCATCGCATCGAAGCGCTGGTGGTGACGGCCCACGGCGCCACCGCGGCGCTGATCGACGACACCGGCGCTCTGGCCCTGCCGATCCTCGACTACGAGCATCCCGGCCCGGGCGACCTCGCCGCCGCCTACGACGCCGCCCGGCCGCCCTTCGCCGAGACCGGATCGCCCCGCCTGCCCGCCGGGCTCAACCTCGGCGCCCAGCTGTTCTGGCAGGCCCGCACCTTCCCTGAGGCTTTCGCCCGCACCGCCGCCATCCTCCCCTACCCGCAATACTGGGCCTTCCGCCTCTCGGGCGTGGCCGCCACCGAAGCCACCTCGCTCGGCTGCCACACCGATCTCTGGAGCCCCGCCGCCCGCAGCTTCTCCTCCCTGGTCGAGGCCGAGGGCTGGCGCCCGCTGATGCCCCCGCTCCGCCGGGCCGCCGACCGCCTCGGCCCGATCACCGCCGAGGTCGCCGCCGCCACCGGCCTCCCGCCCGACACCCCGGTGTTCTGCGGCATCCACGACTCCAACGCCTCGCTCCTGCCGCACCTCAAGGCCCGGCCCGCGCCGTTCGCCGTGGTTTCGACCGGCACCTGGGTGGTCTCGATGGCGATCGGCGGCCGCCGCGTCGATCTCGACCCGCGCCGCGACACCCTCGTCAACGTCAGCGCCTTCGGCGATCCGATCCCGTCGGCCCGCTTCATGGGCGGCCGGGAGTGGGAGACGCTGATGCGCGGCCGCCCCGCCGCCCCCGCCCGACCCGACGCCGTGCTCGAACGCGGCGTCTTCCTGCTGCCCGCCGCCGAACCCGGCTCCGGCCCGTTCCAGGGCCGGGCGGCAGGCTGGACCGTCCCCGAGGATCGCCTCGATTCCGGCGAGCGCGCCGCCGCCGTCTCGTTCTATCTCGCGCTGATGACCGCCACCTGCCTCGATCTGATCGGCGCGGACGGCCCGACCGTGCTCGAGGGTCCCTTCACCTCCAATGCGCCCTTCCGCCGCATGCTCGCCGCCGCCACCAGCCGCCCGGTCCTGCACGCGGCCTCGGGCGGCACCGGCACCAGCATCGGCGCGGCCCTGCTGACCAGCGCAGCCGCCATCGGCTCCGACGAGGCGATTGACGACCCGGAGGATCCCGACGTTCCCCACCTCGCCGCCTACGCCGCCGAATGGAGGCGGCTCGCCCTCTGATGCGCCCGCCGGCTTCCGGACTGGCGCCGGCCGTGACATGACCCGGGGGGCGGACATGCGGCTTGCGAGCCGGTTGATCCTTGGCTATCTGCCGCCGATGCGGGTGTGGCGGAACTCGGTAGACGCGCTGGACTCAACAATCCAGTTCTGGCAACAGGGTGTCGGATTCGATTCCGACCACCCGCACCATCCGATACTGCCTCCGATGCGGGTGCGGCAGAACTGGTCGCCGCGCTCGACCCGGTCGGCATCAGAGTGCGCTTCGCCGGACGAACCGACATCCGCGCCAGCTGATCATCGCGTTCCCGCCGTCCGGGGCTCGACGAGACCCTGGCCGAACACTTCAAGGCCGTGCTGCCGGGTCGCGCCTTCGGCGATGACCAGCAGGATCAGGACGGCGAGGAAGAGAAGGCCGGCGACGGCGGCCAGACGGGTGACCGCGCCGTCCTTGCTGAGCTCCATGAAGATGATCGCGACCAGCAGCGCCTTGGCGACGGCGATCGTCAGCGAAATCCAGAGCTTGATCTCGCCAAGCGGCAGATAGGCGCAGAAGATCGTGGCCGCGAGGAGTGCGCTCAGGGCGAGCCAGACGATTGCGGCCTTGCGCCAGAGCCGCCGGGCCGAGGGGGTCCGCGTCGTCATCGGCCGACCAGGTACAGGAGGGGAAACAGGAAGATCCAGATCACGTCGATCAGATGCCAGTAGAGGCCGAGCGCGGGCAGGCTGCCGCTGCGATGCCACGCGAACCGATCGGACCGGACCCAGAGAAAGTAGGTCGAGACCGCCACGATCCCGATGGTCAGGTGAACGGCGTGAAGACCGGTCATGATCCAGTAGAACGAAAAGAAGATCTGGGTCTGCGGCGGCTCGAGCGGAAAGTCCGGCCAGCCAGGGACGAGCTTCTCGGAGACGTCGGTATAGTATTCGTAGCCCTTCAGCCCCAGGAATCCCAGACCCATGACGGCGGTGAGCCCGAGGCCGATCAGGACCGCAGGCTTGATCCGTTCCTTCGACGCCCACACGGCGACCGCCATCGTCGCGCTCGACGTCAGCAGGATCGCGGTATTGACCGAGCCGATCCACGCCTTGGTGTGCCCGCCCGCGATCGCGAAGGCGTCCGGGTAGAGAAACCGGTAGAGCGTGTAGCCGGTGAACAGCCCACCGAAGAAGATGGCTTCGGTGGCGAGGAAGATCCACATGCCGAACTCGGCGGCGAAGCGCTGGCGCTCGAACGAGGTGAAGGGTTCCGGGACGGCCGCGGGTCGGGGCATCGCCATCACTCCAGATCGGCTTCTGCGGACTGGGAACGGGCGGCGGCGCTCTCTCGGTTCTCGGGCTGATCCCGCTTCCGGTGGTAGGAATAGGCTTCGCGATGGACCTCGGGCCGCTTCCCGAAGTTGTGCGGCGGCGGCGGCGAGGTCGTCTGCCACTCCAGCCCCGTCGCCCGCCAGGGATTGTCGCCGGCGGGCCGGCCGAAGAAGGCCGACCATCCGAGATAGGCCATCGGCAGCAGGTAGGCGACGGCGAGTACCGCCGCTCCGGCCGAGGAAAGTCCGTTCCAGAAGGCGAAGACCGGGTCGTAGACCTGGTAGCGGCGCGGCATTCCGGCATAGCCGAGGATGAACTGCGGGAAGAACGTCATGTTGAACCCGATGAACATCAGAAGTGCCGCGCCCACCGCGATGCCTTCGTGGTAGAGGCGTCCGGTGATCTTGGGCCACCAGTAGTGCACGCCGCCGAAGAACGCCGACACCATGCCTCCCACCATGATGTAGTGGAAATGCGCCACGACGAAGTAGGTGTCGTGGACATGCACGTCGATCGGCAGCGAGGCGACGAACAGGCCGGTAAGCCCGCCGATGGTGAAGAGCCCGATGAAGCCGAGCGCGTAGAGCATCGGCGCCTCGAACCGGATGTGCCCGCCATAGAGCGTCGCCGACCAGTTGAAGACCTTGATCGCCGAGGGCACCGCGATGATGAACGACAGCAGCGAGAAGGTCAGGCTCGCGAAGGCGGACTGGCCGGAGGTGAACATGTGGTGCCCCCAGACGAAGAACCCGAACACCGAGATCGCCATCAGCGCGATGACCATCGCCGTGTAGCCGAAGACACGCCGCCGCGCGAAGCAGGTGATGATCTCGGTGACGACCCCCATGCCCGGCAGGATCATGATGTAGACCGCCGGGTGCGAGTAGAACCAGAAGATGTTCTGGAACAGGAGCGGATCGCCGCCGCGCCGCGGATCGAACAGGCCGAGATCGAACGCGCGCTCGCTCACGATCATCAGCAGCGCGACGGCGAGCGCCGGCGTCGCGAGTACCATCACGATCGCTGTCGCGTAGATCGACCACACGAACAGCGACAGCCGCATCCAATGCATGCCAGGGCAGCGCTGGGTGTGGATGGTCACGATGAAGTTGAGACCGGTGGCGATGGTTCCGAAGCCCGCGACGAACACTCCGGCGGCGGCGAGCGTGACGTAGGAATTGGAGTAGAGCGTCGAATAGGGGGTGTAGAACGTCCAGCCGGTATCGACGCCGCCGAGCAGCAGCGCGGAGAGCGCGAGCAGCCCGCCGGCAACCGTGAGGTACCAGCTGATCAGGTTCAGCCGCGGAAAAGCCACGTCGCGCGCCCCGATCGCCAGCGGCACCACGAAGTTGCCGAGCGTCGTCGGCACCGCCGGCACCAGGAAGAACCACACCATGATCACGCCGTGCAGCGTGAACAGCCGGTTGTAGCCGTCCGCGCTGACCACGTCGGCGGCCGGGGTGGCGAGCTCGAGCCGCATCAGCGTCGCCGCCGCGCCGCCGATGAAGAAGAACACGGTGATCGTCGCGAAATAGAGCAGGGCGATGCGCTTGTGGTCGGTGGTGAGCAGCCACGTCCGGATGCTGTGGCTGTCGTTGAGATAGGTCGGCGCGGGACCGGCGAGGGGAACATCGCTCATCGGGAGGTCTCCTGGTCGGGGGAGCGCAGGGTGGTTTCCTCGGCCGGCGGCGCGGCGCCGAGGCTGCGGATGTAGGCGACCAGCGCGCTGATCTCGCCCTCGTCGAGGGTCTGGCCGTAGTCGCTCGGCATGATCGGCTCGAAGCCGGCCACGATGTCCCGCTTGGGCTGCACGATCGAATCACGGATGTAGGCCTGGTCGGCGATCACGGTGCGGCCGTCGGTCAGCTCGACCGGCTTGCCGAACAGCCCGTCCACCTCGAACTGCGGCGCATGCACCCGGCTCGACGTGCTGTGACAGCCCGAGCAGCCGAACGCGGTGAAATAGCCGCGGCCGATCTCGGCGAGATTGTCGGCCTGCGGCTGCGCCTCCGACCAGCGGGCATAGGCGGCCGGCTCCATCACCGTCACCTCGCCCAGCATCCGCGCATGCGAGGTGCCGCAATATTCCGCGCAGCGCAGCGGGAAGGTGCCGGTCTTGGTGGCCTGGAACCAGGCCGTGGCGGTGCGCCCCGGCACCACGTCCTGTTTCAGCCGGAAGGCCGGCACGTAGAACGAATGGATCACGTCCTGCGAGTTCAGATAGAGCACCACCGGCTGGTTCACCGGCACGTGCAGCGCATTGATCTCGCGGGCGCCGTTGGGGTGCTCGGTCTTCCACATCCACTGCTTGGCCTCGACGTGGATCTCGAGCGCGCCGGACGGCGGCGCGAGCGCCGTCACCTGATAGCTCGCCGCCCACCAGAAGAAGAACAGCGCGAGGAACACCACCGCCGAGGTCCAGCCGATCTCGAATTCCCGGTGCGCGAGGCGCGGCACCTTGCGCCGCTCCACCTTCGAGTTCTCGCGAAACCGCGTCCCGAACACCACGATCAGGCCGACGACGAGCGCCACCACCAGGCCCGAGAGCACGAGCAGGGCCAGGAACAGGATGTTATCCGAACGCGCGACGGTCGAGGCAGTGTCCGGGCCGATGAAGATGTTCATGACCGTTCCCCCCGCCGTTCGCGCCTGAGCGCCAGACCGATCCCGAGCGCGAGCGCCGCCATGGTCGCGAATGACGACACCATCAGCACCCGCTCGATCGCGAGGGTGTAGCGCCCGGTCGCGGCGTTGAACCCGTAGCAGGTGAGCACGATGCGCTCGAGGATCCCGCCGACCGCACCATTCCCCGCGCTCACCAGGGCACGCCGCAGATCGCTCGCCTCCGGCAGCAGCCCGGGAAACACCCGCGCCACCGTGCCGGTGGCGTCGAGCACATAGAGCCCGGCGGGATGGGCGTAGGCGCCGCGCTCGGGATCGTAGACGGCGGTGTAGCCCATCGCCGCCTCGAGCCGCGCCGTCTGCCCCGGATCGAGGTCCGGGACCACGACCCGGCGGCGCATATCCGGCTCCGTCACCGTGGCGTCGAGAAACCGCGCGGCCGCGTCGGGGCCGTCCTCGGGGTCGATCCCGGCGATGACCAACTGGTAGTCCGTCGCCGGCGACAGGCCGCTGTCGGACAATGCGTCGGCGGTGGCGGCGACCAGCGGGTTGCAGATGTCGGTGCACTCGAAATCGGCGAAGACCAGGACCGCCGGCCGGTCGCCGTCCAGCAGCGCGAGATCGGCGGGGATTTGCGCGCCCTGCTCCGGGCTGGCGCTTACGGTGTCGAGCTCGGCCTGGGTGAGCGCGGCGGCGCGACCGCCCGCCAGCAGGAGAGTGAGGACAGCCACGGCAAGCCGGCTCATTTCGCTACCTCCACCGGATCGAACGCGGCGGGTCCGCGCGCCGCGATCCGCGCCATCGCCGACGAGATCGGCAGCCAGCCGTCCTTGCCTTCCAGCCGGGCGCGCTCCTGCGCGCGCCAGCGCCGGTCGTCCGCGACCGGGCGGGTCTCGAGCTCGGGCGCGGGCAGCGGGGAGACCTGCAACGGGATCGGGGTGCGCACCGACGGGTAGAACAGCCATACCGCGCCGACGCCGAGCCCGAGGATGACGAACGCGGCGGCGATCAGCGGCAGCACCCAGCCGAGCGCCACACCCGGATCCTCGGGGAGCCGGTCGCTCATCGGCTTTCCCTCCCCGCCATCGCCGGGCCGGCCAGAAGCGCCGCGAACAGGGCTGTGGCAAGCAGGCCCGTCCCCGCCGTGACCAGCGGAGCCCCGACTGTCTGCATCGGCGTGGTCAGCCAAAGGAGATGCAGCCAGGTTCCCGAACAGCACCGCCGCGCCCGCGCCCCGGAGCGCGCCCGGCGCGCGCCGCAGCGCGCTCGACAGCAGGATCGCCACCGGCAGGCAGGCGCCGACCACGAAGGCCGTGTCGATGATCGCGGTTCCCGCCAGCCCGCCGCGCGCGGCAAACCATGCAGCCTTGGAGGGCAGGTCGCCTGACCAGCTGACGAGGAACTGCATCGCCGAAAGGTAGAACACGCCGAGCACCGTCGCGAGCAGCAGACCGCCCCAGTCCCCGGTCGCCTTCCCGGGCCGAAGCCCGAGAACGGCCGCCAGCGCCAACGCGGCGGCGAGCTGCGAGACCGCCATCATTGCGGCGAAATCGGTCGAGGTGAAGTCGGGATCCAGCGACAGCACCCAGTCGATCGAGGCCACCGTGATCGTGACCACGTAGAGCCCGAGCCCGACCGCCGCGAGGCCCGGGCCCGGGCTCGCGCGGCGCGATCAGTCCGAGACCGGCCCAGATCAGCAGAATGCAGAGGCCGCGCACGCCGAACAGCCAGGGCACCAGCCACAGCGTCGCGACGCTGCCCTCGCGCGGCGCCACCGCCCACGGGTAGAGGAGCCCGAGGCTCAGCATCACCAGGATCCCGCCCAGCGCCACCTGCGGCGTGAGCATGGCGAGCCGCGACAGCCACGGCTCCCCCGCCGCGCGCCAGACGCCGCCGGTCAGCTGGTGGATCAGCAGCAGCACGGCGGAGCCGACGCAGGGCATCATCGCGAACAGCCATCCCGCCAGCCACCCCCGCGCCGCGGCGGCGGGAAAGAACACCGCCAGCGCGATCAGCGCCACCAGGGAGACGCCCGCCGCGATCGCCCGCGTCCGGCGCGCAGGCACCCAAGGGACGGCGGCCACGTCGCTCATGGCGTCGCCTCTGGCCGGAGCGACGCCGTCACCGGACCGGCCAGCTGCAACGCCCGGATATAGGCGACGATGGCCCAGCGGTCGGCGGGCGCGACCCGGTCGGCGTAGGGATACATCACCCCGAAGCCGTTGGTGATGACGTCGACGAAGTGCGCCGCCGGCGCAGCTCGCAGACGCGCGGAGAGATACGACGGCGGCTGCGGAAAGCCGCGCTGCACCACCCGCCCGTCGCCGGTGCCATCGAACCCGTGACAGGGCGAGCAGAAGATGTCGAACCGTTCGCGTCCGCGCGCGAGAAGCGCCGGCGTGACCGGCGGCGGCGTGCGAAGCGCGTCCTCCCGCGCCAACGCCCCGCGCGCCACGGTGCCCGGCACCAGCGGCCGGGCCGACGCGCCATCCGGCCACAGCGGCGACGGCGCGTAGGCAGGGTATTTCGACTGATCCGCCATGTCCGGACGGCAGGCGCACAGCAGCATCCCGGCGAGAACGGCGGCCCGGCGGATCATGCCACCCCCTCCGTCACCGCGACCACGCCCGGCCATCCCGACAGCGTCGCCCGCGTGCCGCCGCCGTCGTCCGCCACCAGCAGGAAGAAGCCGTCCAAGCTCGCCCGACCGGTCTCCGGCGCGTCGAACAGCGGATGGTTCAGCCGCGGCAGACCGCAGCCCACCAGCATGGTGACGAAGCCCACGAACGCCGCCCCGAGAACCCCGGTCTCGAAGGTCGCGAGCATGAACGCCGGCCACGCGTTGTGCGCTCGCCCACCCGCGTCGAGCGGATAGAAGGCGACAGAATACCAGGTACTGCAGCAGGAACATCGCCGCCGCCGAGGCGAGGCCGGCGACCAGCATGATCGGACGGAGCTGGACGGGCGGCAGTCCCATCGCCTCGTCCAGGTCCTCGATCAGGAACGGGCAGAGCGCGTCGATGGTGCGGATGCGGCGCCGGCGGGCCTCGCGGGCGGCCGCCACCAGGCTGCGGGCGCCGTCGCACTCCACGAACAGGATGCGCTCCCCGGTCATGCCCGCGCCTCCGAGGTCCGGGCCTTGACCTCGTGGATCGAGACCGCGGGGATCACCCGCACGAAGACATAGAACAGGAACGCGAAGAACCCGAGCGTGCCGGCCAGCAGCAGCCAGTCCCACACCGTCGGCCAGAACAGCGTCCACTCCGATGGCACATAGGCGTGCGACAGCGTCTCGTTGATGATCAGGATCCGCTCGAGCCACATGCCCACGTTGATCAGCACCGCGATCACGATCAGCGCCGGCAGCGAGCGCCGCACGGCGCGGAACACGAACAGCAGCGGAAAGCCGCAGTTGCACGCGAGCATGGTCCAGTAGAACGGCGCGTAGGCCCCGGTGAACTCGTTGCGGACGAACCCGCGCTCGGCGGTCTCGCCGGAATACCAGCCGAAGAACCACTCGGTCGCGTAGGAGGCGGTCATGATCAGCGACGCCATGAGCAGGATGCGCGCCATCACGTCGAAATGGTCGATGGTGATCAGGTGCTGGGTATTCGTCGCCCGCCGGATCGCCGCGGCGAGCACCACCACCATGGCGAAGCCGGAATACATCGCGCCGACCACGAAATAGGGCGGAAACACCGTCTCGTTCCAGCCCGGCATCATCCCGGCTGCGAAATCGAGGCCCACCACCGAATGCACCGAGATCACCAGCGGCACCCCGAGGCACGCCATCGCGCCGTAGTAGGCCTGATGGATCTGCCAGTGCCGCGCCGAGCCGCGCCAGCCGAACGCCAGTATCCCGTAGAGCCGCTGCCGCCCGCGACTGCTGGCCCGGTCGCGCAGGCTGGCGAAATCCGGCAGCGCGCCGGTGTACCAGAACATCAGCGAGAACAGGAGGTAGCTCGCGATCGCGAAGAAGTCCCAGACCAGCGGGCTGTTCCACTGCGGCAGCAGCGTCATGGTGTCGGGGTACGGCACCAGCCAGTAGAACAGCCACGGCCGCCCGAGGTGGAAGATCGGGAACAGTCCGGCGATGGCCGCGGCGAACAGCGTCATCGCCTCGGCGAAGCGGCTGATCGAGGCCCGCCAGCGCTGCCGGGTCAGGAGCAGCATCGAGGAGATCAGCGTGCCGGCGTTGCCGATGCCGATCCACCAGACATAGTTGGCGATGGCGAAGCCCCAGACGTTGGAGGTGTTGATCCCCCAGATCCCGACGCCGAAGGTGACGAGCCAGACCAGCGAGAACACCATGGTCAGCGTCAGCGCCGCCGCGACCCCGAAGCCGATCCACCAGCCGAGCCCGAACCGCTGCTCCAGCACCGGATCGGCCACCGCGGCGGTGATCTCGGCGAAGCTCTCCCCGCTCGGGAGATAGGCGCTCTCCGCCGTCATGTCTCGTCCTCCGCGCCCCGGTCGACCCGCGCGAGATACGTGGTACGCGGTCGGGTGCCGAGGTGGTCGAGCATGGCGTAGTTCCGCGGATCCCGCTTCGCCGACACCACGGCGGAGTCCGCGACGGTGAGATCGCCGAAGGCGATCGCCTGCGTCGGACAGGCGGACTGGCAGGCGGTGCGCACCTCCCCCATCGGCCGGTCCTCGACCTCGGCCGTGCGGCGCTCGCGGGCGATGCGCTGCACGCAGTAGGTGCATTTCTCCATCACCCCGCGCCCGCGCACCGTGACGTCCGGGTTCATCAGCGCGTCGAGCAGCGGCGACGCCCATGGTCGCGAACTCCTCCCCGTCGGCATAGCCGAAGAAGTTGAACCGCCGCACCTTGTAGGGACAGTTCGCCTGGCAGAACCGGGTGCCGACGCAGCGGTTGTAGACCTGCACGTTCAGCCCCTCGGCATCGTGGACCGAGGCCGCGACCGGGCAGACCGGCTCGCACGGCGCCTGCTCGCAGTGCATGCAGGGCACCGGCTGGAACGCGGTCCCCGTGCCCTCCTCGACATAGGCGTCCACGCGCAGCCAGTGCATGATCCGCCCGCGCGCCACCTCCTCCGGCCCGACCACGGGAACGTTGTTCTCCGCCTGGCAGGCGGTGACGCAGGCGTTGCAGCCGATGCAGGCGTCGAGGTCGATCACCATGCCCCAGGCATGCTCGCCGTCCGGTTTCGGCGGGTAGAACGACGCCTCGGGCCCGGCCTCCGACGCAGGAAGCACCGCCGCGTCCGCCGCGACCGTGCGCAGGAGGTCGCGGTCGTGTTCCTCGAAGTGCAGCTGCGTGCGGAAGATCTCTTCCCGGCCCTCCGCCTTCGCCACGCTGACGCCCGGGATCACGCGCGCCCCGTCCGTGGGCCGGAGCGGGTTCGCGTCCACGCCGACGCCGCTCCCGATCGGACCGGCCGCGCGCCGGCCGTAGCCGAGATGCATCGCCACCGTTCCCGCCGCCTGCCCGGCGACGACCAGCACCGGCGCGCGCACCTTCCCCCAGTCGCTCGCGATCTCCGCGAGATCGCCGTCCGCAAGGTCCAGCGCCGCGGCGTCGCCGGCGTTCATCCAGAGCGCGTTGCCCCAGACCTGCTTGGTGAACGGCTCCGGCGTCTCCTGCAGCCAGGCGTTCGACGCCGTCTCCCCGGTCCAGACCGCGGGCGACGGCCGGAGCACCAGCGTGAACCCCTCGCGCGCCGCCCCCGCGGCGGACCCGCCGGGCGCCCCCTCCGCCGGTTCCGAGACCCCGAGCCCGGCGCCCGCCACCACCCCGTCGTGAAGTGCCTGCCGCCAGAAGCTCTCGAACGCCTTCGGCGTCGCCGCGCCGCGCCAGCGCCGCCAGGTGGCGCGCACGATCTCCCGCGCGCCCTCCCCCTGACCATCGGCGAGCAGGTCGAGCACCTCGTGCCGCGAGCGGGTGTCGTGCAGCGGCGCGATCAGCGGCTGCACCAAGCCCACGGTCCCGTCGACCCCGCGCAGATCCGACCAGTCCTCCAGCGCATGGTTCAGCGGCAACCGCCAGAGGCAGGCCTCGGCGGTCTCGTTGCCTTCGACCCCGGCGTAGACCGTCCACGGCACCGCCGAGAGCGCCTCAGCGAACCCCAGCGCGCCGGGCAACGCGTAGACCGGATTGGCGTCGAGCACGACGAGCGACGCGACCCTGCCCGCGCTCATCTCCGTCACCAGCTCGGAAACCGGGCGCGGCGCCAGATCCGGCCAGCGGTCGGCGGGCGCACGATAGGACAGCGGCGCGCCGTTGCGCCGGTTCATCGCCGCCAGCCGCAGCGCGAGATCCGGCGCCATCTCCGGACCGGCCAGCACCAGCGCCTTGCCGGGCGCGGCCTCGACCGCCGCGCGAATCCGCGCGAGCGGCGCGCGCAGGTGCTCCGCCGGCTCTGCGGCCCCCTCACCGGCGAGCCACGCCGCCGCCCGCGCGATCTCCTCCGGCGTCGCCGCGAGCCGCTGATCGGCGGCGGCGCCGGTCAGGCTCGGCGCGCTCTCCAGCACATGCAGCCGCATCCCGCCGCGGTTCTCCCTTCGCGCGGCCGCGAACGCCTGCGCCGTCGCGATCTGTCCCGGTCCGGGGCCGAGGAAGTCGCAGCCGAAGCTGACGATCACCTCGGCCTTGCCGAAGTCCGGCTCGATGCGCCGCTCGTCCCGCGCCGTGCCGCCGAAGCCCACGCGCAGCGGATCGGGCGCCGCCGGGCAGGTGTGCCAGCGCAGCCCGGGATAGCGGTGCATCAGCGCGAGGATCTGCCGCGCCAGCGTCGGCGAGGCCACCGGTCCGGTCAGCAGGCGCACGCCCTCGCCGTCGCCGCCGAGCCGTCCCGCAAGCGCCGCCTCGAACGCAAGCCAGGTCGAGGGCTGCCCGCCCTCGCTCACCGCGCGCGGCCGGCCGGGATCGAACAGATCGAGCACCGACGCCTCGAGAAAGCTGTCGGTAGCGCCGAGGCTCGCCGGATGCAGCCCGTTGCCGTGAACCTTGATCGGCCGGCCTTCCCGGCTCTCCACCACCACGCCGCGGCCGAACCCGCCGAGCGGCAGCGAGGTCGCGAAGAACATCGGATTGCCCGCCGTCATCCCTTCGGGCATGTCGATGTAAGGCACGATGTCCTCGGGCCGGTCGCACCCCGCCACCAGTGCCGCCGCCCCCGCGGCGAACACCCGGAGCGCCTCGCGGCGGCTCAGGCCGGCGTCGGGCGGCATCCGGAACCCCCCGCTCATCGGTGACACCGCGAGCAGTCGGTGAGGTGGCTCGGGTCGATCGCGTACTCCGCCAGCCGGGCATGCGCGGCGGCGACGTCGTCCCCGGCCGTCGGCGCGCCGAACGGATCGAACAGCGTCTCGCGCGGGCTGAGGTTCCGTCCAGGATCGCGGTGGCACGACAGGCACCACCCCATGGTCAGGCTCGCGTGCTGCCGCATCAGCTTCATCTCGCCCACCGGCCCGTGGCAGGTGGTGCAGGCGACGCCGTTGGCGACATGAACCCGGTGGCTGAAATAGACGTAGTCGGGCAGGTGGTTGACCGGCCGCCAGCGCAGGTTGATCCCCTCGACGAGGCTTTCGCGGACCGGCGCCAGCATCGCCGCGTTGGTCCAGAGCTGGCTGTGACAGGTCATGCAGGTCCTTGTCGGCGGAATGCCCGCGAAGTCCGAGGTCTCGACGCCGGTGTGACAGTAGCGGCAGTCGATGCCGATGTCGGCGGCGTGATGGGCATGGGAGAAGGGGATCGGCTGTTCCGGGGTGCGTCCCTCGCCGGTCGCGTAGGACGATCGCGCGAGTACCAGACCCAGCGCCGCCGCCGCCAGCGGCCCCACGACGATCGCAACCAGCCCGATGCGGGCGAGCGTGTTGGCGCCGGGCCGGAAGATCTGCGGCATCAGCGCGTGCCCATCCGTTACCGCCCCTTCTTGGAAATCCGTCCCATTGCGAAGAACGCCAGCGCGCCCAGCCCCACCACCCCGAGCCGCAGGAACGCGGCCGGGGCAAGCATCGCCCGCCCGCGTTCCGTGTCGCCGAACGATCCGGAGGTGCGATGCAGCGCGGTGACCGGCGCGTAGAGGTTGTCCGGCCGGTCGGCGGGAACCCTGCCGCCGGTCTGCTGCCCCTTCCAGGACGTGCGGCCGAGATAGCGGTCGAGAAAGCCCGGCGCGATGAAGTTGCCGAGGATCACCAGCGCGGTCTGCCGTCCCAGCCAGTACTCGCGCCACCGGCCATGCGCCGCGCGATGGATCGCGTTGGCCGCGACCTCGGGGGCGACCGGCGCCCCCATCGGCCGCGGCAGCGACGGCAGGTGCACCCGCGCCCAGTCGAACTGCGGCGTGTTGACCGCCGGCAGCTCGACGATGCAGGTGCGGACCGCCGATCCCGCATGCACCAGCTCGCCGTGCAGCGTTTCGTTGAACCCGCGGATCGCATGCTTGGCGCCGCAATAGGCCGCCTGCAGCGGAATGCCGCGATAGGCCAGCGCCGAGCCGACCTGCACGATCGTGCCCCTGTCGCGCGGCCGCATGTGACGCAGCGCGGCCATCGTGCCGTGCACGAAGCCGAGATAGGTGACTTCCGTCACCCGGCGGAACTCGTCCGGCGTGATCTCGGAGATCGGCGAGAACACCGTCGCCATCGCGTCGTTCACCCAGACGTCGATCGGCCCGAAGCGCTGCTCGACGCTGTCCGCCGCGGCGAACACCGCGTCGGCGTCGGAAACGTCGAGCGGCAGCGCCATTGCCTCCCCGCCCAGCGTCTCGACTTCCCGCACCACGGTCTCGAGCGCCTCCGCGTCGCGGGCGATCAGCCCGATCCGGGCGCCCTCGCGGGCGAAGCGGTGCACGACGGCGCGACCGACGCCCGCCGAGGCGCCCGTCACTACCACCACCTCGGTCGGGGGATGGAGAACATCGCTGGCCGCCACCGGCGACGGCAGATTGCTGACGGAAGTTGTGCTCATCGGGCTTCGTCCCCCTCAACTCGCCGACCGTCCATCTTCAGCAAATCGTAGGCCGTGTTGACAAGGCCGAGATGGGACAGGGCCTGAGGAAAATTGCCGAGCAGGCGATCGGTTCCGGTGTCATACTCCTCGGAAAGCAGCCCGAGATCATTGCGGATGCCGAGCACCCGCTCGAACAGCGCCGTCGCCTCGTCGCGCCGCCCTTGCTGGATCAGCGCGTGGGCCCACCAGAAATTGCAGATGATGAAGCTCGTCTCCGGCCCGTCGCCGGAGCGGCGACGCAGGAACCCGTCGACGCCGAGCCTCGCGCCGATCGCCTCGATGGTGCCGGCGATCCGCGGGTCGTCGGCCGGCAGGAATCCGATCGCCGGCAGCAAAAGCAGGCTCGCATCGAGGTCTTTCGACCCGAAACTGCGCACGAAGCTTCGCTGGTCCGGATCGAACCCCTTGTCGCAGACCTCGCGATGGATCTCGTCACGCAACGTCTTCCAGTGCGCGACGGGACCCTCCAGACCGAACTTCTCGCAACTCCTGATCGCCCGGTCCACGGCCACCCAGGCCATGGCCTTGGAGTAGGTGAACTGCTCGCGGCCCTGCCGACTTTCCCAGATGCCGGCGTCGGGCTCGCGCCATTTGTCCTCCACGTGTGCGACGATTTGCCGCTGCATCTCCCACGCGTCGGCGGGGGGATGCGCGCCGTGCGCCCGCGCGACGTAGAACGCGTCCATGATCTCGCCGAAAACGTCGAGCTGGTACTGCTCGAACGCCGCGTTGCCGAACCGCACCGGCGCGGCGCCGTCGAACCCGCTGAGCCAGTCCGCCGTCCACTCCGTCAGGCGCGGGTCGCCCGCGACGCCGTAGGCCGGCTGGATCTGAGAGGGGTGCCCCGCGACCGCGCGCAGCAGCCAGTCGCGCCACGCCGACGCCTCCTCGAGGTAGCCGGCCCGCAGGAACGCCAGCAGCGTGAAGGTGGCGTCGCGCAGCCAGCAGTAGCGATAGTCCCAGTTCGCCGACCCGCCCGACACTTCGGGAAGCGACGAGGTCGGCGCCGCGATGATCCCCCCGCTCGGATCGTGGACCAGCGCCTTCATGGTGATCAGCGAGCGCATCACCGCGTCCCGCCACGGCCCGTCGTAGGTGCAGCGCGCGCTCCACCGGGTCCAGTAGTCCTCGGTCTCGCGCAGCGCCTGCTCCGGATCGACGGCGTCGGGCTCATCCCCGCTGACGGGAAAATAGGTCAGCACGAACGCCAGACGGTCGCCCTCGCGCACCACGAACTCCGCGCTCAGCCCCTCGCCCTCGCCCTCGAGCGCCACGGGTGCGCAGAGCCGGCAGGCATGCGGGCCGGCGATCAGCCGCGCCCTGCCGTCGCCGTCGCGCAGTCGCCACGGGAGCAGCCGGCCGTAGTCGAACCGGAGCCGCAGGTCGCTCCGCATCCTGACCTCGCCACGCTCGCCGGTCACGATGCGCACCACGTCCGGCTGGACCCCCCGCATCATCGGCATGAAATCGATGATCCGCACGGCGCCGTCGTCAGTCTCGAACCGGGTCTCGAGGATCAGCGTGTCGCCGCGGTAGGTCCGGCTGGTGCGCCGCACCCCGGCCACCGGCTCCATCGCCCAGCAGCCGTTTCCCGCCTCGCCGACCAAGCGCCGCGAAGCAGGCCTGGGAGTCGAAGCGCGGCAGGCACAGCCAGTCGATCCGCGCGTCCCGCCCGACCAGCGCCGCGGTCTCGCCGTCACCGATCAGTCCGTAGTCGGATATGCGCCTAGCCATCGACCTGAAATCTCTCGGCATCCGCGCGCCGGAAGGCCAGCCCGAGCCCCGGTTCGCCGTTGCTCGCGATCCGCCCGCCTGCCGGATCGGGCGCGCCGTCAAACAGCATCGCCTCGATCCGGGCATGGTCGTGGAACCACTCGATATGCACCGCGTCGAGCGCAGCGAGGCAGGGATGGAGATGCAGCGCCGGCGCGCAGTGCGCCGACACCGGCACCCCGAACGCCCGCGCCAGCGACGCCGCCGCAAGGAACCCGGTGACCCCGGCGCAGCGGGTCGCGTCGGCCTGCAGCACGTCGACCGCCCCCGCCGCCAGCATCCGCCGGAAATATCCGATGTCGAACCCGTATTCCCCCGCCGCGATCGCCATGCCCGCCGGTCCGCGGTCGCGCAGCAGCCGCAGCCCCTCCAGGTCGTCCGACGGCACCGGCTCCTCGAACCAGCGCACCTCGAAATCGGCCGCCATCGCCGCGAACGCCAGCGCCTCCTTGCGGGTCAGCGACGCCGTTCGCGTCGACAAACAGCGCCACCTCCGGCCCGATCGCCTCCCGCGCGACCCGCAGGCGCTCCGGGTCGAGGGCCGGCTCGCGCGCGACCTTCATCTTGACCCGCTCGAACCCCTGCTCCGCCCATCCGCCGAGCTGGTCCCGCAACTCGGCGTCGGTCAGCGACGTGAACCCGCCCGAGCCGTAGACCGCGATCTCGCGCCGCGCCCGGCCCAGCAGATCGCACAACGCCAGCCCCAGCAGCTTCGCCTTCAGATCCCACAGCGCTACGTCAACGGCGGCGATGGCCATCGAGGTGATCCCCGGCCGCCCGAGGTTGCGCGTCGCATGCACCATCGCGCTCCAGGCCGCCGCGCACGTCGAAGGCGTCCATGCCCTCCACCAGCCCGGCGAGCTTGCCGCGCACCAGCGTCGCTGCGGCCGTGTCACTGTAGGTGTAGCCGATCCCGGTCCTGCCGCCGGCCGCGATCTCGACCAGCACCAGCGTGGTCGAGTCCCACGCCAGCGACCCGTCGGACTCCGGCGCGTCCGTCGGCACGGTGTAGCACGAGACCTCGACGCTCTCGACCGGCGGCCCGCTCATCGACGCGGCCTCTGCCTCACCCCGTCACCCGCTTGAAGGTCTGCCACAGGATGCCGCTGGTGTCCGGATCGCCCTGCGCCAGCGCCGAGGCATAGGACCGCGCCTGCTTCAGCGTGATGTGCGGCGGCAGTGTCGGAACGTCCGGATCGACCCGCGCGTCGATCACGCAGGGCCGGTCCGCCCGCAGCGCCGCGTCCCAGGCCGCACCCACGTCCTCCGTGCGCTCGACCCGCAACCCCTTCAGGCCCAGCAGCTCGGCATAGGCGGCGAAGTCGAGCGGCGGCACGTCCTGGGTCTCGGGAACCTTGGGCGAATCCGCCATCGCCCGCAGCTCCCACGTCACCTGGTTGAGGTCGCGATTGCTGAGCACGCACACGATCATCCGCGGGTCGCTCCACTGCCGCCAGTACTTCGACACCGTGATCAGGTCGGTGATCCCCAGCATCTGCATCGCCCCGTCGCCGACGAAGGCAATCGCCACCCGGTCGGGATAACAGAACTTCGCGGCGGCCGCGTAAGGCACGCCCGGGCACATCGTCGCCAACGTCCCCGACAACGACGCCATCATGCCCGGCCGCATCTTCAGCGCGCGGGCGAACCAGTTGGCCGACGATCCGGAATCCGCCGAGATGATCGCGTTGTCCGGCAGCCGCTCCGACAGCTCCCAGAACAGCAGCTCCGGGTTGACCGGATCCGCGTCCTGATGCGCACGCTGCTCGACGTCCTCCCACCAGTCGGCCACCCGGCGCTCGATCCGCTCGCGCCAGGTCCGGCGCTCCTTCCGCTGCAGCCGCGGCAGCAGCGCGCGCAACGTCTCGGCGGCGTCGCCGGTCAGGTTCACCTCCATCGGAAAGCGGATCGAGAGCATGGTCGGATCGAGATCGATCTGAACCCCGCGCGCCTGCCCCTCCTTGGGCAGGAACTCCGAATACGGAAACCGCGAGCCGATCATCAAGAGCGTGTCGCAATGCCGCATCATCCAGTCCGACGGCTCGGTGCCGAGCAGGCCGATCTGCCCGGTGACGAACGGCAGGTCGTCCCGGAGCGCCGCCTTGCCGAGCAGCGCCTTCGCCACCCCGGCGCCCAGCGCGTCGGCAACCGCCGTCACCTCGTCCGCCGCCTCGAGCGCCCCGGCGCCGGCGAGGATCGCGACCTTGCTGCCGGCGTTCAGCACCGTGGCCGCCCGGTCCAGATCCGCCTCGCGCGGCGTGACGCTCGGCCGCGCGAAGCCAATCCCGGAATGCACGGTGCCGTGGGCGCGCGGCGGCTCCTCCGCCGGCGACTCCTGCACGTCGTTGGGGACAATGAGACAAGTGACGTTGCGCCGGGCCTTGGCGATCCGAACGGCGCGGTCGACCAGGTGACGCGCCTGGGCCGGCGCCATGCAGATATGCACGTATTCCCCGGCCACGTCCTTGAACAGCACCTGCAGGTCGACCTCCTGCTGGTAGTTTCCGCCCAGCGCCGCCCGCGCCTGCTGGCCGACGATCGCGACCACCGGCTGATGGTCGAGCTTGGCGTCGTAGAGCCCGTTCAGCAGATGGATCGCGCCCGGCCCCGAGGTCGCCATGCAGCAGCCGACCTCGCCGGTCCACTTCGCATGCGCGCAGGCCATGAACGCCGCGCTCTCCTCGTGCCGGACCTGGACGAAGTCGATCCTGTCGTCCCGCCCGAGCGCCGCCACCAGCCCGCCGATGCCGTCGCCCGGGAAACCGTAGATACGTCGAATGCCCCAGGCCTCCAGTCGGTCGAGCATGAAATCAGCGACGAGTTTCGCCATGAGCCTCTCCTTCGCGATGCCGGGAGCCGGGGGCCCCCGCCACCCACGGGCCGAGGTCGCTCCCGACCCGGCAACGCCTCCTGCCGCAAGGCGGTTCCAGCGAGCGCGTTCGCGTTTGGCCGTGAACCAAACCATCGCATCCGCGTTGACCGGTCGAACGCCGCAGTTCCGAATACCGATGAACCGACACAACCTCGCACATCCCCGCCCCCGCAGGCCCGTCTCCCGCCCGGCCTCCGCGCAGAGACAACCCGGTCTCGACGGCGCCGAAGTCCTCATCGCATCCGCCGCCCTTCTGCCGGCGGTTGCTATTCTCGCTCGCGCGCTGCTCGGCGGCCGGTTGCGGCGGGCCACCCCTCCCCCGGCCAGGCGCGCGGCATGGGGCGCGGGTCTCGTCGCCGCCAGCGTCGCCGCCGACAGCGCCCTCGAGCACTACCGCGGCAGCTACCGGGAACGTCCCATGGCCATCGCGCCGCCGACGGCGCTCGCGACCGTCGCGGCCTCCGTGGCGACGGCGCTCTCCCGCGACCGCGGCGCGATGCCGGCGGCGGTGTTCGCGATCGCCGTCGCCACCGGCCTGGCCGGCACCGCGTTTCACGCGAAGAACATCCTCGACCGCCCCGGCGGGCTGTCGTTCAACAACCTGTTCTACCGTGCGCCGTTCGGAGCGCCCGGCGCTCTCGTGCTTGCCGGCCTGTTCGGTCTCTCGTCGCTGGCCGCCACCCGCGCCGCCGGGTCGCGCGCCCTCACCGGAAAGACCGGACGCGGCCTCGCCGCCGTCACCTCCGCGGGTTACTTCGGGCTGGCGGCCGAGATCGGCCTGCTGCACTTTCGCGGCGCGTTCCACAATCCGGCGATGTACGCGCCCATCCTCGGCGTCCCGGTCACCGGCGCGATGCTGGCGCGCGCCGCGCTCAGCCCGACCCGCAGGCACGTCGCCACGGCACGCGGCTGGCTGAAGCTTACCACCGCGCTCGGCGTGGCCGGCACCGCGCTCCATGCCTACGGCGTCAGCCGCAACATGGGCGGGTTCGCCAATCTCTCCCAGAACGTCTTCGCCGGCCCACCGGTCGCAGCCCCGCCGAGCCTCGTCGGCATGGCGCTGGCGGGCGACGCCGGACTGCGCATGATCGAGGAGGCTGCGCGCCGATGACCGAGACCCCGTTCCGCACCCCCTACCCGAGCTACGACGTGCTGGCCAAGTGGGACACGCCCTCGTGGAACCCGCAGACGCGGCGGGTGGTGGCTCACCGCGTCGATGACCCGCCCCCGCGCCGCTTCTTCGACGAGGACGCCTACGCGCTGCTGCGCGCCGTGATCGACTGCATCCTGCCGCAGCCGGAGCGCACCGAAGCCACCCGGATCCCGGTGGAGGCCTTCATCGACGAGATGCTCCACCAGGACCAGAGCGACGGCACCCGCTATGTCGACGTGCCGCCCCAGCGCGAGGCCTGGACCCGCGGCCTCGCGGCGATCGACGCCGAGGCCCGCGCCCGCCACGGCCGCGGTTTCGCCGATCTTGCGCCCGACGACCAGACAAGCCTTTTCGCCGCCATCGATCGCGGTGAGACCGACAACGATCTCTGGACCGGCGTGGAGCCGAAACGCTTCTTTCGCAGCGTCCTGCTGAAGCAGGCGGTGAAGGTCTACTACGCCCACCCCTTCGCCTGGAGCGAGATGGGCTTCGGCGGCCCCGCCGCACCGCGCGGCTACGTCCGGCTCGGATTTGACCAGCGCGACTCCTGGGAGGCGCGGGAGGAACGCGTACCGCAACGGCTGAGGCCGCCCGAATGAGCCGCATCGTTTCCGACGCCGAGTTCCGTACCCGCGCCACCGACGGCCGCGCCCCCGACGTGTTCCGCCCCGGCGGCTGGGTTCCGATGGCCCAGTTCCGCGACGACGAGGAGGTCGACTTCGCCATCGTCGGCACCGGCTGCGGCGGCGGCGTGCTCGCCGCCCGGCTGGCCGAGGCCGGCTTCTCCGTCGTCGCCTTCGACGCGGGCCCGTTCTTCCGCCCGCTCGAGGACTTCGCCTCCGACGAGCGCGAGCAGGAAAAGCTCTACTGGCGCGACGAACGCCTCTCCGGCGGCGCCGACCCGATCGAGCTCGGCTCCAACAACTCCGGCCGCTGCGTCGGCGGCACCACCGTCCACTTCCAGATGGTCGCCCTGCGCTTCCGCCCTGAGTGGTTCAAGTCCCGCTCGACCCTCGGCTACGGCCACGACTGGCCGGTCGACTGGCGCGAGATGTGGCGCTACTACGCCGAGGCCGAGCAGGCGATGAAAATCTCCGGCCCCGTGCGCTACCCCTGGGGCCCGCCGCGCGGCCGCTACCCCTACCGCGAGCACGAGCTTTCCGCCTCCGCCCTGGTCCTCGCCCGCGGCGCCGAGGCGCTCGGCGTCGACTGGTGCGCCACCCCCACCGCCACGCTGTCCGCCCCGCGCGGCGCCGCGCCGCCATGCGTCTACCGCGGCTTCTGCAAGGTCGGCTGCTCGACCAACGCCAAGCAGAGCATGCTCGTCACCTTCATTCCCCGCGCGCTCGCGGCCGGCGCCGAGATCCGCGACCTCGCCATGGTCGGCCGGGTCGAGACCGGCCGCGACGGCCGCGCCACCGGCGTGCGCTACCACCGCGACGGCCGCTGGCGCACCCAGAAGGCCCGCGCGGTGGTGGTCGCCGGCTACTCGATCGAGACCCCGCGGCTCCTGCTCAACTCCGCCTCGCCGCAACATCCCGACGGCCTCGCCAATTCCTCGGGTCTCGTCGGCAAGGCGCTGATGGTCCACGCCAACAACGCGACCTGGGGGGTGATGGAACAGGAGATCCGCTGGTACAAGGGTCCGCCGTCGCTGGCGGTCTGCGAGCACTGGAACTACGAGGACCGCAAGGACTTCCAGGGCGGCTACTCGTTCATGAGCCAGGGCCCGCTCCCAACCGACTTCGCCACCTCGCTGGTCGAGAACCTCGGCGTGTTCGGCCACGAGCTGCGCAAGTGGATGGGCCACTACAACCACATGGCCGGCCTCAAGATCGTCGGCGAGACCATGCCGGACGAGAACAACCGCGTCACCCTCTCCGACGAGACCGACGCCCTCGGTCTGCCGATCCCGCGCATCACCTTCGGGCTCGGCGACAACGACAAGCGGCTCGCCCGGCACGCCCAGAACTTCATGTCCCGCATGCTCGACGCCGCCGGCGCCCGCGACATCTACGAGACCTCCGGCACCGCGCATCTGATGGGCGGCTGCCGCATGGGCGACGACCCGGCGACCAGCGTGGTGGACGCCTCCGGCCGCTCCTGGGACATCGACAACCTGTTCGTCTGCGACGGCTCGCTGTTCCCTACCGGCGGCGGCGTCAACCCGTCGATGACGATCGTCGCCAACGCGCTGAGGATCGCCGATCGCATCTGCACGCTGGCCGCGCGCGGCGAACTGTCCCGCGGGCGGAACCTCACGCCGGCACGCTAGGGCGGGACGGAAGAACCGCCCCGCCGGATCGTCACCTGTGGATCAAAGCCGGCTCTTCTTCGGCTCCATGGCCGGCCGCCGGGCGCGCGGCTTCGGCGCGGCCGGGGACGGCGACGGCACCCCTTCCGGCTCCGCGGCCATCGTCGCCGCGGCGGTGTCCGCGTCGCCGGGCATGCCCTGCGGTTCGGGCCCGTCTGGGTCGGACCCGTCCGAGCCGATCTCGGCTTCGGCGCGGGACCAGTGGTCCTTTTCCTGCCCATCCGGGCGGCCCTCGTGTTCCCACAGTTCGTAGGCACGGCGGGCGATGGTTTTATGACGCGACGTCTCTGTCATGTCTGTCATGCGGGTCTTCCTCCAACGATCTCCAAACGAGATCCCAACGCGAGACGTGGGCGGAAGTTCGCCGGTGAATGCCGGTTCGGACGAACTTACAGTCGGATCAGCGCCAGCCCCGTCGCGGCATCCTTCCGCCGGTTCAGATGGCTCGGTGTCTCCGTGACGATGACCTCCAGCGTCGGCCGGACATGGGCGGATTTCAGATGCCCGGCCAGCGCCGACCCGTCCCGGCGCCCGAGGACCAGATGCACATGCAGAGCCGGTGCTCCCGCGTCGTCGAGGCCGATATCGCCGTTCAGCGCCGCCACCTCGACCTGCTCGTCGACCGGATTCTCCTGATATTCCTTGGTCTCCCAGTCGAAGTAGAGCAGCACCGCATCCCGAAAGGCGCCGACCGCGCTGAGGCGGGCCCCGGATATGCCTTCGTCCCGGGCAAACCGCGCCAGGCACTCCATGACCTCGTCGCCTGTGTCGAGCACCACCGCGTAGGTCTTCAGGCCGCTCTCTCCGTCGAGAAGTTTGGTCTTCATCGGCTCGGTCCCCCCCTGTGTCGTCAGCGGCTCCGCTGATCGCCGATCAAGCCGCCCGGTTCCCGCCGGACAGGCCGGCGCGCGGACCCGCCCTCCGAGCCCAGCCCCATCACGTCTGTGCGATCGCGGCAGATATCCCCCGTCAGACCGACGGACTTGACCCGCGCTTCGCGCCCAGCGTTGCGAGGGCCGACCTCTTGAGGGCCTGGGGGTCGCGCTCGCCGCCCTCGGCAACCTTGAACAACGCCGCGGCCAGCCGGACCTTCAGCAGCCGCTCCTGCTTGTCAGGGAGCGGCGCACCGTTGAGATCGCGGAGATCTTCCAGCATGTCCCCGAGGATCTCCTGGAAATAGGCCAGATCCTCCGAATTATAGACCGGGTAGTCGGACGTATCGATCTCGATGATCGTCTGCGCCTGCTTCAGCATGATGCCTCCCCTTCCCCGCATTCGTCGTATATTGGGTTTGGCCTGACCGGCCATCAAGACCGCAGTCTGTGCGCTTCCGCACATTTGTCTCACTGCAATCGGCGTCACCCGAAGGAACTGCCGAAAAGCCGCCGCATCTCGCTTTCCGCGCTTCCGTAGTAGCCGTTGGCGATGTCCTCGAGCGCATCGCGATCGAGGATCCGCACCACTCCCCGACGGCCCTCGACCAGCCCGCGCCGCTCGAGCTCCTGCAACGCGACGGTGACGCCCGAGCGGCGCACCCCCAGCATCACCGACAGGAACTCGTGGGTCAGCTTCAGGTCTTCCTCGTCGACCCGGTCGCGCGCCATCAGCAGCCAGCGGGCGAGCCGCTCCGCGACCGACCCGCGCCCGTTGGCCAGCACGGTCGAGCCCATCTGCACCATGTGGACATGCGCGTGGCGCAGCAGCGTCTGCGTCAGCGCGGCGCTCTGGCGCATCGCCTCGCGCGCCGGCTCGACGTCCATCCCGAACCCGGCGCCCGCCAGTTGCATGACCGTCTCGTTCGGGGACTGATCCGTGCCCATCAGCGCCGCCATGTTGGCCACGCTTTCGCGGCCGACCAGACCGATTTCGACCTGAGGATCGTGCCGGACGTGCGAGACGATCGAGGCCACCCCGCTCTCGAGGAAGTAGACCCGGTCGATGATCCGGCCCGGCTGCGACAGCCGTCGCCTCAGTTCCAGTTCCTGCCACTCGAGATGCGGCTCGAGACGCGCAAAATCATCGTCGGAGAGTTGGCAAATGAATCGATTTCGAATACGTGACCGGTCTGGCATCGGCTCTTTCCACTGAGGGGCAAGAGCGCGCGCATCTCTCGGTCATCCGAGCCCTGGGCTGCTGTACGGATAATTTCTATCTTATCGCCGACGACCAGAATTGTCACCAAAATCCCCTGACGAACTCGGTACGTTAGCGGTCATAGATCGGCGGCTTGTTTGCGAACCTGCGCCACGCCGGCGGGCCGCGCCGGCACTGACGGAGCCTCATCCGGCCGCTCCCATCCGAACACGCTGCGCCCGCCGTATTCGTGCGACCGCCGTCGCTCGCCGGCGATGAATTCCGGCAAGGTCGGCCCCGTCACCAGGCCGTCCAGCCGCCGCGCCTCCGCGTCCAGCCGGCGGATCGCCGCCAGCCGCTCGTCCGATCCCAGATGCGCGCGCGCCACCGCCGCCTTCAGCACATCGATGGTCCGGTCATAGACCGCGGTCGGCACCGCGAACGGCTGCCGGTCCTTGCCGCCATGCGCCAGCGAAAACCGCGCCGGATCGGAAAACCGGCATGGCGCGCCGTGCACCACCTCGGCGACCAGCGCCAGCGCCCGCACCGTCCGCGCCCCGACCCCCGGCACCATCAGCAGATCGGTGAAATCCTCCGGCGCCCGGTCCGCCGCCGCCCTCAGCGCCGCGTGCAGCCGACGCAGCACCACGTCCGAGGGTCGCACCTCGTGGTGCGCCGGCATCACCAGATGCGGCAGCGTCGGCGTCGCCGGCCGCGCCGGCCGGCCTTCGAGCGCCGCGACCTCCCGCACGATCCGGTCCGGACCGAGATCGCTCAGCATCTCCGGCTGCCGCAGCCGCGAGCCGCCCGCGCGGTGATCGGTCAGGTTGACGATCTCGCCACAGTTCCGGCCGTCGATCGCCGCGTGCGGCGCCTCGACGAAGCTCGACAGCCCCTCCGACAGCCAGTGATACCGCCGCGCCGTCCGGGTCTCCGCACGCATCCCCTGCTGCACCACCACCCACTTGCCGTCATCCGCCACGATGAAGCCATGCAGGTACAGCTCGAACCCGTCCTGGACCGCCGCGCTGTCCACCTTGGCGGTCAGCCGGCTCGCCCGCGCCAGCGCCACACCATCGAGCCCGGTGCGCTCTCCCACCGCGGCAAGCTCGTCCGGGGTGCGCCGCGACTGGCTGCCACGCCCGCCGCAGACATGCAGGCCAAGCTCGCCCGACAGCGGCGCCAGCCCCCGCTTCAGCGCACCGACCACGCTGGTGGTGATGCCCGACGAGTGCCAGTCCATCCCCATCACCGCGCCGAACGACTGGAACCAGAACGGATGCGCCAGCCGCCTCAGCAGCTCGTCGCGCCCGTATTCCAGCACGATCGCCTCCGAGATCACCGCCCCGAGCCGCGCCATCCGCTGGCCGAGCCAGGCCGGCACCCGCCCGCCATGCAGCGGCAGATCGGCGCTTCCGGCGCGTCGTGGCATCGGCGTCACTCCCGCGAACGTATCGGGAACACTCTACGCCCCGCCGACGCCGGAACGCCAGCGCCGTTCAGCCGATCCGCTCGATCAGCGCCATCGCCGCCGCCGGATTGCGGACCTTCGCCCCGCTGATCACGTAGAGATAGACGTCGCGCTCACGCCGCTCGGCGGGCGCCGCCACGGTTTCGAGCCCGCCGACCGCTTCCCCGGCCGCCCACGCCCGCGCGCGCTTCGCCCAGACGATCAGCTCCGCCGCCGGATATCCCGCCGCCTCGACCTCCCGCGTGCCGAGCAGCCGGGCGTAGACGAACGGCGCAGTCACGTCGGCGATCTGCGGATACTCCCCGTCCGCGTCGAGGATCACCGCCACCTCGTGCGCGCGGGCAAGCTCGACGAATTCGCCGCAGCGAAAGCTCTCGTGCCGCACCTCGACCGCATGGCGCACCGGCCGCCCGTCCACCTCCCTTGGCAGCAGCCCGAGGAAGGCGCCGAAGTCCTCGGCGTCGAACTTCTTCGTCGCCATGAACTGCCAGTTGACCGGCCCGAGCTTGTCCCCGAGCTCCATCACCCCGCTCTTGAAGAACCGCCCGATCGACTCTCCCGCCTCCGCCAGAACCCGCCGGTTGGTGGCGAACCGCGGCCCCTTCACCGCGAAGACGAAGTCGTCGGGCGTCTCCTCGCGCCATTTCACGAAGCTCGCCGGCTTCTGCGACCCGTAGTAGGTGCCGTTGATCTCGATCGAGGTCAGGTGCCGGCTGGCATACTCCAGCTCCCGCTTCTGCGCCAGCCCCTCGGGATAGAAGGTGCCGCGCCACGGCTCGAACACCCAGCCGCCGACGCCGACGCGCACCCGTCCGGCCATGTGTCAGGCGCCGACGTAGGCGGTCTTGACGATGGTGTAGAACTCCTGCGCATACCGCCCCTGCTCGCGCGGGCCGTAGCTCGACCCCTTGCGCCCGCCGAACGGCACGTGGAAATCGACCCCCGCGGTCGCCAGGTTCACCATCACCATCCCCGCCTCGGCGTTGCGCTTGAAGTCGGTCGCGTGCTTCAGCGAGGTGGTGCAGATCCCCGACGACAGCCCGAACGGCGTGTCGTTCGCCACCGCCAGCGCCTCGTCGTAGTCCTTGACCCGGATCACCCCGGCGACCGGCCCGAAAATCTCCTCCCGGCTGATCCGCATTTCGTTGGTCGCGCCCACGAACAGCGCCGGCGACAGGAAGAACCCCTCGGTCCCGCGGTCGACCCGCTCGCCGCCCCAGACCAGCTCCGCCCCCTCGCCCTTGCCGATGCCGATGTAGTCCTCGTCCTGCTTCATCTGGCTGGCATCGACCACCGGCCCGATGTGGGTGCCCTCCTTCAGCGGATCGTCGACCGTCAGCCCCTTCAGCTTCTCCGCCACCGCCTCGACGAAACGATCGTGGATCCCCTCGGTCACGATCAGCCGCGACGACGCCGTGCAGCGCTGGCCGGTGGAGAAATACGCGCCGTTCACCGCGCAATCGACCGCCACCCCGAGATCGGCGTCGTCGAGCACCACCAGCGGGTTCTTGCCGCCCATCTCGAGCTGGAACCGCCGCATCACCTTCACGCTCGCCTCGGCCACCCGCGCGCCGGTCGCCTGGCTGCCGGTGAAGCTGACGGCGGTCACGTCCGGGCTGTCGAGCAGCGCCTGCCCGACCACCGAGCCCTTGCCCATGATCAGGTTCAGCACCCCCTTCGGCAGCCCCGCGCGGTGCAGGATGTCGACGATCGCCCAGGTGCAGCCCGGCACCAGGTCGGCCGGCTTGATCACCACCGTGTTGCCGTAGGCGAGCGCCGGCGCGATCTTCCACGCCGGGATCGCGATCGGGAAGTTCCAGGGCGTGATCAGCCCGACGACGCCGACCGGCTCGCGGGTCATCTCGACCCCGACGCCGGGCCGCACCGAGGGCACGAGCTCGCCGGTCAGCCGCAGGCACTCGCCGGCGAAGAAGTCGAAGATCTGCGCCGCCCGCCCGGTCTCGGCGATGCCTTCGGCCAGCGTCTTGCCTTCCTCGCGCGCCAGCAGCCGGCCGATCTCCTCCTTGCGCGCGCTGATCTCGTCGGCCGCCTTGCGCAGCACGCCATGCCGCTGCAGCGGCCCCGAGCGCGACCACGCCGGGAACGCCGCCTTCGCCGCGGCGATCGCGGCGGCCGCGTCATCGGCGGTGGCGCGGGCGTATTCGCCCACCACCTCCTTCACGTTCGCCGGATTGAGGTTCGGGATCGCCTCGCCCTTCACCCAGTCGCCGTCGATCAGGTTGCAATGCAGCGTCATCGGATCATCCTTTCGTTCGGTTTCAGAGCAGACCCCGGGCGCCGAGATTGCGCATCAGCGCGGCCGCCCCGAAGGTCCATTCGGGCGCCTCGGTGGACAGCCCCACGGTATTGACCAGCGCCCCGAGCCCCGGGGCGGATATCGTCACCACGTCGCCGCCGTGGTGGGTAAACCCCTGACCCTTCGCGTCGCGGTCCTGCACCGGCGCGAACATCGTGCCGAGAAACAGCATGAACCCGTCCGGATACTGGTGGTGCCGGCCGATGGTCTGGCCGACAAGATCAGCCGGGTCGCGGCTGATCTCGCCCATCGACGAGCGCCCCTCCATCCGGAACCCGTCCGTGCCCTCGACCGTCATCTCCAGCTCCGCCGCCCGCACGTCGTCGAGCCCGAAGCCGTCGTCGAACAGCCGGATGAACGGCCCGATCGCGCACGAGGCGTTGTTGTCCTTGGCCTCGCCGAGCAGCAACGCCGAGCGCCCCTCGAAGTCGCGCAGGTTCACGTCGTTGCCGAGGCTCGCGCCGCGGATCCGCCCGCGGCTGTCGACCGCCAGCACCACCTCCGGCTCGGGATTGTTCCAGCGCGAGTCCGGCCGCAGCCCGACCGCCGCGCCCCAGCCGACCGCCGACATCGGCTGGCTCTTGGTGAACACCTCCGCGTCCGGCCCGATCCCGACCTCGAGATACTGCGACCACAGCCCCTCGGCCTGCAGCGCCGCCTTCGCCGCCGCCGCCTCGTCGCTTCCGGGGTGAATGTCGCGCAAGGACGCGCCGATCAGCCCGGCGATCCGCTCCCGGATCTCCTCCGCCTTCGCCGGATCCCCGGCCGAGCGCTCCTCGATCACCCGCTCGACCATCGAGCGGGCGAACGTCACGCCGCAGGCCTTCAGCGCCTGCAGGTCGCACGGCGCGATCAGCCGTGGACCCGGGCCCCCCGACCGGGCCGCCTCGGATACCGCGGCGAGCGACCCGAGCTCCCGCCCCGGCGCCGCGGCCAGCCAGGCGGCCGCATCATCGCGCTCCAGCAGATCGCGCATGGTCGGCACTTCGGCCGAAGTCACGTCGATCAACGCGTCGTCGCGGAGCGTCACCAGGCAGGGGCCATCCACCTCGGGATCCCACACCCGGCCGGCCCAGAGGCCGCCACGGTCCTCGGGATGCGGCAATGCGCTCGTCACCGGGATCCCCCTCCCCACCAAAACGTCCGGCCCGGTTGCCCCTGGCCCGTCGCCGCCACAGTAGCGCCGCCGCCGTCCGGTTCAACCCCGCACGAGGAATGGCCCGCGCCGGTTCCCGGTCGGAGCCGCACCCTCCTGCCAAGACCGCGTGGCGCAGCCGCCCGATCTGCGCCTCACGCATGGCGGCTTTGCCGGATTGTGGCTTGCCTGTCAGAGCCTGCCGCAGCCCAGGAGGTCTCCATGACTACGGCCACCAACGCACAAAATCCGGTTCACCGTCTTTTCACCAACCTGGCGCGGGATTTCTCGCCGCCCTCGAGGTCATCGCCAACGCCAGCCAGGCCGCTCGTTGCGCCGAAGAGACGGAGCGGTTGTTCCGCCTGTCCGACGCCGAACTCGCCCAGCGCGGTCTGACCCGCGACCGCATCGTCCACCACGCCTTCGCGCGCTTCCTCTACACCTGAGGCGGCGGCTTCGTCGGACCGGATGGGGCGCGAGCGGCGTCCCGTCCGGTCCGCTCCGGTCAGCCGCGCATCCGGCTCCCGTCGGGATCGAACGGCGGCTCGACGAGGATCCGTGCAGGCCGCCGCTTCCCGAGGATCTCGACCTCGAACAGCCCCGTCTCCGCGCGCTCGGCGAGGGCCGCCGGCAGATACCCTTGCGCCAGCGACATTCCCACACTGTGCCCGTAGCCGCCCGACGTCACCCAGCCCGTCACCCGCCAGTCGCCGTCGCGCCGCGCGTCGCCCTGCGCCACCGCGCCGCCGCGCGCGTCGAACCGCGGCGCCCCGACTCCGTGCCCCGCCCCGACCGCATCGAAATCGCCCTCGGCCCGCGACCAGATCGGCTCGTCGGCCATCACGTCGGCGTCCTCCGCCTCGATCGCCAGGCTCACCCGGCGCAGCCGCGGCCCCGCCTCCGCCTCGCGCGCCGCCGCATCCCGGCCGATGAAGTTCTTCGACAGCTTCACGAACCGCTCCATCCCGCCCTCGTACGCCCCATAGATCGGCCGAAGCTCCGCGAACCAGGTCGGAAAGTTCTTCTCCAGCCGCATCGACAGCAGCGCCCGCATCCCGAAATCGACCAGCCCGCGCGCCGCGCCCGCCTGCTGCACCGCCCGGTAGAGCGTCCGCAGGTAGCACGGCTCCACCCAGACCTCGTAGCCGAGATCGCCGGTATAGCTCAGCCGGTTCACCATCGCCGGACACCCGGCCACCTCCATCGCCCGGTGGTCCATGAACCGCAGCGCCGCGCCCGACACGTCGTGGTCGGTCAGCGCCGCCAGCACGTCGCGCGCCATCGGCCCGGCCAGCATCAGCCCCATCAGCCGCATCCCCAGCCGCTCGACCCTCACCGAGCCGTCGTCCGGCAGGTGCGCCTCGAACCAGCGCATGTGATAGACCTGCGCCGCCGACGACCCCCACACCATGAACCGGTCCTCGGCGGCCCGCGCCACCGTGAAGTCGCCGATCAGCTTGCCCGCCTCGTTCAGCATCGGCGCCAGCACGATCCGCCCGGTCCGCGGCATCGCGTTCGCAAGCAGCCGGTCGAGCCACCCCGCCGCGCCCGGCCCCGTCACCTCGTACTTGGCGAAGTTCGCGATCTCGCTCACGCCAACGCCCTCGCGCACCGCGCGAACCTCGTCACCCACGTGACTGAAATCGTTGGAGCGATGGAACGACAGCACGTCCTTCGCCTCCACCCCCTCCGGCGCGAACCACAGCGGCACCTCGAGCCCCCAGGTCACCCCCATCACCGCGTTCCGCTCGCCCACCATGATGTCGTAGAGCGGCGTCGTCTGCTGCGGCCGCGCCGCCGTCAGCTCCTCGTTCGGGAAACGCACCGAAAAGCGCCGCGCGTAGTTCTCCCGCACCTTGGCGTTGGTGTAGCGCAAGGTCGCCCACTCCCCGAAGCGGCCGACGTCCATCCCGAACACGTCATGCCCCGGATCCCCCGCCGTCATCCAGTTCGCCAGCACCAGCCCGACGCCGCCGCCCTGGCTGAACCCCGCCATCACCGCGCAGGCGACCCAGAAATTCGTCAGCCCCTGCACCGGCCCGACCAGCGGATTGCCGTCCGGCGCGAAGGTGAACGGCCCGTTGATCACCTGCTTGATCCCGGCGTTCTCCAAGCTGGGGAAATGCCGGAACCCCACCTCGAGGCTCGGCGCGATCCGGTCGAGATCCGGCGCCAGCAGCTCGTGCCCGAACTCCCACGGCGTCACCTTCGGCGACCACGGCCGGCAGTCCTGCTCGTAGGTCCCGAGCAGCACCCCACCCCGCTCCTGCCGGGTGTAGATCTCGCCCGGCAGGTCCAGCACGCCCACCATCTCCCGCCCGGTCGCGGCATTGAACTCCGCCACCTCCGGCATCGCCTCGGTCAGCAGATACATGTGCTCCATCGCCAGCACCGGCAGCTCGAGCCCGACCATCCGCCCGACCTCGCGCGCCCAGAGCCCGCCGGCGTTCACCACATGCTCCGCCGTCACCGTGCCGTGCTCGGTCACGACGTTCCACGCGCCCCCCGGCTCCTGGGTCAGCTCCACCACCCGGTTGCGCAGCACGATCGTCGCCCCGAGCTTCTGCGCGGCCTTGGCATAGGCGTGCGTGGTCCCGGCCGGATCGAGATGCCCCTCCACCGGGTCCCACAGCGCGCCGACGAAATGGCTCGGGTCCATCAGCGGAAACATCGCCGCCGCCTCGTTCGGGGTGATGATCTCGGTGTCCATCCCCAGGCACCGCCCCTTGGCGTGGGTCAGCCGCAGGTAGTCCATCCGCACCGGATCGCCCGCCAGCATCACCCCGCCGGTCAGGTGCAACCCGCAGGACTGGCCGCTCAGCGCCTCGAGCTCCTCGTAAAGCCCGACGGTGTAGGCCTGCAGCTTCGCCACGTTCGGATCGCCGTTCAGGGTATGGAACCCGCCCGCCGCGTGCCAGGACGACCCGCTGGTCAGCTCCGAGCGCTCGATCAGCATCACGTCGGTCCAGCCCGCCTTCGCGAGGTGATAGAGCACCGAACAGCCGACCACCCCGCCGCCGATCACCACCACCCGCGCCTGGCTCTGCATCACGCCTCCCCGACAACTGCTTCGACCAGCGCCGAGCCCGGATCCGCAAGGTCGTCGATCACGTCGAAATGGTGCCGCCCGGCAACGACCGTCGAGGCGGTGTCCGCGCCGAGCCCCGCCCAGACGTTGGCGATCAGCGCCGCCTGCCGCAGGAACTCCGGCCGCTCCCGCTCGCCCGACCCAGGCATGCAGCCGCGCCCCCTCGCACGGCTCGGCCAGCGCCGGGCTCTCGGCCCGCGCCTCCGCTAGGTCGAGGTGCAGCAATTCGTTCAAGCCCGTCCGCATCAGCGGCCGCAGGTCGTGCACGCCGCTGATCGACACCACCCGCCCGATCCGCGCCCGCACCTGCTCCGGCAGCCCGCCGTCCGCGCAGATTTGCCGCGCGACGAGATGACCGCCGGCGGAATGCCCCGCCAGATGCACCGGCCCGGTCACCGCGCCGGCCGCCTCGGCGGTCGCCGCCGTCACCGAGCGGGTGATCGCCGCGACCCGCACCTCCGGCGCCAGCGGATAGCCGGGCATCGCCACCGCCCAGCCGCGCCCGAGCGGCCCCGCCGCCAGATCCGACCAGTCGCCCCGGTCGAAGGCCCGCCAGTAGCCGCCATGCACGAACACCAGAAGCCCCGCCGGCCGCCCCTCGGGCAGGAACAGATCCAGCCGCTCGCGGGGATGGCCGCCGTAGGCCAGACCCTCCCGCAGCCGGTCCGGCGCCAGGCCCGCCCGGAACGCCGCCGCCGCCGCGGCCCGGCGCGACGGCCAGGTGTCGCCCCCCTCGATGTAGGGCGCGTTGGCGTAGGCGTCGTCCCAGTCGGTGATCATCAGAACGCCTTGAAGGTCAGCGTCGTCAGGCTCCGGTCGATGTGGGGAATGTCGAGGATCTTCTCGTTGACGTAGTGGCCGATGTCGGCGCCCTCGGGGATGTAGACCTTCAGCATCAGGTCGTACTCGCCCGATGTCGAATAGAGCTCCGACGCGAACTCCCGGTCGTAGATCGCGTCGGCGACCTCGTAGGTGTGCCCGGGCCGGCACCGCAGCTGGATGAAGACGCAGTTCATGGTCACCTCCGGTTGGCGCCAGCCTGCCGGTCGCCCCGCCGCGATGCAATCGCGATCTCGCCGGGTGGATGTCCTGCCCGAGTGATTCGGTAATCGCCTCCCTTCGCCGGGTTGCTCGCAATGCGACGACTGCTCCTTGATGCGGGAACCGGCGGAATGCGGCGCATTATCTGACGCGACTTGGTCGTAAGCGGAATGTTGCCAGCATGGCTCAAGTTTGACGCCCCGGTCCGGATTTCCGGCTCGGCGCCTGTTAATGATCTGTTATCCATAGAGTATCCTCGAAGCCCTACAGAGCGAACCTAACTCCTGCTCAATACGGTCGGGACCCCGCTGCCGCTGGCAACACGACCTGTGGATGAAATAACCGGTTGCACCCCGGAAACCGACTGCGGTTAATAACGGCGTGATCCCTCGACAACGAAGATCACGGGGCCCGGTGACGCACCCCACCCCTCACTCTGTCGCCGCGGTCTTGACAAGGCGGGTGCTCGCCCCCAACGAGCACCCGCCAATTACCCCAGACATCAAAAACGCGGCCATTACGCAAACATCAAGCTTAGCATTTTTTTGCGCCGCGGGCGGGAAAGCAAGCGAAACATCGCGCAGTCCCGAAGATTCTCGCAGGCCTGCGCCTTAACTGCCGCACCCGCGCTCGTCCGCCCAGATCACGTCCGCGGGCCGCGACGCCGCGACCACCCGCGCCGCGTTGGGCATGTCGTTCGCTTCGGCGCGCTCCAGCGCCGCCGGGCCATCGAGGCCATGCGCCAGCCAGCGCTCGATCAGCCGCCGCCGTAGCGTCGCCTCGGGCACCTCGATCATCAGCGTCCGGTCGAAATACCCGGCCAGCCCGTCCCAGGGCGGCGCGTCGAGCAGCAGGTAATTCCCCTCCACCAGCACGACCCGGGCCTCCGGGCCGATCACCCGCGCCCCGGCCCGGGCCAGGTCGAGCGTGCGGTCGAAAACCGGCACCACCACCTCCCTGCCGCCGTCGCGGATCCGCGCCAGATCCCGCGCCAGCCCGTCGACGTCGAAGGTCTCCGGCGCGCCCTTGCGCGCGAGCAGGCCCCGCTCGACCAGCACCGCGTTGTCGAAATGATAGCCGTCCATCGGCACCAGCGCCGCGCGTCCGGGGGCTGCGGCCTCCAGCGCGGCGAGCAGACCCCCGGCCAGCGTCGACTTGCCCGCCCCCGGCGGCCCCGCGACCGCGACCATGAAGCGGTCGCGTCCCTCCGCGCGCTCGATCAGATCGGCGGCGAGCGCGGCCAGGCTCACGCCGCGCGCGCCTCCTCCGGTGGCTCCTTGGCGCCGGTCATGAACGCCACCGCGTCCGACATCGTGTAGGCCTTCGGGTCGATCACGCACAGCCGACTGCCCCAGCCGATGGACGTGGATCCGGTCCGCGACCTCGAAGACGTGCGGCATGTTGTGGCTGATCAGCACGATCGGCATGCCCTTCGCGCGCACGTCCTGGATCAGCTCGAGCACCTTGCGGCTCTCCTTGACCCCGAGCGCCGCGGTCGGCTCGTCGAGGATGATCACCCTCGAGCCGAACGCCGCCGCCCGCGCCACCGCAACGCCCTGCCGCTGGCCGCCCGACAGCGTCTCCACGGCCTGGTTGATGTTCTGGATGGTCAGGAGGCCCAGGTCGCTGAGCTTCTGCCGCGCCACCTTCTCCATCGTCGAGCGATCGAGCTTGCGGAACCACTTGCCCATGAACCCGTCGACCCGGAGTTCGCGGCCCATGAACATGTTGTCGGCGATCGACAGCGCCGGCGACAGCGCCAGGTTCTGGTAGACCGTCTCGATCCCCGCCGCCCGCGCCTGCATCGGCGAGGTGAAGTGGATCGGCTTGCCCTCGAGCCGGATCTCGCCCTCGTCCGGAACGACGGCCCCCGAGATCGCCTTGATCATGCTCGACTTGCCGGCGCCGTTGTCGCCGATCACCGCGAGGATCTCGCCGGGCATCAGATCGAAGTCGGCGTGGTCGAGCGCCGTCACGCGGCCATAGCGCTTCACCAGACGCCGGGCAGTCAGGATTGGTTCGGTCATGTCGCTTACCCCGAAATCTTTCTGATCCACTGGTCGATGGCGACCGCGCCGATGATCAGCACGCCGATCAGCAGGTAGGTCCACTGGGGATCGGTGCCGGCGATCCTGAGCCCCAGCCCGAACACCCCGACGATCAGCGCCCCGAACAGCATGCCGAGGATCGACCCGCGACCGCCGAACAGCGAGATGCCGCCGATCACCACCGCGGTGATGCTCTCGATGTTGGAAAACTGCCCCGACGTGGGCGAGACCGACCCGATCCGGCCGATCAGCACCCAGCCCGCCAGGGCGCAGATCAGCCCGCCGATCACGTAGACCGAGATCAGCATCTTGCTCACCTCGACACCGGAAAGCTCGGCCGCGTCCGGATCGTCGCCGATCGCGTAGACGTGCCGCCCCCAGGCGGTCTGGGTCAGGATGTAGTTCAGCACCAGCACAAGCACGATCAGCACGATGACGCCGTAGGTTATGACCGCGCCCCCGAACCGGATCGACCCACCGAAGATCTGCAGCAGCGGCGCCTCCGCCGCGACGTCCTGGCTGCGGATCGTCTCGTTGCCGGAATAGAGGAAGTTCGCCGCCAGCACGATCTGCCACATGCCGAGCGTGACAATGAACGGCGGCAGCTTGACCTTGGCGACGAGAAACCCGTTGATCCAGCCGATCCCGGCCCCGACCGCGAAGCCGCACAGCACCGAGATCGGCGCCGGAATGCCGTAGCGGAAGGTGAACTGCCCCATCACCACCGAGGTCAGCACCATGATCGCCCCGACCGACAGGTCGATGCCCGCCGTCAGGATCACCAGCGTCTGCGCGGCGCCGACGATGCCGGTGATCGCCACCTGCTGCAGGATCAGCGACAGCGAGAACGGCGAGAAGAACCGCGAGCCGAGAAACGCGCCGAACACCGCCACCGACAGCGCCAGCACGATCAGCGGCACCAGCGCGGGGTGCGAATGCAGCACGTGCTGGATCCGCTCGAGCATCGGCCGGTCGTGGCGCTCGAAGGCGGCGACGTCCGTCGCGCTGTCTTTCAGCGTGCTCTCGTAGTCGTGGGACTTGCTATCGGACATCGGCTCCCTCCCGCTCGCGAACGCGGCCGAACCCCCGGCCTGGTGAGGCAGGGCGGCCCCGAAGGGCCGCCCTGAGTCTATGACCGGAACGTCAGCCCCAGCACTTCTCGAGCCCTTCCGAGCTGCTGATCGAATCGATCCCGTCGACCGGCTTGTCCGTCACCAGCACCGCGCCGGTGTCGAAAAAGTCCTTGCCTTCGGTCGGCTGAGGCTTCTCGCCGGTGTCGGCGAACTTCTTGATCGCCTCGATGCCCATCGACGCCATCAGCAGCGGATACTGCTGCGAGGTCGCGCCGATGATGCCCTCCTGCACGTTCTTCACCCCCGGGCAGCCGCCGTCGATCGAGACCAGCAGCGCGTCGCTCTCTTTGCCGACGGCCTTCAGCGCCTCGTAGGCGCCCGCGGCGGCCGGCTCGTTGATGGTGTAGACGACGTTCAGATCCGGCGCCTGCTGCAGGCAGTTCTCCATCGCCTTGCGCCCGCCCTCCGGATTGCCGTTGGTCACGTCGTGGCAGATGTTGCGCGGGTCGGACTCGTCACCGATCTTCTTCACGTCGCCGGTGTCGATGCCGAAGCCGGTCATGAAGCCCTGGTCGCGCAGAACGTCGACCGTCGGCTGGCTCGGCATCAGGTCGAGATAGGCGATCTTCGCGTCCGCCGCCTTGTCGCCGAGCTGCGCCTTGGCCCACTCGCCGATCAGCTCGCCCGCCTTGAAGTTGTCGGTCGCGAAGGTCGCGTCGGCCGCGTCGATCGGATCGAGCGGCGTATCGAGCGCGATGACCAGGATGCCGTTGTCGCGCGCGGTCTTGACGGTGTCGACGATGGCGCTCGAGTCGGTCGGCACCAGCAGGATGCCGTCGACGCCGTTGGCGATGCAGGATTCCATCGCCTGGACCTGCCCTTCGTTGTCGCCCTCCTCGCGCCCGGCGAGCGCGGTCAGCGAGACGCCCAGTTCATCTGCCTTGGCCTGCGCGCCTTCCTTCATCTTCACGAAGAACGGGTTGGTGTCGGTCTTGGTGATCAGGCAGGCCGAAACGTCCTGCGCCAGAGCCGGCCCCGCCGCAAGCGCGCCGAGCGCCACGGCCGCGGCAAACGTGCCCCTGAAAGTTCCTGAAATCATGCTGGCATCCTCCCCTTTGACTTTTTGTCCGGCACCACCCACCGGCGAACGCATCAAACTCCAAACCCGGGCGTCTGTCAAAATACTTGCACGTCGACGGCTTCACCGCGCGCCGGCCGCTGCCTTCGGGCGGACCGGGCAGGGACATGGCCGGGACACGCCCCGGATTGACTTCTCGGCCGTCGCCGCGCAGCGTCGCCTCCCTGACGTCTCGAGGATGCGAACCGATGCCCTACTCCGGATCCCTGGCCGCCGCCGGTCCTGCCCTCCTCGCCGCGGCGCTGCTCGCCGGCTGCGACAGCCTGCCGTCGATGCGGCCGGCGCTCCCGCTGCCTGCCTGGACCGTCGAGCCCACCCCCGACGGCGGCGCGCGCATGACCGCCGCCGATTCCACCGGGCCGATCCTGCAGATGACCTGCACCGATCCCGGAGCGCCGTTCGTGGTCCACGCCCTGCGCTTCACGCCGATCCCGGGCAACCTGGCCTTCGCCTTCGGCACCGACAGCGCCAGCTACCGTTTCGCGGTCGATCCCACCGCCCCCGGTCCCGGCGTGACCGCCAGCGGCGCCCTGCCCTACAACCTCGTCACCAGCCTGCTCTCGGACGGCGCGGTCTACGGGGTCTACGGCGACCAGACCATCGGCCCGCTGGTCCTGCCCGGCGACCGCGCCGACGACTTCGCGGCAGCCTGCGCCGCCAACTAGAGGATGCGCCTGACCGTCAGGCGCGCGTCGCGTCGGCGGTCCTCAGGAACCAGAGCAGCGGCAGCAGCACGATCACCGCCCACATCAGGATGCGGAACACCTCGACGTAGCTCAGCATCGCCGCCTGCTGCTGGACGTTGCGATAGATCACCGCCAGCGCCTGGTCGCGTCCGCCGACCGCCGCTCCGATCTGCTCGAGGCTGTCGCGAAACTGCCGGTTCAGCGGGGTCAGCCCCTCGGTGATCCGGGCCTGGTGAAACTGCTCGCGCCGCACCAGCAGCGTCTGGGTGATCGAGATGCCGAACGCGCCGCCGAGGTTGCGCGCGAAGTTGAGCATCGCCGAGGCCTTGTCGGACTCCGACCGCGGCATCCCCACGTAGGCCACCGTGTTGATCGGAATGAACAGGAACGGCAATGCCACCGACATGAAGAACCGCCCCCAGGCCGCGTCCGCGAACGTGCTCGCGGTGCTGAACCGGCTGAAGTGCCAGAACGCGAAGGCCTGCATCCCGAACGCCGCGAGCAGCAGGATCCGGGTGTCGACCCGGCCGGTGGCGACCCCGCTCACCGGCATCATCACCACCGCGATCGCGCCGCCCATCGTCAGCGTCAGCCCGGCATCGTAGGCGGTATAGCCGAACACCTGCTGCAGCATCTGCGGGATGATCTGGATCGTGCCGAACACCAGCAGGCCCAGCAGCAGCATCATTCCCACCGAGATCGCGAAGTTCGGGATCCGCAGCAGCGCCAGCGGCACGATCGGATCGTCGTGGTTCAGCTCCCACACCACCATCGCCCCGAGACCGAACACCGCCATCGCCGCGGTGGCGAGGATCAGGTCGCTCGCGAACCAGTCCTCGGTCTGCCCCCGGTCGAGCGTGATCAAGAGCCCCGCGAGGCCCACCGCCGTCAGAGCGAACCCGACGTAGTCGACCTTCGAGCCCCCGCGCCAGCCGCTCGGCCCGCTCGCGCACCAGCACCTCCGGCTCGACCACGACGACGCCGGTCAGGACCAGCGCCAGCAGCCCGACCGGCACGTTGATCAGGAAGATCCAGTGCCACGAGATGGTGTCGGTGACGTAGCCGCCGATCGTCGGGCCGATGATCGGCGCGATCACCACCACCAGCCCGAAGGCGGCGAACGCCTGCCCGCGCTTCTCCGGCGGAAAGCTGTCGGTGACCATCGCCTGCTCGACCGGCGCCAGCCCGCCGCCGCCGATGCCCTGAACCACCCGCGCGAGGATCAGCATTCCCAGGTTGGGCGACAGCGCGCACGCCAGCGACGCGCCGCTGAACAACGCCACCGAGATCATGAAATAGCGCTTGCGCCCGATCGCCCGCGACAGGAACCCGCTGACCGGAATGATGATCGCGTTGGCCACCAGATAGGAGGTGACGATCCAGGTCGCCTGCTCGCCCGAGACCCCGAGGTTACCGGCGATGTTGGGCAGCGATACGTTGGCGATCGAGACGTCGAGGATCTCCATGAAGGTCGCGATCGACACCACCGCGGTCATCAGCCACGGACTGCGCCCGCCCGCCGCCGACCGGCTCGGGTCCCAGCCCCGGCCTTCGCCCTCCCCGGCCATCGCTACCGGATCCGGATGCTCGGGACCACCGACATGCCCGGCCCCAGCGGATACTTCGCCAGATCCGCGCCATCGATCGAGATCCGCACCGGCACCCGCTGAACCACCTTGACGTAGTTGCCGGTGGCGTTCTGCGGCGGCAGCAGCTGGAACGCCTGGCCCGCGCCGTTCTGGATCGACACCACCTTGCCGTGGAAGCTGGCGTCGGGAAACGCGTCCACCTCGATATCGACCGGCTGGCCGATCCGGATCTCCGCCAGCTGCGTCTCCTTGAAGTTCGCGGTGACGTAGAGGTCGTCCGGCACCAGCGCCATCATCGCCGTCCCGACGGTGACGTAGGACCCGGTGTTGACGGTCTTCTGGACGATCTGGCCCGCCACCGGCGCCACGACCTCGGTATGGCCGAGATCGATCCGGGCGCTGGCGACCGCCGCCCGCGCCGCCTCGACCGCCGCCTGCGCCGAGGTCACCTCGGCCTCCGCCGCCTTCTTCGCGGTCTTCGCGGTGTTGACGGCGCGGGCGGCCGCCTCCGCCTGGGCCTCGGCGGCGCTGGCCGCGTTGCGGGCGTTCACCACGGTCTTCTCCGGGATCGCGCGCGCATCGCGGTCGAACAGGTCCTGGTCGCGCCGCAGCGTGTCCTGCGCGTTGCGCGCCTCGGCCTCCAACGCGCGCAGCTTCGATTCCGCCTCGGCGATCTGGTCCTCCGCCCGCTGCACCCCCACCTCGGCGGCCGCCGCCTGCGCCTGGGCCTGGTCGAGTGCGGCCTGCCGGGCGTCGAGCTTCGCCTGCACGGTGTTCGGGTCGATGCGCACCAGAAGCCGCCCGGCCTCCACGTGCGCATTGGCCTCGACCGGCGCCTCGGCCACGGTGCCCGCCACCTGCGGCGCGACATAGACGATGTCCGCGCCGATGAACGCATCGTCGGTCGTCGCGAACGGCCGGACGCGGAACCACCAGTAGAGCCCGGCGGCGCAGATCCCGAGCAGCACCAGGACCAGCACGACCCAGAACACCGGCCGCCGCAGCAGCGGCTTGCGGGGTTCCTTGGAACCGCTCCCGGTCTTCCGGTCGGCGTCCTGCCCGTCGCTCTCGGCCTCAGCAGGCGCGGTCCCGGCCTCATCGCTCGCGTCGGTCACTGCCTGCCTCCAGCCGGATGAAATCGCGCCCGCACGAAACGGGACGCCCGCTCGCCACGGAGAGGTTCTAGTGCCCGAACCGTCTGATGACAGAAATTCGGCTCGCCCCCAAACGAAGCGGGATCCCGTTCGATGCGTCTCGAACCGGAACAAGCGACGCGACAGCGTCGCCCCGGTTTCGTCGGCCGGAGCGCGTGATGAAGTGTCGCAGGCGGATCGTCATCAAGTGTGGCGGCTTCGAGCCCACCGGGACGCTATCGGGAGGCGCCGCTCGAAAGCGTCTTTGCGAGGCGGTATCGGCCTCCTCCACCACAGATGGGAAGGTACCCGCGGGCAAGGTAAAAATCCTTCGCGGTTTGAGTGCTCTCGAGAAAGCAGCGATCAACGCCGCGGCTCAGCGCCTCAGCTTCCATTGTGGCGAGCAGGATCGTGCTGACCCCACAGAACCGGGCCTCGGGATGGACGTAGTTCAGCAAAATCTCGCCATCCGATCTTACCATTCCTACCCCGCAAACAAAACCATATCTTTCAGCTACATACACGTAATAGCTCGCCTGGTTTACCCAGAGCTGCCACGTCTCGGCCCTCTTGTTCTCAAGCCATTCGGCTATTTTCTTCGGATCGTCCCCATGATCCTGGCTGCATAGTTCCGAAATGGACCGCCGCAGCAGATCAACGGCATCGGCGGCGTCACCCTCTGCTGCCCGACGCACGTTCAAGACCATTCACGCCTCCATCAAGGCCCGTCTCCGTTCACGCCGCGCCTTCGGTCACCTCGAACGCGCTCCGGATCTGCCGCATCGCCGCCACAACCCGCTCCCGTGCCTCGGGCGGCAGCGGATCCAGCATCCGTTCGATCCGCGCCCGCGCCGCCTGCTCCAGCGGTCCCAGCGCCGCGCGCCCCTTCGGCGTCAGGCCGACGAGGTTCACCCGGCCGTCCGCCTCCGAGGGCCAGCGCGCCACCAGCCCGTCGACCTCCAACCCCCGCAGGATCCGGCTCAGATACCCGGCGTCGAGCCGCAGCGTCCGCCCCAGATCCGCCGCCGCCAGTTCGTGGCGATGCGCCAGTTCATCGAGAATCCGCAGTTCCGTCGGCGTATGCGGCCCCGCGGGGTGCGCCTCCGCGAGCGGGCCGAGTCGCGCCATGAAAAACCGGCCGAACGCCCGCACCTCCTCGACCATCGCCTCCGCCGGTTCCATCCGTCGCTCCCGATACCTGCCGCGCCTACCCGCCGTACTCACGCGGAAATGTTGCCCGAGTCAACTATATTCTTGAAATACATTTGATAACAATAGCTTGCTACCATATCGCACGTGAAACCATCTCGACGCACCACGTCGACCGCAGCAGTTGCCACAATCCGGCCGCTCGCATAGCCTCGCCGCAAAGCCAGACGCGAGAGGGGAAACACCATGGCCGACACGCCCTACGGATTCGACACGCTCCAGATCCACGCCGGCGCCCGGCCCGACCCGGCGACCGGCGCCCGCCAGACCCCGATCTACCAGAACACCGCCTACGTGTTCCGCGACGCCGACCACGCCGCAGCCCTCTTCAACCTCCAGGAAGTCGGCTACATCTACTCCCGCCTGACCAATCCCACGGTGATGACGCTGGCCGAGCGCCTCGCCGCCCTCGAGGGCGGGGTGGGTGCTGTCTGCACCTCCTCCGGCCACGCCGCCCAGATCATGGCGCTGTTCCCGCTGATGCGGCCCGGCGACAACATCATCGCCTCCAACCGGCTCTACGGCGGCACCTTCACCCAGTTCACCCACACCATCCGCCGGTTCGGCTGGTCGGCCGAGTTCGTCGACACCGACGACCTGACCGCGCTCGAGGATCTCGCCGACGACCACACCCGCGCGATCTTCTGCGAGTCGATCGCCAACCCCGGCGGCTACGTCACCGACATCCCCGCGCTCGCCGAGGTCGCCAAGCGCCTCGGCGTGCCGCTGATCGTCGACAACACCTCCGCGACACCCTACCTCTGCCGGCCGATCGAGATGGGTGCCGACCTTGTGGTCCACTCCACCACCAAGTATCTCACCGGCAACGGCACCGTCGTCGGCGGCGCGATCATCGACTCCGGCAAGTTCGACTGGTCCGCCTCGGACAAGTTCCCGAGCCTCACCGAACCGGAAGAAGCCTACCACGGCCTGAAGTTCCACGAGACCTTCGGCCCGATGGCCTACACCTTCCACTCGATCGCCATCGGCCTGCGCGACCTCGGCATGACCATGGCGCCACAGAACGCCTTCCTCACGCTGCTCGGCACCGAGACCCTCAGCCTGCGCATGGCAAGGCACGTCGAGAACGCCGAGAAGGTCGCGGCCTGGCTCGAGAAGGACCCGCGCGTCGACTACGTCACCTACGCCGGCCTCGCCTCCTCGCCCTGGAACGAGCGCGCCCGCCGCCTTTATCCCAAGGGCGCCGGCGCCCTCTTCACCTTCGCGCTCAAGGCCGGCTACGATGCCTGCATAAAGCTGGTGAATTCGGTCGAACTGTTCAGCCACGTCGCCAACCTCGGCGATGCCCGCTCGCTGATCATTCACGCAGCCTCGACCACCCACCGCCAGCTCACACCCGAGCAGCAGCAGGCCTCGGGCGCCATCCCCAACGTCGTCCGCCTCTCGATCGGCATCGAGGACCCCGACGACCTGATCCGCGATCTCGATCAGGCGATGACCCAGGCCACCGCCTGAGCTACTCGAGCCCGTAGACCACCTCCACGTCGGCGCCGAGGGTCACCGTGCCCTCGGCCACCGGTGGCGCCTGCATCGCCATGTCGGCCTTCGCGCGATACGGCATCGGCCCGCCGCCGCCGCCTTCGCTGAGGCTGATCACCGGTCCGAGCTTCACCCCCGCCGCCCCGGCGAACAGCTCCGCCTTCGCCCGCGCGTCCGCCACCGCCTGACGCCGCGCCTCGTCGAGCGCCTCCCGCGGCTTCGCCACCTCGAAGGCGACCCCATAGAGCCGGTTCGCCCCCGCGCCCGCCAGCGCGTCGATCACCTGCCCGAGCGCCCCCACGTCGCGCACCCGCACCGTCACCATGTTCGCCGCCTGATAGGCCACCACGCGCGGCGGCTCCCCCGAACGGTTCTCATCGGACGCGTAGACCGGGCTCAGGTTGAACTGGCTGGTCTGCATGTCGCGCCGCTCGATGCCCGCAGACTCCAGGGCATCGAACACCGCCGCCATCGCCTGCGAATTCGCCCCGAGCGCGGCCCCTGCACTCGCCTCCTGTGTCTCGACCCCCGCCGTGACCGTCGCGAGGTCGGGCACCGCCTCGATCTCTGCCGATCCCCGTACGGTGATTTGCCGCGGCGTCTCCTCGGCCGCAAGCGATGTCGCGCAGACGTGGCCCGCGACCAGCATCGCGATGAACATTGGGCGTAGCATTGGCATCCTCCTCACGCCCCGATCCCGGGGCCGCCACGCTAAATCTGCGACGCTCCGAGGCCCTCGGCAACCAAAAGTTGCGTTTCGAGCCACCAACGCGCTGGATCGGTGCGGCGAACTCCGCTATGCTGTCGTGACAGGCAATACACTCGACACAAGATCGGGGCAGGCATGAGCAGTAACACCTTCCGAAGGCCGGAGTCCCGGCTCCTGTTTGGCTACCCGGCGCTGGCCGCAGCAACTTCTGCGCGCGTCTGGCCGGCCGCGACATTGACCGCCGGGGTGGCCGCGGCCATTGCCGCGCTGTTGCTGGCGCATCCCCCCGAACGCGTGCCGCTTCCCGTGAAGCCGGATCCGGTCGCGCTCCTCCCCGCGTCGCTTCCCGAGACCTTGCCCGAGGCGCTGCCGCAGCCCGTCGCCTTGCGTCCCCGCGCAGCGCCGCCGCTGCGCCTCGCCACGTCCGAACGGCCGCTCGCCCGTCCGGCCGAGCTGGTGCCGGCCGCGGTCGCCGGTCCGCCGATGGTGACCGCCTCGACCCGCAACGTCCCGTGGAGCGCCGCCGCTCCGCGCGGCGCCGCGGCGCCCGATCTGCGGCTGGCGGAACTGACCACGGCCCGGGTCCGGATGATCGACGCGACCATCGCGAACCCGCTCCATCGTCCGACGGCGGCGGTCGCACCCGTTCCCGCAACCCAGGCCACCTCGACCGACATCCGCCCGATGCAGCGTCCGGCGAAGCCCACAGCCGCCGTCGCCGCACCGGTGCCCGTCGCCGCACCGGTTCACATCCGCGACACCGCCGGCCCGGACATCGCTGTCCCAGAGCGGCCCCGCCACCGACCCGGCGTCGTCGTCGCCTCGCTGGCTGCGGCCGACGCCGCGATCCCGGGCGCCGCAGCGCCGCCGGCGCCCCTCGCGCGGCCGGCCGGGCTCCGTCCCGCAGCGACCGTCGCCGCCCGCCCCGCCCCGCCGCCGAAGCCCGTCGCGGTCCGTCCGGCCAGGGCCGCTGCTCCGGCCGTGATCCACCCCGCCGTGGCCGTGGTGCCAGCCAAGCCGGCACCACAGCCCGTTCGCCAGAAGGTCGTGAGCCGAAGCGCGCCCAAACCCGCGGTGGTACGGACGGCGGCGCCCGCCAGAACCGCGACGCGAGCCTCGACGTCGCGCGGCGGAATCTCCAGCGGCAGTGTCTCGCTGATCGGGGTGTTCGGAGGCGCGGACGGCCGTCACGCCCTGATCATGCTGCCGAACGGCTCCGTCGAGCGGGTCCGGGCCGGGGACAGCGTCCAGGGCATCCAGGTCGCCGCCGTCGGCGCCGACTCCGTCCAGCTGCGCGGCCGCGGCGGCAACACCCTGCTTCGCCTGCCGGAGTAGGCGGGCGCAGGTCGGTCGGGCGTCTCGCCGATCGCGATAGCCCGAGCACCCGCGGTCGGCTACTTGCCGAACACCACCGTCTTGTGGCCGTTCAGCAGCACCCGGTCCTGCAGGTGCCAGGCCACGGCGCGCGCCAGCACCCGTCGTTCGATGTCGCGTCCCTTGCGCACCAGATCGTCCGGGGTGTCGGCGTGGGTGACGTTCTCCACGTCCTGGCTGATGATCGGCCCCTCGTCGAGATCACCCGTCACATAGTGCGCCGTCGCGCCGATCACCTTGACCCCGCGTTCGTGCGCCTGATGGTATGGCTTCGCGCCCTTGAAGCCGGGCAGGAAGCTGTGGTGGATGTTGATGCACCGCCCCGACAGCCAGGCCGAGAACTCGTCCGACAGCACCTGCATGTAGCGCGCCAGCACCACCAGTTCGGCGTCCGTCGCCTCGATGATCTTCCGGATCTGCACCTCCTGGGCCGCCTTGGTCTCCCGGGTGATCGGCAGATGGTGATACGGCAGATCCCGGTCCCGCGATTGCGCCAGCTCGCCGCGCGGATGGTTCGAGACGATGCCGACCACGTCCATCGGCAACTCCCCGATCCGCCGCCGGTAGAGCAGGTCGACCAGGCAATGGTCGAACTTCGAGACGAGGAACAGCACCCGTCTCGGCCGATCGGCGCGCTTCAACGTCCACGTGAGTCCGAGCCGCTCGACCTCCTCGGCGAACCCGTCCTCGAATTCGGCCTTCGGCGTCTCCATCGCGAAGCCGACCCGCATGAAGAACTGTCCCGTCAGCGCGTCGTCGAACTGCTGCGCCTCGGTGATGTCGCCGCCGCTGCGGGCCAACCGGGTCGCCACCGCGGCGACGATGCCGGGGCGGTTGGCGCAGCGCAGAGTGAGGATGTAGTCGGTCATCGTGCTCCTATCGGGCAACCAAGTTTCGGTCGCCGAGGTTTTGCGCAAGCAGCCGGCCCCGCGCGCGCCCGGCAGCGCCGTTTCTCGTTCCGGCCACGACACGCCCGCTCAGGCCGCGGCGAGCAGCCGCATCAGCCGGCCCTTCTCGCCGGCGTCCTCCGGCCTCGACAGCGCCGCCACCAGATCCTCGAGCGATGCGAGGCTGTGACAGGTCCGGAAGCTGTCCACATGCGGCAGCATCGCCCTCACCCCCCGCGCGCGCGGCGCGAAGCCGTCCCAACGCAACAGCGGGTTCAGCCAGATCAGCCGCCGCGCCGACAGCTGCAGCCGCTCCATCTCGTAGGCCAGCCGGTCCGGATCGTCGCGATCGAGCCCGTCGGTGATCATCAGCACCACCGCTCCCTGCCCCAGTACCCGCCGCGACCAGTCGCGGTTGAACGCGTGCAGGCAGGCGCCGATCCGGGTGCCGCCCTCCCAGTCCTGCGCCTCGCGGCCGGCCGCCACCAGTGCTGCGTCCACGTCGCGGGTCGCGAGGTGCCGGGTGATGTTGGTCAGCCGCGTCCCGAAGGTGAAGGCGTAGCACCCGCGACCACCCCGCCCCCTTGGCGTTCGCCGCCGCATGCAGGAAATGCAGCAGCATCCGCGAATACGACGACATCGATCCGGAGATGTCGCAGAGCGCCACCAGGTTCGGCCACCGGGTCCGCCGCGCCCGGAAGCTCAAGGCCTGCACGTCGCCCCCGGCCCGCATCGACGCCCGCATGGTGCCGCGCCAGTCGGCCACCCGCCCGCGCGGATCGACACGCGTCCGCCGGCTCGCCAGCGGCTTCACCGGCAGTTCCAGCCGCGCGATCGCCCGCCGCGCCTCCGCGGCTTCCGCCGAAGACATCTGCTCGAAGTCCATCCGCTTCAGCTTCTCGGCCGCCGAGAAGGTCAGCGTCGCATCGACCTCGATCTCCTCGCCGTCCTCCCGCTCCGGAGGCGGTGGCGCTTCGGCCCCGTCGGTCAGCGCCTCTGCCGCCCGCCGCTCGGCCGGCGTCGGCTCCGGCGTCGCGTTCAGCCCGCGCACCAGCGGGGTCATCAGCCCCATCATGTGCTCGATGAACTGCGGATCGCGCCAGTAGAGCCGGAACACCTGCGCGAACACCGCCCGGTGCTCCGGCCGGCTGACGAAGCAGGCCTGCAGCGTGAAATAGAAGTCCCGCTTGTCGGAGAACCCCACCGCCTCCACCGCGCGGATCGCGTCGACCACCCGCCCGGTCCCGACCGGCACCCCGGACTTCCGCAGCGCGCGGGCGAAATGCGCGATGTTGGCGACAAGTTTGCCGTCCTCGGGGATCGCCAGATCGGCGTATCGCGCCATCAGACCGGCCCCAGCGCCGCCCGCGCCTCGTCGAGGATGCGCTTGGCCTCGGACCCCTGCAGCCGCCCGATGTCGTCCTGATACTTCAGGAGCGCCCCGAGCGTGTCGGCGATCACCTGCGGGCTCGAGCTGCATCGCGTCGAGCGCCACCAGGCACTTCGCCCAGTCGATGGTCTCCGCGACCCCGGGCTTCTTGAACAGAATCCTCCTCGCGCAGCCGCTGCACGAAGGCGACCACCTCCCGGCTCAGCGCCTCGGTCGCCTCCGGCGCGCGGGTTTTCAGGATCGCCAGCTCCCGCTCGAAGTCCGGATAGTCCACCCAGTGATAGAGACACCGCCGCTTCAGCGCGTCATGCACCTCGCGCGTCCGGTTCGAAGTCAGGATCACGATCGGCGGCGCCTCGGCGCGAACGGTACCGAGTTCGGGGATCGTCACCTGGAAATCCGACAGCGCCTCGAGCAGGAACGCCTCGAACGGCTCGTCGGTGCGGTCGAGCTCGTCGATCAGCAGCACCGGCGCGCCGCCGTCCTGCGGCTGCATCGCCTCGAGCAGCGGCCGCCGGATCAGGAACCGCTCCGAGAACAGCTCCTCGGTCAGCGCCTGCCGGTCCGCCGATCCTTCCGCCTCGGCGGTGCGGATCGCCACCATCTGCGCGGGAAAGTTCCACTCGTAGACAGCACTGGTCGCGTCCAGCCCCTCATAGCACTGCAACCGGATCAGCCGCCGCCCGAGCGCCTGGGCAAGCGCCTTGGCGATCTCGGTCTTGCCGACCCCGGCCTCGCCTTCGAGAAACAGCGGCCGCCCGAGCTTCAGCGCGAGGAACACCACCGTCGAGAGCCCGCGCCCGGACACGTAGCCGGCGTCCGCCAGCAAAGCCTGCGCCGCGTCGATGGTCTGTGGCAGCGATCTGGTTGCCATGACGGTTCCTCCCATGCGGCATATGGAGGTGTTCCCCCGGCCGAAATCAACCCCGCCGGGCCTCCGGACCCGAACGAGGTGACTTGCTCGGAAGTCACCGTGCCCTACGATCCCCGCACCGACGCAAGACAAGCGAGACTCGAATGGACGAGACAGCACTGCTCGATGCCGCCGATCTGCCGGATCGCATTGCCGACGAGGTGGCGCTCGAGGAGTTGATGACCCGCCCGACCGCGGCGCTCGCCAGCGATCTAGCGGGCATCGACGGCGACATCCTGGTTCTCGGGGCTGGCGGCAAGATGGGCCCGACGCTCTGCCGGCTGGCGAAACGGGCGGCGCCCGGCAAGCGGGTGATGGCCGTGGCGCGATTCTCCTCCGCGGGCCTGCGGGAGACACTCGAGGGTCACGGGGTCGAGACGATGGCCTGCGACCTGCTCGATCCGGCGGCGGTGGCGGCGTTGCCGGATTTCGCGAACGTCATCTACATGGCGGGCTTCAAGTTCGGCGCCAGCGGCAACGCCCCGCTCACCTGGGCGATGAACGCGCTGGTCCCGGCGCGGGTCGCGGCGCGGTTTTCGGAGGCGCGCATCGTCGCGCTGTCGACCGGGTGCGTCTATCCGTTCGTCAGGGTGAGCGAGGGCGGCGCGACCGAAGACGTCCCGCCGGGGCCGCCGCCAGGCGAATATGCCTGGTCGTGCCTCGCCCGCGAACGGATGTTCGAATACGGCTCGCAGACGCACGGAACGTCGGGACGGCTGATCCGGCTGAACTATGCGATCGACATGCGATACGGTGTGCTGCACGACGTCGGCTCGCTCGTCCACGCCGGGGCGCCGGTCGACCTCGCGATGGGCCATGCCAACGTCATCTGGCAGGGGGACGCGAACGCGCAGATCCTGCGGGCGCTGGCGCATGTCACCTCGCCGACCTCCGCCCTCAACGTCACCGGCCCCGAGACCGTGTCGATCCGGGCGCTGGCCGAGAGCTTCGCCACCCGCTTCGGCGTCGAGGCGCGGATCGCCGGCGAGGAGGCCGGGACGGGCTGGCTGAACGACGCCAGCGCCGCCCGGGCGCTGTTCGGCCCGCCGGTGGTGCCGCTGGAACGGCTGATCGACTGGCAGGCGGACTGGATCGCCCGCGGCATGCCGACACTCGGCAAGCCGACCGGTTTTCAGGTGCGCGACGGCAGGTTCTGATCCGGGCTCCGGCGTCTGTCCGCGTGCGGACAATTGATAAGCCATTGATAATCTACAAGGTGGGAGGGGTGTTTTAACGACATGGAAACCTCCGACAAAATCGAACCGGCGCAATCCCCGGGTTGTCGGCCGATTGACCCGGCTGGTGATTTGGGCAATTGTAACCCGATGGTTACAACTCCGATCGGCTGACGACGTGGCGGAGGGTATCAGGCATCGCAGCGACATCCCGGCCGAGGTGCTGGACCGGCTGCGGACCGGCTGCGCGATCCCGGCGCATCCGCTGGCGCTGACCGCGGATCGCCGGCTGGATCTGCGGCGACAGAAGGCCCTGAGCCGTTACTACATCGACGCAGGAGCCGGCGGCCTGGCGGTAGGGGTCCATACCACGCAGTTCGCCATCCGCGAGGCCGGGCTCTACGAGCCGGTGCTGCGCTGCGCCGCCGAGACGGTGGCGGCATTGTCGCCCGCGCCGATGGTGATGATCGCAGGGCTGTGCGGCCGCACCGATCAGGCTCGCGAGGAGGCAGGCTGTCGCGCGCGATCTCGGATACCACGCGGGCCTTCTGTCGCTCGCGGCAATGGGTGCTGCGGGCGAGGACGATCTGATCGCGCATTGCGAGGCGGTGGCGGCGGAGATGCCGCTGATCGGGTTCTACCTGCAGACGGCGGTGGGCGGACGCGCGCTGTCGTCCGGGTTCTGGGCGCGGTTCGCCGCGATCGACAACGTCTTGGCGATCAAGACGGCGCCGTTCGACCGCTACCGAACCCGCGACGTGATCCGTGGCGTGGCCGCGGCGCGGGCCGAGGACCGAGTGACCCTCTATACCGGCAACGACGATCACATCCTGCTCGACCTGCTCACCCCGCACCGGGTGGTGCGCGACGGAGAGGTGGTCGAACTGCGGATCCGTGGCGGGCTGCTCGGACAGTGGTCGGTGTGGACGCGTACCGCTGTCGAGCTGCTGGCGCGGGCGCAGGCCGTGCGGGACGTGGTGCCGCCCGAACTGCTGGCGCTCGACGGCGATCTGACGGATGCGAACGGGGCGCTGTTCGATGTGGGCAACGGCTTCGCCGGCTGCATCGCCGGGTGTCACGAGGTTTTGCGGCGGCAAGGGCTGCTCGCGAACATGGTGCTGCTCGACCCGGACGAGGGCCTCGGGCCGGGACAGGCGGCGGAGATCGACCGGGTGATCGCGAGCTACCCGCACCTGACCGACGACCGCTTCGTGGCGGACAATCTGGAGAGGTGGTTGCAATGATATGGTGCGCCGGCGCTCTCGGGCGGCTTCCGTTTGATTTCTCCGAATCGCAATGAGGCGGCACCTTTCCGCCATCCCGACCGATTTGGCCGTCGACAAATCGGTCCGCGCCTGCCCTGCGGGGGGCAGGCGCGATTCCGCGCCAGCCCGGGCAGGCGCGGACCGATTGGAGAACGACGGTCAAGGCCGCACCCTCCTCGCCCTCCGCCATGGGCTCCGGGCGACGGACCGGGCGAGGCTCCACTGGAGCCTCGCCAATCCGGTCCGGGCCATCGCAAAGCCGAGGGGATCGACCGGAAGGCGTATCAGGCGAGGGGGCACGAACGCATGAGGCTTGCGCTCTGCAACGAGGTGATCCGCGACCTGCCGTTCCGCGAACAATGCGCGTTCGCGGCGGAAGTGGGCTATGACGGACTGGAGATCGCCCCCTTCACCCTGTCGGCGGAGCCGCACCGGTTGGACGCGGCAGCGGTCAGGGAGGTTCGCGCGGCGCTCGCCGATGCAGGGGTGGTGGCTTCGGGGCTGCACTGGCTGCTGGTGACGCCGGAGGGACTGTCGATCACCGACCCCGACGATGCGATGCGGGCACGCACGGTCGAGGTGATGCGCGGGCTGGTGGGACTGGCGGCCGAGCTGGGCGCGGCCTACCTGGTGCACGGCTCGCCGGCGCAACGGGCACTGCCCGAAGGCGAGGACGGCGGGGCGCGCGGCCGGGCGGTCGCCTGCTTCGCCGCGGCGGCGGAGGCGGCGGAAGCCGCGGGCGTGGTCTATTGCATCGAGCCGTTGTCCCGGCGGGAAACCAATTTCATCAACACCGTAGCGGAAGCCGCCGCGATCGTGCGCGAGGTCGGCAGTCCGGGCCTGCGCGACGATGATCGACACCTCGGCGACGGCGCGGGACGGCGGCGATCCGGCGGCGGTGCTCGACGAATGGTGGGGGAGCGGGCTGATCGGCCACGTGCAGGTGAACGATCCGAACCGGCGGGGGCCGGGCGAAGGCGATCTGCGGCTGACGCCGTTTCTCGCCGGGCTGCGGCGGCACGGCTATGACGGCTGGGTGGCGGCGGAACCGTTCGACTATCGCCCCGACGGACCGGCCTGCGCGGCGCGCGCGGCGGGGTATCTGCGCGGCGTGCTGGAGGGGCTGGGGTGAGCGAGCGACCGGAATTGCGGCTGGAAGAGGTGGCGTTCTTCGAGCGGCCGGTGGGCTTCCGGATGCCGTTCCGGTTCGGAGTGGTCACGCTGACCGAGGCGCCGCAGGTCTTCGTGCGGGCGCGGGTAACGCTCGGCGACGGGCGCGAAGGCGACGGCTGGGCGGCGGAGATGCTGGCGCCGAAGTGGTTCGACAAGTCGCCGGCCCTGAGCAACGCCGAGAACTTCGATCAGCTGCGGCGGGCACTGGCGCTGGCGACAGAGGCGTATCGGGCGCAGCCGGGGATGGCGACGGCGTTCGGGCTGCACGTCGCGGCCGCCGGAGAGTTCGGCGCTGCGGCGGCGGCTGAGGGGCTCCCGCCGCTGGTGGCGAGCTTCGGGCCGGCGCTGATCGATCGGGCGGTGCTGGATGCGCTGCTGCGGATCGAGGGGATGAGTGTCTTCGCGGGCGCAAGGAGCAACCTGTTCGGGCTGGATGCGGGCCGCACCCCCGATCTGGCCGGGTTCGATTTCGACGGCTTTCTGTCGGACTTGCGGCCAGCGCGGCGGATCCATGTCCGGCATACGGTCGGGCTGGTCGATCCGATCACGGACGAAGATCTGACCGGAGCCGAGCGTGTCGGCGACGGGCTGCCCGAGACCCTAAAGGAAGTGATCCGGACCTATGGCGTGACCCACTTCAAGCTGAAGGTCAGCGGGGACATCGAGGCCGATATCGCGCGGTTGAGCCGGATCGCCGCGGTGCTCGGTGCGGTGCCGGGCTATCGGGCGACGCTGGACGGCAACGAGCAGTATGCGGACGTGGATGGCGCGCTGGCGCTGTGGGAGGCGGTCCGTGCCACGCCGGCGCTGGCGAGGCTGCGCGAGGCGGTGATTTTCATCGAGCAGCCGATCTCGAGGGCGACGGCGCTCGAGCGCGACATCGGTCGGCTGGCGGCGTTGAAGGCGGTCGAGATCGACGAGTCGGACGGGACGATGGGCGCGTTTCTCGAGGCGCGGGCGCTGGGGTATACCGGTGTGTCTTCAAAGTCCTGCAAGGGTTTCTACAAGTCAATTCTCAACCGGGCGCGGTGCGCGAAATGGAATGCCGAGGCCGGCGGCGGGCGCTATTTCATGTCGGCGGAGGATCTGACGACGCAGGCGGGGCTGGCGGTGCAGCAGGATCTGGCGCTGGCGACGCTGATCGGGTGCACCCATGTCGAGCGGAACGGGCACCACTACGTCGATGGTATGGCGGCGGCGCCGGAGGACGAGCAGGCGCGGTTCCTGGCGGCGCATCCGGATCTCTATCATCGGGAGGGCGGAACGGTGCGGGTCGCGATCCGGGGCGGCGAGCTGGCGATCGGGTCGCTGGACTGTCCCGGGCTCGGCAGCGGGGCGTTGCCGGATCCGCAGGAGCTCGAGGCGCACGACTACGGCTGAGCGTCGTACCAGCGGCCCCGGCGACCGACCTGCGTCAAGGCGCTGAAATGCCTTGATCTTCTGCGTATGGACTCCGTATGGAACGCATATGGACTCCGTATGGGCGTTTTCGGCTTTGCGGCGCGGGTCAGGTGGCGCGGTCGCTGGTATCAGACCACGTTGCGTTCGCGGTAGGTCTGCAGGAACGACCGGATCCGCAGATCGTCGGGATCGCGGCCGAAGATTTCCGCCGGGGGCACGCAGGCCACCAGCCGCCCCTTGTCGAGGAACGCCACGCGGTCGGCGACGTGGGCGGCGAAGCCCATCTCGTGGGTGACGACCACCATGGTCATGCCTTCGGCGGCCATCTCCTTCATCACGTTCAGCACCTCGCCCACCAGTTCCGGATCGAGCGCGGAGGTCGGCTCGTCGAACAGCATCACGTCGGGCTCCATGGCGATCGCGCGGGCGATGGCGACGCGCTGCTGCTGGCCGCCGGACAGGCCGGCCGGGTGGTTGCCGGCCTTGTCCCCGAGGTTCACCTTCTCGAGCGCGGCCCGGGCGCGGGCCAGCGCCTCGGCCTTCGGCAGGCGGCGCACTCGCAGCAGCGCCTCGGCGACGTTCTCCAGCGCGGTCAGGTGCGGCCAGAGGTTGAACTGCTGGAACACCATGCCGATATGGCGCCGCTGTTCCCGCAGCGCCGGCGCGGCAATCGGCCGGCGCGGTTCGGCCCCGCCGTCGCGCCAGCCGATCAGCCGGCCCTCCATCCGCACCTCGCCGCCGTCGTACTGCTCGAGGAAGTTCAGGCAGCGCAGCAGCGTGCTCTTGCCCGAGCCCGAGGGTCCGATCAGGCAGAGAACTTCGGAGCGGTGGACGTCGAGGGTGATGTCGCTCAGCGCCAGGAAATCGCCGTAGTGTTTGGTCATGTGGCGCACCGAGATGATCGGATCGCGGGCGCTGGCGGGAACGGGTTCGGGCATGGACACCTCTCTGGATCAGGCGCGTCGCAGGTGGCGGGTGGCGCGCGCCTCGACCTTGCGGCCCAGCCACGAGGTCAGCGTCACCAAGAGCCAGTAGAACAGCGACAGCGCCAGGAATGGCTCGACGTAGCTGAAGGTCTCGGCCGCCATGGTCTGGGTCTCGAACAGCAGCTCCGGCACGGTCACCACCGAGAGGATCGCGGTCTCCTTGGTCAGGATGATGACGAAGTTGGTCAGGGGTGCCGTGATCAGCACCAGCATCTGCGGCAGCACGATCCGGCGCAGGATGTCCGCCTCGCCGAGACCGACGCAGCGCGCGGCCTCGATCTGGCCCCGCGGGATCGCGTTGAAGCCGGAACGGAAGATTTCGGCGAAGTACGGGCTGCCGTAGACCACGAAGCTGAGGATGCCGGCCTGGATCGGGGTCAGCACCAGCCCGACGCTGGGGCCGCCGTAGTAGAGGATGAACAGCTGGATCATGAACGGCGTGCCGCGGATGATCTCGACGTAGGCCTGCACGATGTGGCGCACGATGCGGCCGGACCAGCGGTAGAGGCAGGCGATGGCGAATCCGAGGACGATGCCGCCGAACGAGCCGACGATCCAGCAGAGGATCGTCACGCCGAAGCCGCGTAGCAGCGCCGGGCCGTAGGTCGATGAAGAGCTTGAAGTCCATGCGCCGGCCTCAGCCCAGTTCCAGCCGCCGCTCGACCTTGCGGCCGAGCAGCGCGATGGCGAAGTTGATGACGAAATAGATCGCGGCGGCGGCGATGTAGATCTCGAGGTGCCGGTAGGTCTGGCCGGCGATGTTCTGGGCGACGCGCGTCAGCTCGCCGATGCCGACCACCGAGGCGAGCGACGACACCTTGACCAGCAGGATCAGCTCGTTGATCAGCGAGGGCATGCCGAGCCGCAGCGCCTGCGGGATCAGGATGCGCCGCCAGAGCGACAGCGGCGGAATGCCGAGCGCGTTCGCCGCCTCGGTCTGGCCCACCGGGATGGTTTGCAGCGCGCCGCGCAGGATCTCGGCGGTATAGGCGGCCGAGCACATGCCGACCGACAGGATCGCCGCCGCGATGGCCGGCAGGTCGAGGCCGATGAGCGGCAGCATGTAGAAGAACATCAGCAGCTGCACCAGCAGCGGCACGCCGCGAAAGAAGCTGATGTAGACGCCTGCGGCACGGCGGAGCCAGGCCTGCGGAGAAATCCGGGCGGCGCAGACCAGGATGCCGAGCAGGATGCTGATCGCCATGCCCGCGAGCGAGATCAGGATCGTCCACTTCGCGGCGCCGATCAGATACGGCAGGTTGTGAACGATGACCTCGAAGGAGAAATTCACCGGCGCAGGCTCCCCTGATGCGTTCGGGTCCGGGTCCGGTCCGGCGCAAGCACCGGACCGGACCTCTGGGGATCACATGGCGGGCATGCTGGTCGGCAGCTCGGGCGCGGCGCCGAGCCATTTCTCGTTGATCGCGTCGAGACGGCCGTCCTCGTGCATCTTCAGCAGGGCGGCGTTGATCGCCTCGATCAGGCTGGCGCTCTCGTCGCCCTTGCGGGCCACCCAGGCGAAGTACTTCGGGTCGCCGAACGGCGGCATCACCAGTGCGAACAGCTCCGGACGCTCCACGGCGGCATAGCCCATCAGCGGCATCGAGTTCGCGACCGCCTGGATCCGGCCGGCGGCGAGGTCGGCCAGCGCCTCGTCGATGTTCACGTATTCGCGGACATCCACCGGTTCGGACAGCGTGTCCGAGAACGCCTTGAGCTGCTCGAGCTGGGCCGATCCCTTCTGCGAGCCGACCGCCTTGCCGGCGATGTCGGCGGGCTGGGAGATCGAGTCGTCGCCGGCCTTCTTGACCAGCGCCACCGTGGCGTTGCCGATCGGCAGGGTGAAGCTGTAGCGCTCGGCCCGCTCCGGCGTGATGGTCACCGGGGCGTTGACGATGTCGAACTTCTCCGCCTCGAGGCCCGGCAGGATGCTCGACCACGGCAGATCGAGATACTCGGCCTTCACCCCAAGTTCCTTCGCCACCTCGTCGAAGAGATCACGGCCGATGCCCTCGTACTGGCCATCGACCAGCAGGTCGAACGGGGCGAAATGCATCTCCGTCGCGGCGGTGATGGTGCCCTTGGCCTGGATGTCGGACAGCAGGTCCGCCTTCGCGGGCGCGGCAAGGCCGAGACCGATCATCAGCGCCGCGGCGACGCCTGTCAGCAAGGTGGTTTTCATCTTCTGGTTCTCCATGTTGGTCAGTTGCCGAGAATTGCCGGCAGGCGAAGCCCGTGCTCACGGGCGCAGTCGAGCGCGATATCATAGCCCGCATCGGCGTGGCGCCATACGCCCGAGGCGGGGTCGTTCCAGAGGACGCGCTCGAGCCGCTTCGCGGCCTCGGGCGTGCCGTCGGCGCAGATCACCACGCCGGCGTGCTGGCTGAAGCCCATGCCCACCCCGCCGCCGTGATGGATCGACACCCAGGTGGCGCCCGAGGCGGTGTTGACCAGCGCGTTCAGGAGCGGCCAGTCGGAGACCGCGTCGGAGCCGTCCTTCATCGCCTCGGTCTCGCGGTTGGGGCTGGCGACCGAGCCTGAGTCGAGGTGATCGCGACCGATCACCACCGGCGCCTTCAGCTCGCCCGAGGCGACCATCTCGTTGAACGCCAGCCCGGCGCGGTGCCGGTCGCCGAGGCCGATCCAGCAGATCCGCGCCGGCAGACCCTGGAAGGCGATCCGCTCGCGCGCCATGTCGAGCCAGGTGTGCAGTTGGGCGTTGTCGGGGAACAGCTGCTTCATCTTCGCGTCGGTCCGGTAGATGTCCTCCGGATCGCCCGACAGCGCCACCCAGCGGAACGGCCCGATGCCGCGGCAGAACAGCGGCCGGATGTAGGCGGGCACGAAGCCCGGGAAGTCGAACGCGTCCGCCAGCCCCTCCTCCAGCGCCATCTGGCGGATGTTGTTGCCGTAATCGACGGTCGGGACGCCTGCCTTGTGGAAGGCGACCATCGCCTCGACCTGGGTGCGCATCGAGGCGCGGGCGGCCTTCTCCACCGCCTTCGGGTCACGTTCGCGCGCCTCGCGCCACTGCCCGATGGTCCAGCCCTGCGGCAGGTAGCCGTTGATCGGGTCGTGCGCCGAGGTCTGGTCGGTGACGATGTCGGGGCGCACGCCGCGGCGGTGAAGCTCGGGGAACACGTCCGCCGCGTTGCCGAGCAGCGCCACCGACTTCGCCTCGCCGGCCTCGGTCCATCGGTCGATCATCGCCAGCGCGGCGTCGAGGTCGTCGGTCTTCTCGTCGACGTAGCGGGTGCGCAGGCGGAAATCGATGCTGTCGGGGTTGCACTCGACCGCGAGGCACGAGGCGCCGGCCATCACCGCGGCGAGCGGCTGCGCCCCGCCCATGCCGCCGAGGCCGCCGGTCAGGATCCAGCGGCCGGTCAGGTCGCCGCCGTAGTGCTGGCGCCCGGCCTCGGCGAAGGTCTCGAAGGTGCCCTGCACGATGCCCTGGCTGCCGATGTAGATCCACGAGCCCGCCGTCATCTGGCCGTACATCGCCAGCCCCTTGCGGTCGAGTTCGTTGAAGTGGTCCCACGTCGCCCAGTGCGGCACCAGGTTCGAGTTGGCGATCAGCACCCGCGGCGCGTCGGCGTGGGTGCGCACGATCGCCACCGGCTTGCCGGACTGGACGACCAGCGTCTCGTCCGCCTCCAGCCGCTTCAGGCTGTCGACGATCAGGTCGAAGTCCTTCCAGGTCCGCGCCGCCCGGCCGATGCCGCCATAGACCACCAGCTCGTGCGGGTTCTCGGCCACGTCCGGGTGGAGGTTGTTCATCAGCATCCGCATCGGCGCTTCGGTCAGCCAGCTCTTGGCGGTGATTTCCGGGCCGGTCGGCGGATAGATGTCGCGGGTGTTGCGGCGGGCGTCGGCAACGTCGGTCATGAGGCGCCTCCAAGCGTCGGGGCCAGATCGGCCAGCGTGGTGAGGATGTCGCGCAGATGGACGCGGAGCCGACCGGCGCGGGCGCGGTCGTAGGTCCAGGGCGCGGCCTCCGCCTCGAGATAGGTCGATTGCGCCAGTTCCATCTGGATCGCGTGGATGTTCTCGGTGGGACGGCCGTAGTGGCGGGTGGTCCAGCCGCCCTTGAACCTGCCGTTGAGGACCGTGGTGTAACCATCGGCCTTCGCGCAGACAGCGACTGTCGCCGCCTCCACCGCCGCGGCGCAGGTCACGCCTTGGTTGGTGCCGATATTGAACGCCGGCAGCGTGCCCTCGAACAGGAACGGGATCCGCGAGCGGATCGAGTGGCAGTCGTAGAGGATCGCCACGCCGTGGCGGGCGCGCACCCGCTCGAGTTCGTCGGCAAGCGCCGCGTGATAGGGCGCGTGGAAGTCCCGCCGCCGCGCCTCGATGTCGGCGGGCGTCGGCGGCTCCGACCAGATCGGCGCGCCGTCGAAGTCGGTGAGCGGCACCAGCCCGGTGGTGTTCCGGCCCGGATAGAGGCTGGCGCCCTCGGGATCGCGGTTGGCGTCGATCACGTAGCGGTGGAAGGTCGCCCGCACGCTGGTCGCGCCCGGCAGCAGGCCGTCGTAGAGCGTGTGGACATGCCAGTCGGTATCGTCGAGGCCCGCGCCGCGCGGGTTCAGCCGCGCCGCGATCTCGGGTGGAACCCACGTCCCGGTGTGTGGCAGGCCGAGCACCACCGGGCCGTCGCCGCGGGTGACTTCGACCGGGGTCATGGCTGAAGCTCCGGCAGCGGCACGCCGGCGGCCGCAGTGATCTCGCCGTCGCGCACCAGCGTCGCGGCGCGCTCCAGGTCCGGGGCGAGGTAGCGGTCCTCGCCCAGCGGCGGCACGTCGGCCCGCAGCCGGTCGATCACCCGGGCGAGCGGGGCGCTGGTGGCGAGCGGGGCGCGGTAGCCGATGCCTTGAGCGCCGCACATGAGCTCGACCCCGAGGATCCGCTCGAGGTTCTCGACCATCGGCCCGAGGCGGCGGGCGCCGTGGGCGGCCATGCTCACGTGGTCCTCCTGGTTGGCGCTGGTCGGCGTGCTGTCGGTGACGCAGGGGTTGGCGAGGTGCTTGTTCTCGCTCATCAGCGCCGCCGTGGTCACTTCCGCGATCATGAAGCCCGAGCTGAGGCCAGGGTTCGGGGTCAGGAACGGCGGCAGGTCGCAGCTCAGCACCGGATCGACGATCAGCGCCACCCGCCGCTGGGCGATCGCGCCAATCTCCGCCACGGCCAGCGCGATCATGTCGGCGGCGAAGCCGACCGGCTCGGCGTGGAAGTTGCCGCCCGAGACGATCAGGTCGGCCTCGGTCAGCACCAGCGGGTTGTCGGTCGCGGCATTGGCCTCGGTCTCGAGCGTCGCGGCGGCCATGCGCAGCATGTCCATCGCGGCACCGGTCACCTGCGGCTGGCAGCGGATGCAGTAGGGGTCCTGGACGCGAACGTCGTTCTCGCGGTGGCTCTCGCGGATCGCGGAGCCTTCCAGCAGCGCGCGCATCGCGGCGGCGGCCTCGATCTGGCCGCGGTGGCCGCGCAAGGCGTGGATCTCCGGATGCAGCGGCGCGGTCGAACCCTTGATGGCGTCGGTCGACAGCGCCGACGTCACGAGCGCCGTCCGGGCCGCGCGCCAGCCGCCGAACAGGCCCGCGAGCGCGAACGCCGTGCTGAACTGCGTGCCGTTGATCAGCGCCAGACCCTCCTTGGCGCCGAGCGCGACAGGTGTCAGCCCGGCCGCCGCCAGCGCCTCGGCGCCGGGCACGACGCGCCCCTGGTACTCCGCCTCGCCCGCGCCCATCAGCACGGCGGCGAGGTGCGCGAGCGGCGCGAGATCGCCCGACGCGCCGACCGAGCCCTGGGCCGGAATGATCGGCGTGACGCCGCGCGCCAGCATGTCCTGGATCAGATCGACCAGCTCCAGCCGCACGCCCGATGCGCCGCGCCCGAGGCTCAAGAGCTTCAGCGCCATCACCAGCCGGGCGTGGCGGCGCGGGATCGGCGCGCCGACGCCGCAGCAGTGCGACAGGATCAGGTTGCGCTGCAGCGTCGCGGTGTCGCGCGCCGCGATCTTGACGCTGGCGAGCTTGCCGAAGCCGGTGTTCACGCCGTAGATCGCCGCCTCCCCCGCGGCGGCCGCGGCGATCCGGTCCGCCGCGCGCTGCATCGCCGGCCGGCAGGCGTCGTCGAGGCGCACATCCGCCTCTTCGCGGTAGATCCGCTCGAGATCGGCAAGCGTGACCGCGCCCGGCGTCAGGGTCAGCGTCGTCACGCCGCGCCTCCGATCATGCGGGCGTGGAGCGGGTTGAAGCCGATGCGGTAGGCGAGTTCGGCGGGATGATCGACCGACCAGATGGCGAGATCGGCGCGCTGGCCCGGCGCGATTGTGCCGCAATCGCTCAGGCCCAGCGCTCTCGCGGCGTGGCGGGTGACGCCGGCCAGCGCCTCCTCTGGCGTCATCCGGAACAGGGTGCAGCCCATGTTCATGCTCAGAAGCAGCGATGTCAGCGGCGAGGAGCCGGGATTGCAGTCGGTGGCGAGCGCCATCGGCACCCCGTGCCGGCGAAAGGCCTCGACCGGCGGCACCCGGGTCTCGCGCAAGGTGTAGAAGGCACCCGGCAGGAGCACCGCCACGCTGCCCGCCGCCGCCATCGCCCTCACGCCCTCGTCGTCGAGATACTCGAGATGGTCCGCCGACAACGCGCCACAGGAGGCCGCGAGCTTCGCCCCGCCGAGGTTCGACAGCTGCTCGGCATGAAGCTTGACCGGAAGCCCGAGTTCCTTCGCCACGTCGAACACCCGGGCGATCTGCGCCGGCGAAAAGGCGATGCCTTCGCAGAAGCCGTCCACCGCGTCCACCAGTCCCTCGGCGTGAGCGGCGCGCAGCGTCGGGATGCAGACCTCGTCGATATAGGCTTCAGCGCGACCGGCAAACTCCGGCGGAACGGCGTGGGCACCGAGAAAGCTGGTGGCGATCCGCACCGGACGGGTGCCGGCGATCGCCCGCGCGGCGCGCAGCATGGCGCGCTCGGTCTCCATGTTCAGCCCGTAGCCGGACTTGATCTCGATCACCGACACCCCCTCGGCGATCATGGCGTCGACCCTTGGCAGCGCCCCCGCCAGCAGCTCCGCCTCGGACGCGGCCCGAGTCGCGGTCACCGTCGACACGATCCCGCCGCCGGCGCGGGCCACCTCCTCGTAGCTCGCGCCCTGCAGGCGCATCTCGAACTCGCGCGCCCGGTCGCCGCCGAAGATCACGTGGGTGTGGCAGTCGATCAGCGCCGGCGTCACCAGCCGCCCGCCGAGTTCCCTGACCGCAAGGCCGGAGAACGCCGCCGGCAGCTCGGTCGCCGGCCCGACCCAGGCGATCCGGCCGTCGGTGATCGCGATGGCCGCGTTCTCGATCATTCCGTAGGCGCCATCGCCTGCGACCATGGTGGCCGCGCTGAGATCGGTCAGCAACTGGTCCGCCGTGCTCATCCGCCCCCTCGACGCCAGATATTGTTCGACTCGTCACGTATAAGAGTATAGGCCTTATGTCTAGACATAATACCGTTCAAGATCGGGATCGAATCGTGATTTTTGCCCGACAGGCGCTCCTGAACGATGGCTGGGCCGACAATGTGCGGCTGACGTTCGAAGGCGGCATCCTGACCAGCATCGAGGCAGCCGTAAAGCCGCGGCCGGGGGATGTCCGGACCGACACGCTACTGCCGGCGCCGGGCAACCTGCACAGTCACGCGTTCCAGCGCGCGATGGCCGGCATGACGGAGTACCGCGCCGCGGGCCGCGACAGCTTCTGGACCTGGCGCGAGCTGATGTATCGCTTCGTCGCCCGCCTGACCCCCGAGCAGCTGGAGGCGATCGCGGCTCTCGTCTTCATGGAGATGCAGGAGGCGGGCTACGCGGCGGTCGGCGAGTTTCACTACGTCCACCACCAGCCGGGCGGCACGCCCTACGACGACCTCGCGGAACTGTCGCACCGAATCCTTGCCGCCGCCGAGGCGACCGGGATCGGCCTCACCCACCTGCCGGTGCTCTACAGCTACGGCGGCGCCGGTCGCCTGCCGCTGGCCGACGGCCAGCTGCGGTTCGGCAACGATCCCGAGCGGTTCGCCCGACTGGTCGAGCGCATCACCGACGGCCTCGGGGCGATGCCCACCGATACCCGCGTCGGCATCGCGCCGCACTCGCTGCGCGCCACGTCGCCGGACGATCTGGGCGCGGTGCTGGCCGCGCGACAGGGCGGCCCGGTGCACATTCACGCGGCCGAGCAACCCCGGGAGGTCGAGGACGTCCGGGCCTGGCTCGGCGCCCGTCCGGTGGAGTGGCTGCTCGACAACGCCGGCATCGACGCCGACTGGTGCCTGATCCACGCCACCCACATGACCGCGAGCGAGACCCGGCGCATGGCGATATCCGGTGCGGTCGCCGGCCTCTGCCCGATCACCGAGGCCAACCTCGGCGACGGCGCGTTCAACGGCCCGGACTTTCTCGCGGCGGGCGGCGGCTTCGGCGTCGGATCGGATTCCAACGTGCGGATTTCGCTGACCGAGGAGCTGCGGATGCTCGAGTATTCGCAACGGCTGCGGGATCTCGCCCGCAACGTTCTGGTGGCGGGCGAAGGCTCGGTCGGAGAGGCGCTCTACCGGGGTGCCGCCCGGGGCAGCGCGCAGGCGCTCGGCCGGGATGCCGGCGAGATCCGCGTCGGCGCGGTCGCGGACCTGCTGGCGATCGACAGCACTGCGCCCGCGCTCTGCGCCCTGCGACGCGAGCAGCTGCTGGACGGACTGATCTTCGCGGCCAGCGACGCCGTCGTCACCGATCGTCTGGTCGGCCGGGCGCCACGCCGTGCGCGGCGGCCGTCACATCGACCGGGACCGGATCGTGGAGGCCTACCGCCGCGCCATCGCCGCGCTGCTGGAGTCGGTCTGAGACAGCGGAGTGAGCGTGACGAGCAACGCCGACGCGCCTCCGGCGAGGGCGAGATCCAGCCGACCCGCCTCGATCAGCGCCGTGTCACCAGGGAGCAACTCGCCGGAAGCCGCCAGCTCCACCGCGCCCGACAGGCAATGCACCGCGGTGATCGCACCGCCGCCGCCCACGGACAGGTGGCACGGTCCGTGAAATCGGCGCAACATCGCCCTCGAGCCGCTCCGGATCGAACATCAGGTTGAGATCGCGCACGGCGCCGTTCGTCAGACGCGCCACCGCCCTCAGGCCGCCATCGAAGCGGATCGGCACGGCGAAGTCGGCGCGGAGCGTTGCGTGAGGGGTCAGAAGCTCCAGCCCGGTCCCGTCGATGACGGTGAGAATGCGCGTCAGACCGGCGAAATCCGAAAACGGCCCGTCGCTGGCGACATCGGCCATGCTCAGGCGCCAGACCAGCCGTTCGCCGTCGCGGGATTCCGGCGATCTCGCGGGTTACGCCGCCGCCGTTCTTCCAGCGCACCTCTGCAAGCTCCGATATCCGAACGATCTTCATGGTCTGCCTTCCCCGCAGCGATTCCACTGGCTCGCGGCAATATGACCAGTCATAATGCCATTATGGACAGCTTACTTCCCGCGTCCCGGGGCGTCACCTTCCGCGACGTCAAAAGCGCGGTTCTCGCGCGCATCCGCAGCAACCAGTGGGCGCCGGGGGCGCTGCTGCCCGGCGAGATCGAGCTTGCGGCCGAATTCGGCTGCTCGCGCGCCACGGTGAACCGGGCAATGCGCGAGCTGTCCGACGAGGGCATCATCGACCGCCGGCGCAAGGCGGGCACCCGCGTCAGGATGTCGCCGGTGCGGCGGGTCCGGTTCGAAATCCCGCTGGTGCGCGCCGAGATCGAGGCCGCCGGCGCGGTCTATCGCTATGCGCTGGTCTCCCGTACGGTGGTGACGGCGCCGGACTGGCTGCGGGCGCGCATCGCCCTGCCGCCGGACACGCGGGTGATCCACCTCGAGTGCATGCACTACGCCGATGGCGCGCCGTTCCAGTTCGAGGACCGCTGGATCAGCCTGGAGACGGTTCCCGGGGCCGAGAACGCCGATTTCGCGGCGATCAACCCGAACGAATGGCTGGTCCGGGAGGTGCCCTTCAGCAATGCCGAAATCCGGTTCTCGGCGACTGCGGCCGACGAGAAGCTCGCCCAATTCCTGGTCGTGGCGCCGGGAACGCCGATCTTCACCGCCGACCGCACGACATGGATCGCGGACCGGCCGGTGACGAACACCCGCCTCTATTTCTCCAGCGGCTACCAGATGGTGGCACGCTACTGAGCGCGCCGGGGAAGCCTTCTGGTCCGCCCGGGATCGATCTGTCGCGCCGGATCGGACCGATCCGTTTCCCTTCCCCCGGGCCTTCCCTGCGGCTACATCCCCCTGCACGCACCGGAGTGGCGGACGAAGGAAGTGAAATGGCGCGACGACGGAGCGGCAGGCTGGGGCGGCTGGCGATCCTCGCCTTCGCTGCCGGGCTCGCCGCCTGTGGCCACTCCGGAGCCCGGCCCGACCCCGCGGACGGCGCGCTGCGCCTGCGCTTCGAAGACCGTCTGGAGCCGGCGATCTTCGCGCGTGAAGGACCGGCGGTGCGTGCCGGGAAGGGGTCCGCAGCCGGCCTCTGGGCGGCGGTGCGCGACCTGCCCCGGGCGGAGCGCGGCGTGATCGTCAACGCCACGAACCGCAGGAGCGTCGAGGTGGCGCTCTTCCCCGCCCGCCCGCGCGATCCCGACATCGGGCTCTCGGTCGAGGCCGCCGAGGCGCTCGGCATCGGCGACGCTCCGACCCCGGTCCGTATCGCCGTGCTGCGCCGGCAGCCGGAAATTGATTCGCGAGTTCAACCTTAGGTAGATTTTGACAGCGGCACTCGCTTGTCCTATTGATCGGGGAGCGACCGCCGCGCGGCGGACCATTCCGGGAGTTCGCGCATGCTCTACAAACCCCTCATCGCTGGCCTCTGTCTCGTGCTCGCGGCACCGCAGCCGACACTGGCTTTCGAGACCAAGGCACGCGAGGCGCTGGTGATCGACGACGGCACCGGCATGATCCTCTACGAGAAGGAGGCGGACAAGCCGATCCCGCCGGCCTCGATGTCGAAGCTGGTGACGCTTTATCTGCTGTTCGAGGCGCTGCGCGACGGCCGGGTCACGCCGGAAACCACCTTCGACGTCAGCGCCAAGGCCCAGGCGATGGGCGGATCGCGCATGTTCGCCGAAGCCGGCACCTCCGTGCCGGTCGAGGACCTGATCCAGGGCATCATCGTGCAGTCGGGCAACGACGCCTGCGTGGTGGTCGCTGAAGGACTCGCGGGAAGCGAGGACGCGTTCGCCGAGCAGATGACCCGCCGCGCCCACGAGCTCGGCATGACCGCCTCGTCGTTCCGCAACGCCTCCGGCTGGCCCGAGGACGGCCACGTGATGAGCGCCCGCGATCTCGTCACCATCGCCCGGCACGTCATCCACGACTTCCCCCAGTACTATCACTACTTCCAGGAGACCGAGTTCACCTGGAACGGCATCACCCAGCCGAACCGCAACCCGCTCCTGAACCTCGATCTCGGCGTGGACGGGCTGAAGACCGGCCACACCTCCGACGCGGGCTACGGCCTCGTCGGCTCGGCGGTGCAGAACGGCCAGCGGATGGTGTTCATGGTCGGCGGCCTCTCCAGCATGTCGGAGCGCCGCTCCGAGACCGAGGCGGTGGTGAAATGGGCGTTCGGCGCCTTCGACACCGTGAAGTTCTACGACGCCGGCGCCGAGGTGGCGCTGGCCGACGTCTGGCTGGGCGAGACGCCGCAGGTGCCGCTGGTCGCCCCCGACGCTCTGCAGATGCTGGTCCCGCGCGAGGAGCGCGCCGGCCTCGAGGCGCGGGTGATCTACAAGGCGCCGATCGAGGCGCCGATCGCCAGGGGTGACAAACTCGGCGCGCTCGAGGTGACGGTGCCCGGCCACGATCCGGTGTCCTTCGACCTCGTGGCGGAACGCGACGTGCCGCGCGGCGGCCTGATGACGCGGATCAACGCCGCCGCCCGGCTCACCCGGGACAAGGCGCTCGAATACCTGCCCGGCCACTAGGGGAGCCGCCCTCCCGGCACTGGTCAAACGCCGCGCCATGTGGTCTGACCTCGGTCCGACCTCATCTTCCCGGCGAGCACCGCGCACATGGCCGAAGGCCGCTTCATCAGCTTCGAAGGCATCGACGGCTCCGGCAAGTCGACGCAGGTCCGCGCGCTCGCCACGACCCTGCGAGCCCGCGGCGCCGAGGTGGTCGAGACCCGCGAGCCCGGCGGCGCCCCCGGCGCCGAGCTGATCCGCCGGCTGCTGGTCGAAGGCGACACCGCCCGCTGGTCGGCAGAGACCGAGATCCTGCTGTTCACCGCCGCGCGCCGCGACCACCTCGAGCGCACCATCCGCCCGGCGCTGGCGCGCGGTGCCACGGTGATCTGCGACCGCTTCGCCGATTCGACCCGCGTCTACCAGGGCGTCGCCCGCGCCGACCTGCGCGGCACCGTCGACGCGCTGCACGCGCTGATGATCGGCCTCGAACCCGACCTGACGCTGATCCTCGACCTCCCAGCCGACGCCGGCCTCGCCCGCGGCCGCGCCCGCGGCGGCGCCGAGGATCGCTTCGAGCGCTTCGGGCCCGCGTTCCAGACCCGGCTGCGCGACGGCTTCCTCGCGCTCGCCGAGGAGTTCCCGACCCGGTGCCGCATCATCCGGGCCGACGGCTCGCCCGACGCGGTCGCGGCCCGCGTTCGCGCCGAGATCGCATGAGCGAACCCGAAGAGTCCGACCGTCTCCCCGGCGCCCCGCACCCGCGCGAAACCGTGGCTCTGTTCGGGCAGGCCGCCGCCGAGACCGCGTTCCTCGAGGCGGGCGCGACCGGCCGCCTGCACCACGCCTGGGCGATCACCGGCCCGGCCGGCGTCGGCAAGGCGACCCTCGCCTGGCGCATCGCCCGCCAGCTGATCGCCGGCGGCACCGCGCCCACCCTCGACATGGCCCCGGATCACCCGGTGTTCCGCCAGGTCGCCGCGCTGGGTTCGCCGCAGCTCTTCCTCTGCCGCCGCCCCTGGGACGACAAGGGCGAGCGGCTGCGCACCGCGATCACCGTCGACGAGGTGCGCGCGCTCAAGAGCTTCTTCCAGCTCTCCGCCGCCGAGGGCGGCCACCGCGTGGCCATCGTCGACGCCGCCGACGAGCTCAACACCGCCGCCGCCAACGCGCTCCTGAAGGTCCTCGAGGAGCCGCCCACCGGCGCCGTCCTGCTTCTGGTCTGCCACCGCCCCGGCGCCCTGCTGCCGACGCTGCGCTCCCGCTGCCGTGAACTGCGCTGCCGCCCCCTCGCGCCGGACCCGCTCGCCCGTGCCCTCGCCGCCGCCGGCGCCCCCCTCGACCCCGCCGACGCGCCGGCCCTGGCCGCGCTCGCCGGCGGCTCGGTCGGCACCGCCTTCGGCCTGATCGCCGGCGACGGCCTCGCCCGCTACGCCGAGATCGTCGAGCTTCTCGCCACCGCCCCCCTCGACCGCCGCCGCGCCATCGCGCTTGCCGGAACCGTGACCGGCCGCGCCGCCGCGCCGCGCTACGCGCTCACCCTCGAGCTGGTCCGCCTCGCCCTCACCCGCCTCGCGCTCGCCGGCGCCACCGGCGGCGTCGCCCCGGTCTCCGAGGCCGAGGCCGCGCTCCACGCCCGGCTGGCCTCCTTGCCCGTCCAGGGCCGGCTCTGGGCGACGCTGGTGCCCGAGCTGACCGGCCGCGCGGCTCACGCCCGCGCGGTCAACCTTGACCCCGCGCAGGTGATCCTCGATACCTTGCTGCAGATCGACGCGGCGGCCGCCGAGGCGCGGGCACTCGCGGCCTGACCAACGGAAACGCCCCGAACGCCATGCCCCCTTCCGCCCTCGTCGACAGCCATTGCCACCTCGACTTCCCCGACTTCGAGGGCGAGACCGCGGCGATCGTCGCCCGCGCTACTGCCGCCGGCGTCACCCGCATGGTCACCATCTGCACCCGGCTCGGCCAGGCGGCGCAGGTCCAGGCGATCGCCGAGGCGCACCCCGGGGTGTTCTGGGCCGCCGGCACCCACCCGATGCACGCCGCCGAGGATCCGATGGCGAGCGTCGAGGCCCTGACGACCCTCGCCCGCCACCCGAAGTTCGTCGGCATCGGCGAGACCGGCCTCGACTACCACTACACCGCCGACACCGCCGCCGTGCAGCAGGAGAGCCTGCGCCTGCACATCGAGGCCGCCCGCCGGACCACCCTGCCCCTCATCGTCCACGCCCGCGCCGCCGACGCCGACATCGCCCGCATCCTCGAAGGCGAGCACGCCGCCGCCCCCTTCACCTGCGTCATGCACTGCTTCAGCTCGGGCCCCGCGCTGGCGGAAACCGCACTTTCGCTCGGCTTCTACCTCTCGATCTCCGGCATCGCGACGTTCCGCAACGCCGGAGCCCTGCGCGCCATCTTCGCCGCCGCCCCCCGCGACCGCCTGCTGGTCGAGACCGACAGCCCCTACCTCGCCCCCCAGCCGCACCGCGGCAAGCGCAACGAGCCCGCCTATACCGCCGACACCGCCCGCACCATGGCCGCCCACCTCGAGCTCGACGAGGCCGAATTCGCCGCCCTCACCTCCGCCAACTTCGACCGCCTGTTCACCAGGGCCATCGCATGACCGGCTTTCATACGGGCTTGCTGACCTGGAGAGCAGTCGAGCGCGCGCCAACCGGCGTGCGCCAGACAAAAGACTCGCGCGCACCCGCGCGCTCCTTGTGGCGGCAAAGGCCGCCGCGCGGCGGTAGTCGCGCCCCCTCCGGCATACCCGCATGACCGCGCGCCTGCGGATCACGCTGCTCGGCTGCGGCTCCTCGGCCGGCGTGCCGCGCATCGGCGGCGACTGGGGCGACTGCGACCGGTCGAATCCGAAGAACCGCCGCAGCCGCTGCTCCGCCCTCGTCGAGCGCATCACCGACGCCGGCACCACCCGCGCCCTGATCGACACCAGCCCGGACCTTCGCGCGCAACTGATCGCCGCCGGGGTCGGCCGGCTCGACGGCGTCGCCTGGACCCACCCGCACGCCGACCACCTGCACGGCATCGACGACCTGCGCACCGTGGTGCAGAACCGCCGGGCGCGCCTGCCGGTCTGGGCCGACGCCGAGACCGCCGAGCTGCTGCTGTCGCGCTTCGCCTACGTGTTCGTCCAGCCCGTCGGCAGCCTCTATCCGCCGATCCTCGATCTCAACCCGCTCGACGGCCCCTTCACCATCGACGGCGCCGGCGGCCCGATCCCGTTCCGCCCGCTTCGGGTCCAGCACGGCCGCATCGAGGCGCTCGGCTTTCGCATTCACGATCTCGTGTACCTGCCGGACGTCTCCGAGATCCCCGAGGAGGTCTGGCCCGACCTCGCCGGCCTCGACGTCTGGATCCTCGACGCGCTCCGCCGCAAGCCGCACCCCACGCACACGCACCTCGCGCAGAGCCTGGCGTGGATCGCCCGCGCCGCCCCGCGTCGGGGCGTGCTCACCAACATGCACAACGACCTCGACTACGCCACGCTGACCACCGAACTTCCCGCCAACGTCATCCCCGCCTACGACGGCCTGCAGATCGAGACGCCCGCGTGATCCTCCCGATCCTGTTCGTCGTCCTGCCGGTGTTCCTGGTGATCGGCGGCGGCTACGCCGCGACCCGCGCCGGCATCTTTTCCTCGAGCGCGGTCGATGGACTGATGGTGTTCACCCAGTCCTTCGCCATCCCCTGCCTGCTGTTCCGCGCCCTCGTCGATCTCGACCTCGGCGCGGTGTTCGACCCCCGGCTGATCGTGTCGTTCTACGCCGCGGCGCTGACCGCCTTCGGCCTCGGCGTCCTCGGCGCCCGCCGCCTGTTCCACCGCCGCCCCGGCGAGGCGGTGGCGATCGGCTTCTGCGCGCTGTTCTCCAACTCGGTGCTGCTCGGCCTGCCGATCATGGAGCGCGCCTTCGGCAAGGCTGCCCTCGACCCGACCTTCGCGATCGTCTCGATCCACGCGCCGTTCTGCTATCTCGTCGGCATCACGATGATGGAGCACGTCCGCGCCGACCGCCGCAGCTTCGTCGACACCACCCGCGCCATCGGCCGCGCGCTGTTCCGCAACGCGCTGATGATCGGCCTCGCCCTCGGCTTCGCGGTGAACCTTCTCGGCCTCGAGCTTCCCGGCCCGGTGCGCAGCGCCATCGACATGATGGCCAGCGCAGCACTCCCCGCCGCGCTGTTCGGGCTCGGCGGCATCTTCACCCGCTACAGGATCCGCGCCTCGATGGCCGAGGCCGGGATGATCACCGTTCTCTCGCTGGTCGTGCACCCGGCGATCGCCTACGGGCTCGCCCACTACGTGTTCGACCTGCCGCTCGAGTTCGTGCGCGCCGCGGTGCTGACCGCGGCGATGGCGCCGGGCGTCAACAGCTACGTGTTCGCCAGCCTCTATTCCCGCGGCCAGGCACAGGCGGCCAGCGCGATCCTGCTCGCCACCGCCCTCTCCGTCCTCACCGCCTCCGCCTGGATCGCCCTGCTCGGCGGCGTCGACTAGCCCGTTACCGTCAAGAGCGTCCACATCCCGAGCACATAGTGGCCGGGGATGTTGCAAAAGAGGATGTACTGCCCCGGCTTGAGCGTCAGACGCAGCGCGCCGGACTGTCCAGGGTCGAGCTCGGACACTTCTCCGAGGTGCCCGGCGGCGTCCTCGTCGACCCGTTCCATCTCGGTGTCATAGGGCAGCGGCGTGTTCACATCGGCAACCGGCGAGACGATCATCTCGTGGATGATGTCCTTCGAGTCGTTGACCACCTCGAAGGTCACCTCGCCCGCGGGCACGCTGTCCGGTGTCGCCGTTATTCCCATCGGCCCCATTCGTGCGCCCTTACCGCCGCGCCCCGTTGCCGACCCCATGCCCATGCCGTGGCCCGGGCCGCCCATCGCCATGCCCATCGCCGGCCCCATGCCCAGCATGCTCATGGAGTCCGGTCCCTTGTCCCACAGCGAAACCTGGACCACGGTGCCGGCGGCCAGCGCCGGTCCGGACATTGCCCCCGCGAGCACGCCGGCGGCCAGCGCGAACGTGTGGCGTCGCGTAATATTCATGGAAGTCTTCCCTGCATCCGGACCTGGTCGATCCACGACGACCGTGATCGCGCCGGCGCCCGCCCGCCTTGATATGGATCAAGCGGCCGGCACCGCCCGAAACCGACACGGGAGCCCGCCCGGACTAAAAGTCCGCGAGCGCCTTGAAGTCCATCGCCTCGAGGTAGGCCTTCTTGTCGTCGATGCTGGCGTTGCCGCCGACGCTGACCATCACCTTGCCGTCGACCACGCCCTGCAGGTCTTCGTCGTTCATGTTGAACTCGGTGCGCTGCACCCGCACCGGCTTGCCGCCGATCGCGGCCATGCCGCCGAACATCGCCGCCATGCCGCTGACCATCGGCGAATTGGCAACCAGCGTGATCGTCAGTTCGTCCGCCCCCCTGGTGTAGCTCGCCGCCGCCGAGGTCCCTCCGCCGAGCATCCCCATGAACCCGCTGCCTTCCGCGGCGTCCGCGTCATCCCTGGTCCAGCCCGGCAGGGCCGCCGGCAGCAGCCCCGCCAGACTCTCGGCCTTCATCGACGTCAGCAGCTTGGTCGCGTAGCCGAGGTCGTCGCTTGCCCCGTCGATGTCGCCGTCGTTGTAGGCCTTCAGCGCGCTCTCCACCGTGTCGGTGAACTCGTCGGCCGCCGCGGGCAGCGCGCAGAGGAGCAGCGCCAGGGTGGCAGGCAGATAGCGGATCATCGTCCTTCCTTTCGTTGCCGTCTCCACCCCGGCGCCGCAGGCGGCCTCCGAGGCTTTGGCGGGAGCATACAGCGAGATCGTGGTTCCTGTCATACCGCTTCAGGCGCGACCGGTGCCCCGGGGCCCTCAGGAAGCGCCGCCGGCCCCCGTCCGTAGCCGCCCCAGCGCCGCCCCCAGATCGCGATAGAGGGCTTCCCGCTCGCCGGGGCTCAGGAACGCCCCGAGTTCGATCTCCCGTCCCCCGCCTTTCAGCGTCAGGTACTTCTCGATCGCCGCGTCGTCGCTCAGCCGCAGCCGCACCCAGAACGGATTGGCGTGCCAGCGCAGCACCCGACCCCGCGGCTCGTAGCGCTCGACGGTGATCAGGTCCGGCCAGAGCCGCAGCACCTCGTGCAGCCGCCCGTCCTGATAGCTCCGGCGAAACGCGAAGTAGAGCGCCACCACCGCCGCGATCAGGAACGGCAGCATCCCCCAGGCGACCTTGGTTCCGGAAAGCGCGGCCAGCGGCACGGCAAGCCCCGCGGCGAGCAACGCGATCAGCCAGCCCGCCACCGGCGGCGACATCGACCGGTTCGGCCACAGCGTCAGGCGCAGCACAGGCTCCCCATCGCGCCGGAACGGCTCGGGGGCGGGCACGCCCGCGCCCGCCCCCGTTCCGATACCCGATCCGTCCGGCATGATCTCCCCGGAAGCACGTTCGTCAGTGACTTGCGTGGTGGTCCCACATGTCCGGAGTCGGCAGCGTCTCGAAGGTGTGCGCCGGCGGCGGATTCGACAGCGTCCACTCCAGCGTCGCGTCCGGCTGCGGTCCCCAGTATGCGGGTTCCGTCACCCGCTCGCCGTAGCGCAGGGTGTACCAGACGATCCAGAAGAAGAACAGGAAGCTCAGGCCCGACAGGAACGCCCCGTAGGAGGACACCTCGTTCCAGAGCGCGAACTGCTCCGGATAGTCCATGTAGCGCCGGGGCATCCCCTGCCGTCCGAGGAAGTGCTGCGGGAAGAACGTCACGTTCACGCCGACGAACATCATCCAGAAGTGCAGCTTGCCCGCCCACTCGGGATACTGTCGGCCAGTCACCTTGCCGATCCAGTAATATGAGCCGGCGAAGATCGCGAACGCCGCCCCGATGCTCATCACGTAGTGGAAGTGCGCCACCACGTAATAGGTGTCCTGATAGACCCGGTCGATCGCCGCCTGGCTCAGCACGACGCCGGTCACGCCACCGATGGTGAACAGGAACAGGAAACCGATCGCGAACAGCATCGGCGTCTTGAACTCGACCGAGCCGCCCCACATCGTGGCGATCCAGCTGAAGATCTTGACCCCGGTGGGCACCGCGATCACCATCGTCGCCATCATGAAGTAGCTCTGCTGGGTGACCGACAAGCCCACGGTGTACATATGGTGCGCCCAGACCACGAAGCCGATCGCGCCGATCGCAATCATCGCGTAGACCATGGGCAGGTAGCCGAAGATCGGCTTGCGCGAGAACGTCGAAATCACGTGGCTGATGATGCCGAAGCCGGGCACGATGACGATGTAGACCTCCGGATGCCCGAAGAACCACAGGATGTGCTGATAGAGCACCGGATCGCCGCCGCCCGAAGGATCGAAGAAAGTCGTGCCGAAGTTGCGGTCGGTGAGCAGCATCGTCACCGCGCCGGCCAGCACCGGCAGCGCCAGCAGGATCATGAATGCCGTCACCATGATCGACCAGGCGAACAGCGGGACCTTGTGCAGCGTCATGCCGGGGGCGCGCATGTTCATGAACGTGGTGATCATGTTGATCGCGCCGAGGATCGACGAAGCGCCCGACAGGTGAATCGCGAAGATCACGAAGTCCATCGACATCCCGCTCTCGGTGGTGGAGAGCGGCGCGTAGAGCACCCATCCCACCCCGCTGCCGTGCAGCCCGTCCCCGCCCGGCACCAGGATCGACAGGATCGCCAGGCTCGCGCCGGCGACGAACAGCCAGTAGCTGAGGTTGTTGAGCCGCGGGAACGCCATGTCCGGCGCGCCGATCATCAGTGGCATGAAGTAGTTGCCGAACCCCCCGAACAGCGCCGGGATGACCACGAAGAACATCATCAGAACGCCGTGCCCGGTGACCAGCACGTTGTAGATGTGGCCGTCCGGCTGGCCGGCATCCAGCATGTACTGGACCCCCGGATGCATCAGCTCGAGCCGCATCATCATCGAGAAGGCGACCGCCACGACACCGAGCGTCGCAGAAGTCACGATGTAGAGGATGCCGATGTCCTTGTGGTTCGTCGACATGAACCAGCGGGTGAAGAACCCCGGTGGCTGGTGATCGGCGTGCGAATGAGCGGTGGCATCGGCCATGATGTTGATCTCCGTGACAACCCCGGAGGCCGAATCCGCAACGCGGTCCGGTCCTTGTCCTTTGTTTAACCCGCGGCTCCGGGCGCCTCAAGCCCCACCGGGCGGCTTCCGTTGACGCACCCCCGCTCGCGCGCGCTCGACCGTGCCTGAACACCGTGGCGAGCCGCTCCGGCGGCCCCGCGACTAGGGGATGCCGAGCGGCGCGCCGCTCAGGATCCAGCCTCCGTCGGCCGGCAGGATCGCCCCGTTGACGTAGCGGGCCGCCTCCGACCCGAGGAAGAGACAGGCAGCGGCGACATCGCCCGGGTCGCCGAACCGCCTCAGCGGCACGCTGGCGATCACCTTCGCCCGTGCCTCGGGCGTCGGGGCGAGCCGGTCCATGCCCTCGGTCCCGTCGATCGGCCCGGGCACCACCGCGTTCACCCGCAGGCCCTCCGGACCCCATTCGACGGCGAGGCAGCGGGTCACCATGTCCACCCCGGCCTTGGCGGCGCAGACGTGGACCTGGTGCGACATGGCGACGGAGGCCTGCGGCGCCGAGATGTTGATCAGGCTGCCGCCCGGCCGGCGCATGTGCGGGTAGGCCGCCTTCATCACGTGGAAGGTGCCGATCAGATCGATGTCGACCACCGCCTTGAACCCGTTCGGGCTCAACCCGCTGGCGAGGGCCGGGAAGTTGCCCGCAGCGCCCGAAACCAGCACGTCGATCGGGCCGACGGTCCCGGCGAAGCTGCCGAGCGCGGTGGCGACGCCGTCGAAGTCCCGGACGTCGAACGCATACCCGCGCGCCGCCCCGTCCCCGCCCAGGTCGCGCACCGCGGCGTCGACCTTCTCCTGCCTGCGGCTGCCGACCCCGACCCTGGCGCCGGCTGCGGCAAACGCCGTGGCGATCCCGAGGTTTATGCCGCTGGTGCCGCCCGCGACGAAGACGTTGCACCCCGCGTAGTCGAAGCTCGCTTTCATCACCGCCCCCGTTTCCGGCCGGATCGGGCCGTCGGGCCCCCCTGCCTCCTCCAGCTTCCGGCACGACCGGCACGGAACGCAACCCCCGGCGCTGCACCTTTCAGGGCTGTCGCATATGACGACCGCGGGGCCGAGCGTGCGCGGTGACGTCGTCCCGCCCGGCGCCCGGGCGCCCGGGCAGCGGCCGCGCGCCCTCCCGGGCGCTTTCGCGGCCCCCCTGCGGGCGTGCCGCTGCCCTTATCGCGGGTGGCCGCGGCCCGGGCGGGCCAGCGACGCCCGGGGGCGTGCAACCTTCCGCCACCGCGCTTCGTGAATTCGTTGCCCCTGATGCGCCTGCGCGCTGATCAGTGGCGCCAGGCCAGGACACTGGCGGTGCGGCGAGCCAGGCTGCCCCAGGGCGGGCCGAGCTTGTCGAACACGTTGACGAAGCCGATCTTCAGCACCGAGCGGGCATGGCTGAAGCGCAGGAAACCGTCGTGGCCGTGATAGCCGCCGATGCCGCTCGGGCCGACCCCACCGAAGGCCATGCCTTCCTGGCCCGCGTGCAGCAGCGTGCCGTTGAGCGTGACCCCGCCGGAGATCGCCCCGTCGAGGATCTTCTCGAGCGTCGCGCGCTGGCGGCTGAAGGCGTAGAGCGCAAGCGGGCGGTCCCGGCCGTTGATCAGCGCCAGCGCCTCCTCGAGGCTGTCGTAGCCGACCACCGGCAGAACGGGCCCGAAGATTTCCTCGCGCATCAGCACGCCATCCTGCGGCGCCCCGATCACCACCGTCGGCGCGATCTTGCCCGGCCCGCGCGGCACCGTCGTCCTCCGCGGTCAGCACGGTCGCCCCGGCGGCGCGCGCCTCCTCGATGGCGCCGGTCAGCCGGTCGTGGTGCCGCTTCGAGATGATCGAAGTGTAGTCGCCGTTGCCTGCCAGCGTCGGATAGAAGCCGCCGGCCCGCGCGATCACCGCCTTGGCGAAGGCCTCGACGCCTGCCTTCGGCACCAGCGCGTAGTCCGGTGCGATGCAGGTCTGGCCGGCGTTCAGGAACTTGCCGAAGGCGATGCTCGCGGCCGCCTTCTCGAGGTCGAAATCGTCGCAGACGATCACCGGCGACTTGCCGCCGAGCTCGAGCGTCACCGGCGTGAGGTTGGCCGCGGCGGCCTGCATCACCTTGCGGCCGACGCCGGTCGAACCGGTAAAGACCAGATGGTCGAAGGGCAGGCTCGAGAAAGCCGCGGCGACCTCGGGACCACCGGTCACCACGGCAACCTCGGCGGCATCGTAGGTTCCGGCGATGGTCCGCGCCAGCAGATCCGAGAAGCGCGGGGTCAGCTCCGACGGCTTGATCATCGCCCGGTTGCCGGCGGCAAGCACGTCGACCAGCGGCCCGAGAGAGAGAAACAACGGATAGTTCCAAGGAGCTATGATGCCGATGACTCCGAGCGGCTCGTGACGCACCCAGGCTGTCGACGGCCGGAAGGTCACATCGACGTGCCGGCGCTCCGGCCGCATCCAGCGGCGAAGGTTCCTGCGGGCGTGGCGGATGGCGTTCAGCACCGGGACGATCTCGATCAACCGGCTCTCGTCGGCGGAGCGATTGCCGAAGTCCTCCGAGATCGCGGCGATGAAGCCGGCCTCGTTGTCGCGGACCATCTGCCGCAGCTTGTCGAGGCGCGCCCGGCGCTCGGCGAGCGTCGGCGCGGGACCGCCCCGGGTGAGCGAGCGCTGCAGATCGAACAGCCGCTGCATCCGGTCGGCGTCGCCGGTCGCGGCAGCGTTCGACAACGGCGTCGGCGTGTCCATCGTGCGCGTCCCCTGCCTGAGCGTCGATTCGCAGCCTACCGGCCCGCAGGAGCGGCGCACAGCCTGGAAAATCGGATCCCCGAAGCCACGAACATGTTCGGCTCTGGCTTGGCGTCGGTGTGGTAGGGTAGGCAGCAAAGGTGAGAAAACACATGCTGCGCGGCCGCTTCGCCGACTACGCCGCTCCCCGGAAGCAGGAATGATGATGGCCGCCTACGCCCCCGCCAGCCACCTCGAGACCCACGACGTCACCAACCAGCCGGGCCCGTTCGCACCGCGCAATCTCTACACCACCGACACCGCGCTCCGCGAGGCGGTCCGCCGCGAGGCTGGTGACTGGCTTGACGCCCGCATGGACACGCTCGGCGCCATCGTCGGCTGCGAGCGGATGCTGGATCTCGGCGAGCAGGCCAACCGCTTCCCGCCCGAGTTCACCCCTTTCGACCGCTATGGCCGCCGCCTCGACGAGGTGCGCTTCCACCCCGCCTACCACGAGCTGATGGGCCTCGCGATGCAGCACGACATCCACGACCTCCCCTGGCTCGAGACGGGTGCGAAGGGGCGCCACATCGGCCACCTGGCGATGCTCGCGCTGTTTACCGAGGCCGAGGCCGGGACGATGTGCCCGATCAACATGACCTACGCCGCGGTCCCGGCGCTCCGCCGGCAGCCCGATATCACCCAGCCGTGGATCGACACGCTGATCGGGGGAAGATACGACGCCCCGCTCGCGCCGATCGACCGGAAGAAGGGCATCACCCTCGGCATGGCGATGACCGAGAAGCAGGGCGGCAGCGACGTCCGCGCCAACACCACCAGCGCCCATCCCGTCGAGGCCGGCAACCGCCTCTATCGCCTGGTCGGCCACAAGTGGTTCTGTTCCGCGCCGATGAGCGACGGCTTCCTGACGCTGGCCTATGCCGGCGGCGGCCTCTCGTGCTTCCTCGTGCCGCGCATCCTGCCTGACGGCAGCCGCAATGCGCTGCGGATCGTGCGGCTCAAGGACAAGCTCGGCAACAAGTCCAACGCTTCCGCCGAGATCGAGTATCACGACACCCAGGCGTTCCTGCTCGGCGAGGAGGGGCGCGGCATCAGCGTCATCATCGACATGGTGCACCACACCCGCCTCGGTACCGTCGGCGCGACGCTCGGGATCATGCGCCGGGCGCTGGCCGAGACCGTCAACCACGTGGAGGGCCGCGCCACCTTCCAGAAGAAGCTGATAGACCAGCCGCTGATGCGCGGCGTCGTCGCCGACCTCGCCCTCGAGTACGAGGCCGCCGTCGCCCTTGCCGTCCGCGTCGGCGCCGCCTTCAGCGCCGAGGACGAGACGAGCGCCGCGCTCGCGCGCCTCTCGGTCGCGGTGGCGAAGTACTGGCTGACCAAGCGCAACCCGGCCTTCGTCTACGAGTGCATGGAGTGCCACGGCGGCGTCGGCTACGTGGAGGAGACGCCGATGCCCCGGCTGTTCCGCGAGAGCCCGGTCAACGGCATCTGGGAGGGCTCGGGCAACGTGATCGCCCTCGACGTGCTGCGCACCCTGCGCCGCGAGCCCGGCGCCCGCGACGCCCTCACCACCGAGCTGGCCGCGGCGGCCGGCGGCGACCGGCGATTCGACGAGGCCGCCCGCGCGTTCGGGCGCGAGATCTCGGGCGCCCCCGAGGAAGCGGACGCCCGCAGGATCGTCGAGCGCATGGCCCTCCTGCTCCAGGCCTCGCTTCTGCTTCGTCATGCGCCCACGGCCGTGGCCGACGCGTTCTGCGCCACACGCCTCGACCCGGACGGCGGCCGCCTGTTCGGCGTCCTTCCAAAGGCCGCCGACGTCGCGGGCATTCTCGCCCGCCAGGTGGCCTGACGCCCGTTCCGAGCGCACGGCGCGCGCCCAGCGCGCGATGTCGGCGCGACGAGGCAGTCGCCAGAGGGGTCTGGGAGTAGTTCTTTATTCAGCAGAAGCAGCCAAAGGTTACGCGATGGGGCCACACCAACAATGAAACCAATTGGTCGAGCAGATAGTCTCGACCTTCAGGCGAGCCTTTCCGCTTTTCGACAGGTTCGTTAACGGAAGTTTCTAGGGTCTATCTTCGGAGAAAATTCCGTCCAATTCCAATCGCTTGCTCGTTTGGTTTGGCACGCGCGCCTCACCCCTCAAGCCGCCGCGGCTTGTGCTTGTCGAGCGAGGTCACGTTTGGCTTGCGCCGCCCGGCATAGGGGTTCTCGCCCGGACCGCAGGTAGAGCCGGATCGGCGTGCCCGGCATGTCGAAGTCGCGCCGGAGCCCGTTGACCAGGAACCGCTTGTAGTCCTCCGGCAGCGCGTCGGGGATCGAGGCGAACAGCACGAACGTCGGCGGCCGGGTCTTCACCTGGGTCATGTAGCGCAGCCGGATCCGCCGCCCCCCCGGCGCCGGCGGCGGGTGGTCCGCGGTCTGCACCGCCAGCCACCGGTTGAGCCGCGCCGTCGAGACCCGGGTGTTCCAGACCGCATAGGCCTTCACGATCGCCGCGTGCAGCCGGTCGAGCCCCTTGCCGGTCAGCGCCGACACCATCACCATCGGCGCCCCCCGCAGCTGCGGCAGCAGCCGCCCGAAGCTCTCGCGCAGCTCGTTGAGCTTCTGTGGCTTCTCTCCCTCAAGGTCCCACTTGTTGACCGCGACGACGACCGCCCGCCCCTCGCGCTCGGCCAGATCGGCGATCCTGAGATCCTGGCTCTCGAACGGGATCTGCACGTCGAGCAGCACCACCACCACCTCGGCGAACTTCACCGCCCTTAGCCCGTCCGAGACGCGACAGCTTCTCGAGCTTGGCCTGAACCTTCGCCTTCTTCCGCATCCCCGCGGTATCGAACACCCGGAACGGCGTCCCGAACCAGTCGGTCCGGACCGCGATCGCGTCCCGCGTGATCCCCGCCTCCGGCCCGGTCAGCAGCCGGTCCTCGCCGAGGATCGCGTTCACCAGCGTCGACTTCCCCGCGTTCGGCCGCCCGACCACCGCGATCTGGACCGGCCTGCCCGCCGGCAGCGCCGCGCCCTCGCCTGCCTCATCGACGGTGTCGTCGAGCGCCTCGCCCACCTCGACATCGACGATCTCCGCCGCGTCGGGAAAATCTTCCACCACCGGCTCCAGCGCCCGCAGCAGATCGTCCATGCCGATCCCGTGTTCCGCCGACAGCGCGACCGGTTCGCCGAGCCCGAGTTCCCACGCCTCGATCAGACCCGCCTCCGCCGCCCGCCCCTCGGTCTTGTTGGCGACGAGGATCACCCGCGCCGCGCGCTTGCGAAGCATCTCCGCCAGCGTCCGGTCCACCGGCGTCACCCCGGTCCGCGAGTCGATCATGAACAGGCATACGTCCGCGGCGTCCACCGCCCGCTCGGTCAGGGCCCGCATGCGTCCCGGCAGGCTCGCATCCGTCACCTCCTCGAGCCCCGCGGTATCGACCACCGTGAAGCGCAGCGCCGCCAGCCGCCCCGCGCCCTCGCGCAGGTCGCGGGTCACGCCTGGCTGGTCGTCGACCAGCGCCAGCCGCTTGCCGACCAGTCGGTTGAAAAGCGTCGACTTGCCCACGTTCGGGCGGCCGACGATGGCGAGGGTGAACGGCATCGAGCCCGAGCTTTCGCTATCCTGAAGCCGCGACCCTTAACGGCTCGGGCTTCTATTGAAAAGCCAGAAGCCGCCCGTCGCGCGTGGTGACATACATCACCCCGCCCGCCACCGCCGGCTGCGCCGCCGCGCCTCCCGGCAGCGGCACCTGAGCAAGCTGGGCGCCATTGGCGGGCGAGAAGGCCCGAAGCAGTCCGTCGGCGCCCGCCACCCACAGCCGTCCGCCGGCCAGCACCGGGCCGTAGTAGGGGATTGCGAGATACGGCTTGCCGCGACCGAAGAACCCGCGATGGGGGAAATACTCGGTCAGCTGGTCCTGCCAGATGAGATCGCCGGTGGCGGCATCGACCCGCACCAGCGCGCCCTCGTCCGACAGCAGGAACACCGAGCCGCCGACCGGCCAGGCCGGCCCGTAGGAGCCCTCGGGGATGGTCCAGGCCCGCTCGCCGGTCTGCGAGTCGAGCCGGATCGTCCGCCCGCTCTGGTTCGAGGCATAGACCGTCTGCCCATCGATCACCGGATCGCCGCTGATATCGTTGATCTCGTTGCGCGCCAGATCGCGGCGCCCGCCGGTGACCGCCGTGCCCCAGACCGTCAGGCCGTTGCGGGCGAGAACGCCCAGAACCTCGCCGGACGCAAACGGGATCACCGCCAGTTGCCCGTCCGTCGCCGGGCTCGCGCCGCCGAGCAGCCCGGTGCCGCCGGTGCCCTGCACCCGCCAGATCGTCTCGCCCGACCGCGCGTCGAGACCGTAGGCCGTGTCATCGCGCAGCACGACGATCAGCCGCCCGCCGCTGACCGTGGGGGCCGCGCGCATCGGAGCCTCGAGCGTCCGCTTCCAGAGCGTCGCGCCGTTGGCCGGGCTGATCGCGAAGACCTCGCCGAAACCGGTGGTCACGTAGAGCACGCCCCCCGCCGCGGCGAGACCGCCGCCGAAACCGGAGTCCGGCAGCTGCCCCTCCGGGACCAGGCTGCGCGTCCAGGCGATCCGCCCGTCCCGGGTCACCGCGGTCAGCCGGCCGGCCGCGTCCATCGCGTAGACCAGCCCGCCGGCGATGATCGGCCCGGTCAGGATGCGGGTGCGCTTGGCGTCGCCCGCGCCGATGTCGACGGCCCAGACCAGCTGCGGCACCGGGCGCAGCGCCGGGTGAACCAGCCGTCCGCCGGAGGCGCCGTTGCGATGGGTCCAGTCGGCATTGACAACCGCCGGTGGCAGCGAGAGCGGATAGCTGCGGGCCGCGTCGGGCGCCGGTGCCTCGTCGGGTCGCACCGGGATGCGCTGGCCGGGCAGCGGCGCGTCCTTGTTGCTGCAGGCGGCCAGCGCCAGCAGGGCGGCCGCGATCAGGGCCGGGATGCGGAGGCGGGATCGCACGGCGAGCATCCCGGCGCCGGTCAACCGTCGGCCGAGGGCACGGCGGTGGGAAGCGTGCCACCGGCCGCGATGATGAGCTGCCGCGCCCGGCCGCGCAGCGCGTCGGTTGCGTCGGGCTCCTCGATCGCCGCCTGGAGATCGGCGATTGCGGCGTCCTTGTCGCCGCCGTCGAGATGCATCAGCGCCCGCTGTTCCAAAGCCAGCGGCCGGAACGGCGCATTGGGGGCCGCGAGCATCTGCAGCGTCGCCTCCCGCTCGGATGCGGGCATCGCGTCGCCGAGCAGCATCACCCGCTGGAGCGAGGCGAGCGAGCGGTAGAGTTCGCCGACCGATCCGTCGCCGGCCACCTCCTCGAGCAGCGCCGCCGCCGCGTCGGTGTCGCCTGCGTCGGCGCGGCTGCCCGCCTCGGCGAGCTTCGCGAGCGCGGCCGCCTGCGGGTCGGCCACCGCGGCATCCTCGAGCAGCCCGGCGCGCGTCGCCGGATCCGCCTCGGCGAAGGCGGTGCGCAGCGCGTCGCCGGCCGCCTCCGCCGCCGCCCGGTCGCGCGCCTTGCGCCACTCGTTGAAGGCGGCCCCGCCGACGATCAGCAGTACCAGCGCCGCGATCAGCCACCGGTAGCGGCGCAGGCCGGCGTAGAGCCGGTCGCGCCGGACCTCCTCGCTGACCTCGCTGATGAAGGAATCACTGTCGTGCACGCGGCGCCTCCGGATGTCCGTCGCGCCCTATTACCGTTCGACCCGGACCGTGCCAAGGGCCAACGGATCCGCGGGGCGCCGCCGGTCGCCGTTCAACAGCTTGCCAGAACTCGTCGATCCGGTGCAGCATGAGCGCCGGACGGGCGATGGGTTTCGTGCGACCGGAGGCAGCCAGCCATGAACGAACTGCTGACCGCGGCGGAGATGGGCCGGGCGGATCGCCTGGCCGTGGCCGCCGGCGTGCCCGGCATGACGCTGATGGAGGCGGCCGGCCGGGCGGTCGCGGAAGCCGCTATGGCGCTGGTGCCCGAGGGGCCGGTTCTGGTGCTGGCGGGTCCGGGCAACAATGGCGGCGACGGGTTCGTCGCGGCGCGGCGGCTGGCGGCGGCGGGTCGGGCGACGACCGTCCTGCTGCTCGGCGATCCGGACCGGCTGAAGGGCGACGCGGCCATCGCCCACCAGCGCTGGGGCGGGCCGGTGCTGCCGGCGGCGGTGCCGCTGCCGGACGCGGCGCTGGTGATCGACGCGCTGTTCGGCGCCGGGCTCGACCGGGCGATCGAGGGGCCGGCGGCGGCGCTGGTCGAGGCGATGAACGCAGGGACGGCGCCGGTGCTGGCGGTCGACGTGCCTTCCGGGCTCGATGCCGACACAGGCAGGGTTCTCGGGACGGCGGTGCAGGCGGCGGCGAGCGTGACCTTCTTCCGCCGCAAGCCGGGGCACCTGCTCTATCCGGGCCGTGCGCTGTGCGGCGACATCACGCTGGCCGACATCGGCATACCGGAGAGCGTGCTCGAGGCGATCGCGCCGCGGGCCTGCGAAAATGCTCCGGAGCTGTGGCGCCACGCGCTGCGCGTGCCGGCCGCGGAGGATCACAAGTACCGGCGGGGTCATGCGCTGGTGGTGTCCGGCCCGATGGCGCGGACCGGGGCGGCGCGGCTGGCCGCGGGCGCGGCGTTGCGGGCCGGCGCAGGGCTGGTGACGCTGGCGAGCCCGGGCAACGCGCTGGCGGTCAATGCGGCGCACCTGACCGCGGTGATGCTGCGCCGGGTCGATGACGCGGCGGCGCTCGCGGAGATGCTGGCCGAGCCGCGGCTGACGGCGGCAGCGCTCGGGCCCGGTCTCGGGACCGGCGCGGAGGAGCGGGCGCTGGTGGCGGCGGTGCTGGCGGCGCAGCCCGCGGCGGTGCTCGACGCGGACGCGCTGACGGTGTGGGCCGACGCGCCGGAGGCACTGTTCGAAGCCATCGCGGCGCGGCGGGCGCCGACCGTGCTCACGCCGCACGAGGGGGAGTTCGGGCGGCTGTTTCAGGATCTCGGCGGCGGCTCGAAGCCCGAGCGTGTGCGGGCGGCGGCCGCGCGGTCGGGGGCGGTGCTGATCCTCAAGGGGCCCGACACGGCGATCGCCGCGCCCGACGGGCGGCTTGCGATCAACGCCAACGCGCCGCCGTGGCTCGCCACCGCCGGTTCGGGCGACGTGCTCTCGGGGATCGCGGCCGGGCTGCTGGCGCAGGGAATGGCCGGGTTCGAGGCCGCGTCGGCCGCGGTCTGGCTGCACGGGGCGGCGGGCGCGGAAGCCGGACCCGGGCTGATCGCCGAGGATCTCGCCCCTGCCCTGCGGCCGGTGCTGCGGCGGCTGTTCCCGGCCTGACATCGGCATGAAATAAGGGCGAGAGCGCGGGGCGGCGCACAGTGCGCCGCAAGATCAAGCCATTGATTGACAACGATATATTCCGTGCCGTTAGTCCTTTGGCAACTTCGGTTAACGGCAGGGCCGGTCAGGCGGCGCCGATTTCCACCAGCAGGTCCTTGGCGTCCACCTGAGCGCCCGGCTGGACATGCAGCGCCTTGATCGTCCCGGTCCGGTCGGCGTAGAGGCCGGTTTCCATCTTCATCGCCTCGATGGTCAGCATCAGATCGCCCGCCTGCACCGGCTGGCCGGCCGCGACCGCCACGCTGGCGATGACGCCGGGCATGGGTGCTGCGACGTGGGCGGGATTGCCGGTCTCGGCCTTCGGGCGCTTCGGGGCGATGGCCTGGGCCTTGCGGTCGGGGACCCGGACGGTCCTCGGCTGGCCGTTCAGCTCGAAGAACACCCGGACGTCGCCCTCGGCGTTGGTCTCGCCCACGGCCTGGAGCCGGATCTCCATGGTCTTGCCGGGGTCGATCTCGACCGATATCTCCTGCCTCGGCTCCATGCCGTAGAAGTAGACCGGGGTCGGCAGGGTCCGCACGGGGCCGTAGTCGTGGTGGCGGTTGAGGTAGTCGGCGAAGACCTTGGGATACATCAGGTAGCCGCAGAAGTCCTCGTCGTCGACCGCCACGTCCCCCGCCAGCGTCTCGAGCTCGGCGCGCAGCCTGCCGAGGTCGGCCGGCGGCATCACTGCGCCGGGCCGCTCGGTGGAGGCGGGCTCGCCCTTCAGAACCTTGTTCTGCAGGGCCTTCGGCCAGCCGCCGGGGGGCTGGCCGAGGTTGCCGCGCATCATGTCGGCGACGCTCTCGGGGAAGGAGACCTCGACCGAGGGGTCCTCGACCTGGGCGCGGGTCAGGCCCTGGGCCACCATCATCAGCGCCATGTCCCCGACCACCTTGGAGCTCGGCGTCACCTTGACGATGTCGCCGAACATCTGGTTCACCTCGGCATACATCTCCGCCACCTCGTGCCAGCGCTCCTCGAGGCCCATCGAGCGGGCCTGCGCCTTGAGGTTGGTGAACTGGCCGCCCGGCATCTCGTGGAGGTAGACCTCGGAGGCGGGCGCCATCAGGCCGGCCTCGAAGGCGGTGTACTGCACCCGCACCGCTTCCCAGTAGGTCGAGATCGCCCGGATCGCCTCGACGTCGAGCCCGGTGTCGCGATCGGTGTGGCGCAGCGCCTCGACGATCGAGCCGAGGCAGGGCTGCGAGGTGCCGCCGGAGAAGGCGTCCATCGCCGCGTCGATCGCATCGACCCCGGCGCGGGCGGCGGCGAGGATGCTGGCGCCGGCGATGCCGCTGGTGTCGTGGGTGTGGAGGTGGACGGGCAGGCCCACCTCCTCCTTCAGCGCCTTGACCAGCGCGAAGGCGGCGGCGGGCTTCAGGAGGCCCGCCATGTCCTTGACGCCAAGCACGTGCGCGCCGGCGTCGCGCAGCTCGCGCGCCATCGAGACGTAATACTTCAGGTCGTACTTGGCGCGATCGGGATCGAACAGATCGCCGGTGTAGCAGATCGCCGCCTCGCAGATCTTGCCGGTGTCGAGCACCGCGTCCATCGCCACGCGCATGTTCTCGACCCAGTTCAGCGAATCGAACACGCGGAACACGTCGACGCCGGAGTTGGCGGCCTGGTGGACGAAGGCCTGGACGACGTTGTCGGGGTAGTTGGTGTAGCCGACGCCGTTCGAGGCGCGCAGCAGCATCTGCGGCATCAGATTGGGCATCCGCGCGCGCAGGTCGCGCAGACGCTGCCACGGGCATTCCTGCAGGAAGCGGTAGGCGACGTCGAAGGTGGCGCCACCCCAGCATTCGACCGAGAACAGCTGCGGCAGCAGGTGGGCATAGGCCGGGGCCACGGCGACCATGTCGAACGAGCGCATCCGGGTGGCGAGCAGGCTCTGGTGGCCGTCGCGCATCGTGGTGTCGGTGACGAGGACCTGGGTCTGCGCCAGCATCCAGTCGGCGACAGCCTTTGGTCCGTGCGCCTCCAGGAGCTGGCGGGTGCCGGGCGGCGGCGCATCGATCGGCACCACCGGCGGCTTCGGGGCGCGCGCCTCGGCGGGGGGTGCGGCGCGGCCGGCGGTCTCGGGATGGCCGTTGACGGTGATGTCGGCGATGTAGGTGAGGATCTTGGTCGCTCGGTCGCGGCGGGTGGCGAAGCGGAAGAGCTCGGGCGTGGTGTCGATGAACCGGGTGGTGTAGGTGTTGTCGAGAAACGTCGGGTGCTTCAGCAGGTTCTCGACGAAGGCGATGTTGGTCGAGACGCCGCGGATGCGGAACTCCCTGAGCGCCCGGTCGAGCCGGGCGATCGCCACCTCCGGCGTCGGCGCCCAGGCGGTGACCTTCTCGAGCAGGCTGTCGTAGTAGCGGGTGATCACGGCACCGGAGTAGGCGGTGCCGCCGTCGAGCCGGATGCCCATGCCCGTCGCCCCGCGGTAGGCGGTGATGCGGCCGTAGTCGGGGATGAAGTTGTTCTGCGGATCCTCGGTGGTGATCCGGGCCTGGATCGCGTGGCCGTTGAGCCGGATGTCGGACTGGCTCGCCGCTCCGGTCGCCTCGGCGATGGTCGCACCTTCGGTGATCAGGATCTGGGCGCGGACGATGTCGATGCCGGTGACTTCCTCGGTCACGGTATGCTCGACCTGGATGCGCGGGTTGACCTCGATGAAGTAGAAGGCGCCGGTGTCGCGGTCCATCAGGAACTCGACGGTGCCGGCGCACTGGTAGTCGGCGGCCTCGGCGATCTTCAGGCCCAGCGCGCAGAGCTCCTCCCGCTGCGCCTGGCTGAGGTAGGGCGCGGGGGCGCGTTCGACGACCTTCTGGTTGCGGCGCTGGACCGAGCAGTCGCGCTCCCACAGGTGGTAGATCGCGCCGTGCCGGTCGCCGAGGATCTGCACCTCGACGTGGCGGGCGTTCAGGATCAGCTTCTCCAGGTAGCCCTCGCCGTTGCCGAAGGCGTTGATCGCCTCGCGACGGCCTTCGAGCACCTTGTCCTCGAGTTCGGCCGGTTCCATGATCGGCCGCATCCCGCGCCCGCCGCCGCCCCAGCTCGCCTTGAGCATGAACGGATAGCCGACCTCGTCGGCCATCCGGCGCACCTCTGCCATGTCGTCGGGCAGCACTTCGGTCGCGGGCACCACCGGCACGCCGGCCCGCATCGCCACCTTGCGCGCGCTGGCCTTGTCGCCGAGCAGCCGCATCGTCTCGGCCTTCGGGCCGATGAAGGCGATGCCGGCCTCGGTGCAGGCGTCGACCAGGTCGGGGTTCTCCGACAGCAGACCGTAGCCCGGGTGGATCGCGTCGGCGCCGGCCATCCTGGCGACGCGGATGATCTCGGGGATCGACAGGTAGGCCGCCACCGGGCCGAGGCCTTCGCCGATGCGGTAGGCCTCGTCCGCCTTGAAGCGGTGCAGGCAGAGCTTGTCCTCCTCCGCGAACACCGCGACGGTGCGCTTGCCCATTTCGTTGGCTGCGCGCATCACCCGGATGGCGATCTCGCCACGGTTGGCGACCAGGATCTTCTTGAAGCTCTGCATCGGCGCGCGTCCTCGATCGGGGGGCCAAGAGAGGTTTTTAGGTCGCGCGATGCTGCAATGCAACGACGAGCGTGATGCCGAGCAACATCGGCATGGTACGGCGTCCTACGGGATGGTCGACGCAAGACCGCGCATGTCGTAGGACCGGCGCGCCGACGGCGCGGGGCCTCGGCGGCGTCTCTGACGTGCCGCGCAGCCGGGCGATCTCGCGGCGCACCACGTCCCGCTCCTCGTTGGGAAAGTGGCGGACATCGACGGCGGCGGAATCGCGAAACCTTCACATGAAGGCGCGAACCCAGGGCACCATCACCAGAAAGCCCGAGTAGCCAATGATCGGGAAGTCTGTATGACCCTAAGCAGGGAACCGCACCGCAGCCCTCCCGTCGTCAGGTCGCCAGCACGTTCTCGAATTGCCAGGGGTCGCTTTCGTCGATCTCCTCGGCGAACTGGGGCCAGCGGGTCGAGATCGGGGTCCAGTCGGTGTAGTGCGCCTCGATCCGGCCGAGGTAGGGCCGCTGCACGTCGAGGCAGAAGGCGTGGTCCATTTCCTCGGTCTCGACGATGCCCGCCCCGGGGTTGGCAAGCGCCCAGGCCATGCCGGCGACGACCGCGCTCGTCACCTGCAGGCCGGTGGCGTTCTGGAACGGCGCGAGCGCGCGGGTCTCCTGGATCGACAGGCGCGAGCCGTACCAGAGCGCGTTGCGGGCGTGGCCGTAGATCAGCACGCCGAGATCGTCCGCGCCCCAGAGGATCTCGTTCTCGTCGAGGATCTTCAGCGTGTCCTGCACCCGCCCCGAACCGAGCGTCTCGTGCAGGCTCAGCACTGCCTGGTCGCAGGGGTGATAGGCGTAGTGGCAGGTCGGGCGGTACTCCGGCGCGTCGCCCTTGCCGATGGTGAAGTAGTCGGCGATCGACACCGCCTCGTTGTGGGTGACGAGAAACCCGTACTGCGGGCCGGCCGCCGGGGTCCAGGTGTGGACCTTGGTGAGGATGCCCGGCGTGTCGAGGTAGATCGCCGCGCGGCAGCCCCTGGTCTGACGATGCCCGTTCGGCGGGAACCATTTCTCGTGGCTGCCCCAGCCGAGCTCGGCGGGCTGGAAGCTCTCGGAGACGAAGCCCTCCACCGACCAGGTGTTGACGAAGGCGCCGATCGGCTTGGCGTCGCGCCCGGACTGGGTGTCGCGCTCGGCGATGTGGACGCCCTTGACCCCTAGTCCCTGCATCAGCCGCGCCCAGCCCGGGCGGTCGTGCGGGGCATCGGTCTCCTGCCCCAGGTCGACCGCGAGCCGCAGCAGCGCCTCCTTCAAGAGCCACGACACCATGCCCGGGTTCGCGCCGCAGCAGCTGACCGCCGTGGGTCCGCCCGGGTTCGCCCGCTTTTCGGCCCGTACGGTCTCGCGCAGGGCATAGTTGGTCCGGTCGGCGTCGTCGAGCGACAGATCGAAGTAGTGTCCGGCCCAGGGCTCGACCACGGTATCGATGTAGAGCACGCCGAGTTCGCGGCAGATCCGCATGAGCGCAAGCGAGCTGGTGTCGACCGACAGGTTGACGCAGAAGCCACGGCGCTCGGGGAACAGCTGCTCGAGGAGGGCCCGGCAGTTCCCGGCGGTGACGGCGTGGTGGATGAAGTGGACGCCGCGCTGCTCGAGAAACGTCTTGTGCTCGTCCGATGGGTCGATCACGTGCACCCGGTGCGGATCGTAGGTGAAGTGGCGCTCGATCAGCGGCAGGGTGCCGCGGCCGATGGAACCGAAGCCGATCATCACCACCGGACCGTCGATGCGGCCATGGTTCGGGTAGGTCGGAGCCATGCGGATCCCCTTCGGTTTGCGATCGAACTGGTGGCGATCTCCGCTTCTTGCGAAATAACGCCGTTGCGTCCAGCGCAAAAGGCCCGCGAGGCAAGCGGGCCCCGCGGGCGTGACCGGACCAGTATCAGCCGGCGATCCTCAGGCGTCGATCTCGACGCGGCCGATGGGGTTGGAGCAGCAGGCGAGGATGTAGCCGGCTTCGATGTCCTCGTCGGAGATCCCGCCGTTGTGGACCATGTGCACCTCGCCCGAGATCTTGCGCACCTTGCAGGTGCCGCAGAGCCCGATCGTGCAGCCCGAGGGGATGACATGGCCGGCGGTCTTGGCCGCGCGGAGGATCGTGTCGGTCTCCTGGCATCTGACCGAATCCCCCGAGGTCGCGAACACGATCTCGGCCCCGGCCGTCTCCGAAAGCACCACGTCGTCGAAGGTCTCGATGTCCTCGACCCGCTCCACCGGGGCCACGAAGGTCTCCTGGTGATAGGTGTCCATGTCGTAGCCGAGGCTGATCAGCGCGTCGCGCACCACCTTCATGAAGCCCTCGGGGCCGCAGCAGTAGACGTGCCGCTCGAGGTAGTCCGGGGTCATCAGGCCGAGCATCAGCTGGTTGAACCGGCCGCGATACCCGGTCCAGACATCGAACGGATCATCCTCGGCGATGACGAAGTGCAGCTTGATGCCCGGCGCCCGGCTCGCCATGTGTTCGAGCCGCCTGCGAAAGATCAGGTCGGCCGGCCGCTCGGCGCAGAGCACGAAGCTGACATCGGGCTCCTCGCCGCGCTCGAAGAGCACGCTCAGCATCGACAGCAGCGGCGTTACCCCCGAACCCGCACCCAGAAACAGGTATTTGTCGTCGGGCTGGGGCGGGAGGTGGAACACCCCTGCCGGGCCGAAGGCGCGCAACGTCATGCCGGGCCTGAGGTTGTCGATCAGCCAGCGGCCGCCGACGCTGCCGGGCTGCGCCTTGACGGTTATCGAGACGTAGGCGTTGGAGGTCGGGCTCGAGGACATGGTGTAGGTCCGGTGCACCGTTCCGCCGGTGACCGGGATCTCGAGCGTGAGGAACTGCCCCGCGCGATAGACGAAGGTCGAGCCCGAAGGCGGCCGGAACGCGAAGGTTCTGACGTTCGGCGCCTCGGGGATCACGGCGACGCATTGCAGCGGCTCGCTGTCCTTCCAGACCGGCGTGTCGGCGCGCGGGAGCGGGATCATCCGGTCCTACTCCGCCGCGATCATGCCGCGCCCGGTCAGGCGGCGGGTCATGGTGTCGGCGTACCAGTCGACGAACTGGATCACCCCGCTCTCCTGCAGCTCGGAGTAGGGTCCCGGCTGGTAGGCCGGCGAGTTGATCCCGAGCTGGTTCTGCTCGACCACGTGCCGGTCCTCGCTGTTGGTCATGGTCCAGACCTCGGTCAGCCGCGTCAGGTCGTAGTCGGTGCCCTCGACCGCGTCCTTGTGCACCAGCCACTTGGTCGTCACCAGCGTCTCCTGCGGCCCGATCGGAAGGATCCGGAACAGCGTGACGGTGTCGGACAGGAAGTGGTTCCAGCTGCTCGGGTAGTGGAAGAACAGCAGCGTGCCCGCGTCCTTGAACGGCATGGTGCCGATCAGCCGGCTGACCGCGGTCTTGCCGTCCATGGTGTAGCTCTCCGCCTTGCCCAAGAGCGGCACCCGCACGAAGCGCCACTGGTTCGACGGATCGATGTGGAACCGCGACGGCAGGCCGGCGGCCTCGAAACGCGCGACGTGCTTCTCCACCGCGGGGTCGTCGATGCCCTCGCCGGAGCCGGCGATGTGCGGGTTGTCGTCGAAGGTGCGGCAGAGCGCGGGGTGGTTTGCCGAGCAATGGTAGCACTCGCGATTGTTCTCCATCACCAGCTTCCAGTTGCCCTTCTCGACGATCGAGCTTTCGTGCGCGACCTTCAGATCCGCCATGCCGTGCGGCGCGATGAACCGGCGCGCGCTCTCCTCGAGCGCATCGAACGCCGGCGCGGCCTCGCCGAGGCAGATGAAGATCATCCCGCCCGCGTCGCGGCAGTGCACCGGCTTCAGCCCGTGGCTCGATGCGTCGAAGTCGGGCCCCATGTCGCGCGCCCAGAGCAGGCGGCCGTCGAGTTCGTAGGTCCACTGGTGATACGGGCACACGAGCTTCGGCGCGCTGCCCTTCGCGGTCTGGCAGATGCGCGAGCCACGGTGGCGGCAGGTGTTGTGGAAGGCGCGGATCGCGCCGTCTGCGCCGCGCACGATGATCACCGAGTAGACGCCCACCGGCACGGTGACGTAGTTGCCGGCCTTCGGGATTTCGCAGGCGGGAACCGCGAAGATCCAGTCGCGGTACCAGATCTGGCGCATCTCGACGTCGAAGAGGTCAGGATCGTGGTAGAGCGGGCCGGGGAGGGAGTGGTTCGGCTTGCGACCCAGCAGGAGGGACAGCAGGTCGGCGTCTCGGTACATCTCGCGAATCCTTGGGCTCGATCAGGGTCGTTCCACCGTCAGGTAGCGCCGATCGTCGCCCGTCGACATGCCGAAAGCGGCGTGCGGCCGACCGAAATGGTCACGGGCCTTTTTCACCGGAGCCGGCGCGACCGGCCCCCTCTCGCCAATTAAGATCCAGTTGATTGCCGCGCCGGGTTTCACAGGCCACCGGGCGCCGCAATCACTTCCCGGATTGAAGAACCGACCGTCCCGGCCGCATCCACGATGCTACGAAGAAAACCGCCCGTTCTTGGCCCATCCCGGCCCTTTCGGCGCCAGGTTCGACCGCAACTGCCTCAACCGATCGGCAATCGCCGCGATTCCGGAACAGGGAACCCGGCGACCCGGGAAAAGGAAGCGTGTGGCCGATCTCAGGGAACCGTAGCGGCCTCCGCAGCCGCGATGGCGCGGCGCATCCAGTCCAGCCGCGCGCGCGGCACCAGCCCGAGATTGTAGAAGTTCAGCCCGTCCACGTGGGGGGCGGCGGCCTTGGCGCGGGCGATCTGATCGTCCGCATCCGCCACCTCGGGGTGGAACATCTGGAAGCCGGCAATCAGCGTGGCGCCCGGTTCCAGCGCGCCGCGGGCCGCCCCGATTTCGCCTTGCACCTTCTCCGCGGGGGTGAAGTAGGCGCAGTAGAGCAGCCCATCGCAGGCGGCGGCGGCCTCTTTCCTGTCGACGCCGCCCTGCCATGACGCCTCGGAATCGATCAGCAGGATCTGGGTGTCGGGATGCGCGGCGTCGCGGATCCTTGCGATCAGCGACGTGACGGATCGGGTGCGCCAGCGCAGGTAGTCGGCCAGCGCGGGCAGGCGATCGAACGCGGCCAGGCCTGCGTCGGGAAAATCGGAGAACCGGGCTGCGGGCAGCTCACGCTCGAACGCGGCTTGCAGGTGGGTCGCCACCTCGCGCCGGGCGGCGCGCGCGTCGATTCCCGCGGTCGAAGCGCGCGCGGCGCAATGGTCACAGAAGCAGACGCCCAGCAGGAACGTCTCCTCGGCCAACAGGCCCAACCCGTCCTTCTCGTGATGAAAACCGTGGGCGAACCCCATGAAGTCCGGGCTTTCCAGCTCGATCCTGTCCGGGTGATGGCGATGGGTGATCTCCGCCACCATGCCTGCGACGTAATCGCGCGCCGCCTCGCTGGACGGGCAGAGGCCATAGACCGCAGGATCGCCGAAGGCATCGCGCAGGACATGGCCGGGATGGGCCATGCCCAGCCGCGTGTTGTGCAGGCACACCGTCCAGCACGAGACCGCCGGTCCGCCCGCGTCGCGCGCTGCGATCACCCCCGCAAGCATGTCGCCCTCGCTCTCGACGGCGGCGGCGGCTCTGGGAACGATCTCGGCGTCCGACCAGCGCCCGGGATCGGGACGATAGTAGACCGTTCCGTCCTCGGGAAAATAGGTCCGCCGGCGCGGGTTGCCGGGTTGGAGGAACCGCCCGGCGTGATACGAGGTGGCGAGGCTCACGCAGTTCGCCCCTGCCGCGGTGATCGACGACAGCGCCGCCGCTGGACCGAGATCGTGGAAATCCCACGGATAGGCCCAGATCGAGTGGCGCATTACGCGCCCTTCCAGACGCCGTTCACGGCGATGCCGACCGGCTCCAGCCGCCGGTCGTGGTGCACGATCTCGCCCACGACGTCCTCGAGCGCGATGTCGGCTTCCACCTCGCGGAAGATGCTCACGTCGCCCGTCGCACCCTCGCGCAGATGCCCCAGATCGTCGCGCCCCAGAGCGCGGGCCGGTGCGATACTGGACGCCTCGATGACCTCCGGAAGGGTCCAGCCGAGCGCCATGAACTTGGTCATCACCCGCAGGTTGTCGTGGGCGGGACCGTCGATGCACAGCGCATGGACGTCAGACGAGATGATGTCGGGCCGAAATCCTTCGGCCAGCATCGCGCGCGCCGATTTCCACGAGAACGACCCCTTCCCGTGCCCGATGTCGAACAGAACGCCCCGGTCGCGCGCCGCGCGGATCTCGGCGCGCACGGAGCCGTCGCCATGCATCGGCGCATTCGGAAACGGGCGGAAGCAATGGGTCAGCACGTCGCCCTTGCGCAGGCGTGAAACGACCTCGCCATAGCTCGGAGGCGGCTCGTCGATATGGACCATCAGCGGCAGACCGGTCTCGTCGGCCACGTCCAGCGCGACATCGAGCGGGAAGATGCCGGACGCCCCGGACGCGTTCAGGCCGATCCGCACCTTGATCCCGATCACCGTATCGGGATTGGCGCGCGCGACCTCGGCCGCCTCAAGCGCGGCCATCAGGCGCATGTCGTGGCTCTCGCCGACCATGATCCGCGAGGAGAACGCGTAGATCCCTGCGAAGCTGACATGCAGAAAGGCCAGAACGCGCGAGAATGCCGGGGCGATGACGTGCCTTGCGAAGCCGGGAAAGTTGCCCGGCCCGGCACTGCCTGCATCGACCAGCGTCGTGCAGGCCGATTTCAACGCATAGTCGTCCGGATCCACCCCCAGCGACGTGCCGCCCCAGTAGACATGAGTGTGCAGGTCGATCAGGCCGGGGGTGACGATGGCGCTCGTGGCGTCGACGACCGCAGCGCCCTCTGGCGCATCCATGTCGAGCCCCGATACCTTGCCGCCGGAAATGACCAGATCGGCCACGCGGTCGATGCCCTGGACGGGGTCGATGACGCGGCCGCCCCGGATGACAAGATCGCCGCTCATGGGTGGAGCGCCGGACGGCGCGTGCGCCGGGTTGTCTCCGTTTCCAGTAGGGAGATCGTTTGCAACATTTCCTCCTCTTTACCGATATCCCTCTCCGGTATCGGCATTTCTCCCTCAGTCCAGCGTGATCGCCCGTTCCTCGATGATGCTCCGTTCGGCCGCCAGCACGATCCTGAGCGAGTTGACCGCCGCCTCCATCGACTCCGTCAGGTCCAGATCCTCGCGGATCGCGCGCAGGAACAGCGCCTGTTCACGGTCGCACAGCTCCTGGTGGCCCGGCTCGTCCTCCATCGACAGGATCTCGTCGGGTCTGATGAAGTTCCGGTCCGCGCCGACCTCGGCATGGTGGATGCGGATCGCGTCGGTTTTGGTGTGCCTGTCGATGTCGGCGCTGTCGGAAAGATCGACACCGTCGCCGCGCGCCTTGTTGCCGGCGGTGATGGTGACAGCACCCTTGGGTCCGATCACGTCCTTCACGAAGAATGCCTCCTCGGACATCATCGGTCCCCAGCCTGCCTCGTACCAGCCGACCGAACCGTCGTCGAAGGTGACGTGCAGGTGGCCGTAGTTCGGCTTTGCCGCCTCGGCCCACAGGCTGGCGCCGATGCCATGCACGCGCACGGGTTTCGCGCCGGTCAGCTGGCACATGACGTCGACGTAGTGCACGCCGCAATCGACGATGGGGATCAGGCTGTCGATAAGGTTCTTGTGCCAGATCCACGCGTCGCCCGAGCTCTGCTGATTGAGATTGAGCCGCATCACCAGCGGCTTTCCCAGCTCCCGCCCCTTCTCGATGAAGGTGATCCAGCTGGGATGGACCCGCAGGATGTAGCCCAGAACCAGCTTGCGGTTCGCCGCCTTCGCGGCGTCCACCACCTTCTGCGCGGCCTCGATATCGGTGGCGATCGGCTTTTCCATGAACACATGGCAACCGGCCTCGAAGGCGCGCAGGGCGTACTCGGCATGGCTGTTGGGCCAGGAGTTGATCGAGACCGCATCGGGTTTCGCCTCGGCCAACGCCGCTTCGAAGTCCTCGAACAGCGGATACTCCCGCAGCTCGGCCGGAATCTCGCGGCCCTTGATCGACCGGCTCATCAGGCCGACGATCTCAAATCCGTCGTTGCGGTGATAGGCGCTGGCATGGGACGCGCCCATGTTGCCCAGCCCGATGACAAGTATGCGCACCTTGTCGGCCATGTCGCTCCTCCCATGATCGCGCGCCGGTGCTGGACCCGGCACGCGAGGATGCTTCAGATCGCCTGATCGAAAAGGCCCTGGCGGATCGCCTCGACATCGATCGCCGCCATCGCGTCGCTCAATTCCGCGGCGTCGGCATCGGCCTTGACCTGTTCGTGGTCGAAATCGTTGGCCGGTCCGACGAACCGGTTGGTCAGCACCTTTTCGGCGTCGATCTCGTCGGTCCCGTTGATCTCGGCCATCAGGCTGAAGAAGGTCTGCCAGCTCTCCATGTCGTGCCAGCCCCAGCCCTCGCGCTTGGACATGTCACCCTCGAAGACGTTGATCTGTTCGAGGATCGACGTCGTGCCGAGTTCCGGCCCGAGATTGCTGGCGAGCGACGGGAACTGCTCGAACACGGCCTGCACGGCCGCGCGCGGGTTGTGGGAGGCGAACTCCATGCCCATCGCCCACCCGCGCAGGTAGTCTTCAAGAAACGCCGCCTTGTCGGGATCCTCGATGTCGGCGCTGCGCACGACGAAGGTGTTGGCCGGGAGCGGCGAGTTCTGCACGCCCAGCCAGTACTCGAAGTTCAGACCCGTTGCGATCCATTCGGCACGCAGTCCTTCCCACGACAGCGCGGCGTCGCCCTGTCCCCCGGCGAGCGCGGTGCCCCAGGTCGGCCAGCCGGCCTCGACGTAAATGACCTTCGACACGTCGACGCCCTGCGCCTTGAGCATCGGATCGACGATGTTCTGCCATGCGGCCGAGCCCAGAAGGATCGTCTTGCCCTCCAGATCCTTCAGGTCCGTGACGCCTTCGCCCTTGCGGAAGGCCAGACTGAAGGTGTCGCGGGCGCCCATGTGGAACACACTGGTCAGATCCATTCCGTTCTGCAGACCGAAGGCGAACACGCCAGGCGACGGGAACCCCATGTCGGCCTGCCCCACGTCCACGAACTTGACCGTTGCGGTGCCGTCCGACGGTCCCGGCTGCATCTCGACGTCGAGATCGCCGAAATACCCCATCTTCCTGCCAACCCAGAAGCCGTAGTCGTCCAGCACCTCGAGGGTGCCGCGCGGGCTGATCCAGGTGAAGGGCATGTCGTACGGTTCGGCCCGCGCCAGACGCGGCAAGGCGCCTACGGTCAGGAGGCCCGCACCGGACACCTGCAGCAGGCGACGTCGATTGAAGCTCGGTTTATTGGTCATCTCGATCTACCCTGTTGTGCTTTTCACGTTTCTCATGCTTCCCAGCTCGCCCATTTCTTCCCGATCAGGAAGAACGTCACGTAGATGGCGATGCCCAGCATGGACAGGATCACCACCACCGCGAAGAATTGCGGCATCTGAATCATTGACGAGTACGAGGTCAGCCGGTTGCCGAGGCCGAAGCCGCCACCCACCATTTCGGCGCCCACGGCCGTCAGCAAGCCGAAGATCGCGCCGATCATCAGCCCAACCAGGATCATTGGCAACGCCATTGGCGCGCGGATCTTCCAGAAAATCTGCAAGGTCGATGCGCCATAGCTGCGCGCCAGCGCGATCTTGGCGCTGTCGACACGGCGGAACCCGGTGGCGGCATTGATCATCACCATAGGACCCGATGCGAGCGCCACCGCGATGATCCGCGGGGTGTAGCCAAAGCCGAAGCGCAGGATCAGAAGCGGCACCAGTGCCAGCATCGGCGTGGTGACCAGCAGGAGGATATAGGGCGCGATGATCTTTTCGGTGAAGGGAAACTGCGTGATGATCGCCGCCAGGACCAGTCCGACCGACGCGCCGATGGCGAAGCCGCCGAACAGTTCCACCAGGGTGTAGCCCAGATGCGGCGCGATCAGCGGAAACTGCGTCACCAGCGCCGCGCCGATGGCCGACGGCGGCGGCAGTATGTAGTAGGGCACGTCGAAGAACCGCAGCACCAGTTCCAACCCGCCTATGACGACGATGGCGGTGACGACGATGGCGGCGATTTCCGCGCGGGTGCGGCTGGCTCCGCCGGGAGCGAAGGCCGACAGGTTGGTCAGGCTGACGCCGCCGCCTTGGCCGCGCTTGCCGAAATCCGGGGTGATGTCGTCCATGGGCTCTACTCCGCCGCGGTCGCGCGGGCGCCCGCGATGCCGCCCTTTATCGCGTGCATCAGGTCGAACACCCGGCGGCTGGCCATGAGGTCCGCCGTGCGGGGGCGCGGCAGGTCGATGTCGTGGAAGGCGGCCACCGAACCGGGCCGACCGGTCAGCACGACGACGCGATCCGACAGAAACACTGCCTCTTCTATGGAATGGGTGATGAAGACGATGGTGGTCTTCGCCTCCAGCCAGATTTCCTCGACGAGGCGGTTCATCTCTTCCCGGGTGAAGGCGTCGAGTGCACCGAACGGCTCATCCATCAACAGCACCGAAGGATGCACCGAAAGCGCGCGCACGATGGCTGCGCGCTGCTGCATTCCGCCCGACAAGGCACCGGGCATGGCGGCCTCGAACCCCGTCAGCCCGACGCGGTCGAGCAGATGCGCGATCCAGTCGTGATCCGGCTTCCTGCCCATCACCTCGAAGGGGAACAGGATGTTGCGGCGCAAGTCGCGCCACGGCAGCAGGTTGGCTTCCTGGAAAACCAGCCCGATGTCGGGGCGCGGCTCGCGAATGGAGACACCATCGAGACGTATGTCACCCGCGCTCAGCCGGTGCAGCCCGGCCATCGACCAGAGCAGGGTCGTCTTGCCGCAGCCCGACGGCCCGACGATCGAGACGATCTCCTGCTCGCCCACGGAAAACGTGCAGTTCCGAAGCGCCAGCAAGTCGCCATAGGCCTTGCCGGCGTCATCGACTTCCAGTTTCGCGGACTTATCGGGCGGAATCGGATCGAGCAAATGCCGTTCTCCCTCGCCGATGGCGCGCGGCACGTCGACTTGCGTTTCGCAAATCCTGTAAGTTACCAACAACTCTGTCAAGAGATTCGCAGCCAGGTGCAGGAGCCCAACACAGAAGCCTGCAGCACGAGCGTGCCCTCCTGTGATATTCCAACAAACCTGCTTGACCTGGCGGCGTCAGTTGGTGACGATCATCGACGAAGCGAGAGGTGCGGATGCACGCCAAGCCCGCCAACTCATCGACATCGGACCTGTCTCGTCCCACGTCGTCGGCGTACAGTCCACGAGGGCGCGTTCCTGATGTCATTGGCCGGATCAAGGACAATCTGAACGCGCTCAGCCCCGCCGAGCGCAAGGTCGCCGCGGCGGTCCTGGCCGATGTCAGGCTCGCGGTCGAGGACAGCAACGCCACCCTCGCCGCCCGCGCCGGCGTGAGCGAGCCGAGCGTCACGCGCTTCTGTCGCGCCATCGGCTGCGACGGTGTTCGCGACTTCAAGCTGAAGCTGGCGCAGAGCCTCGTGGTGGGTGAGCTTTACCTGAACGCCGACGCTGCGCCGGATGCGCCGGACGCCGATGCGCCCGTCTTCTGGGCGCCGATCCTCGCGGACGCGCGCGCCGCCTTGCGCGAGGTCGAAAGGCAGCTGTCGCCGGCGGCCGTGCTGGCGGCCGCCGAGGCAATCGCGCGAGCTGGACAGGTCGTGAGCTTCGGGCTTGGGGGCAGTGCCGCTCCGCTGGCGCAGGAGACGCAGCATCGCCTGTTCCGCTACGGTGTGCGCGCGAGTTGCTGCACCGATCCTTATATCATGCGGATGACGGCGGCGACGCTGCAGTCCGACGACGTGGTGATCGCCATATCCGCCTCGGGCAAGACGGCGGAGTTGATCGAAGCGGCGGAACTGGCGCGTGGCTACGGAGCCACGACGATCGCGGTGACGGCGATGGCCAGTCCTCTGGCCGACGCGGTCGAACACGCGCTTTGCGTAGCGATCGCTGAAAGCCCCGACACGCTGACCCCGACCGCCGCGCGATTTGCGTACCTGGCCATCATCGATCTGTTGTCGGCCGCCGCGGGATATGCGCTCGGCCCGTCGGCGCGCGAGAGCCTGCGACGGATCAAATACACGGCGCTCAACCACAGGAGCGGCAACGTTCTGGAACCGCTGGGAGACTAGGCATAGAGGAAGCAAGCGTAGAGAACGCTGCGCAGACGTGGCTCGACCAGTTTGCGCGGGCTCTCGAAGGCAGCGGAGACCCGGCGGCGCTCTTCCACGAGGAGTGCCATTGGCGCGATCTCCTGGCCTTCACGTTCACGCTGGTCACTTTGGACGGACGCGCGCGCATCGCGGCCATGCTGCGTGACCGGCTCGATATCGTGCGTGCTGAAAACTGGCGGCTGACCGGCGAGGTGAGGACCGACGAGGAGGGGTTGACCGAAGCGTGGATTTCGCTCGACACCGCGCTCGGCCCGGCCATCGGGGCGATCCGGCTGGAGGGCGAACGCTGCCGCCATCTCTACACCGCCCTGACCGGTCTGGCCGGGCACGCGGAAGTCGTCGATCGGAATCGGCCGGTCGGCGTCAGTCACGGCGCGAAGCGCGACCGCCGGACATGGGCCGAGGAACGCCGCGACGAGATCGCCGCAATGGGCTCGGAGACCCAGCCATACACCCTGATCGTCGGTGGCGGACAGGGCGGGCTGGCTCTCGGCGCCCGCCTGCGCGCGCTCGGCGTTCCCGCGTTGATCGTCGAGGCCAATGCACGTGCCGGCGACAGCTGGCGCAACCGCTATCGCACCTTGGTCCTGCATGATCCGGTCTGGTACGATCACATGCCGTACCTGCCCTTTCCGCGAAACTGGCCGGTGTTCACCCCCAAGGACAAGATGGGCGACTGGCTGGAAGCCTATGCAAACGTCATGGAGCTCCCGCTGTGGACCTCTACCGTCTGTGAAAGAGCCGTCTGGAACGATGGGGCCTGGACCGTGACCTTAAACCGGGCCGGGGAAGATGTGACGCTTCGGCCCCATCATCTTGTCTTCGCCACCGGCGCCTATGGCCCGCCCCGCCCGATTGCCTTTTCCGGCGCCGACGATTTCGGCGGCACGTTGATCCACTCGCGGGACTATCGCGGAGCCTCGGGATGGGAGGGCCGTGAGTGCGTGGTGATCGGCGCGGCCAGTTCTGCCCATGACGTCGCCGTCGATCTTTGGGAAGCGGGGGCGAAGGTGACGATGATACAGCGTTCGCCCACGACGGTCGTGAAGTCCGATACGCTGATGGATCTGGGCTTTGATCTCTACTCGGAAGCCGCGCTGGCGCAGGGGATCGACACAGACACGGCGGATCATATCGCGGCGTCGATGCCCTTTGCTCCGATGGCGGGGCGGCAGCGGCGGCTCTACGACGGGATCCGGCATCGCGATGCGGATTTCTATACCCGTCTGGCGGCCTCCGGATTCGCGCTGGATTTCGGAGAAGACGACAGCGGATTGATGATGAAGGCCCTGCGCACCGGTGCGGGCTACTACATCGACGTCGGCGGCTCGGAGCTCATTGCGTCGGGCAAAATCCGCGTCGTCTCGGGAGTGGAGGTTGACCGGATCAGCGCCACCGGCGTGGTCTTGTCGGACGGGCGGGATCTGCCCGCCGACCTGATCGTCGCCTGTCTGGGCTATCAGTCCATGCATGAGACCGTCGCGGCCATCGTCGACCGCGAAACCGCCGATCTGGTCGGCCCCTGCTGGGGTCTAGGGTCCGGCGTGCGCGGCGATCCGGGGCCGTGGGTTGGCGAGCCACGGAACATGTGGAAGCCGGTCGCGCACCCGAACCTGTGGTTCCACGGTGGCAATCTGGCCCTGTCGCGCTTCTACTCCAAATACCTGGCGATGCAGCTCAAGGCGCGCCATGAGGGGATCGCGCCGCCCGTCTGGGACGGCGCGGCGCCCCGCCCCGCAAGCGCGGCGGTCGATGTCACTGCGGCTTGAACGCGATTGCCTCGATCTCCACCGCGATGTCGATCATCAGTCGGGATTCGGCGGTGGACCGGGCTGGCGGGTCGCTCGGGAAATGCTTGCCATAGGCCTCGTTGAAGGCGGCGAAATCGTCACGGTCGCGCAACCACACCGTCGTCTTCACCACGTCCGCCAAGGCGCACCCGGCGAGTTCGAGCTGCCTCTCGATATTCCTGATGACCTGATCGGTCTCGGCGGCGACGCCCCCCGTCACGATCTTTCCGTCATCCCCGACCGGCACCTGACCGGAGACGAATACGAAATCGCCGGCCCGCATGGCGGGCGAAAGCGGAACCTTGGCGCTTCCGAAAGCCTGTTTGCCCATTGATCCACTCCCTCTGCTGTTGCTGGGCGATCGTCCCTCAGACCCGCAAGAAAGGCCAGACATGATCCGACTCGAGGACAAGCGCGTCGTCGTGACCGGCGCAGGTGGTGGCGTCGGCACGCGGCTGGTCGCCGCGTTTCAGGACGCTGGCGCAAACGTCGTGGCCTGCGACATCGATGGATCGCATTTGCCCGCAAACCTGGAAACCCACCGCTTCGATCTCGGCGACCCGGACGCGGTCGGGCGGGCAGCCCGCTCGATCATCGCGAACGGGCCGCCCGACGTCTTCGTTTCCAACGCCGGAATGACCCGCGCCGAGACACTCGGGGACATCACGCCTGACGCCCTGTCCGAGGAGATGGCGCTTAACTTCACCGGGGCTGCGGACCTGTCGGCGCGATTGTTACCGGCAATGCTTGGACGCGATGCGGCGATGGTGTTCGTCGTGTCGGTCAACGCGCTGGCGCATTACGGCAACCCCGCCTATTCGGCGGCAAAGGCCGCGTTGCTGGCCTGGATGCGCGCCATCGCCGTCGAACAGGGGCGGCACGGGCTGCGCGCCAACGCGGTCTGTCCCGGCTCCATCCGCACACCGGCCTGGGCCGCCCGCATCGCCGCCGATCCCGCCGTTTTGGACAAGGTATCCAGGCTCTTTCCCCTGGGCCGCTTCGTCACACCGGACGAGGTGGCGCAGACGGTGCTTTTCCTTTCCAGCCCTCTGGCCTCTGGGATCACCGGCGTGAACGTGCCGGTCGACGCGGGACTGACGGCCGGAAACATCCCCTTCATCGAAGCGATCACGTGAGGTGAACGATCGAACATCGACGGAATGGAGCCGCGAACCGGTCCGACGAAGGGCGTAGAAGACCATGCTGGAGACGGCGGCGCGCGGAAAGTGGCGGTCGGCGATCAGCCCCCACTGCCCGTCAGTCGGGCGCCGGTCTCGGGATCGAACAGGTGCAGCGCGGCAGGATCGACCGACACGACGCGCCGCTCGCCGGGGTCGAAGCGCACTCGACCGCGCAGAACGGCGCGGATGTCCGACGCCGCGTCGTCAGGCCGTTCCCGAGCGACCGAGGCGTCGACCAGATTGGCCAGGACGTGGGTTTCCGGCCCCATCGGCTCGATCACCCTGACCTCGACGTCCAGCCCGTCATCATCATCGGAGATGGCGAACCCTTCGGGACGCACACCGACGATCACGTCGCCGTCGGGCGCCTCGACCGGGATCCTCATCTTTCCCAGCGCGAGCTGACACCGCGACACCTGCCCGCGAAGAAAGCTCATCGCGGGAGAGCCGATGAACCCGGCGACGAAGATGTTTGCCGGCCGGTCATAGATATCCAGCGGCGCCCCCTGCTGTTCGATCCGCCCATCGCGCATCACGACGATCCGGTCGGCCATGGTCATCGCCTCGACCTGGTCGTGGGTGACGTAGACCACCGTGTTCTTCAGCCGTCCGTGCAGCGCCTTGATCTCGGCTCTCATCGCCACGCGCAGCTGGGCGTCGAGGTTGCTCAGCGGTTCGTCGAACAAGAACAGTCGCGGCTCGCGCTGAAGGGCGCGGCCCATCGCCACCCTCTGGCGCTGGCCGCCAGACAATTCGCGCGGATACCGGTCCAGGTAGGGAGTGAGGTTCAGCAGTTCGGCCGCAGCCTCGACCTTGTCACCCGCCTCTCCGCGCACCTTCGGACCATAGGCGATGTTCTCGCGCACCGTCATGTGCGGAAACAGCGCGTAGGACTGGAACACCATTGCCACGTCGCGTTTCTGCGGCGGCAGATGTTCGATCCGATCGTCGCCGATCCACAGTTCACCCTCCGACACTTCCTCGAGGCCGGCGATCATCCTGAGCAACGTCGACTTGCCGCAGCCCGAGGGTCCGACCAGCACCACGAACTCTCCGTCCGATATGTCCAGGTCGATCCCGTGCATGACCCGAACCGGCCCGAAGCACTTGACCAGATCGCGCGCTTTCAGCGTTGCCATTGGCTGCTCTCCCAGGCGGGGTTGCCGGTACTACCACTTTCATTTCGATTGCTAGCCTGTATCGTGAGGCCAGGACAACAGCTGCGGCCCGGTCGATCCGGAGCCGTGCAGGGGAGGTAATGACCAAACATGAGATCGTTTCTATGTCTGCTGAGCAGCGCCGCGCTCGCCGCGACCGCCACGGTGGCCCAGGCCGGCGACGTCCGCATCTCGGTGGCCGAGTATTCGTCCAAGACCGGTCCCTACTTCGAGAAGATGGCCAGTCAGTTCGAAGCGGCCAATCCCGACATCAACGTCGAGGTCGAGGTGACGCCCTGGGACGTGCTGCTGCAAAAGCTGACCACCGACATTGCCGGAGACGCGAACGCCGATCTTGCGATCATCGGCACCCGCTGGCTTCTCGACTTCGTCGAGCAGGGCATCGCCGAACCACTGGACGGCTATATCGATGACGAATTCCGCGGTCGGTTCATCGAGACCTTCCTAACCCCCTCGATCATGGACGGAAAGGTCTACGGTCTGCCCGTCGCCGCTTCGGCGCGGGCGATGTACTACAACAAGTCGCTGTTCGAGCAAGCCGGAATCGATGCTCCGCCCGACACCTGGGACGAGCTGAAGCAGGACGCCCGCAAAATCTCCGATCTCGGCGACGACATCGCGGGGTATGGCCTTCAGGGCAAGGAGATCGAAACCGACGTCTATTTCTATTATCCGATGTGGTCCTACGGCGGCAACATCCTGAACGACGACGGCAGCTCGGGCTTCGCCTCGGACGCCGCCATCCAGGCCGCGACGCTCTACAAATCCCTGATCGACGAGGGGCTCACGCAGGACGGCCCGACGGCCTACAACCGCGAGGACGTGCAGAACCTGTTCAAGCAGGGCAAGGTCGGCATGATGATCTCGGCCCCGTTCCTGGCGGGCCAGATCAAGGAAGAGGTGCCCGATCTGCAATACGGCATCGCGCCGATTCCCGCCGGACCCGGCGGCGACCGCGGCACCTACGGCGTCACCAATTCGATCATCATGTTCGCCAATTCGGGCAACAAGGACGAAGCCTGGAAGTTCCTCGACTACCTCTTCACGCAGGGGCCCCGGTCGGAATTCACCCAGAACGAGAGCTTCCTTCCCGTCCTAAAGGCGGTCGCCGAAGAACCCGCATTCACCGAGAACGAGGATCTGAAGGAGTTCGGAAAGGTTCTGCCCGACGCGCGCTTCGCCCCCGTCGTCGCCGGCTGGGAGGAGATCGCCGACGTGGAGTCTTCGGCGCTGCAGCGGATCTATCTCGGCGAAGCGACCCCGGAAGAGGCGTTGACCCGCGCTGCCGAAGAGGCGAACCGGATCCTCGGCCAATAGGCTCGTGGCCGTGGGCGCCGCCCCTCGCGCCGCCCCGGTTCCGGCCGGGGCGGCGGGACGTCGTCGCCGTTGGAGCTTGCCGGTAGCTTATCTTCTGATTCTGCCGGCCTTTCTGCTGGCGGCGCTTATCGTGCTTTGGCCGCTGACGACGATCGCCAACATCTCGGTCCACGACGTCAACCGGTTCGGCCAACTCCGCGGTTTTTCGGGGTTGAGCAATTTTGCCGATCTCTGGCGCGATCCGGATTTCATCGCGACCTTGTGGCGCACCCTGATCTGGACCGTCGGGGTGGTTGGCGGAACGCTGATCCTTTCGGTCCCGCTGGCGCTGGTGCTGAACCGGGATTTCCACGGTCGGGCACTCGCCCGCGTGATAATCATGCTGCCCTGGTCCGTTTCGGTCACGATGACCGCCGTGGTGTGGCGCTGGGCGCTGAACGGAGAAAGCGGCATGCTGAATTCGGCCCTCCGAGCGGGAGGTGTGCTCGACGCGAACGTCGTATGGCTTTCCTCCGCGGCGACGGCGTTCCCGATCCAGATCGGTATCGGAATCCTTGTCTCGATCCCGTTCACCGTGACGGTCTTCCTCGCGGGCCTGTCCTCGGTGCCCGATGACATCTACGAGGCGGCCGCGCTGGAAGGCGCGAGCGACTGGCAGCAGATGCGCACGCTCACCCTGCCGATGCTGAGGCCTTTCATCACGCTGGCGGTCGTGCTGAACGTGATCTACGTCTTCAACTCCTTCCCGATCATCTGGGTGCTGACCCAGGGCGGTCCGGCCAATTCCACCGACATCCTCGTCACCTATCTCTACAAGTTGGCTTTCCGCTTCGGGCAGATGGGCCAGGCGGCGGGCGTGTCCATCATCATGTTCATGATCCTGCTCGCCTTCACACTGCTCTATGTCCGTCTGGTCGCCAGAAACGAGGCCCGGTCCTGATGGAGGCCCGATGAGCCCCAGGATACGTCGCACCATCGTCGCCTGGGCGCTGATCGGTCCGGTCGCGGTGGTGATCCTCTTTCCCTTCGCGGTCATGCTGATCACGGCGCTGAAGTCGGCGGACGAAGTTCTACGGCCGGATTGGTGGCCACGCGATCCGCAATGGTCCAACTTTGCCGCGATGTGGAGAGCCACCAACTTCGGTCCGGCTCTGGTCAATTCGCTGGTGGTGTCGGGGTTCTCCACCCTGCTCGCCGTCGCGGTCAGCGTGCCGGCCGCCTATGCGCTGGCGCGCATGCCGTTCCGCGGCAAGGGCGCGTTCCGTCAGTTCCTGCTGATCAGTCAGATGCTGTCGCCCATCGTGCTGGTGCTCGGGCTGTTCCAACTGGTGGTTTCGCTGGGATTGCTCAACTCAAAGTTGTCGATCGTGCTGGTCTATGCAGCCTTCGCCATCGCCTTCGCGACCTGGCTGTTGCAGTCGTATTTCCTGACAATTCCACGGGACCTGGAAGAGGCCGCCTGGATCGAGGGGGCCAGCCGAGCGACCGCGATCCGCACCGTGTTTCTGCCCTTGGCGTTGCCCGCTGTCGCCGTGACCTGCATCTTCACCTTCGTTCAGGCCTGGAACGAATTCGTCCTCGCCCTGACCCTGCTGCGCAGCCAGGAGAGCTACACCCTGCCGATCCAGATCTTCTCGCTGGTGGCGGGGCGCTATTCCATCGAATGGAACTACGTCATGGCCGCCGCACTTGTTGCGACCATCCCGGTCGCGATCTTGTTCGCCGTGATGCAGCGCCACCTCGTCCGCGGACTGGCCGCCGGAGCGGTGAAGTGACCCGTATGGCGACTGCCAGCTTGAGGAGCGCGCAAGGCGCTGAAATGCCATGGTTCTCTGCGTATGGACTCCGTATGGAACGCATATGGAATCCATATGGGCGTTATCGGCCTTGCGGCGCGGGTCAGCTGGCGCGGCCGCTGGTATAATAGTCCGCCAGGCCGCTCCGGCCGTCAAAAGCGGCGTCGGGTTCGCTGTTACCCGTTCAGCGCTCCAAGCACCGCGGACACTTCGGTCTCGCGGATGCAGACAGGGTTCACCACCAGGCAATCGGGCCGAAACGGGTCGAAACCAGTGTGCACCGGGACTGGAAGCGAGGTCAGGTCCTCGCGCAGCCGTTGCGCCAGCGCCGCGTCCGGGCAGCGGAGGACGACCAGCGGCACACGGCCCACATCGTCCGCGGCCTCGACGGTCATCGTGAACCTCCCGGCAGGAACGACGCCTTCGGCGACGCGGCGACAGGTCTCCAGCCAGCGGGCGTGGCGCCGGGCATCGTTCTCGGACAGGAAATGGTCGAGCGCCGCGAGCAATCCGGCGATCTCGTGCTTGCCGACCTTGCAGGCCCGCCCGATCCCCTGCCGCGGGAGGCCGCGCAGACGGGACTTGTCGATGAAGCCCTCCGGTGGACGCCAGTCGCTCCAGCGGACATCGACATCGAGAGACTGGAGCGCGGCCGAGGCGATCAGGTCGGCCCGTCCGGCCAAAAGACCGGTTCCGGCCGGCCCGCCCAGGGTCTTGCCGCCGGAGAAAACCACCAGGTCCGCACCCTCCTCGACGAAGCGCCGCAGGTTGGCTTGCGGCGGCAATTCAGCCGCCGCGTCCACGATCAACGGAAGATCGTGCGCGCGCGCCACCGCCGCCACCTCGACGAGCGGCGGCCGGGCGCGGCGGCTGGCAACGTAGAAGATCGCGGCGGTACCGGGACCGATGGCGGCCTCGTATTCCCAGGGCTCGGTATCGCGGGTCCCTGCGCCGGAGAGCGGCTCGGCCAGCCCGACCTCGACCATCCGGGCGCCTGCGGCGCGCAGCGCGTGGTCATAGCCGTTGCGTTGGCCGCGCGCGACGACGATCTCACTCGCTCCGTCGGTGTCCGGCAAGCGGTCCATACGGGCGATGTCCAGCCCGGCGAGGCAAGCCGCGCCAGCAAGAAGCAGGCCCGCGGAGGCGCCGGAAGTCACCAGCCCCGCCTCGGCGCCGGTGGCCTCCGCGATTGCCCGCGAGGCTTGCGCCTGCAGCTCGAACATGTCGACCGAAGCCGCGTCGGCTTCGGCCATCGCCTGCAGAACCCCCGGCGCCAGCGGGCCGCCGGAAAGCCGCGTCAGTGTCCCCGCGGCGTTGATGATCGTCGGGCAGTCGCCCGGCACGGCGCCGCGGCCCGGTGCCATCGCGGGTCTACCAGACCAGCCCACGCGCATCGACGCGGGTCAGGCCCAGCACCCGGCCGCCCTTGGCCAGCGCGATGCGGTCGAAGAGGTTGGTCACCGGGCAGGCATGGTTCGGCAGGACCGCGACGACGTCGCCCACCTTCGGCCTGCGCGCGACGCCGGAAATGTCGAGATAGCCGTGCTCCTCGTTCAGGTTGTAGACGCGGGCGTCATCGAGGGCGGGCACAGACCCGTAATCGTCAAAGCCCAGCAGGTCGCTGGTCAGCGCCTTCGAGCCGGAATCCAGGATCGCGCGATCCGGAGTGGGCACGCTGACCACGGTGGCATGGAGCATCAGCGCGCAGTCGGCCAGGCCGCAGGTGCCGTAGCGGATCAGCGAGCGATCGAAATAGATGTAGGTGCCGGCGCGGTATTCGGTCGCGGTCTCCAGACCCTCGTCACTGTACATGTCAGGCGAACCGCCGGTGCTGACCACCGCGGGCTCGAGGCCGGCTGCTGCCAGGCGCTCGATCGCCGCAACGATGAAATCGGCGGCCTGCCTGCGCTTTCCCGCCGCGGGATAGGTCATCAACCCGCCAAAACGCACCCCTTCGGTCGCCGCGATAGCGCTCGCGAGATCGGCGGCGGCCTGGGGCGACTGGACGCCATTGCGTCTCGCGCCGGTCTCGCATTCGACCAGCACCGAGATCTCGCGCCCCGCCTCGCGGCCGGCATGGGCCACTCCGGCGACCACCTCGGTGCTGTCGCCAACGACCGAGATCGACGTGCGCCGCGCCAGCGCCGCGAGGCGGCGCAGCTTCGGCGCGCCGACGATGTTGAAGGTGATGAGCATGTCGGTAATGCCGGCGTCCGCCATCACCTCGGCCTCGCCCAGCTTCTGCACGGTGATGCCGCTGGCGCCCAGCGCCAACTGGAACTTCGCCATGCCGACCAGCTTGTGGGTCTTGATGTGCGGCCGGTTCGCCAGCCCCAGCTTGTCGCAGCGGTCCTGCCAGCGTCGCAGGTTGCGCTCGGCCACGTCGAGATCGACGACCGGGACCGGGGTTTCCAGCTCGCCCTCGGCGACTGGCCGAATGTCGAAATAGCTCTCGATGGGATTCACGTTCATGGAGGGGAGATCCTGAAATCGCTTCCTTCGGGAATGATCTGGCCGCCATCGACGACGATGGTGGTACCGGTGATGTAGGCCGCCTCGTCGGAGGCGAGGAACAGGAAGGCGCTGGCAATGTCCTCGGGCGTTCCCAAGCGACCCAGCGGGATTGCCTCGGCCATGCTCCGGATGAACGATGCGCTGCGGTGAGCCTTCATGCCCTCGGTCAGGATGTTGCCGGGTTCGACGCCGTTGACGGTGATGCCGTAGCCGGCGAACTCCAGCGCGGCGGAGCGGATGAAGCCGTTGATCCCCGCCTTGCTCGCCGCGTAGTGGCCGTGGCCGGGGCTGGTGACGTGCGGGCCGGTGATCGACGAGGTAAAGAGGATGCGGCCATGACCCTGCGCCTTCATCGGCTTCACCGCCGCGCGGGCGACGTTGAAGCAGCCGCCCAGGTTTACCGCCAGGACGCGGGCCCATTCCTCGGGCGAGGTGTCCTCGATCAGCGTCCAGGGAAAGATGCCGGCGTTCTGCACCACGATGTCGAGACCGCCGAAGCCGTCTGTCGCCGCAGCGACCGCCGCCTCGGCCTCCTCGGCCCGGCTGATGTCGGTGTGCAGGTAGTGCCCGCCCAGTTCAGCGGCCAGCGCCTCTCCTTCGTTGTCCAGCACGTCGGCGATGACCACCCGCGCCCCCGCTTGCGTGAAGCGGCGGCTGACAGCGCCGCCGATGCCCCGCGCGCCGCCGACGACCAGCGCCACCCTGCCCCTCAGCGACCCGTTCACAGCAGCCTCTCCCTCAGCCGCAGTTTCAGCGTGTCCAGCAGTACCGCCGCCAACACCAGCCCGCCAAGGATCATCTGCGTGTAGTGCGCCGGCAGGCCCATGAGGTTGATCGCGGTGTGGATCGAATAGAGCAGCAGCACCCCGGCGTAGACGCCGGGCAGCTTGCCAATCCCGCCCTGCAGGCTGACGCCACCGATCACGACGGCGGCGAAGGCATTGAACAGCATGCCGACGCCGAGGTTGGCGGTCGCGCCCGAGGTGCGGATCGCCAGCAGCCAGCCGGCCAGCCCGGCCAGCACGCCGGCGACCACGAAGCTGACCCAGAGGACGCGGTCGCTGTTGATGCCGGCACGATAGGTCGCGTCCTTGTTGCCTCCCACCAGCGTGATGTAGCGGCCGAACGGAGTCTTCGACATGATCAGCGACGCCAGCGCGAAGCAGACCACCGCGATCCAGGCCAGAAGCGGGATCCCGGCAATCTTCTCCATCCCGACGGCGCGGATCGAGGGCGCAAGGTTCTGCGCGCTGCGGCCGCCCGAGATCGCCACGACCAGCCCGCGCACCCAGATGTAGGAAGCGAGCGTGACGATGAAGGCGGACATGCCGACCCGGATCGTGAAGAAGCCGTTGATCATGCCGACGATGGCGCCCACGACCAGCGCGAGGATCAGCGAGGCCGGAAGCATCAGCCACGCCGGTGTCAGCGTGATCCCGAGGCCAATGCCATTGGTGGCGAACAGCATTCCGGTGACCATCGCGCTGAGCGCGGCCGTGGATTCCACCGAGAGATCGAGATTGCCCGAGATGATGACGATGGCGAGACCGATTGCCATCACTCCGACATAGGTGGACTGCTCGAAGATGTTGGCGAAGATGCCGAACTGGAAGAAGCGCGGCACCGTGAGCGAGAATACGATCAGGACCGCGATCAGCATCAGCCAGACCAGGTTGTCGAGCAGGAATTCTATGGTGGCGCGGCGCGCTGATGACATCGGCAGGGCCCTGTTCGCAGTGGTCGCCGGGCCGCGGGAAGCGGCCCGGCCGTCAAGGTCCGATGGCGCTACTTGACCGGTTCGATCGGTCCGCTGGGCGCCTTGAGGTTGCCCCAGAACCGCGCCTCGTCGACGTTGTCCTTGGTGATCGCGGCGCCGGGGATCTTGATGTTCGGACCCCAGTCCTCGATCGTCAGCTCGGATTTCAGGCCCAGCACGTCGTAGGTGCCCGGCTCGATCTTCTCGTGGTTCACCACCTTGTCGGCAAACATCGCCAGCGCCGCCGCCTGGGCATACAGTGGCTGCTCGACCTCGACGTTCTCCCAGCCCTGGCGGATCAGGTCGAGCCCCACCGGCGCGCCGTTCGACGACACCAGCATCACCTCACCCGGCTTCTTGCCGGCCGACTCGAGCGAGGCGACGGCGGCCACCGCAAGATGCGCGGCGTGGACGAAGATCAGGTCGATGTCTGGGTTGGCGACCAGCTGGTCGGCGACGATGGAGCCGGCGTTCGACGCCTCCCACTGCATCGCCGGCTTGGTGATGATCTCGACGTCGGGGAACGCCGCCATCTTCTCCTCGAAGCCCTTCTGGATGTCCAGCGTGTAGGGATCGCCCGGATCGCCCAGAACCTGAAGCACCTTGCCCGAGACCGAACCGTTCTTCTCCTTCAGGAGCCGCTCGATCTCGTCACCCGCCACATGGCCGATCTCGACCGTTCCGGCGACCGAGGTCAGGTCGGACGGGGTGGAAGTGATCTGCCGGTCGAAGATCATCACCGGTACGCCGGCGTTGCGGGCCTTGTCGATATAGGGCGCCAGCGCGTTGAAATCGACCGCGGCCAGGATGATCGCGGCGGGGTCGAGCAGAAGGGTATTGTCCATCTGGCTTTGCTGCAGGTCGGTCTTGTTGTCGGCGTTCAGCGTCTCGACCTTGTAGCCGACCTGACCCATGAAGTTCTCGATGGCGCTGACCAACTCGGTCTGGAACTCGTCCAGAAGCGTCGGCACCATGTAGTAGATCGTCCCCTTGTCCTGCGCGAATGTCGTGGTGGCGAGGCTGAGCGTCGCCGCTGCCGCCGCAAGAATTGCTTTTACAGTCGTTCTCATGGACTGATATCCTCTCCCTGGTGTTCCGGAGCCTGCTTCTCCCCTTCCCTGTCCGCTCCGGCCCAGGACAGGGACCCTCCGACGATCAAGTCGATCACCTCCTCGGGGCTGGTTTCGCTGCGCTTGAGGTCGCCGGCGACAAGGCCCTGCCGGATCACCACGATCCGGTCGGCGACCGCGAACGCCTGCTCCATGATATGGGTGATGACGATCACGCCGATGCCGCGGGCCGCGACCTGGCGGATCGTCTCCAGCCCGCGCCGGGTCTGCTCGACGCCCAGCGCGGCAAACGGCTCGTCCAGCAGCACCAGCTTGCCGCCCCAGTGCACGAAGCGGTTCAACTCGATTGCTTGACGCTGGCCGCCCGACAGGTGTTCGACGTTGGTCCTGAGCGAAGGGATCGACGTACCCGCCTCGGCCATCGCCCGGGCAACGACCCGCTCCATCTCGCGCTCCTGGAGGATCGGAATGCCGAGAAACCTCTTCGTGATCTCGCGCCCCATGAAGAAGTTCGCAACGACGTCGGCATTCACGCAGAGTGACAAATCCTGATAGACCGTCTCGATCCCCGCCGCCTTGGCTTCGGCCGGCGAGGCGAAGCTGCGCTCGCGGCCCTCGAACAGGATCCGGCCGGACGAGGGGCGCAGGCCACCCGCGACGATCTTGACCAGCGTCGACTTTCCCGCCCCGTTGTCGCCCAGAAGCGCCACGACCTCTCCCCTGGAGACCGAGAGGTCGATGCGGCGCAGCGCGTCGATGGCGCCGAAATGGCGGGTGATCCCCTCGAGTTGCAGAAGCGGTCCGGTGTCGGTCATGCGGCATCCTCGTCCGCGATGCGGCGGCAGAAGGGGTCGGCCGCCTCGCCTCGTGCACTGTCCGCCTGCCCGGGCGAGAGTACACGCGACACTGCCAGCGCCGCCGCGCCACGCACCACAACGTCGCCGCCGCCGTCCGACATCACCACGCGCGGCACGGTGCGGTCCCTGCGCGAGGCCAGCGAGTTCGGCAGCGCGCCGGCGCGGTCAAGGAGTTTGCGGCGCAGCCCGGCCGGAGCCAGACCACCCAGCACCACCGCCTCGGGGTCGAACAGGTTCTCGATCGTCACGATCGCGGCTCGGAAGATCGGCGCGACCTCGTCGAGCCAGCCGTCCTCGCCGATTTCGGTCCGGCGCCGTTCATAGGCTTCGAGCGACAGGTAGCGCTCCAGGCAGCCGCGGTTGCCACAGGGACAGGGAAGGCCATCCGGGACGAGCGGCACGTGGCCGATCTCGCCGGCATTGCCCCAGGCGCCGCGCATCACCCTTCCGTCGTAAATCACCGAGCCACCCAGCCCGAGGCCGAGGTAGAGATAATAGAAGTCGCGCAGTCGGTCGCCGATGCCGAACAACCGCTCGCCATAGGCGGCGGCGGCGCTGTCGACCTCGACGAAGACCGGATATGGCACCGCCGCGGCAAGCCGCCGGTGAATGTCGACGCCGCGCCATTCCTCCATCGTGGTCGGGCCGACGAAGCTGATCGAACTCGATGTCGAACGGCCCCGGCATCGCCATGCCGACACCGATCACCCGCTCGGATGGTATATCGACGACGAGTTCCGCGACCACTGCGGCGATCCGCTCGAACGCGACGTCCGCCGGCATCTGGGTTTCGGCGTGCGAGCGCCGCTGGAGCACTTCGCCACACAGGTTCATCAGCGCCGCGTCCAGTCCGCGAGGCGTCACGTAGATACCACAGGCGAATCCCCCCTCGGGATTCACTTCCAGCGACGGCGCGGGAAAGCCGCGCCGTTTGGGTGCGCCGGGGACCAGCGATATAAAGTCCAGCTCCTGAAGTTCTGACGTTATCGTCGAGACGGTCTGGACGGTCAGACCGACGTGCCGAGCGATCTCGGCGCGCGTTATGGGGCCCTCTTGCCGGATCGTCTCAAGAACGATGCGCCGGTTATGCGGGCGTGCAAGCTCCTGATTGGTGCCTTGAAGCGTCATGCCTCCCCCGGGGTCTCGATCCCAGGATAGGCGCGGCTCACGGGTTTAGTCAAATCATCTGAATTAAAGTAGAGCGGATCCCGATCAACCGGCAGCATACCTGCGGCGACGAAGGAGTTGGCCTGCCCTTCGATGAAGGGACCGAAACCTTCGGCTCCGAGCGCCTCACCGGCGCGCTGCTCGACCGGCTGACCCATCACGCCACCATCCTCGAGATGAACGGCGACAGCTACCGGCTCGCCCAGAGCCGCACCCGACAGACCTCAGCTCATGCCTGAAGCCAGGCAGCCGACCGCGCGCGCCAAGGCGCGCCCCAATCCCGGCATCGGCGCCCCCTCCCAAAGGTAATGGAGTTTTGCGCCGCCACGTGGCCGACTTTTCCGCCGCCGCTGACATCCTTGTCGCCGGATTGCGGGCAGGACATGCTGGAGATCGTTGTGGAACATGCACGAGGGCTGAAGATGACCGAGAAGACGGTGCTGACGTACGGCGATTCGAACACTCATGGCACCGTGCCGATGTCGACGCTCGAGGACATGAGCCGCTTCGGTCCGGCCGAGCGCTGGCCGGGCGTTCTGGCCGCCGAGCTCGGCCGCGGCTGGCGGGTGATCGAGGAAGGCCTTCCGGGGCGCACGACCGTGCATCCCGACCCGATCTCCGGCCTGCACAAGAACGGCCTGTCGACCCTGCCCGCGAGCCTCGAAAGCCACCGGCCGCTCGACGCCGTGGTGATGATGCTCGGGACCAACGACCTCAAGCTGCGCTTCCAGGTGCCCGCGATCGAGATCGGCGACTCGGTGGCTTGGCTGGTCCGCGCCTGTCTGCAGAGCGGCTGCGGACCCGGGCAGACGGCGCCGCGCGTGCTGCTGGTCGCGCCGCCGCCAGTGCTCGAGGCGGGCTGTCTCGCCGAGATCTTTGCCGGTGGCGCGGCGAAGTCGCACCGGCTCGGCGAGATCTACGCCCGGATCGCCCGGCGCAACGGGGTCGGCTTTCTCGACGCCGGGGCCGTGATCGCTTCCAGCCCGCTCGACGGGGTGCATTTCGACGCCGCCGAACATGGCAGGCTGGGGGTGGCGGTGGCCCGGGCGGTCGAAGCGATGTTCGCCTGAACCAACGGCGAAGCGGCTCGGCGCCTGCTTCAGGCTTCGAGGAAGAAGCGGACCATCTCGGCGGAAGCATCGGGGCCGGACGGATCGGTGAAGCTGCCGGCCGGACTGCCGCCGGACCAGGCGTGACCCGCGCCCTCGATCAGCCAGAACTCGCCGTCGGGCGCGCCATCCGCGCCGCGGGTGACCGCGCGGGTCGCGCGCCGCGTGCCGTTGCCGCCAACCCGGGCTTCTCCGGCAGCGGGATCGGGGACGCTGCGGCCGGAGCGGGCGTAGACCTGCGCGGCATTGGACGGATGCACCGTCGCGTCGGCGCTTCCGTGAAAGACGATGATCCGGGGCGCATCGGTGCTCGAGTTGGCCCGCCGGACGCCCGTTGCCGGCGCCCCGCGCATCGCCGCGAAGGCCGACTGCACGTCGCGCGCCGCACCGGGGGCGATGCCGGAGTGCACACCGACGCCGGCGTAGAGGTCAGGATAGGTCTCGCCCATCACCGCGGCCATCGCTCCGCCCGCGGAGAGCCCGGCGACGAACACACGGTCGCGCGGCACATCGAACTCGGACACGAGCGCAGCCGTCAGCCCGGCGATGATCGCCGGCTCGCCGGCGCCGTGCGCCTGGTCCTCGGGGCGGAACCAGTTCCAGCAGGCGTTGGGATTGTGGTTATGGGTCTGGCCCGGATAGGCGACGATGAGGCCGTGTTTCTCGGCCAGCGCATTCATGCCGGTACCGGCGGCGAAATCCTCGGGGCTCTGCGTGCAGCCGTGAAGCATGACGATCAGGCCGCGCACGCCACCCGCCGCCGAAGCGGGCACGTAAAGGCGATAGTCGCGCGACCCGGCCGCGCAGGCGTAGCTGCGCGGCTCGAAGCGCGCCCCGTCGGGCACCGGCATGTCGGCCATCGGTCGCGGCGCCAGCGGCATGCTGAAGCCCGGCATCGCGCCCCGGCCTTCGCGCAAGCCGCGCACGACTTCGCCGAGCGAGCGGCGGGCGCCTTTCGGCCGCGGTCGCGGATCGGGATCGACCACCTCGGCGTCCTCGACATCCGGAGTGGCGCGACCGGCGTCGACGCGCGGGGCGGCCGGCGTTTCCACGTCATCGTCGGTCCGGCCGCCGAGGGCGTTCTGAATGGTTCTGGTCGCACCGGCGAGGTCGAGGGCGCGGGTGGCGTCGGTCGCTCGGCGCATCGCCGCCGCGAAATCGATGGGCATGGCATGGTCCTTCTTGTGGGGCGGATCGCCTTAACGGATGCGCCCTGAGAGCGCTGATTTGACGGCCGGGCTCGCCTGCAGCGAGCCGAGCACGGTGAGAGAGGCGATGGTCGCCCGGGCGAGGTCCGGGCTCACGTCGGGGGCAATGCGCGCGAGTCCGAGCACGCGCACATGCAGCACCTCGTCGCGGGCCCTTGCCGCCTCGAGTTCGGCCGCGTCGAAGGTGCGCAGCCCGACTTCGAGCGTGTGGCGTTCGATTGACTGGCTGACCTCGGCGGCGTGCGCACCGAGATGGTTGCGGATCGCCGTCCGGATGAAATCGGTGCGGTTGGAGTAGAACCCGTCCTGCACCAGGAGATCGATCCGGCCGAGGTCGACGTAGCCGAGGTTGATCGTGATCTTCTCACTCTCGCCCCCACGAAGCGGTCGCACGTTGTCCTGCATCGGTGTCTCCGTCCTCCATCGGTGGTCTCCGTATCGCCATCCATGTAGATGGTATATGGCTGGCGTAGAGGGTTTGGCAAGTGAGCACCGAAACTTTTCCGACGGGACATGCCCGGATAGACACCGGCCGCCTTCGCAGCTAGCGTCTGCTCCGCGCGGGCCGTCGACGCCCGTTTCCAGGGGGAGGTGGACAATGCTGAAGGGGATCGACCCGATCCTGAACGCCGAGGTGCTCCAGGCGCTGGCCGCCATGGGGCACGGCGACGATCTGATCCTGTGCGACACGAACTTCCCGGCGCAGTCGGTTGCCTACGACACGATGCTCGGCGAACTCCTGAGGATCGACGCACCCTCCGCGCGGGTGGCGAAGGCCGTGTTGTCGCTCTATCCGCTCGACAGTTTCGTCGAGGATTCCGCGGCACGCATGGAAGTGGTCGGCGATCCGGCCGAGGTGCCCGAGGTGCAGCGCGAGGTGCAGGCGGAGATCGACGCCGCCGAAGGCAAGGCGTGGCCGATGATCTCAATCGAGCGCTTCGCCTTCTACGAGCGTGCCAAGCAGGCCTATGCGGTGATCCAGACCGGCGAGCGCCGGTTCTATGGCTGCTTCGCCTTGCGCAAGGGCGTGATCCCGCCCGATGCCTGACGGCACTCGCGCGAACCGCGTCGCCATCCTCGGCGTCTTCGTTGCCGACACGGCCTACCGGGCCGAACGGCCACCGCGCATGGGCGAGACGATCCTGGGGCGGAGCTTCGCGCTCGGCCCCGGCGGCAAGGGCTCGAACCAGGCGGTGGCCGCGGCGCGGCTCGGAGCCGATGTCGGCTTCATCACCCGGCTCGGGCAGGACGCCTTCGCGGAGATGGCGCTTGCGACCTGGGCCGAGGCAGGGGTGCGCCCGGCAGTGACGCGCGATCCCGACAGCTACACCGGGGCGGCCTACATCTTCATCGAGGAGGCCACCGGAGATAACGCGATCATCATCTGCCCGGGCGCCGCCGCGAACATCGCACCGGCCGATCTCGACGCCCGGTCCGAGATCATCTCCGGGGCCGCGGTGTTCGTGACCCAGCTCGAGCAGCCGCTCGACGCCGCGGTGCGGGGACTGGAGATCGCCCGGGCCAACGGGGTGACGACGATCCTCAATCCGGCGCCCGCCCGCGCATTGCCGGACGAAGTTCTGGCGCTCTGCGACTATGTGACGCCGAACGAGAGCGAGGCGGAGGCGCTGACCGGGCGACCGGTCGCCGATCTCGACGGCGCGCGGGCGGCGGGCGATCTGCTGCTCGCGCGCGGGGTCGGCGCGGCGGTCATCACGCTTGGCGTCCGCGGCGCAATCCTCCACGGCCACGGGCGGTCCGAGCTGGTGCCGGCGGTCACGGCCGGGCCGGTGGTCGAGACCACAGGCGCGGGCGACGCCTTCAACGGTGGCTTCGCCACCGCGCTCGCGCGCGGCATGGATCCGGCCGAGGCAGTGCGGTTCGGCTGCGCGGTTGCGGGAATTTCGGTGACCCGGGCAGGCACCGCGCCTTCCATGCCGAGGCTGAACGAGGTCGAGGCGCTGCTGGCGCGGGCCTGAGCGAAAGGAACGGATCAATGCAGCGACGCACGCTCGGGACCGGCGGCCCGGAGGTGTCCGCGATCGGGGTCGGGGCGATGTCCTTCGCCGGAATCTACGGCGGCACCACCGAGGCGGAGGCCCATGCGCTGCTCGGCGCCGCGCTCGATCTCGGGATCGATCATATCGACACGTCGAACGCCTACGGGAACGGGCTCAGCGAGCGGATGATCGGCAGCTTCGTCGCGCGTGGGGGACGCGATCGGTTCCGCATCGCGACCAAGGCTGGCATCCGCCGGGATCCCGATACCGGCGAGCGCGGGTTCGACAACTCTCGCGCCCATCTGACGGAAGAGCTGGAGGGGAGCCTCGAGCGGCTCGGGGTCGAGGCCGTCGACCTCTTCTATGTCCACCGCCGCGACCAGCGGCTGCCGATCGAGGAGGTCGCCGGGTCGCTGGCGGACCTGGTGCGCGCCGGCAAGGCCCGCGCGATCGGCTTCTCGGAAATCGCGCCATCCTCGCTGCGGCGCGCCGCAACCGTGCACCCGGTGACGGCGGTGCAGTCGGAGTATTCGCTCTGGACCCGGTTGCCGGAGCTCGGGCTGGTCCAGGCCTGCGAGGACCTCGGCACTGCGCTCGTCGCCTTCTCGCCGGTCGGTCGCGGGATGCTGACCGACACGCCGCCAACGTCAGAGCGCATTGAAGCCTCCGAGTTCATGCGCACCAACCCGCGCTTCACGGAGCCGAACCTGGGCGCGAACCTCGCCGGGAGCGACCGGCTCCGGGCGCTCGCGGGCGAGATGGGCGTCAGCACCGCGGCGCTTGCCATCGCCTGGGTCCTTGCACGGAGCCCGCTGGCCATTCCGATACCGGGAACCCGCTCACCCGATCACCTGCGGGAACTGGCCGCGGGGACCGAGATGACGCTGACCCCTGACGATCTTGCGCGGATCGAGGCGGTGCTGCCGGTCGGCTGGGCTCATGGCGACCGCTACTCCCCGAGCCAGAACATCGGGCCGGAACACTACTGCTGATCGCGCGAGGGATCCGGGTCGATCCGGCCGGCTCCAACTGCCGGAGTCACCCGTGGCTCACTTCCCGATGCCAGCGTCGAAGGTGACGAAGAAGCCCCAGGCGGCATAGATTCCGAGAGCGAGGAAAGCGGCGCCCCAGAGCGCCGAGCCGGCGACGAACTCGAAGACGGCCCAGCCGACGCAGAGCACGACGATCAGAACCCGCACCCAGAGCGGGCGGAACATCGGGTGATCGACGTCGAGAAACTTCTTCATGGGCGTGGAGGCTAGCCGCGGTCCCGGTGCGTTGACAAGGGGCCCGCCAGACCGGAGTGTCGGCTCGAACGCAAGGGCGGACAGGACGATGAGTGACGATCCCTATACAGCACTCGGCGTGGCCAAAACCGCCAGCCAGGACCAGATCCGCAAGGCCTACAAGAAGATCGCCAAGGAAAGCCATCCGGACCTGAACCCGGGCGATCCCAAGGCGGCGGACCGCTTCAAGGCGGCCTCGGCCGCCCACGACCTGCTGAAGGACCCGGAGAAGCGCAAGCGGTTCGATGCCGGCGAGATCGACGCCTCAGGCCAGGAGCGGCCGGAGCGCAAGTTCTACCGCGAGTATGCCGAAGGGCCGGATGCGACCTACCACACCAGTCGCGGATATCAGGATTTCGGCGAATTCTCCGATGTCTTCGCCGATCTGTTCGGCCAGCGAGGCGGCGGCGCACGCACCGAAGGTATCCGTATGCGCGGACAGGACCGCCACTACACGCTCGAGGTCGGCTTTCTCGAGGCCGCGCGCGGCGCGACACGCCGTCTCACCATGCCGAACGGCGCCGTGCTGGACGTCAAGATTCCGGAAGGTCTCGCCGATGGACAGACCATCCGCCTGCGCGGAAAGGGCGGCGAGGGAATCGGCGGCGGTCCGCCCGGCGACGCACTCGTCACAGTCACCGTAAGCGAGCATGGCTTTTTCCGGCGCGAGGGCGCGGACATCCTGGTCGAGCTGCCGGTGACGATCGACGAAGCGGTGCTTGGCGGCAAGATCGAGGTCCCGACCATCGATGGCCGCGTGGCGGTCAGCGTTCCTAAGGGAGCCTCGAGCGGCCAGGTGCTTCGCCTGCGTGGACGCGGGGTGAGACGCGGCGACGGGCGCGGCGACCAACTCGTCAGCCTGAAGATCGTCGCGCCGAACAAGGTCGACGCCGAACTCGAGGATTTCTTCCGGCGCTGGCGCGAAAGCCACGCCTACGATCCGCGCAAGGGAGTGGTGCCATGACGCACGTCTACTCGGAAACCGAGGTGGTCGCTCAGGTCGAGGGGCTGACCGTGACGCGCCTGCGTGCGTTCGTTGCCGCCGATTGTGTGGCTCCGGCCGAACGGCTGGGCCGGCTGGCTTTCGCGGAGGCCGATCTCGCGCGGCTTCGTCTGCTTGCGGAACTCACGGCCGATTTCGACCTCGACGAGGATGCGGCGGCGATCGTCGTCTCGCTCGTCGACCAGATCCACGGGCTGCGCCGCGAGCTTCGCCATCTTGGCGAGGCCGTGGCCGCAGAGTCCCCCGAGGTGCGATCGCGCATCGCTAACCGACTGGCCGCGACGCAGCGTTGAGCGCAAGCCCTCGCGGAACTCCGGGCCAAGCGCCGCTGACTTCGGTTAGCCGCGCCGGCGGTCAGGCGGCCTCCGACCGCAGCTGCGCCTGCCGCTCGCTTTCCTCGCGGCTGAGCGCCACCGAGGTCCGCACGCCGCGGCGGACGAACTCCATCATTCCCTTCACCGTGCGCTCGTTGGGATCGATCCCGGCGCACATCAGCACCTCGCGACCGTCGCGCGAGCGCGCCCAGCGGGCAATGACCTCGGCACCGTTTCCGTACTTCTTGTCGTCGGCGATGGCGTCGTCCAGGGCCGCCAGCACAACCGCCGCGAACAGCTTCTGCGCTCGGTTCCCCTGGTCGTTGGTGAACGCCAGCTCATCCACGTAATCGAACATTACGTCAGTCCTTTTTCAGTTCGTCATTATTCCCGGCGCATTATGGCGATCTCATGACGCCGGTGGGTTGCCAATATCACAGGTCCGACATGCGCCGACCGAATACCAGAGTTCCCGAGGATATAGGCTGACGGCAGCACCAAATCAACAATTCTTAACGCTCACGAGCGGGCTAATGCTGCGGTGCCACCAAAACCTCCGGCGGCGGCAGCTTGTGCGCCCATTTCAACCTTCGGTAGTCCAAGCCCGCCTCGAGCGTCGGTTTGACGATGTGGAAGTACGGCGACAGGTCGAAATCGCGCGGCATGAAAAGCGAGTGATGCCGAATCTCAAGGATTTCACGACGTTGCGACCGGGCGCGGGCGTTGGCGCGGAACTCGCGGGTGATCACCGGCAGGACCGGATAGTTGATCCGCTGGAAGGCCTCGGCGATCAGCGACGAGCAGATGGCGCGCGTCGGATCGCCCGAGCCGAAGGCGATCAGCCGACGTCGCCAGCGGGCCGGTATCGGCGGGGTCGGCAACAGATAGCGCAGCATGTCGGTGATGTTCTTCAGGTCGTATTTCTTGCCGACACTTCGCACCATGAAGTCGACGAGCCGCGCCAGGTCCTGCTGGGTCAGGCTGTCGGGCCGGCAAATACGAGTGTTGAAGAACTCGTACTTCGAGAGCGGTACCGCGATGCAGCCGTCGCCCAGATTGACCTCGATCAGGCTCAACGGTTCGCCGGTCGGGGTCGCCCGGCCCATCGCGTTGCCGACGAACAACGCCGAATGCGACCAGGTCGACTGCGTCAGGTACTTGATCGCCCCCGAGATCCGTGCGTTGCCCTCGACCAGCAGCACGTCACCGGGCTGCAGCACATTGCGCAGCGCCGCGACGTTGGCGTGGGTATATGGACGAAACCCGGGCGACGGTTCGTTGAGCTTTCGCGCGAGTGAGCGACCGATGCGATCGGCCAGAGCATCGTGCGCCGCAGTCATCGTGCCGCTTTCCCTGCCTCGACCATCACCGCAACCGCTCTCTCCCTGCACGGAACCGGCCCGATCCGTGCTTCAAGTGCACGGCCGGACGCCGATCGCCATCCTGCACCGGAATTGGCAGCGCGTCACCACTTCGGCCAGAATTTCGGTGGTTTCAGCAAGCGTTACGGCAGCTCGCGCGCCATCAGCAGCGCGCCGTCGAGCGCGGTGCCGCGGGGGGCGCGTATCAGGCCGGAATAGCGCCCGGCGAGCCGATCGGCAAAGACCTGGGCGAGACCGCCGAGAAAGCAGATCGGCCCCGACGGGCCGTCGGCGATCAGCCGGTCGATCGCGTGGGCGATGCTCGCCTCGGCCTCGACGAGGATGCTTTCGGCCGCCGGATCGCCGGCGGCCGCCATCTCGACGATCCGCGGCGCGGAGCGGGCGAAATCGGCCGGACTGGCGGATCGACCGAAAGCGACCACCCCGGCCGGCCCGCCGTGCTCTGCCATCGTCGCGTCGAGAAGCGCTGCCGCATCCGCCAGGCCGTCGTGGGCGAGGAGTGCCGCTTCCAGCAGCGCGCGTCCCATCCAGGCACCGCTGCCCCTGTCGCCGAGCTGGAGGCCCCAGCCGCCGATCATGCGCACTCGGCCCGCTTGCTGGACGCCGAAGACCGAGCCGGTGCCGATGATGGCGACGATCCCGTCGTCGTCTCCGAGCGCGCCCTTGAGGGCGATGAGCGCGTCGCTGACAACCCGCGCCTGCCTGAACGGCAGCCGCTCCAAGAGCCAGACGCCGGCTTCCGGCAAGTTGGCGCCCGCGATGCCGAGCACGGCGCGCAGGTCGCCGGGCCGGGCGCCGCCCGCGGCCTCGGCTGCGGCATCGGCGGCCGAGAGTATGTTGCTCAGGGCACCATCGGGGTCGGTCCAGATGTTGGCGGAGGGACCCTCGCCACGTCCCAACACCCTCCCCGCCTCGTCGGCGACGGCCGCCCGGCAGCCCGAACCTCCCCCGTCGACGCCCAGGTAGAGCGTCATTGGCCGGCGTCCTCGCGGACCCGGTCCTGCACGCGCGCGCGGACGGTTTCCGCTGCATCCGGCGCGATGAGCCCGAGACGTGCGGCGTCCTCGGCCATTGCGACGCTGTCGGCGGCGAGAACCAGATGGCCGCCGGTGGCCTTGAGCGCGTCGGCCATCGCGGCCACCTCCGCCGCGCGTTCGGGACCGCGCGCGGCGACGTCGCGGATGTAGACCGCACGCACCTGGTCGCCGTAGCGCTCGACGAGGTGAAGATAGACCTCCGGGTCGTGCTGGCCGCTGTCGCCGATCAGCACGAACGGCATGTCGTTGTACAGGTTCATCATCGCCTCGATCAGGTGCCGCTTGTGGTCGACGGCGCGGCGCGGCACCGGGCTCTTCCAGCTCACCCCCCACTCGCGCAGGAACAGGATCGGGCCTTCGGGAATCGCATGGCGCTGGAAAAACGCCTCGAGGATCTCGTAGATGCCCCAGGGCGCGCGCGAGACGTAGAGCATCGGATTGCCTTCGTCGCCCGTGGCGCCGGCGTAGAGCGCCCTGTAGAGCGCCGACACGCCGGGAAACACGGTGCGGCTTTCGGCGTCCTGCACGAAGAGCCGCCAGAGCATCCCGAGCTTGTTTGCGACCCCGGTGTGCATCACGGTGTCGTCGATGTCGGAGACGACGACGAACCGGGCTCGGTCGGGAATATAGACGTCTGCGGTCGCAGCGAGATGCACGGGGGCGAGCATCTCGAGATCGAGCTGGTGCCACAGCGCACCGGGTGGAAGCGATTTTCCGGGCTCCATCTCGATCCGGAAGTAGCCGTCGCGGTCGGTCGTGACCTCGGATTCCGCGCCGTAGAAGCGGGCCCGGATCCGCGCTTCCCGGACCGGGCGACGGCGAATGCGGCGCAGGATGTCGCGCAGCTCGGACTCTTCGCGTCCCCGGTCGGTGCGCTGCCAGAAGGCGCGGCCGATCACGAAGATGCGGCTGGCCGAGCCGTAGCCGCGGTAGGGCTGCAATACCACGCCGCGCTCCCCCCGCGCGGTTCGCACCGGCCGCGCCAGCAGGCGCAGCACGCCCCGAAGAGCACGACCGATCTTGGAGAACACGCTCAGACCGTGTCGCCCGCTGCCGGCGCGGGGCTGCAGGCGGACGGAGCCGGGATTGCCGGCTTGGGGGGCACCGGCGTCAACGGATTTGCGCCAGGAGAGATTCGAGCATCGGCGCGCCTGGGTTGGCGGTGAGCCCCTGCATGAGCGCTTTTCTGGAACCCGCCGCGTCGCCCGTGGCCGCGAGGATCCGCGCGATCATGCCCCAGCCCTCGACCATCTGGGGATCGAGGTCGACGGCCTCGCGGAACGCGCTCTCGGCCACCTGCAGGTTGCGTGCACCGAGGGCAGCGCCACCGATCTGCATGTGGGTCTCGGGGAAGTCGCTGCGGGCGATCAGGGCCGAGCGCCATTCGGCGGTGGCAGCCGCCAGGCTGGCCTCGGCCGACTCGGAGGCGCCTGTGGGATCGGCGCCGAGCATGGCCTTGGCGGCGGCGATTCGCACGTCGCGCATCGGGTCGCGCAACGCGGGCACCAGGCGGTCGAGACGCGGGCCCGCGGGAAGCGCGCGCTGCAACCCCGCCGCCGCCGCTCGCACCAGCGGATCGGCGTCGGCGAGAAGCGGCGCGGTGCGATCCGCCATGCCCGCATCGGTGATCGGAACCAGCATGTCGAGCGCGCTGGCCCGGACGATGCCGGGCAGATCGTCGCGGCCGGCGAGCGCCAGGAGGTCGTTCGTCTGCGTCGCCGGGTCACGGCGGGCGGCGGCGAAGGCGGTGGCGAAGCTCGGTCCCCGGTGCGTACTGTCGGGAAAGCGCCTGGCGATCTCGGCCGCCGCCCAGTCCGGATCGCGGTCGCTGTGACAGGTGGTGCAGGTGTCGGGCGCACCGTCCGCGCCGTCGAGGTCGGGGCGCGGGACCCGGAAGCCGTGGTCGCGGCGGCCGTCGATACCCATGTAGACCTGCCGCGGCATGTGGCAGGACTTGCACTCGGCGCCCTCGGATCCCGGCGTGTGGAAGTGGTGCGACGGGTCGTCGTATTCGGCCTTGCGCAGGGTCGGAAAGCGCTCGTTGCCGGCGGGCGAATGGCACTGGGTGCAGACCGCGTTGCCTTCGGCGCGGAGCCTGGCCGCGTGCGGCTCGTGGCAGTCGCTGCAGCGGACGCCGCGCGCATACATCTTGGCCTGCAGGAAGGAGCCATAGACATAGTCCTCGGCATCGATCTGACCGTCCGCAAAGTAGAGGCCATCGCGCAGGAGGGCGAGCGAATAGGCGTCGTGGTACGGGGTGCCGGGGAGCGGGTTTCCGTCGAAGAACGCTTCGCGACGCGAATGGCAGCCGGCGCATTGCTGAATCTCGGTCTCGGCCGAGGCGGCGAGGTCGACGGTGAGCCCGTGCGGCGTGAGGCCCGGCCACGCGGCGGCGTCATAGGCCTCCGGATCCGCGGCCCAGGCGGCGTGCGCCTCGCCGGGGCCGTGACAGGCCTCGCAGCCGACGCCGTGCTCGGCCGCCTTCGGAGCGTAGCGGCGCGTGGCGGGATCGTAGTTCCGGCTGAAGCCGGTGGCGTGGCACTCGGCGCAGCGGGCTTCCCAGCTCTTGTAGGGACCGGTCCAGTGCAGGCCGTCGCCGGGCGGCAGGGCCTGGTCGGGGTAGAGGTCGTACCAGAGGTGCCGATCGACGTCCCAGACGATGTCGAAGGCCTGGGTCCGGCCGGGTTCCGGCGACAGCAGGTATTGCTGGAGCGGACGGATGCCGGCGACGCCAACTACGTCGTAGGAATGTCGTTCGCCGTCGCCGCCCTCGGTCTCGACGACATAGGCGTCGCCGCGCCGCGTGAAACGGGTGACGACGCCGTTCTTCTCGAAGGTGGCGTCGTCGAAGTCGCCGAGCACGGTCGCCGGACCCGGCTCGGTCCAGGCGAGACCGTGGTCCGAGCCCGCCCAGGCCTCGGCGATGTCGCCGTGGCAGTCCGCGCAGCTCGCGGAACCGACATAGCGCGGCCCGGACGCGTCTTGGGCGCGTGCCGTGGCACAAAGCGCGGACAGGATGGCGATGGCGAGCAGGCGTATCTGCATGCCGCGCAGCCTAAGAGATGGCCCCGCCTCCTGCCACCCGCGAAATCTGGCGAGAACCATGTCTCGGTGCCGGAACCGCAGCCGACAGACCCGGACGCGTCCTACTGCTCGCGGGCGATTTCGACAACCAGCCGTTGAAAATAGGGGTGCTCGGGCGAGTGGATGATGCTCGGCCAGTCGGGATTGTGCAGGCTGTCGGGATGGTGCTGCGCCTCGAGGCACAGGCCGGCGTAGGGGCCGTAGTGCTGGCCGTCGTGGCCGGTGGCGTCGATGGTCATCTCCGGCGCGTCGAACAGCTGGAGGCCGGGCTCGTCGGTCCAGATCTCGAGGCGCATCGCGGTGCGGGGGCAGCGGGCACGGGCGGCGGGCTGCTTGCGGTCGCGGCCCTCGCTCAGGACGAGGTTCTGGTCGAGGACGGTGTCGCCGATCTCGCGCTCGGAGGTGAAGTCGAGGGGCGTGCCTTCGACGGAGCGGATCTCGCCGATCGGGATCAGGGCGGCGTCGGTCGGGGTGTAGGCCTCGGCGTCGGCCCAGAGCAGGTGGTCCTTCACCTGGCCCGCGCCGCCGAGGTTGTAGTAGTTGTGGTTGGCGAGGTTGATCGGGGTCGGGCGGTCCGGCCGGCCGGCCATCTCGCAGATCAGCCGCGGGCCTTCGAGGCGGAAGGTGACGGTGAAGTCCACCGCGCCGGGATAACCCTCCTCGCCGTCGGGGCTGTGGTAGGCGAGGTGAACGGTGCCGGTGCCGCTGTCGACCTCCATGTTCCAGACCCGTTTGCCGAGGCCGATCGCGCCGCCGTGCAGCGAGTTCGGCCCCTCGTTCGCGATAAGCTCGTAGGTGGTGCCGTCGAGGGTGAAGCGGGCGTTCGCGATCCGGTTGGCGACGCGGCCGACGATGGCGCCGTGGGACTTGGCGTGGCGCTCGTAGTCCTCGATGTGCGGGAAGCCGAGCACCATCGGCAGGCTGCCGGAAGGGGCGTCGACCCGCCAGTCGCGCACGGTGCAGCCGTAGTTCAGGATCGCGACGGCGGCGGCGTCGCTTTCGAGCACCACCTCCTCGACGGCGCGGCCGTCCTCGGTGCGGCCGAACTGGTGTTTCTTCATGGCTCGTGAATCCTCCCCGGTTCGTCGATGTTTGCCACGGAGCCGCGGTGGGCGCCAGCCCCGCCGGCGAGGTCGGATCCGGATTTCGCGCGCGAAACCTAGCTTAAGCTACTGATCGTAAATGACTTAGCTGGAAGCGGCTCACGCCCGTCCTGCCGCACGACATGAACCTGTCGGTCGGCTTGCCTGCTGCGTAAGCGGCGCCGCCCGGATGGGCCGCGACCGGCGGGGCCGGGAGATCCGGCCCCGCTCCGCCTCAGGCGACCTTTGCGCCGGGGCGGAGGCCGAGGCGGCGGTCGACGAGGGAGGCGAGTTGTCCCGCCCCGCCGGGAAGGTCCGCGGCGCGGGCGGCGGCGACCAGCCCGGCGTCGTCGAGCATCGCGCCGATCGAACCGAGGAACTGGGCGCAGTAGGCGGTGGTCTCGTCGTCGCCGGCGGGCAGCGCCTCGGCGAGGAGCGCGCTTGCCCGGCGCAGGTCCTCGGTCAGCGCGGCATGCACCGAGGCGCGGCCGGTGAGCGCGAGTTCGCGCTCGTCGGGGCGGCGACGGGTCTCGGCATCGGGCAGCACCGAGAGCACGCATTCCTGAAACGCGCGGAGGCTCGCGATCGGCTTCTCGAGGCAGGCGGCGGCGCCGGCCTCGAGCGCTTCGGCCTGCCAGGTGACGCCCTCGTGGCCGCTGAGCGCGATCATGGCGCCGAGCGGCGTGGAGGCGGAGGCGAGGTGGCGGATCAGCGCCATGCCGTCGCCGTCGGGCAGGCCGAGGTCGATCATCACCACCGAGGGGCGGTAGATCGCCAGATGGCGGCTCGCCGCGTTCAGGCTGTCGGCGCGGCGGACGCGGGCGCCGCTTTCGGCGGCGTAGAGGCGAATCGCCTCGGACGCGCTGCGGCTGTCCTCGACGAGGAGGATGGTGACGGCGAACAGGCATTGGCGGCGCAGGCTGCTCAACGCCCGAAGCTCGGCCTCGGGGGTATCGCTCATGGAACCAGGCACTCCTTCACACTCGAGAACGCCGGTGATTTGAGGGCGGGAAGGCTAACAGAGGCTTAAGCCGGCCGCATTGGGGGCTGGCGCGTGTCCGCCGGGTTCCGCTAGCGTGGCGGCGGGCGGGGCGCGGGAGGACCGGGATGAGCGACTGGTGGCGCGGGTCGGTGACCTATCAGATCTATCCCCGGTCGTTCCAGGACGCGAACGGCGACGGGATCGGCGACCTGCGCCGGGATCACCGAGCGGCTGGACTACGTCGCGGACCTGGGGGTGGACGCGATCTGGCTGTCGCCGATCTTCCCCTCGCCGATGGCGGACATGGGGTATGACGTCAGCGACTACACCGACATCGATCCGGTGTTCGGCTCGCTCGACGACTTCGATGCGCTGCTGGAGAAGGCGCACGGGCTGGGGCTGAAGGTGATCATCGACCAGGTGCTGTCGCATTCGAGCATCGAGCACCCGTTCTTCCGGGAGAGCCGCCGCAGCCGCGACAACCCGAAGGCCGACTGGTACGTCTGGGCCGATCCGAAGCTCGATGGCTCGCCCCCGAACAACTGGCTGTCGGTGTTCGGCGGCGGCGCCTGGGCCTGGGACACCCGGCGCGGGCAGTATTACTTTCACAACTTTCTCGCCGAACAGCCGGACTTCAACTTCCACAACCCGGAGGTGCAGGACTGGCTGCTCGGGACCATGCGGTTCTGGCTGGAGCGGGGGGTGGACGGGTTCCGGCTCGACACCGTGAACTTCTACTTCCACGACAAGCTCTTGCGGGACGACCCGGCCGACTTCCGGCGCAAGGAGCGGCCGGAGTGGAACCCCTACTACATGCAGTATCACCTGTTTTCGAAGAACCAGCCGGAGAACCTAGGGTTTCTCGAGCGGATGCGGGAGGTGCTTGACCAGTACGAGGCGCGGGCGATGGTCGGCGAGATGGGCGAGAGCCATCACGCGATCGAGATGATGGGCGAGTACACCTCCGGCAAGCGGCTGCACAAGGCGTACTCGTTCGAGATGCTCGGGCAGGCGTTCACGCCCGGGCACTTCCGCCGGCAGATCGAGGCGTTCTTCGGGGGCGCGCCCGGGGGCTGGCCGACCTGGGCGTTCTCGAACCACGACGTGGTGCGGCACGTGACACGCTGGGCGCGGCATGGCAACGGGCACGAGGCGCTGGCCAAGCTCGCCGGGGCGCTGCTGCTGTCGCTGGAGGGCTCGATCTGCATCTATCAGGGGGAGGAGCTGGGGCAGACCGAGACCGACCTGGAGTTCCACGAGCTGACCGACCCGCAGGGCATCCGGTTCTGGCCGGAGGACAAGGGCCGGGACGGGTGCCGGACGCCGATGGTCTGGGACGCGCGGGAGGCGAACGCCGGGTTTTCTCTCGGCAACGTGCGGCCGTGGCTGCCGGTCAAGGCGGCGCAGGCGGCGAACCATGTGGCGGGCCAGGCGGGGCGCGCGGATTCGGTGCTGGAGCTCTACCGGGCGATGCTGAAGCTCAGGCGCGAGACCGAGGCGCTGCGGACCGGGCGGACGGTGTTCTTCGACGTGGCCGAGCCGGTGCTGGCGTTCACCCGCGGCGGGACGGTGCTGTGCGTGTTCAACCTGTCGCCGGAGCGGCACGAGGTGATGCTGTCGGGCGGCGGCGAGATGGCGGCGTCGCAGGGGGTCGAGCATACCGGCGACCGGCTGACGCTGCACCCGAACGGGTTTGCGATCATGGAAGTGGTCGGTGAAGCCGAGGTCGCCGACGCCTGACCCGAGCGCGGCACTGCGAGAGCGTGTCCGCACGGAATATTATGCCAAGTCATTGAAATCGCGCAGTTCGATTTCGTTAATTTAACCAAATCGCAAGGAAGTCCGCACTTCGCGGCGCCGCCGAGGCGGGCCCGGCGCCGCGGGGTCAGCGCATCGGCTGGCCCTTCTCGTCGAAGCGGTGGAGGTTTTCCTCGATCGGACGGATGCCGATGTTGGCGCCCCAGGGGATCGAGGTCTTGCCCTCCTGACGGACCAGCACCGGCTCCTCGGCGCCGATGTCGACGAAGAGGTAGTTGTCGGAGCCGAGGTTCTCGGCATGCACCACCTCGCCGCGCCACGTCGGGTTGTCGTTGTCGACGACGATGTGCTCGGAGCGGATGCCGAGGGTGGCGCAGTTGTGGGCCTTGGAGATCTCGCCGTTCAGGAAGTTCATCTTGGGGCTGCCGATGAAGCCTGCGACGAAGAGCGAGTTCGGCGTCTCGTAGAGCTCGGAGGGCGTGCCGACCTGCATCACCAGGCCGTCGCGCAGCACGCAGATGCGGTCGGCGAGCGTCATCGCCTCGACCTGGTCGTGGGTGACGTAGACCATGGTCACGTCGTTCATGCTGTGGTGCAGCTTGGCGATCTCCAGCCGGGTCTGGACACGCAGCGCCGCGTCGAGGTTCGACAGCGGCTCGTCGAACAGGAACACCCGGGGGTCGCGCACGATGGCCCGGCCGATGGCGACGCGCTGGCGCTGGCCGCCGGAGAGCTGCTTGGGCAGGCGGTCGAGCAGGTGGTCGATCTGCAGCAGTTGCGCGGCCTTGGTCACCCGCTCCTTGATGTCGTCGGCGCCGGCCTTCTGCAGCTTCATGCCGAAGGCCATGTTGTCGTAGACGGTCATGTGCGGATAGAGCGCATAGGACTGGAACACCATGGCGATGCCGCGCTTCGACGGCGCCAGTTCGTTGACCCGCACGTCGTCGAACCGCATTTCACCCGAGGTGATGTCCTCGAGCCCGGAGATCAGCCGCAGGAGCGTGGACTTGCCACACCCCGAGGGGCCGACGAAGACCATGAACTCGCCGGACTTGATCTCGAGATCGACGCCCTTGATGACGTTGACCGCGCCGTAGGACTTCTTGACGTCCTGAAGTTGCAACTGCGCCATGACGGCCCCCTATCCCTTGACACCGCCGGCAGTGAGGCCGGCCACGATCTTGCGCTGGAAGATCAAGACGAGAACGATCAGCGGCACGGTGACGATCACCGACGCCGCCATGATGATGCCCCAGGGCGTCTCGAACGAGGTCGCGCCCGACAGCAGGGCGATCGCCACCGGAACGGTCCGCGTGGTGTTCGACGAGGTGAAGGTCAGCGCGAACAGGAACTCGTTCCAGGCGCCGATGAAGGCGAGCAGCCCGGTCGTCACCATCGCCGGCCACATCAAAGGCAGGAACACCTTGCTGATGATCACCCAGGGGGTGGCGCCGTCGACGATCGCCGCCTCCTCGATCTCGATCGGCAGATCGCGCATGAAGGTGGTGAGCACCCAGACGGTGAACGGCAGGGTGAAGATCGTGTAGCTGAGGATCAGCGCCCAGGGGGTGTTGAAGATGCCGATGAAGCGGACGAGCTCGAACAGGCCCGCCAGCACCGCGATCTGCGGGAACATCGACACGGCGAGGATCGTCAGGAGCAGCAGCGTCCGCCCGCGGAAGCGCACCCGCGCCAGCGCGTAGGAGGCCGTGACGCCGAGCAGCAGGGCAAGCGCCACGGTCAGGGTGGCGACGATCACCGAGTTCAGGATGTTGCGCGGGAACTCGCCCGACGTGAACACGTCGCGATAGTTGCCCCAGTTGAACTCGGTCGGCCAGTAGTTCACCTCGAACAGCGCGGTGCCGGTCTTGAAGCTGGTGATGATCGCGTAATAGAACGGAAAGACCGAGACGACGACGATCAGCACCACCGCGAAGTAGAACGCGGCCGTCTTGACGACGCTCATTGCTTCTGCCCCCCGAGATCGACCTTGCCGAGCCAGATGTAGAGAACCACCGACAGCGCGATGATCAGGAACAGCAGCGTCGACTGCGCCGAGCCGTAGGCGAACTTGTTGAAGTCGATCAGGTTCTCGCGGCTGATGATCGACATCGTCTTGGTGGCGGTGGAGTTCGGCGTCAGCACGTAGATCAGATCGAAGATGCGAAGCGCGTCGAGCAGGCGGAAGATCACCGCCACCATCAGCGCCGGCTTCACCAGCGGCAGCGTGACCTTGAAGAACACCTTGACCGGATTGATGCCGTCGATCTTCGCCGCCTCGTACATGTCGCGCGGGATCATCTGCAGGCCGGCGAGACAGAGCAGCGCCATGAACGGCGTCGTCTTCCAGATGTCGACGATCAGCACCGCCCACATCGCGGTGGCGACGTTCGCGGTCCAGGCGATCTTGTGGTCGATCAGCCCGGCGTGCATCAGGATGTCGTTGACCATGCCGAACTGGTCGTTGAACAGCCACGCCCAGAGCTTGGCCGACACGATGGTCGGGATCGCCCAGGGAATCAGGATCGCGGCGCGCACGATCGAGCGCCCGACGAATTCGGCGTTGAGGACCAGCGCGACCATCAGGCCGAGCACGGTCTCGACCGAAACCGAGATGATCGCGAAGCGGAAGGTGTTCCAGACCGCGTTCCACCACGCGGGATCGACCAGCGTGCCGCGGTAGATGGTCTTGCCCGAACTGAGCGTGCGTACGTTGAGATAGTTGTCGAACCAGACCCACTTGCCGCCGGCGAGATTGGACAGCGAGGTGTCGGTGAAGCTGAAGTAGATCGTGCGCAGGAGGGGCCAGGCGGCAACGAGGAACAGCGCCGTCATCATCGGCAACAGGAACAGGCGGGCCGCGCGGAGCCGTTCCGACTGGAGTTCGGATCGGCCGGCGGGTCGGGCGACGGTCGCTGCGCCGCCGCTGACTGCGGTTGTCGTCACGCCGAAATCCCCCCTTACCTTTATCTTTTTTCAGGCGCCGGGAGGCTCGCCCTCCCGGCCAGGTTCCGCGGGCCTGCGAGGGGCCCTAGTGGGACGTGCGACGACTACCAGCCGCCGCCTCGCATCTCCTCGAGGTCGCTCTGCAGGATTTCGAGGTTGTCCGAGGCCGAGCCGCTGCCCGAGAGCGTCTCGTGGACGGCGGACCAGAACTTGGAGGACACCTCGTTGTAGGCCACCTTGGTCGGGGCCGACGGCCGCGGCACCGCATTCAGGAAGATGTCCTTCCAGCGCGGGATCAGCGGCTGCGCCTCGGCGATGTCGGAGTCGTCGTAGAGCGCCTGGATGGTCGGCAGGTGCGACGACTTGATCGCGAACTGCTTCTGGAAGTCGGCCGAGGTCATGTAGAGCGCGAACTCGGTCGCCACGTCCGGATTGGGCGAGAACTTCGACACCGCGATGTTCCAGCCGCCGAGCGTCGCCGCCGAGCTGTTGTCACCGCCGCCGGAGGGAAGCGGCGCCACGTCGAACTTGCCCTTGATCGGGCTGTCCTCGCCGTTGCCGAGCGCGTAGGCGTAGGGCCAGTTGCGCATGAACACCGCGTTGCCGGTCTGCCAGACGCCGCGGCTCTCCTCCTCCATGTAGGAAAGCACGCCCGGCGGCGAGATGGACCCGACCCAGGCCGTGGCCATTTCCAGCGCCTTGACGGCATTGTCGTTGAAGATGGTCACCTCGCCGTCGGGAGCGACGATCTGCCCGCCGCCGTTCGACTTGACCCATTCGAGCGCGTCGCAGGTCAGGCCCTCGTAGGCCGAGCCCTGCCAGACGTAGCCCCAGAGGTCGTTGGCGCCCTCGCCCCTCTCGCCATCCTGGATCTTCTGCGCGGTCGCGCTCAGCTCGTCCCAGGTGGTCGGAACCTTCTCGCCGTACTTGTCGAGCAGATCCGTGCGGTAGTAGAGCGCCGGGGCGTCGGTGAAGAACGGCATCGCGACGAGCTTGCCGTCGACGGTCTGCGATTCGATGATCGACGGGAAGTGGTCGCCCGACACGTCCTTCGCCGCGTCGGTCAGGTCGAGGAAGCTGTCGGCGAGCTGCGGCGCCCAGATCACGTCGGTCATGTAGACGTCGACGTCGGCGTTGCCGGCCGCGAGCCACAGCCGGTACTGCGCGAACTGGTCGGTGGTGGACGACGGCATCGGCACGATGGTGACGGTGTTGCCGGTCTCCTGCTCCCAGGGCTTGAACAGCTCCTGCATCACCGCGAGGTCGTTGCCGACCGACCCGGAGACGAAGTTGATGTTGACCGCGGCGGCGGATGTCGCCCAGAGCGCCGCCAGGGATGCACCGGCCGCGATGCATCCCGTCCTCATTGCCGACCGTTCAATTCGCATGTGGATCTCCCTCCCGCTGAGTGCGCCTGTTTGTTTCGTAAAGTTTAACAGACATTCCTTTCACACACGACACGGCAATTCCCGACAGGAATCAAGACCGGAATCGGTTGCGGCTACAGCAGCCCGAGCGAGCGGAACGAAACCTCGGTTCCACGACCGACCACGACATGGTCGTGCAGCGCCACGCCGATCACCTGGCAGGCGAGGTCGATCTGGGCGGTCATCTCGATATCGTCCTGGCTCGGGGTCGGATCGCCGGAGGGGTGGTTGTGCACGAGAATGATCGCCGAGGCGTTGAGCTCGAGCGCCCGCTTGGCGACCTCGCGCGGATAGACCGGCACGTGGTCGACGGTGCCGCGGGCCTGCGCCTCGTCGGCGATCAAGAGGTTCTTGCGGTCGAGAAACAGGATGCGGAACTGCTCGGTGTCGCGATAGGCCATCACCGTCTGGCAGTAGATCATCAGATCGGCCCAGGAGGTGATCACGCACCGCTGCATCACCTTCGCCCGCGCCATGCGATGCGCGAAGGCCTCGACGAGGCGCAGTTGCAGGTAGACGCGCGGCGAGGTGCCGGGGATCTGGAGCAGGCGATGCTCGGAAGCGGCGACGACACCGTTGAGGTCGCCGAAAGCGGCCAGCAGCGCCTTGGCGAGCGGCTTCACGTCGATGCGCGGGACCGCGTTGAACAGGAGCAGTTCGAGCAGCTCGTACTCCGGCATCGGCGCGTGGCCGCCCTCGAGGAAGCGCTGGCGAAGCCGTTCGCGATGCCCCCAGTAATGCGGCCGGGGACCGACCGCCTCGGCCTGAACCTCGGTGTAGATCTCGACCGGAGGAAGCCGCAGTTCCATGTCGCGCAGACCGCTCAGCGCCTCTTCGGAGAAGCCGATGCGCTTGTTGTTCTCGCCTGCCAAGACCGCCTCCACCTGAACGACGGCAGAGACTCGGGCCCCGCGGTTAATGCCGCGTAAAGGACCGCCCGGGGATGCCCGATCAATGCCCGATCCGGGGACACTGGAATCAGCGGCCCGCCTGCACTAAATTAGACTGGGGAATGCCTTGGCGCCCGTTTTCGCGAGATGCGGGAGCGCTGCCTCGGCGGGAGGGCCAATGTCCCAGAACGGACCGACCGCACGGCTGCAGGGCAGCCGGGCGCAGGCCGAGCCGAGCTTGGCCGAACTTCTCGATCCGGTCGCGCTCGAGGCGCGACTGAGCGTGGCGCGCGCCCGCCGCGCCGACGCGATCGCGCGCCGCTCTGCCAGCAACGCCGGGAGAAGGCAGCCACTCCCGACGCACGGCAGCCGCCGACGCTCCGACGCAGGGAGACATCGCCGAGGAGCCTGTCGCTGCGCCGCCGCCGAGGGCTCCGGTTCAAGCCGGACCGCCATCCGGTGCACCGCGCCCGCTCTCGACGGATGTCCCACCCCTGCTGGCGCTGCCACCGCTCGGGGCAGGAACCGAACTGGCGCGCGCGTCCGTCGAGACGAAGGCCGTCAAGCTGAAGCCGCGACGCTTTGCCGCCCGGTTTCCGGTCGCACTCGCGTTGGGGATGGCGACCGGGGTTGCCGGAGCGACCGCGGCGCTCGTGCTGGCGCCGGAGTTGCCCTGGAACCGGTCTGCCGACAGCACCGCGCCGCAAGGCGCCTCCGCTTCGGTCACGGCCCCGGGCGCCCCGCCAGCCGCCACGCCGACGGCGTCTCCGGTGCCGCAACCGCCGGCCCCGGCGCCTACGGTCGTGGCCGAGGCTCCTTCCGCAGGCCGCTCGACGATACCCTGGACATCGGAACCGCAGGACGCGGCTGCGGTTCGGGTTGCCGCGCTCGTGTCGGATGTACCAGGGCGCCTTCCGACCAGCTCGCCTGCGCTGACCGCGGCCCCGTCGGTGGTGTCGACGGCGCCGGCCGACGCGTCCATGCCGGCGGCTCAGGGCACCGGCCCGGATCCGACGCAAGAGACGTCGGCTGTCCGTGCCGTCGCGTCCCTGCCTGCTGGCGGGCAGCTGACCGGACCCGCAGTTCTGCCCACCGCTCCATCCGTTCGCGCGGAGGCGCCCGCCGCTGGCCTCGCCCAGGCGGCTTCCCTCCAAACTCCCGGTGGAGAAACCGATCGGATGGAGACAGTCCCGGCGCTTGCATCTCCGCCCGGCCCGACACTGGCCGCCGCGTCGCGTGCCGACCGTCCGCCGAGGGTAGCAATCGAACCCGGTCGCTTCGGCCTCCGGGCACCGGTGCACTTTGCCGAGCCTGCACCCGCTGGGCGCGCGCGCGTGGCGCTCGTTCTGCCCGGCGGCCTCCCCGCGCCCGAAGCGGTCGGCTATGCGCTCCCGCCGCCGACCGAACGCACCACTCCGACGCAGGCGCGAGCCGCCCCTTCCACTCCGTCGCGGAGGGTTTCCCGCGCGACGCCGAGCCCCGACGCAACCGCGCAGCGGGTCGAGCGGATCGTGCTGCAGCGAGCGGTCGAGGACATGCTCCGCGACCGCCTGAACCGGCGCTGACTGCTCGCTTTGCGATGATTCGCGAGGACTTCCTTCGCGTGCGCTGCTTCATTATGCTGCACGCCCAGGGATCTGCGCTTTCGGATGTCCGTGAATTGGTGTAGTCGCCACGGCGGCGAAGGGTCTGGTGTGTCGCGAAGCGGCACCCTGAGGGTGACGGGAATTCGATGCGACGCAAGGCTGTGGTGACGGTAACCGCGATGATTCTGGCGGCCCAGATCGGGAGCAGGCTGCTCGCCGCGCAGCCGACGCCGGAGCAACTCGGCGAGATCGCCGGCTACCTCGAATCCAATGACGTTCAGGGCCTGCGGGACTACCTCGATGTCTATCCGGATCTCTCGGAGGGGGACACGACCCTGGCGCGGCTCCTGCGCGCGTTCATCTCCGAATCTGCCGACGTCGGAACCTACCTCGGCTTCAAGCCGGACCTGTCGGATTCGTTTCACGATCTGCAGGCCGGGGCAGCCACTGGAAACCTTTCGTCGACCGAATCTGCCTATTGATCATGCCGGCCCGAACTCCGCTTCACCTGCCTGTCCGACCCATGGCGCTCCCGCGCGGCGATCGGCGGACAGCGCGGGCGCCAGGTCGATCGGCGCCCCGGCTCGACGCCGCTCTCGACGCCGCGACACACGGCAGCGGTGCGCGTGCTTGACCCCGTCGTCGAGCTGAACGCGGCGCCGTCCGCCGCCCTTCCCCGGTCGCGTCCACGGGTGGCCCTTCTGGTCGAGGCCCGCTTTCCGGGCGGCACCGGCAGCGCCGTGGCGTCGGAGATCCGCGCGCTTGCGCCGCACGTGAGCCTGACCGTGGTGAACCTCGCCACCGCGATGTTCCGGGACCGGCCGGTCAACCCCGCGATCGCCCGCGCGCTCGAGGATCTCGGCCTGCCGCTGCTTCCGGAGCCGGCCGTGGTGCGGGCCGATACCATCGTCCTGCACAACCCGGCCTGCCTGAAGTTCGACACCGGCCTCAGGCCCCGGCTCAGCGCCGCGCGCACGGTGGTCGTCACCCACGAGAACTTCCTGCGCCCGGGCGGGGCCGAGGGGTTCGACGTCGGCCACTGCCTCGACCTGGTTTCCGAAAGGGTCGCCGGCGGCGCGCGGCTCCTCGCGCCGGTCTCCGCCCCGAACCGATCGAGCGTCGCGGCTTGGCTCCGCCAGCACCCCGACCACGGCTGGAGCCTGGCGCAGGAGGACTGGCCGAACATCTGCGATCAGCCGTTTCTCTCGGCCACCGCCGCACCCCGCGACCGTCGCGGGCGACACTCGCGCCCGGGGTTCGAGAAATTTCCGCGCCTGGCCGATCTGCGCGCCCAGTTTCCGCCCCACGCCGAACGCTGCGCGCTGCTCGGCGCCGACACCCTGCTCCTCGACCCCGCCGGCCCGCCCCGGCACTGGCAGGTGTTGCGCTTCGGGGCGATGCCGGTGCCGGAGTTCCTCGCCTCCATCGACTTCTTCGTCTACTTCACCCATCCCTCCTGGCGCGAAAGCTTTGGCCGGGCCATCGCCGAGGCGATCGCGGCGGGAAAGCTCGTCATCACCGACCACGCCACCGCCGAGCCCTTCGGCGACGGGGTCGTTTCAGCGACGACGACCGAGGTCGACCGCATCATCGCGGACCATATCGCCGAGCCCGCGCGCTACGCAGAGGCCGTGCTTCGCGCCCAGTCCGATCTCGCCGCATACCGGCCGGAAGCAGTGACCGGACGACTGATCTCGCACTTCGGATCGTCGGAGGCCGCTCATGCTGTTCTGTGAGACCGCCGGCGACAAGCCCGGAGATGCCGAGGATCTGGCGATCTTCGCGAGCCAACTCGCCGCGCTGGGCGTGCCAGCGCGCATCGCGGCGGGTTCGGTGCCGGACGACGCTGGGCGCAACCTGCAGTTCGACCTCGCCCCCTACCTGGCGGACGACGGGCTCCGCCCGGGCGACGGGCTCGCGCTCCTCGCCGCCGACCGGCTGACCGACGACACGCTGATGCGCCTGCGCCGGCTGGCCGACGGCGGCGAGGTGAGCGCCCGCGCCTTCGGCTGCTTCCCCCGGCGGCAGACCGCGCTCGGGGTGCGGGCGCGGCTCGCCTACGTGCTGGGGCGCGAGCCGGAGATCTTCGACGTGACGTCCGCCGATCCCGACGCCCGCAGCCCGGCGCCGGCCTTCGGCGTGCCCCGCCGTGGCGCTCCGCCCTGGCTCGCGGCGGCCGGCGCTGCGCCGCGGCTCCTCCTCGTCGGCCCGAAGCTTCAGGATCCCCTGCAGGCGGCGATGCTGTCCGCACTGGCGCTCCATCGCGGCTTCCGCACGGCAGTCGTCACCGACGGACGCAGCAAGCACGAATGGATCGCGGCGCGCGGCCACGGCATCCCGATCTATCAGTTCGGCGGGCTGTCGCCGCTGGCGCTGGCCGAGCGGGCCGACATCTGCGTGTTCTTCGGGAGTATCGGCGCCAGCTACCGTCTGCAGACCCTGGTCGCCAATCTGCTGGTGTCGGGGCTGCCTCTGCTGGACGGCAGCGCCGGTCACAGGCTGGCGCAGGCACAACGACGCCTTCATCCCGGCGCCACCCGGCCTGCCGGGCCTCGACGGCTTTCTCGAGGCGGAAATCCTGCCGAACCTCGCCCGGATCGCGGATCACGTGCGCACGAGCCGTGCCGCGGCCGTCGCGGCGGCCGGGCCGACCCTGGCGTTTCTGGACGCCGCGGTCGAGAGGGAGCCTCCAGCGCCACGCCGCCGTGGCGCAGCCTCCACGCCCCGGTCACCGGGCATCGTCTTCATGCCGACGAACGGCGTCGGGCTCGGCCACGCGCAGCGATGCGCGCTGATCGCCGGCGCGATGGACAGCGATCGGCCCCGCCCGGTCTTTGCGGCTTTCCCGAGCTGCATGCGCCTGGTGAAGACCCGCGGCTTCGACGTGGTGCCGCTGATCGGCCGCTCGTCGTTGCACACCCGCAGCCACGAGCCCGACCTCGCCAACTACCTCCGGCTTCGGTCGCTGACGACGGTGGCGCGGGCGCTGGTGTTCGATGGCGTCTACGTCTTCGACTCGGTCTATCGCACGATCCTCGAACGGGGGTTGTCGGGGATCTGGATCCGGCGCGGCCTGTGGCAGGCAACCCAGGACAATTCCGTCGCGCTCGACCGGGAAAAGGCGTTCGAGCGGGTGATCGTCCCGGGCGAGGCGTTCGACGAGCTGAACGCGCCCTATTCGCGCGGCGATCACCTCCGCACGGTCGGCCCAGTGGTGCAGCAGGTGGCGCTCCGGCCCGGCGCGCGGAGCGAGATGCGCGACCGGCTCGCCGAGCGCTATCGGCCGGCGCTTCGAGCGGCTGGTCGTCTCGCTGCTCGGCGCAGGGGTGGCGGCCGACCGCAACATGCAGATCCAGGCGCTCTGCGGCCAGTTCGAGCGGCGCTCCGACACGCTGCACCTGGTGCACGCCTGGCCGACCGCGACGCTGGAACCGGGCTGGTTCGGATGGCGGAACTCGCGGGTGGTGCGCAGCCAGCACGCAGCCGTGCTGACGGCCGCCGCCGACCTGACCGTCACCGCCGCCGGCTACAATTCCTTCCACGAGACGCTCTACAACCGCGTGCCGGCGATCTTCGTGCCGCAGATGGGCGAATTCATGGACGACCAGCGCGCCCGGGCCCGCGCCGCCTGTGACCGCGGCCTGGCGGCGATGGTCGAGGCGCACGAACTGATGACGCTCGAGCGGCTGGTGAACCGCTGCCTCGACGGCGGCGAGGCCGAGGCGCTGGCGCTCCGGCTCGGCGCGGCCGAACTGCCGGAACCGGGTACCGCGCAGGCGGCGCGACTGATCGAGGAGGTGGCCTATGGAGCCGCAACGCTGGAACGCGATCCTGTCGCGGATCGGAACGCAGGACGCGGATGACCTCGACGCGCTGCTGGCGCCGTTCGATCCACGCCACAGCGGGGCCGGACGCGAGTCGTTCCCGGCACCGGAGGCGGTGCTGATGCCGCAGACGTCGCTGAAGCGGGAGACAACCGTCTGCGTCGGCCTGCGCGCGGCCGACGACGGGGCCGACGACGGCCCCGCGACCGCGGATCGGGCGCTGCGCCTCGCGGCCTTCGCCGTCGAGCGCGACGTCGAGATCGTGGTGCTGAGCGAGGCCGACCGCTGCGGCTTCGAGCGCTTCGGCTTCCGCGTCGAACGCATCGCCGGGCGACACGCCGGAGGCGCGCGCGGCCTGCGAGGACCAGAATCCGCCGGCTCTGGAACCTCGATCTCGTGCTCTGAGCCTGCCGCCCGACTGCGAGGGCAGAAAACCGATCTGGATCAGCCCTTGCGATGCTCGGGGTGATCGCGGTCCACGTCGGCCGGCGCGCTTTCCGGACGCAGCGTCTGGTCGGCGGGCTCGGTCGGCTGGCGCGGGAATCCGGTGAGCCCGCCGATCGGCTCCTGGTCCCGCCCGATGTCTACGTCGCTGAGCGCGAAGGCGGTCAGCAGCTCGGCGACCGAGCGGAGCGCGTGCATGTGGATGCGCTCGTAGCCGTGGCTCGCGTCGACCCCGAAGGTGGCGAGCGCGGTTCGCACGTCCGCGCCCGCCTCGATCGCCGAGGCGCTGTCGGAGCGATAGTGGCGGAACACGTCCTTGCGCCAGCGGATGTCGTGGTCCCGGCATAGCTCGACCAGCCGGTGCGTCAGGTGGAAGTCGAACGGCCCGGTCATGTCGGCCATGGCGATGGTGACGCCGAACTCCGACGAGTTCTGCCCCGGCGCCGAGGTGCCGTTGTCGACGGCGACCATCGAGGCGATGTCGGGGAGCAGGACCGAGGCCGCGCCGTGCCCGACCTCCTCGGCGATGGTGAACAGCCAGTAGATGTCGACCGGCGGAGCGTCGCGGGCGGCCAGCGCCTTCAGCGCCGCGAGCAGGATCGCGCAACCGGCCTTGTTGTCGAGGTGCCGGGCGTTGATGAAGCCGTTGTCGAGGAACTCGGGCTGCGGATCGATCGCGACGATGTCGCCGATGTCGATCCCGAGGCGCGAAAGATCGTCGGCGGACGCCGCGTAGGCATCGACCCTGAGCTCGACGTAGGGCCAGCCGGTCGGCTGCGTGTCGATCTCGTCGGCGTAGGTGTGCCCGGACGCCTTGAGCGGCAGGATGGTGCCGCGATAGGCGCCCTTCTCGGAGAAGATCGTGGTGCGCGCGCCCTCGGCGAAGCGCGCCGACCAGTTGCCGATCGGCACGAGATCGAGCCGGCCGTTCGGCTTCAGCGACTTCACCTGGGCGCCGAGGGTGTCGATATGCGCGACCATCGCCCGGGCGCCGGCGGGCGTGCGGCCGCGCAGGTGCGCGCGGATCGCGCCGCGCCGGGTCAGGTCGTAGCCGATGCCGAGCTTGTCGAGCTCGCCGCACAGGTGGCGCACCGCAGTGTCGGTGTAGCCGGTCGGGCTCGGGATCGCCAGCAACCCCGCGAGCTGCGCCCGCAGGTAGTCGATGTCGATGTCGAGCCGCGCGCCGGTCGGGATGGCTTTCGGGTCGTTCATTGCGCTATTCTCCGGTTCGCCGTACGCGCCGCCGCCGGAATCGACAGCGGAAACAGCAGATCGACGAAGCGCTCGGCCGTCGGCTGCGGCTCGTGGTTGGCGAGGCCCGGTCGCTCGTTGGCCTCGACGAAGACATAGTCGGGCGTGCTCGGGCTCTTCACCATCAGATCGATCCCGGTCACCGGAATGTCGATGGCCTGCGCGGCGGCGACGGCGGCGGCGGCCAGCTCCGGGTGAATCTCGCCGGTCACGTCATGGATGGTGCCGCCGGTGTGCAGGTTCGCCGTCGTGCGCACCGGGATGGTGACGCCCGCCGCCGGCACGTCGTCGAGGCCGAGGCCGGCGGCGGCGACGCAGCGCTCGGTCTCTGCGTCGAACGGGATGCGGCTCTCGCCGTCGGTCGCGGCGGCGCGTCGGCGGCTCTGGGTCTCGATCAGCGCCCGCACCGTCGCCTTGCCGTCGCCGACCACCGACGCGGGGCGGCGGATCGCTGCGGCCACCACCCGGAAGTCGATCACGAGAAGCCGCAGGTCCTGCCCGGCGAAACAGGCTTCGACCAGCACCTCGTCGCAGACCTCGCCGGCGCGGGCCACCGCGGCCTCGACCGCCTCCGGGTCGGTCAGCCCGACCGAGACCCCCCGCCCCTGCTCGCCGCGGGCGGGCTTCACCACCACCGTGCCGTGCTCGGCGAGGAAGGCTGTCCGCTCCTCGGCCGTGCCCCCGGACATCTGGGCCGGCACCCGCACGCCCGCCGCCTCGACCACACGGCGGGTCGCGCGCTTGTCGTCGCAGATCGACATCGCGACGGCGGAGGTGAACTCGCTCAGGGCCTCGCGGCACCGCACCGACCGGCCGCCGTAGGTCAGCCGGAAGAACCCGCCTTCGGCGTCGAGCAACTCGACATGGATGCCCCGCCGCCGCGCCTCGTCGACGATGATCCTGGCGTAGGGGTTCAGCGCCTCGTCCCCTTCGTTGGGACCGGCGAACAGCTTTTCGTTGATCGGGTTCTTGCGCTTGACCGCGAACACCGGCGCGCGGCGGAACCCGAGCTTCTCGTAGAGCGCGATGGCCTGTTCGTTGTCGTGCAGCACCGAGAGGTCCATGTAGGACGCCCCGCGCGCGATGAAGTGCTCGGCGAGATGGCGCACCATGCTCTCGCCCAGTCCCGCGTGAGGCGCCTGCGGCGAGACGGCAAGGCACCAGAGCGACGACCCGCGCTCGGGATCGCTGAAGGCGCGGACGTGATCCACCCCCATCACCGAGCCGAGGATCTCGCCGGTCTCGGCATCCTCGGCGACCAGCACCGTCAGCGCCCGGTCGTCCCGACGCCCCCAGAAGAACTCCGGCGGCACCGGCACCATGCCCCGGGCGGCATAGATCACGTTGACCGCCTCGGCGTCGGCCTGGGTCGAGAGCCGACGGATGAAGAAGGCCCGGGCGCGCCGATGGTGCGGGCGATAGGTGGCGAGGTCGAGCCGGAAGGTGTGCGAGGGGTCGAGGAACAGCTCCTGCGGCGCGATCGCCAGCACCACGTGCGGGTCGCGCACGTAGAGCGCGATGTCGCGGCGGTCGCGGCCTTCGGCGCGCAGCACCTCGGCCAGCCGCGCCGGACTCGCGAAGGTCTGGCCGAAGATCAGCCGGCCCCAGCCGCAGTCGGTGCTGGCATCGGCCTCCGGCGCCGCTTCGGGCGGACCCGGCGGCCGCGTCCCGCGAAGCCGCTGCCGGATCGCGGTCCTGCGCGCCCGCTGGCCGGCCTTCTCGCTCATGCAGCGATACTCTGCTTCTGCAACCACATCTCCAGCAGCGCCGCCTGCCACAGTTCCGATCCGCGCAGCCGGGTGATGTGCGCCGCCGGATCGGCGAACAGCGCGTCGAGCCACTCGCTCCGGAAGATGCCCCGCTCGCGCGCCGCGGGTGCCGTCAGCGCGTCGCGGGCCATCTCGAGATACGGCCCGTCGATGTATTTCAGCGCCGGCACCGGAAAGTAGCCCTTGGGACGGTCGATGACCTCGGAAGGCACCACCTGACGCGCCACTTCCTTCAGCACGCCCTTGCCGCCCTGCGCCAGCTTGTGCTCGGCCGGAATTCGACCCGACAGCTCGACCAGCTCGTGGTCGAGGAACGGCACCCGCGCCTCCAGCCCCCAGGCCATGGTCATGTTGTCCACCCGCTTCACCGGGTCGTCGACCAGCATGACGTTGGTGTCGAGCCGGAGCGCCTTGTCCACCGGATGATCGGCGCCGGGCATGACCGAAGTGATGCCGGACGAAGTCGAGGCTCTCGTCGCGGTCGGCGTGATACTCGGGCGACAGCTGCGCCGAAGAGCCTGCGCGTGGCTCCGATCGAAGAACGCGCCCGCGTAGTCGCCCACCGCGTCGTTGGACCGCGCCAGCGCCTGGTACCAGTCGTATCCGGCGAAGACCTCGTCCGCGCCCTGGCCCGACTGGACCACCTTGATGGTCTTCGCCACCTCGCGGCTGAGCAGGTAGAAGCCGATGTTGTCGTAGCTCACCATCGGCTCGGACATCGCGGCGATCGCGTCGGGCAGGTGGGTGCGCATCTCCTCGGAGGGAATGAAGATCTTGTGGTGGTCGGTGCCGTAGTGCCCGGCGATCAGGTCGGAGTATCTGAACTCGTCGCCGACCTCGCCGTTCGCCGCCTCGAAGCCGATCGAGTAGGTGGCAAGGCCGCGCTGCCCCTCCTCGGCCAGCAGCCCGACGATCAGCGACGAATCCACCCCGCCCGACAGCAGCACGCCCACCGGCACGTCTGCGACCATGCGCCGCCGCACCGCCAGCCGCAGCGCCTCGAGCACCATGTCGCGCCATTCCTCCATCGGCCGCGCCGCGTCTTCGGGGCTGCGCTCGAACGGCGGCGACCAGTAGGTGGTGTCGGACTGCCTGCCGTCCGGCTCGACGATGCGGATGGTCGCCGGCGGCAGCTTGCGGACGCCGGCGAGCAGGGTCCGGGGCGGCGGCACCACCGCGTGCCAGCTCATGTAGTGGTGCAGCGCCACCCGGTCGATCGCGGTGTCGACCCCGCCGGCCGCCAGCAGCGCCTGCAGCGTCGAGGCGAAGCGCAGCGTGGCGCCGACCTGCGCGAGATAGAGCGGCTTGATCCCGAACCGGTCGCGCACCAGCGCCACCCGGCCGGTCTCGCGGTCGTGCAGCGCGAACGCGAACATGCCCTGCAGCCGCGGCACCGCCTCCGGGCCCCACTCGGCCCAGGCCTTGAGGATCACCTCGGTGTCGCTGTGCGAGGCGAAGCCGTGGCCCTTTGCCTCCAGCTCGGCGCCGAAGTTCGCGGTAGTTGTAGATGCAGCCGTTGAAGGCGATGGTCAGCCCGGCGGCGGTATCGACGAACGGCTGCGCCGCGGCCTCGGACAGGTCGATGATCTTCAGCCGCCGGTGCCCGAAGCCGACCCGGCCGCGGGTGACGACGCCCGACCCGTCCGGGCCGCGCGGCGCCATCGTCCCTGCCATCGCCTCGATCCGGCGCGCCGAGACCGGCGCACCGTCGAAGGTCATTTCGCCGCAGATCCCGCACATCGCGCTGCCGTCCGTCCCTGGCCGATTGCTTGACCGCGACCTGTTAGGACATCGGCCCCGGTCGCGCAAGCAACCTCGCCACCTTCGGACAGCGGGCAATAATCGGGAACGAACGCCCGTCGAAGATCGGCGGCGCGGGTTGCCTGCTCAGGCCGCCCCGTATCCGTCGGCGGCGGCGGCCAGCGGTGCTGCGACATAGCCGAGCGTCCGGCAGACGTCGAAGGTCAGGTCCGGATTGTTCAGCGTGTAGACGTGCAGGTGATCGACCCCCTCGGCGATCAGCGCGTCGCACTGGTCGCAGGCGATCGCCACCGACAGCGTATAGGCCTCCTCCGGCGTCTCCGCCCGCGCGAACGCCTTGTGCATCCACTCCGGCACCGACGACCGGCAGCGCGCCGCGAAGTTCACCATCTTGCCGAAGTTCTCCACCGGCAGGATGCCGGGCTGGATCGGCGCGGTGATCCCCGCCCTGGCGCAGGCATCGCGGAACCGCAGGAAATCCTCGTTGTCGAAGAAGAACTGGGTGATCGCCGTCGACGCCCCGGCATCGAGCTTGCGCTTGAGGTTGTCGATGTCGGCCTCGGCGGACGCAGCGTCCGGATGAACCTCGGGATAGGCGCCGACCGCGATCTCGAAGTCACCGATCTCGCGCAGCCCCGCGACCAGCTCGGCCGCGCCCGCGAACCCCTCCGGATGCGGCACGAACTTCGTCTCGCCCTTGGGCGGGTCGCCCCGGAGCGCCACGATCCGCCGCACGCCCATCTTCGCATAGCCGCGCGCCACCTCCAGCGTCTCCGCCTTGGTCGCGCCGACGCAGGTCAGGTGCCCGGCGACATTCAGCCGCGCGCGGCCGAGGATGGTCTGGATCGCCGCGTTGGTGCGGTCGCGCGTCGTGCCCCCGGCCCCGAAGGTCACCGACACGAACTGCGGCGCCAGCGGCGCCAGCCGCTCGACGGAGCGCCACAGCCTCAGGCTGGCTTCAGGCGAATGCGGGGGGAAAAACTCGAAAGACAGGCTCGGAAGAGCCCTCTGGGTCGTAGCCATGTGCACCGGTCCATACCGACAATGAAGTTTGCGACCCTGAGAATAGCTCTGGAAACGCGATCCGGCAACGGCTAACTGACTCGACGGTTGACGGCCGAGCAGGGGGAGACGCATGCCCGAGGTCACCATCGTCTACTGGCGCGACATTCCCGCCCAGGTCATCGTCGGCAGCGGTCGCCGCGCCTCCAAGATGCCGATGCCCGAGCGATTCGAGACCGCGATCGACCGCTGCGCCATGCGCGCCGGCGCCAGCGATTCGGACGCCTACCTCGCCGAGTGGCGCAAGGGCGAACCCTACCTTGTCGAAGGCGAAGCGGCGGATGTCGCTTCCGGCGAAGCGGAGCGGCTCGAGGCGGAGTTTAGTGCCGACGCAATCAAGGCCCTGATCGCAAATGACGGCTGGGCCAGACCGAAGACCTGACGCCGCCCTCTTGTGATCCGGAGACCCCTGCATGGCCAAAATCCTCGACTTCGTCCGCCGCCCGGCCGCTCCCGCGCCCCGGCCCGCGCTGGCGGGTCTGCTGCATGACTTTTCCATCGAGGTCATGCCGCGCACCGCCGCGAAGATCGAGGACTTCCGCGCCATCCTGCCCGCCGGCACCCGCATCTACCTCGCCCACATCGACGGCACCGACTTCGCCGAGATGCTGTCGACCGCCCGCCGCCTGACCGACGAGGGCTTCGCGGTCATGCCGCACGTCCCGGCGCGCGGCATCGCCAGCCGTGCCGAGCTCGACGCCCGGATCGCCGCCTACGCCGACATCGGCGTGCGGCAGGCGCTGGTGATCGCCGGCGGCATCGACATCCCGCGCGGTCCCTACTCCGAGGCGCTGCAGCTGCTGCGGACCGGCGTCTTCGACGCCCGCGGCTTCACCCGCCTGCACGTTGCCGGCCACCCGGAGGGCAACCGCGACATCGACCCGGCGGGCGGCGACGCCCTCGCCCTCGACGCGCTGGTGCGCAAGGCCGGCTTCGCGGCCGAGACCGACGCGGAGATGGCGATCGCCACCCAGTTCTGCTTCGAGGCCGCACCGGTGATCGCCTGGACCGAGCGGCTGCGCGAGGCCGGCATCACCCTGCCGGTCCACATCGGGGTCGCCGGCCCGGCCAAGCTGCAGACCATGCTGAAGTTCGCCATGTCCTGCGGCGTCGGTCCTTCGCTGCGGGTGCTCCAGCGGCGCGCCGCCGACCTGACCAAGCTGATGCTGCCCTTCGAGCCGACCGAGTTCCTGGGCGAGCTCGCAGCCCACAAGGCCGCGCATCCGGACTTCGCGATCGAGCGCGTGCATTTCTTCCCGCTCGGCGGGATCACCGCCACGACCGACTTCACCGGCGCGGCATTCGCCGGGCCGAGGCGGGCGCGGGCGTGACGCTGGCGCTGCTGTTCGATCTCGACGGCACCCTCGTCGACACCGACCACCTGCACCATGCCGCCTTCGCGACGATCCTGGCCGAACGCGGCCGGGATTTGTCGCTCGACGACTACCGCACCCACATCATGGGCCAGCCGAACAACGCGATCCTCGCCCGATTCTTCCCCGGCGAGGACGTCGGCGTGCTCCACCGCAAGGAGGCGATGTTCCGCGACAGCCTTGCGGCCAGTGTCGAGCCGGTTCCCGGCGTCCACGCCCTGCTCGACTGGGCCGAGGCGGTCGGCGCCGGCTGCGCCGTCGTCACCAACGCGCCGCGCGACAACGCCGTCGCGATGCTCGCCGCGGCTAGCCTGGACAACCGCCTGCCGACGCTGGTCATCGGCGACGAGTGCGCCCGCCCCAAGCCCGACCCGGCGCCCTACCAGGCGGCGATGGCGGCGCTCGGCGCCACGCCGTCGCGCTCGGTCGCCTTCGAGGACTCGCGCTCCGGCCTGCGCGCCGCCCGCGCCTCCGGCGCGCGGGTGTTCGGGCTGACCACCGGCCTCGAGCCGGAGGCGCTGCTTCAGGCCGGCGCCCACGCCACCATCGCCGACTTCACCGACCCGGCGCTCTGGACCGTCCTCGAACAGCTCAAGGCCCGCGCCGCATGACCCGCACCATCGTCGAATCCGCCCGCAAGACCGTGATCATCGGCTTCGACCAGCCGTTCTGCGTCATCGGCGAGCGCATCAACCCCACCGGGCGCAAAACCCTCGCCGCCCAGCTCGAGGCCGGCGACTTCTCGACCGTCGAGAGCGACGCGCGCGAACAGGTCGCTTGCGGCGCCACCATGCTCGACGTCAACGCCGGCGTGGTCTACAACACCAATCCAAACCCGAACGAGACCGAGCCGCCGCTGATGCGGCAGATGATCGAACTCGTCCAAGGGCTCGTCGACGTTCCGCTTTCCATCAACTCGAGCGTTCCCGGCGCTCTGATGGCCGGTCTCGAGACCGCCAAGGGCCGCCCGCTCGTCAACTCGGTCACCGGCGAGGAGGAGCGCCTCGAACTCGTCCTGCCGCTGGTGAAGAAGTACAACGTTCCGGTCGTCGCCATCTCCAACGACGACACCGGCATCTCGGAGGATCCGGACGTCCGCTTCGCGGTGGCAAAGAAGATCGTCCATCGCGCCGCCGACTTCGGAATCCCGGCCCACGACATCGTCGTCGATCCGCTGGTGATGCCGATCGGCGCGATGGCGACCGCGGGACTGCAGGTCTTTGCGCTGGTCCGCCGGCTGCGCGAGGAGCTTGGCGTCAACACCACCTGCGGCGCCTCCAACATCTCGTTCGGCCTGCCCAACCGCCACGGCATCAACGCGGCCTTCCTGCCGATGGCGATGGCCTCGGGCATGACCTCGGCAATCATGAACCCGACCCGCGAGGCCGAGATGCACGCCATCCGCGCCGCCAACCTGCTCACCAACAACGACCCGCACGGCACCGCCTGGATCCGCGCCAACAAGCCGCCGCTCGCCGAGGGCGAGGTCGAGGCCGGCGCCCGCGGCCAGCGCGGCGACCGCCGCCGCCGCCGCGGGTAGACAGGGAGCCGGGCCGGGGCGCCGTCACCGCAACGCCGAGGCTGCTTCCGCGGCGGCAAGGGCCGCGCTGACGTCTGGCGCAGCGCCAAGTGCGGCGAGCGCCCGCCCCAGCGCGGCGAGATCGCCGAGCACGACATCGAGCCGTGCGCGCGGCCCGGTATGGTTGAGGCGGATCAGCCGGTCCCCCGCCGGGCCGACGCCCGCCGACAGGGCATGACCGGCTTCGGCGGCGGCCAGCACTTCGGCCGCGTCCAGCCCGACAGGCAGGGCCGCCGCGGTGACGAGATTGGAGGCGGCCTCCGGTGCGACCCATGCGCGATCGGTCAGGTGTCGCACACCGGCGCGAGCGGCGGCAGCAGCGCGCCGGTGCCGGGCCTGGACCGATGCGAGACCTTCGGCCTCGACCCGCGCGAGGGTCTGGGCGAGCGCATGGAACTCGAGCGCCGAGGGGGTGCCCGGCAGCGCGCCGCGGCCGGTGTCAAGCCAGAGCGCGCGCTGGTCGGCGAGCGAGAGGATCGAGGGCGCCTCCCCCGGCGCCGCCATCCGATCCCAGGCGGACGGCGAGACCGAAACCGCCGAGACCCCGGCCTGCCCGCCCAGCGCCTTCTGCGCCCCCGTAACCGCCACGTCGATGCCGAGCGCGTCCGCGTCGAGCGCGTGCCCCCCCACCGAGGCGACCGCATCGACCACGAGCAGCGCGCCGCACGCCCGGACCGCGGCCGCGATCTCCTCCAGCGAATTCAGGATGCCATAGGCGCTCTCGGCGTGGACGAGCGCCACGAGATCGATGCCGCCGGCGGCGAGCGCTTCGGCCACCGCGGGGGCGTCGATCGGCGCGCCGGGCGCCGCGACGAGATCACGGACCTCCGCCCCGCTCCTGCGCAGCCATCCACCGAACCAGCGGCCATACATCGAGGTGACGATGTTGAGCGCGCAGCAGCCCTGGCCGGCCAAGCGAGGTGGCCGTCGCCTCGAGCGCGACCATGGCTTCGCCCTGGATCAGCAGCACGTCGTCGCGGGTGCCGAGAAGTGCGGCCAGCTGGTCCGCAAGCACCGCGTAGCCGGTGGCGGGAAACTCCGGAGCGTCGGGGAGCGGCAGCCAGGGGGCCGGAGACGGGGTCATGCGACGGAGTCCTCATGGTGGAGGCGCGGCACCGCGGCGATCAGCCGGCGCAGGATGTCGGTGGAGGGCGTGGCGAGAAGCGCGTCGGCCGGGCCGCTCTCGACGATGCGGCCAGCCTCCATCACCGCGATGCGGTGCGAGACCGCGCGCACCACGGCGAGGTCATGGCCGACAAAGAGGCAGGCATGCCCCAGGTCCGACTGCAGGCGGACGAGAAGGTCGAGCACGCGCGCCCGCACCGAGGCGTCGAGGGCCGAGACCGCCTCGTCGAGCACCAGCAGCTTCGGCCGCGGCGCGATCGCCCGGGCAATGGCGACCCGCTGGCGCTGGCCGCCCGAGAGCGTCGCCACCGGCCGCGGCGCGAGGTCGGGCGACAGGCCGACGGCGTCGAGGAGCGTTGCCGCCTCGTCGGGCCACCGGCGCCGGGGGGTCACGGCATGGATGCGCAGCGCCTCGAGGATCGCGCCGCCGACGGTGGCGCGCGGATGGAATGCCGCCGCGGGATCCTGGAAGACCATCTGCATCCGACCCCGCGCGCGGCGCAGCGCCCGGCCCCGGAGGGCGCTCCAGTCGAGGCCGTCGAACCGGATCGTCCCCGCGTCGGGCTCGATCAGCCGGGTGAGCACCCGCGCGAGGGTGGACTTGCCGCATCCGGACGGACCGATGAGACCGAGCGTTTCGCCGGGCGCGATGGTCAGGGACACGTCGTCGAGCGCGCGCACGCGGCGTGCGCCGCCGTAGGTCCTGGAGAGCCCGTTCGCTTCGAGCAATGTCACCGGCGCGCGTCCGCGAGACCACCGACCAGAGGCGCGCTGGCAAGATCCAGATGGGCGGCCAGCAGGCCCCGGGTGTAGGCCTCGACCGGGCGCCCGATCACCTGCCGCGCGGGGCCGATCTCGACAAGGCGTGCGTCACGCAACACGGCGATGCGATCGGCCAGCGTGCCGGCGAGCGCCATATCGTGGGTGATGAAGAGCAGCGTCATCGACGCGTCCTCGCACAGCTCGCGCAGCAGGGCCACGATCTCGGCCTGCACCAGCACGTCGAGCGCCGAGGTCGCTTCGTCGGCGATCAGCAGCTTCGGCCCGGCGGCGATGGCGAGCGCGATGGCGATCCGCTGGGCCTGTCCGCCGGAGAACTGGTGCGGGTAGGCGGCGAGCGCCCGGGCGGGCTCCGGGATGCGGACGCGACGCCAGCAGAGCGGCGGCGCGGGCCTGCGCCTCGGCGCGGGAAAGCGGCAGGTGGGCGCGCAGGGCCTCGACGAGATGCGCGCCCACCGAAAGCACCGGGTCGAGACTGCCGCCCGGATCCTGGAACACGTAGCCGATATCGCGTCCGAGCCGCGGCGCCGCCGCCGTCCAGAGGAGATCGCCCGCGACCCGGGTATCCTCGGGGAGCAGCCCCGCGATCGTCCGCGCCAGCGTGGACTTGCCCGAGCCCGACTCGCCGATCAGCGCCAGCTTCTCGCCGGCGAGCAGGTCGAGCGACACGTCCTCGAGAGCCGGCCGGGCTGCTCCCGGGTAGCGCACCGACAGCTCACGACATCGGAGCAGCGCCGTCACGATCGTCCGCGCCCCGCCACCGCGTCGGTCAGGGCTTCGCCGACCAGATAGATCGAGATCACCGTCAGCACCAGCGCCACCCCCGGAACGATGGAGAGATAGGCGGCCGAGCGCAGCTGGTTGCGCCCCTCGGCGATCATGCCGCCCCAGGTGACGACGTTGGGGTCGCCGAGACCGAGGAACGAGAGCGCCAACTCGGTCAGGATCGCGCTCGCGACGATCACCGCCGCGATGGCGAGCACCGGCGGCAGCGCCAGCGGCATGATCTGGCGAAACGCGATCTCCGCCGGATGCATCCCCATCACCTTCGCGGCCGCCACGAAATCGGCCTCGCGCAGGCTGAGGACGCGGGATCGGGCGAGCCGGGCGGGACCGGTCCAGGCGCCGAGCGCGATGGCGACGGCGACCACGAGGACCGACGGCCCGATCGCCGAGACGAAGGCGAGCGCCAGCAGGAAACCGGGCACGATCTGGAAGGCGTCGACGACGCGCATCAGCGCCTCGTCGACGATCCCGCCGGCAAACCCCGCGACCGTGCCCACCACCATCCCGACCGCGACGGCGACGAACGCCGCCACCAGCCCGATCGTGACCGAGGTGCGCGCGCCGTGGATCAGCTCCGACAGCAGGTCGCGCCCCAGGCGGTCGGTGCCGAGCGGGAAGGCGAGGTCGGTGAAGGGCCGCACCAGCGGCCGCCCGACGATGGCGAGCGGATCGCCGGGGCTGAGAGCCGGCGCGAGAAGCGCCGCGCCGATCAGCACGACGAGGATCAGCAGGCCCGCGACGGCTTCCGGCCGGCGCATGAGAACCCGCATGATCATCGCCCCCCTCCCCGACCCGAACCGACGCGGGGATCGAGAAGCCCGTAGGCGAGATCCACCAGAAGGTTGGCCACCACCACCATCACCGCGCTGACCAGGATGATCGCCATGAGCAGCGGCGCGTCGCGCCCTGCGACCGCCTCCTGCGCCAGCCGGCCGAACCCGGGAATGCCGAAGACGCTCTCGATCACGACCGAGCCGCCCAGCATCGCCGCCGCCTGCAACCCCAGCATCGTCACGAGCGGCAGCAGCGCATTGCGCGCCGCGTGGTTCAGCGTGATGCGCCAAGGCGCCACCCCGCGCGCCCGGGCGGCCAGCGTGTAGTCCTGCCCCCAGGCCTCCACCATTCCCGACCGCATCACCCGCAGGAACAACGCGAGGTAGATCATGCCGAGCGCCGACACCGGGAGCACCAGGTGCCGCGCGATGTCGGCGGCGCGGGCGAGGCCGGTCTTGCCCGACGCGATGGTCTCGATCCCCGAGACCGGAAGCCAGTGGAGCCGCACCGCGAACACCACCGAGAGCACCAGCCCGAGCCAGAAGCTCGGCACCGAGTAGACAAACAGCGAGCCGGCCGACAGCAGCCGGTCCGTGGGCGACCCCGGCCGCCGCCCGGCGAGTACGCCGAGCCCCGATCCCAGCGCGAAGGAGAGCGCCGTCGCACTGCCCATCAGCCAGAGCGTGTTCGGCAGCCGCTCGGCGATGACGCCGGCGATCGGGCGGTTGAGGGCGACCGAGTAGCCGAGATCGCCCCGCGCGAGCTGACCGAGCGTGAAGGCAAGCCGCGCCAGCACCGACTGGTCGAGCCCGTAGGTCGCCCGAAGCTCCGCCGCGAGCTGCGCGTCGCCCCCGCCGATCGAGACGAGGTAGGCATCGACCGCATCGCCGCCGGCGCTGTTGAGAAGCAGGAACACGCCCACCAGAACGATCAGGAGCACGGGCACGCTGCCCACCAGCCGCGCGAACAGCAGGCGCAGAAGGCGCGGCACTCCGCCGGTCCTCTCGGGCCTCAGTCCGACAGGCCGGTGTCGGCCCAGTTCGAGACGGCCCAGCGCGGGTTGTCGGCGATGTTCTGCACCTTGTCGGACGCGACCGAGGTGAACGACCAGTCGACCACGTTTATCAGCGGCAGATCCTCGGTCACCAGCTGCTGGAACCGGTCGTAGAGCGCCACCCGCTTCTCCGCGTCGAGCGTGACCTGCGCCTCGTCGATCACCATGTCGATCTCGGGGTTCACATAGCCGCCCTGGTTCGAGAACGGCACCCCGGCCGGCGCCCCCGAGCGCACGAGGATGGTGGTCGAGATCGCCGGATCGCCGCGGAAGACCGTGGGCGCGATCGCGAGGTCGAAGTCGTGATCGGTATAGACCGCCTTCTGGTGGCCGGCGCTGTCGTGGGCGACGATGGTGGCGTCGATCCCGACCACCGCCAGCGCCTGGCGCAGATAGTCGCCGAACTGCTGCGTCTCGTTGAAGTAGGGCGCAGGCAAAAGGTTCAGCTTGAACCGGATCCCGTCCGCTCCGACGGGATGGCCCGCCTCGTCCAGCAGCGCCGCGGCCTTCTCCACGTCGTAGTCATAGACCGTGACATCGTCGGTGTAGAAGAGCGGCGCGTTCTTCGGCACCGGACCGGTCGCCTCGGCGGCATAGCCGAGGAAGATCGTGTCGAGCACGAACTTCTTGTCGATGGCGTGGGCGATCGCCTGCCGCACGTTCAGATCCTTCAGGTAGTCGTTGCGATGGTTGATCTCGACGATCAACTGGTAGGTCAGCGCCTCGTAACCCCTGGTGATCACCTCGAGCCCCGGCACCTTGTCGATCCGGTCGAGATCGACCAGCGGCACGGCCGAGAATGCGGCGAGCTGGATCTCGCCGGCCTCCAGCGCGCTTGCCGCAGCGGCGCGGTCGGGAAGCACCTGAAAGACGATCTCGTCAAGACGCGGCTTTCCCGCATCCCAGTAATCCGGGTTGTTCCGGAGAAGGTAGTACTCGCCCGGACGGTACTCGCCCCAGACGAACGGCCCGGTTCCGACCAGCGCCGCGTTCACCGGGTTCGCGGCGATGTCGGTCCCCTCGTAGAGATGCTTCGGCAGCACCGCCGAGACCACCGGCAGCGCGTTGGCGATCAGTTGCAGCGGGGTCGGCTTCGAGAACCGGAACACCGCGGTGTGCGGGTCGGGCGTATCGACCGCCTCGAGATTGGCGAACACGCTGCGGCCGATGTTCTGGAGCGGCTTCCAGACCTCCATCGCCGAGAAACTCACGTCGTCCGAGGTGAAGGGCTTGCCGTCATGCCACTTCACGCCCTCGCGCAGCGTGAAGGTCACGGTCTTGCCGTCCCCCGAGCCCTCCCAGGCGGTCGCGAGCAGCGGGCTCAGCCCGTCGCCCTGGTAGGAAGCCTCGGCCAGCGGCTCGACGATCTTGGACGCGATGAAGAACACCCCGTTGGACGCGACGATGGCCGGGTTCAGCTGCCGCGGCTCGCTGTCGGCAGCAACGGCAAGGCGCCCGTCCCCGGCCGCCGCGGCGAGGCGCGGAAGCGCCGTTGACGCGAGCAACGCGGCAGTGGTGCCGAGCAGGGTGCGGCGGGAGACCGGAAAATGCATGGAGCGCCCATCCTCGAAGCAACGAACGGAAGCGCGACGCTCGCACCGCACGGCCGAAGATTCAAGGCGGGAACCCGTATTCAACCGTTCCTCTCCCGCAGGGATCGTCGCGGCGACCTCGCCGGCGCCATGAGTTCGATCCGGCGCGATCGGGCGCCCTCAGGGGCAATTCGATTGAGCCTTCGGCCGGGTTGCGCTACGCGAAAACCGGTGACGCTGCCTCCGAGACCGGCCCGATGCCCCTGACCGACCGTGACCGCCGCTGACATCGCGAGAGGATCAGCCCCTGCCTCCGCCGTTCGCCGCGTGGTTCGCGCGGCGCGGCTGGTCGCCGCATCCCCACCAGCTGGCGCTCCTCGATCGCGCCGCCGATCCTGCGACGCTGCTGATCGCGCCCACGGGCGGCGGCAAGACGCTGGCAGGCTTCCTGCCCAGCCTGATCGAACTCGGCTCCCGCCCCGCCCCCGGCCTCCACACGCTCTACGTCTCGCCCCTGAAGGCGCTCGCGGCCGACATCCGCCGCAACCTGCGCGGCCCGGTCGAAGAGATGGGTCTCGCGATCCGTGTCGAGGACCGCACCGGCGACACGCGGGCGTCAGAGCGCACCCGCCAGCGCGTGGACCCGCCGCAAATTCTGCTGACAACGCCAGAATTGCTGGCGCTGATGCTCTCCTACGAGGAGGCGCCACGCCTGTTCGGCGGCGTCGCCCGGGTGATCGTCGACGAGATCCACGCGCTTGCGGAATCGAAGCGCGGCGATCAGCTGATGCTCGGCCTTGCGCGGGTCCAGGCCCTGGCCCCGGCCATGCGCCGGGTCGGCCTCTCCGCCACCGTCGAGGATCCCGCCGCGCTCGCCGGGTATCTGGGCGATGCCCGGGTTCTGCTGGCCGATCCCGGGCCCGAGCCCGACATCGCCATCCTCGAGACCCGGGAGCCGCCGCCGTGGGCGGGCCAGACGGCGAGCTACGCAGCCCCGGCCGTGATGGAGTTGATCCGCGGCGCCACCACCACGCTGGTGTTCATCAACACCCGCGCCCAGGCCGAGCTGTTCTTCCAGGCGCTCTGGGCGGAGAACACCGACGACCTGCCGATCGGCCTGCATCACGGGTCGCTGGCGCGCGAGGTGCGGACCCGCGTCGAGGCGGCGATGGCCGCGGGCGAGCTGCGCGCCATCGTCGCCACCGGCAGCCTCGATCTCGGCATCGACTGGGGCGACGTCGATCTGGTGATCCAGGTCGGCGCGCCGAAGAACGTCAAGCGGCTGGTGCAGCGCATCGGCCGCGCCAACCATCGCTACAACGCGCCGTCGCGCGCGGTTCTGGTGCCGGCGAACCGCTTCGAGGTGCTGGAATGCCGGGCCGCGCTCGACGCGGTCCGCGCCCGCGACCTCGACGGCGAGCCGCGCGGGTCCGGCCCGCTCGACGTGCTTTGCCAGCACATCCTGCTCACCGCCTGCGCCGGGCCGTTCGCGGCCGACGCCCTTTACGCCGAGGTGCGCCGCGCCGGGCCCTATCGCCGGCTCGCCCGGCCCGACTTCGATGCCTGCCTCGACTTCTGCGCCACCGGCGGCTACGCGCTGAAGGCCTACGACCGCTGGCAGCGCCTGGTGGAGCGGGACGGCCGCTGGTCGCTCCGCGATCCGCGGCGGGCGCGCGCCATCCGCATGAACGTCGGCACCATCGTCGACACCGAGAAGCTCGCCGTCCGTCTCAAGGGCCGGTTCGGCGCGCCGCTCGGCGAGATCGAGGAAGACTTCGCAGCGACCCTGGTGCCCGGCGACACCTTCCTGATCGGCGGCGAGACGGTGCGCTACGAAAGCCTGCGGGAGATGGTGGTGGAGGTCACGCGCGAGCCGGCGAAGCGGCCGAAGATCGCCGTCTTTGCCGGTACCAAGCTCGCCACCTCTACGCTGCTGTCGCATCGCGTCATCGAGCTGCTCGCGACGCCCGCGGCCTGGGCCGGTCTGCCCGCCTACATGCAGGACTGGCTCGTGCTGCAGACCGAGGTAAGCCGCCTGCCCCGCCCCGGCCGGCTGCTGGCCGAGACCTTCCCCCGCGCCGGCCGCGCGCATCTCTGCCTCTACGGTTTCGCCGGGCGCAACGCCCATCAGACCCTCGGGCTGCTCGTCACCCGGCGCATGGAGACCGCCGGCCTCCACCCGCTCGGCTTCGTCGCCAACGACTACGCGCTGCTGATCTGGGGGCTGGACGAGGTGGCCGACCCCGCCGCGCTCCTCGATCCGGAGGGGCTGCGCGAGGGTCTCGAGGGGTGGCTCGGCGAGAACGCGGTGATGAAGCGCACCTTCAGGGGAGCCGCGACGGTCGCCGGACTGATCGAGCGGAACCTGCCGGGCAAGCGCAAGACCGGCAGACAGGCGACCTTCTCCACCGACATCCTCTACGACACGCTGCGCAAGTACGACCCGGACCACCTGATGCTGCGCATTACCCGCGCCGAGGCGGGCCGCGGGCTCGTCGACTTCGGGCGCATCGAGGAGATGCTGGCGCGCAGCCGGGGGCGGGTCGACGTGGTGCGCGCGGCCCATGTCACGCCGCTGTCCGCGCCGCTGTTTCTCGAGATGGGCAAGGTGCCGATCAGGGGCCGGGCCGAGGCGCGGCTGGTGGCCGAGGCGGCCGAGGCGCTGCTGGCGGAGGCCGGACTGGGACAGTCGCCGGCAGCCGGTCAGGCGAAACCGGCGATCATTTCTCCGACGGACCTGGAAGGCGGCCCGGTGAGATAGGGCCGGAAGTTTTCGGCAAACCAGGGCGCGGCGACCTCGGAAGAGACGCGCTTCATCGTCGCTTCATCCTCGAACAGGATCACGAGGATGGCTTCCGTGTCACCCGCCCTGAGGAGCTGGGCGGCCCTGATGCCGGAAATCGAGGTCTTGAGCATGTCGGCGAAAGCCGTGAACTTTTCCGCCATCCCGCCCCAATCGGCATCGTCCCTGACCGGCAAATGGTTGACCACCGTGTGCATGACCACCTCCAGAGCAAATCGTTGCGCCTCAACCCAACAGCGCCCGCGAGGAAGAGTCGACCGCAGTTTGCTGGGGGCTTCAGGCGTGGCCCCGAACGATCGATGCAACGCGGCTGCCGGCCCCGCCCCGACGGACAGCCGGTGTCCGCGCGGAATATTATGCTGACGTACTGATTTATACCGAACCGCAGGGCACGAATTAACCCTGCTTTTACCGAACGTCCGCGTGGGAGAGGTGCCCCTCCAGGGACGTGATGCCTCTCGGTGAGATCGCTTCGCCCGCTTGCTGCGGCCCGCCGGCTGGGGCATCTGGACGGACATGAACGCGCAGCATATCGAATTCGCCGACGCACGCCTGACCGCCCGCTCCTCGGGTGCGCTCTGGTGGGAGGCCGAGCGGCTGCTGTGCGTCGCCGACCTGCACCTGTGCAAGTCCGAGCGAATGGCCCGGCGCGGCGGCGCGCTCCTGCCGCCCTACGAGACCGCCGAGACGATCGACCGGCTCGCCGCGGAGATCGAGGCGCTGGCGCCCGCCCGTGTCGTCTGCCTCGGCGACAGCTTCGACGACTGCACCGCCGTCGACGCGCTGACGCAGACCGACAAGGCGCGGGCTGACCGCGCTGATGACGGGTCGCGACTGGGTCTGGATCGCCGGCAACCACGATCCGGGACCGCTGGCGCTGGGGGGACGGCATCTGGCCGAGTTCCGCAGAGGCAGGCTCGTGTTTCGCCATACGGCGGCGGAGGGCGCCTCGGGCGAGGTCTCCGGCCATTACCACCCCAAGGTCCGGCTGCCGGTCCGCGGCGGCGCGGTCACCCGGCCGTGCTTCCTGCTCGACGCCGCGCGGCTGATCCTGCCGGCGTTCGGCGCCTACACCGGCGGCCTGCGCGCCGACCACCCGGCGCTCCGCGCCCTGATCGGCCCCGGCGCGCGGGCGGTGCTGACCGGCGAGACCTGCGTCACCGTGCCGCTCCGAGCCCTCGCTCAGGGTCCGACGATCAGCTCCGATGCACCGCCCGCTCCTGCGCCGGCGCCTCCGGCCGCTCCAGGCCATACACGCCGCCGAGCACGGCGCCGTAGATCACGTGGAGAACCAGCGTCATGACCGGTGCGGCGACCCCGAGGTTCATCCCGAAAAGTCCGGCCCCGGCCAGCGGCATGACGAGGATCATCGTCGCAATCCACGCGCCGACACCGAAGATCACGCCTCTCCGCCAGTGAGCGCCGCCCGGTCGTCAGGGCGTCAGCCCCTCCGGCTCCGGTAGCCCGTGGATGCGGCAGCAGGCCGTCAGTGTGTTGGCGAGCAGACAGGCGATGGTCATCGGCCCCACGCCTCCCGGCACCGGGGTGACGGCTCCGGCGACCTCGATAGCGGCTGCGAAATCCACGTCCCCCACCAGCCTCGTCTTGCCGTCCGGTCCCTCGGTGCGGTTGATGCCGACGTCGATCACCGTCGCGCCAGGCTTGATCCAGTCGCCGCCGATCATCTTCGGCCGGCCGACCGCGGCGACCAGGATGTCGGCGCGGGCGCAGACGGACCGAAGATCGCGGGTGCGCGAATGTGCAACCGTCACGGTGCAGTTGTCACGAAGCAGCAGCTGCGCCATCGGCTTGCCGACGATGTTCGAGCGCCCGACGATCACCGCCTCGAGCCCGGAGAGATCGCCGAGCCGGCCGCGCAGCAGCATCAGGCAGCCGAGCGGGGTGCAGGGCACCATCGCCCGCCGCCCGGTGGCGAGTCGTCCGACGTTGGTCATGTGGAAGCCGTCGACGTCCTTCTCCGGCGCGATCGAGTCGAGCACCGAGGTGGCGTCGACGTGGCCGGGGAGCGGCAACTGCACCAGGATGCCGTGCACCTTCGGATCGCGGTTCAGCCGGTCGACCAGCGCGAGGATCGCCGCCTCGGTGGCCTCGGCCGGCAAGCGGTGTTCCTCCGAATGCATCCCGGCCTCGACGGTCTGCCGGCCCTTGCTGCGGACATAGACCTGGCTGGCCGGATCCTCGCCGACCAGCACCACGGCGAGGCCCGGCGTTACGCCGTGCCTCGCGTTCAGCGCGGCAACCTCGGTGGCGATCCGCGCCCTGAGGTCTGCCGCGATTCCCTTGCCGTCGATGATCTCGGCGCTCATGCGGGTGCTCCTCTGCCGGTCCGCGCCCCGATAGCGTTCGCCAAGGCCGAACGCAACCGTCGGACGCCTCCAAGGGCAGGGATCAGAACAGGCCCTCGACCTTGCCGCCGGCGTCGAGCCGGATCGCCTCGGCGGAGGGAACGCGCGGCAGCCCCGGCATGGTCATGATCTCGCCGCAGATGACCACCACGAAACCCGCGCCGGCGGCCAGCCGCACCTCGCGGATCGGCACACCGAAGCCGGAGGGGGCGCCGCGCAGCTCGGGATCGGTCGAGAACGAGTATTGGGTCTTGGCCATGCAGACCGGCAGCTCGCCGTAGCCCTCCTGCTCCCAGGCGTGCAGCTGCGCCCGGATCCGGGTGTCGGCCAGCACCTCGTCGGCGCCATAGATGCGCTTGGCGACGGTCTCGATCTTCTTCAGGAGCGGCATGTCGTCGGGATAGAGCACGTCGAACTGCGAGGTTCCGGATTCGGCGAGGCGGGCGACCCGGGTGGCGAGATCGGCGGTACCGCGCGAGCCGTCGGCCCAATGGCGGCAGACCACCGCCTCGGAGCCGTGCGACGCCACGAACGCCTGCACCGCCGCGATCTCGGCCTCGGTGTCGCCGTCGAAATGGTTGATCGCCACCAGCGCCGGCACCCCGAACGAGCGCACGTTGGCGAGATGCCGCCCGAGGTTGGCGCAGCCCTTCTCGACGGCGGCGACGTTCTCCTCGCCGAGTGCTGCGCGCGCCACGCCGCCGTTGAACTTCAGCGCCCGCACCGTCGCGACGATCACCGCGGCGTCCGGGTGCAGCCCGGCCTTGCGGCACTTGATGTCGAAGAACTTCTCCGCCCCGAGGTCCGCCCCGAACCCCGCCTCGGTCACCACGAAGTCCGCGAGCTTCAGCGCGGTCCTCGTCGCGACCACCGAGTTGCAGCCGTGCGCGATGTTGGCGAACGGCCCGCCGTGGACGAACGCCGGGTTGTTCTCCAGCGTCTGCACCAGGTTCGGCTGCATCGCCTGGCTCAGCAGCACCGCCATCGCCCCGTCCGCCTTCAGGTCGCGCGCATGCACCGGCCGCCGGTCGCGGGTGTAGCCGATGATGATCGCCCCGAGCCGCCGCTCGAGGTCCTCGAGGTCGGCCGCGAGGCAGAGGATCGCCATCACCTCGGAGGCCACCGTGATGTCGAAGCCGCCTTCGCGCGGATAGCCGTTGCGCACGCCGCCGAGCGAGCAGACGATCTCCCGGAGCGCCCGGTCGTTCATGTCCATCACCCGCCGCCAGGTCACCCGCCGCGGGTCGATGTCGAGCGCGTTGCCCCAGTAGATGTGGTTGTCGATCATCGCTGACAGCAGGTTGTTGGCTGACGTGATCGCGTGGAAGTCGCCGGTGAAGTGCAGGTTGATGTCCTCCATCGGCACGATCTGGGCGTAGCCGCCGCCCGCGGCTCCGCCCTTCATGCCGAAGCAGGGCCCGAGCGAGGGCTCGCGCAGGCAGATCATCGTGCGCTTGCCGATGGCGTTCAGCCCGTCGCCGAGGCCGACCGTGGTCGTGGTCTTGCCCTCGCCGGCAGGCGTCGGGTTGATCGCGGTCACCAGGATCAGCTTGCCGTCGGGCCGGTCGCCGAGCCCGGCGATGAACTCGGCCGCGACCTTGGCCTTGTCGTGGCCGAACGGGATCAGCTGATCCGCCGGGATGCCGAGGTCGGCGCCGATCTCCTGGATCGGCCGCTTGGCGGCGGCGCGGGCGATGGCGATGTCGGAGGGCTGGGGCATGGAAACCTCGGGGGTCAGGCGGGAATCGAGCGGCGGATAGGATCGCTGCGGCGGCACGTGCAGGCGGGCGGTCTCGCCGAGCGCGATCGCGCCCTCGCGTTCGACCCAGGCGGTGACGCCGCGGCGGTGGCGCGCGGCGGCGATGAAGCCCCTGCCCTTGCCGGGGTGCGCCCGCTCGATCTCGCGGGCGGAGAACTGGCAGGGACCGTTTTCCATGTCGACGGTCAGCGCCGCGCCCCTCCTCGAAGATCAGCCGCGACGACGGGGGGATGAGCGTGAGGTCGGGGAGGCCTTCGAGCACCAGGTTCGCGCCCAGCCACTCCGGCGCGAGCGCCGGCAGTCCCATGTGTTCGGCGATGGCGGCCATGTCCTCGCGCGACAGGATGGAGACCTGGCGGACGTTGCGGATTTCGGTGCCGCGCGGGTACTGCGCAGAAACCCGCGAGGAGGCCGGGCAGGACAGGCCCGCGTGGCTCTCGCCGCCGATGCCGCCGAAGCTCAGCTCCATCCGCTGCACTGGCCCCGAGCGCAGCGAGGCGGCACGGTCGGCGACGATGCCGAGCCAGACCACGCGTCCGGTGAGTTGGGTGGGGGCGAGGATCGGCACCGGATCAGCCGAGCCCGAGGCCGTCGAGGGCCCGGCGGACCTGGGTCTGCGGGTCGAGGTCGATGTCGACGACCACGCCGTCCTCGTCGGGTTGCAGCGGCTCCAGCGTGGCGAACTGCGAGTCCAGCAGGTCGGCCGGGAAAGAAGTGCCCCGTGCGGCTGGCCAGCCGCGCGGCGAGCACCGCCTTGTCGCCGTGCATGTGCACGAAACGCACCCGCGGCGCGCCGGTGCGCAGGACGTCGCGGTACGCGCGTTTCAGCGCCGAGCAGGAAAGCACCGAGCTCTCGCCCCTGCGTTGATGGATCCCGATCACCTCGGCCAGGGACTCGAGCCAGGGCCAGCGGTCGGCGTCGACGAGCGGGACATGCGTCGACATCTTGGCGATGCTGGCCGGCGAGTGGTAGCGGTCGCCCTCGTCGAACACCCAGCCGAGCGCTTCGGCCAGCCCCTTGCCGACGGTGGTCTTGCCGCAACCGGACACGCCCATCACGATCAGGTGCTGCGGCTCAGGCCCGGCCATGCAGCCACCCCGGACCTGCCCCGGACCCATCCGAAGTCGGCCGCATCGATCCTCCCCCTCGTGTCAGGCCTCGCGGGCCGGCTTCTTTTCGAGGAGGCACTATACGAAGCGCGCGATCCTTCGCAAAGGAATCCCGTGCCGAACGGTCGACGCGGCGGTCAGCCGATCGGCTCGGGCTCCATGCCGTCGTCGCGGGCCGGGCGCGCGGCCTTGCCGGTCTTGGGGATGGTCGAGACGCCGGCGCCGTCGTCCTTGGCGTCGTCGTCGTCGCCGCCACGCTTCAGCGGCTGGCCGTTGATCACCCGGGTGATCTCCTTGCCGGTCAGCGTCTCGTACTCGAGCAGGCCGTTCGCCAGTCGGTCGAGATCGTCGCGCTTCTCGGTCAGGATCCGCTTGGCGGTGGCGTAGCCCTCGTCCACCAGTTGCCGCACCTCATGGTCGATCAGCTCATGAGTATCCGGCCCTGCGTTCACACCGCTCGCCTGCGGACCGAGATAGCTGAACTGCTCGCCCGCGTAGTCGATGTTGCCGAGCTTGTCGGACATGCCGAAGCGGGTCACCATCGCCCGGGCGATGCGGCTCACCTGCTGGATGTCGCTGGCAGCGCCACTGGTCACGTTTTCGGACCCGAACACCAGCTGCTCGGCCACCTTGCCGCCCATCGCCATGGCGATCTGCGACTTGTACTTGGTCATCGTCACCGACAGCTGATCCCGCTCCGGCAGGCTCAGCACCAAGCCGAGGGCGCGCCCGCGCGGAATGATCGTCGCCTTGTGGATCGGGTCGTGCTGCGGCACGTTGAGGCCGACCACCGCATGCCCCGCCTCGTGATAGGCTGTCAGCTTGCGCTCTTCGTCGGTCATCACCATCGACCGCCGCTCGGCGCCCATCATCACCTTGTCCTTGGCGTTCTCGAAGTCGTCCATCGTCACGAACCGCTTGCCGGTCCGCGCCGCCATCAGCGCCGCCTCGTTGACGAGGTTCGCGAGATCCGCGCCCGAGAACCCGGGGCAGCCTCGGGCGATGATCCTGAGATCGACGTCAGCCGAAAGCGGCACTCGCCGCGCGTGCACCGCGAGGATCTTCTCCCGCCCCTTGATGTCGGGGTTGGTCACCTGCACCTGCCGGTCGAACCGGCCGGGACGCAAGAGCGCCGGATCGAGCACGTCGGGTCGGTTGGTCGCGGCGATCAGGATCACGCCCTCGTTCGCCTCGAAGCCGTCCATCTCGACCAGCAACTGGTTCAGCGTCTGCTCGCGCTCGTCGTTCCCGCCGCCGTAGCCCGCGCCACGATGCCGGCCGACGGCGTCGATCTCATCGATGAAAACGATGCAGGGCGCGTTCTTCTTCGCCTGCTCGAACATGTCGCGCACCCGGCTTGCGCCGACGCCGACGAACATCTCGACGAAGTCCGAGCCGGAGATCGAGAAGAACGGCACCCCCGCCTCGCCGGCAATCGCGCGGGCGAGCAGCGTCTTGCCGGTGCCCGGAGGTCCGACGAGGAGCGCGCCCTTCGGGATCTTGCCGCCGAGCCGCGAGAACTTCTGCGGGTCGCGCAGGAACTCGACGATCTCCTCGAGCTCCTCCTTGGCCTCGTCGATGCCGGCGACGTCGTTGAACGTGACCTTGCCCGACTTCTCGGTCAGCAGCTTCGCCTTGGACTTGCCGAAACCCATCGCGCCGCCGCGGCCACCACCCTGCATCCGGTTCATGAAGAAGATCCAGACGCCGATCAGCAGCAGGAATGGCAGCCACAGCCCGAGCGCCGAGACGAAGCCCGACTGCTCCTGCGGCGCGGCCTGGATCTCGACGCCGTGCTGGCGCAGATCGGGCAGCACGTCGGTATTGCGTGGCTGGACGGTCTGGAACGCGACCCCGTCGACACTGGTCACGTACACCCGCTCGCCGTCGAGTCGCACCGCGGCCACCTGTCCCGCCTCGACCCGGTTCAGGAAATCGGAATAGCTGATCTCGCGTCCCATCGAGGTGCGGCTGCCGTTCGAGAAGACGTTGAACAGCGCAACCATCAGAAGAAACAGGATGATCCAGAAGGCGATATTCTTGGTGTTGCCCACGCGACGTCTCCTAGAGCGACCGGCTAGGCGGACACATCGGCCCGCAGGTCTTGACCGCTAACATAAGGCCTGACGGCCCGGATTCAACGCAGTATCTCCGGATGCCACGGCGGGTTGACAGCGGAGACCCGCCGAAATCGTAAATCGCGCTCCGGACGGGCCACCGGTGCGGCCACGAGAACGCCCGCGCGCCAGATCGCCGGGGTGGTCGCGAGCGCCTCGCGAGCCAGTCCAGGCGGGTGCTCGGCAAGCCGCGCCACCGCCCCCGCCCCGAGCGCGCCGATCATCAGGTCCGTGCCTTCGGGCGCGGTTCCCTCCAGCTGCCAGCGCCCGTCCCAGCGCCCGGCGGACAGCGGCACCGCCGGCGCCACCCGCGCCAGTTCGCGCCGTACCGCAATCCGCCCGGCGCGCGCGCGCAGCACGCAGCCGTGCAGCGTCATCCCGTGGCCGAGCCGCCCGGACTGGATCGCGTCGAGCGCCGCCTCGAGCCGGACGAGCCGCGGCCGGTAGACCGCGCCCGACACCCAGACCAGCGCCGCCGCGAGCAGCCGCAGCCGCAGCTCCTCCGGCGCCCGCCCGAGCCGCTCCGGATCGAGCGTCACGTCGCCGGCAGCCCCTTCTTCCAGTGCCGCCGCGGCAAGATCGGCCGTCGCCCGCTCCAGCGCCGCGCGGGCGCGCGCCATCGCCCGCGCGGTGGCGGCCAGCCGCTCGGCGCCGAGCCCGAGCGGCGCCAGCGCCGGCAGCGCCGCCCGCGCCCGCACCCGGTCGAAGCGCGGATCGGCGTTGCCCGGATCCTCGGCCCAGCGGACGCCTTCGCCCGCCAGCCAGCCGCGCAGGTCCGCCCGACGCACCCCGAGCAGCGGCCGCAGCCAGAGCACGCCCTCGGCGCGGGTCGCGGGCGCCATGCCGCTCAGGCCGTCGACCCCGGATCCGCGGGCGAGGCGCATCAGGAAGGTCTCCGCCTGATCGTCGAGCGTGTGGCCGAGCGCCACCGCGCCGATGCCGTTGGCCCGTGCCCAGGCGCCGATCAGCGTCCGGCGCGCCAGCCGCGCCCGGTCCTGCAGGTTGCCGGCACCGTCCCAGCCGTTCCAGCGCAGGGTCGCATGCGGGATCCCGCGGGCGGCGCAGAGCGCCTCGACCGCCGCCGCCTCGTCGCCGCTCTCCGGGCGCAGGCCGTGGTCGACGGTCACCGCGGCGAGCGGCCGCCCGCGCGCCACCGTCGCGAGCATGAGGAGCAGCGCGACGCTATCGCCGCCGCCGGAGACCGCCACGCCGAGCGGACCGGAGCCGGCCGAGTCGAACGCCGAATCGAACGCTGCGTCGAACGCCGTGGCGAGCGTGTCCGGGATCACTGGCAGGCGAGCGCCTGCCGTTCGGTGGCGACCTCGCCTGCGACGACCGAGCCGGGATAGCGGCTGTCGACCTCGGTCAGGGTCAGGCAGGCCTGGCTGGTCTGTCCGAGCTTGCCGAGGCTGACCGCGAGCGCGTAGAGCGCGCGCGGCGCCAGGGGGTCCTGCGGCGCACCGCTGAAGGTGTCGAGATAGCTGCGCGCGGCGCCGCGCCAGTCGCCCACCGCCGACAGCGCCTCGCCGCGACGGAACTTCGCCTCGGTCGAGAGCGGGCCGCCGGGATAGTCCTCGAGGAACTTCGCGAACAGCTGCGCCGCCTGGGCGTTGTCACCCGCATCGGCTGCCGCCTTCGCCGCGTCGAAATCGGACTGCTCGGCGACGGCAAGGCCACCCGCCCCCTCGGGCGCGACCTGCGGCGCAACGGGACGCGGCCGCGGCCGGGTCAGCCCGCCACCGAGCGGCGCCGGCTCGGGCTTCACGCTGGTGTCGCCGCCCTCGAGCTCGGTCAGGCGGAACTCGATGTCACCGACGTGGTTCGTCGCGTCGTCGACGATGCGCTGCACGTCGTTGGTCAGCACGTCCACCCGGTCGGTCAGCCGGCGAAGCTCGGCCTCGAGCTGGTCGAGCCGCGTCAGCGCGGTCGCCGGCGCCTCGGGCAGGCCACCCGCGGCACCGCTGCGGACCAGCTCGTTGCGCAACTGCTCGATCTGGCCGTTCAGCATGGTCAGCTCGGCCTTCACGTCGGCCAGGTTCTGGCCCTGCGCCGAGGCCCCTCCGGCGACCGCCAGCAGCCCGGCCAGCGCCACCGCACCCAGTGACAAGCTCACACGCATCCGCTTTCCTCCCCGAGGGCTAGCGCATCAGGCGCCGGTCCCGCCGGTCACCACCGTGACGGCCCGGCGGTTCTGCGAGAAGCAGCTCTCGTCCGGGCAGGTCGCCACCGGGCGCTCGCGGCCGTAGGTGATGATCGAGATCCGGCTGTCGGGGATGCCTTGGCTCACCATGTAGTTGCGCACGGCGCTGGCACGGCTCGACCCGAGCGCCATGTTGTATTCGCCGGTGCCGCGCTCGTCGGCGTGGCCCTCGATCAGGATCGGCGCGCCCGGGTTCTGCTTCAGCCAGCCGATCTGCGCGTCCAGCACGCCGATCGCCTGCGGCGACAGCGTGGTCTGGTCGACCGGGAACAGCACCCGATCGCTTACCGTCGAACCCGGCAGCGTCCCGCCGTAGGCACCGCCGGCCATGCCCTCGGCTCCGCCGAGCGCGCCATCCGCCCCGCCGCTGTAGCCCGCGCCGGGGATGGTCACGTCGGAGTTGCGCGCACAGGCAGCCGCAAGCAGGGCCATCGCCAGGAGCACGCCGGTCGTCAGCTTCTTCATCTCGCCTACCCTCATTTCCACCCGCTTCCGGGGTTTTCGCCTCAACTCAGCAGCCCCGACCACGATGGATCGGAAGCAAAGCCCGCCGTCGGCACCTTTTTCAGGTTCCGACCCGTGATGTCCACCGAATAGAGTTCCGGGCCACCCTCGACGCCCGGGATTCTCGCGGAAGAACATCAGCACCCGCCCGTTCGGCGCCCAGGTCGGCCCCTCGTCGAGATAGCTTCCGGTCAGGAGCTTCTCGCCCGAGCCGTCGGTCTGCATCGCGCCGATGTGGAACCGCCCGCCCTCGATCTTGGTGAAGGCGATCTTGTCGCCGCGCGGCGACCAGACCGGGGTCGCGTAGCGCCCCTGTCCGAAGCTGATCCGCCGCGCCTCGCCGCCCGACGCCGGCATCACGTAGATCTGCTGCGTGCCGGCGCGGTCGCTCTCGAACACGATCGAGTTGCCGTCGGGCGAGAACGCCGGCGAGGTGTCGATCGACGAGGTGCGGGTCAGCTGCGTGTGCCCCCGCCCGCCGAGGTCGGTCACGAAGATGTCCGACCCCGTGCCCACCGACATCGAGAACACCGCGCGGCTGCCGTCCGGCGAGAACCGCGGCGCGAAGGTCATGCCGCTGGTGTCGTCGATCACCGTGCGCCGGCCGCCGCCGGCCTCGATCAGCATCACCTTGGGCTGGCCCTGCTCGTAGCTGGTATAGAGCACGCGGCGCGCATCGGCCGACAGCCGCGGGGTCAGCACCAGCGCGTTGCCGTCGGTCAGCATCCCCGGATTGGCGCCGTCGTAGTCCATGATCGCGATCTGCTTGCGCCGCGCCTCCTTCGGCCCGCTCGCCGCCACGTAGGCGACCCGGCTGTCGAAATAGCCGGTCTCGCCGGTCAGCCGCGCGTAGACCGCGTCCGCCACCTTGTGCGCCAGCCGCCGCCAGTTGGCGCTGCCGCCCTCGAACTGCAGCCCCTCGCCGAGCGGCTGTTGCGCGAACACGTCCCACAGCCGGAAGCGCACCTGCGCCCGGTCGCCGCTCAGGCCCACCGCGCCGGTGACCAGCGCCTGCGCGTTGATCGCCTTCCAGTCGGCGAACTGCACCGGCGCGTCGAAATTCGTCACCTTGCCGATGTGCGCGGAGGCCGGAATCTCGCGAAACAGCCCCGAACCGACCAGGTCGTCCGTGACCACCCGGGTGATCTTCGCCGCGAGATCGGCGGCCGCGCCACTGTCGGCCACGAACCCGGGCACCGCGAACGGCATCGGCTCGACCACGCCCTCGGTGATCTCGATCCGGAGCGGCGCCTGCGCCGCGGCGGCGAACGGCCGCAGCGCCAGTGCTGCGGGCACGCCGATGACAAGAGTGCGCCGGAGGCGATCTACCATGACACCATTCCCTCGGGGTTGAAGACGACTTCGATGTTGCGCCACTGCCCGTACTTGTCGCGCGGCAGCGAATAGGGCGAGCAGCGGATCAGCGCGCTCCGGGCCGCGCGATACGCGGCATCGAAGCGCGCGTCCGGGCTCGTCGCCGGCTCGATCATCCGCAGGCTGCCGGCGATGACGCTGCCGTCGACGCCAAGCTCGGCGGCGACGGTGATCTTCAGCTCGTTCGCGTCGCGCAGGCCCGCCGGCACGTTCCAGCACTTCTGGATCGCGAACTTCAGCCCGTCCTTCTCCGAGTTCGACAACGGCGGCCCCACCGGCAGCGAGGTCGCCTTCGCCGTTGTCGGTTCGGTCTTGGTCGGCGCGGTGGCGGGCGTCGGCGGCGTCGCCCGGGACTGCAGCGCCGCCAGCACCGCCTCGGCCTCGCGGTCGGGCGCCGGTTCCTTCTCCTTCACCGGCTCCTTCTCCGGCTCCGGCGGCGTCGGGACGGGCTCGGTCGCCGCCACCCGCGTCTGCCGCGGCTTCGGCCGCGCGGACGACTCCAGCGCCAGCGGCTCGCGCGGCGCCGCCTCCGCCTCGACCTCCGGCGCGGCTTCCGGCGGCGCGGCCGGGGGCTCCTCGACACGGGCGACCTCGACCGCGGGCTCCGGCGCGCTGACAGGTTTGGGCAGATCCGCCGGCCGGGCGTTCTCGGGCGGCGGCGGGGTGCGCTCGGCCTCGACCCGCGGGGCGGGGCGCGGTGCGGGGCGGCGCGGCGGCGCTCGGCGCATCGAGCGTGACGATCCTGGGGACGATACGGTCCGGCGTCGTCGGCGCCTCCGGCTCGGCCGGCGGCGGCGTCTCGGCCACCTGCGCCTCGGCCGGCGCCTCGGCGAGCGGCTCGGTCTCGGCCGGCGCCTCCGCCGGCCGTGGCGCGGGCAGCACCGCCGGCGCCTCGGCCTCGCGCGGCACCTCGGCGGGTGCCGCCGACTGAGCCGCGTCGAAGTCCGCCTCGGAGATGAAGCTCACGTCGGTCACCCGGATCGGCGCGCGCTCCTCGGGCCCGAACCACGGCACCCCGACCAGCGCCAGCACGATCAGCACGCCGTGGCCGGCGAGCGAGACCCGGGTTCCGGTGTTCATCGCCAAGGGTCAGCCGTCCCGGCCGTCGAACCGCGGCCCGCCCTGTTCGGTCACCAGCCCGATGTCGTTGAAGCCGCTGGCGTTCAGCGCCCCCATCACCTGCATCACCCCCTCGTAGGGGATCGCGCCGTCGGCGCGCAGGAAGATCTTGCCGCTCTTGCGCTCCGCCGACACCGCGCGCAAGAGCGGGATCAGGTCGCCCGGCTCGACCGCGGCGTTCTGCACCAGTATCTTGCCGTCGGCGGTCATCGCGATGGTGAGCGGCTCCTCCTCCTCGGTGGGGAGCGGCGCCGCGGCGGTCTTCGGCAACTCGATCGGCACGCCCACGGTCAGGAGCGGTGCGGCGACCATGAAGATGATCAAGCAGCACCAGCATGACGTCGACCATCGGCGTCACGTTGATCTCCGCCATCGGCCGCTTGCGCTGATGCCGGCCGCCGCGCCCGCGGCCGCCGGTCTGCATCGTGACGCCCATGTCAGGCCGCCCGGTCGAGCTGGCGCGACAGGATCATCGAGAACTCGTCGGCGAAGCCCTCGTAGCCGCTGATCACCGCCTCGGTGTCCTGGTTGAGCTTGTTGTAGAAGATCACCGCCGGGATCGCGGCCAGCAGCCCGAGGCCGGTGGCGAGCAGCGCCTCGGCGATGCCCGGCGCGACGACCGCGAGGTTGGTCGACTGCTGCAGCGCGATCTCCTCGAACGCGTGCTTGATGCCCCAGACCGTGCCGAACAGCCCGACGAACGGCGCGATCGAGCCGACGGTGGCGAGAAAGTTCAATCCCTTGGTCAGCCGCTCGGCCTCGCGCCCGATCGCGACGTTCATCGCCCGCTCGATGCGCGCCTGGGTTCCGGCGATCAGCCCGCCGTCCTCCCGGTGCGAGCGTCGCCACTCGGTCATGCCGGCCGCGAACACCCGGGACGCCGGCCCGACCGGATCCGGCCCGACCCGCTCGTAGACCGTGTCGAGCGGCTCGCCCGACCAGAACTCCTGGTCGAAGGCGCGCGCCTCGTCACGGACCCGCCGGACGTCGATGAGCTTCTGGATGATGATCGCCCACGACCAGATCGAGGCGGCGATCAGGACGAGCATCACGATCTTGACCGTGAAGGTCGCCCGGAAGAACAGCGCCAGCAGCGAAAAGTCGATCTGCTGCGCCGCGGCCAGGGTATCGGGTTGCATGTCTGCCTGTTTGCCTGTTTGCTCGAAGGAACTGGAGCCGCGTTGATCCGGCTTCGCGGGCATCATAGCCCAATTCCGCGCTGTTTTGTCGCAAAACACGCGTTGTGTCCAGTGTCGGGTCTAGAGCGGCGGCAGCCTGCCCAGCGCCTCGCGCAACTCCGCCGGCATCCGCGCCGGCCGCCCGGTCGGGCCGACACAGGCGAGCGTCACCCGCGCCCGCACCAGGCAGAGCGCCTCGCGCCAGACCTCCTGGGCCATCTCGAGCCGCGCGCCGCCCACCGGGCCGGCGCGCGTCGTCACGACAAGTTGATCCTCCAGCCGCGCCGGCGCCAGGAAGCTGAGCACCACGTCCCGCACCGCGAACACCAGCCCGTGACGCGCCCGGATCCCGGTCTGGCTCAGGCCCATCGACAGCAGCGCCTCGGTCCGCGCCCGCTCGATGAACTTCAGGTAGTTGGCGTAGTAGACGATCCCCGCCGCATCGGTGTCCTCGTAGTAGACCCGCAGCCGGTACTCGAAGCTCATGCCCCCGGATGCCGGATCGCCAGCACCCGGCCGCCCGCGTCGACCTCGCAGGTATGCACCCGCTCGCGGCCGCCGCCCTGGTCATCGCGTACCGTCACCACGGCAGTTCCTGCGGTCGTGGTCGCGCCGGTCCACTCGGCCACCACCGCGTCCGTCGGCTTGCCGACATGCGCCGCCACCGCCGCGGTGCAGGCGTTCACCTGCGCCGCGCGCGCCGCGTCGGCCGCGCCGGACGTCTCACCCGTCCCCACCGCGCAGGCCGCGAGGCCAACCGCCGGCAGGATCGCCTGAAACCACCGCATCGCACCGCCTCCCCGCCCAATTCGCGTGGCAGCATCATGCCCCGGGCGACCTGCGGGCATCCACCCCATACCCGTCCCGCGCACGGGACATCGATCATCGGCTCACGCGAAATCGATCGGATTGCTTCGCTCCGCTCGCCCCAACGTCCGGCGCAGAACAGCCGCGTTCTCTACGCGGATCGCGTCACTCTGCCGGGGTCTATCGCGACCACGCCAGCGCCCGGCTCAACTCGGCGGCACCGTCGCGCAGGTACGGCCGCCCGTGGGCCATCACCACCCGCTCCGGCCCCCAGCCGAGCATCGTCTCGAGCGCACACCGCACCGAGCGCTTGCGGAAGGTCAGCCGCAGGTCACGCGGCGTGCTGCCATGCGGATCGATCACCCCGCCGACCCGCATCAACCAGCGCAGCAGCCGGCCGTTCACCCGCTTCGCCTCGAAATTCTCGATCAGGTCGGTGACGATCAGCGTCCGGCTGTCGCGGTGCAGGAACACCGCCTCGGTCATGAACCGCCCCGGCACCAGCAACTGGCCGATCGTTCCCGACCAGGGCGGCGTCTCGGCGCCGAGCCGGTGATCGATCCGGAACCGGCCCCGCGCGCGCACCCCCGGCGATGCCCAGGTGACAGCCTCGGGGTAGGAGTCCTGCCACTGGGCCAGCGCCACCCAATGCAGGCGGTTCGGCGCCACCAGCGCCGCGACCGCCCCGAGCTGCTCGATCCGCGCCCGGACCCCGGAGGTCATCGCCACCGGCGAATGCAGCCAGAGCCGCCCGTCGGGCAGCCGTACCACCGTCATCCGCGTGGGAAAGGGCAAGGACCAGGGCCCGTAGCGCATCCGCACCACGGGCCCGTCGACGATCCAGATATGGCGGTCGATCGGCTTCGGCACGCCAAGCGGCGCGTAAGGCTCGATCGGCACCGCCACGGTCCCGCGCCTACTGCGCTCCGAATACCGAAACCGTCATATCCGGCCCGACCACGCAGTTGTAGGCAACGCCGTTCGCGGTCACCGTATAGATCGTGTCGCCGGTCTTGGTCGAAGCGGTCGGCGTCACCGAAATCGCCGTCGGATCCGCTCCCGTGGTGGCCGCCGCGCGATCGACGCAGGCCTGCTCGGGCGCGCTCAACGCCGGAACCATCACGGGCTCCGGCTTTTTCGCGCAGGCAGCGAAAGCCATCGGCAGCACAAGCATCACGGCCAGACTTGCTCGAATTCATCGTAAATCCCCCTCCCGGACGCCACCTCGGCGCCTACGACCGGCGTAGCAGACCTGGTCCTCATCCGGCAACCTGAACCCCCGGCATCGGCCGTTATTCGCCACCGGTCCGGCGTCACGAGGTTCGCGACAATCGCACGCCTTTCCGAGCAGTTCGCCCATCGGTGGACAGGCTCGACAGAATAATCGTGGTGCGCATGCCACCCCTTGCGCAGAACCGCGCGCTTGCTGGGAAATCCGGCCGAAATCGGCACCGATGCTTTGGCCATCCGGTGATTGCTTGGCTTCGAAACCCCCCGTCCATCGCGCGGTCATTATTAGATAGTGAGCGGTCCCGGAGCGGGTTAACGGAAATTATTGAAGATTAATCTCAATCTTATCAACGCGATAACCGGAATTTCGCGTGCGAAATCCGCGTATTTCGCACCCTATCCTTCGAACAGGTCGCCCACCTGCCCCGCCGGCCGCGGCGCCGCCAGGCCGAGATGGGTCCAGGCCTTCGCCGCCAGCAGCCGCCCGCGCGGGGTGCGCTGGATCAGGCCCTGCTGCAGCAGGTAGGGCTCGATCACCTCCTCGATCGCGTCGCGCACCTCCGACAGCGCCGCCGCGATCGTCTCGACCCCGACCGGCCCGCCGCCATAATTCTCCGCCAGCAGCCGCAGATACCGCCGGTCCGCCCCGTCGAGCCCCAGATCGTCCACCCCGAGCCGGGTCAGCGCCCGGTCGGCAATGGCTTGCGTCACCTTCCCGTCGCCCTCGACGATGGCGAAGTCCACCACCCGCCGCAGCAGCCGCCCGGCGATCCGCGGCGTGCCCCGCGCCCGGCGCGCGATCTCCGCCGCCCCGTCCGGCGTCGCGTCGGCCCGCATCAGCCGCGCGGCGCGGGTCACGATCTGCACCAGCTCGTCCACCTCGTAGAACTCGAGCCGGGTCGGGATCCCGAACCGGTCGCGCAGCGGGGTGGTCAGCAACCCGAGCCGAGTCGTCGCGCCGACCAGCGTGAACGGCTGCAACTCGATGCGCACCGTCCGCGCTGCCGGGCCCTCGCCGATAACCAGGTCGAGCTGGAAGTCCTCGAGCGCGGGATAGAGGATCTCCTCCACCACCGGGCTCAACCGGTGAATCTCGTCGATGAACAGCACGTCGCGCGCATCGAGGTTGGTCAGGATCGCCGCCAGATCGCCGGCCTTGGCCAGCACCGGCCCCGAGGTCATCCGGAAGTTCACCCCGAGCTCGCGCGCCATGATCTGCGCCAGCGTGGTCTTGCCGAGGCCCGGCGGCCCGAAGAACAGCGTGTGATCCATCGCCTGCCCGCGCCGCCGCGCGCTCTCGATGAACACCGCGAGGTTGGCCCGCGCCGCCTTCTGCCCGACGAACTCGTCGAGGGTCTGCGGCCGCAGCGCCCGGTCGATGTCCTCGGGCAGGGTCTCGGGCCGCAGCGCAGCGGATCGGAAGCCGCCATGTCGCTATCCCTTCGGCGCCAGCGCGCGCAGCGCCGCGCGGATCATCGCCCCCGCATCCCCGGCCTCGACGCCGGCGACCGCCGCCGCCGCCTCGCCCTCGCCATAGCCGAGGTTGACCAGCGCCGACAGCGCATCCGCCCGCGCCTGCGCGTCGCCGTCCGTCGCCGCCGCAGGCATCGGCGGCATCGCCGTGCGCCTCGATCAGCGGATCGTCCCGCACCGCGCCCACCGCCGCCTGCGCGCCGTGCGCCCCCATCGCCATCACCGCCGGCGCCTTGGCCTGCAACTCCAGCACCACCCGCTGCGCCAGCTTCGGCCCCACGCCCGGCGCCGTGCGGATCGCGCTCGCGTCCCCGAGCGACAGCGCCCGCGCCACCCCTCGGTCCCGAGCGTGCCGAGGATCGCCAGCGCCGCCTTCGCGCCCACCCCCTGCACGGTGACGAGCAGCCGGTGCCACTCCCGCTCGGCCAGCGTCCGGAAGCCGATGAGCTGCATCAGATCTTCGCGCACCACCAGCTCGGTATAGAGCGACACCGCGCCGCCCGGCCCCGGCATCGCCGCCAGCGTCCGGTCCGAGCAATAGACGATGTAGCCGACCCCGCCGGTGTCGACCAGCACGTGGTCGGCACCCCGGTAGTCGAGCCGCCCGCTGACCTTGCCGATCATGCCCGCGCGCCCGCCAGCGCCGCGTCGAGGCGCCCGCGGAATCGAGCATGATGCGCGTGACAGAGCGCGATCGCCAGCGCGTCGGCCGCGTCCGGTCCTGCCAGCTCGACGCCGGGCAACTGCAGCCGGACCATGTGCTGGACCTGCGCCTTGTCGGCATGCCCCACGCCCACGACCACCTTCTTCACCGCGTTCGGCGCATACTCCGCCACCGCCAGCCCGGCCTGCGCCGGCACCAGCAGCGCGATACCCCGCGCCTGCCCGAGCTTCAGCGTCCCGGCGGCGTCCTTGTTGACGAAGGTCTGCTCGACGGCGGCGGTCTCCGGCCGGTGCAGCGCCAGCACGGCAGTCAGGGCGACGTGCAGGCTGCACAGCCGCGCCGCCAGATCGTCCCCCTCGGACTGGCAGACCCCGTTCGCCACATGGCGCATCCGGGTCCCGTCCACGTCCACCACGCCCCATCCGGTGCGGCGGAGGCCTGGGTCAATCCCGATGACGCGCATTGGCTGTCCGTTCTGCTCTGTCGCCCCGCGCCCTTCTCTAGCACGAAGCCGGAACATCCGCCAAGCCCCGCGTGCAGCCACGGTCTTTACGTTCTTGCGCGAAATGCATGGCAGCGTTGCAGGAATCGCGATTGTGCGGCGGCCTCGAATTGCCACATAGAGTGAGCCGCGCGCATCGGATCCACCGAGCCGCGTTCCAGGAAGACGACCATGTCCGCCATTGAAACCAACCGCAGCGTCCCGATGGGCGCGATCACCACGTTCCAGATCGTCTCGTTCTTCGAGCGTGGCATCGGCGCCGTGCGCGCCGCCCGCAACATCCGCGCGACCCGCAGGGCGCTGGAGTCGCTGTCCGACGGACAGCTCTCCGACATCGGCCTGCGCCGCGGCCAGATCAACTCCGTCGCCGAGGCGCTCGCCCGCGATTGATCGCGCGACCCGGGTCTAGCCCGGTCGCCGCAGCACCAGCGTCGTCCAGCCATCGATCCGTACCGCATCGAGCAGCCGGTAGTCCCAGCCGCGATAGACGGCCGTGACGCCCGCCGCCTGGCGGGCGAGGATGCCCGACAGGATGGCGATGCCGCCGGCCGCGTGATGTCGGGCAAGTTCCTCCGCCAGGCGCCGGAGCGGACCTGCCAGGATGTTGGCGAAAATGAGATCGAACGGCGCGCCGTCGTGCAGCCGGGGGTGGCGGAAGCCTGCGGCCGTGACGCAGGCCACATTGGCGGCGACGCCGTTGGCCACGACGTTGGCCCTGGCGGTCTCGGTGGCAAGCGGGTCGATGTCGCCGGCGATCGCGCGAGAGCGCCAGACCTTGGCCGCCGCCATTGCCAGCACGCCGGTGCCGCCACCGATGTCGGCGACCCGGCCGGCGACGAGCCCGGCACTGACCAGCCGGTCGAGCGCGGTCAGGCAGCCTTGCGTGGTCGCATGATGGCCGGTGCCGAAGGCCTGCGCCGCCTCGATCTCCAGGCGGATTCGGTTCGACGGCACGCGGTGCCGGTCGTGGCTGCCGTAGACGACGAACCGCCCGGCCGCGACGGGGGTCAGTTCGGATCGGACCTGGGCGACCCAGTCGCGGTCTTCGACCCGCACGACATCGAAATCCGGAGCGGAGTGCAGGCGTGCGAGCAATGCCAGCGCGGCGGTGTCCGGCAAGCCGCCGAACAGGCCGGCGACGTCCCAGATGCCCGACCCGTCGTCCCGGTCGTGCATGTCGCTCGCGAGCGGCGCCGGGTCGAGGTCGTCGAGGTCATCGCGCATGGCGCGCGCCGCCGGTTCGCCGAGCAAAGCGGTGGTGGCGCGGATCAACGGCATGCTGGTCTCCGGAGTGCGGCCGCGCATATCCGCACCGAGGCGCCCGCGTCAATTATCTGCATTCAGGAATGGGAAAACGAAGTGGCGTGCGCCTTCGGGCACGCGCCTAGGGGTCAGGACTGCAGAGTCTGTCCCTTTCCGATCGGGCAGCTTACGCCCGTGCCGCCGAGGCCGCAGTAGCCGCTCGGATTCTTCGCCAGATACTGCTGGTGATAGTCTTCGGCATAGTAGAACACCGGGGCGTCGACGATCTCGGTGGTGATCTTTCCGTGGCCGCTGGCCTTCAGCTGCTTCTGGTAGGCGTCGCGCGAGGCCTCGGCGGCGGCGCGTTGCTCCGGGGTGAAGGTGTAGATGCCGGACCGGTACTGGGTGCCCGCGTCGTTGCCTTGCCGCATCCCCTGAGTCGGGTCGTGGTTCTCCCAGAACGTCTTAAGCAGCGTCTCGTAGCTGACCCGGGACGGGTCGTAGGTCACGAGGACAACCTCGGCGTGGCCGGTCTGTCCGGAGCAGATCTCGCGGTAGGTCGGGTTCGGCGTGGCCCCCGCTGCGTATCCGGACGCGGTCACCCAGACGCCGGGCACCTTCCAGAATACACGTTCGACCCCCCAGAAGCAGCCCATGCCGAACATCGCCTGCTGCAGGCCCTCGGGATAGGGTCCCTTGAGAGGATGACCGTTCACGAAGTGGGTCTCGGCGGTCGGGATCGGCTCGGGGCGGCCCGGCAGGGTGGTTCCGGGCGCCGGCATCTCGGACTTCTTCTTCAGCAGGTCGAACAACATCGGCGGCACCTCTCGCAGTCGGTTTCGTAACGGTATCTAGGGGCCAAGCCGTTTCTTTCCAAGGAGGGAGAGAAGACGCCGACGCGGGCCTCAGGCCTCCTCGGTTTCCCAGAGCGTCTTTACCTCGTCGGCGGTCCGGCCGAGATGGACGTGGCTGTCGACGTGATCGATCCAGGCGATGGGAATGAAGTGGTGCTTGCCGCCTGCGGCAGGGTCGGACTTCGCAAGCTTGATCCGATCGGTTCCCTCGAGATGATCGACGGAGCCGACGTGCTCGCCGCCCGAAGCCTTTACCTCCATGTGTTCCTTGATCTGGCTGGTATCCATGGCTGGTCTCCCTTGTAAACCGGGGGCGCCGTGGATCGGCCGCCCTCCAGCTTCGAGAACGTCAGGGACGGGATTCCGGTTCCTTCGCCGGGCCCCGCCGGCGCCTAGAGATCGACGGGAAAGGGGTTCCGCTCGAAACCGTTCTGATGGAAGTAGGGATAGGCGGGCGTCTGGCTGCTGGCGGCGTCGAGCCGCGCGATCTGATCGGGGGTCAGGGTCCAGCCGATCGCGCCGAGGTTCTGCCGCAGCTGTTCGTCGTTGCGGGCCCCGACGAGGATGCAGGAGACGGTGGGACGCTGCAGAAGCCAGTTGAGGGCGATCTGTGGCACGGTCTTGCCGGTCTCCGCCGCGACGGCGTCGATGGCATCGACCACACGGTAGACGTAGTCGTCCTCGAGCGGCGGGGCGATGTCGACGATGTGCGGGGTCTGCATCCGGGTGGTTTCCGGCGCCGGCTGACCGCGGCGGATCCTGCCGGTCAGCCGGGCCCAGCCGAGCGGGCTCCAGACGATGGTGCCGACGTTCTGGTCCAGCCCGAGCGGCATCAGCTCCCACTCGAAGCTGCGCCCGACCAGCGAGTAGTAGGCCTGGTGCGCGACGTAGCGGGGCCAGCCGTAGCGGTCCGACACGGCCAGCGACTTCATCAGGTGCCAGCCGGAGAAGTTCGAGACGCCGATGTAGCGGATCTTGCCCGCCCGCACGAGGTCGCCGAGCGTGCCCAGGGTTTCCTCGAGCGGCGTGGCGGCGTCGAAGCCGTGGAGCTGGAAGATGTCGATGCGGTCGGTGCCGAGCCGGCGCAGGCTGCCCTCGACCGCGGCGGTCAGGTGGTAGCGCGACGAGCCGACGTCGTTCGGACCGGGACCGGAGCGGAAGGTGGCCTTGGTCGAGATCAGCAGCTCCTCGCGGTGGCCGGCGATGGCCTGGCCGAGCACCTCCTCGGCGTGGCCGCCGCTGTAGATATCGGCTGAATCGAACAGCGTGACCCCGGCATCGAGGCAGGTGCCGACCAGCCGCTTGGCCGCGGTGACGTCGGTCCCGCCGAAGCCCCGCGAGACCTCGTCGTCGCCGCCGAAGGTCACCGTGCCGAAGCCCAGCGCCGAGACCTTCAGGCCCGATCCGCCCAGATATCTGTATTCCATGGCCCCTCGCCCTCCCCGGTCGTTTTCAATGGATGTCGATCGAACCCGCGCGGGCCCGCGAAAGCGCGGAGGTTTTCGCACGTGTTATAGGCTCAAGAAACTGATTTCGAACGGTTTTTCCAGAATACAGTTGACTGAGTCAACCTTTTTGGCGGACCGCCCCCTCAATCCACCGCCTTCTCGCCGGCTTCGCCACGCTCGACGATGTCGCCGGTGGTGAACAGGATCTCCTGGAGTTCCTTGCGCCAGTCCGGCTTGGCCCGCAGCAGGAACTCGAGGTCCATGCCGAAGTGCTTGAACTCCTCGGCCTGGGCGTTCTGCATGATGGCGCGGGCCTGGACGTCGGTTTCCACCGAGATTCGCTGCTCGTACCAGTTGATCGCATCCGCCTCCTCGATCAGCGAGGCGATCATGCGCGCGAAGGTGCGAACCTCCTGCGACAGCTCCTGCGGTGGTTCGTGATACTGGTCGATCCCCATGTCCTCTCCCTTCCATTGGTGAACGGACCATAGCAACGGCCGCAGGTCCCGGAAATAGCAACGGCCTTGTGGCTGGACTCGTTCCGGCGGATCAGCCCACGTGTCGTTGCGGACTCGATCGCGCGGCGGCGAACTCCGCCTCACAGACCGGCGCAGGCGGCGCGACCCGCCCTCGCGGCGTTCGTGGCCGAACCGCGGAGGCCGAGGGTGGCGCAGCCCGGGACCATCGCTGTGCAAATCGGGCGCACCTGACGGATTCGACCGGGGAAGGAGCGGATGCGCGCCTGCCGCTAGGTCGAGACCCCATAGGTGTCATCCAGCGCATACCCCGAGGAGCGCACCGTGCGGATCGGGTCGCGGTCGCCGCGGCGGTTGAGCGCCTTGCGCAGACGCCCGATGTGGACGTCGACGGTGCGGGTCTCGACGTAGACGTGGCCCCAGACCTTGTCGAGCAGCTGCTCTCGCGAGTAGACGCGCCCGGGGCGCTGCATCAGCGCCTCGAGCAGACGGAACTCGGTCGGGCCGAGGTGGACGTCGCGCTGGCCGCGCCGCACCCGACACACCTGCCGGTCGAGCACGATGTCGGCGAAGCTCGCCACGTCCCCGGCCAGCGCCGGGGCGGCTCGCCTGAGCACCGCACGGATCCGCGCGACCAGCTCGGACATCGAGAACGGCTTGGTCACGTAGTCGTCGGCGCCCACGTCGAGGCCGCGCACCCGGTCGGCTTCCTCGCCGCGCGCCGTCAGCATGATCACCGGAATGTCGCGCGTCGCGGACCGCGCGCGGATCTGCCGGCAGAGCTCGATGCCCGAGACGTTCGGCAGCATCCAGTCGAGCAGGATCAGGTCGGGGCGGTCTTCCTCGACCGCCAGCAGCGCCTCGTCCCCGTCGGCCGCGACCGCGACCGCGAAGCCTTCCTTCTCGAGGTTGTAGGCGAGGAGCTGGCTGATCGGCTCCTCGTCCTCCACCACCAGCACGCTTACGGACATGAAATTTCCTATTGCTCCACGAAGTCGATGCCGGTCGGCTCGCCCTTGGGGCGGTCGTCGCCAAGGCTCTTGCCGGTGACGATGTAGTAGACCATCTCGGAGATGTGGGTGGTGTGGTCGCCGATCCGCTCGAGGTTCTTGGCGATGAACATCAGTTGCGCGCCCGCCCCGATCCGGCGTCCGTCCTCGACCATGTAGGTGACGACCTCGCGGAAGATCGCGTTGTAGAGTTCGTCGATCTCGTAGTCCTGGTTCCAGATCTGAACGGCCATGTCGACATCGCGCGAGGCGTGGGCGTTCAGCACGTCCGAAAGCTGGGTCAGCGTCTGGCGCCCCATCCGCACGATCGAGGTCGTCACCTTCACCTGCCGCGACGAACTGAGCGGGATCGCCCGCTTGGCGATGTTCTTGGAAAGGTCGCCGATCCGCTCGAGCGTCGAGGAGATCTTCATCGCCGCGATCAGCACCCGCAGGTCGGCGGCGACCGGCTGGCGCAGGGCGATCACCTTGACCACGAGCTCCTCGACGGACATCTCCATCGCGTCGAGGTCCTTGTCGCGCTCGATGACCTCCTTGGCGAGGCCGGCATCCCGGGCCTGCACCAATTCCAGCGCCTTCGACAGCAACTCCTCGGCGAGCCCGCCCATCTCGAGTATCTTCGCCTGGACCTGGATCAGATCCTCGTCGAAGCCCGATACGATATGCGCCATTCCGCCATCCTGTCGCTGTGCCCGCCGGTGCGGCCTGATCCACCACCTTGCGCGCAGTATAGCCAGCGGCGCAACATGGGCATTACAATTCAGCGACCCTTTGGTGACAGTCCAACCGCCTCACGCCGTTCGGATATTCGCTTCCGGCTGGCCGGCCTGGGGTTCGGCGGCGGACGTCGCTTCGCCGGCCTGGGGCAGCCAGACGGTGAAGGCGCTTCCCTTGCCCGGCGCGGAGACGATCTCGAGCCGCCCCTCGTGCCGGTTGAGGATGTGCTTGACGATGGCGAGGCCGAGGCCGGTGCCGCCCTTGTTGCGGCTCGAGCTGACGCTGACCCGGTAGAAGCGCTCCGTCAGCCGCTGGATGTGCTCGCGCGGAATGCCGGGGCCGCTGTCCTCCACCGTCACGCCGACCCGCCGCGGATGCGCCCGGCTCGGCGGGGCGGGAAACACCCGCACGCCGATCCCCTCGCCGCCGTACTTCATCGCGTTGTCGATCAGGTTGGTGAAGACCTGGGTGAGCTGGTCCCGGTCTCCGCGCACCAGCGCGCCCTGCGGCGGCAGGTCGATTTCGAGCGCGATGCCCTGCTGCCGCGCCACGGCCTGGAGCGCGGCCGCGCTGTCGCCGGCGATCCGGTTCAGCGAGCGCTGCTCGACCGGCCGGACGTGCTCGGTCATCTCGATCCGGCTCAGCGACATCAGGTCGTCGATCAGCCGCTGCATCCGCCCCGCCTCGCGGGCCATGATCCCGAGAAAGCGCTCGCGGGCCTCGGGGTCTTCGCGCGCGTGGTTCTGCAGCGTCTCGATGTAGCCGATGATCGAAGCGAGCGGGGTTCGCAGCTCGTGGCTGGCGTTGACGATGAAGTCGGAGCGCATCTGCTCCACACGGCTGGCCTCGGTCCTGTCCTCGATCTGGACGATCGCCTGCGCCTCGGCCTGCACCGCGTCGTCCAGCGGCAGCAGCCCGACCCAGGCCTCGAAATGCCGTTCGCGCCCCTGGCTGGCCGCGAACTCGACCCGCCGCTCGGTGCCGTCGGCGAGCGTCGCGCCCACCGCCTCGATGAACGCCGGCGCCCGGATCAGATGCGCGAAATGCGCCCCGGGCTGCAGCCGGGGCAACGCCGCGTGCGCCGCCGGATTGGCATAGCCGACCCGCCCGTTTCGCGCGATGACGAGCAACGGCGTCGGCAGCCGCTCGATCAGCGCCCTGCCGAAGGCCGAGGGCACCGGCGTCGCCTCGATCTCCGCCTGTTCCGGCGACTCTCCCCGCACCGCGGCCGCACCCGCCTCGTCGCGCCTGACCAGCGCCGCCACCAGAGTCACCAGAACGCCGGCGAGAAAGGCGAGCAGCGGCGGGACCGACAGCGCCGAGGCCAGTGCCGCGAGCCCGCCGACCCCGAGCGCCAGAACCGGGTAGAACCATTTGGGCATCACGTCGTCCCTTGACCTTCTCCAAACCCCGCCCGGAAGATTGTATTTACCCTAGCGCAATATATCTGTTGCGTTACAGGTCCATGACGAGGTCGGCTGAATGATCCGCTACGCACTGCGCTGCGACCGCGCGCACCGGTTCGACTCCTGGTTCGGGTCGAGCGCGGATTTCGACCGGCTGCTGGACGGCGGCCACGTCGCCTGTGCTGTCTGCGGCTCGAGCGACGGTCGAGAAGGACCTGATGGCGCCGAGCGTGTCGTCCGCCGCACCGGCCGAATCACCGCTGTCCGCGCCGGCTTCCCCGGCCGAGCAGGCGCTGGCGGAGCTGCGCCGCCGGATCGAGGCGCAGTCCGAGAACGTCGGCCGCAACTTCGCCACCGAGGCCCGCCGGATCCACGGCGGCGAGTCGCCCGAGCGCGCCATCATCGGCGAGGCCCGCCCCGCCGAGGCCCGCGCGCTGATCGAGGACGGCATTCCGATCGCGCCGCTGCCGTGGTCGTCGGGGCGCAGGTCGAACTGAGCGCGTATTCCCTGCGCGGGCGGACCCGCCCCAGGGGAATCGCATTTGGCAAAGCGCTTTGGCGGAAGGTTGCACACCCTGCCGGGCGTCGCTGGCCCGCCCGGCCTTGGCCGCCCGCGATGAGGGCAGCGGCACGCCCGCGGGGGGCCGCGAAAGCGGCCGCCCGGGGGGCGGGCGGCCGCTGCCCGGCGTCGGGCGCCGGGCGGGACGGCGTCACCGGCGCACGCGGTCGTCATATGCGATAGCCCTGGGAGCCGCCCGCCGCGCGCTTGAAGGCCCCCCGCGAAGGCCCTAAGAGGGCGTCGTTTGGCGCAATCCCCGTGCAGGCAGGTCCATGCCCCGGCTCGTGATGAAATTCGGCGGCACCAGCGTGGCCGACCTCGACCGCATCCGCAATGCCGCGGCCCGGGTCAAGCGCGAGGTCGAGCGCGGCTACGACGTCGCCGTCGTGGTCTCGGCGATGGCCGGCAAGACCAACGAGCTGGTCGGCTGGGTCGGCAACACCAACACGCTCTACGACGCGCGCGAGTACGACGCGGTGGTCGCCTCCGGCGAGAACGTGACCGCCGGGCTGATGGCGCTGACCCTGCAGGAGATGGGCGTGCCGGCGCGGAGCTGGCAGGGCTGGCAGGTGCCGCTCCACACCAATTCGAGTCACGGCGCGGCGCGGATCGTGTCGATCGAGACCGAGGGGCTGGTGCGCAAGTTCGGCGAGGGGCTGCACGCGGTGATCGCCGGTTTCCAGGGCGTCTCGCCCGAAGGCCGGATCACCACGCTCGGCCGTGGCGGGTCGGACACCTCGGCGGTGGCGTTCGCCGCGGCGCTGGGAGCCGAGCGCTGCGACATCTACACCGACGTCGACGGGGTCTACACCACCGATCCGCGCATCACCCGCAAGGCGCGCAAGCTCGGCCGGATCTCCTACGAGGAGATGCTCGAGCTCGCGAGCCTCGGCGCCAAGGTGCTGCAGACCCGCAGCGTCGAGCTCGCCATGCGCTTCAAGGTCCGGCTGCAGGTGCTGTCGAGCTTCGGGGACGCGCCCGGCACCATCGTCTGCGACGAGGAGGAGATCATGGAATCCCGTGTTGTCAGCGGCATCGCCTATTCCCGCGACGAGGCCAAGCTGACGGTGATCGGCGTCCCCGACCACCCGGGCATCGCCGCGGCGCTGTTCGGTCCGCTGGCGGAAGGCGGCGTCAACGTCGACATGATCGTGCAGAACATCGGCGCGGACGGGCGCACCGACATGACGTTTTCCTGCCCGGTCGACGAGGTGCCCCGGGCGCGGCGCGCGCTGGAGGCGACGCGGAGCGCGGGCGACCTCGAGTACGCAGGGATCGACGTCGACGAGGACGTCGCCAAGGTGTCGATCGTCGGGATCGGCATGCGCAGCCAGGCCGGCGTCGCCCACCACATGTTCCAGGCGCTGGCGCGGGACGGGGTCAACATCAAGGTCATCACCACCTCGGAGATCAAGGTGTCGGTGCTGATCGACCGCAAATATCTGGAACTCGCGGTTCAGGCGCTCCATGATGCGTTCGAGCTCGACAAACCCGGTTGAGCGACGGGGCCTTGCCGCCGATGTCATTTACCGAAGCGGTTGACAGCCGCGTCCTGCTGACGCGCCTGCGCGCCACGCTGGCCGAGCCCGGTGGCGGCCAGGAAAGGCTTGACCGCATCGTGCGCCTGGTCGCCGAGGGCCTGGTGGCCGAGGCCTGCTCGGTCTACCTGCGCCGCGACGACCAGCTCGAACTCAGCTCGACCGAAGGGCTCAACCCCGGATCGGTCCACCTGTCGCGGTTGCGGGTCGGCCAGGGGCTGGTCGGGCAGATCGCCGAGACCGCCGAACCGATCAGCACCCGCGACGCGTCGCACGCGCGGGGGTTTCGCTACCTGCCCGAGACCGGCGAGGAGATCTTCTCGAGCTTCCTCGGCGTGCCGATCCAGCGCCTCGGCGAGGTTCTGGGCGTGCTGGTGGTGCAGAACCGCGAGCCGCGCGAGTACACCGACGACGAGGTCTACGCCCTCGAGGTGGTGGCGATGGTGATCGCCGAGATGGCCGAACTCGGTGCGTTCGTCGGACCCGGCGCAATGGCGCTCGCCCATCCGCACAAGCTGCCGTTCTTCGTTCGGGGCCTGGTCGGCCAGGAGGGGGTCGCGGAGGGCGTCGTCGTGCTGCACGAGCCGCAGATGCTGGTCTCCGAACCGATCAGCGACGACCCCGAGCACGAGCGCGCCCGCCTGCACGCCGGGATCGAGGGGCTGCGCGCCGAGATCGACGAGATGCTCGCCGCGGACTACCTGACCACGACCGGCGAGCACCGGGACGTGCTGAACACCTACCGGATGTTCGCCCACGACAAGGGCTGGGTGCGGCGGATCGAAGCCTCGATCGACAGCGGCCTCGCCGCCGAGGTCGCCGTCGAGAAGGAGCAGTCGGCGACCCGCGCCCGCATGTCCCGCGCCTCCGACCCCTACATCCGCGAGCGGCTGCACGACCTCGACGACCTTTCCAACCGCCTGCTCCGCCTGCTGTCGGGCGGGGACAACCGCAACGGCCGCGAGCTGCCGGAGAACGCCATCCTCGTCGCCCGCAACATCGGCCCCGGCGAACTGCTCGACTACGGGCGCGGCATTCAGGGGGTGGTGCTGGAGGAAGGCTCGGTCGGCAGCCACGCCGCGATCGTCGCCCGCGCCCTCGCCATTCCGCTGGTCATCCAGGCCGCGCGCATCACCCGCGAGGCGATGAACGGCGACCAGATCCTCATCGACGGCGACCAGGGCGTGGTGCATCTGCGCCCCGACGAGACCGTCGCCAAGGCGTTCCACGAGAAGGTCGACATGCTGCACGAGGCGCAGGCGGCCTACGCCGCGCTGCGCGACAAGCCGGCGACCACCCGCGACGGCGTGACGCTGACCCTGCACATGAACGCAGGCCTTATGGCCGACCTGCCGAGCCTCGCGAAATGCGGCGCGCTCGGGGTGGGCCTGTTCCGCACCGAGTTGCAGTTCCTGATCCGCACCACGGTGCCGAAGCGCACCGAGCTTGCCGCGCTCTACGCCCGCATCCTCGACGCCGCCTCCGACAAGCCGGTGGTGTTTCGCACCCTCGACATCGGCTCCGACAAGGTGCTGCCCTACATGAAGCGCGCCGACGAGCCGAACCCGGCGCTCGGCTGGCGGGCGATCCGGGTCGGGCTCGACCGCCCCGGCATGATGCGGATGCAGGTCCAGGCGCTGATCCGCGGCGCGCGCGGCCGACCGCTCAACATCATGTTCCCGTTCGTCGCCGAGGCCGGCGAATTCGATGCCGGCCGCGACGTTGTGCTGCGCGAGATGGCCCGCGAGCAGGCGCTCGGCCGCACCGTGCCCGCGAGCCTGGAGATCGGCGCGATGCTGGAGACCCCGAGCCTCGCCTATGGCCCCGACCGCTTCTTCCAGACCGCCGACTTCATCTCGATCGGCGGCAACGACCTGAAGCAGTTCTTCTTCGCCGCCGATCGCGAGAACGAGCGGGTCCGCCGGCGCTACGAGATGCTAAGCACGAGCTTTCTTGTGTTCCTCGAACACATCGTCGCGCGCTGCGCCGCGCACGGCACGCCGCTCTCGTTCTGCGGCGAGGACGCCGGCCGCCCGCTCGAGGCGCTCGGCCTCGCCGCCATCGGCCTGCGCAGCCTGTCGATGCGCCCCGCCTCGATCGGCCCGGTCAAGGCGCTGTTGCGCCAGGTCGACCTCGCCGAGGCCCGCGCCGCCATCGAAGGCGCACGCCGCGCCGGCCTCCCGAGCGCCCGGCCGGCGCTCAAGGCGTGGCTCGAAGGCAGCGGGATCGCCTACTGACGACTGGAAGCCGGTTCGGCGTTGAACTTCCGGAATTCCATCGAAAGTGCTATAAGTGTGGCAGTTTCAGCGTCAGACCGGTCCGCAACGAAATGTTGCGCAGGCACCGTTTCACCTTATTTGAAAACTATATATGCAGATATACTTCACGCGACGGCGCCATGCGCGGGCAAAGCCACGCTCGATCCTTCGCGCCTGCCACTCGGGCAACAAGACCCGCAGCGATCAGCGGCTTGCGCCGTCGGGCTCCGCGTCGTCCTCCGGCGGCAGGCCGAGTTCGCTCTTGTCCGCGGACTGGATCTCGATGAAGACGCGGCTGATCTCCTGATGCCGGCCCTTGATCTCGGCCTCGAGGCGGGAGATCCCCGCCTCGACCTCGCCGGCCGGCAGGTGATTGCGGGCGTCGACGCTGAGGTTCACCAGCACGTCGTTCGGTCCGAAGTGCATGGTACGCACCTCGTTGACCCCCTCGACGAAACTCGCGCGGCCCGCCACGCCGAGGATGTCCTCGACCAGCGCCGGGCTTGCGGCCTCGCCGATCAGGAGGCTCTTGGTCTCGATGGCGAGCAGCAGGGCCGCGAGCGCGAGAATCGTCCCGATCACCAGCGTCGCCGCGCCGTCGGCCCAGTAGAGGCCGAGCCGGTCGGAGCAGAAGATGCCGACCAGCGCCGCCAGCAGGCCGGTCAACGCCGCCGTGTCCTCGAACAGCACCGTGAACAGCGCGGGATCCTTAGATTGCCGCAACGCGCGCATCACCGGCATCTTGCCGCGCACCCGGTCGAACTCGCGCCAGGCGACCAGCCAGGCCCCGGCCTCGAACACCATCGCGATGGCGATCACCACATAGTTCCAGACGGCGTTCTGCATCGGGTGGGGATCGAGCAGCTTGTGGATGCCCTCGTAGAACGACACGCCGGCGCCGAGCCCGAACAGCAGGATCGCCACCACGAACGCCCAGAAGTAGATCTCCATGCCATGACCGAACGGGTGGCGCGCGTCGGGCGGCTTCTCGGAGCGATTGAGGCCGACCAGCAGCAGCGCCTGGTTGCCGGTATCGACCGTCGAGTGCACCGCCTCGGCGAACATCGCCGACGATCCGGTGACCGCCGCCGCGACGTACTTGGTCGCGGCGATCGCCGCGTTGCCGATCAGCGCCGCGATGACGACCCGCGTCGATCCTCCGGCCAATGGCTCCTCCCTCGGTTGGCTTCCGCCACTGAAGCAGCCCGGACTGCCGGCATCAAGAGCGGGTGTTGGCCGGCGGCGCGCGGGCACGTCCCCTTCCCTTTCCTGCCGCCGGTTCCTAATCTGTGGCTGCCCAGGCTCAGGAGCCACGCTGATGCAGATGCCCGACCCCGATCCGGCGATCCTGGCCCGCAAGCCCGAAATCGTCCGCCGCCTGCAGGGGGTGCTGCCGCCCGACGCGGTGATACACGACGGCACCGAGGTGCGGGCCTACGAGTGCGACGCGCTGACCGCCTACCGGTGCCCGCCGCTCGCGGCGGTGCTGCCGTCATCGACCGCCGAGGTCGCGGCGGTGCTGCGCATCTGCCACGAGGAGCGGGTGCCGGTCGTGCCGCGCGGGGCGGGCACCAGCCTCGCCGGCGGGGCGCTGCCGACCGCGGACTGCGTGCTGCTCGGCGTGGCGCGGCTGACGAAGGTGCTGGAGGTCGATCCGGCCAATCGCATCATCCGCGTCGAGACCGGGCGCACCAACCTGAGCGTGACCGCGGCGGTCGAGCACGAAGGCTTCTTCTACGCCCCCGACCCGTCGAGCCAGCTCGCCTGCGCCATCGCCGGCAACATCGCGATGAACTCGGGCGGGGCGCATTGCCTGAAGTACGGCGTGACCACCAACAACCTGCTCGGCGTGACCATGGTGATGATGGACGGCACGGTGGTCGAGCTCGGCGGCGCGCATCTCGACGCACCGGGCTACGACCTGCTCGGGGTGCTCTGCGGCTCGGAGGGCCAGCTCGCCGTGGTCACCGAGGCGACCCTTCGCATCATCCACAAGCCCGAGGGCGCCCGGCCGGTGCTGATGGGCTTCGGCTCGAACGAGGCCGCGGGGGCCTGCGTCGCCGACATCATCCGCGCCGGCGTCCTGCCGGTGGCGATCGAGTTCATGGACCGTCCCTGCATTCGCGCCTGCGAAGCGTTCGCCGGTGCCGGCTACCCGGACGTCGAGGCGTTGCTGATCGTCGAGGTCGAGGGCGCCCCGCCCGAGATTGCCGAGCAGCTCGCCAGGATCACCGACGATCGCCCGGCGACATGCGCCCGAGGTGCTGCGCGAGAGCGGCTCGGCCGAGGAAAGCGCGCTGATCTGGAAAGGCCGCAAGGCGGCGTTCGGGGCGATGGGGCAGATCGGCGACTACATCTGCCTCGACGGGGTGATCCCGGTCAGCCAGCTGTCCTTCGCGCTGCGCCGGATCGGCGAGCTGGCCGCCGGCTACGGGCTGGCGGTGGCGAACGTGTTCCATGCCGGCGACGGCAACCTGCACCCGCTGATCCTATACGACGCCAACCTTGAGGGCGATCTCGAGAAGGCCGAGGATCTGGGCGCCGACATCCTGAGGCTCTGCGTCGAGGTCGGCGGCTGCCTGACCGGCGAGCATGGCGTCGGCGTCGAGAAGCGCGACCTGATGACGGTGCAGTACGCGCCCGCCGATCTCGACGCGCAGATGCGGGTCAAGGACGTGTTCGACCCGCTCTGGCTGCTCAACCCGGCCAAGGTCTTTCCGCTGGCGAGCTCGGACGGGCGCAGGGTGGCGTGAGGCCGGCGTGCGATATGGGGCGTAACACGCGCGATATACCGGTAAAGCGTTGATACAAAACGCGCTAATGTTCAATAATTTCCAATAAGCCCGCTGCACGACACTGGCGCCAGCCGCTCCGCTCTTCTGCACCAAAGCGGCACCGTCGGCGCAAAGGGCAGCGGCCGGACCGCGGGGCGGGCGCGAAAGCGGCCGCCCCGGTGGGGCGGTCGGCCGCTGCCCGGGCTGAAGCCCGGGCGGGATGGCTCGTCGGCACGCCTCGATCCACACTTCGTGTAGTGTGCCGATGAAGGTCGGTTTCAGATGGAATCTGAAGGTACCGCCCCGGGAAAAGCGGGGCCGGTTCTTGCCTCCGGCCGGGAAACCCGCATGCTTGCGCGAGACGTGCAAGGATCCCGATGACCACCGGACATCAACCAGCTTCCGAACAGGAGATCGCGGAGGTCGTGCGCGATGCCGCTGCGCGGGGCGGGGCGCTGGCGATCGTGGGCGGCGGCACGCGCGGCGTCGGGCATGCGGTGGACGGAGAGCGTCTGCCCACGGCCGGGCTGACCGGGATCACGCTCTACGAGCCGGGCGCGCTGACGCTGGTGGCGCGTGCCGGGACGCCGCTCGCCGAAGTCGAGGCGGCGCTGGCGGCCGAGGGGCAGCGGTTGCCGTTCGAGCCGTGGGACGCGCGGCCGCTGAGCGGGGTCGATACGGGGGCCAATACGGGGGCCAATGGCGTGCCGACGATCGGCGGCGTGGTCGCGGTGAACGCCTCGGGTCCGCGCCGGATCCACGCCGGCGCCTGCCGCGACAGCCTGATCGGCGTGCGCTTCGTCGACGGCACCGGCGCCATCGTCAAGAACGGCGGGCGGGTGATGAAGAACGTGACCGGCCTCGACCTGGTCAAGCTGATGGCGGGGAGCCACGGCACGCTCGGAGTCCTGACCGAGGTGGCATTCAAGGTGCTCCCCGAGGCGGAGGCCGCGACGACGCTGGTGCTCGACGGGCTCGACGCCGCGACGGCGGGCCGGGCGATGACGGCGGCGCTGGCGACGCCCTACGAGGTCACCGGGGCGGCGCATCTGCCGGGCGCCGCCCCGCGCACGCTGTTGCGGCTCGAGGGGTTTGCCGGATCGGTCGCGCACCGCTGCCGCGAGCTCGCGCGCACGCTGCGACCGTTCGGCACCGCCCAGCCGGACGAGGAGGCGGGTCGCTGGGCCGCGATCCGCGACGCGGCCGGCTTTGGCGGGCGCGCGGGCGCGGTCTGGCGGATCTCGGTCCGGCCGACGGACGGACCGGCGCTCGGGGAGCGGCTGGCGCCGGCGGAGGTGATCTACGACTGGGCGGGTGGCCTCATCTGGGTGCTGGCGCCGGAGGACCTCGACGTCCGGGCGGCGATGGCCGGTGTCGCGGGCCACGCGACGCTGGTCCGGGCGAGCGAGGCGGCGAAGGCTCGTCACGGGGTGTTCCATCCCGAGCCACCGCCGATCGCGGCGCTCTCGGCGGGGCTCAGGGCGCGGTTCGATCCGGCGGGCGTTCTCAACCCGGGCCGGATGGGCCCGCGCGCCAGGGCGGCGGCCTGAAGATGCAGACGAACTTCACCCCCGAGCAACTGCGGGATCCGGCGACCGCGCGCTCGAACGAGATCCTGCGCGCCTGCGTGCATTGCGGCTTCTGCACCGCGACCTGCCCGACCTACCAGCTGCTCGGCGACGAGCTGGATGGTCCGCGCGGGCGGATCTACCTGATCAAGGAGATGCTGGAGACCGGGCGGCCGGCCGACGCGAAGACCGTCAAGCACATCGACCGCTGCCTGTCGTGCCTCGCCTGCATGACCACCTGTCCGTCGGGCGTCCACTACATGCATCTCGTCGATCACGCGCGGGCCTACATCGAGGAGACCTATGACCGGCCGCCGCTGGACCGGGCGCTGCGCTGGGCGCTGGCGCGCATCCTGCCCTACCCGGGCCGGTTCCGGGCGGCGCTGACGGCCGCGAGGTTCGGACGGCCGCTTGCGGGGCTGATGCCGAAGCAGATCGCGGCGATGCTGACGTTCGCGCCGCGGCGCCTGCCGGCGCGGAGCCGGCTCGACGATCCGCAGGTGTTCCCGGCGGAGGGCGCGCGGCGCAAGCGGGTTGCGCTGCTGACCGGGTGCGCGCAGCGGGTGCTCGATCCGGCGATCAACGCCGCGACGATCCGGCTTTTGACCCGGCACGGCTGCGAGGTGGTGGTGGCCGAGGGGGCCGGCTGCTGCGGCGCGCTGACCCACCACATGGGCAAGGCGGCCGAGAGCCATGCCACGGCGGCGCGCAACATCCGGGCCTGGATGCGCGAGGTGCGCGGCGCGGGACTGGACGCGGTGGTGATCAACACCTCGGGCTGCGGCACGACGGTGAAGGACTACGGCCACATGTTCCGGAACGATCCTCTGGCCGGGGACGCGGCGACGATCGCGGGGCTGGCGCGCGACGTGACCGAACTGATGAGCGAGCTTGGTCTCGCGCCCGCCGCGGCGGCGCCGTCGCTGCGGGTCGCCTATCATTCGGCCTGCTCGCTGCAGCACGGGCAGCAGGTCCGGACCCAGCCGAAGGCGCTCTTGGAGGCGGCCGGCTTCGAGGTGGTCGAGCCGCGCGACAGCCATCTCTGCTGCGGCTCGGCCGGCACCTACAACCTGATGCAACCGGAGATCTCGCGGCAGCTGATGGCGCGCAAGGTGGCGACGCTCGAGGAACGGGCGCCGCAGGTGATCGCCGCGGGCAACATCGGCTGCATGGTGCAGATCGGCTCGGGGACGGCGGTGCCGGTGGTGCATACCGCCGAGCTGCTCGACTGGGCGACCGGCGGACCGCGGCCGGCCGCGCTCGGGCCTGCCTGAGTGGTGGCGGTGCGGCTCTGGCCGATCCTGCTGCTGGTGTTGGATTCCGCGGCCGCGATGGCGCAGGGACCCGAGCGCCGGATGCTGGAGGACGACGAGGCGCCGGCGTTCCGGGGCGTCGGGCGGCTGAACGTCGCCGGGACGCGGTTCTGCACCGCGACGCTGATCGCGCCTGACGTGATCGTCACCGCCGCGCATTGCCTCTACAATCCGCGCACCCACGAGCGGGTGCCGGTGTCCGAGCTGCGGTTCGTCGCCGGTCTGCGGCTCGGCGAGACCGCGGCGGTGCGGCAGGCGGCCGGGGCCGTGATCCATCCCGACTTCGCCTTCGAAGGGTTCGCCGACCTCGGCGGCGTGCGCGCCGATCTCGCGGTGGTCAGACTGGCGCGCCCGGTGCCCGGCACCGACGCGCCGGCGTTTTCCGCGGGTGGCCTGGCAGCCGGGGCGCCGATCTCCATCGTCTCCTACGCCCGCGACCGGTCGCAGGCGCCGTCGATCGAAGCGCCCTGTCAGCTGGCCTCGATCTTCGGCGGCGCCGTGGCGATCGACTGCGCCGTCACCTACGGGGCGTCCGGGGCGCCGGTGCTGCAGGGCGAGGGTGCCGGGGCACGGGTCGTCGGCGTGGTCTCGGCGATGGGCCGGGTGCTGGCGACGGACGCGGACGTCACGCTCGCGGTGCTGGTCGAGCCGGGGCTCGAGGCGCTGCTGGAGGATCTGCCGGACGTGGCTCGGGAGGAGTAGCCGTTGCCCTACCCTGCCGCGGCATCGCTCGAATAGTCCGCGTCCGACACCTGCTCGAGCCAGTCGACGGCCGAGCCGTCGAGCGCCTCATGGATGGCGAGGTGGGTCATCGCCACCGTCGGGGCGGCACCGTGCCAGTGCTTCTCGCCGGGCGCGAACCAGACGGTGTCGCCGGGGCGGACCTCCCGCACCGGGCCGTCCGAGGTCTGCACCCGGCCAAGGCCTGCGGTCACCAGCAGGGTCTGACCCAGCGGGTGGGTGTGCCAGGCGGTGCGGGCGCCGGGCTCGAAGGTGACGATTGCTGCGCGCACTCGGGCGGGTTCGGGCGCGTCGATGACCGGGTCGATGCGGACACCGCCGGTGAAGTAGTCGGCCGGCCCGCGGCCCGAGGGGCGGGTTCCGCCGCGCGTGATCTCCATCGTCAGATCCTTTCATCAGGGAGGTTCCGTGGTACCACATCAATGGGCATGTTCGCGCCGCGTTGCGAAAGCGTGATCGGATTCCGGCTGCGCCGCAGCCGGACAGGCGCTATCTATCGCGGCATGAACCGTCGCACCCTCCTCGTCGCGCTCGCGGCCCTGCCCTTCGCCCGTCCCGCCAGCGCCCAGGTGAACGTCGGGCCGATCAACAGCTACCTGCAGAACCTGCGCTCCGCCGAGGGGCGGTTCCGGCAGACCAATCCGAACGGCTCGACCCAGACCGGCCGGTTCTACCTCGCCAAGCCCGGGCGGATCCGCTTCGAGTACGACACGCCGAAGGGCGCCATGGTGATCGCCGACGGGTCGTGGGTCGGCGTGTTCGACCCGAAGTCCAACCGCAACCCGACGCGCTACCCGCTCGACCGCACGCCGCTGTCGCTGTTGTTGCGCGACCGGCTCAGCCTCGCGGAGCCGGGGCTGGTGCTCGGGGCAACCCGCGACGCCGGGGGCACCGAGATCACGGTGGTGGACCCCCGCTCCCCCGACGCGGGCCGGATGGTGATGACGTTCTCCGACGATCCGATCCGCCTGCGGCAGTGGGAGATCACCACCAAGGCGGGGCAGCGCACTCGGGTCGCGCTGACCGAGCTCGATACCGGGATCAGCGTGAACCCGAGCCTGTTCAACATCGAGCTCGCCGCCGCCAACTACCGCTGAGGATCGCGCGCCCGCCACGCCGCCCAGTCCTCCGGGGTATCGAGATCGACCAGAGCCGCGCGGCCCGCGGTCGGCACCTCGACGACGAATTCGGCGGCCTCGGCCAGCACGTCGCGCGCGCCGCGGTCGCCGCCGAGCCCAGCCAGGGTCTCGAAGAACCGCCGCCCGAACAGGACCGGATGGCCCGGCGCGCCGTCGGCGGTCACCGCCCGGCAAATCTCGCGCCCCGTCTCCGGGTCGAACGCCGCGATCAGCCGGTCGATGTCGCCCGGGCCGACCTCGGGCATGTCGGCCAGCAGCACCACGACCGCGTCGGCGCGGCGGGAGATCTCGGCGAGGCCGGCGCGGATCGACGCCGCCATCCCCTCGGCCCAGTCGGCGGCCTCGACGATGCGGACGTCGAGCCCGGCGAGTGCGGCGCGCCGCGCCGGGGCGTCCGGCGGCAGCACCACCACGGTCTCGTCGGCCCGGCTCGCCGTCGCCGCCTCGGCCACCGCCCGCAGGAGCGGCCGGCCGCCAACGTCCTCCAGAAGCTTGTCGCGGCCGCGCATCCGTCGCGCCGCCCCGGCCGCGAGCACCAGCGCCGCAACCCGCGCCCGGCCCCTTGCCGCCGGCCGGCCGGCGCGGGGCTGCGGCCGCACCGGCACCTCCTTCAGGAGCCCGCCGACCCCCATCGCGGCGATCTCCGCGTCGCCGACCGGCAGTCCGGCGGCCAGCCGCTCCAGCACCCGGTCGATGCCGCTCAGCGCCGGCGACCGGGCGGACCCCGGCAGCCCAACCACCGGCCGTCCGGCGAGTTCGCCGATGAAGAGCAGGTTGCCCGGATCGACCGGCATGCCGAAGCGCACCAGCCGTCCGCCCGCCGCGACCAGCCCGGCCGGCGCGGTATCGGCGGCATCCGAGGTGGCCGATCCGCCGAGCACCAGCACCATGTCGCCGGACGCGGCGCGGAGCGCGCCCGCCACCGCCTCAGCGTCGTGGGCGACGGTGATCGCCGGCGCCATGGTCCAGCCGAGCGCCGCGAGCCGGGTGGCGATCGCCTCCGCTCCCTTGGCGAGCAGGCTCTCCTTCAGGCCCGGGGTCCGGGTCAGGATCAGGCTGGCGGTGCCCGCGCGGAAGCCGTGCACCTCCAGCGCCCCGGGCCTGACGGCGGCCACCGCCGCGGCCAGCCGCGCGCCGGTCACCGCGTAGGGGATGATCTTCACCGTCGCGACCATCTGCCCGGGATGGACACGGCTCCAGTCGGCGAGGGTCGCGAGGGTGATCGCCGGGTCTACCCGGTTCAGCGCCGCCACCGCGGCCGCGTCGACCCGCAGCACGCCGGCGGCCTCGGCGAACAGGTTGACCCGTCCGGTGAAGCGGGGCGATGCCGACAGGCCGAGCGCGGCCGGATCGGGCGCCAGCGCCGCGGCGACGGCTTCGGCCGCCGCATCCTCCGGCACGTCGCCGGGATCGAGCCGGGCGACGGTGACCTGCGCGATCCGGGCGGCGACCAGCGCCGCGACGTCCGCCGACGACAGCGTTCGGCCCTTCTTCAGGCGCCGCCCGTCGATCGTCAGCGAATGGGCGAGGATCGCGCCTTCGGCATCGGCCGGAGGAATCGGGCCGAAGCGCATCAGGGCCGGGTTTCGGGGCGGCGCAGGCGCTCGGTGATCTGGGCGAGGATCGCCACGGCGATCTCGGCGGGCGACTTCGCGCCGATGTCGGCGCCGATCGGGGCGTGAATGCGGGCGATGTCGGCGGCGTCGAAGCCGGCGGCCTTCAGGCGCTCGACGCGCTTGGCGTGGGTGCGCGACGAACCGAGGCAGCCGAGATAGAACACCGGGGCGCGCAGCGCCGCCTCGACCGCCGGGTCGTCGAGCTTGGGGTCGTGGGTGAGGGTGACGACGGCGGTGCGGGTGTCGACGCCGAAATCGGCGAGCGCGGCGTCGGGCCAGTCGTGCGACAGCGTGGTGTCGGGGAACCGGGCGGCGCTGGCGAAGGCCTCGCGGGGGTCGATCACCGCGACGTCGTAGCCGGCGAGCCGCGCCATCGGCACCAGCGCCTGGGCGATGTGGACAGCACCCACCACCGCCATCCGCAGCGGCGGATTGTGGACGCCGAGAAACCAGTCGTCCTCGAAGCCGGAGCGGTCGGAGGCCAGCGCGGACTGCGCGGCGTCCCACAGCGGGTCGCCTGGGCCGGTGACGAGGCGGCGCTCCCAGGTGTCGGGGCGGACGGCGTAGACCACCGGCTCGCGGGCGGCGCGGGCGGCGACCAGGCGCTCGAGGAGGTCCGGCGCGGGGCCCTCCCCGACGCCGACCGGCTCGACCATGATGCGGATGCGGCCGCCGCAGGCGAGGCCGACGTCGAACGCCTCGGCGTCGCTGACGCCGTAGTCGAGCATCCGCGGCCGGCCGTCCTCGAGCGCGTCGAGCGCCTCGGCGACCACGGCGCCCTCGACGCAGCCGCCGGAGACCGAGCCGGTCATCTCGGCGTCGGCGCTGATCGCGAGCTGGGCGCCGCGAGGGCGCGGGGCCGAGCCCCAGGTCTCGACCACCGTCGCCAGCGCCGCCGGCTTGCCGGCACGGCTCCAGGCCAGCGCCGCCTCGGGGATCTGATCGTGTTCCGCTGCCATCTTGCCGCTCCTGGTTCAAGGCGGGGTGCTCGTACAGCGCCATATAGGGGATCGATCGCAAATTTGCCGCATCGATCCCCGGTGCCTGACCGCCGGTCTAGCTCACTGCCGCGTACCAGCCCTCGACGGCCGGGTGGTCGCGCACCGCCCGCGAAAGGGCCCTGAGCCGATCACAGGGGCCGAATACATCCGCCGGGATGTCGTCGAGGCTGCCGCTGCCGATCCACCGCTCTACGATGTAGAGCTTGATGTCCGCGACGCTGATGCCTTGGCCGGCGACGAACGGGCCGTCGCCGATCAGCCGATCGACGAAGTGGCCCCACTTGGGGATGTAGTCGGTAGCGAGCTGCTGCCGGGCCGCGGCCTTCGCCGGGCCATCCTCCATGCGCATGGTCGGCGAGATCCGGTGCCGCAGGTCCTCGGCCGCGTCCATCAGCGCGTCGTGGCGGGCCGCCTCGAAAGGCTCTTCCGGATGGAGGCCGTGCTGGCGGCCGATGAGGCGCAGGATCGCGTTGCTCTGGGCGAAGGTGCCGTGGCCTTCCCAATCGAGCACGGGGAGCGAACCGAAAGGCAGATCGGGCTTGAGCGTCGCCAGGGTCGCGCGCTCGATGCGGTTGTCCTCGAATGGCACGCCCGCGACGGTCAGCGCGAGCCGGACCTCCTCGCCGCGGCTGCCCGCGAAATCGAAATATGTGACTGTCAGCTTGGCCATCGGCTCCCCCGATGTGTTTATGGGGAGACTTAGACGACTTTTCGCGCCGGTCCGCCATCCGGATACGTCCGTGAGACCCGGTATGTCTTTCGTCGGTTGGCCCAGTCGTCACCGCTCCGGCACCAGCACCTCGCGCTTGCCGACGTGGTTGGCCTGGCTGACGACGCCGGCTTCCTCCATCAGCTCGACGAGCTTGGCGGCCTTGTTGTAGCCGACCGAGAGCTTGCGCTGGATGTAGGAGGTCGAGCACTTGCGGTCCTTGGCGACGATCGCCACCGCCTGGTCGTAGAGCAGGTCGTCGCCGCCGGTGTTGCCGCCGAGGCCGAGCACGAGGTCGATCTCGGACTCCTCGTCGGAGTCGGGGCCGTCGACGATGCCCTCGTCGTAGGCGGGCGTGCCGAGGGTCTTGAGGTGGCGCACGACGTCCTCGACCTCCTCGTCGGACACGAACGGCCCGTGGACGCGGGTGATCCGGCCGCCGCCGGCCATGTAGAGCATGTCGCCCTGGCCGAGCAGCTGCTCGGCGCCCATCTCGCCGAGGATGGTGCGGCTGTCGATCTTGGAGGTGACCTGGAAGGAGATGCGGGTCGGGAAGTTCGCCTTGATCGTGCCGGTGATGACGTCGACCGAGGGGCGCTGGGTGGCCATGATCAGGTGGATGCCGGAGGCGCGGGCCATCTGGGCGAGGCGCTGGATGCAGGCCTCGATCTCCTTGCCGGCGACCATCATCAGGTCCGCCATCTCGTCGACGATGACGACGATGAACGGCATCGACTCGGGGTGGAACTCCTCGGTCTCGAACACCGGCTCGCCGGTGTCGTCGTCGAAGCCGGTCTGGACGGTGCGGGTGAACGCCTCGCCGCGCTCGAGCGCGTCCTTCACCCGGGCGTTGTAGCCGTCGATGTTGCGCACGCCCATCTTCGACATCTTGCGGTAGCGCTCCTCCATCTCGGCGACCACCCACTTCAGGGCGACCACCGCCTTCTTGGGGTCGGTGACGACGGGCGAGAGCAGGTGCGGGATGCCGTCGTAGACCGAGAGCTCGAGCATCTTCGGGTCGATCATGATCAGCCGGCACTCGGCGGGCGAGAGCTTGTAGAGGATCGACAGGATCATGGTGTTGATCGCCACCGACTTGCCCGAGCCGGTGGTGCCGGCGATCAAGAGGTGCGGCATGCGCGCGAGGTTGGCGACGACCGGCTCGCCGCCGATGTCCTTGCCGAGCGCGAGGGGGAGGGCGTGGGCGCTGTCGCCGTAGGCCTTGGCGGCGAGGATCTCGCGCAGCAGCACCTTCTCGCGCAGCTCGTTCGGCAGCTCGATGCCGATCACCGAGCGGCCGGGAATGGTCGAGCAGCGGCAGGCGAGTGCCGACATCGAACGGGCGATGTCGTCGGAGAGACCGATGACGCGGCTCGCCTTCAGGCCGGCGGCCGGTTCGAGTTCGTACATGGTGACCACCGGGCCGGGGCGGATCGAGACGATCTCGCCGCGCACGCCGTAGTCGTCGAGCACGTTCTCGAGCATGCGGGCGTTCTCTTCCAGCGCGTCGTTCGACAGGTGGTGGCGGACGATGGTCGAGGGGCTCTGCAAGAGCGAGAACGGCGGGGTGGTCCAGGTCTCGGGCGCGTTGGGGTCGAGGGCGAGCTCGGGCTCCTCCTCGGAGCGGGCGCGGGCGCTCTTGGGGAGCGGCCGCGGCTTCGGGGTCTGGACCCGCGGCTCCGGGGCGGCGCCGAGCGGCGCCGGATCGCGCTCGAGCACGTCGATCTCGGCCTCGCCCGCCGTCAGCGGCGGGGTGGTGCGCAGGACCGCGGTGCGGGCGGCGTCGGCCTCGGCGCGGGCTCGGACGGCGTCCTTGATCCTGGCCATCACGCCGTCTTCCGGCGGGCGCAGCGTGGCCGGGTCGAAGCGCGGAATCCCGCCCGTGGTGGTGGGTGAGCGCAGCGCGGGCGGCACGGGCTGGCGACGGGCCTTTGCATCGGCGGCGAGGTCGCGGGCGGCGCGGGCGCCGCCCGCCGCACCGGTCACCGCCCGGCCGGTCAGGCCATGGGCGCCGGCGTAGAGCAGCACCGAGCCCTGGCCGAGGAAGCGGAGGAAGCCGCGGAACTCGCCCCAGGTGACGCCGAGCGCCCAGCCGGCGCTCGCCACGAAGGCCGCGGCCAGCACGACGGTGACGAGGCGCAGCGCCAGCGTCACGTCGAGCGGCAGGGCGGAGATCAGCGGCGAGAGCACGGCGTCGCCGAGCAGCCCGCCGAGGCCGTAATCGTCGATCCAGCCGTGCGGCGGGACATGGGTGGCCGCGAAGGTGGCCGCCACGAGCAGGGCGAGCGGCGCGACCACCGCGCGGCTGACGAGGCGCGACCGGCCGGCGTGCAGGATCAGCCGCAGGCCCCAGACCGCGAAGGCGAGCGGGATGCCGTAGGCGGCCCAGCCGAGCGCGCGGTGCAGCGGATCGGCGAGCGAGGCGCCGACGAGGCCGAGCGCGTTCTGCGGCGCCTCGTCTGTGGCGCTGAACAGGCTCGGGTCGTCGGGGGAATAGGTCCAGAGCATGGTGCAGGCCAGCGCCGCGATGCCGATGAGCACCAGACCCACGAGCTCGCTGCCGCGGCGGCGGAGTGTTGCCTCGGTGTCTCGCTCCATGAGCGGGGTGCGGCGCTTCGACTTCTTGCGTGCGGCCATGCCTATCCGACCTCTTGCTGCGGTATCGTGGTTGAGAGCGTGGCCCGGATCGCCTCCAGCCCCCGCTCGACCTGCCCGGCGTCGGCGACCAGCGCGACGCGGATGTATGGCTGGCCCGGGTTGGGGCCGGCTTCGGTCGCCCGGCCGAGATAGCCGCCGGGCAGCACGCGAACCCCGCTCTCGCGCCAGAGGCGGAGGGCCGCGGCCTCGCCGTCGCCGACCCGGAGCCAGAGAAAGAAGCCCGCCTGCGGCGAGGTGTAGCCCGGCATGTTGCCGAGCACCCGGTCGGCCAACGCGAACTTCTCGCGGTAGAGCGCCCGGCTCGCGTCCACATGCGCCTCGTCGCTCCAGAGTGCGGTGGCGGCGCGCTGCAGCGGCAGGGGGAGCGGCGCGCCGCCGTAGGCGCGGAGCTGGCGGAGTGCCGCGATCGAGCACGGACCGCCGGCGGCGAACCCCGAGCGCAGGCCGGGCGCGTTCGAGCGCTTGGACAGCGAGTGGAAGACGACGACGCGCTCCGGCTCGGCGCCGACGGCGGCCGCCATCTCGAGCGCGCCGGGCGGGGGCGTGTCGCGGTAGATCTCGCCGTAGCATTCGTCGGCGAGCACGCGGAAATCATGGCGCTCGGCAAGGGCCAGAAGCTCACGCCAATAGGCGGCGTCGGCGACGGCGCCCTGCGGGTTCGACGGCGAGCACAGGTAGCAGAGCGTGACCCGGTCGAGCAGCGCGGGCGGCAGCGCGGCGTAGTCCGGCAGGAAACCGGTCTCGGCGGTGGCCGGAACCGGGACCGCCTCGGCACCGGCGGCGAGCGCCGCGGCGCCATAGGCCTGGTAGAACGGGTTCGGCATCAGCACCGCGGGACGCGCGCCTCCCTTGGTCTCGGGCGAGAGGGCGAGCCCGGCGTTGAACAGGCCCTCGCGGGTGCCGTTCAGCGGGATCACCTGCCTGTCGGGATCGACGGCGACGCGGTATCGGCGGGCGAGCCAGCCGGCGATCGCCGCGCGCAACTCCGGCGTACCGTCGTTCGGAGGGTAGAGCGCGAACTCGTGGGCGTGTTCGGCGACGGTGGCGGCGATGATCCCGGGCAGCGGATGTTTCGGCTCGCCGATGGTCATGGCAAGCTCCGGCCCGCCCGGAGGAACCCCCTCGAGCAGCCGTCTCAATCGCGGAAATGCGTATTCCGGCAGGTCTGAGAACCGCGCGGGGAACTGCATCGTCAAGCCTCGTTTGCCGGGGTCTCGAACGCCCCGTTCACCGGGCAATCTACCGCGCAAGCCCCTTGCGGTCCAGCATTTTGCGCGCTGCTACGCCAGCGCCCGCTCCAGCGCCGCGCCGATCCTAAGCAACCGCGCCTCGTTCCCGGCGGGCGCCATCGCCATCAAGCCGCAGCTCGGGGCGCCGGTTGGCAGCGTCAGTGCGCAGAGGCCCATCAGGTTGCCCACCCGGGTATTGCGCAGCGTCAGCAGGTTCTGGGACAGGTAGTGCTCGGGCTCGGCCAGGAGCCGCTCCACGTTCGGCGGGGCGTTGCCGGTGGTCGCCATCACCACTGCGTCGAATCCGGCGGTTGCCGCGGCCCAGGTTGACCTGAGTGCGTCGAGCCTGCGCCAGGCGTCGACGAAGTCGGGGGCGGAAAACCCCGCCCCGGCCCGGAAACGCTCGCGCACGTGCCCGAACATCACATCGGGGCGCGCCTCGATCTCGTCGCGCCACATGCCGTAGGCCTCGCCGGCGAACAGGCAGGGCGACAGCGACAGCGCCTCGGCGATGCCGGGAACCGTGCCGCGCTCCAGGGCGACGCCCGCGGCCGCCAGCCGGTCGAGGCCTGCCTCGAACGCCGCACCGGGCGCCTCGGCGTTCGGGCCGATGCCGGTCTCATCGAGCGCAAGCAGGCGCAGGCCTGCTATCGGGGCTCCAGCGAGATCGGGCGCGCGCCCGCCAGAAAGGGCAGCGAACAGGAGGGCCGCATCCTCGACCGAACGGCAGAGCGGCCCGAGGGTATCGAAGCGCGGACAGAGTGGCACCACGCCGTCGGTCGGCAGTGCGCCGTGGCTGGTCTTGAGGCCCACGAGGTCGTTCCAGGCCGCCGGAACCCGCACCGAGCCGCCGGTGTCCGAGCCGATCCCGGCGGCGGCAAGCCCGAAGGCGACCGAGGTCGCGGCGCCGGAGGACGAGCCGCCGGGCGCGAGTTCGGGATCGTTGATGTTGGGCGGGGTGGCGGTGACGGGGTTCACCCCGAGGCCGGAGAAGGCGAGCTCGGACATGTGGGTCTTGCCGAGACAGACGAGCCCGGCGCGGGTGGCGGTGGCCAGTACGCCCGCGTCGTGCTCCGGCACCCGGCCGGCGAGCAGCGCCGATCCCGCCTCGGTGGCGACGCCGGCGGTGTCGAACAGATCCTTCCAGCTGACCGGCACGCCGTCGAGCGGGCCACGGCGCAAGCCGGCGCGGGCGCGCCCCGCGGCGGCGTCCGCTTCGGCGCGCGCACGCTCCGGCGTCACCCGGGCATAGATGGCGGGGGCGTTCGGATGGCTGTCGATCGCCGCGAGATAGACCTCCGCCAGCTCCCGCGGGTCGATCGTCCCCGCCTCCATTCCGCGGCCGAGATCGCCCGCCGTCAACCAGAGCCAGCTGTCGGACATGCCCGTCCCTTGTGTTGTCCCGAAGGCAGGGTAGACGCCCGGTGCCGGCTGGACAATCCGCATCGCCCGACGATATTGCCGCGGATGGGCAGGGACTGCGACGTTCTGATCGTGGGCGGCGGGCTGAACGGCCCGGCGCTGGCGCTGGCGCTGGCGCAGGGCGGGCTCTCCAGCATCGTGCTGGACGCGCAGAGCGCGGACGCCCGCGCCGAACCGGAGTTCGACGGCCGCGCCTATGCGCTGGCGGCCGCCTCCCGGCGCATGCTCGGCGCGCTCGGTCTCTGGCAGGGCCTTCTGCCGCGCGCTCAGGCGATCGGGAAGATCCTGATCAGCGACGGCCGGCCCGGCGAGGGGGCCGGGCCGATGGTGCTCCGCTTCGACGGCGACGAGATCGCCGAGGGTCCGATGGGCCACATCCTCGAGGATCGCTGGCTGCGCGGCGCGCTGCTGGCGGCGATGGCGGCCGAGCCGCGCATCACCCATCGGGCGGGATGCAGCGTCACCGGGCAGCAGGTCGGTCCCGGCGCCGTCGCGGTCACGCTGGCCGACGGCGGACGGCTGGAGGCGGCGGTGCTCGTCGGCTGCGACGGCCGGGGCAGCAGGGTGGCGGAGCGCGCCGGGCTCCGGCGCCGCGACCGCGACTACCGCCAGGTGTCGCTGGTCTGCGCGGTCGCGCACGAGCGGCCGCACGACGGGATCGCTTACCAGTTCTTCATGCCGGCCGGCCCGCTCGCCATCCTGCCCCTGCCCGGCCATCGGTCGTCCATCGTCTGGACCGAGACCGCGGCGCGCGCGGCGGCGATCGGCGCGCTCGACGATGCAGGGTTCCTCGCCGAACTGCGCCCGCGCTTCGGAGACTTCCTCGGTGCACTCCGGCTCGAGGGCAGGCGCTACAGCTATCCCATCGGTCTCTCTCTCACCGAGGACATCGTCGCCGACCGCGTGGCGCTGGCCGGCGACTCCGCGCACGGCATCCATCCGCTGGCGGGTCAGGGCCTGAACCTCGGACTGCGCGACGTGGCGGCGCTGGCGGAGGTGCTGGCGGCGGCGCACCGCCGTGGCCAGGACATCGGGGCGCCGGACGTCCTGGCCGGCTACGGCCGCTGGCGGCGCTCCGACATCGCGTCGCTGGCGACCGCGACCGACGGGCTGAACCGGCTGTTCTCGAACGACAACCCAATCCTGCGTCTGGGTCGCGGCCTCGGTCTCGGCCTCGTCAACCGCCTGCCCCCGGTCCGCCGCGCGCTGATTTCGTCGGCGGCGGGATTGACGGGCGATCTGCCGCGTCTCCTGCGCGGACAGCCGCTATGACTGCGGGGCGAAATTCCGCTGGACAGCCTTCCTGCGGTGTCCTAGTCACGCGCCCACGACGACCCCGTCGGGAGGCCCGGGTAGCTCAGGGGTAGAGCAGCGGACTGAAAATCCGCGTGTCGGTGGTTCAAATCCGCCCCCGGGCACCAACAAAATCAATGTCTTAGGGGTTGAGACGATTGGGCGCGTCGTTTTTTGGGGACGTTGGCGAGACGAGGCGTATCTATGGAATGGGGCGCGGCCAATGGCGCTGCACCCAGTGGTTGGCCAGTCATGCTCGCCTCTTGGTCTCGAAAAAATGGGCGTTGGCGGACCCCGGTTGAAATCCGATGAGGGCGAGGAAACTCGCCGTCATCGGCGCGATCAATCCGCGTAGAGCTTCCGCCACTCGAGACAGTCACCGCTCGCCAGCGATCTCGCTCGAACTCCAACGCCAGCTGGAGCTGCTCGATGGTCTCCGACGAGGTGCCGAACCGATGGGCGCGCCTTTGAGCGCGCGGTCGTCGAATGGCTGGCGTGTGCCAAAGGCGCGTTGGCCTGAAGGGCAACAGGGTTGCCTGGCTTCAGGCGTGAGCTGAGGTCTGTCGGGTGCGGCTCTGGGCGAGCCGGTAGCTGTCGCCATTCATCTCGAGGATGGTGATGGGTCAGCCGGTCGAGCAGCGCGCCGGTGAGGCGCTCGGAGCCGAAGGTCTCCCTCCACTCGGAATGCGCGCCACCAGACAGCGATCGTTGTCATAGAGCCCCGACTGCGGCACGCCGCTGAAAGAAGGCGAAGGCATGGACGTGGCCGTCCACCCAGGCCTCGGCGGTGGCCGCCGGGTGGCCCGGACGAAGCTGGCGCGGCTCGTGCGGCAGGTCGAAGGCGAAGAAATGCGCCGTCCGCTCGACGCCGCCGATCACCACGCTAGACTAGCTTCGCCGAAGTCGGCCTGGGCGTGGCCGGGCGGGTGGTGCAGCGGCACGAACATCGCTCGCCCCCGCCGCCGATGCTCGCGGATGTAGTCCTTCACGATGGTGTAGCCGCCGACCAACCCGGGCTCGTCGCACAGCCGCTCGAACACCCGGCGGTATGGCGCTGCTTTGCGCGCTGGCCGAGAT
>CAVZCB010000007.1:0-71421 GCA_963773555.1 uncultured Alphaproteobacteria bacterium
TAGGGCGCCAACCGGCATGATTGCAACCCATTCGCTTACGGCTGGCGGCGGGTGCCCGCGACGACCAGAACCCCACCATCCGCCCACTGTCTCGTGCCCGCAGCACGTCGCCTCGTCACCGACGGCCATCCGCCGTCGCCCACTACAATCTCCCCGACGCCTGCTGCCGCGACACGACGCCCGCGCGCAGGAGACCGCTATCGCCGTCAACGCGGAGCGGCTCGACGTATCGAGCACGTTCGAGTTGCACGCCCGCCGCCTGGACAAGCTGATCTCGCGGGCGGACGCGGACAACGACTCTCTGGCGCTCGCCGGGATCAAAGGCCTGCGGAAGATTCTGCGCGACGTGGCCGAGCTGCAAGGCAAGCTGTCGGGCCAGCTCACCGTGCAGGTGACGCTCGCAGAGTCAAAGGAATGGCAGGAACTGCGACAGGTGCTTCAGGTCGTGTTCTCGCGGTATCCCGAGGCGGGGAAGCTCTTCCTGGAATACGGCTCGCGGCGGCGCTGGTCCGCTCTGGAGGCCGCCAATGCCGGACCTGCTTGACGACGACCTGACGGAGCTGCCGGGCGGCTTGCTCGCCGGGTGGTTTCATAGCCTCGATGAGCGCCTCGATCCTGCGGCGCTGAACGCGCCGTGACGGCCGCGATGCGCGAGGCCGGGACCGGGCTGAAGACCGCATGGCGGCTGCGGATCGCCGGCGCGGAGCTCGGCCCTCGCCCGGCCAACTCGATCCGAAGCCAGCGTTTCCTGAGGTCGGGCGAGAGCCTCGACGCCGCCACGCTGGTTGGTCCAAGGCCCCCGTCATCGTCGGCGCCGACGATACTGGCCCGCTGATCCGGTCGAAGCACAGGTTCTGGCTGGCGATCCCGCTGCCCGCGGCGAGCGAGTCGTTGCGCGCGGCAGGATCACGCCCGGCGGATGGGAACGACGGCGCGGGCGGCGGCTTCGCTTCGTCTATCGCCGGACGGGGCCGAGCCTGCCGGTGGCGGAGGGGCGGTTGAACACGAAGGGTCAGGCGGTGGTGCCGTGCTCGAAGACCGGACGCGGGTCGCCGCGCCGACCTTCCTGCTGGTGCCGCAGGTCAAACTGCCGAGGCGGCTGGATCTGGCGCGATCGGCCGTTGGACGGCATGCTGGGGCTGATCGTGGCGGCGTGGGTGCAGGGGCGGGTTCGATGAGCCGCGGGAAGGCGCCAAGAGCAGCCATCTTGGTCTGCACCATGTTGTTGGCCGCGAGAACCGCAGCGTTCCTGTATGGGCAAGCACCGGTGTCCACGCTGGGTGGTGCAGCTGCCCTGCGCGTCAAACCGCTCGCCTCCGGATGACGATTGGATAGGCCGGACGGGCGCCTTGATCTGCGTCAATGCGGGCGGCGCGTGCGTCGCCACAGATCCTGAGCAGCCGGTGGAGGGCCTCAGATGCGGGTTGTGGCGGGCCTGTTGATCGCAGCGGTCCATGGACCCGCGCTCGCGCAGGAGAACACGTGGAGCTTCGCGTTCTCACCGTATCTCTGGGCTCCGGGCGTCTCGAACTCGGTCGAGACCCGCTTCGGCACGCTCGACGCCGACGCCAGCATCGGTGATGTGCTGTCGGCGACCGACTTCGCGCTCATGGGCGCCTTCGAGGCGCGCAACGGCCGCTGGGGCCTGATCGCCGACCTCGTCCACAGCGATCTCACCGAGCGAAGCGACACGCCCGTCGGCGTCCTGTTCTCGCAGGCGCGCGTCGACACCGATCTGACGATGGCGACGCTTTATGCCGGCTACCGCCTGCACGAGACCGATCGCGTCGCGGTCGACCTGCTCGGCGGCGCGCGAGCGGTCTGGCTCGACATCGATCTCGCGCTCACGCCGGGCGCGCTTCCCGCCCGGAGCTTCGGCCTGAGCGAGAGCTGGGTCGACCCGCTCGTTGGCGGGCGAGTCCGCGTGGCGCTGGCCGAACGGTGGTTCGCGACGGCGCTGGCCGACGTCGGCGGCTTCGACGCAGGCTCGGACCTGACCTGGCAGGTTCTCGCGACCCTCGGCTACCAGTTCAACCCGCGCTGGTCGGTGCAGGGTGGCTGGCGTCAGCTCGCGATCGAAAAGGAGATCGAGGGGCGGGACGTCGAGCTCGACCTCGGCGGCCCGGCGATCGGGTTCACCGTGCGGTTCTGATCAAAAGGAGAACAAACAATGCCGACGCGACGTGACTTCATCGGCGCGCTGCCTGCCGCGGGCGCCGCCTTCGCCCTGGCAGGCGCCTTCACGGTCGAAGGCGGCGCCGTGCGTGCGCAGCCGACGCCGCTCGCGTCACACTTCCACCCCAAGGGCAAGGCGCCCTCGGAGCATACCATCCGCATTCTGGAGGCGGCGAAGGCGACGCTGCCCTTCGACGATACGCGCGACTTCGATGAACAGGCGCGCGGGCTGATCGCGCGCCGGGCCGATCCGCGGATCATGGCCGATGCCGGCAACGTCGCCTTCGACATGTCGGAGTACGACTTCCTGAACGAGGACAGGGAGTTCGACAGCATCCATCCATCGACGATCCGGATCGCGCGGCTCAACAACAATTTCGGGCTCTACGAGGTGATCCCCGGCATCTACCAGGTGCGCGGGTTCGACCTCTCCGACATCACCTTTGTCCGCGGCGCGACCGGCTGGATAATCTTCGATCCGCTCACCGTCCGGGAGACCGCGCGGGCCGCGTGGGAGCTGTTCCAAGAGCATGTCGGCGAGGGCCTGCCCGTCACGGCGGTGATCTATTCCCACACCCACGGCGACCATTGGGGCGGGGTGCGGGGCATCCTCACCGACGAGGACCTGGCCTCGGGCCGGGTCGAGATCATCGCCCCGGGCGACTTCATGCAGTTCGCGATTTCCGAGAACGTCTATGCCGGCAACGCTATGAACCGTCGGCTGTTCTACCAGTACGGCCTTCTGCTGCCGATCGCGCCGCACGGCTTCGTCACGCAGGGTCTGGGCCACCGCGTTCCCGCGGGTGCGACGGGGCTCATCGCGCCCACGCGCTTCGTCTCCGACCCGATCGAGGAGTTCGAGGTCGATGGCGTGCGCATGATCTTCCAGAACACGCCCAACACCGAGGCGCCGCGGGAGATGAACACCTACATCCCCGAGCTCAAGGCGCTGTGGATGGCAGAGAACGTCACCGCGACACTCCACAACATCTACACCCTGCGCGGCGCACAGGTGCGCGACCCGCTGAACTGGTCGCGCTACATCAACGAGGCTCTCTACCGCTTCGGCACCGAAGCCGAGGTGATGTTCCAGGCGCACCACTGGCCGCGCTGGGGCAACGACCGCATCCGCGAAGTGCTGCGCGACCAGCGCGACCTCTACGCCAACATGAACAACCAGGTGCTGCACTACGCAAACCAGGGCGTGACCATCAACCAGATCCACAACGTCTACCAGATGCCGGAGAGCCTGCAGGCCAAGTGGCACTGCCGGGGCTATCACGGCTCGCCCGAGCACAACGCCCGCGGCGTGATCCAGCGCTATCTCGGCTTCTGGGACTGCAACCCGACGACGCTGATCCCGCTCTCGCCCGCTGACTCCGCGCCACTCTACGTCGAGATGATGGGGGGCGCCGACGCGATTCTCGCGAAGGCTCGGGAGCTTCACGACGCGGGTGACTACCTGCTCGCCACCGAGATCCTCGACAAGCTGGTGCAGGCCGAGCCGGAGAACGGCACGGCCAAGGACGCGCTCGCCGACGCGTTCGAACAGATCGGCTACCAGCAGGAGAACCCGGGGCTCCGGAACAGCTTCCTCGCCGCCGCCTACGAGCTCCGCTCGGGCATTCCGCAGGGCACGGCGGTCAGCTCTTCAAGCCCCGATGTCATCCGCGCGATGTCGACGGAGCTCTTCCTCAACTTCCTCGCCATCAAGATGGACAGCCGCCGCGCCGAGGGGCTCGAGATCAAGATGAACCTCGCCACACCCGACACCGGCGAGACCTTCATCGTGGAGCTGTCGAACGCCACGCTCACCAACATCGCCGGCCATCAGGCCGACGACGCCGACCTGACGCTGACGGTGAACCGCTCCGATCTGGAGACGGTTATGGCCGGCCAGGCCACCTTCGAGGCGCTGCTCGCCGACGGCCGGGCGACGGCCGAGGGCGATCTCGGCGTGCTCGGGCAACTCGCGGGGCTGATGGTCGAGTTCGACCCGCGCTTCGAGATCATGCCGGGCACGGAGCTTCGGACCGAGATCGCGAGGATGGAGCCGTTCGAGGGCGATATCGGGGCCGTGATCCCCGAATGACCTGTCGGCGGCCGGCTCGACGGCTCGGCGTCGCACACGCGACTGGAGCCACGGGTCGAACTTGTCACACCGTCGTGATCAGGTGTGACAGGCTCCCGATGCCATTCCGGACCCTTTGGGCCGGTGTGACCTAAACGAGGGGCACCAAGCGTCCTGATCCGAGTGCCCACTCAGAATATAGTGGAGAAGACTCCGACCACATGGGTCAAGGTTTTTATCGATCTGGTCGGGGCGATAGGATTCGAACCTACGACCCTCTGCTCCCAAAGCAGATGCGCTACCAGGCTGCGCTACGCCCCGACGGCCCAAGCCTCTAGCGCAGGGCGCGGCGCGGCGAAAGGAAAAAGGGCGGCGGCGCTAACCGTCGCAGGGCCAGGCGGCGCCCTCGATGGCGGGGTGGCGGATCTGGGCGCCGAGGTCGATGCCGAGCTGGTCGGCGAGACCGCCGTTGATCTCGAGCACGTAGCGGATCGCGTCGCCGCCCATCACCGGGGTCTCGTCGTGCGGCTGGGCCTCGCGCTTGATCCGGGTGAGGGTGCCGGTTTGGTCGAAGAACAGCATGTCGAGCGGGATCAGGGTGTTTCGCATCCAGAACGCCACCGGCTGCGCCGAATCGTAGACGAAAAGCATGCCGGAGAAATGCGGCAGGCTCTCGCGAAACATCAGGCCGTTGGCGCGCTCGTCGGCGTCGTCCATCACCTCGACCTGGAACCGCAGGGTGGTGTCGGGATCGCGCAGGTCGAGCACGCCGGGGGCGCAGTCGTCGGCACGGGCGAGCGGCGCCCACAGGAAGGCCGCGGCCAGCGCCAGCGCGCGGAGGGAGTCAGCTGACCGGGTCACTCTGCATCCGCGCGCGCACAACGTAGTCCCAGCTGCGCACCTCGTAGACCATCGGGCCGCGCGGGCCGGCGGTGACCCGCACCGCGAGCACGTCGCCGGCGACCACCTCGCCGTAGCCGTACTGGCGCAGGGTTTCCATGTGCAGGAACACGTCCTCGGGCCGGCCGTAGATGTTGACGAAGCCGAAGCCCTTGACCCGATCGAACCACTTGACCCGCGCGGGCTCCAGCGGGCCGGCGGCCTCGGCCTCGGGCAACGGCATCTGGACCGGATTGTCGGCGGGCGCGGTCGGGACGATGTCGAGCACCTCGACCGCCTGGCGGCCGCGCTCGGTCGTCTGCACCTGCAGCACGATCTCGGCCCCCTCCGCCACGGAGGTAAAGCCGAACACCCTGAGCACATTGCTGTGCAGGAGGATGTCGCCTTCGCCGTCGCTGCTTACGACGAAGCCATAGCCCTTCGTCGTGTCGAACCATTTAACGTGGCCACGAACTACCATATCGCGGAACTTTCCGTACCCTACCGACGCCTGAGAAGCGCCCCCCATCCGAAGAATATCCACAACTAAAGCGCCGCGGGGCACCGCTCGGGGTACCCTTGGGCTCAGGGTAGCGGTTCCAAAGGTTAACGCAACCGTGAATTTCCGCGTCGTCGGGTCGCGGGAGCAGCGACCGTGGCGCGGTAGGGGAGGGCGGCCGCGCCGTCTCGGCGGCCTCGCAAATGCCGTTGCCGGGACCTATCTCTGGTCCGGCACCGTGCGGCCCGGGAGACGGCAATGAACATCGGCGACATCGCCAGGCGGAGTGGACTGCCGGCCAAGACCATCCGCTACTACGAGGACATCGGTCTGGTGCGTCCGGCGCGCCGCGCGAACGGATATCGCGCGTTCAGCGAGACCGATCTTCACAAGCTCGCGTTTCTCGGCCGGGCGCGGTCGCTCGGGTTCACGATCGAGGCGTGCCGACAGCTGCTGGCGCTGCATGACGACCGGGCGCGGGCCAGCGCCGACGTGAAGCGTCTGGCGGCCGGCCACCTGGCCCAGGTCGAGCACAAGATCGCCGAGCTGGCGGCGATGCGCGACACGCTCGCGGATCTGGTGGCGCGGTGCCAGGGAAATGGCCGGCCGGATTGTCCGATCCTCGAGGATCTGTCCGGGACCTGAGCGGACTTGCGGCCGTCGCCGGGCTGGAGGATGGTGCCGCGAACGAAGGGGAGGATCGATCATGCAGGCGCTGGTGCTGGAACGGAAGGGCGAACTCGCGATCCGGGACGTGGCCGAGCCTGTCGAGCCGGGGCCGGACGACGTGCGCGTCCGGGTTCATACCGTGGGCGTCTGCGGCTCCGACGTGCACTACTATACCCACGGACGCATCGGGTCGTTCGTGGTCAGGGCGCCGATGGTGCTCGGCCACGAGGCGGCCGGGACCGTGGTGGCGATGGGCGCGAACGTGCGGAACCTCGCGGTCGGCGATCGGGTCTGCATGGAGCCGGGGATCCCCGAGCCCACCTCGCGGGCAGCGAAGCTCGGGCTCTACAACGTCGACCCGGCGGTGCGGTTCTGGGCGACGCCGCCGGTCGACGGCTGCCTGTCGCCGGAGGTGGTGCATCCCGCGGCGTTCACCTACCGCCTGCCCGAAAGCGTGAGCTTTGCCGAAGGGGCGATGGTCGAGCCGTTCGCGGTGGGCATGCAGGCCGCGGCACGGGCGCGCATCGCGCCGGGCGACCTGGGCGTGGTCTGCGGCGCCGGGCCGATCGGGATGATGGTGGCGCTCGCCGCGCTCGCCGGGGGCTGCGCCCGCGTGATCGTCTCGGACTTCGCGCAGCCGAAGCTCGACATCATCGGCGGCTATCCCGGAATCGAGACCGTCAACCTCGGAGAACGCGACCTCGCCGCCGTCATCGCCGAGGAGACCGACGGATGGGGCGCGGACGTGGTGTTCGAGGCGAGCGGCGCGGCACCGGCGCTGATGGCGCTGCCGGGGCTGGCGCGACCGGGCGGGACGCTGGTGCTGGTCGGGATGCCGGTCGATCCGGTGCCGATGGACATCGTGGCGATGCAGGCGAAGGAACTGCGGATCGAGACGGTATTCCGCTATGCCAACGTCTACGACCGGGCGATCGCGCTGATGGCCTCGGGCAAGGTCGACCTGAAGCCGCTGGTGACGGAAACCTTCGCGTTCGACGACGCGATCGCGGCCTTCGACCGGGCGGTGGAGGGACGTCCGGGCGACGTCAAGCTGCAGATCCGGGTCGGCGACTGAGCCTGCTCCGGGCCCGCTCTCCGGCTGCCTGCACCACAGGCAGCGGTGCCCGACGATGGTGCAGCGGCCGGGATTTCGCGTTCTGCGACGGTATTAGCCATTTCATCGCGAAGGTGTTCGGCTATAACCGGCCCGGAGCAAGAAGGGATGAGGCACCCCTCGCATGACCCCGATCCGCCGCCAGCGCAACGTCAAGATCGTCGCCACCCTCGGCCCCGCATCCGACACCTACGAGATGATCCGCGACCTGTTTCTGGCCGGCGCCGACGTGTTCCGGCTGAACATGAGCCACGGAACCCACGAGGACATCGCCCGGCGTCACAAGCTGATCCGCGAGGTCGAGAAGGAGGTCGGCCGCCCGATCTGCATTCTCGCCGACCTGCAGGGGCCGAAGCTGCGCTGCGGTACCTTCGCCAGCGGCTCGGCGATGCTGAACGAAGGCGCCAAGTTCCGCTTCGATCTCGATCCGAAGGACGGCGACGCCACCCGGGTCTGCCTGCCGCATCCGGAGATTTTCGCGGCCCTCAGGACTGGCTCGACGCTGCTGGTCAACGACGGCAAGATCCGGCTGAAGGTGACCGACTGCTCGGCCGAGCATGCCCTAACCGAGGTCGAGGTCGGCGGCGAGATCTCGAACCGCAAGGGCGTGAACGTGCCCGACGTGGTGCTGCCGCTGGCCGCGCTCTCGCCGAAGGACCGCAAGGATCTCGAGTTCATCTGCGCGCTGGGTGTCGACTGGCTGGCGCTGAGCTTCGTGCAGCGCGCCACCGACGTGTTCGAGGCGCGCGAGCTGGCCGACGGGCGCGCGGCGATCCTGTCGAAGATCGAGAAGCCGGCGGCGGTGACGGCGTTCTCCGAGATCCTCGACGCCTCCGACGGCATCATGGTGGCCCGCGGCGATCTCGGCGTCGAGTTGCCGGTGCAGCAGCTGCCGCCGATCCAGAAGCGGCTGACCCGCGCCTGCCGCGCCGCCGGCAAGCCGGTGATCGTCGCGACGCAGATGCTGGAGAGCATGATCTCGAGCCCGGTGCCGACCCGCGCCGAGGTGTCGGACGTCGCGACAGCGATCTACGAAGGGGACCGACGCGGTGATGCTGTCGGCCGAATCCGCCGCCGGGGACTATCCGATCGAGGCGGTGACGACGATGAACAACGTGGCGATCGAGGTCGAGCACGACGGCATCTATCGCCAGGTGATCGACGCGCAGCACGCGTCCGCGCGCTCCGGGGTCTCCGACGCGATCACTGTCGCGGCGCGCGAGGTGGCCGAGACCACCAAGGTCAAGGCGATCTGCTGCTTTTCGCACACCGGCACGACGGCGCTGCTGGTCGCCCGCGAGCGGCCCAAGGTGCCGATCATCGCCCTGACCCCGTTTATCGACACCGCCCGCCGGCTGACGCTGAGCTGGGGATTGCACTGCGTCGTCACCGAGCGGGTCGACCGGTTCAAGATGGCGGTGGTCTCGGCGGCGCGCGCCGCCCGCGAGGACGGGTTTGCCACCGAGGATGACCGCATCGTCGTGACCGCCGGCGTGCCGTTCAACACGCCCGGCTCGACCAACATCCTGCGCGTCGCTACCGCGAACGAGCGGGCGATCTACGAGGGCGGCGGGGAGGATTGAGGCGGAACGGCGCGAGCGTTCCGGGCATCCCGACCGGGGTCGTGGCGGGATGACGCGGCTGCGGGGCGCGATCCTCGCATGCGTTCTCGTCGTGGTCGCCGGGATCGCGGCGGCGCAGGAGGCTCCGCCCGGGTCCGCCGATTTCGACCGGACGCTCACCATCGGCACCCGCGAGGCGCCGCCCTTCGCGATGAAGACGGCCGACGGGCGGTGGGAAGGCATCAGCATCGACCTGCTGGACCGGATCTCGAAGCGGCTCGGGTTCAGCTACGAGTTGAAGGAGGTGAGCCTCCTGGAGATGGTCGACGGGGTCGCGTCCGGCCGGCTCGACGCCTCGATCGCGGCGATGAGCGTGACCGCGGAGCGCGAGAACGTCATCGACTTCTCCAATCCCTACTACCACAGCGGGCTCGGCGTGGCGATTTCCGCCGTGCAGCGGGCGACCTTCCTCGCGGTCATCGACGCGCTCGGCTCGCGGACGTTTCTCGCCACCCTCGGCATGCTGCTGCTGCTGCTGTTCGCGGTCGGGGCGATGGTCTGGATCGCGGAACGGCGCCGCAATCCGGAGCAGTTCGAGAGCCGGCCCGCGCGGGGCCTTCTCAGCGGGTTCTGGTGGGCGGCCGTCACGATGACCACGGTCGGCTATGGCGACAAGGCGCCGATCACCTTGGCGGGCCGGCTTCTCGGCGTGCTCTGGATGTTCAGCGCGGTGATCCTGATCTCGCTGGTGACCGCGCAGCTATCCGCGACGCTGACGGCGGAACGGATCGTCAGTCGCGTGAGTGCGATCTCGGACCTCGCCAGGGTGCGGGTCGGCAACGTCGCCGACAGCTCGTCCCGGGTGGCGCTCAAGGCAATCGGGGCGCGTCCGACAAGCTATCCGGATGTGGTGAGCGGTCTGAAGGCACTGACCGCCAACGATATCGACGCATTCGTCCATGACGAACCGATCCTGGAATGGACGCGCGAGACGGTGGTCGGAGTCGCGATCGCGCCGCTGCGGTTCTCGCCGGAGGACTACGCCATCGTCTTGCCGCCGGGCTCGCCCTACCGCGAGGCGATCAACCGGGCGCTGCTCGAGGAACTGGCCTCGGATCAGTGGCCGCTCGTCCTGCGTTACTACCTTGGGGAAAACGACTAGCGCATCAGGCCGATCTAGTGGAGTCAACTTGCATCTACCCAAGCTGTTGATCGCCCCCTATAGTACCTGGCAGTCTGTCAGCGACCACCCGAGGAGATGGCATGCGCTGTCCGTTCTGCGGCAATATCGACACACAGGTGAAGGACAGCCGCCCGGCCGAGGACCACGTATCGATCCGCCGGCGGCGGTTCTGTCCGGCCTGCGGAGGACGGTTCACCACCTACGAGCGGGTGCAGCTGCGCGATCTGGTGGTGATCAAGAAGAACAACAAGCGCGAACCGTTCGACCGGGACAAGCTCGAGCGTTCGATCCGCATCGCCATGCAGAAGCGCCCGATCGAGGCCGAGCGGCTCGACCAGATGATCTCGGGGATCGTCCGGCGCCTCGAATCGATGGGCGAGACCGACATCCCGAGCGACACCATCGGCGCGATCGTCATGGAGACTCTGGCGCGGATCGATACCGTCGCCTACGTGCGCTTCGCCAGCGTCTACAAGAACTTCCAGGCGGCGGACGACTTCGAGGATTTCGTCTCCGAATTGCGTCCGGTTCCGGTCGGCCAGGACGACTGATCCCATGACCGCCGACCCCGGGGATGCGGGCTGGATGCGCGCGGCCCTCGGGCTGTCGCGACGCGGGCTCGGACGGGTCTGGCCCAACCCGGCGGTGGGCTGCATCGTCGTCGCGGACGGACGCGTGGTCGGGCGCGGGCACACGGCGAACGGCGGCCGGCCCCATGCCGAGACCGAGGCGCTGGCGCAGGCGGGCGCGCGGGCGCGTGGGGCGACGGTCTATGTCACGCTCGAGCCCTGTTCGCATACCGGCGGGACGCCCCCCTGCACCGACGCGCTGCTGGCGGCCGGGGTCGGACGCGTCGTGGTGGCGACCGAGGATCCCGACCCTCGGGTGAACGGACGCGGAGTGGAGATGCTGCGCGCGGCCGGCGTGCCGGTCGAGGTCGGCTGCCTCGCCTCGGAAGCGGTGGCGGTAAACCGGGGCTTCCTGAAGCGCGTCACTGCCGGCCGTCCCTTGGTGACCCTCAAGCTCGCCGCCTCGATCGACGGCCGCATCGCCACCGGCACCGGCGAAAGCCGCTGGATCACCGGACCGCGCGCGCGTTCGGAGGTGCACCTGATGCGGGCGCAATCGGACGCGGTGATGGTCGGCGCCGGGACGGCGCGAAGCGACGATCCGAAGCTCGACGTGCGCGGGCTGGGGATGGACGACGCAAGGCCGGTGCGCGTGGTGGTGAGCGGGACGTTGTCGCTGCCCCGGGACGGCCATCTGGCGCGGACGGCCGGCGAGGTGCCGCTCTGGATTTGTCACGACCCGGAGTGCGAACCGTCGCGGCGGGACGCCTGGCTCGAGACCGGCGCGGAGCTGATCGAGGTCGGGCTGCAGAGCGACGGGCAGCTCGACCTGTCGGCGATGCTGCAGCGGCTCGGCGAGCGCGGCCTCACCCGGATCCTCTGCGAGGGCGGCGGGCGGCTGGCCGCGGCGCTGATCCACGCCGATCTGGTCGACGATGTCGTCTGCTACACCGCCGGGCTGGTGCTCGGCGACGAGGCGATCCCGTCGATCGGCGCGCTCGAGGTGGCGGCGCTGCAGCTGGCACCGCGGTTCCGGCTGCTCGATACCTCGGCCGTCGGTCCCGACATGCGGAGCCGGTGGCGTCGGAGGGGCTGAGGCGCTTCGGCACCGGCAAGGATCCGCGGCGGGGGGCGCCCGTGTCGCGTGAAGGCGATTATTATCATTCAACCGCAGGTTGGCTATCGACAGACGCGCGCCGTCCACCTATTCGTTAGCCGGTCGAAGCTGATACGTCGCGCTGGTTGAGTGATTCCTATGAGCCCGTCGGCGGACCGGGCGCCGGCCGCTGGAGCTGGATGGATGCATGACGCGAAGCCCTGAAGTTCCGGCAGAGCGCGACCGCGCGTTGCGGTTGTCGCATCGACTCGTGGCGCTTCACTTCGCAGGCGTCCTGATCCTGATCTTCCTCGTGCTGTCGAGCGTGCTCTGGATCTCGCGCGAGCACAACAGGCTGGCCCTGGAGTCGTCGGAGAACCTGGTGCGCAGCGGCATCGCCTCGTTCCGCACCCGGCTGATGACCCTGGTGCGCGACTACTCGATCTGGGACGAGGCCTACGGCGCCGTGACCGCGGACGATCGGACCTGGCTCTACAGCAACATCGGCAATGCGGCCGGCGAGATCGGCACGCTCGACCTGATCGTGTTCGTGGGCGACGATCCGGCGGAGGCGTTCGGCTGGCGCGCCGGCTCGCCGGTGGCCGGCGAGGTCGGACTCCTGCCGCCGCCCCTGCTCGAGTCGATCCTGCACCTCCTCGACGGCACCGAAAACGAGGACGGCGCGGCCCGCACGCTTCTGGCCGAGTTCGAGGGTGTTCCCTGGGCGTTTTCCGTCGCGCGGGTGCGGCCGGTCGATGGCATCCCCGAGGACGTCGACCCCGCGGCGCTGCCACGGCAGGTCCACGGCCTGCGGCTGTCCGAGCAACGCCTGCATCAGATCGGCCAGAACCTCCTGGTGGACGGGCTGACGCTCGCCGATGCCCCGGGGCCGGGGCAGGCCTCGATCCCGCTGATCGACTACGCCGGAAACGTCGTGCAATACGTGGTCTGGACCCCGCCGCGGCCCGGGGCGAGCATCCTGCGCCAGGTGGCCCTGCCGCTCGGCGGCGCGCTGCTGATCGTGGCGATGATCAGCGGGTTCAGTTCGGCCTACTCCGTGCGATCGGCGCGGCGGCTCGAGCAGGCGCTGCACGATGCCAAGGCCGCCGATCGCAGCAAGACAGAGTTCCTCTCCAACGTCAGCCACGAGCTCCGCACGCCGATGAACGGCATCCTCGGGGTGGCGCAGCTGCTGCAGACCACCGAGCTCGACGCCGAGCAGCACGAGCTCGTCAGCGTGCTGTTCAGTTCCGCCAACGCGCAGATGGCGCTGATTTCCGACCTGCTCGACTTCAGCCGGATCGAAAGCGGCAACCGCCGGCTGGCGGAAGAGCCGTTCCGTCCGGCCGCGATCCTGCGCGACGTGACCGAGATGATCCGGGTCGCCGCCAACGGCAAGGGGATCGCGCTCGACGTGGACTGGGCCGGGCTCGGGGATCTGGCGGTTCAGGGCGACGCCAACGCCTTCCGGCAGATCGTCACCAACCTGCTCGGCAACGCGGTGAAGTTCACCGACCGCGGACGCACCTCACTGATGGCCGTGGCGGATCGCGGCGCGGACGAGGTGACGGTGACGGTCCGGGTGAGCGATACCGGCCGCGGCATTCCCGAGGAGGCGCTGCCGCGGATCTTCGAGCGCTTCTATCAGGTCGACGGGTCGCTGACGCGCGCGAGCGAAGGCACCGGGCTCGGGCTCGCCATCAGCCAGAGCCTGTCGCGCCTGATGGGCGGCGACATCACCGTCGTCAGCGTCCCCGGCGCCGGCTCGACCTTCACGATGACCGCCCGGTTCGGCCCGATCGACGCGGAGGAAGCGCGCGATGCGGCCTGAACCGCCCCCGTCGATTCCCTGCGCCGCGCCGCCGGTCGGCGCGGCAACGATCCTCATCGTCGACGACAACGCGGTCAACGCGATGATCCTGCGGGCGATGCTGACCAAGAACGGCTATGACCCGATGACCGCCTCGAACGGCCGGGACGGCATCGCGCTCAGCGCCCGGCACCGGCCGGGCCTGATCCTGATGGACCTGCAGATGCCGACCCTCGACGGGTTCGCGACGGCTTCGGCGATCCGCGCGGCGAGCGATGGCGCCGCGCCGGTGATGGTGGCTGTCACCGCCAACGCCGGTCCGGACGTGCACGCGGCTTGCCAGGAGGCCGGGTTCGCCGCGGTGCTCGCCAAGCCGATCGTGCTCGACGACCTGCTGGCGATGATGAAGCGCCTGCTCGGTTGACCCCGCGTTCGTCTGATTGCGTCGCCGCCCCCCCGTCTGGCGCAACGGTGCCGCGGTCACCCCGCGGATTTGAGACGGTCCCGGCTGCACCCCCCGTCGGCCTCCGCGCTCAAAGCGCTCCAGCCGACGAACCGGCGCGAGGCAGTGCCTCGCTCCTGCCGGCTCGAAAGGCGGCGCTCCCGATAAGCGATTCAGCCGTGGCCTTGTGACGCGGCCCGCCGGCGAGGGCCTGCCGTCACGCCGCGCGGCGCGCGGTCTCGAGTTCGGTGAGAAAGCTCAGGTGCTCGGGGCAGTAGTCGCGGTAGAGCGCGTAGAGCCAGTGATCCGGGCGGATGCCGCAATCCGACCAGAAACCGTAGTCCTCGAACAGCTCCTCGCCGGCGGCGATGTCGCGCAGGGCGATCGTGTGGTCTTCCTCGAGCTTCGGCCAGAAGCCGAGGCCGATGTTGGCCCCGGGCGCGGGCCGGTGGTTCATGAACTGCATGCCGTCGGAGTACCACAGGAACAAATCCGACGGCTTGTGCAGGTAGCCGCCATGCAGCGCGAGGCGCAGGTCAGCCGGACGGAGTGCCGCAAGCGTTGCCGCATCGGCCACGTGCATCGACCGGTCAACCTGCCAGATGCGGGTGCCGGCGGCGATCGGCTTGTCCGCAAATACGCCCATTCCGTGCAACGCGCTTCTTCTGAAGTCCACATCCACGAGCCAGCTCAATCCGACCACCCTTGCTCTGCCTGCGCTTCCGTCAGGCGGTTCAGAAACGGGTCGGACCGGCCCTTGGCGCGGTCGAACCCGTGCCTAGACAAAATATTCGTAACATTAACGGAGGGTTAATTGTCGCGCCAATCTCCGGAAAGGTTTTCGAAAATCGATCGCGGATTGGCGTTATCGGCCGGCGTCGGCGTTTCCGCCGGCCTCACTTCGCGACGGTCGAGACCGCTCTCGTCACCGCCCCGACCGTGACCAGCACGGCCAGCAGCCGCGCCCAGGAGGCGAGCGGCGCCTCGGTGATGTAGATGGTGTCCTCGTCGCGAATGATGAACTCGCGGGCGGAGAACAGGCCGGACGGCTCGGTCAGGTCGAGCAGGTAGGCCATCCGTTGCGGCCCGACGAGATCGTTGCGGCCGAGCACGCGGTTGGCGACCTCGGCGGACTCGTCGCGGAACACGAAGACCCCGGTCGGGTCGGCAGAACGGGTGTCGAGACCACCGGCCGAGGCGATCGCCTCGATCGCGGTCATGTCGCGCTTGTTGAAGGGCACCCGCGCCTGTCCCTCGGTTGCGCCGAGGGCGGTGAACGAGCGGCGGTCCTGCTCGACGATCACCCGGTCGTCCGGGCGCAGCGCCACGTCGAGCGCCGGGTTGTCGTAGAGATCCTGCAGCCAGATGCGCCCGGTGCGGCCACCGCGCTCGATCTTGACCTGGGCGATGTCGGGGACCACCGCGACCCCGCCGGCGCGGGCGAGCATCGCCGACAGGCGCCGCGTCGGGGCCTCGATCGGGTAGATCCCCGGCGTGTTCACCCCACCCATCACGCTGACCGTGGCGCCGTCGCCGGCGACGCGGCGCACCTCGACCTGCGGGTCGGGGGTCTGCGCCTCCAGGCTTGCGGTGATCTCCGAGCGGAGCTGGTCCGGCGTGCGTCCGGCGGCCTGGATATTCCCAGCGTAGGGGATGAAGATCTTGCCGGACTGGTCGACCGGGATCGCCTCGAGATTGGTCGCCTTCTGTCCGACCCCGGCGAGCAGCCCGGTGTCGACGTTTTCCCAGACCCGGACCGACACCGTGTCTCCGGGACTGATGGTGTCGGGCGACACGGTTCCGGCATCGATGAAGGCGGCGCTGAACCCGAGGGTTTCGACCGAGCGCGACGCTGCGGCGACCGCCGGCGTCACCGTGACGATGTGCATCCCGAGCGCGGCTTCGTCGGCACCGGACCTGATGTCGCGGGCGGTCGGACCTGACCGTGGCAGCGTATTGCAACTCGCCAGCGCCGCCACGAGAGCGAGCGCGTGCGCGAACGTCGCGAACCGCGGAGCCTGCATCGATTGCCTCACTGCCATTGTTCGTCGGCTTTTGTCGCGAATTCTAGCGATATTCACGGCGAGAGGCCAGCCGCAAGATCCCTGGCCGGGCGAGCGAGGATGCCGTGGGGGCACGCAAGCGACCGTCCCTCGTCCCGCCCGGACCGGCGCGGCGGGGAAACCGAACGGCCGGGCTTGCCTGAGGGTCGTTGCGCGCGCTACGACCGGTTCGGGATGCTTGGGAGGTCGGCCGATGTTTACCGGCATCGTCAGCGACATGGGCACGGTGGTGCGGCTCGAGGACCGGGGCGATCTGCGGGCGCGGATCCGCTCCGGCTATCCGTCGGACGGCATCGCGATCGGCGCCTCGATCGCCTGCGACGGCGTGTGCCTGACGGTGGTCGACCGCGGACCGGACGGCGAGGGCGCCTGGTTCGAGGTCGACGTCTCGGCCGAGACGCTGGCGCGCAGCAACATCCGCCGCAACGCCGGCGGCTGGTCGCCGGGGTCGCGGGTCAACCTCGAGCGGGCGCTGCGGCTCGGGGACGAGCTCGGCGGCCACATCGTCTCGGGTCATGTCGATGGTCTGGCCGAGGTGGTCGGCGTCGAGGACGAGGGCGACAGCGTCCGTATGGTGTTCCAGGCGCCGGACGCGCTCGCCCGGTTCATCGCCCCAAAGGGGTCGGTGGCGCTGAACGGCACCTCCCTGACGGTGAACGAGGTCGAGGGCGCGCGTTTCGGCGTCAACATCATTCCGCACACCCGCACCCACACCACCTGGGGGCAGGTTCGACCCGGCGACCTCGTGAACCTCGAGATCGACACGCTCGCCCGCTACGTGGCGCGGCTGAGCGACTATGCCGCCGCATGACCCCGGGGATCGGCCACAACCGCGGGCCGGCGATGGATGCCGGCGTCGGCTGGCGGCGGCACTGCTGGAGCGTGGCCCGGGCCGAGCTGCTGCCGCACCTGCCGCTCGAGGTGATCCGGCTCCGGGTGAAGCGCGCCGCCGAGATCGGGCTCGACTACCGGACCTATGCCTCGGTGCGGGCCGCCTCCGGGCGCGATGTCGTGGCGTTCCTGTTCTCGTCGAACGCGCTGCGGCTGCTCCGGCCCCAGGACCGGCTCCCCGCCGATCGCGCCGCCCGGCTCGCTGCGGCCCGCAACGTCGGGCGGGCGCTGCTCGCCCAGCCGCCGCTCGATGCCGCCAGACTCGCGATCGCGCTCGAGGCCGACCACGGCATCCGCTTCGATCCGGCCGCGCCGGCGCCGCCCTTCACCGCGCCGTGGCGACGGATCCGCGCCGAAGTGCTGGCGGCGCTGCCGCCGGGGCTGGCGCCGGGCGACGTGGTGCTGGTCGGAGACACCTGGACTGAGCGGGAGTGGTGCGAGACGGCGCGCCTCGGCGGCTACCTCGGCGCGGAGCGGTTCTTCCCTCCGACCGCGTGATCGCCTGCTCTGGTCTTCCGGGCGGGGCTGCGCTAGATGCGCCGCACGCAAAACCGCAAGTGTCCCCGCATGCCCTCGCCGCTCCAGCCCGACTACGCCGACGCGATCTCCTCGGTCGATGAGATCATCGAGGACGCGCGCAATGGCCGGATGTTCATCCTCGTCGACCACGAGGACCGGGAGAACGAGGGCGACCTGGTGATCCCGGCGCAGATGTGCACCCCGAACGCGATCAACTTCATGGCGACCCACGGGCGCGGGCTGATCTGCCTGACGCTGCCGGGCGACCGGCTGGACGCCCTCGGGTTGCCAATGATGGCCGCCTCCAACTCCTCGCGGCACGAGACCGCCTTCACCGTGTCGATCGAGGCGCGCGAGGGGGTGACGACCGGCATCTCGGCCCACGACCGGGCGCGCACCGTGGCGGTGGCGATCGATCCGCGCACGGGGCGCGCAGGACATCGCGACGCCGGGGCACGTGTTCCCGCTCCGGGCACGCGAGGGCGGCGTGCTGGTGCGCGCGGGCCATACCGAGGCGGCGGTCGACATCGCCCGGCTCGCGGGGCTGAACCCGTCGGGCGTGATCTGCGAGATCATGAACGAGGACGGGACTATGGCGCGGCTGCCCGATCTGGTGGCGATCGCCCAGCGCCACGGCCTGAAGATCGGCACCATCTCGGATCTCATCGCCTACCGCCGGCGCCACGACAACCTGGTGCGCGAGACCGCGGTCGAGACGGTGACCTCCGAGTACGGCGGCGCCTGGCAGATGCGGGTGTTCACCGACACCGCCGGCGGCGGCGAGCACATCGTGCTGTCGAAGGGGGATCTGACAGCGCCCGAGCCGGTGCTGGTGCGGATGCACGCGATGAACCCGCTCGAGGACATGCTCGGCATCCACTCCGGGCGCAGCCATCAGCTGCGCGGGGCGATGCGGGCGATCGCGTCGGAGGGGCGCGGGGTCGTCGTGCTGCTGCGCGACATGGGCGCGAAGCTGGAGATCGGCGACCACGTTTCGCCGAACCGGCTGCGGCAGTACGGCATCGGCGCGCAGATCCTCAACGCGCTCGGCCTGCGCGAGTTGGTGCTGCTGACCAATTCGCCGAACCCGCGCCCGGTCGGCCTCGAGGGCTACGGGCTGTCGATCGCCGGCACGCGCCCGATCCCCGGCACGGAGGGCTGACGTCGTGGAGACCCATTCCGCCCTGCCGCGCCCGCGCTTCGAGCGCCCGACCCGGGTGCTGATCGTGGTGGCGCCGTTCTACCGCGACATCGCCGACGCGTTGCTTGCGGGCGCGCGGGCGGCGCTGGACGCGGCCGGCGTGACGCACGAGACGGTCGAGGTGCCGGGCGCGCTCGAGGTTCCGACCGCGATCGGGCTCGCCGGCCGGTCGGACGCATTCGACGGCTTCGTCGCGCTCGGCTGCGTGATCCGCGGCGAGACCACGCACTACGAGACGGTGTGCGCCGACTCCTCGCGGGGGCTGATGCTGCTCGGGCTCGACTCCCTGTGCATCGGCAACGGCATCCTGACGGTCGAGAACCATGCTCAGGCCGCGCTACGCGCTGATCCGGACGGGCAGGACAAGGGTGGCGGAGCGGCGGACGCGGCATTGCACCTGATCGCGCTCAAGCGCCGGTTCGCGCCGCCGTCGCGGCCGCTGCCCGAAGGCAGCTTCCGGGTGGCGGAGGCCCGGGAATGAGCGACAAGCCGCGGACCACGGCCGCGCAGGCGCGCCGCATGCGCTCCGCCGCGCGGTTCTACGCCGTGCAGGCGCTGTTCCAGATGGAAGCGGCCGACGCCGGGCTCGACGCGGTGCTCGAGGAGTTCGAGACCCATCGGCTGGGGGCGGAGATCGACGGCGACACCTATGCCGAGCCGGACCTGCCGCACTTCCGCGCGCTGGTCCGCGCGGCGGTCGAGAGCCAGGCGCGTGTCGATCAGCTGACCCATCAGGCGCTGGTGGCGCGCTGGCCGATCGAGCGGATCGACCCGACGCTGCGGGCGCTGTTCCGAGCGGCGGGCGCCGAACTCGTCGCCACGGACACGCCGCCGAAGGTGACGATCACCGAATATCTGGAGGTCGCCAAGGCGTTCTATCCGGACGGCAAGGAGGCCAAGTTCGTCAACGGCGTGCTCGACCACATGGCCCGATCCGCCCAGCCGGCCGCATTCTGACGCGGCCGGGCCGGGGGGCGAACCCTCCCTACTTGCCGCAGTTCTTGCCCTTGTCATCGCAGTCGGCCTTCTTCTTCTTCTTTTTCTGATCCGCCTTGGGCTTCTTGGCGTTGTCCTGGTCCGCCTTCTGCTGCGCGGCGGCGGCGGACGCCTTCTTCGCGTCGTCGTCCCTCTTCTGGTCGGCGGCGCTCCTTGCCTCCGCCTCCTTCTTGCGCTGGGCTGCCTTGCTGCGGTCGGCCGCCTTCTTCGCGTCGGCCGCCTTCTTGTCGTCGGACGCCTTCTTCTCGGCGGCGGCGCGTCGCTTGGCCGCATCGTCGCTGCCGCTCTGCTTCGCGTTCTCGTTCTTCGCAGCGGCCTTGCGATCCTCCTCGGCCTTGGCCTTCTGCGCGTCCTGGCGCTCCTGCCGCCGGGCGGCCTGCTGACGTTCCTGCTGGCGCTCCTCCCTGGCCCGCTCTTCCTGCCGCGCCTCCTGGGCCTGCTGCTTCTGACGCTGCGCGGCCCGATCCGCCTTTCGCTCGTCGGCCTTGCGCTCGTCGCGTGCCTCGTTCCTCGCCGCCTCGAGGCGGCGCTGGCGACGTTCCTCGGCAAGCCGGTCCTCGCGGCGTTGCTCGGCGCGGCGCTCCGCGACGCGGTCCTCCCGGCGGGCCTCCTGCAGCCGTTCCTCGCGGCGCTCGGCCGCGGCGCGGGCGGCCTGCTGGCGGGCGCGCTGGTCGCTCCAGTCGTTGTCGTAGCGGATCGCCCGCACCCGCGGCTTGCCGCGGCCGTCGGGATCGTTGACCACCATCCAGCCGAGGGTATCGCGGCGCTGGCTGTCATAATTCCAGCGCGCTTCGCTCCCCTCCCGGTTCCAGCGGTTGCGCTGCGGATCCCAGTAGCGGTCGCGCTCGTCGGCCCACGACCGCCGCTGGTCATTGCCGTCCCAGGCCCAGCGCGGGCGGGCATAGACCTGCCGGTCCTGCCAGTCGATCGGCCGCGACTGGTGCCAGTAGTCATCCCAGCCGTCGTCGTTGTTGTCGTCGTTGTTGTTTCCGAACAGCTCCTGCACCAGCAACGCGCCGCCGAAGGCGATCGCGCCGGCGGTCAGCGGATTGGACAGCAGCCCGCCGCCGCTCTGCGGCTGCTCGATGTAGGGCGAGGCCGTGGGCGCACTGCTGTAGACGGTCTCGGGATTGTAGCTCGGGACGTAGACGACCTGCGGATCCTTCGGCTGGATCGCGATCTTGTCGTCTTCCTTCGTCACCACCTGCGCCTCGTTGTCGGCGAGGTAGCCTGTCTTCAGCGCCTCTTCGCGCAGCCGCTGCACCGAGGACAGCACGTCCTCGTCCTGCTGCAGCATCGCGTCGCCGAGGTCCGTCGTATCGTCGATGTTCTCCGCCATCCGCTGAACGACGGTGGGAAACCCGGAGGTGAGCACCAGCACGCTCGGATCCCAATCGTCGTCCTCCAGCCGCGCGGCCAGCTCGTCCTCGCTCAGCGTTTCGCTCTCGTCGATCAGCTTCGAGGCGCTGGTGATCTGGTCGGGGAAGGTCGCGGCTACCAGCACCTGCGCGAGCAGTGCGTCGGGATAGAGCGCGACCGGCGCGAGCAGCGTGTCGAGCTCGTCGTCGGTGAACCGGATCGGCTTGTCGGCGCTCGCGGTGTCGGCGTCGCTGCTCTGCGCCAGGTGCTCGTCGATTGCCTTGCGAAGCGCCTCGATCCCCTGTTCCGCCGACGCCGTCTGGGCACCGAGCATGGCGACGAGCGCCAAGGTTGCAGTAAAGGTCCGCATCTTTCTTTCCTCCCCCCGCGGTCAAGCTTCCGCGCAGCAACTCGTAATACTCCGGGATCGGAAGACCGTTCCGCGTCCCGTCTCGGAATGCTTAACGCGCAGTCTGTGCGAATCCGTCGCAGGTCTTGGCGAGGCCGGCGTAAAACCGCTCAGCCGAACCGGTTTTCGCGGGGAAAGCCGCGCGGAGCCATGCGGCCGGCGGAGGCGCGGGCGCCGATCCATTCGCCGAGGTCGTCGGCGGTCACGGTGCGGGTGCGGCCGGCCGGATCCTTCCACGACAGCCCGTCGGCGAGGGTGAAGGTGACGGCGTCGGCGAGGCCGCCGTCCTTGTAGCGTTGCAGCCGGACGCCCTTGCCGCGGCCCATCTCGGGCAGTTCGGCGGCGGCGAACACCAGCACCTTGCGGTTCTCGCCGACGCAGGCGACGTGGTCGCCGGCGACGGGCCGGCAGACGCGGGCGGAGACCTTGTCCTTCAGGTTCAGCACCTGCCGGCCGCCGCGGGTCTGCGCCACCGCCTCGTCCTCGGGCAGGATGAAGCCGTCGCCGGCCTCCGACGCCACCAGCAGCCTGCCGCCCGGGACGTGGACCAACAGCGCCAGGGTCTGCGCCTCGTTCGGCAGGTCGAGCATCAGCCGCACCGGCTCGCCCATGCCCCGGCCGCCCGGCAGGCTGGCGCAGGCGAGGGTGTACATCCGCCCGTTGGAAGCGAACATCAGCAGCCGGTCGGTGGTCTCGGCGTGCAGGAAGAACCGCGGGCCGTCGCCGTCCTTGAACTTGATCTCGGCGGACGGATCGAGGTGTCCCTTCATCGCCCGGATCCAGCCCATCTCGGAGCAGACCACGGTGACAGGCTCGCGCTCGATCATCGCCTCGTAGGAAACCTCCTCGACGTCCGGCGCATCATCGAACGTGGTGCGCCGCGCGCCGCCCGGCGCGTCCTTGCCGAACGCCTTGCGCGCCTCGCGGATCTGCTCGGCGATCCTCGCCCACTGCGCGCCTTCGTCGGCCAGCAGCGCGACGAGCCCCGTCCGCTCGACGGTCAGCGCGTCGCGCTCGGTGCGGATCTCCATCTCCTCGAGCTTGCGCAGGTTGCGCAGCCGCATGTTGAGGATCGCCTCGGCCTGCACGTCGGAGAGGCTGAACTCGGCGATCATCACCGCCTTGGGGTCGTCCTCTTGCCTGATGATCTCGATCACCCGGTCGAGGTTGAGATAGGCGACGAGCAGCCCTTCCAGCACTTCGAGGCGCGCGTCGATCTTGTCGAGGCGGAACCGCGACCGGCGCAGCAGCACGTTGCGGCGGTGGTCGAGAAACGCGCGGAGCACCTCCTTCAGAGTCGAGACCATCGGCGTGCGGCCGTCGATCAGCACGTTCATGTTCATCGCGAAGCGGGTCTCGAGGTCGCTGGCCCGGAACAGCATCTCCATCAGCAAACTGGGGTCGACGGAGCGCGAGCGCGGCTCGAGCACGATGCGGACGTCTTCCGCGCTCTCGTCCCGCACGTCGGCGAGAAGCGGCACCTTCTTGGCGTTGATGACCTCGGCCAGCCGCTCGATCAGCTTGCCCTTCTGCACCTGGTAGGGGATCTCGGTGACGACGATCTGCCAGGTGCCGTGGCCGAGGTCCTCCTTGGTCCAGCGCGCCCGCAGCCGGAAGCTGCCGCGCCCGGTGCGGTAGGTCTCCTTGATGGTGGCGCGCGGCTCGACGATGATGCCGCCGGTCGGAAAGTCCGGCCCCTGCACGAAGTCGAGCAGCGTCTCGTCCCGCGCGTTCGGCGCCTTGATCAGGTGCAGGCAGGCGTTGCACAGTTCGTCGATGTTGTGTGGCGGGATGTTGGTCGCCATGCCCACGGCGATGCCGCTCGAGCCGTTGGCGAGCAGGTTCGGGAACGCCGCCGGCAGCACCACCGGCTCGGTCTCCGAGCCGTCGTAGTTGTCGCGGAAATCGACCGCGTCCTCGGCCAGCCCCTCCATCAGCGCGGCGGCCGCCGCGGTCAGCCGGGCCTCGGTGTAGCGCTGCGCCGCCGGATTGTCGCCGTCGATGTTGCCGAAATTGCCCTGCCCGTCGACCAGCGGATAGCGGACGTTGAAGTCCTGCGCCAGACGCGCCAGCGCGTCGTAGATCGCCTGATCGCCGTGCGGGTGATAGTTGCCCATCACCTCACCGACGATCTTGGCGCACTTGCGGAACGCGCTGGTCGGGTCGAGCCTCAGCCCGCGCATGGCGTAGAGGATGCGGCGGTGCACCGGCTTCAGACCGTCGCGGGCGTCGGGCAGCGCGCGGTGCATGATGGTCGAAAGCGCATAGGTGAGGTAGCGCTCGCCCAGCGCCTGGGCGAGCGGTTCGAAGGTCACGCCACCTGCGGGTATGTCGCGCTCGTCAGTCTCGTCAGCCATAGATGTGGTGTAGCGCCGCGGCGCGCGGCGGTCCAGCGGAAAGCCGGTGGCGGCCCTTTACGGCGAAGGGCGGGACCGCTACGGCAGCGCGGATGAAAGGGCGGACCATCCTGATCACCGGTTGCTCGTCGGGGATCGGCCTCGACGCGGCGCGGACGCTGCACGCGCGCGGCTGGCGGGTGCTCGCGACCTGCCGCAAGCCCGCGGACTGCGCGCGGCTGACCGCGGAGGGGCTGGAGAGCTTTCCGCTCGATCTCGCGGACGAGGCGGGGCTCGCGGCCGCCGCCGCGGAGGCACTCGGCCGCACCGGCGGCCGGCTCGACGCGCTGGTCAACAACGGCGCCTTCGCGATCCCTGGCGCGGTGGAGGATCTGCCGCGCGCGGCGCTGCGCGAGATCTTCGAGACCAACCTTTTCGGGCAGGTGGATCTGACCAACCGGCTGTTGCCGGCGATGCGGTCCGCCGGGAGCGGGCGGGTGGTGATGATCTCCTCGGTGCTCGGGCTGGTGGCGGCGCCGTGGCGCGGCGCCTACGTCGCGAGCAAGTTCGCGCTCGAGGGGATCACCGATGCGCTGCGGCTGGAACTCGCCGGCAGCGGCATCGCCGTGGTGCTGATCGAGCCGGGTCCGGTCGCCACCGCGTTCCGGCGCAACGCCGTGGTGCACTTCGAGCGGCACATCGACTGGCGCGGCTCGGCGCACCGGACCGCCTACGAGGGCGGGCTGATGCGGCGGCTCTACGCCGAGAATCCGGCCCGCGACCGGTTCGAGGTGCCGCCCTCTGCAGTGACGGCGACGCTCGTCCGGGCGCTCGAGGCCCCACGGCCGGCGCCGCGCTACCGGGTGACGGTCCCCGCCAAGGGCGCGGCGATGCTGCGCCGGTTGCTGTCGACGCGGGCGCTCGATGCGGTGTTGCGCCGGCGCTGAGGCGTCAGACCACCGCGTCGCGCCACTCGACGGTCACGCCGACGCCGGCGAGCGCCGCGTCGATGTCGAGCACCGGGTCGATGTGGAAGTTGAAGTCGGCGAACACCCGGGTCGCCTCCTCGACCTGGCCGATGTCGTCGGTCTCGAAGATCGCGTAGCCGCCGCTCTCGCCGGCCCGCACGACGAACTGGTGGATCCGCACCCCGTCCGGCCGGCGCCAGGCTTGCATCAGCGCCAGCACCCGGCGCTCCGCCGCCTGGAACTGCGCCGTGGTGCCGTGGCGCTTTCGCTTCCATGTCATGGCGTATTTCATTCGCAATCACCCAATGTCAGGCCTGAAAAAGGTCGCTCGCAATACGCTCATCATACCCGAATCGCGCGGTCCGATCCAGCCGATGCTGTCGCGGCGCTTGCATTGTGCGCGGATTCGGCTAGGTGCCGGGGAAGCCGTCGCAGGATGCCATGAGACACGACCCGCTGTTCATCGTCGCCGCCATCGCCTGCCTGCTGGTGCTGGTGGTGCTGATGGTCGGCGTGGGCGGCTTCGCGCGCGGCGGCGACTTCAACCGGAAGTACGCCAACAAGATCATGCGGCTGCGCCTGCTTGCCCAGTTCATCGCCGTGATCCTGATCGTGGTGTTCGTCTACTTCGCGAAGCAGGGCTGACACGGGGCCTCAGACGCCAGCCGCGCGCGCCTCCACCGTGCCGGTCAGCCGCGCCAGTCCGCGCTTGAGTGCTGCCACGCAGTCGGCGTCGAAGGCGGCGCCGGTGTCCTTGTCGAGGATCGCCAGCGCGTCGGCGATCGGCATGGCGGCGCGATAGGGCCGGTCGGCCGACAGCGCGTCGAACACGTCCGCGACCGTCAGGATCCGGGTCTCGAGGCAGATCTCCTCGTCCTTAAGGCCCCGCGGATAGCCCCGGCCGTCCAGCCGTTCGTGGTGTCCGCCGGCGAGCGGCGCGATGTCGTGAAATGCCGCCACCCGGCGCAGGATCGCCTCGCCGTGCACCGGATGGGCGCGGATCGCCTGCCACTCGGCGTCGTCGGGCTTGCCGGGCTTGTCCAGGATCTGGTTGCTGACCGCGAGCTTGCCGATGTCGTGCAGCAGGCCCGCGCGCCGCAGCCAGCGGCGGTGGGCGGCGTCGAAGCCCATCTCCTCGGCGATCATGTCGGCGTAGAGCGTGACGCGGCGGGAATGGTCGGCGGTGAACGAGCTCTTGGCGTCGACCACGTCGGCGAACGCCGCGGCGATCTCGTCGAGGTAGGTCTCGTCGACCGGCGCCGCCGCGATCGCCGGATCGAGCGCGAGCACCCGCGCCTCGACCGTGTCGCCGCCCAGCACCTCCCAGAAGCCGGGCTCGGCCTGCGCCGCGAGAAAGGCCGCAACGATCTCCGGCGCGAACCAGCTGCCGGCGCGGGCCCTGGCTTCGGCGATGGCGGCGTCCCGTCCTTGCTCGGTATGGAAGATGTCGACGACCTGCGCCAGCAGCGCGATCCCCGCACCGACCGGGACCGTCGTGCCCTTCAGGCCCTGCGGCTTGCCCGAGCCGTTCCAGTGCTCGTCGAGGCTGCGGATGCCGTCCTGCACCCGGGTCGAGAACCGCATCCGCGCCGCGATGTCCGCGCCGCGGTGGCAGCGGGTCTCGATCAACTCGCGGGTGATCTCGCCACCGTTCTGCAGGATGTTGACGATCGCCCGGATCCGCTCGGCGAGGCCGGATTCGAGCCCGGTCTGGGCGAACACGAATCGCAGCGCCGCGCTGAGGCTGCCGTCCACCGTCTTGAAGCCGCGCTTGAAGGCGATGTCGTCGGCCAGATAGAGCGCGCAGATCCGCGCGGCGTTGCTCGAGCAGCCGAGATCCTTCAGGAGCAGCGTGTAGTAGAGGTCCGGCATCGCCCGCCGGTCGAGCCCGAGCGCCCGCCCGACGTGGATCCCGATCCAGCAGCAGCGCACGCAGTGCCCCGGTGGCTGGCCCTCGGTCATGTCGAGCGCGTGGCTGAGCGCGCCGATCAGTTCGGCGAGCCGCAAGCCCGGCGCCTCCCCCGGTTGCCCGGCGCAATAGCTCGATCTGACCATGGTCCCCACCCCCGTCGGGCCGGGATCATGGCCCGAATGCGATTAAGAACCGCTTGACGCCTCGAGCGTGTCCCGCACGTAGAGCGTCCGGGTCAGGGTCAGGCCGAGCGCCGCCACCGGCGTGGCGAGGGCGAGGCCGATCAGCCCGAACAGGGTGGCGAACAGCACCTGCGTCGCGAGGATGAACGCCGGCGGCAGCTCGACGCTGTATTGCTGCAGCAGCGGGGTGATCGCATAGCTCTCCAGGGTCTGCACGCCGAGATAGACGCCGAGCACCCACCAGACCGCGTTGCCGCCCTCGGCCAGCCCGAGCAGCAGTCCCGGCAGCAGCGCCAGCACCGGCCCGAGGTTCGGGATGAACGCCAGCAGCCCGGCGATGGTGCCGAGCGCGAACGGCAGCGGGATGCCGACGAACCAGAGGCCGATGCCGGTCAGCACGCCGACGATCGCCATGGTCAGGAGCTTGGCGAACACCCAGCGGCGCAGGGTGTCGACGCATTCGTCGATCACCTCCGCCCCGCGCGGCCGCAGCGACGGCGCCAGCAGCGCCAGCAACGCCTTGCGGTAGGGCGTTGGATCGAGGGCGCCATAGAGGCCGACGAACAGGATGATGACGGTGTTGCCGGCCACGCCGAATACCGAGGACACCGCACCGGTCGCGGCACCGGTGGCAAGCTCGCCCCGGCCGCTCAGCATCCCCGGCCCGATCTTCGCGATCAGCCGGTCGCCGAACGGCAGGCTCTCGACCCAGCCGCGCACCTCGTCGATCGCGGCGGGAACCCGGTCGATCAGCGTCTGGATCTCGGAGACGACACGCGGGGCCACGAGGAACCCGAACGCGGTCAGGACGGCGATGATGACGACGATGAACGCCCCGACGCCCGCCGCGCCGGGGATGCCGGTCTTAGCCGCGATCCAACCACCACCAGCCCTGAGGAACACTGCCAGCAGCGCGCCGGCGAAGATCATCAGCAGCACGTTCGGCGCCAGCAACAGCGCTGCGACCAAGGTCGCTCCGAGAACGAGAAGCGACACCCGGGTCCGCTGCATGCAATCTCCTTTCCGCCGCCAACGGCCCGGATGCGCCGCAGGTTCCGCTTGCATCGCCGCCAAGGATGTCTAGGTGGCGGTCAACCCCGCGAACGGAGGCTTCCGATGGTCGTGCTCAACAAGATCTACACCCGCACCGGCGACGCCGGCGAGACGGCGCTCGGCGACGGGTCGCGGGTCCGGAAGAATGTGGCCCGGGTCGTGGCTTACGGCACGGTGGACGAGCTCAACGCCACCCTCGGTCTCGCCCGCCTGCACGCGGACGGAGAAGCCGCCGAGGGAATCGCCCGGGTGCAGAACGACCTCTTCGACCTCGGGGCCGACCTCTGCACCCCGGATTTCGCCGGCGATGCCGCCGCGGAGCATCCGCGGCTGCGTATCATCGCGACGCAGATCGACCGGCTCGAGGCGGAGATCGACGCGCTCAACGCCGACCTCGCGCCGCTCCGAAGCTTCATCCTGCCCGGCGGCAGCGCGCTCGCCGCGCACCTGCATCTCGCCCGCACCGTCTGCCGCCGCGCGGAGCGCCACGCGGTCACGCTGGCGGAGACCGAGGCGATCAACCCCGAGGCGGTGCGCTATATCAACCGGCTGTCGGACTGGCTGTTCGTGGTCGGACGGACGGCCAACGACGGCGGCCGGGCCGACGTGCTCTGGGTGCCTGGGGCCACCCGCTGAACCCGGTCACGGTCGCGCGCGCTAACCATCCGCCCCCTGTGACATTTCAATTCGAGCGCTATTTTGCTTGAATTGAATCGGGATGCGCGGGATCCTGCCCGCGTGAGGGGAGTTGGGTCGATGTACACGCGTCAGCGCGTGCCGAGTGTATACAGTCGCGCCGAGCTGCTGAGCGACGGCGCGGTCCACGCCATCGGGCTGCTCTGCGCTCTGGTGGCGGTTCCGGTTCTCGTCACCCTGAGTGCTGTCTGGTTCGGGGATCGCACCACCGTCGTCGCCGCCACCATCTACGGCATCAGCCTGATCGTGATGTTCGCCTGTTCGGCGGTCTACAACCTCGCGCCGCTGCCGACCTGGAAGGACTTCCTGCGCCGGGTCGACCAGTCGGCGATCTATCTCAAGATCGCCGGCAGCTACACGCCGTTCGCGGTGCTGACCGGGACGCACGCCGGCTTCTTCCTGACCGGCGTCTGGGGCGCGGCGATCGCCTGCGTCTCGATGATCCTGTTCGTCCCGGCGCGGCTGAAATGGTCGAGCCTGCTGCTCTACCTCGGGCTCGGCTGGTTCGGCGCGGTGACCGGCGGGCCGCTGTTCGACGCGCTGACGCCGGCGGGATACGCGCTGATCCTGGCGGCGGGTATCCTCTACACCCTGGGCGTCGTGTTCTTCCTCTGGGAGAAGCTGCCGTTCCACAACACCATCTGGCACGTCTTCGTGTTCACCGCGAGCTTCGTGCTCTACGCCGCGGTGCTGGTCGAGCTCTGGGACCGCGCGCCGGCGATCTGATCCACCTGACGCGAAGTTCCTGTTGCGCGGCCACCCCCCGGTCCTTAGACCGGCGACTGGAAATCCAGCGTCCCGGACGGCAGGGTCCGGTGCGAAGTCGGGGGATGCGCGCATGAAGGTTCTGGTGCCCGTGAAGCGGGTGATCGACTACAACGTCAAGGTCCGGGTCAAGGCCGACGGCAGCGGCGTCGACCTCGCCAACGTCAAGATGAGCATGAACCCGTTCGACGAGATCGCCGTCGAGGAGGCGATCCGGCTCAAGGAAAAGGGCATCGCCGAGGAGGTCATCGCGGTCTCGATCGGCGTGAAGCAGTCGCAGGAGACGCTCAGGACCGCGCTCGCCATGGGCGCCGACCGGGCGATCCTCGTGGTCGCCGCCGACGACGTCCAGAACGACATCGAGCCGCTGGCGGTGGCGAAGATCCTGAAGGCGGTGATCGACGCCGAAGGCGCGGGGCTGGTGATCGCCGGCAAGCAGGCGATCGACAACGACATGAACGCGACCGGCCAGATGCTGGCGGCACTGCTCGGCTGGCCGCAGGCGACCTTCGCCTCGAAGCTCGCCGTCGAGGGTGACAGCGCCACGGTCACCCGCGAGGTCGATGGCGGCCTGCAGACCATCGCCGTCAGGCTGCCGGCGATCGTCACCGTCGACCTGCGGCTGAACGAGCCGCGCTACGCGAGCCTCCCCAACATCATGAAGGCGAAGAAGAAGCCGCTCGAGGAAAAGACCGCCGCCGACTACGGCGTCGACGTGACGCCGCGGCTGAAGGTGGTCAAGACCACCGAGCCCGCCAGCCGCAAGGCCGGCGTGAAGGTCGGCTCGGTGGACGAGCTGGTCGAGAAGCTGAAGACCGAAGCGGGAGTGCTCTGATGGCCGTCCTGATCCTCGCCAAGCACGACAACGCCACCCTGAACGACGCCACCTCCAAGACCGTCAGCGCCGCGAAGAAGATCGGCGGCGACATCCACGTTCTGGTCGCCGGCCAGGACTGCAAGGCCGTGGCCGAGGCCGCGGCGAAGCTGGACGGGGTCGGCAAGGTGATCCACGTCGAGGGCGAGGCCTACGGCCACCGCATGGCCGAGCCGCTGACCGCACTGGTCCAGGGGCTGGCCGGCGACTACGAGCACATCCTTTTCCCCGGCACCACCTCGGGCAAGAACGTGGCGCCGAGGCTCGCAGCCCTCCTCGACGTGATGGTGATCTCCGAAATCACCGGCGTCGACGGTCCCGACACCTTCGAGCGGCCGATCTATGCCGGCAACGCCATCCAGACCGTGCAGAGCGGCGACGCGAAAAAGGTCATCACCGTGCGCGGCGCCAGCTTCGAGGCGACCGGCGAGCAGGCGCCTTGCCCGATCGAGACCGCCGGCGCAGCGGAGGATCCGGGCACCTCGACCTGGGTCGAGGACAAGGTGGCCGAGTCGGACCGGCCGGATCTCACCTCCGCGAAGATCGTGGTCTCGGGCGGGCGCGGCGTCGGCTCGGAAGAAAACTTCGCGATCATCGAGAAGCTCGCCGACAAGCTCGGCGCCGCCGTCGGCGCCAGCCGCGCGGCGGTCGATAGCGGCTATGCGCCGAACGACTGGCAGGTCGGCCAGACCGGCAAGGTGGTGGCGCCCGAGCTCTACATCGCCATCGGCATCTCCGGCGCGATCCAGCACCTCGCCGGCATGAAGGACTCCAAGGTCATCGTCGCGATCAACAAGGACGAGGAGGCGCCGATCTTCCAGGTCGCCGACTACGGCCTCGTCGGCGACCTGTTCCAGATCGTGCCCGAGCTCGAGAAGAAGCTCGGCTGATCGCACGGACGGCATCGCTCGCCCGTGGATGACCCGATCCGGACCCGCTACGCGCTCGACGGCAAGGTGGCGCTCGTCACCGGCGGCGGCGACGGCATCGGCCGGGCCACAGCTATTCTGCTGGCGGCCGCCGGGGTGCGCGTCGCGGTCCTCGACCGCGACGCCTCCCGCGCCGCGCGTGTCGTCGACCGCATCGAGGAGAGCGGCGCGTCGGCGCTGGCGCTCGCGGCGGACGTCTCCGACGAGCGCCAGCTCGAGGCGGCCTTCGCCGAGGCCGATGCGCGGTTCGGCTCGCCCGACATCCTCGTCAACAACGCCGGCCTCGCCATCCGCGCGTCGGCCACCGACATGCCGCTCGACGACTGGAACCGGGTGCTCGGCGTCAACCTGACCGGCATGTTCCTCGCCGCCCGGATCGCGGCGCGGCGCATGGCGGCCGCGGGCGGCGGTGCGATCGTCAACACCGCCTCGATCATGGGACTGTCGGGCGGCCTCTACCCCAACGCCGCCTATCAGACGACGAAGGGCGGCATCGTCAACATGACCCGCGCGCTGGCGCTGGAATGGGTCGGGGACGGGATCCGGGTCAACGCCGTCGCGCCGGGGTTCGTGCGCACCGCGTTCATCGAACCGCTGACCAGCCGGCCGGAGACCATGGCGACGATCGCACAGGCAACCCCGATGGGCCGCCTCGCCGAACCGGAGGAGGTCGCCGACGCCATCGTGTTCCTGGCGTCCTCCGCCGCCCGGATGATCACCGGCGTGACCCTGCCGGTGGACGGCGGCTTCCTCGCGCGCTAGCCGCCCGACACGCGGTCAGGCGCCGACCATCTTGCCATGCCGGTTAATCAGAAATCGCGACCGCATGGTTTGTGTCGCGCCTGTGCGTAATTCTCGATCGCCTCTGCCGTGACGGGAGACTCGCGTCGTGCCGCGCCCCTAACGCGGGCGCGCGGCGATCGTCAGCTGATAGTCTCCCACGGCATCGTCCGGCCCGCGGACCTGCACGAAGTAGCGCGGCCGCTCCAGCCGCCGGTCGATCCACGCGGTGCGCACCGCGAGATGCTCGTAGGTCGAGCCGGTGCCGAGCGGCTGGCCGGCGTCGTCGAACAGCGTCAGCGTCAGGCTGGCGGCCTCGACGACGAGGCTGGCGACGATGTCGCCGCGCAGGTCCCCGGGCACCTCCACCGCGTAGCTGTCACGGTCGCCCGGCTCGAGCCGGCCGTCGATGGCGGTGCCGAGCGGCACGACATTGGCGCTGGCAAGGCTGTCGTTCGGCTCGGCCTCGCGCGCCTCGACCGAGATCCGCGCAACCTCCCGGCCGGGCGGCGGTGGCGGCGGGGCCGGCGGGAGCGGGGTTGCCACGGTGCGCCGCCGGTCGGCCGACAGGGTGACGCCCTGCGACGCCAGCGCCGGCTCCGGCGCAGGGGCCGGTGGCGCCGGAGGCCGCGCCGAGAGCCAGGCCAGCGCCAGGAAGCAGACCCCGGCAAGCCCGACCAGCGCGGGGGCGGGCGCAGCGCGATGGGTCAGAACCAGCCAGCATCCGGCAAGCGAGAATGCCGCCCCCAGAGCGAGAGCTGTCAGCGACGCAGCACCAGGGTCGGCCAGCATCGTGCGAGTCTCCGGGCCGCGACGGCCCGTCACCAACTGTAGCATCCCGAGACCGGGTCGTGCCACGAGGCATCGTGGCCCACGGTCGCGGCATCGGGCGGGCCGGCCGTCGCCACCCGCCGTCGCCTTCCGGCGCCGGCGGGAGCGCGTGGATCAGTCTTCGCGATACCAGATCGAATGCTCGATCTGGCCGCCGAGCTCGGGATAGTCCGCGGCGTGGAAGATCGGTTCCTTGCCTTCCTTGCGCTGGGCGAAATAGTCCCGGGTCAGCTTCACCACCGTCCCCGAGAGGAACACGATGGCGATGAGGTTGATCGTCGCCATCAGCCCCATCGAGGCATCCGCGGCGTTGAACACCGTCGCCACCGCCTGCAGCGCGCCCCAGATCACCATCAGCAGCACCACCACCCGCAGCACCATCAGGCCCGTCTTGTTACCCACGCCGAGATAGACCATCGCCATCTCCGAGTAGGAGTAGTTGCCGATGACCGAGGTGAAGGCGAAGAAGAAGATCGCGATGGCGATGAAGGCGGAGCCAACACTGCCGATGTGCTCGCCGAGGGCTGCCTGGGTGAGCTGCGTCCCGGTGACCTCGCCGCCCGGTACATAGGCGTTGGACAGCAGGATCATCATCGCCGTGCAGGTGCAGATCACCAGCGTATCGATGAAGACGCCGAGCGCCTGCACGAAGCCCTGGCTCGACGGGTGGTGCGGCACCGGTGTGGCCGCCGCGGCGATGTTCGGCGCCGAGCCCATGCCGGCCTCGTTGGAGAAGAGCCCGCGCTTCACCCCGTTCAGCATCGCCGCGGCGACCCCGCCGGTGATCCCGCCCGCTGCTTCTTGCAAGCCGAAGGCCGAGCCGATGATGTGGCCGAACATCCCCGGGATCTGCGGCAGGTGCGTCACCACGACCCAGAGGGCCACCAGGAGGTAGATGCCCGCCATCAGCGGCACGATGTATTCCGCCACCTGCGCGATCTTGCGGATGCCGCCGAAGATCACCACCGCGGTTAGCCCGGCGACGACGAGGCCGCTCACGATCTTGGGGACACCGAAGCCGCCTTGCATTGCCTCGGCGATCGAGTTGGCCTGGACCGCGTTGAAGACGAGGCCGAAGGAGAGAATGAGACAGGCCGAGAAGATCGATCCAAGCCACGGCATTCCGAGACCCCTGGCGATGTAGAACGCCGGGCCTCCGCGATAGACCCCAGCCTCCCCATCGGGTCCGTGCGTCTTGTAGAGCTGTGCCAGAGTCGATTCCGAGTACGCCGTGGCCATGCCGACCAGCGCCACCATCCACATCCAGAAGATCGCCCCCGGCCCGCCGAGGGTCAGCGCCACCGCGACGCCGGCGATGTTGCCGGTACCGACGCGGCTGGCGAGGCTGGTGGCCAGCGCCTGGATCGGCGTGATGCCTTCCTTGTCGGTCTGCGGCGCGCTGCGCACCACCCGAAACATCTCGCCGAAGTGGACGATCTGCTGGAAACCGAGCCGGATGGTGAAGTAGATCCCCACCGCCAGCAGGCCATAGATCAGCACATAGCCCCAGAAAATGGTGTTGAGAAAGTCGATGATCGTGTCCATGCCTGTCCCCCGGCCAAGGTTTTGTTCAACCTTGACCAGAGCCTACGCCGCGTTAACCGAGCTGTAAAACAATTCTTCGCCGCGGTGCAGCGTGACGACGGGACAAAGCCATTGCACCCTCCGGAGCCGCTTAATATGGTGGCGCCGCACCAGCAGACCGGGACCGAAACTCATGGAGATCAAGCGCGTTGGCGTGATCGGCGCGGGCCAGATGGGCAACGGCATCGCCCATGTGTTCGCGCTGGCGGGCTTCGACGTGGCGCTTCATGACGTGTCCGAGGCGGCGCTGGACGCGGCCCCCGAGATCATCCGGGGCAACCTCGATCGCCAGGTCGCGCGCGGCAGGATCACCGACGAGGAACGCGACGTCGCGCTGGGGCGGATTCATCTCGAGCGCGATCTCGCGGCCCTCGGGCCGAGCGATCTGATCATCGAGGCCGCGACCGAGCGGGAGACGCTGAAGCACCAGATCTTCGGGGCGCTGGTTCCGCATCTGGGTCCGGACACCATCCTGACCTCCAACACCTCGTCGATCTCGATCACCCGGCTGGCGAGCGGCACCGACCGGCCGGAGCGGTTCATGGGCTTCCATTTCATGAACCCGGTGCCAGTAATGCAGCTCGTCGAGCTCATTCGCGGCATCGCCACCGACGAGCCGACCTTCAAGCTGATGCTCGGGGTGGTGGAAAAGCTCGGCAAGACCGCGTCCAGCTCCGAGGATTTTCCCGCCTTCATCGTCAACCGCATCCTGATGCCGATGATCAACGAGGCGGTCTACACGCTCTACGAAGGCGTCGGGTCGGTGGATTCGATCGACACCTCGCTGAAGCTCGGCGCCAACCACCCGATGGGACCGTTCGAGCTCGCCGACTTCATCGGCCTCGACACCTGCCTCGCGATCATGAACGTGCTGCACGAGGGCCTGGCGGACACCAAGTACCGCCCCTGCCCGCTGCTGGTGAAGTACGTCGAGGCCGGCTGGCTCGGGCGAAAGACAGACCGCGGTTTCTACGACTACCGCGGCGAGCACCCGGTTCCGACCAGATAGAACTCGGTTCTCAGGATCGCCGCGCCAGGATCGCCCGCGTTTCCTCGTCCGCCGGCACCGCTTCCAGAAGATCGTCCTTGGCCGGGACCATGAGCCTGGAGGCGCCCGGCCCGGCCTCGCCCAGCCACGACGCGAAGTCGTCCGGGCCGATCACCACGGGCATGCGGTCGTGGATCGGCGCCAGCCGCGCGTTCGCCGCGCAGGTCACGATGGCGCAGGTCGCGACCACCCCCGCCGGCCCGCGCCAGTCCTGCCAAATCCCGGCGAAGGCCAGCATCCCGCCGGCCGCCGGCCGGATCACGTAGGGCACCCTCGCGCCCTTCTCGCCCGTCCACTCGTAGAACCCGTCCGCCGGGATCAGGCAGCGCCGCCGCCGCACCGCCTCGCGGAACGCCGGCTTCTCCGCAATCCCCTCGGCCCTCGCATTGATCAGCAACGGCCCGCCGTTCGGCGTCCGGTACCAGGCGGGGAGCAGCCCCCAGCGCATCGTTACGATCGTCCGGTCGCCGTCATGGCTGACGACGACCGGCACCGCCTCGGTCGGCGACACGTTCGGCCGCGGCGCCTCCGGCCCCAGCTCGGCGAGATCGGCCTCGAACAGCCGCGCCATCGCCTCGAAGCTCGAGGTGATCATGTAGCGGCCGCACATCGGGCGCGCCCCGAACCTGACGGCCTCAGGCCATGTGATAGCCCGGCGTCGAGCGCATCAGCTCGAGCTCCGCCTCGTTCATCTCGGCGCCGAACGGCTCGAACAGCGGCGTCGACAGATAGCGCTCGCCGGTGTCGGGCAGCATGGCGAGGATCACCGACCCCTTCGGCGCCGTCTCGGCGACCTGCATGGCGACCGCGAAGGTCGAGCCGCCGGAGGTGCCGGTGAAGATCCCCTCCTTCGCCGCCAGCTCGCGCGCCCACTTCATGCCGTCCGGCCCCGCGATCGGGATCAGCTCGTCATAGTAGTGCCCGTCGATCGCCTCCTGCAGCACCAGCGGAATGAAGTCCGGGGTCCAGCCCTGGATCGGGTGGGGCTCGAACGCCGGGTGGCTCGCTTCCGGCCCCCCCTCATTGGTGCGCGGCTGCGGCGTTCCCGATCCGATAAGCTGTGCGTTCGCCGGCTCCGAAAGCACGATCTTCGCGTCGGGCCAGGTCTTCTTCAGCACACGCCCGACGCCCGTCACCGTACCGCCGGTGCCGTAGCCGGTGACGAACCAGTCGAGCGGCTTGTCCTTGAAGTCGGCGACGATCTCCTGCGCGGTCGTGCTCTCGTGGATGTCGGCGTTGGCCTCGGTCTCGAACTGCCGCGCCAGGAACCAGCCGTGTTCGTCGGCGAGCTCCTTCGCCTTGACGTACATGCCGTAGCCCTTCGCCGCCCGCGGGGTCAGCACCACCTTCGCGCCGAGAAACCGCATCAGCTGCCGCCGCTCGACCGAGAACGAGTCGGCCATCGTCACCACCAGCGGATACCCCTTGGCGGCGCAGACCATCGCCAGGCCGACCCCGGTATTGCCGCTGGTCGCCTCGACCACGGTCTGGCCCGGCTTCAGCTTGCCCTCGCGCTCCGCGGCCTCGATGATCCCGACCGCCAGCCGGTCCTTGACCGACGACGCCGGATTGAAGAACTCGCACTTGACGTAGATCTCGACGCCCTCGGGCGCCAGCCGGTTGATCCGCACGCTGGGCGTGTCGCCGACCGTGTCGAGGATGCTGTCGTAGAGCCGCCCGCGCCCCCTGGTCCGGCGCAGGACGCCGCCGTTGCCCGTGTCCATGATCTTCCCCCCTGTCCGCTGGCGCCTCCGGTGCGCGCGTCAACCTGTCACGGCCCGCCGGATCCGGCAAGAGACGCGCGAGAGGTTGTGAACCGGCGCGGTTTCAGCATGATCGCGGCAGGGGAGGCGCAGGCGACACGATGGACGACACCGACAGACCGCCCGCCTCGACGCTGGCGCCGCTGCGCTACCCGACCTACCGCGCGATCTGGTTCGCGAGCCTCGCCTCGAACTTCGGCGGGCTGGTGCAGGCGGTGGGTGCCGCCTGGCTGATGACCTCGCTCACCCCCTCGGCCAACATGGTGGCGCTGGTCCAGGCCTCGACCACGCTGCCGATCATGGTGTTCTCGCTGGCCTCGGGCGCCATCGCCGACAGCTTCGATCGCCGCAAGGTGATGCTCATCGCGCAGTGCTTCATGCTGGTCGTCTCCGCGACCCTCGCGGTCGTCGCCTGGTACGGCCTTCTGACCCCCTGGCTGCTCCTCGCCTTCACCTTCCTGATCGGCTTCGGCACCGCGCTCAACAACCCGTCGTGGCAGGCCTCGGTGGGCGACATGGTGCCGCGCGCCGACCTTCCGGCGGCGGTGGCGCTCAACAGCGTCGGCTTCAACCTCACCCGCAGCGTCGGGCCGGCGATCGGCGGCGCGATCGTCGCCGCGGCCGGCGCGGCCGCCGCCTTCGCGGTCAATGCCGCGAGCTACCTCGGGCTGATCCTGGTGCTGGTCCGCTGGCGCCCGGCGATCCCGGTCAGCGCCCTGCCACGGGAATCGCTGCCCGGCGCGATGGGCGCCGGCCTGCGCTACGTGGCGATGTCGCCGCACATCACCAAGGTGCTGCTCCGCGCCTTCCTGTTCGGCCTCACCTCCGTCGTGGTGATGGCCCTCCTGCCGCTCGTCGCCCGCCATCTGGTGCAGGGCGGACCGCTGGTCTACGGCGGCCTGCTCGGCGCCTTCGGCATCGGCGCGGTCGGCGGCGCGTTCCTGGTCGGACGACTGCGCGACCGCCTGAGCGCCGAAGGGATCACCCGGCTGGCCTTCGCCGCCTTCGCGGCCTGCGCGACGATCCTCGCGCTCAGCCCGTTCGTTCTCGTGACCGGGGCCGCGATGCTGCTCGGCGGCGCCGGCTGGGTGCTGGCGCTCTCGCTGTTCAACGTCAGCGTCCAGCTCTCCACGCCGCGCTGGGTGGTCGGCCGGGCGCTGGCGCTCTACCAGACCGCGGCGTTCGGCGGCATGGCGCTCGGCAGCTGGCTCTGGGGCAGCGTCGCCGAAGCCTACGGTCTGGCGACGGCACTCCTGGCCGCCGCCGTGGCGATGGTGCTGGCCGGCGCCGTCGGGCTCTTCCTGCCGCTGCCCGCCCGCGCCGAACTCAATCTCGATCCGCTGAACCGCTGGACCGAACCGCACCCCGAGATCGACATACGCCAGCGCAGCGGCCCGATCTCGATCCTGATCGAATACCTGATCGACGAGACCGACGTGCCCGACTTCCTCGACGCGATGGTCGAGCGCAAGCGGGTGCGGCGGCGGGACGGCGCGCGGCACTGGACGCTGATGCGCGACATCGGCAACCCCAGGCTCTGGCTCGAGACCTATCAGACCCCGACCTGGCTCGACTACGTGCGCCACAACCAGCGCCGCACCCACGCCGACGTCGAGGTCACCGACCGCATCCACGCGCTGCACCGGGGCGATGGTCCGCCGCAGGTCTCGCGGCGCATCGTCCGCCAGACCCGTCCGACCCCGCACGAACCGCCGCACAAGGCTCCGATCGACCACCCGTGATCCGGGCTTCGGCCCGAGGCGTTTCGCCCGGCAGCGCCGCCTTCCGAACCGGCAAAAGCGAGGCACCGCCTCGCGGCGGCTCGGTCGCCTGCAGCGGTGAGACAGCCCCCGGCTCGGATACCGGCGGCGCACGGGCGAGACAGGCCTCGACGAGCTCGGGCGCCACCGCACGTGCGTTGCTACGTGGCGCCCGCGACCGCTCGGCGAGCCCGGCGCCGCCCTCGGCCGCCACCGCCGCCACCGGTAGCCGGTATCGCGGCTGATCCCGAACTCCCGGCACAGCGCCGCGAGCGACACCGGTCGACGCCACCAGCACGAAATACCAACTCTCCTCTATCGCGCAGATCTCCCTCCAAGGCATCGTCAAGGTCCTCCCCACCGACAGGATGAACTGTCAGAGATGTCATCGGTCAGAACGGTCAGGGATGGACCACTTGTGCCTGCCGGGCGCGGGCAGGCGCGCCCGGATTTGTCGACGGACAAATCCGCGGAGTGATTGCGGCAACAGTATTCGATATCAACCCGCGTCGAGTTGCGCGAGCAGCGCTTCCGCGGCCGCCTGCTGTGCGGCGCGTTTCGACGGGGCGCGGCCCTCGGCGGCGCGTCCGTCCTCCAGCCGGGCTCCGACGGAGAACACCGGCGCGTGGTCCGGTCCCGCGCGGTCGAGATCGACGTAGACGGGGGGCGGCAGGCCGCGGGCCTGCGCCCATTCCTGCAAGGTGGTCTTGGCGTCGCGCCCGACCGCGCGGACCGCGGCGATCCGGGGGCCCCAGGCCCGCAGGATCAGATCGCGCGCAGCCGACAGCCCGCCGTCGAGATAGACCGCGGCGATCACCGCCTCCATCGCGTCGCCGAGCAGCGCGGTCTTGCGCCGCCCGCCGGTCAGCATCTCCGAGCGGCCGAGCCGTAGCGCCGCGCCGAGATCGAGGGCGGACGCCACCTCGGCGCAGGTCTCCTTGCGCACCAGCGCGTTCAGCCGCGGCGCCAGCTCGCCCTCCTGCGCGCCGGTGTCCTGGGCCAGCAGGGCTTCGGCGATCACCAGCCCGAGCACCCGGTCGCCGAGAAACTCCAGCCGCTGGTTGTGGGAGCCCGTCGCCATCGAGGGATGGGTCAGCGCCTCGATCAGCAGCTCGGGCCGGGCGAAGGCGTGGCCGAGGCGCGCCTGCGCCCCGGCCATCGCCCGGCCGAGCTTCACTGGATGGCCTTGAAGAACCGGTCGGGCCGCCAGGTCCAGAACGCCAGCATCGACGGGCCGGCCGAGGAGAAGATCACCCGGTCGGCGCGGCCGACGAGGTTCTCGAACGGCACGAAGCCGACGCCGCCGGCCGAGCGCGGGAAGCGCGAGTCCATCGAGTTGTCGCGGTTGTCGCCCATGAAGAAGAACTCGCCTTGCGGAACGGTGAACACCGGCGTGGTGTCGCCGAAGCTGTCGTCGATGTTGAGGACCGCGTGCTCCTTGCCGCCGGGCAGGGTCTCGATCGCCTCTTCCTTCTCGCAATCGCCGCCCGCCGGCACCGGGCGGTTCATGCAGCGCGGCAGGCTGCGCATCGGGCCCTGCGGCGCGTTCGGCTCGGAGAACACGCCGGCGTCCTGCTGCGGCAGCACCTCGCCGTTGATGTAGAGGATGCCGTCGATCATCTGGATCTCGTCGCCGGGCAATCCGATCAGCCGCTTGATGTAGTCGGTGTGGTTGGTCGGGTGGACGAACACCACCACGTCGCCGCGCTTGGGCTCGCGGGCGAGGATGCGGCCCGAGAACGGGCACATCGCGAACGGGCAGGAATAGCGGGAGTAGCCGTAGGCCATCTTGTTGACGAACAGGAAGTCGCCGATCAGCAGCGTCGGCTTCATCGAGCCGGACGGGATCCAGAACGGCTGGAAGAACAGGGTGCGGATCACCCCGGCGAGAAGCAGGGCGTAGACGACGGTCTTGACGAGTTCGAGGAACCCGCCCTTGGTCTTGCTTTTGCTCTTCGCCACCATGCCGCCCGTCTGTTGTCCGCCCGATTGGCCCGCCTTGTCGCGCCTGCCCCCACGGCTGTCAAGGCAGCCGTCGGGTCTCGTAGACGTCCCCTACCGCGCCGCAGCGGCGGCGGAACCCGCCGGGGAGCCCGGCCATGCTGCTGATCGGGAGATCGAATTCCGCTGATCCATCGCACGGCGGCGGGCGCGGCCTTCTTCACGCCTCCGGCACCGCCTCGATCACCACGACCGCCATCGCCCAAGGGTGGTCGTCGGTCAGGGTCAGGTGGACGCGCGCCCGGCAGCCCTGCGGCGTCATCGTCTTCAGCCGCTCGTCGGCCCATCCGGTCAGGTGCAGGGTGGGCTGGCCGGTGCGCAGGTTCACCACCCCCATGTCGCGCCACTTGATGCCCATCCGAAGCCCGGTGCCGAGCGCCTTGGAGCAGGCCTCCTTCGCCGCCCAGCGCTTGGCGTAGGTGGCGATGCGCTCCGCGCGCCGCTCGGCGAGGCGCTGCTCGGTCTCGGTGTAGACGCGGTTGAGGAAGCGCGCGCCGAACCGCTCGACGGTGCGGCCGATGCGCTCGATGTTGGCGAGGTCCGAGCCGATGCCGAGGATCACCGCGGGTGGCTCCGGTTCGCCGCGGCTGCTTTCCTCCAGCAGTTCCAGCTGCAGGCGCTGGATCGCCGCCAGCCGCTCCCACTGGCGCGTCAACTGGGTGTCGACCTTGTCGTGGAGGTGGCGGATCTCGAGCTCCGCCTTGAGATTGATCTTGTAGTCGTTCTCGGCCCGCAGCCGGTCCTTTTCCTCCTGTCGGCGCTGGCTCATCATGATCACCGGCGCCTGCAGGGCGGCGACCGTGGACAGGACGAGGTTGAGCAGGATGAACGGATAGGGATCGAACACCCCGACCACCGCACCGGTGACGTTGAGCGCCATCCAGACCGCGAGGACGACGCCGAAGCCGAGGATGAACCCCCAGGACCCGCCGATCCGGGCGAGGCTGTCCGCCGCCCGCTCGCCGAGGGTGCGGTCCTCGACCCATGCCGCGTCGGGCTGCTCCGCGATCGGCAGGCCCGACTGCAGGCTGTCGAGCACCTCGTGGTCGAGCCGGCTCAGCGCCCCGCGCTCCCGTTCCAGCAGGGCTTCGAGATGACGCCGGCGAAGCCGCGCGACATCCTCCCGGCAGATCACCCCGTCGAGCGGGACCTGCGGCAGCTCGGCGCGGAGCTCCGCCAGCGTTCCGGGCGTGAGGCCGCTGACTGACGCGAGCTGCGGCCGTGGAAACCGGCGGCCGCAGCTGACGCACCGGGCGGTCTCGTCGTTGGCGTCACGTCCCGGTTCCAAGGCATCCGCTCCGATATCTTCCGGCGGTCGGCGGCAGCCGTCAGGCCGCGCGCGCCGCGTCGATCTCCGCGCGCATCCGGCGGATCGCGGCCTCGAGCCCGACGAAGATGGCTTCGCCGATCAGGAAATGGCCGATGTTGAGCTCGCGCACCTGCGGCAGGGCGGCGACGGGGGCGACGTTGTCGAAGGTCAGGCCGTGGCCGGCGTGAACCTCGAGGCCGAGGGTCTCGGCGAAGGCCGCCATCTCGGTCAGCCGGGCAAGCTCGCGCCGCTCCCCGGCGGCGTCGCGCGCGAAGCCGGCCTCGCAATAGGCGCCGGTGTGCAGCTCGATCACCGACGCGCCGATGCGGTGGGCCGCCTCGATCTGCCGGCGGTCGGCGGCGATGAAGATCGAGACCCGGCAGCCGGCGTCGCGGAGCGGCGTGATGAAATGCGCCAGCCGGTTCTCGTCCCGGGCGACCTCGAGGCCGCCCTCGGTGGTGCGCTCCTCGCGCCGCTCGGGCACGATGCAGACCGCGTGCGGCCGGTGGCGGAGCGCGATCGCCTGCATCTCGTCGGTCGCCGCCATCTCGAGGTTGAGCGGCACCGCGAGCTCGGCCATCAACGCGTCGATGTCGGCGTCGGTGATGTGGCGCCGGTCCTCGCGCAGATGCGCGGTGACGCCGTCCGCGCCGGCCGCCTCGGCGAGCCTGGCTGCGCGCAGCGGATCGGGGTAGGCGCCGCCACGGGCGTTACGCACCGTCGCCACGTGGTCGATGTTGACCCCGAGCCGCAGCCGTCCGGGTATCTCGCGCGTCATGGCACCGTCCTGCCGTGGGGCTTTGCGCCAGTCTTGTTCGAGCTGGCCTTATAGGGTCGCGTGCGGGCGGCGTCAGCCTCGGATTTCTGCCGGGCCAGCCGCTCGCGGGCGCGATGCAGCATCCGCGCCCGACGGCGCGTCTGGTAGGCGGCGACGATCGGGCGGGTCAGGTAGTAGCTGACCGTCGCGGCGACGAGGCCCGGCAGCAGGCCGCCGACGAAGTAGGGCCAGACGATGTCGCGGAAGAACGGCACCAGCCGGTACCACTCGCTCTCGCCGAAGCCGACGAGGCTGAGCAGGCTCTCCCAGATGCCGGCGAACGCCTGGGTGAAGGCGTCGGAGATGCGGCTGAAGTCGCGCCCGGTGACGCCGTAGCCGAGGATGCGCCGGCCGAGCCCGAGCGCGGCCGAGGCGATGAACGGGAAGGTGAGCGGGTTGCCGACCGCGGTGCCGATCAACCCCGCCACGAAGTTGGCCCGTAGCAGCCGCGCCAGCGCCACCGCCACCACGAAATGCAGGCCGAAGAACGGGGTGAACGAGGCCATGACGCCACAGGCGAACCCGAGCGCGATGCGGTGCGGCGTGTCGGGCAGCCGCCGCACCCGGTGGCCGAGATACTCGATGCCCCGACGCCAGCCGCGCCGCGGCAGGACGAACTCGCGGAGGCGGTTGAGCAGGGGCGGCTTTTCGCGTCGTTTGAAGACCATGTAACCCGGACCGACCTCGCCACCCCTCCCGGGAGGATGCCGCCTACCCCTTAACCCTTGGTGGATCTCTCGACCGCCGCCGGAGCCGCCCGGAACCGCCGCACCTCCGCCACGTCCGAATCGGCGTCGATCGCGGTCAGGACATGGGTCAGATGTTCCATATCCCGGACCTCCATATCAATGACCATCCGGAAGAAATCGGGCTTGCGCTCGGTAAACACCAGATCGGTGATGTTGGCGCGCTGCTCGCCGATCAGCGTGCAGATGCGCCCGAGCACGCCGGCGTCGTTGGCGAGGGTGACCTCGACGCGGACCACGTGATCGGCCCGCGCCTGGCCGTCGGACCAGCTGAGGTCGATCCACCGGTCGGGCGTGTCCTCGAAGGCGTCGAGCTCGGCGCAGTCGATGGCGTGGATCATCACCCCCTTGCCGCGCACCGCGATCCCGACGATCCGCTCGCCCGGAATCGGGTTGCAGCAAGGCGCCGGGTGCGCGACCTGCCCGGTGTTGAGGCCGATCACCACCGGGCCGGTCGACTCCGCCGGCTCCGGCAGCGACCGCGTCGCGCAGCAGTTCGGGGTAGAGCGCGGCAACCAGTTCCTTGCCGGTCATCTCGGCCGCGCCGAGCCGGGCCAGCACGTCCTCGGCCTCCTCGAGTCCGAGGCGGCGGGCGGCGGCTTCCATCGCCTTGTCGGTCGCCTTCTTGCCGACGCGCTCCAGCGCCACGCGGGCGATCTCGCGCCCGAGCCGGACCTGGGTGGCGCGCTGCTCGCCGCGCAGGCTGCGGCGGATCGCCGCCTTGGCGCGGCCGGTCACCACCATGTCCTCCCAGGAGGGCTGCGGACGCTGGCCCTCGGCGCGGATGATGACGATCGACTGGCCGTTGCGGAGCTTGGTCCAGAGCGGCACCCGCTGGCCGTCGACCTTGGCGCCGACGCACGAGTCGCCGATCCGGGTGTGGATCGCGTAGGCGAAGTCGATCGGGGTGGCGCCGCGCGGCAGTTTCACCACCTCGCCCTTGGGGGTGAAGCAGAACACCTGGTCCTGGAACATCTCGAGCTTGACGTGCTCGAGGAACTCCTCGGAGACCTCGGCGCCGTCGAGGCGCTCGGCGATCGAGCGGATCCACTTGAACGGATCGACCGCGAACGGGTTCTCGAACCGCTGGCCGTCCTTGTAGGACCAGTGCGCGGCAACGCCGGACTCGGCGACCGCGTGCATCTCGGCGGTGCGGATCTGCACCTCGACCCGCTTGCCGTCGCGGCCCGAGACGGTGGTGTGGATCGAGCGGTAGCCGTTCGACTTCGGCTGGCTGATGTAGTCCTTGAATCGGCCCGGAACCGCGGTCCAGCGCTGATGCACCGCACCGAGCGCGACGTAGCAGTCGCCGACCGAATGGGTGATGAGCCGGAAGCCGTAGATGTCGGAGAGCCGGGAAAATCCCTCCTTCTTCTCCTCCATCTTGCGCCAGATCGAGTAGGGCTTCTTCTCGCGGCCGATCACCTCGGCCTCGACGCCGGCCTGGGCGAGGACGGTGCGGATGTCCTCGGTGATCTTGGCGATCACGTCGCCCGACTCGCGGCGCAGCGTCAGGAAGCGGCGGATGATCGAGTTGCGCGCCTCGGGGTTCAGCACCCGGAAGCCGAGGTCCTCGAGCTCGTCGCGCATCCACTGCATGCCCATCCGGCCGGCGAGCGGCGCGAAGATGTCCATGGTCTCGCGGGCCTTGCGCTGCTGCTTCTCGGGCGTGAGGTGCTTGATCGTCCGCATGTTGTGCAGCCGGTCGGCGAGCTTGACCAGCAGCACCCGCAGGTCCTTCGACATCGCCAGCAGCAGCTTGCGGAAGTTCTCCGCCTGCGCGTTCTCGGCCGAGGACAGCTCGAGGTTGGTGAGCTTGGTGACACCGTCGACCAGCTGGGCGATCTCGTCGCCGAACCGCAGCGCGATCTCGGAGTAGGTCGAGTGGGTGTCCTCGATGGTGTCGTGCAGCAGGGCGGTGATGATGGTGGCGTCGTCGAGCCTCTGCTCGGCGAGCAGCATCGCCACCGCCACCGGATGGCTGAAGTAGGGCTCGCCGCTGGTGCGCCACTGGCCGTCGTGCATCCGGCGGCCGTAGTCGTAGGCGGCCTCGATCAGCTGGCCGTCGGAATGCGGGTTGTAGGCACGGACGACCGCGGCCAGGGTTTCGACCGGAATGACCCCGTCGGGTCCCGGCTGGGTCGGGACCGCCTGGACGTCGGGCGCGAGGTCGGCGCTCAGTTTTCGCCCTGGGCTTCCATCAGCGCACGCAGCAGACGCTCCTCGGACATGTCGTCCTCGGCCGGGACATCGGCGTGGGTGCCGCCCGGCAGCAGGGTCATGACATCGTCCTCGGGCTCGTCCACCTCGATCTGGCGCTGGAAGCTCTCGATGGCGCTCTCGCGCAGGTTCTCGGCCGTCAGGGTCTCGTCGGCGATCTCGCGCAGCGCGACCACCGGGTTCTTGTCGTTGTCGCGCTCGACGGTCAGGGGCGAGCCGGAAGCCAGCGACCGGGCGCGGTGCGCGGCGAGCATCACGAGCTCGAACCGGTTCGGGACCTTGTCGACACAATCTTCAACGGTTACGCGGGCCATTCACGGACCTCCAACTACCCCAAGAACGGAAAGCGCAGTATCTAGCGCTCCCGTCCCGCAAGTGCAAGGCCAAACCTGCCGCCCGGGGTGGCGGCTGCCGGGACGCTGCGTGCCCCTCCCGAACGCGAACGCCGTGTCGACCTCCGAACAAATCGGCGCATCCCGGCGTCCCCTGGTTCAGCAATGGGCAAGACTTGCCGGCTATGCCGGAGGTCGTCGGCCTCGAATCGGCCAACCGCGGTCAAGCATGGGTATGGCTTGTCAGACGGTGTTTTTTGCGTATCCAGTAGTTGGAGTAGGTGTTGATCATGACGGCAAGACCTCTTGCCCTGCTCGCATGCGGGGCGATCCTGCTGGCGGGCTGCGTGCCGGACGACATGGCGCCGGTGGCCAGCCTGCCCCCTGAAGCCGCGGCGCCGGTGGCGAGCCTGCCGCCTGAAGCCGCGGCCCCGGTGGCCGCAGAGATCGCCACCGCGGCCGTTCCGGACCCGGCGCTGGTCGCAACCTACGCGTCGCGCGCTGACGGCGAGCGGATGGTGCCGGCGATCGACGTGACCAGCTTCCACCGGGCGCTCCTGCGCAACGAGGTGGACTATCCGACCGCCGAGGTGCCCGGGACCATCGTCATCGACACCCGCGGCCCGTTCCTTTACCTGGTCGAGCCGGAGGGCCGGGCGACGCGCTACGGCATCGCCGTCGGCCGCGAGGGCTTCGGCTGGACCGGCACCGGCACCATCGCCCGCTCGGCGCGCTGGCCGCGCTGGACCCCGCCGGCGGAGATGATCGCCCGCGACCCGCACCTCGAGAAGTGGCGCGAGGGCATGCCCGGCGGGCTCAACAATCCGCTCGGGGCCCGGGCGCTCTACATCAACTTCGGCGGCGGCGATTCCGGCTACCGGATCCACGGCACCAACACGCCGAAGAGCATCGGCTGGGCCGCCTCGTCCGGCTGCTTCCGGATGCTCAACCAGGACGTGATGGATCTCTACGACCGCGTCCACATGGGCGCGAAGGTCGTCGTGATCTGACGCGGCGGCCGGCTTCGAGCCGACCTCCGATCGCTTCGCCGCATGTGCATGGCGTAGGGCGCAACGGTGCCGCAGCTTCTTCGTGGAATTGTCCGTCGACAAATCCGCACGCGCCTGCCCGATCCCGGCAGGCGCAACCGCGCCACCTCGGTCTCCGCGGGCCCGCGCTCCTGCCGACGAACCGGCGCGAGGCAGAGCCTCGCTTCTGCCGGTTCGCAGCGCTCCCCGCGCGAGCCGCCTATTCCTTCACCGCCCCGGTCATCGACGACACGTAGTAGTCGACGAAGAACGAGTAGAGGATCACCACCGGCAGCGAGCCGACCAGCGCGCCGGCCATCAGCGCCCCCCACTCGTAGATGTCGCCGCGCACCAGCTCGGTCAGCACGCCGACCGGCACCGTCTTGTTCTCCGACGACGAGATGAAGGTGAGGGCGTAGATGAACTCGTTCCACGACAGCGTGAAGGCGAAGATGCCGGCCGAGATCAGGCCGGGCACCGCCAGCGGCAGGATCACCTTGGTCAGGATCTGCCAGCGCGAGGCGCCGTCGACCAGCGCGCTCTCCTCGAGCTCGAACGGGATGGTGCGGAAGTAGCCCATCAACAGCCAGGTGCAGAACGGGATCAGGAAGGTCGGATAGGTCAGGATCAGCGCCAGCTTGGAATCGAAGATGCCGACCTGGAACACGATGAACGCGAGCGGGATGAACAGGATCGACGGCGGCACCAGGTAGGCGAGAAAGATCAGCAACCCCGTCACCCGCGCCCCGGTGAAGCGCACCCGCTCGATGGCGTAGGCGGCGAACACCGACGCGGCCAGCGACAGCACGGTCGAGGCGGTCGCCACCAGCATCGTGTTCCAGAGCCAGCCCGGATACGAGGTCTCCATGAACAGGTAGCGGAAGTGCTCGAGCGTCGGGCCGACCACCCAGAACGGGCTGTATTCGGTATAGTTCGTCAGCTGGTGGTTGGGTTTGATCGACGTGATCGCCATCCAGTAGAACGGGAACAGCAGCACGAAGATGAAGACCGCCAGCGGAAGGTAGACCACGAGGATCTTCCGGGGCAGCGAGTTGTACTGCTCCATGCCGACGATGTCGTCGGTGGGCGTGATGGCGGCGCGGGCGGCGGCAAGGGCGTCCGCGACGGGCTTGGTTTCCGGTTCGGATTTCTGCATCAGTCACCCCCTCCCTGCTGCCACTTGCGGCGCTGCAAGCCGAAGAAGCTGAACAGGATCGCCGCGAGCAGGAACGGGATCATCGCCACCGCGATCGCGGCGCCCTCGCCGAGCTGGCCGCCGGGAATGGCGCGCTGGAACGACAGGGTGGCCATCAGGTGGGTCGCGTTCACCGGGCCGCCGCGGGTCAGCACGTAGATCAGCTGGAAGTCGGTGAAGGTGAACAGCACCGAGAAGGTCATCACCACCGCGATGATCGGCGTCAGCAGCGGGAACGTCACCCGCCGGAACCGCTGCCAGGAGGTGGCGCCGTCGAGCGCCGCCGCTTCGTTCAGCGACTGCGGGATGGTCTGCAACCCCGCGAGCAGCGAGATCGCCACGAACGGGATGCCGCGCCAGACGTTGGCGGCGATCACCGAGAACCGGGCGTTCCAGGGTTCCCCGAGGAAGTTGATCGGCGCGTCGATCCAGCCCCACTGCATCAGCACCCACGAGACGATGGAGAACTGGCTGTCGTAGATCCAGCCGAACGCCAGCGCCGACAGCACGGTCGGCACCACCCACGGCAGCAGGATGACCGCGCGGAAGAACGACTTGAACGGCAGGTTCTCGTTCAGGATCAGCGCGAGCCACAGCCCGAGCGCGAATTTCAGCACCGAGGCGAGGATGGTGTAGAACAGGGTGTTGAACACCGAGAGCCAGAACACGTGGTCGTTCGCGAGCCAGGCGTAGTTTTCGAGACCGATGAACTGGCCGGAGCGGCCGATCTTGGTGTCGGTGAAGCCGAGCCAGACGCCGAGGCCGAGCGGGTAGGTGAGGAAGCAAAGCAGGAACGCCGCCGCGGGCAGCATGAAGATCAGGCCGAGGCCGTTACGGCTTTCGGTCAGCCAGCCGAGCAGCGAGCGCCGGCGTGAAGTCGTGGCGGCAGTGGCCATGTCCGGGGGCTCCCTGGCGGAAGGCGGCGGGCGGGCACGCGTGGCGCCCGCCCGCCGGATCGGGTCAGCTGTTGTAGTAGCGGCCCGCGCGCCGGGCGGCGCCGGCGATCGCGTCGTCCGCCGAGGTGCCGGTGACGGCTTCGGCGAACATGTCGACCAGCACGTAGTCGGCCATCACCCCGGCCGACGCCGGCCCGAGCGGCCCGGCATAGCCGTTCGGCCGCAGGCTCTCGGAGGCGTGCGAATACGGCTCGTGGATCGGGTTGGAGGTCCAGACCGGGTTGTCGGCGAAGCCCTTGAGCGCCTGGCAGCAGTAGGCGCTGGCGCCGGTGATCCAGGCGTTCATCCGGTCGGCCTGGTACATGAACTGCAGATAGGCCATCGCCGCTTCGGGGTACTTCGTGTGCTGGAAGATCGACAGCGACGTGGTCTGGTGCAGCTCGACCGACTTGCCCACGGGTCCGATCGGCATGATCGTGGTGCGGAGGTCGTCGGCGATCTCCTTGAGCGCCGGATCCTTCGCGGCCGCGTAGTAGAGCGAGACGCCGTTGGCGGTCAGCGAGATCTGGCCGGCGAGGAACGCGCGGTTGTTGTTGATGTCGAGCCAGCTCTCGGTGCCGGGGATGAAGGTTTCGTAGAGCGCCTTGGCGTATTCGATGGCGTTGCGGGTTTCCGCGCTGTCGATGGCGACGGTCGAGTCCTCGTTGACCATCTTGCCGCCCTGGCTCCAGAGCAGCCAGTGGGCGTAGTTGTTGCCGTCGCCCACCGCCTTGCCGTGCGGGAAGCCCGCGGGCGTGTTGTTGGCCTTCATCGCCTTGCAGAGCTCGAGAAAGCCCGCGCTGTCGGACGGGAACTCGGAGAAGCCCGCCGCCTCGACGTGGCTCTTGCGGTAGCAGATGGCGTTGCCGATGGCGCAGAGCGGCATGGCGATGAATTCGCCGTCCTTCACCGCGTAGTCGCGCGGGCCTTCGTACCAGCCGCCGTTGGCGTCGCCGAGGGCGTTGGCGAGCTCGGTCACCGGGATCAGCTTGTCGGGATACTGGAACGGATCGTCGAACCAGCTCATCACCAGATCCGGGCCGGAGCCGACGTTGGCGGCGACGGCGGCCTTCGGGCGCACGTCCTCCCAGCTCTCCTGGTCGATCTGCACCTCGACGCCGGTCGCCTCGGTGAAGGCCTTGGTGTTGGCGTTCCAGGCCTCTTCCTCGCCGGTGACGAACGGAACCCAGCGCAGCAGGCGCAGGCTGGCGCCGTCCTCGGGCGTGTAGGTGGGCATGTCCTGGGCGAAGCTCGGCAGGCCTAGCGTGCTCGCGGCTGCGAGACCGGCGGCGCCGGCCATCAGCTCTCTGCGGGTGACGTTGCTCAAGTGCGTATCCTCCTTGTTGCGCGGGTTCTTTCAGGCTCGTCGACCGCCGGGTGTCCCGCCACCCGCCGGCCGGTCAGGGTCAGGCGGTCACGCGCGCACCCGATGCCGCGTCGAACAGGTGGGTCGCCTGCGACTCGACCGAGACGCGGATCTCCTCGCCGGGACGGGCGGAGATGCGGTCGCGGAAAACGCCGACGACCTCCGTGCCGCCGAGCCGGCCTAGGACGTGGGTCTCCGAGCCGGTCGGCTCGACCACGTCGATGGTCAGCGGCACGTCGCCGCCCAGGTGCATCGATTCCGGGCGCAGGCCGTAGACCGCGCCGTCCTTCGGGGCGGACGACAGCGGGCGGCCGATCGGCAGGGCGATGCCGTCGCCGGTCAGGAAGCGGCTCGAATTGTCGGGGTCGATGCGGCCGGTCAGCATGTTCATCGCCGGCGAGCCGATGAAGCCCGCGACGAACAGGTTGGCCGGCGTGTCGTAGAGATCGAGCGGCGCGCCGATCTGCTCGACCCGGCCGTCGTGCATCACCACGATCTTGTCGGCCATGGTCATCGCCTCGATCTGGTCGTGGGTGACGTAGACCGTGGTGGTCTTCAGCCGCTGGTGCAGGTTCTTCATCTCCGAGCGCATCGAGACCCGCAGCTTGGCGTCGAGGTTCGACAGCGGCTCGTCGAACAGGAACACCTGCGGCTCGCGCACGATCGCCCGGCCCATCGCCACCCGCTGGCGCTGGCCGCCGGACAGCTGGCGCGGATAGCGGTCGAGCAGACCCGAAAGGCCGAGGATCTCGGCGGCGGGGGCGACCTTTTCCTGGATCTCCGATTTCGAGGCCTTCTTCAGCATCAGCGAGAAGGCCATGTTGTCGGCCACGGTCAGGTGCGGATAGAGCGCGTAGTTCTGGAACACCATCGCGATGTCCCGCTCCTTGGGCGGCAGGTCGTTGACCAGCTTGCCGCCGATCTCGATCTTGCCCGAGGTGACGTGCTCGAGCCCGGCCAGCATCCGCAGCAGCGTGGACTTGCCGCAGCCCGAGGGGCCGACCAGCACGACGAACTCGCCTTCCTCGATATCGACCGAGACGCCGTGCAGCACTTCGGTGCTGCCGAAGGACTTGCGCAGGTCGCGGATCGTCACGGCTGCCATCCCGGACCCGCCTCCCCTGGATTTTGGTTGTCTGCCGGACCATAGGCATGGCCCGGCACGGGCGTCAACTGCCGCGCCGCACCCGGGCGGCCGCGCGGCGGCCCCGGAAACGCCACGCGGGCGGCTCCGCCTAAGTCATTGAAAACGGTCGATGGGGCGGCGGGGCGACCGGCACCGGCAGCGGCCGGGCCGAAGGAGAACCGCGCGCCCTGCCTGCGGTGCGCGGGTTTGCGCCTCTCACAGACGCGCGATGCCGGCGCGGGCGCCGTCGGGCAGGGCCGCGAGCATCTCTGTTGTCGTGAGACCGAGCAGGGGATGGCGCCAGTCCGGCGCGATCTCGGCGAGCGGCTCGAGCACGAAACCCCGCTCCTGCATCCTCGGATGCGGCAGCAGAAGGCCGGGCGGCGCCTCCATGCGCCGGTCGCCCTCGCGGGCGATCCAGGCCCGCACCGTGTCTGCGTCGGGCAGCACCGCGTCGCCGCTCGCCAGCAGGTCCAGGTCGCAGACCCGCGCCTGCCAGCGCCGCTGCCGCGACCCGCGCTCCCGCCCGAGGTCGCGCTCGACCGCGTGCAGCGCGCCGAGCACCGCCTCCGGCCCGAGCGGGCTCTGCAGCACAGCCGCGCCGTTCACATAGTCGGGACCGGCCCCGGGCGGGAACGCCGGTGTCCGGTACCACCCGCTCCGCGCCACGACCCGCAATCCGCGGGCCATCAGCGCCGCCAGCGCCGCCTCGAGCGTCGCCTGTGGCGTGCCCAGCGCCGAAGCGAGGTTTGCGCCCAGAGCGATTATGTACATTCCGAGACATCCCTTCGGGGTTGTGACCGCAATGGGGCTTTCGCTTGTCGGCACGCGCGCCTATAAGCGGCTCCGTCCGGCGGATTTTCGACGCCTCCGGTCGGTTTTCCAGTGGGTTCGAGAGGAGGTTTTCTGACGCATGTTTTACCGTGACGAACGGCTAGCCCTTTTCATCGACGGCGCCAATCTCTACGCGGCGGCCCGCGCGCTCGGGTTCGACATCGACTACAAGCTGCTGCGCACCGAGTTCATGCGCCGCGGCAAGCTGCTGCGCGCCTTCTACTACACCGCGATGCTGGAATCCGAGGAATATTCGCCGATCCGTCCGCTGGTCGACTGGCTGAACTACAACGGCTTCGCCATGGTGACCAAGCCGGCCAAGGAGTTCACCGATTCCACCGGCCGGCGCAAGATCAAGGGCAACATGGACATCGAGCTCGCCATCGACGCGATGGAGATGGCGCCGCATGTCGACCACATCGTGCTGTTCTCCGGCGACGGCGACTTCCGGCCGCTGGTCGAGAGCCTGCAGCGCCAGGGCGTGCGGGTGTCGGTGGTCTCGACCATCCGCTCCTCGCCGCCGATGATCGCCGACGAGCTGCGCCGCCAGTGCGACAACTTCATCGAGCTCGAGGAGCTGCGCGAGGTGATCGGCCGGCCGCCCCGCGAACAGGCGCAGGCCGCCCGCGTCACCGCCGACGACGAGGACGAATGACGCCGGAGCCACCCCGCGACTGCCCGCTCTGCCCCCGCCTCGCCGCCTACCGCGCCGAAAACGCCGCCCGCCACCCGGACTGGTTCAACGGTGCCGTGCCATCGTTCGGCGACCGCACAGGCGCGGGTGCTGGTGCTCGGCCTCGCGCCGGGCGTCGCGGGCGCCAACCGCACCGGGCGGCCGTTCACCGGCGACTACGCCGGCGATCTGCTCTACGCCACGCTCACCAAGTTCGGCTTCGCCAACGGCCGGTTCGCCGCCGATCCCGCCGACGGGCTGGAACTGACCGACTGCCTGGTGTCGAACGCCGTGCGCTGCGTGCCGCCGCAGAACAAGCCGACACCGGCCGAGATCACCACCTGCCGCCGGTTCCTTCGAGGCCCGCCTCGCGAGCCTGCCCCGGCTGCGCGCCGTGCTCTGCCTCGGCCGCATCGCCCACGAAACGCTGCTGCGCACCCTCGGCCGCCGGCTCGCGGCACACCCGTTCGCCCACGGCGCGCGCCACGACCTCGACCGGCTGGCGGTGTTCGACAGCTATCACTGCTCGCGCTACAACACCAACACCCGCCGCCTGACGCCGGCGATGTTCGAGGCGGTGTTCGCCAACCTGCGCGCCTGCCTCGACGCCGACGGCGAAGCCCCGCTTACTTCCGCAACGGCTTGAGCGCCTCGGCCCAGCGCGCCATCTCGTCGAGCATCGCCGCCGCGCCCTGTTTCTGTTCGTCCTTGGGGGTGAACACGCCGTCCTCGACCTGCTTGGCGACGAACGGGATCACCACGGCCTCGGCCATCGGCACGATCTTCATCGCCGAGAACTGCCCCTTGATCACCTGTGCCGCCCGCAGCCCTCCCGACACCCCTCCGTAGCTGACGATCCCGGCCGGCTTGTAGCCCCACTCGACGTAGACGAAGTCGAGCGCGTTCACCAAGGCCGGGCTCATGTTGAAATTGTACTCCGGCATCACGAACGCATAGGCGTCGGCGGCCGCGACGATCTCGCTCCAGCGCTTGGTGTGCTCGTGCTGGTACTTCTGCTGCCGCGGATGCACCGGCTCGTCGTAGATCGGCAGATTGACCTCCGCGAGGTCGACCAGCGTCGCGTCGAACGCGGCATGCTCTGACGCTACCTTGTGGAACCAGTGACCGACGTGGATGCCGACCCGCCCGGGCCGGGTGCTGGCGACGATGACGTTGAGCTTCAGGGCCATGCTGTTCCTTCCCATGCGTGACTGCCTTCGGTGACATAGGCCGGGTTCGCGGCACTGCCAGCTCGGTGCTCGCGGGCTCGTGCGAGACAGGACCGGCCGCGCGCGCTATATTGCGCCATGCTCCGGCTCGCCCTCCTGCTGCTGCTCCTGCCCGCGCTCGCCGCCGCGTCGCCCTGGCGGCTATCGCCCGAGACCGCGGTGACGGCGGACGTCGAGTGGCACGGCCGCACGATCGCGGTGCACTTTCCGGAGCTTGCCGGCGATGTCGACTTCGACCAGACGCATCCCGAAGACGCCCGGGCGACGATCAGCGCCGCGACCGGCGCGGCCAGCACCGGGGTCGGCGTCGTCGATACCCTGGTCCGGAGCCGCGACTACCTCGACGCGGCCGACTATCCCGCGATCACCTTCCGGCTCGACGGGCTGACCCAGACCTCGAAATCCACCGCCGACGTGCGCGGCCGCATCACCCTGCGCGGCGTGACCCGGCCGATCGTCTTCAAGGCGGAGGTGTTCCGCTTCGGCCCCGCCGCCGACGATCCCGCCCGCTTCGAGGCCGGCTTCAACCTCACCGGCAGCATCGACCGCACCGCCTTCGGCTCGACCGGCGGGCTGCCGGACGTGGCGGCGGTGCTGCCGCTGCGCATCCGGCTGCTGATGACCTCGCAATAGATGCGCGCCCGCGACAGCGCCGCCGGCTGGGGCTGGGCCACCCGGGCGTTGCACTGGACGATGGCGGCGCTGATCCTCTACCAGCTCGGCCTCGGCCTCTGGATGGTTCGCATCGACGACATCGTCGCGCGCTTCGCCCTCACCCAGGTGCACAAGTCCTGGGGCTTCGTCATCTTCACCCTCGCCCTTGTCCGCCTCGGCTGGCGCGCGATGAACCCCCGCCCGCCGATGCCGGCGATGCCGCTCTGGCAGCGCCGCGCCGCCGGCGCCAGCCACGCGCTCCTCTACGTGCTGATGCTGCTCCTGCCGCTCTCGGGCTGGCTGCTCGCCTCCGCCTCGCCGGTGCAGGACCTGCTGCAGATGCAGAACCTGGTGTTCGGCGCCTTCGCGCTGCCCGACCCGTTCGTGCCCGGCTCCGAGCCGCTGGAAGGTGCCCTGCGCAAGCTCCACGCCGGCGCGGCGCTGGCGCTCGCCGGCCTGCTCGCGCTCCACGCCGCGGCGGCGCTGCGGCACCAGTTCGTCGATCGCGACGCGTTGCTCGCCCGGATGCTGTGGCGCCGCTAGGGCCGATCTTGGGAATCGGCGGTCGAGAGGGTTGCCGTCCGCGCCGCGGCGGATATCTCGAACCGGGAGCATCGCAGCCGGAGGGGAAGAGAATGACGCAACCGGGAACCACGGGACTGGAACTTCGCTCGCTCGCAAAGGCGTCGGGCGAGCTGGAGCTGTCGCTGCTCGAGGTGCCGGTTCCCGAGCCGTCGGAGCGCGAGGTGCTGGTGCGGATCGAGGCCGCGCCGGTCAACCCGTCCGACCTCGGCCTGCTGATCGGCCCCGCCGATCCCGCGACCGCCCGGGCTTCCGGGTCCGGCAAGGAGTCACGGCTGTCCCTGACGTTGCCGCCCGGATCGCTTGCAGGGCGACTGGACCTCTCGATGGCCGTCGGGAACGAGGGCGCGGGCACCGTCATCGCCGCCGGCGCGTCGCCCGAGGCGCAGGCGCTGATCGGGCGCACCGTGGCGATGATCGGCGGCGCGATGTATGCCGAAGTGCGCTGCATCGACATCGACGCCTGCCTGCCGCTCCCCGAGGGGATGAGCGCGGCCGAGGGCGCCGCGAGCTTCGTCAACCCGATGACCGCCCTCGGCATGGTCGAGACCATGCGCCGCGAGGGACACACCGCGCTGGTCCACACCGCCGCCGCGTCGAACCTCGGACAGATGCTCAACCGCGTCTGCCTCGAGGACGGGATCGGCCTCGTCAACATCGTGCGCAAGCCCGAGCAGGTGGAGCTGCTGCGCGGCCTCGGGGCCACCCACGTCTGCGATACCTCGCAGCCCGCCTTCGAGGACGATCTCCGCGCGGCGGTGGCGGCGACCGGCGCGACCTTGGGCTTCGACGCCATCGGCGGCGGCCGTCTCGCCGGTCAGATCCTCTCGGCGATGGAAGCCGCCGCCAGCGAGGGCGCCGCCTACAGCCGCTACGGCTCCACCACGCCGAAGCAGGTCTACATCTACGGCGGGCTCGATACCGGGCCGACCGTGCTCGAGCGCAGCTTCGGCATGACCTGGGGCGTCGGCGGCTGGCTGCTGTTCCCGTTCCTGCAGAAGCTTGGCCCCGAAGACACCCGCCGGCTGCGCGCCCGGGTCGCCGCCGGCCTGCGCACCACGTTCGCAAGCCATTTCTCGAAGGAGATCACGCTCACCGACCTGCTGCGCCCCGACGTCCTGGCCGCCGTGGCCCGACGGGCGACGGGGGACAAATACCTTCTCCGTCCGAACGGATGAACGCAATCCGGCTCAATCGCTACGCGGCACCCGCCTGGCGTTTCGCACCACAGCGCCGCATCCACTCCTCGGATTTGTCCGTCGACAAATCGGCACGCGCCTGCCTGCCCCTGGCAGGCGCGTCTGCAACGCGTCAGCCTGGCAGGCGCGCGCGGATTGAAGACCGACGGTCCAGGCGGCACCCCCCTCGGCCTCCGCCGCGCACGCGCTGCAGCCGACGAACCGGCGCGACGCATGCGTCGCTTGTGCCGGTTCGGCGACGGCGCTCATCACGGACGGTAATTGAAGAAGACCCTGCCGCTCGGTCGAGCGGCAGGGCCTGGCTTTGCTCTGGTCCCGGCTCCGCCCACGCGTCGGGATCAGGCGTCTTCCTTGATCTCCGCGCCGGTCTCCTGGTCGACGGCCTTCATCGACAGCCGCACCTTGCCGCGGTCGTCGAAGCCCATCAGCTTGACCTTCACCGACTGGCCTTCCTGGAGCAGATCCTTCGGATGGCTGACCCGCTCGCTGGAGAGCTGGCTGACGTGGACCAGCCCGTCGCGCTTGCCGAAGAAGTTCACGAACGCGCCGAAATCCATGATCTTCACCACCTTGCCGGTGTAGACCCGGCCGACCTCCGGCTCGTCGACGATGGCGCCGATCAGCGCGCGCGCCTTCTCGATCGCCTCGGCGCTGGCCGATGCGATCTTGATGATGCCGTCGTCGTTGATGTCGACCTTGGCGCCGGACTCCTCGACGATCGAGCGGATCACCTTGCCGCCCGAGCCGATCACCTCGCGGATCTTGTCGACCGCGACCTGCATGGTCTCGATCCGCGGCGCGTGGGCGGAGAACTCCGACCGGCCGGCGGTCAGCGCGTTCGCCATCTCGCCGAGGATGTGCATCCGGCCGTCACGCGCCTGCGCCAGCGCCTGCTCCATGATCGTCGGCGTGATGCCCGCGACCTTGATGTCCATCTGCAGGCTGGTGATGCCGTTCGCCGTGCCCGCGACCTTGAAGTCCATGTCGCCGAGGTGATCCTCGTCGCCGAGGATGTCGGTCAGCACCGCGAACTTCTCGCCCTCGAGGATCAGCCCCATCGCCACGCCGGCCACCGGCGCCTTCAGCGGCACGCCCGCGTCCATCATCGACAGCGAGCCGCCGCAGACGGTGGCCATCGACGACGACCCGTTCGACTCGGTGATCTCCGAGACGACGCGGATGGTGTAGGGAAAGTCGGTCGCCGCCGGCAGCACCGCCTGCAGCGCCCGCCAGGCAAGCTTGCCGTGGCCGATCTCGCGCCGCCCCGGGCTTCCCATGCGCCCGCCTCACCCACCGAGTAGGGCGGGAAGTTGTAGTGCAGCAGGAAGTTGGTGCGGTAGCTGCCGTGCAGCGCGTCGATCAGCTGCTCGTCGTCGCCGGTGCCGAGCGTGGTGACCACCAGCCCCTGGGTCTCGCCGCGGGTGAACAGCGCCGAGCCGTGGGCGCGCGGCAGGATACCCACCTCCGACACGATCGGCCGCACCGTGGTCAGGTCCCGCCCGTCGATGCGCCGGCCGTCGTTCAGCACGTCCCAGCGCACCACCTCGGACTCGAGCTTCTTGATGCAGGCGTCGAGATTGGGGTCGGCGAGCTCGTCCTCGCTGAGCGCGGCCTTGATCGAGGCCTTGGCGTCGGCGACGGCATCCTGGCGGTCGAGCTTGTTGCGGATCGCGAAGGCGTCGCGCATCGCGGCCTCGCCGGCGCCCTTCACCCTGGCATAGAGGTCGGCATAGTCCGGGGCCGCGAAGTTGAACGGCTCCTTGGCGGCGTCCTCGGCCATGTCGATGATCATGTCGATCACCGGCTGCATCTGCTCGTGGCCGAACTTGACCGCGCCGAGCATCTCGGTCTCGGAGAGCTCGTAGGCCTCCGATTCCACCATCATCACCGCGTCCTTGGTGCCGGCGACGATCAGGTCGAGCCGCTGCTCCGGGTTCTCCCGCAGCTTCTCCATGTCGTCGACCGCCGGGTTCAGCACGTAGGCGCCGTCGACGAAGCCGACCCGCGCGCAGCCGATCGGCCCGAGGAACGGCGCGCCCGACAGCGTCAGCGCGGCCGACGCGGCGATCATGCCGATCACGTCCGGGTCGTTCTCCATGTCATAGGACAGCACGGTGACCACCACCTGGGTCTCGTGCTTGAAGCCCTCGACGAACAGCGGCCGGATCGGCCGGTCGATCAGCCGGGAGGTCAGCACCTCCTTCTCGGAGGGACGGCCCTCGCGCTTGAAGAAGCCGCCGGGGATCTTGCCCGCGGCGTAGGTCTTTTCCTGATAGTGCACGGTCAGCGGGAAGAAGTCGAAGCCCTGCTTCGGCTTCTTCTCGTAGACCACGGTGGCGAGCACGCTGGTCTCGCCGTAGGTGGCGACCACGGAGGCATCGGCCTGCCGGGCGATCTTCCCGGTTTCGAGCGTGAGCGTGTCATGGCCCCACTCGATGGATTTCTTGACGATGTTGAACATGTCTCTTCCTTCGTATCGGCGGAACGGACCCCCTGGCCCGGCGCCCTTGCAACGCGGGAGACTCTGCCGCCCGCGGACCCCGTTGCTTCACATCTGGGGCGATCCCTCGGGGTCGGAGGGGCCCGGCGGTCGGTCGGCGGATTTTCATAAGCTGACGCATCCGCGAGGCGCCTAAGGCGCCGGGCGCGTCGGCGCCCGGCGCCAGGGTCAGCGGCGGATGCCGAGACGGCCGATCAGCGACTGATAGCGGCTCTCGTCCTTGCCCTTGACGTAGTCCAGCAGCTTGCGGCGCTGGGAGACCATCTTCAGCAGCCCGCGGCGCGAGTGGTTGTCTTTCTTGTGGGTCTTGAAGTGCTCGGTGAGCGTGGTGATGCGGCTGGTCAGGATCGCGACCTGCACCTCGGGCGAACCGGTATCGTGCTCCTTGGTGGCGTAGTCCTTGATCAGCTGTTCCTTCACGTCGGGCGCAATCGACATCGGGTGTCCTTCATCTGAAACGGTTGCATGTGACCGGTCTTCTCGTCGGCCGCGGCCGGGATGTCGTCCAGCGGGGTCGGGAAAAGCCGGACCGGCAGGGCCATGCCCCGCCGGCGCGGTTCCTATAGCGGGTTTGCGACCGATTGCAAAGGGCATGTCCGCGCCCCTCGGCGCGGGCCTCGATCAGCGCGAGAATGCGGACCGGACCAGCCCGAGGCCCGCCATCGCGAACAGACCGGCCGCAATGCCCTCGACCCGTCGCCGATACCGACGATATCCCGCCATCGCCCCGGACACCGAGAACGCCATGGCATGGCCGGCGTAGTTCACGACGCCCAGCCCCATGCACACGAGCGTCGCCGCGATCACCTGCGCGGCGTCATCCCCCGCGCCGAGCCCCATCGACAGGGCCGCCATCCAGGCCACCACCGCCTTGGGATTGGACAGGTTCAGGACCGCGCCGCGCCAGAACCATGCGCCGTCCTGCGGCGCGTCGAAGCCGACCCGCGGGCCTTTCAGGGCGGAGCGCCCCGACTGGCAGGCCAGCCACAGCAGGTAGAGGCCCCCGCCGATCTTCAGCAGCGCAAGCGCGTGCGCGGAGCCCTGCAGCAGGGCGCCCAGGCCGGTCGCCGCCACCAGCCCCCAGAAGGCCAGACCCGCGGACAACCCGGCGCCGAACAGCATGCCGCTGCGGCGTCCGGACCGCATCGCGACCGACGCCACGGCGAGGTTCGCCGGGCCGGGCGACACCGTCACGACGAAGAACGCCCCGGCGACGGACAGGAGACCCGGGAGATCGAGCACGGATCGGCCCGCCGCGTTCAGGCGCGGCCGGCCCGGGTGCTGCGCCAGACGTAGAGCAGCACCGGCACGCACCAGACCAGGATCGCGAACACGCCGAGGCCGGCGGCGATCGGCCGCTCGAAGAACGCGGCGAAGCTGCCGTCGGACTTGATCATCGAGGTGATGAAGTTCTTCTCCAGCATCGGCCCGAGCACCAGCCCGAGGATCGCCGGCGCGAGCGGGATGTCGTTCTCCTCCATCAGGAACCCGAGCACGCCGAAGATCAGCATCAGGATCACCCCGAACACCGTGTTGTTGATCGCGAACGAGCCGACGATGCAGAACAGCAGGATCACCGGCATCAGGATCCGGCTCGGGATCGACAGGATGGTGCGCGCCCCCTTGATGGTCATCCAGCCGAGCGGCAGCATCAGCAGGTTGGCGAGGAAGAACACGATGAAGATCGCGTAGATCAGCTGCGGGCTGTTGAGAAACACCGTCGGCCCCGGGTTGATGCCCTTCACGTAGAGCACGCCGATCACGATCGCGGTGATCGAGTCGCCGGGGATGCCGAACACCAGCGCCGGGATCCACGCCCCGCTGACCGCGGCGTTGTTCGAGGCGCCTGCCTCGACCAGCCCCTCGACATGGCCGGTGCCGAACTTCTCGCGGGTCTTGGAGAACCGCTTGCTGATCGCGTAGGAGATCCACGCCGCCATGTCCGCGCCCGCGCCCGGCAGCGCCCCGATCACCGTGCCGGTGGCGCTGCCGCGCAACGCCTGCACCGGATAGCGTTTCAGGTTCGCCCACTGGTGCGCGAAGATGCCCTTGCTGTCGGATTTCGGCACCATCGGCCGGTCGACCGGCGCCACCACGAAGCGCAGCACCTCGGAGACCGCGAACAGGCCGATCATCGCCGGGATGAACTGGATCCCGGCGAGCAGCTCGACGTTGCCGAAGGTGTAGCGCGGCTCGCCGGCCGGGTTGTCGATGCCGATGGTGGCGGCGAAAAGCCCGATCAGCAGCGACACGATGGCGCGGCTCGGTGCGCCGGGCGAGACGAAGATCGCGCAGGAGAGGCCGAGCACCACCAGCCAGAAGTACTCGAACGACGAGAACTTCAGCGCGATCTCGGCGAGCGCCGGCGAGGCGGTGACCAGCACCACGGTGCCGAACAGCCCGCCGAGCGAGGAGAACACCAGCACCGCCCCCAGCGCCTCCTCCGACCGGCCGCTGCGGGTCATCCGGTAGGCGTCCTCGACGTAGGCGGCACTCGCCGGGGTCCCCGGCATCCGGAGCAGGGTGCCCGGGATGTCGCCGGCGAAGATCGCCATGGCGGTGGCGGTGACGATGGCGGCGACCGCCGGCACCGGGTCCATGAAGAAGGTGATCGGCACCAGCAGCGCCGTCGCCATCGTCGCGGTCAGGCCGGGGATCGCGCCGACGAACATCCCGAAGCAGGCCGAGCAGAAGATGACGAGCAGCACCCAGGGCTGAAACACCAGCAGGAAGGCCTCGGCGACGGTGTGCATGGCGCTACCAGAGCATGTCGAGGAGCGGGTTGCGCGGCAGCGGCACCAGCAGCAGCCGCCCGAACGCCGCCTGGATCACGAACGCCGCGGCGATCGCGACGAGGATGGCCATGACCGGCCGGACCCGGAGCGCCAGCATCAGCACCAGCAGGATCGCGAACGCCACCGGAATGAACCCGACGCTGTCGGAAAGCACGATGTAGGCGACGATCAGCGCCAGCGTCAGGCGCGAGGGTGGCGAGCGCGCGCGGCGAGCGCGCCCAGTCGGCCCGGCTGACCGACGGCACGCGGGCGCCGGCCTTCAGCGCGCGGGCGATCAGCACCAGCGCCAGCGCGAGGCCGATCAGGCCGATCGCCTTGGGCATGGTGTCCGCGCCGTAGGCCTGGCCGGGGATCGGCGAGAAATCCAGCGACGAGAGCAGGACCGCGATGGCCCCGACGAGGACCAGCAGGCCGAGAGTGAGATCGTCGATCTTCATGGGGCGCCGCGCGGATCAGCGAGCAGGGAAGAGGCCCGCGACGGGCGCGGGCCTCCGGGCATCGGGGTCACTCCTTGGCGAGCCCCGCCTCCTTCATCACGTTGCCGAGGTCGGCGTCGGCCTTGGCGATGATGTCGGTCGCCTGCTCCGGACCCGCCCAGAGCAGCCCGAAGCCGCGATCCCTGGCGAAGTTCTGGTACTCGTCGCTGTTGTAGGCGGTCTCGACCGAGGCGGCGAGCCGCGCCTTCACGTCGTCGGGCAGGCCCTTCGGCGCCACCACCGACCGCCAGGCGGCGATGGTCCAGTCCGAGCCGGTCGCCTCCTTCAGCGTCGGCACGTCGGGGAACAGCGCCTGCCGCTCGGCGGACATGGTGGCGAGCGCCTTGACCCGTCCCGCCTCGATCAGCGAGCGGCCCTCGGCGAGCGACGAGGGCACGATGTCGACGCCGCCGGCGACCATGTCGGTCAGGCCCGGGTTGGCGCCCTCGCTCGGCACCCAGGTGATCTGGCTCGCCGGCAGGCCCTCCGACAGCATCCAGCCGAGGATGCCGAGATGCCAGATGCCGCCCTGGCCGGTGCCCGAGGCCTTGAACGTGCCCGGCTCGGACGACTTGATCGCCTCGAGCAGCGCCTCGGCCGTGTCGTAGGGCGAGTCGGCCGCCACCATCACCCCGCCCGGATCGGCGTTGACCAGCGCCAGGATGTCGTAGTCCTGGTAGGTGAGATCGGTCAGGCCCTGCCAGTGCATCATGTCGATCTCGATCGTCATGATGCCGATGGTGTAGCCGTCGGGCTTGGCGTTGGCGATGGCGCTGTGGCCGACCACGCCCGAGCCGCCGGTGCGGTTGACCACGTTCACCGGCTGCCCGAGGTCCTCCTGCATCAGCGAGGCGATCATCCGTCCCACCGCATCGGTGCCACCGCCCGCGCCCCACGGCACGATCATCTGGATCGGCCGGTCGGGGAACCCCGACTGCGCCATCGCCTGCGGCCCCGCCGCCAGGCTGGAGGCCACAACCGCGCCGGCAAGCGCGAAGAACGAGCGTCTGTGCATCTGTCCCCTCCCCAGGGATTTTCGTTTTCGAAAGCGCCTGGCAGACGGTCCGCGGAGAGTTCACCTCGCCCGTCCGACCGATGCGCCAGCGCCTGCGCCGGGAGACTATTGGAGGATGTCCCCGGTTTGTCCACCCTGTCGGGCGGACAAACCGGGGCGTCGGCATCCGACGACGGTCGGGCGGAACGCCGCGATCAGGCCTCGAGCAATCGGAGGCAGGTCTTCCTCAGGGAGAGCGCGGCGTCCTCGTGCATCTCGGGGGACGGATAGTAGCGGTTCTCCGGGTGATCGGCGATCGGCTCGCCCGTGAAGCGGTTGTAGAGCTTCTGGGGGCTGCCGCGGCTCGTCACGCATTCCACGTAGGCCGCGGCCGCCGGCGCAATCCGCTCGATCATGTCCGGCGTGACAAGCTGGGGAAACTGGCCCATCAGCTTCGACCGCGTCGCGTAGCTTTCCGGATAGGCGGGAGTCCTGGTGGAGAACCAGAACAGCACCACCGGAACCTCGATCCGCCGCAGGAGCTCCAGACTGGCCTCGACATAGTTCGCGCGCAACTCCCCGACGAGGGCCTTCGCCGCCGGCCGGGCGGCCAGGTTGCCGATCTTCCGCTTCACCCGGCCGGGCAGCGGCAGCTTTCGCAGCGCCGCCGGGCCGCGCATCAGGTTGTCGAAGAACTCGTCCGTCGTCATCTGTGCGCCGTCGCTGCGCCGGGTCACGTAGGCGAGGCCGCCCGAATCGTAGTGGGAGTTGCTGACGCTCCTTCCGGACATCACCTGCATCACCACGAAGCGCGCGCGGTTCAGGTAGGTCAGAAGCGCCTCGTGGCGCAGGAACCACTCCGGGCCGGGGCCGGCCCAGCCGAGGTTCAGGGCGGGCAGACCGATGCTCTCGGCCAGGAGAAACGGATAGGGGCGCTCGCAGTAGCAGCCGAGGGTCTGCGCCGCGCCGATCGCGGCAAAATAGCTGCCGGGTTCGAGACTTTCGGGAAACGGCCCGCGAAACTCGATGCCGGTGCCGGGCAGCTCCGCCATGTGATAGTCGACCACATCGTAGTCGCGCGCCTGATACCCGCCGAGGAAAGCCGCCATGTTGCCGACCCCGTCAAATCGCCTTGGGAGCGCGACAATCGGCGACTTCGGCCGTCACTTGCAACCGCGATCTGAGGCCTTGGCGAGCGCGTCAGACGCTTGGCCGACCGGACCGCTAGCCCCGCCGCTGCACCACCAGCCGCGAGACCATCACCTGCACCGGCTCGTCGCGCTGGTTCAGCGTCTCGGTGCGCATCGTCACCATGCCGCGCTCGGGCCGCGACCGCGACGGCGTCACCGTCTCGACCGTGGAGACCACCCGCAGCACGTCGCCCGGCCGGGTCGGGCGCGGCCAGCGGATCTCGTTGCCGCCGCCGATCACCCCGCCCGCGATCGGCATCGCCTCGACGATCAGCCGCATGGTCAGCGCCGCGGTGTGCCAGCCGCTGGCCGCGAGCCCGGCGAAGAACGTCGGCTCGGCCGCCGCCTCGTCGAGATGGAACGGCTGCGGGTCGAACTCCGCCGCGAACGCCTTGATCGCGTCCGCCGTCACCTCGCGCCGGCCCTCGCCGGCAAACTGCTGGCCCTCGTGGAAGTCCTCGAGATACAGCACCGCCGCCTCGCCCATCGCCGCCCCCCGTCCGCGCCTCAGCCGCGCTCGCGCAGCAGCCGCGCCTTCTGCCGCTGCCAGTCGCGCTTGGCCTCGGTCGCCCGCTTGTCGGTCGTCTTCTTGCCCTTGGCGACGCCGATCTGCAGCTTCGCCCGCCCGCGGTCGTTGAAGTAGAGCCGGAGCGGCACCAGCGTCATGCCCTCCCGCGCCGTGCCCTGCCACAGCTTCGCCAGCTCGCGCTTGCTGACCAGCAGCTTGCGCCGCCGCCGCTCGTCGTGCCCGAAGGTCTTGGCCTGCGCATACGCCGGAATATAGCCGTTGATCAGCCACAGCTCGCCGCCCTCGACCGAGGCATAGCTCTCGGCGATGTTGGCCTTGCCGTTGCGCAGGCTCTTCACCTCCGACCCCTCGAGCATGATCCCCGCCTCGAGATCGTCCTCGATGAAGTAGTCGTAGCGGGCCCGCCGGTTCTCGGCGACGACCTTCAGCGGCTTGTCCGGTTTCTGCGCCATGATCCGCGCGGATCTCAGCCGAGCGCCCCCCACCTGTCCAGCCGGGGCTCGCCCGGACGGGGAGCCTGCCCCTGCTGTCGGAGAAACAAGCCCCCCGCCGCCGCAACAGGAAAATCGTGCACCAGGGCCTACCGTCATCCACATGCGCAACGAAATGTTGCGCAGGCGCCGTTTCACCTTATTTCCACCTTATTTGATTAAAATATATTTCACGCGACAGTGCCAATGCCCCCGCGCGCCTTTCCAACACCTCGCACGCCCTCTGCCGGAAGAATGCGCCCCCCGGGAACGCCCCCGCCGCCCCCCCTCCACCGCACGCTCCAACCCGCCCCCCGGCAACCCCACCCCCACCCGGTGCATCCTCCCGCCCGAGCCGAATCGCAACGACAGGGACGCCCCGATGACCGCCCCCCTCCTCATCCCGCTGCCCGAGATCGACCCCGAGGCCCTCACCCGCGACCGCATCGCCCTCGACCCCGACGCCCAGCTCGAGCTCCGCACCTCGATCGTCAAGTCCGGCCTGCGCATGCCGATCGAGGTCTACGCCTTCCCCGAGCCGCGCGGCGCCTGCCGCTACGGCCTCGTCTCCGGCTTCCGCCGCCTCGCCGTGTTCCGCGACCTGCACGACGCCTGGGGCCTGGCGAAATACGCCACCATCCCCGCCTTCCTCCGCGCCCCCGCCGACCGCGCCGAGGCCCTCGCCGCCATGGTCGAGGAAAACGCCATCCGCGCCGACGTCTCCCCCTGGGAACGCGCCCGCGTCGCCGTCGAGGCCACCACCCAGGGCGTCTATCCCCACCGTCGAGGAAGCCGTCGACCACCTCTACCCCGCCGCCAACCCGACGAAACGCTCCCGCATCCGCAGCGTCGCCCGCGTCGTCGAGGTCCTCGACCACATCCTGACCGACCCCGAGCGCCTCTCCGAACGCCAGCTCCTCCGCCTCGCCAACGCCATCCGCAACAACTTCGCCGAGCCGCTGGAGGTCGCGGTCCGCCAGACCCGCCTCCGCGACCCCGCCAGCCAGTGGGCCGCCATGCTCCCCTACCTCGTCGAATCCGAGCGCTTCACCACCACCGACGACCCCGAGCCCGAAACCCGCGCCCCCGCCACCCGCGGCCGCCCCCGCCGCGTCCTCAAGCCCCGCCCCCACCTCGTCATCCGCCGCGAGATCGCCCGCGACGGCTACCTGCTGCGCTTCACCGGCAAGGAGGCGACGTCGAGCCTGCTCGACGAGGTGCTGGACGACATCGAACGCTGGTTCTCGCCGAACTGAAGGTGCGGGTACCGCTGGCTGGGCCAAGGGACGTCAGACTGCGCGTGTCGCTATCGGCCCCAATCTCCCGAAACAAGAAGACTGCGCTGCACCAGGGTCTTTCGGGGGTCATCTAGACTTTATGATGGTGGCTGCGGCACGGCTCATCGCGGAGAGGCTTCAACCGCTTCCGCCTCCGAATCTGCTGATCGGAGGCGGCGGCGGATCCGAACTTCTGAAATCTGGAACATTGCGAATCGGGATAGATTAAGCTACCTTATACTTGATTTAGGATTGTCGCCCGCGTGCGCAAAGCACCTGTTCCTTTTGGGAACATTGGATGGTGCCATGACGAATAATAATGAAGAAGACGTTATCTTGTGCCCGAGTGCTCCGGCAGTTGAAGGCGCGATTATCTTGGGCGCGGTCGGCCCGGACAATGTGGTGAGGTATCTCGCTCAACGCGTTCCCGCTACCGCTGAGTTCATTTCGGTGGCGCGGGAGGGCAGGCCACCGGAGCAACGTTTCCGATTTAGTTCCCAATGCCGAGGCGCCGCCTGCCGGCAATGGACCGGCGGCGCGTGCGGGCTTCCCGCCCGGCTTGGCCAGTTGCTCGCAGACCAGCAGCAGGACCACGCCCTGCCGCGCTGCTCGATCCGGCGCCAGTGCCGCTGGTTCCGGCAAGAGGGCGTCAAATCCTGCCAAGTCTGTCCGCTGGTGGTCACACGGGATATCGAATCCGATCCTCCGAGTTAGCGGTATCTACATCAAGATCAGGAGACCGACATGGCGAGTAACTCTCATGATAAAGGCAGTCGATTCACCGTCGATCTAGGCAGCGTTAGGCTGCCGGGGATTGTGGAGAAACAGGTCGAAACCGAAATCCGGGGCGTAGTGCTTCGCGCGCTCGCTCGGTCCGATGCGGGCGGCGTGAGTTGGCTAGACCGATCCATCTTTGACACCTTCCCCGGTCGCACGTTGGGCCTCTGGCTCGACCCTGACGTGATCTTTCCGCGTCCTGGCGGCCCGCTGACCCCCGAAGACCACACGCTGATCATGCGCGAGGTCATGAAGCATCCGTTCCAGGTGATACGCTACCTCGGATACAAGCCGGGAGACGCCAAGCCGGACGGCAGCGCAGTGCTCGAGGCCGCGTTGCGCGTAGACTCGATCGATGCGTTCACCAAAGACAGGATCAAGGCAGTGCTGGAGATCTTGCCTAAGCTCGACGAGGCGCGCGGCTCGGTGCCCAAGGCGGTGACGCGGGCGATGGACGGCCTCAATCGGCGTCTGGCCGGCCAGCCGATCGAGAACCAGATCCGGATTCTCCGGGATCCGGAGATGCGCGCGGAAATGGACCACGAGGGACTCGATGTCGGCATGGAGTTTGGGGCGCGGATCCTCGAGGATGGGGCCGGCTCAATCTACTCGCCGGATTACGGCTTCTACCAGACGATCGGCGACGGTCAGACAGCCACGGCGCGGAAGGGTACCGTCGATACTATAAAGGATATCGACTACTTCGGCGGCGTAGCCGGCGCTGGCGCGGGGGTGTTCGTGGGCGGGGTTGGTGCCGGACCGGGAGCCGCTGCGGGTGCGGCGGGCGCGTCCGCGGGTGCAGCGATCGCCGCAGTGGTCGATTGGCTGTTCTAAGCTGCCGAGGACCGGCGACGAGGGCAGAAGACGTATCTTCTATGACTTGAACGGCGTTGGTGCTCGGCACGTCTGCCCGGATCGCCACGCGGCGACGCCTAGCGCCTGCGTATGTCGACCTCGGACGACGCACCTTCTGCATGCTGCCATTCCTGCGATCTGTTCCTCGACGAATTCCTAGCTGAGTCCCTTGATCGTCAGGCGTTGTCGCAAAGCGGAGGTCTGCTTGTGCCCCTGAGTATACCAGATGCCGCCGCGTCGATTCGGCGCTCAAACCCTCGTGCGAAGCGGGCAACTGCCGAGGCCACAGGATGGAGCCGGGGCTGTCTCAACCTCTTCAAAATGCCTCGGGTACCTCTGGAACCCGGTCGCCTCACAAATTGGAGATCTCACCACAAACGGGATTACCTCTGCTTGTCGCGGCACCGGCTATTACCCTTCGATCGCAGTCACTCGCGATCATGAAAAATTAATCGCAGAAATAACAATATGATAGCCGGAATTGCACGCGTGTTATGCCATGCCTATCACGCCCCCCTCAACTCCCCCGATACGTCGAGTAGCTGTAGGGCGCCAGCAGCAGCGGCACGTGATAGTGCGCGCCCTCGTCCGCCACCCCGAACCGGATCGGGATCAGGTCGAGAAACCGCGGGCTCTCCCCCCCGAGCCCCGCCCCGTCCAGGTAGTCCCCGGCGTGGAACACCAGCTCGAACACCCCCGTCCGCATCTCGCCCTGCGGGATCACCGCCCCGTCCGTCCGCCCGTCCGCGTTCGTCACCACCGACCGCACCAGCCGCCGGCTCTCCCCCTCCACCTCGAAGAGCTCGATCGCCATCCCCGCCGCCGGGCACCCCCGGCCTGCGTCCAGCACATGCGTCGTCACGTATCCCTCGGCCATCGCTCTCGCCTCCCTGTCCGGTTCCTCCCACTATCGCCCCGTCCGCCCGGCCCGCGCCAGCCGGGATCGCCGGAAAATCCTTCAAACCGATTTTGAAAGCCTCCACGCTGCCGCCGGACTAGACTGCCCGGCAATCCAACGGGGGATCCCATGCGCTACCCACGCAACCTGCAGGGCTACGGCCAGCACCCGCCCGCCGCCGACTGGCCCGGCGGCGCCAACGTCGCCGTCCAGTTCGTCCTCAACTACGAGGAGGGCGGCGAGAACAACATCCTCCACGGCGACGCCGCCTCCGAAGCCTTCCTCTCCGACATCCCCGGCGCCCAGCCCTGGCCCGGCATGCGCCACTTCGGCATGGAATCGATCTACGAATACGGCGCCCGCGCCGGCTTCTGGCGCCTCCACCGCATGTTCACCGCCGCCGGGATCCCCCTCACCATCTACGGCGTCGCCACCGCCCTTGCCCGCGCCCCCGAGCAGGTCGCCGCCATGCAGGACGCCGGCTGGGAGATCGCCTCTCACGGCCTGAAGTGGATCAACTACGCCTCCATCCCCCGCGAGGAGGAGGCCCGCCAGATGGCCGAGGCCATCGCCCTCCACACCGAGGTCACGGGCGAGGCTCCCCGCGGCTGGTACACCGGCCGCTGCTCGCACAACACCGTCGAGATCGCCACCGAGACCGGCGCCTTCGACTGGCTCGCCGACAACATGGACGACGACCTGCCCTCCTGGTTCGAGCACGCCGGCCGCCAGCAACTGATGATCCCCTACAGCCTCGAGACCAACGACATGCGTTTCTCCGCCGGCACCTTCCAGACCGGCGACGACTTCTTCACCTACCTCCGCGACAGCTTCGACACCCTCTGGGCCGAAGGCGAGGCCGGCAGCCCGAAGATGATGTCCGTCGGCATGCACTGCCGCCTGCTCGGCCGCCCCGGCCGCGCCGCCGGCCTCGCCCGCTTCTTCGACCACATCCAAAGCAGGGGAAAGGTCTGGACCCCGACCCGCAGCCAGATCGCCGCCCACTGGCGCGCCCGCCACCCCGCGCCGCCGATCACCGAGCGCCCGAGCGCGATGGACCGCGACACCTTCGTCGCCCGGTTCGGCGGCGTGTTCGAGCACTCCCCCTGGATCGCCGAGCGCGCCCACGCCCTCGAGCTCGGCCCCGCCCACGACACCGCGATCGGCGTCCACGCCGCGCTCGCCCGCTCCTTCCGCGCCGCCACGCCGGAGGAGCGCCTCGGCGTCCTCACCGCCCACCCCGACCTCGCCGGCAAGCTCGCCGCGGCGAAGCGCCTCACGCCCGCGTCCACCGCCGAACAGGCCGGCGCCGGCCTCGACGCCCTGACCGACGCCGAGCGCGCCCGCTTCACCGAACTGAACGACAGCTACCAGTCGAAGTTCGGCTTCCCCTTCATCATCGCCGTCCGCGACAACGACAAGGCGA
>CAVZCB010000008.1:0-67391 GCA_963773555.1 uncultured Alphaproteobacteria bacterium
CGGCTTCAAGCGCGAGTTCACGCCGGGCGACCTGGAGGCGCTGCACCAGGTCGGTGGTGCGGGCGAAGAGCACGCGCCAGCCGGTCTCGATCAGACCGAGGCCGATGGCGGCGGCCAAGTGAGACTTGCCGCCGCCGGGCGGGCCGAACACGAGCAGGTTGTCGCCCTTCCCGAGCCAGCTGTCACCGGCGACGAGTGCCATGACCTGGGCCTTGGAGACCATCGGCACGGCGTCGAAGTCGAAGCTGTCGAGGGTCTTGCCGGGCGGCAGGCGCGCCTCGGCCAGGTGGCGCTCGATGCGGCGGCGGGCGCGTTCGGCGAGCTCGTGCTCGGCGAGGGCTGCGAGGAAACGAGCGGCGGGCCAGCCCTCCTTGTCGGCGCGTTCGGCGAAGCTCGGCCAGATGTGCTTGATGCCGGGCAGGCGCCGCTCGCCCAGCAGAAGGCCGAGGCGGGCCTCGTCGATGGGGTCGGTCGCGGTCATGCCGGCGCTCCCTCTGCGGGAGCGGTGGTCAGCACGTCATAGGCGCTGAGCGGGGTCAGCGTGACCCGTGACCTGCGGCAAAGTCTCGGGGGCCGGGACGAAGCGGGCGCACAGATCGGCGAGGTCCGGCAGGTCGCCTGCGTCGAGGCTGGCGTCGATCAGGGCGGCAATATCGGCTTCGCAGCCGCGCTCGTGGGCGATGGCCAGCGCGCCGACGACGAGCTTGCAGGCTGTCCTCTCCGGCAGCGCCGCCATGGCGGCGTCGTAGAGTCGGCGACAGGCGTCGCGCGGGAAGAGCTGGTCACGGTAGACGAGCCCGGGCAGCGCGCCAGGCTTGGCCCTGAGCGCGTGGATGACGTGGCGGTAGTCGACCACATGGCCGCGACGGTTGTCGCCATAGCCGCGGCCGCGCGGGAGGGTCATCAGCGGCGTGCCGCCGAGGAAGACCTCGAGCCGATCATCGTGCAGGCGCACCTTGAGCCGGTGGCCGATGAGGCGCGAGGGCACGGTGTAGAAGACCCGGCGGAGCATGAACCCGCCAGAGGACGTGACCGTGACCATCGCCTCCTCGCCGTCCTCGGCGCGACGGTTCGGCAGCGGCCGCAGCACGGCGCGCTCGGCGTCGATGCGCTTGCGGTTGCGGGCGTTGCGGCGGCCGACCAGCGCATCGATGAAGGCGCGGTACTCGGCGATCGTGTCGAAGTCGCGCGAGCCGCGCAGCAGCAGCGCGTCCCTGATCGCGCTCTTGAGATGGCCGTGCGGCGCCTCGATGGCTCCGTTCTCGTGGGCGACCCCGCGATTGTTGCGGCTGGCGGCCATGCCGTAGTGGCCGCACAGCGCATCGTAACGGACGGTCCAGTCCTCCTCGACTTCCGGGGTCACGTGGCGGCCGGGCACGGGCGCTCCTCCGAAACAGAGAAAACACCCGCATACCCCGACCGGCCGCGATCCCCCCGGCGCGTCCGACCAGTAGGCCGACGGACGCACCGGCGCCGGTGGCGGACCTACCCTCGGGCTACGCCCTCCCTTCGGTCCGTCACCGGCGCCGCTCTCTCATCCTGATTGTCGCGCCCGTCGCATCGTGATCGTCGCGCTGCAAGACCTTGCGCGACCGGGTGCATCGCTACAACGCCGAAGGGCTTACAGGGTTCTACAACCGTCCGTCCGGCAGCCGGCCCCGGCATCTGTCGCCCGGGCAGGCGGCGGTGCTCGCGGCCTGGGTCGAGGAGGGCCCGGACCCGGCGCGAGACGGCGTGGTGCGCTGGCGGCTCGCGCCGACCTGAAGCGGCGGATCGCGGCGGAGTTCGAGGTGGAGATGCACGAGCGCACGGTCGGCAAGTATCTCGCGGCGCTTGGATATAGGCGTCTGACGGCGCGGCCCAGGCACCCGAAGTCGAACGCACAGGCCCAGGAGGCGTTCAAAAACGTATGGCCCGCCCCGTCTGCAAGCTTATTTTCGATCCTGCCGTTTCAGTCTGCGCCAACGTATCCGGCATCGGAGCCTTGCTCCCCGCCCAGATGGAGCTCCGCGCGACCCGGTCCTCACAAAACTCCCGGCGTCTCGGCGCCATTTTTTGAACCAGGGTGAGGTCGCCGTTCAACTGTCAGGCCATCTCGATCCACCACTTGCAGACATCGTGGGCCGTGCGACGGTGTCGCGCGGCCGTTCCTTCTCTACGCAGCCGCCGCTCCGGCACCGCGATCGTAGTCGGCGCCGCTGCGCAGCACCGCCCAGGCGATCCGCGCGAGCTTTGCCGCCAGGGCGACGACGGCGACGTTGACATGGGCCCGCGCCATCAGGTCGCGCAACCAGGCCCCGAGGGGCGTGTCGCTTCGGCTCAGGCCGGGCAAAGCCGCCCGGGCGCCATGGACGAGCATCGTCCGGAGATAGACGTTGCCGCGCTTGCTGATCCCGCCGAGCCGGGGCTTTCCGCCGGTGGTCATCTGCCGCGGCACCAGCCCGAGCCAGGCGGCCAGGTCGCGGCCGTGCGCGAAGTCTTCGGCCTCGCCGACCGCGGCTACCAGCGCCGTGGCATTGAGGGCACCGATGCCAGGGATCGTCGCCAGCCGTCGCTCCGGCGCCGAGTGTCGCGCCGTCTCGACGAACTCCCGGTCGAGGGTCGCGATGCGGGTGTCGAGCGCATCCCACTCGCGGCGCATGTCCGCGAGCAGCAACCGTATGCGTGAGCTCAACCCGGTGTCCTCGGACTCGAGCAACGGCTTCAGGGCAACGATGAGCGCGCGCCGGCCCTTGGCCACCGTGATGCCGCGCTCGAGCAGGATCGCTCGCAACTGGTTGATCAACCGGGTGCGGCTGTTCACCAGGCGCGAGCGCGCCCGATGCAGTGTCTGCATGTCGAGCTGCGCCTCTGCCTTCATCGCGATGAACCGCATGGTCGGCCGGGTGGCCGCTTCGGCGATCGCTTCCGCATCGCGGTCGTCGTTCTGTCTCGCGCCTTCACGTAGGGCTGGACGTATTCCGGCGACATCAGCCGCACCGCGTGCCCCTGCGCCTCGAACGCCCGGCCGAGGTGATGCGCGCCGCAACACGCTTCCATCGCCACGACGCAGGCCGGCAGTCGGCCCGCGAACCCCGTCAGCCTCCCGCGCGACACGCGCCGCCGCAGCACAACGGCACCATTCTCGTCCAGCGCCGCGACGCTGCAGCTGTTCTTCCCCAGATCAATCCCGACGATCGCTATAGCCATGACGCGCTCCTTTCTCAGCATGCTCCGGCAACGCTACGCGATCGGTCGCCGGAGGGGCGGGCCATCCCATAAAACTTCGCCGATGCCATCTCCGGGGTGATCCCGCAAGCCGCCCGGGACAAGCCGCTCGAGATCCGGTTCCAGGATGAAGCCAAAGTCGGACAACAGGGCACACTCACCCGGCTCTGGGCCAAGCGCGGCACGCGCCCGCGTGCCGTGCGCGATACACGATACCAATGGGCCTACCCGTTCGGCGCCGCCTGTCCGGATCGTGCCGCGACCGCCGGGCTCGTCCTGCCGTTTGCCAATACCGAGGCGATGAACCTGCATCTCTCCGAGATCGCCAAGGCCATCGCGCCCGGAGCCCACGCCGTGCTCGTGCTCGACGGCGCCGGCTGGCACGGCAGCGCCGACCTCGAGCTGCCCGACAACATCTCCCTGCTCAAGCTCCCGCCATATGCGCCAGAGCTCAATCCGGTCGAGAATGTCTGGCAATATCTGCGAGCCAGCAAACTTGCCATTACCGTGTTCGACGGCTACGAGCACATCGTCGAGGCCTGCTGCACGGCCTGGAATTTCTTCGCTACCGACCTCGACACCGTCACCTCAATCACAGCGCGAAGCTGGGCACAGGTCAATCGATAGGGCGGTTGGTATCAGGGGAATCGCTCGAAGGCTCATTGCGAAGGCTGAACCAGAGCGCGGAGGAGATAGTCGTCGTCCCATGCGACAGTTTTGCGGCGGATCTTGAGGCTGGCTTTGTCGGGAATGGCGCGGATGAGATTGAGCGCGGCGTGGCGGATGGTTGCCATGTTGGCGGGTCCGTGGCCGGTTCTGAGCCGCATCAGGTCGTCGTGGAAGACGACGTCCATGACCCAGTGCAGCCGGTTCTCGATGCCCCAGTGGGCGCGGACCGCGTGGGCGAAGGCCTTTGCGCTGAGCGGGGCGGAGCAGAGATAGTAGCGCCGGGCGAGGCTGGTCTTGCCGCCGCGCTCGACCTCGGCCTCGACCATTCCGATCATGGCGAGGCCGGGAAAGCGCGGCTCGCCGGGAAAGCGGCGGCTGCCTGCGAGCCAGCCGACGTCGTGGCTGACGACATGGCGGCGGACCTCGATGCGACCGTGGTCGCCGTCGGTGGTCTGGTGGCAGTCGCTGGCCCTCGCGGGTTCGCGGTCGAAGTAGAGCCGCACGTCTTCGGCCAGGGCGGGCCAGTTGTCCTTCAACGCCAGCAGGTAGTCCGCCCCCTTGCCGCGGATCGCCTGCGCGATCTCGCGCTGGCAGCCGATGGCGTCGATGGTGACGAGCGCGCCGGTCAGTTCCAGCCGCGCGAGCAGCAGCGGAATGGCGGTGATCTCGTTGCCCTTGCCGCCGACGGCTTCTTGTCCCAGCACCAGCCGCTGGCGGCTCGCCCAGGCTGAAACCAGATGCAGCGCCGGACCGTCGCCGCGCCGGGCGCGGCGCGAAGTCTTGCCGTCGATCGCCACGATATCAGGCTCTGCCGCGCGCAGGCTCTCGACCCAGGCGGTGAAGCACTCCGCGAACAGCGTCGCAGGAAGCGCGTTCATCACGTCGGTCAAGGTATCGTGCGACGGCACCCCCCGCGCGAACGGTGAGAGCCGGCGGAGGAAATCGAGCTTGCGCCGCCCCCAGCGTTCGATCTCTGCAAAGTCCTCCGCCCCGGCCATCGTCCCGCAAAGCACGACAAACAGAACCTCGGATAAGGGATAGACCACCTTCCACGCCTGCCTCGGGTCTTCGAGGGCGGAGAAATGATCGAGAAGAGCCGTGCCGGACATAGGGAACCCTCGCTACTGGAGGCCTCCTATGAATCACTCCGTCCTGATCCGGGGAATCCCCTTTTAGCGCTTCGAGCGATTGCCCTGCGGTTGGTATTACAACACCGAACGTAAGAAAGAGTGCTGACGGGCCGAAGCGGTTCGCGCTCACGGAATTACGGTTGCGGACCAGCCGGAGCAAGTGCACTGGAGGCCCTGCTCGAACGATATGGCGCCCGAAACGATCCGGGCACCAGCTTCGCGTGGATCGAAGCGCGCCGTCAGGCGCTGGCGTTCGCCGAAATGAACTTCACCGCGTCGCCGTAGGTCTGGATCGTCTCCGCCGCGTCGTCCGGGATCTCGATGCCGAATTCTTCCTCGAACGCCATCACCAGCTCGACCGTATCGAGGCTGTCCGCGCCGAGATCGTCGATGAACGACGCCAACTCGGTCACCTTGCCCTCGTCGACGCTCAGGTGCTCCACCACGATCTTTTTGACGCGTTCTGCGATATCGCTCATTGCTACTTCCTCGGTTTTGGTCCGGTTCCGGCATCGGGCCCGGCTATTCATTCACAGTCTGGCCGATGCGGCCGAGCGCTAGTCACCCTATACTACCGGAGCGCAACGCAACGGCTCCCGGCACAACCTGTCGCGCGCTATAGCATAACCCCGGCCGGTGGCAAATGCTATTGCGGACGCCTCGCGAACCCGCCCGCCACCCGCGTCAGATCATCGCCATTCCGCCGTTCACATGCAGTGTCTGACCGGTCACGTAGGCCGCCTCGTCGGACGCAAGATAGACCGCCGCCGCCGCGATCTCTTCGGCCGTTCCCATCCGCCCGGCCGGGATCGAGCCCGAGAGCCGCGCCTTCTGTTCGTCGTTCAGCGCGTCTGTCATCGCCGTCGCGATGAACCCCGGCGCCACGCAGTTCACCGTCACGCCCCGGCTCGCCACCTCGGCGGCGAGGCTCTTGGACATGCCGATCACCCCGGCCTTGCTGGCGGCGTAGTTCGCCTGCCCCGGATTGCCGGTCACGCCCACGATCGAGCTGACATTGACGATCCGGCCCCAGCGCGCCTTCATCATGCCGCGCAGGCAGCCGCGCGACAGCCGCATCACGCTGGTCAGGTTCACCTCGATCACCGCCGCCCAGTCCGCATCCGACATCCGCATGAACAGCTGGTCCCGGGTGATCCCCGCATTGTTGACCAGGATATCGACCCGCCCCATCGCCTCGGCCGCCGCCTTCGGCAGCGCCTCGACCGCCGCCCCGTCGGACAGATCGCACGGCAGCACATGCGCGCGATCCCCGAGGTCGCCCGCCAGCGCCTCGAGCGGCGCGACCCGCGTTCCCGACAGCGCCACCGTCGCACCCTGCGCGTGCAGCGCCCGCGCGATCGCCCCGCCGATGCCGCCCGAGGCGCCGGTGACCAGCGCCATCTTGTCGCTCAGATCGAACATGCTGTCTCCTTCAGCCCGCGGCCAACGCCCGCACGTCGTCCGGTCCGCTCACCGCCCTGGTCTCGATGTCGCTCGCGATCCGCCGGATCATCCCCGACAGCGCCTTGCCGGCGCCGGCCTCGACCGTCTGGCTCACGCCCTGCGCCGCCATCCAGTCCACGCTCTCGCGCCAGCGCACCCGCGCCGTCACCTGCTCGACCAGCAACCGCCGGATCTCGTCCGGATCGCTCACCGCCCGCGCCACCACGTTCGCCACCACCGGCACCGCCGGCGCCGCGATCTCGACCCCGGCCAGCGCCTCGGCCATCGCGTCCGCCGCCGGCTGCATCAGCGCGCAGTGGAACGGCGCGCTCACCGGCAGCAGCAGCGCCCGCTTGGCGCCCCTCGCCTTCGCGATCCCCACTGCCCGCTCGACTGCCGCCTTGTGTCCCGAGACCACCACCTGCGCCGGATCGTTGTCGTTCGCCGCCTCGCAGACCTCGCCCTGCGCGGCCTCCGCCGCCACCGCCTCGACGGCGCCGAAATCGAGCCCCAGCACCGCCGCCATCGCGCCGACGCCGACCGGCACCGCCTCCTGCATCGCCCGGCCCCGCAGCCGCAGCATCCGCGCCGTATCGTCGAGCCGCATCGCCCCCACGGCGCAGAGCGCCGAGTACTCGCCAAGCGAATGTCCCGCGACGAACGCCGCCGACCCGACCGGCACCCCTTCCGCCTCCAGCGCCCGCATCACCGCGATCGAGGTCGCCATCAGCGCCGGCTGCGCGTTGCTGGTCAGGGTCAGATCCGCGGCCTCGCCTTCCCAGATCAGCGCCGACAGCTTTTCTCCGAGCGCCGCGTCGACCTCCTCGAACACCGCCCGCGCGGCCGGGTAGGCCTGCGCCAGGTCGCGCCCCATGCCGATCACCTGGGCGCCCTGGCCCGGAAAGACGAACGCGCGCATCCCCGCTCCCGCTATCCTTGCTGTTCCTCCGTTCATAGGCGAAGGCGGCGCCAGGCGTCCACCCCGCCCGGTGCGGCCGCCGTTTCCGTGCGCCCCGAGCGTCCCCATCCGGGGATCGATTAACCATGTCAGTTGCGACGGGGGCTTGCCAACGCGTGCCGCCGCGCCTTCACTGCGGGCCAGGAACGAACGGGACGTCGATGACGACACCGCGCCAGCTCTCGCCCGCCACCCGCGCCGCGCAGGCGTTGCGCCACGTCGACCCGGTGACCGGCGGCGTCACGCCCGCGATCGAGCTCTCCAGCACCTTCGCCCGCGACGACGACTACGGCCCGCGCCAGCGCTTCATCTATGCCCGGGACGGCGGTCCGACGGTCGAGCACGCCGAAGCGGTGCTGGCCGACCTCGACGGCGCGGCGGCGAGCCTGCTGTTCGCCAGCGGCATGGCGGCGATGGTGGCGCTGACCGAGACGCTGCAGTCGGGCGACCGCGTCGCGGCGCCACGGGTGATGTATCACGGCGGCCTCGCCTGGCTGCGCCGGCTCGAGGCGCGGCGCGGCATCGGGCTCGACCTGTTCGACGCGGCCGACCCGGAGGCGCTGGCCGGAGCGCTGCGGCCGGGAGAAACCCGTCTCGTCTGGATCGAGACCCCGACCAACCCGACCTGGGAGGTCATCGACATCGCCGCCGCGGCGCGGGCGGCGCACGGCGGCGCGGGCGCGACTCGCGGTCGATTGCACGGCGGCGCCGCCCTGCACTCAAGGAGCGCTCGACCTCGGCGCGGACGTGGCATTTCACTCCGCGACCAAGTATCTCGGCGGGCACTCCGATCTGACCGCCGGGGTGCTGAGCCTCGCCGCCGCGGACGGGCTCGCCGGGGATCTCCGCCTCGTGCGGTCGCTGATGGGCAGCGTGATCGCGCCGTTCGAGGCGTGGCTGCTGATCCGAGGCATCCGCACGCTGTTTCTGCGCTACGAGCGCGCGAGCGCGACGGCGCTGGCGATCGCCCGGCATTTCGAGGGCCACCGGCGGGTGGCGCGGGTGCTCTACCCCGGGCTGGACAGCCATCCGGGCCACGCGCTGGCGGCCCGGCAGATGACCGGCGGCTTCGGCGGCATGCTGTCGCTGCTGGCCGCCGGCGACGCGCGGCCAGGCCCGCGACGTCGCCCGCTTCGCGCAGGTGTTCCTGCCGGCGACGTCGCTCGGCGGCGTGGAAAGCCTGATCGAGCACCGAAAGACCATCGAGGGGCCGGATTCGCCGGTTCCCGATACCCTGCTGCGGCTGTCGGTGGGGATCGAGGATCCCTCCGACCTGATCGCCGACCTAGAGCAGGCCCTGGAGCGCGCAGCATGCGGCGGCTGAGCCAGTCGCCGCGCGAGCCCGGGTTCGTCCAGAACCCCTACGCCTTCTACACCGTTCTCCGCGGCCAGGGTTCGCTGGTCTTCTGGGAGGACTACGGATTTCCCTGCGCGGCCGGCCACGCCGACGTCTCCGCGCTCTTGCGCGATCGGCGGTTCGGACGCGAGCTCCCGCCGGCGCTCCGGCCGACGCGTCCCTCCCACCTCGCCGAGTTCTGTGCGCTCGACGACCGCTCGATGCTCGACCGCGAGCCGCCGGCACATACCCGGCTGCGCGGCCTGGTGCTGCGCGCCTTCACCTCGCGCCGGATCGCCGGGATCGAGCCGGAGATCGCGGCACTGGCGCACGGACTGATCGACCGGCTCGAGGGAAACGCGCGTCGACCTGCTGCCCGCCTTCGCCGAGCGGCTGCCGGTGATCGTCATCGCCCGGCTGCTCGGCGTGCCGGAGGACCGCAGCGACGATCTGCTCGCCTGGTCGCACGCCATGGTGGCGATGTATCAGGCCCGCCGCGACCGGGACGTCGAGGAACGGGCGAACGCGGCGGCCCGGGAATTCGCGGCCTTCCTGCGCGAGCACGTCAGGGCGCGGCGGGAGCGACCGGCGGACGACCTCATCACCGCGCTGATCCGGGCGGAGGCCGAAGGCGACCGACTCGACACCGAGGAACTGATCGCCACCTGCGTGCTGCTGCTGAACGCCGGCCACGAGGCGACGGTGCATGCCATCGGCAACGGGGTCGCGGCGATCCTCGGCGCGAACCTGGCGCCTGCGGAGCTGTTCGCGAACCGCGACACGACCGCCGCGACCGTGGAGGAGATCCTGCGCTTCGAGGCGCCGCTGCACCTCTTCACCCGATACGCGCTGCAGGACGCGGTGGTGCTCGGCCACCCGTTCCGGGCCGGTGACAAGGTCGGCTGCCTGCTTGGCTCCGGCAACCGCGACCCGGAGCGATTCGAGACGCCGGATCGCTTCGACCCGTCCCGAAGCAACGGCGCGCAGCTCGCGTTCGGCGCGGGGATCCATTTCTGCGTCGGCGCGCCGCTGGCCCGCGCCGAGCTTGCCATCGCGCTTCCGATCCTTTTCGAGCGGCTGCCGCGGCTGGCACTGGCCGAGGCGCCGGTCTTCGCCGATCGCTATCACTTCCGCAGCCTCGAAGCGCTGCGCGTCACCGTGTAGGAAGAGAACCCGCAATCGCCGCGCGCGGCTCCGAGCGCACCCGTCCTCTTGCCCCGTGCACCAGATCGCGACTAGACAGAGCGGCGGACTTCTCGGTCACGGTGAGGCAGGATGCTCAGGACATACCACCTTTCGAGCGCGCTCCGCTCGCGCGCCGCCGCATTTCCGCGCGCCGCGACGGGTGCGCCATGAGCCCCGCGCCGCAGATCACGCTCTACCACGCGCCGCGCTCGCGCTCGCTTCGTGCGCGCTGGATGCTGGAGGAACTCGGCGTGCCCTACGAGGTCGTCCTGCTCGACCTCGACAAGGGCACGCACAAGTCGGCGGACTACCTGCGCGTCAACCCGATGGGCAAGGTGCCGACCGTCGTCGTCGACGGCCATCCGGTCTGGGAATCGCCCGCGATCATCGCCCACCTGAGCGATCTGTTCCCGGACGCGGGGCTGGCCCCGCGCCCGGGAACCCCGGAGCGGGCGGACTACTATCGCTGGCTGTCGTTCGCGACCGCGGTGATGGAGCCGGCATTCATGGATGAACGCCGGGGCGATCCGGCGAACCCGCGTCAGGCAGGCTGGGGCGATTTCGCCTCGATGAAGGCGGCGCTCGCCCAAGGGCTGGCGGGGCGCGAGTGGCTGGTCGGCGAGGGCTTCACCGGTGCCGATCTGCTGGTCGGCGGCAATCTGGCCTGGTTCTCCGGCTGGGCGCCCGAGGCCTTCGCCGATATCCCCGGCCTGCCGGACTACGTGGCGCGGCTGAAGGCCCGCCCGGCCTACCAGCGCGCGAACGAGATCGACGCGACGGGATAGACGCCGCCGATCGCTGCGCGCCCGGACTACCAGCGCCCCGTGAACGCCCGCCACATCAGGCCCGCGCGCGCGGTCGCCTCCGAGGTCTCGAGCGCGCCCGGCCGGAGCAATCCGGGCTCGGCGGCGGCGCGCCGCAGCATCCGGTCGGCCTGCCAGCCGGGCAGCAGCGCCGGCACGACGGCGCGCGGCACCCTGCCACGGCGCGAGCGGGCGCGGGCGATCGCCTGCTGCCCGTCGCGCGCCAGCGCCGACGGGGTCACCTCCGGCGGCAGCGGGTCGCGGTTGCGCGCGCGCAGCTCGGGAAGCGCGCGCAGGAGGGCCGCGATCCCGGCGCCGCGGGCGAAGTCGCGCACCACCGGCAGCGCCGCGCCCTCGGCACCGAGGTGGCGGGCGGCGAGTTCCATCAGATGTCCCGCCGTGTGATCGATGTAGAGCTCGATCTCCGCCCGATCGGCCCGCGGTCCGGCCTCCGCGTCGGTCAGCCGCGCCGCCACCATTTCCTCGAACAGCCGGCGCGGAAGGTCGGAGGCAACGATGGTCGCGGCCAGCGGCTCCACCACTTCGTGCCGCCGTGGCGGGGCGCCATCGTAGATCTCGCCGATGGCATCGAGCCACCAGCGCAGCCGGATCGCGGCGATCATCGGCTCCGAAGCGACCCAGGGCGCACGGGCGATCTCGATGTTGAAGGCATAGAGCGCCATCAGCCCGGGCCGCGCCGGCGGCCGCGCCGCCATCGCCGCCCGCCAGCGGTCCGGATCGCCCTTCTCGACCAGCGCGGCGACGGCCTCGGCGGTCATGGCGCCACGACGCTCGAGCCGGATCGCGCGCAGGACACCGCGTCCATCAGGCCGCGCCCGCCACCCGCGCGCCGTCGCGCAGCAGCTTCCAGGCGATGGCGTCCTGCAGCGCCTGAAAGCTCGCATCGACGATGTTGGCCGAGACGCCCACCGTCGACCAGCGCCGCCCCTGCCCGTCCGCGCTCTCGATCAGCACCCGCGTCACCGCCTCGGTGCCGCCGCGAGGTGATCCGCACCCGGAAATCGACCAGCCGCATGTCGGCGATGAACTCCTGATACGGCCCGAGGTCCTTGGCGAGCGCGCGGGCGAGCGCGTTGACCGGTCCCTGGTCGGCCAGCGTCACCGGATCGTGGCTCTCGCTCACGCTCATCACCCGCTCCGGCCCGAAGCGCGCCACCACGACCGCCTCGCTCACCGTCACCATCGCGCCCTTCGCGTTCAGCCGCCGCTCCACCGTCACCCGGTAGCGCTCGACCTCGAAGAACCGCGGCATCAGCCCCAGCACCTCGCGCGCGAGGATCTCGAAGCTCGCCGAGGCCCCGTCGTAGGCAAAGCCCCGGTCCTCGCGCGCCTTCACCTCCGACAGGATTTCCCCCAGCCGCGGATCGCCCGGCGCCACCTCGATCCCCGCCTTCGCCAGCCGCTCGCGCAGGTTCGACTGCCCCGCCTGGTTCGACATCGGGATCACCCGCGCGTTGCCGACGACCTCCGGCGGCACGTGCTCGTAGGTGCTCGGGTCCTTCAGGATCGCGCTGGCGTGCAGCCCCGCCTTGTGGGTGAACGCCGACGCCCCGACATACGGCGCCCGCCGGTCCGGCACCCGGTTCAGGATGTCGTCGAGCAACCGGCTCACCCGCGTCAGATCCCCCAGATGGCTCACCCCGATCTCGAACCGGCTGGCGTAGGGCTCCTTCAGCACCAGCGTCGGGATCAGGCTGACGAGATTGGCGTTGCCGCACCGCTCCCCGAGCCCGTTCAGCGTCCCCTGCACCTGCCGCGCGCCGGCATCGATCGCCGCCAGCGTGCCCGCGATCGCGTTGCCGGTGTCGTCATGGGTGTGGATCCCGAGCCGCTCGCCCGGCACCCCGGCCTCGACCACCGCGGCCGTGATCGCCCCCACCTCCGCCGGCAGCGTCCCGCCGTTGGTGTCGCAGAGCACCACCCACCGCGCCCCCGCGTCCAGCGCCGCCGTCAGGCACTCGAGCGCATACGCCGGGTCCGCCTTGTAGCCGTCGAAGAAATGCTCGGCGTCGAACAGCGCCTCCCGCCCCTTCGCCTTCAGGAACCGGATCGAGGTGGCGATGTTCTCGACGTTCTCCGCAAGCGGGATGCCGAGCGCCGTCTCCACATGAAACACATGGGTCTTGCCGACCAGACACACCGCCGGCGTGCCCGCGTTCACCACCCCCGCCAGCACCTCGTCGTTCGACGCCGACCGCCCCGACCGCTTGGTCATCCCGAACGCGGTCATCGTCGCCCGCCGGAGCTTCGGCGCCGCCTCGAAGAACGCGCTGTCGGTCGGGTTCGCCCCCGGCCAGCCGCCCTCGACATAGTCGATCCCCAGCCCGTCGAGCGCCTGGGCGATGCGGATCTTGTCATCGACCGAGAAATCCACGCCCTGGCTCTGCTGCCCGTCGCGCAGCGTGGTGTCGAAGAGGGAGAGGCGTTCGCGGGTCATGGCTTCAGACCCGGCAAGCTTGCTCGGATCGAAATCGGGACCACAGTTCCCACGCTGTCGGCGCCTCCCGGTCGATCCATGATCTCGACCCCGGCCGCCGACGAGGCCCATCGCGTATAGCGTCGGCTCGCTTGAAATCGCGGTGCTCGCGCGCCTTCTGACGCTCCGCCAATGCAGGCTTCAATGCGCAGGTTGAAGTCCTCATCTGTCCAGCCCAACTCGTCGAAAGCCCGCGCTAATCGCGGCCTTGCGCACTTCGCTGCGCAAAGTCCGTTCAACCTGTAGGCCGAGTATGAACCAGCGGCATGATCGCATAGAGCAGCTGACCGTCCTCAGCACCCGTCTGGGCCTGGCGATGCAAATGCGCGTCGCAGATCGCGAAGGCTTTGAGCGCAAGCGGCGTGTTCAGGTCGTCCGCAAGTGCGGCGATCACCTCCGGCCATGACAGCTCTTCGTGTCGACCGGAAGTCTGGCACGGCTCGCGTCACCAAGCAAGCTCTCCAGCGCGTCAGGTCTGTCACTTCCACTCGCGCTTCGTGTCGACCTGCACTCGGTGAAGTCCATCGGCTGCCGGTAGTGCGTCGAGAGCAGCACGAACCGGATCACCTCCCCCGGCACGCCCTTGTCGAGCAGATCCCGCACCGTGAAGAAGTTGCCGAGCGACTTCGACATCTTCTCCCCTTCGACGTTCAGGAAGCCGTTGTGCATCCAGACGTTGGCGAAGCTCCCCTCCGGATGGGCGCACCGGCTCTGGGCGATCTCGTTCTCGTGGTGCGGGAACACCAGGTCGATCCCGCCGCCGTGGATGTCGAACGACGGCCCCAGCAGTTCGTGGCTCATCGCCGAGCACTCGATGTGCCACCCCGGCCGCCCGTGCCCCCACGGGCTCGGCCACCCCGGCTCGGCGGCGCTCGACGGCTTCCAGAGCACGAAGTCCATCGGATCGCGCTTGTAGGGCGCCACCTCCACCCGCGCGCCCGCGCGCATCTCGTCGAGCGAGCGGTGCGCGAACCTGCCGTAGTCGGGATAGCTCGCCGACCGCAAACAGCACATGCCCCTCGGCCTCGTAGGCGTGCCCCTTCGCGATCAGCGTCTCGATCATCGCCACCATCGGGCCGATGAACTCGGTCGCGCGCGGCTCATGGGTCGGCGGCAGCACCCCGAGCGCGCCCATGTCGGCGTGGAAGGCCGCCAGCGTCTCGTCGGTGATCTCGCGGATCGGCCGGTCCTCGGCCTCGGCGCGGGCGTTGATCTTGTCGTCGACGTCGGTGACGTTGCGCACGTAGGTGACGTGATCGGCCCCGTAGACGTGGCGCAGCAACCGGAAGAGCACGTCGAACACCACCACCGGCCGGGCGTTGCCGATGTGGGCGCGGTCATAGACGGTCGGGCCGCAGACGTACATCCGCACGTTGTCGGGGTCGATCGGCGCGAACCGCTCCTTGCTGCGGGTGCGGGTGTTGTAGAGGCTGATCGGCGTCTCGGTCATGGCCCGGGGTCTCGCGGTTCTGCCGCGGCGGGCTGTCACGTTGATCCGGGAACGGGACGCGCGCCGCGACGGGTGTCAGCGGCGAATGCAGATCGCGATGTGGCGCGGCGTCGTCATGAGCCGGCTTATGCGCCAATCCCGCCGTCCGTTCAAGCCCGACCGCGACCGGCGGCGACCGGGCGCCGGCAGGGCTTCTCCTTCGCCGCAATCCGCATATGTTACCCGGGCCGCCGGAGCGCGGCGTAGAGGAGGCCCGACCGCAGTGAGCGAAACCGAGGGCGATAGCGAAATTTCCGCGTCCGACCTGCCGGCCGACATCAGCGAGGCGGTGACGCGGGTGCTGAAGGCCGCTTCCGAGCGCGACCTGCGGCTGGTCACGGCGGAGAGCTGCACCGGCGGACTGCTCGCCTCGGCGCTGACCGATGTCGAGGGATATTCCCACGCGCTCGAGCGGGGTTTCGTGGTCTATACCGACGACGCCAAGCGCGAGCTTCTCGGCGTTGGCGCCGATCTGCTCGCGCGCGACGGCGCGGTGTCGAGGGCCTGCGCGCTGGCGATGGCCGAAGGCGCGCTGGCGCGCTCGCCCGGCCATGTCTCCGTCGCGCTCACCGGGTTCGCGGGTCCGGCCGGCGACGGCGACGAGGAAGGGCTGGTCCACATCGCCTGCGCCCGGCGCGGCCGGCCGACCGATCACCGCGAGTCGCACTACGGGCCGATTGGCCGCGCGGGCGTGCGGGTCGCCTCTTTGCGGACGGCGCTGAAGATGATGGAGGAGGCGTTGCGATGACGGCTGCGACCGGCCCCGAAACCTTCCATGCGCTGCACCGGCACGGCTTCGTGCGGGTGGCCGCGAGCACACCGCACGTCCGCCCCGCCGACGTCGTCTTCAACCGCGACGCGGTGATCGCTGAGGCGAGGCGGGCCAACGCCGCCGGCGTCGATCTCGCGGTTTTCCCCGAACTCTGCGTGTCGTCCTACGCCATCGACGATCTGCACCTGCAGACAGCGCTACTCGACGCGGTCGAGGCGGCGGTGGGCGAGATCGTCGCGGCGAGCGAAGCGCTCGCGCCGGTGCTGCTGATCGGGGCGCCGCTGCGCCACGACGGGCGGCTTTACAACTGCGGCCTGGCGATCTCCCGCGGGCGGCTGCTCGGGGTGGTGCCGAAGTCCTACCTGCCGAACTACCGAGAATACTACGAAAAGCGCTGGTTCTCGCACGGCCGCGACACCGCCGGGCTTTCCATAGCCGTCGCCGGGCGCGAGGCGCCGTTCGGCTCCGACCTGATCTTCGAGGCGACCGACCTGCCGGGCTTCATACTGCACCTCGAGATCTGCGAGGACTTCTGGGCAGCGGTCCCGCCATCCTCCACCGCCGCGCTTTCCGGCGCGACCGTCCTCGCCAACCTCTCGGCCTCGAACATCACCATCGGCAAGTCCGACGAGCGCCACATGCTCTGCCGCTCGCAATCCTCCCGCGCCGTCGCGGCCTATGTCTATTCCGCCGCCGGTCCGGGCGAGAGCACCACGGATCTCGCGTGGGATGGCCAGGGGGTGATCTACGAACTGGGCGACATGCTCGCGGAATCCGAGCGCTTCGCGCAGGAGCCGGAGCTCTGCATCGCCGACGTCGATACCGGCCGGATTCTCGGCGAACGGATGCGCATGGGCACCTACGCCGACGCCGCCGAAGCGGCCGGCCGCACCGGCCGTCCGTTCCGCCGGGTGCGCTTCGAGCACCGGCCGAGCTTCGCGGACCTCGGGCTGATCCGGCCGGTCCGGCGGTTTCCGTTCGTGCCGAACCGCAAGAGCCATCTCGACCAGGACTGCTACGAGGCGTTCAACATCCAAGTGGAGGGCCTGCGCCGCCGCCTAGAGTCCACCGGCTCCGAGCACATGGTGATCGGCGTCTCCGGCGGCCTCGATTCGACCCACGCGCTGATCGTCGCCTCCAAGGTCTGCGACCGTCTCGGGCTCCCGCGCTCGATGATCCTCGGCTATACCATGCCCGGCTTCGCCACCAGCGACTCGACGAAGTCGAACGCCTGGAAGCTGATGCGCGCTCTCGGCGTGACGGGCGAGGAGATCGACATCCGCCCCGCCGCCCGCCAGATGCTCGCCGACATGGGCCACCCCTTCGCCGGCGGCGAGCCGGTCTACGACGTGACGTTCGAGAACGTGCAGGCGGGGCTAAGAACCGATTACCTGTTCCGCCTCGCGAACCAGCGGCGCGGCTTCGTCATCGGCACCGGCGATCTCTCGGAGATGGCGCTCGGCTGGTGCACCTACGGCGTCGGCGACCAGATGAGCCACTACGCGGTCAACGCCGGCGTGCCGAAGACGCTGATCCAGTACCTGATCCGCTGGACCGAGCAGACCGACCAGTTCGACCCCGCCACCGACGCGGTACTCGAAGCGATCCTCGCCACCGAAATCTCCCCCGAGCTGGTCCCCGCCGGCGCGGACGGCGCGATCCAGAGCACCGAGGAGAAGATCGGCCCCTACGAGCTGCACGACTTCTTCCTCCACCACGTCATCCGCTTCGGCCAGCCTCCCTCCAAGGTCGCCTTCCTCGCCTGGCACGCCTGGCGCAATGCGGACGCGGGCCTCTGGCCGATCGGCTTCCCGGAGGCTTCCCGCCGCCAGTACGACCTCGCGACCATCCGCAAATGGCTTGAGACCTTCCTCTGGCGGTTCTTCGCCTTCAGCCAGTTCAAGCGCTCCGCGATCCCCAACGGCCCCAAGGTCTCCGCCGGCGGCGCCCTCTCGCCACGGGGCGACTGGCGCGCGCCCTCGGACGCGGTCGCCACCGTCTGGCTCGACGAGCTGCGCCGGAACGTCCCCGAAGCATGATGGCCGCGCCCGCCCTGTGCGCGGCGCTGGCGATCGCCGCCGCCCTGATGGCCTCCCCGGCCGGCGCGGTCACCGTCTTCGCCGCCGCGAGCCTCAAGACCGCGCTCGACGCGGTCAACGCCGCGTGGGCGGGCGAAAACGGCAGCCCGGCGACCATTTCCTACGCCGGCAGTTCGGCGCTCGCCAGGCAGATCGAGCAGGGTGCGCCGGCCGACGTCTTCATCTCCGCCGACCTCGACTGGATGAGCTACCTCGCGGAGCGCCACCTGATCCGTCCCGACACCGAGGTCCGCCTCCTCGGCAACCGCCTCGTGCTGATCGCCCCCGCAACCTCCGCCGCCGCCGCGGAAATCGCCCCGGGGGTCGATCTCGCGGGCCTGCTCGGCGACGGCCGGCTCGCCATGGCCAACGTCGACGCGGTGCCGGCGGGAAAATACGGCAAGGCCGCCCTTCAGGCGCTGGGCATCTGGGACGCGGTCGCCGACCGGATCGCCCAGGCCGACAACGCCCGCGCCGCCCTGGCTCTCGTCGCGCTGGGAGAGGCGCCGCTCGGCGTGGTCTACGCGACGGACGCCGCCGCCGAGCCCCGAGTCCGTATCGTCGGCACCTTCCCCGCGAACACGCATCCGCCGATCGTCTACCCCGCCGCCGCCACCGCTGATGCCGGCCCCGATGCCGCCGCGTTCCTCGTCTTCCTGCGGACCCGGCGGGCCGCCGACCTGTTCAAGGCACAGGGGTTCTCGGTGCTTGCCCCCGTGCGCCCGGAGTGACTCCCCGGATGGAGTGGCTGCGGCTCAGCCCCGAGGAGTGGACCGCGGTGCGCCTGTCGCTCCGGGTCTCGGTCTGGGCAATGCTGGTCAGCCTGCCGTTCGGCGATCCTCGTCGCCCACCTGCTCGCGCGCCGCAGCTTTCCCGGCAAGGCGCTCGTCAACGGCCTCGTCCACCTGCCGCTGATCCTGCCGCCGGTCGTCACCGGCTACCTGCTGCTGCTGACCTTCGGACGGAACGGGGCCGTCGGTGCCTTCCTCGACCAGCACTTCGGCATCGTCTTCGCCTTCCGCTGGACCGGTGCAGCGCTTGCCTGCGGCATCATGGGCTTCCCGCTGATGGTCCGCGCCATCCGCCTCTCGATCGAGACGGTCGACCGCCGCCTCGAGGCCGCGGCCGGCACCCTCGGCGCAAGCCCCGCTTGGGTCTTCGCCACCGTCACCCTGCCGCTGATCCTGCCTGGCATCATCGCCGGCGCGATCCTCAGCTTCGCCCGCGCCATGGGTGAGTTCGGCGCCACCATCACCTTCGTCGCCAACATCCCCGGAGAGACCCAGACCCTGCCGTCGGCGATCTACACCTTCATCCAGATGCCCGGCGGCGAGGCCGGCGCGCTGCGCCTGACCCTCGTCTCGATCGTCATCGCCATCACTGCGCTTCTCGCCTCCGAGGCACTTTCCCGCCGGGTCAGCCGCCGGCTGGACCCGGTATGACCCTCACCGTCGAGGTCAGCCAGCGCCTCGGCGCCTTCGCGCTCGACGCCACCTTCGCGAGCGCCGGCCGGCTGACCGCGCTCTTCGGGCCCTCCGGCTCCGGCAAGACCACGCTCGTCAACCTGATCGGCGGTCTCGCACACCCCGACCGGGGTCGCATCACCGTAGACGACCGAGTGCTGGTCGACACCGCGGCCCGCCTGTTCGTGCCCCCCTACCGGCGCCGGATCGGCTACGTCTTCCAGGACGCGCGCCTGTTCCCCCACCTCACCGTCGCGCAGAACCTCGCCTACGGCCGCTTCTTCGTCCCGCGGCCCGAGCGCTATGCCGATCTGCCGCGGCTCGTCGCGATGCTCGGCCTCGACCACCTGCTCGACCGGCGCCCCGGCCGGCTGTCGGGCGGCGAGAAGCAGCGGGTGGCGATCGGCCGCGCGCTCGCGGCGAGCCCCCGCCTGATGCTGATGGACGAACCGCTCGCCGCCCTCGACGACGCGCGCAAGGCCGAAATCCTGCCCTACGTCGAGCGCCTGCGCGACGAGACGGGCATCCCGATCGTCTATGTCAGCCACTCGGTCGGCGAGGTGGCGCGCCTCGCCACCGACCTCGTCGTGCTCTCGGCCGGCCGCGTCGTCGCCAGCGGTCCCGCCGCCGATGTCCTGACCCGCCTCGATCTCCTCCCCGGCGACGAGCGGGGCGAGACCGCGGCCCTGATCGACTTCGAACTCGAGGCGCAGGACGACTTCGCCCTCACCCGCGTCCGTTCCGCCGCCGGAGTCTGGAGGGTGCCGCGACTCAACGCGCCCCCCGGAACACGGCTCCGCGCCCGCGTCCGGGCGCGCGACGTGATGCTGGCGCTGGAGAAACCGGAGGGGATAAGCGCGCTCAACGTCATGCCCGGTCGAATCCTGGAGATCGCCACGGGCGAGGGCGCCGATGCGCTGGTGCGTCTCGACTGCGGCGGCGACCGGCTTCTCGCCCGCATCACCCGTCACTCGGTCGCCGCTCTCGACCTCATTCCGGGCTGCGAGGTCTGGGCCGTGGTGAAAGCCGTGACATTCGACCGCGACAACCGCCCCGGCCCGACGCCGGTCGCGGAAATCAGGGCAGCGGAACCCTGATCCCCCGCCGGACCCAGAAAACTCCGCGCGCCAGGGCGCACGGAGCCGATCGGGGGGATCAGGCCCCCTTGCGCCAAACCAGCCCGAGCGACCCGAGCGCGCCGAGCAACAGGAAGACGCCCGCCGGAAGGGGAACCGGCGACGGCGCAGGCGCCACCTCGGGCGAAGGCACGGCATAGCCGAACTCGGCGTTCGTCAGGTCGGGCGCGCCCGCGAACACGGTCTGCAGCGCCCCGGCCAGCTCGGGTGTTATCAGGAGCTGGACGCCCGGCAGGGTCGAACCCGGGCCGAACGAGAAGAACGGCGCATCGGAGATGTCGGGCGAGCCGAGATCATCGCTTCCGATGCTGGCGTCGCCGAATACCGTAGCTGCCGCAGTGTCGATCAGCAGATTGCCGGCAGACACATTCACCGAGCTGTCGGCCAGCGCAAACAAGTTCACACCGCTGCCCTCGTGCTCGATCATTGCGTCAGTCCCGTCGGTCGATCCGCCGGTTATCGGAAACACCACCTGCCCATCGGACAAGCTTGCCGAACCGACCAGCCCAGCCCCCAGGCCCAAGCTGGCCAGATCGGCCGTAACTGTTACCGCGGTCTGTCCGCCGGTGATGGAGAGCGCACTCGCCATCCCGCCAGAAGCGGCAAGCGCCGCCGCAGCCGCACCTGCAACCACACCGGCCCTGATCGTCTGTCGTATGCTCATTCTGACCCTCCCGTTTGCCAGCAACGTGAACGTTGCTGCGCCGCAAGCCATTCTCTCGGCAGGGAGACGAACTGTACCGGGCCGGATCCCGGTCACGTTTCATGCATTCACAAGGACGTGATTTTTTCACTCGGTGAGAATCGTCGCGGCCGAGTCGCCCTCATCTGAAAAAGAGGCTCCCGGGACACTCGCGGTACAGCAGGATTCGCGCGTGCCACCGCCATGGATCGCACCGCCATGGATCGCACCGGCACTGCCACCCCGACACGTCGGAGCAACCCGTCTCCTGGCGGAGCTTCATCCGACGATCCGATTGTCGGAACCACGCCTCCCAGCTGAAGGTCAGTAGCTCCGGATCAGCCCCACCAGCTTGCCCTGAACCCGCACCTGATGGTCCTGATAGAGCCGGGTCTCGTAGGCCGGGTTCGCCGCCTCGAGCGCGATGGTGGTGCCGCGCCGGCGGAAGGTCTTGAGCGTCGCCTCCTCGCCCTCGATCAGCGCCACCACGATGTCGCCGTTCTGCGCGGTCGGCTGCTCCTGGATCACCACGATGTCGCCGGAGTTGATCCCGGCCTCGATCATCGAATCGCCCTTGACCTCGAGCGCGTAGTGCCGGCCGGCGGCCGCCAGCATGCCCGCCGGCACCGCGACGCTGTGCGAGGGGTGCTGGATCGCCTCGATCGGCGTGCCGGCGGCGATCCGGCCCATGACGGGAAGCTCGACCGAGCCGGTCTCCGGCGCGCGCCCGGACTGAGCGGAGCGGCCGCCATCGACCACCGCGGGCTGGAAGCCCCCGCTCCCGCCATCGATGGTATCGGGCAGGCGAATGATCTCGATGGCGCGCGCCCGGTGCGGCAGGCGACGGATGAAGCCACGCTCCTCGAGCGCGGTGATCAGCCGGTGGATTCCCGATTTGGAGCGCAGGTCGAGCGCATCCTTCATCTCGTCGAACGAGGGGGGCACCCCGTCACGCTGCAACCGTTTGTGGATGAAGTGCAGCAGGTCGTATTGCTTGCGCGTCAGCATGTCCGTTTCCCTGGCCGTCCCTGCTTACGTTCTAGTAACGTTCTGGTTTTGTGTCAAGATTCGATTGACCAATACAACCAGAGGTTTAGGAAATCCAGAAAAAATGCACCTTTGCGCCAGTCATCCGTGCGGCGTCGCCCGGAGGCCGCACCATCAGCGCGTTGGCCTCGGCCAGAACCGACAGGAGCGAACTGTCCTGGCGGTCGAACGGCGTGCAGCGCCAGCCGCCCTCCTCCGCCTCGACGCGGGCGCGCATGTAGTGCGCGCGCGGGCCGTTCGGCCCGAGGTCGCTGCCGAGCCGGGCGGTCTGCGCAACCGGCATCTCGCCCGGCAGCCCCTGCATCCGTGCCACGGCCGGCACCAGGAAGATCCGGCCGCACACCATCGCCGAAACCGGATTGCCCGGCAGGCCGACCAGCGGCACGTCCTCGAACCGTCCGGCCATCAGCGGCTTCCCCGGCCGCATGGCGATCTTGTAGAAGTCGAGCGCGAGGCCGTGGGCAAGTGCCGTCTTCTGCACCAGATCGAAATCCCCGACCGAGGCGCCGCCGAGCGTCACGATCAGATCGGCGCCCCGGGCGAGATCGAACGCGGCCACGAGGCTCGCCGCGGTGTCGCGCGCGATCGGCAGCAGCCGCGCCTCCGCGCCCGCCGCCTCCAGCATCGCCTTCAGCCCGAAGCCGTTCGACGCGACGATCTGGTCCGGCCCCGGCGCCTCCCCGGGCATCACCAGCTCGTCGCCGGTCGCGATCAGCGCCACCACCGGGCGGCGGGCCACCGTCACCCGTCCCGCATTCATCGCCGCGATGAGCGCAAGGTCGGACGGGCTCAGCCGGCGCGGCGCGCCCACCCGCGCCCCCGCGGCAAAGTCGCTCCCGGCAGGACGGATGTAGGGACTGCCGTCCCGCCCCTCGCGCACGGTGACAGCGTCGCCATCACGCTCGGCATCCTCCTGGATCAGGATGAAATCCGCCCCCTCCGGCACCGGCGCGCCGGTGAATATCCGGACCGCCTGCCCCGCGCCGACCCGCCCCTCGAAGCGCGCACCCGCCGCCGACAGGCCGATCACCCCGAGCCGGCGGCCGGGCGCGGAGTCGGCTGCGCGGATCGCGTAGCCGTCCATGGCCGAAGCGGCGAACGGCGGCTGGGCGCGCGCGGCCACCACATCGCGGGCGAGCACCCGGCCCGCGGCTTCGGCGAGCGGGATCTCCTCGGGCCGAAGCGGCGCGAACAGCCGCATCAGGCGGGCGTGCGCCTCGGCAACCGGCAGCAGCGCCATCAGGGCGCCTCGAAGCGCCCGGACTTGCCGCCCTCCTTGAGCGCCACCCGGATCTCGCCGATCACCATGCCGCGGTCCACCGCCTTCAGCATGTCGTAGACGGTGAGGGCGGCGACCGACACCGCGGTCAGCGCCTCCATTTCCACCCCGGTCGGGCCGGTGGTGGCGACGGTCGCCTCGATCGTGACGCGGTTCCGCGGCCGTGTCGGTCGCCAGATCCACCGCGACCTTCGACAGCGCCAGCGGGTGGCAGAGCGGGATCAGATCGGCGGTGCGCTTGGCGGCCATGATCCCGGCCAGCCGCGCGACGCCGAGCACGTCGCCCTTCGCGGCGGTCCCGCCGGTGACGTGCGCCAGGGTCTCCGGCGCCATGGCGATCCAGCCCCGCGCCACCGCCGTGCGCGCGGTGGCGGGCTTCTCCGAGACGTCCACCATGCGCGCGGCACCGGACGCGTCGAAGTGCGTGAGCTCCGCCATCATTCCGCCTGCGGGTTCCAGGGGCTGCGCAGCAGCTCGCGCGTCGCCGACTCGACGTTCTCCTCGCGCATCAGCGTCTCCCCGATCAGGAAGCAACGCACCCCGTAGCGGGCGATATCGGCGAGGTCCTGCCGGGTGGCGAGCCCAGATTCCGATACGATCAATCGGTCGGCCAGAACGCTGCGAGCAAGCTTCCGCGTCGTGGAAAGGTCGGTGACGAAGGTGTTGAGATCGCGGTTGTTGATCCCGATGAACGGCGATTTCAGGCGATGCGCCCGCTCGATCTCGCCGGCGCTGTGGACCTCGATCAGCGCCGCCATGCCCCAGTCCGCGGCGGCGTCCTCCAGCTCGGCGGCCTGGGCGTCCGACACCGAGGCGAGGATGATCAGGATGCAGTCCGCCCCCAGCGCGCGCGATTCGACCACCTGCCAGGGATCATAGAGAAAGTCCTTGCGCAGAACCGGCAGATCCGCCGCCGCGCGTGCCAGCCCCAGATAGCTGTCGTCGCCCTGGAACGACGGGCCGTCGGTCAGCACGCTCAGGCAGGCCGCACCGCCGGCGGCATAGGCGCGCGCCAGTTCCGCCGGATCGAAGTCGGCGCGGATCAATCCCCGCGACGGGCTCGCCTTCTTGATCTCGGCAATGAGGCCGTAGTGGCGTGCCGACGCCCGTCGCAAGGCGCCGATGAAGTCGCGCGGGCGGCCGGCGTCGCGCGCCTCCACCTCGACGGCACCGATCGGACGCGCGGCCTTGCGGGCCGCGACATCGGCAAGCTTGTAGGTGCGGATCTCGTCGAGAATGCTCATCGCGCCACCTCCGGTCGGGTTTCGGCCGTGATCTCCGCCAGCCGGTCGGCGGCGCGACGGGCAGCCCCGGAATCGAGGCTCTCCGCCGCAAGCGCCACGCCCTCGCGCAGACTTTCGGCCCGACCGGCGACCACCAGCGCGGCGGCGGCGTTCAGCAGCACCGCGTCCCGGTAGGCCGACGGCTCGCCGGCCAGCACCGCGCGCAACGCCCGGCCGTTCGCGGCCGGCGTCCCGCCGATCACCGCCTCGAGCGGATGGGTGCCGAGCCCCGCATCCTCGGGGTGGACGGAGAACTCGGTGATCCTGCCGTCGTCGAGTGCGGCGACGAACGTCTCGCCGGAGATCGACACCTCGTCGGTCCCGTCCGCGCCGTGCACCAGCCAGGCCCGGTCCGATCCGAGCGCGCCCAGCGTCTCGGCCATCGGCCGGATCACCTCGCGGGCGAACGCCCCGGTCAGCTGGCGGCGCACCGAGGCGGGATTGGTCAGCGGCCCGAGGATGTTGAAGATCGTCCGGGTGCCGAGCTCCTGCCGGGCCGGCATCACGTGGCGCGTCGCCGGGTGGTGCATCGGCGCCATCATGAAGCCGATGCCGGCCTCCCGGATCGCCCGCTCGACGATCTCGGGGCCGACCATCACGTTGATGCCGAGTTCGGTCAGCGCATCGGCCGCGCCGGACTTCGACGACAGGTTGCGGTTGCCGTGCTTGGCGACCGGCACCCCGGCGCCAGCGACCGCGAACGCCGCGGCGGTGGAGATGTTGAGCGTGCCCCTGCCGTCGCCGCCGGTGCCGACGATGTCGATCGCCCCTTCCGGTGCGCGGACCCGCACGCACTTGGCGCGCATCACCGCGGCGGCGGCGGCGTACTCCGCGACGGTCTCGCCGCGGGTCCTGAGCGCCATCAGGAAGCCGCCGATCTGGGCCGGCGTGGCGTCGCCGTCCATGATCGCGGCGAAGGCGCCCTCGGCCTGCTCGCGGGTCAGCGGGCCCTCGGCGGCGCGACCGATCAGCGATCTCAGCCGGTCGCTCATGCCGGGACGCGCAGCGGCACGCGGGCCAGTTCCAGGAAATTGCGCAGCAACTGGTGGCCGTGCTCGGACGCGATCAACTCCGGGTGGAACTGCACGCCGTGGATCGGCAACTCGCGGTGGGCCAGCCCCATGATCGTCCCGTCCTCGAGTTCCGCGGTGATCTCGAGGTCTGCGGGCACGCTCGCGCGCTCGACGATCAGGCTGTGGTAGCGGGTGGCGTGGAACGGCGACGGCAGGCCCGCGAACACGCCCCCGCCCGCGTGGCGGATGACGCCGAGCTTGCCGTGCACGATCTCGCCCGCCCGCACCACCTTGCCGCCGAACGCCTGACCGATCGCCTGGTGCCCGAGGCAGACCCCGATCAGCGGCGTGCGGGTCTCGGCGGCGGCGGCGACCAGCGCGAGGCAGATGCCGGAGTCGTCGGGCGTGCACGGTCCGGGCGAAAGCAAAATCGCCGACGGGTTCATCGCCATCGCCGCCTGCACGTCGATCTCGTCGTTGCGCCGCACCACGGTTTCGGCGCCAAGCTCGCCCAGATAGTGGAAGAGATTGTAGGTGAAGCTGTCGTAATTGTCGATCAGCAGCAACATGTCCGGTCTTTCCAACGGCTTTCCTGCTGGCGCCCGCCCGCCCGCACGGTATAGACGCTATACATGGCCCGGGCGGTCAGACCGGGTCAAGGCCGGCCGGGTAAGCGGAAGGACGGGAAGCGTGGCGATGGCAAGACAGGCGGGCTCGCACGGGTTCTGGCGTGGTGTCCTGGCCGGGCTGCTGGTCGCCGCTGCGGGCCTTCTGGCGCTGGCGCTCGCCTACCCGCCGGAGCCGCTCCGGCAGCCCGAGATCACCCCCGGCAGCACTCTGCCGCCGGCGGCGCCCGCCGCGCCGGCCGACCTTCCCCAGCCGCCGCGCAACGAGACCGGGTCCGGCCTCCTGCCGGCAGCGCCATCCGCTCCCTTGATCGAAGGCGTTCCGACTCCCGACCCCGCGCCCTCGGCGCCCGCCGGGGCCGCAGGCTCTCCGTCACTGGTGCCGTCCTCTCAGCCCTAATCCGCAGGCTCCGGGGTCACTTCCCGCCCCGACCGGGCTCCCGGGTCGGCGGTCCAGGGCCGGCCGCGGTTCACCGCCTTCGCCCCCTCTACCCGCAGCGCGCCGCCGTCGATCCTGATCGCCAGCGCGCCATCCCGCCGCAGCCGCTCGGCCCCGACGAACAGGCACCGCCCGGCCGGCGTCTCGCGCCAGTTCGGCGCCAGCAGCACCGCGGCGTCCCGGCAGGCGTCGCGGCTGCTGCCGTCCGGCGCCTTCGATCCGATGTAGCGAAACGGCCCGATCCCAGGGATCGCGAACGCCGCCCGCCCCCGTCCCCGGCTCATCGCCGCGCGCCGGTAGGCGGCGGCCTGCCCGGCCCGGTCCCCGTCGTTCTCGAGCCAGCTCGAGGCGGCGAAGCCGTTGCCGCGCTCGCTGTTCAGCGCCCGGCCCCCGGCGGTCTCGATCCCGAACAGCCGCCCGTCCTCCGAGATCAGGATGTCCGGCCGCTCGGCCTGGGTCCAGAGCGCCAGCCCGGCGACGATCGGCAGAAGCCCGAGCGCCCGCCCCCGCCCGATCCAGAGGATCGTGAACAGCCCGCCCGCCACGATCAGCAGCAGGCTCGCCAGCGGCCCCGCCGGCACCGGCCGCACCGCGCCGTCGAGGCCGGCGACGAACTCCGCGACCCGCAGGATGTAGTCGAGCCCGAGCCCCATCGCCCAGAGCGCCGGCGCCGCCAGCCCCAGCGGCGCCAGCAGCCCCGCCAGCACCGCCGCCGGCATCACCACCAGCCCCATCGCCGGCACCGCCAGCACGTTGGCGATCAGCCCGTACTGCGACATGGTGTTGAAGTGGAACGCCGAGATCGGCGCGGTCGCCATCCCCGCCACGAACGAGGTCACCGCCACCCCGATCACCGGCCGCAGGAACCGCCAGCGCTCGCCCTGCATCTCCCGCCACCAGGCCCGGCCGCGCAGCGCCTCGAACGCCGCGATCAGCGCGGTGGTGGCCGCGAACGACATCTGGAACCCCGCCTCGGTCAGGCTCTCCGGCCGGACCGCCAGCACGATCATCGCCGCCAGCGCCACCGCGCGCAGGGTGAAGGCCGGCCGGTCGATCATCACCGCCACCAGCACCACCGCGGTCATGATGAACGCCCGCTCGGTGGCGACGTTCGACCCCGACAGCACCAGATAGGCCGCGCCCGCGACCAGCGCGACCACCGCCGCCAGCTTCTTGGTCGAGCGGTAGAGCGCCACCCGCGGCGCCAGCGCGAACCCGTAGCGGACCAGCGCGAACACGAAGCCGGTGAGCAGGCCCATGTGCAGCCCCGAGATCGCCAGCAGGTGCGCGAGGTTCGACGCCCGGAGCGCCGCCAGCGCCGGCAGGTCGACGCCCGACCGGTCGCCGGTGAGGATCGCCGAGGCGAACCCGCCGTTGCGCCCCGGGATCGCGGCCTGGATCGCCCGCGACATCGCCGTGCGCCAGGCGAACACCCGGTGACGCCAGCCGCCGCCCTCGCCGGTGTCGGACCAGGCCTGCAGCATCGGCGTGCGGGTGTAGCCGACCGCACCCAGCCCGTCGAACCAGGCCATCCGACGGAAATCGAAGCCGCCCGGTTCCGCCGGAGCCGGCGGCGGCGACAGCCGGGCGTAGCCGATCAGCCTGAGCCCCGGCTCCAGCATCTCGACGGGCGTCGAGGGATCGACCGAGATCCGCACCCGTCCGGGGGTCCGGCCCGCATCCAGCCCGTGGATCACCACCCGGTCGAGAACCACCCGGTCCCGGCCGCTGGCCGAGCGGTCGAGCCCGATCACCCGCCCCTCGACGTTCGCCATCATCGGATAGGCCAGCACCGGTGCCGCGACCGTGCGGCTGCGCAGGGTGGCGGCGCCGAAGCCCGCCAGCGGCAGAAGCAGCATCAGCAGGACCACCCGCGCCACCGGCCCGGTCCTGACCGCCGTGGCGATCCCGGAGGCCAGCGCCACCGCGATCGCCGCCAGCATCCAGCCCTCGGGCTCGCGCGGCACCCGGAAGTAGCCGCCGATCCCGACGGCGAACAGCACCGGCACCCAGAGCGGCAGATTGGCCCGCTGGCCCTCGATCAGCGCCCGGGCCCGCTCCACGGGCCGCAAACCCGCCGGCGCGCCCGGCGCGGCGAACGCCGGATCGTCCGCGATCACCGCGCGCGCCCCCGCGGAAGGCGGCGCGCGCGCCCTCGCGGAAGGCGGCGATCCTGCCGGCAATCTCCCGGCGCGATGCCCACGTCCCTTGTTCTCCCGTCCGGAATTGGCCTAAGAGGACCCTGCCCGCCCCATGGTTTCGAGGAGGTTAACGCGCATGTCCGCGCCCGCACCCGCGCCCACCCCCGCCCCGACCAAAGTGGTGACACGCTTCGCGCCCTCGCCCACCGGCTACCTGCACATCGGCGGCGCGCGCACCGCGCTGTTCAACTGGCTCTACGCCCGCCACACCGGCGGCCTCTTCCTGCTCCGGATCGAGGATACCGACCGCGCCCGCTCCACCCCCGAGGCGACGGAGGCGATCTACGACGGCCTGCGCTGGCTCGGCCTCGACTGGGACGGCGCGGCGATCAGCCAGGCCGAGCGCGCACCCCGCCACGCCGAGGTGGCCGCCGAGATGCTCGCCCGCGGCACCGCCTACCGCTGCTGGTCGAGCGTCGAGGAGATCGCGGCCTTCCGCGAGCAGGCCAGGGCCGAAGGGCGCCCGCCGCTGTTCCGCTCGCCGTGGCGCGACGCCGACCCGGCGACCGCCCCCGACGGCCCGTTCGTCGTGCGCCTGAAGGCGCCGCGCGAGGGCGAAACCGTGGTCGAGGACCTGGTCCAGGGCACCGTCACCTGGAAGAACGAGACGCTCGACGACCTGATCCTGCTGCGCTCCGACGGCAGCCCGACCTACACGCTCGCGGTGGTGGTCGACGATCACGACATGGGCGTCACCCACGTCATCCGCGGCGACGACCACCTGACCAACGCCGCCCGCCAGACGCTGATCTACCGCGCGATGGACTGGCCGGTGCCGATCTTCGCACACATCCCGCTGATCCACGGACCCGACGGCGCCAAGCTGTCGAAGCGCCACGGCGCGCTCGGCGTCGAGGCCTACCGCGACATGGGCTTCCCGCCGGAGGCGATGCGCAACTACCTCGCCCGCCTCGGCTGGAGCCACGGCAACGACGAGGTCTTCACCACCGAGCAGGCGATCGGCTGGTTCGACCTCACCCACCTCGGCAAGGCCCCCGCCCGATTCGACTTCGGCAAGCTCGAGAACCTCAGCGGCCAGCACATCCGGGCCGCGGACGACGCGGACCTTCTCGCACAGGTCGAAGACTTTATTGCGCTGCAAAAGAAACCGCCGCTCACCGAGCTTCAGCGGCGGCAGATGCTCCAGGCGATGCCCGGCCTCAAGGAACGCGCGAGGACGCTCCCGCAGATCATTGACATGGCGAGCTTTATCCTCGCGCGCGCCTCCCTTCGCGCGCGATGCCGGCGGCAGAGAAGGCGCTGGCTTCTGCACCGCCCGGACTGCTGGAAAAATTGACGTCGCGGTTGCGAAAGGCTACATGGACGGCGAGTGAACTCGAGGCAGCCGTCCGCGATTTAGGTGCCGAAGAGGGGCTCGGCCTCGGCAAGATCGCCCAACCGCTGCGCGTGGCGCTCTCGGGCCGGACCGTCTCTCTCGGTGTTTTCGACATGTTGGAGATCCTCGGCCGCGAAGAAAGCCTTGCCCGGCTCGAAGCGTGCGCGGGGACGGTTCCGAGCGAAACCTGACAGGACCTGACGGAGGCAGCGACCGGAACCCGTGAGGCGGACAAATCCCGCCGCGAATAAAGTGTGGCAGCCCGGGCGCGGGAGGCCGACAAGCAATCAGGGAATGCAAGCATGACCAATCAGGCCCACCACACCGCCAAGCTCGCCATCGAAGGCAAGACCCTCGATCTGCCGGTCTACTCCGGCACCCTCGGCCCCGACGTCATCGACATCCGCCGCCTCTACGCCGACGGCGGCGTGTTCACCTTCGATCCGGGATACACCTCGACCGGCTCCTGCGAGAGCGCGATCACCTTCATCGACGGCGACAAGGGCGAACTGCTCTACCGCGGCTACCCGATCGAGCAGCTGGCCGAGAAGTCGCACTTCCTCGAGGTCGCCTACCTGCTGCTCTACGGCGATCTGCCGACCCCCGCCCAACTCGAGGACTTCGAGAGCCGGGTGACCAACCACACCATGCTGCACGAGCAGATGGCCTATTTCTTCCGCGGCTTCCGGCGCGACGCGCACCCGATGGCGGTGGTCTGCGGCACCATGGGTGCCATGGCCGCCTTCTACCACGACTCCACCGACATCACCGACGCCTGGCAGCGCGAGGTGGCGACGATCCGGATGATCGCCAAGATGCCGACCATCGTCGCCTGGGCGTTCAAGTACCACGTCGGCCAGCCGTTCGTGTACCCGCGCAACAGCCTCGACTACGCCTCGAACTTCCTCAACATGTGCTTCGCGGTGCCGTCCGAGGACTATGTGGTCGACCCGATCCTCGCCCGCGCGATGGACCGGATCTTCACGCTGCACGCCGACCACGAGCAGAACGCCTCGACCTCGACCGTGCGCCTCGCCTCGTCCTCCGGCGCCAACCCCTTCGCCTGCATCGCCGCCGGCGTCGCGTGCCTCTGGGGGCCGGCCCACGGTGGCGCCAACGAGGCGGCGCTCAGGATGCTGCGCGAGATCGGCACGCCCGACCGGATCCCCGAGTACATCGAGCGGGCCAAGGACCACGACGACCCGTTCCGTCTGATGGGCTTCGGCCACCGGGTCTACAAGAACTTCGACCCGCGTGCCAAGGTGATGAAGCAGAGCGCCGACGAGGTGCTCGGCCTGATGGGCATCGAGGACAACCCGACGCTTCAGGTCGCCAAGGAACTGGAGAAGATCGCGCTCGAGGACCAGTACTTCATCGACAAGAAGCTCTATCCGAACGTCGATTTCTACTCCGGCATCATCCTCGACGCCATCGGCTTCCCGACCTCGATGTTCACCCCGATCTTCGCGCTCGCCCGCACGGTCGGCTGGATCTCCCAGTGGAAGGAAATGCTCGAGGATCCGCAGCTCAAGATCGGCCGGCCGCGGCAGCTCTACACCGGCAGCACCCGGCGCGACTACGTGGATGTCGAGAACCGCTGAGCCCGAAAGCCCGTCGGTCGGCCGGGTCCGCGCGGCGGCCGAGGCCAGCGGCCTCGCCATTGCGCCGGTCCGGCTCGCCGAAGGCACCCGCACCGCCACCGACGCGGCGCGGGCCTGCCGCTGCGAGATCGACCAGATCGTCAAGTCGATCGTGTTCCGCGAGGCCGGCTCGCAGCGCCACGTGCTGTTCCTGACCGCCGGCGGCAACCGTGTCGACCCGGCAAAGGCCGCGCAGCTGGCCGGGGCGGCGCTGGAAAAGGCCGATGCCGCCAGCATCCGCGCCCACACCGGCTTCGCCATCGGTGGCGTCGCGCCGATCGGCCACCTGACGCCGATCGACACCTGGATCGATCCGAAGCTGCTCGACTACCGCACGGTCTGGGCAGCCGCCGGCACGCCGCACCACGTGTTCGAGATCGCGCCCGGGCCGCTGGCCGCCGCGACCGGCGCCACCGTCGCCGCCTTTACCGACTGATCGCCGCCAGCACCGAGCGCGCCGCCCGCAGACCCGGCGGCTCGCCGCCCCGCCCGAGCAGCTCCATCGTCCGCGCCCCCGCCTCCCGCTGCGCCGCCGCGGCGTCCGGATCGTCGAGCAGCCGCGCGACCGCGGGCGCGATCTTCTCCGCCGTGCAATCGCCGAGAAAGTACTCCGGCACCGCTCGCGTGTCGGTGACGAGGTTGACCAGCGTCGCCGTGTCGATCAGCGCCATCCGCCGCACCAGCCAGCCCGTCAGCGGATTGGCGTCGTAGGCGATCACCATCGGCGTGCCCGCCGCCGCAAGCTCCAGGCTGACCGTGCCCGACGCCGCCAGCGCCGCGTCGGCGGCGGCGAACGCCGCCCGCTTGCGCGCCTCCGCCTCCGCCGCCGGCCGGCCGCGCGGATCGAGCACCTTCGGCCAGCCGTCCGCGTCCGGCGGCAGCAGCGCCCCCAGCGCCTCGACCACCGACCCGGCCGCCGGCAGCACCACCGCCAGCCCCGGATCGCCCGCGCGCAGCCGGCGGACCACCTCGGCGAACACCGGCCCGAGCCGGGTGACCTCGCCCATCCGCGACCCCGGCAGCAGCACCAGCATCCGCTGCGCCGCCCCGATCCCGAGCTCCGCCCGCAGCGCCGCCGCCTCCGCCGGCGTCGCCTGCCGCTCGGCCACCACCGGGTGGCCGACGAAATCGCAGGTCATCCCGGCGGCTTCCATGTAGGGCGGCTCGAACGGCAGCAGCGCCAGCACGTGATCGACCACCCGCGCCATCTTCGCCGCCCGCCCCGGCCGCCAGGCCCAGACCGACGGCGCGACATAGTGGATGGTCCGCAGCCCCGGCCGCCGCGACCGCGCCCGCTTCGCGACCCGCAGCGCGAAATCGGGGCTGTCGATGGTGACGAGCGCATCCGGCGCCATCGCCGCCGCCGCATCGCCGGTCTCGCGGATCCGCCGCATCAGGTTCGGCAGCCGCGGCAGCACCTCGGCGAGCCCCATCACCGACAGCTCCTGCATCGGAAACCGGCTGGCGAGCCCCTCCGCCGCCATCGCCGGCCCGCCGATCCCCTCGAGCACCAGCCCGTCGCCGCAAAGCCGCCGCAGCCCCGCGATCAGCGCCGCCGCCGAGCAGGTCGCCCGACGGCTCGCCCGCCACCAGAAACAGCCGCGTCACAGGCCCCGCCTCCCGTTAATGTCCCATAAACCTTTCAACAACAGGCCATATTCCAATGCCTTGCCGGAATGTCTTCAGAATCTTTCACGCGTGAAACGCTCACACCCGCACCCGCCGCAGCCGCGGATCGAGCAGATCGCGCAGCCCGTCGCCCATCAGGTTGAGCCCCAGCACCGCCAGCACGATCGCGACCCCCGGGAACAGCGCCAGCCAGGGCGCCAGCGCGATGAACGTCTGGCTCTCCGCCAGCATCCGCCCCCAGGACGGCGTCGGCGGCTGCGCGCCCAGGCCCACATACGACAGCCCCGCCTCCGCCAGAATGCCGAGCGAGAACTGGATCGTCCCCTGCACGATCAAGAGGTTCGTCAGGTTCGGCAGGATATGCTCGACCGAGATCCGCGCCGCCCCCTTCCCCGCCACCCGCGCGGCCAGCACGAAGTCCCGCGTCCACAGCGACAGCGCCGCCCCCCGCGTCAGCCGCGCGAACACCGGCACGTTGAAGATCCCGATCGCGATGATCGCGTTCAGCGCCGACGGCCCGAACACCGCGGTGATCATGATCGCGATCAGCAGCGAGGGAAACGCGAACACCAGGTCGTTGCCCCGCATGATCACCTCGTCGAGCCACGACCCCCGCCGCGCCGCCGCCGCCAGCCCCAGCGGCACGCCCGCGCCCATGCCGATCCCGACCGCCACCAGCGCCACCGCGATCGACACCCGCGCGCCCACCATCAGCATCGACAGCACGTCGCGCCCGAAGTGATCGGTCCCGAACCAGTGCGCCGCCGACGGCGGCTGCAGCTTGCCCGCGATGTCGAGCGCCGCCACGTCCCACGGCGTCCAGAAGAACGACAGGAGCGCTGCGGCGACGATCACCGCGGCGATCAGCGCACCGAGGGCGAGCTTGCCCATCAGCGCCGCCTGAGCCGCGGATCGACCCAGGCGTAGGCGAGATCGACCAGGTAGGTGACGAACACCACCGCCACCACCAGCAGCATCACCACGCTCTCGACCACGATGATGTCCCGGCTCGAGATCGCCTGGAACACCAGCCGCCCGAGGCCGGGCAGGAAGAACACGTTCTCGATGATGATCGCGCCGGCCAGCAGGAACGAGAACTGCAGCCCCATGATGGTCAGCACCGGGATCAGCGCGTTCCTGAGCGCATGCCGCCGCAGCGCCTGCCCGCGCGTCAGCCCCTTGGCCCGGGCGGTGCGAATGAAATCCTCCCCCAGCGTGTCGATCAGCGCCGAGCGCATCACCCGCGCCAGGATCGCCGCCTGCGGCAGCGCCAGCGCCACCGCCGGCAGGATCAGCGCCCGCACCCCCGGCCAGAGCCCCGCGTCCCACCCCGGAAACCCGCCCGCCGACACCCACCGCAGCTTCACCGCGAACACCAGCACCAGGAGCATCGCGAACCAGAAGTTCGGCACCGCCACCCCGAGCTGCGCCACCCCCATGACGCCGGCGTCCGCCGCCGTCCCGCGCCGCGCCGCCGCCCAGATCCCCACCGGAAACGCGATCGCGGTCGACAGCGCCAGCGCCATCAGCGCCAGCGGCAGCGACACCTGCGCCCGGTCGAGCACGATCTGGCTGACCGGCGTGCGGTAGGTGTAGGAGATGCCGAAATCCCCGGTCAGCATCCCGCCGACCCAGCCCAGATACCGCGCCACCGGCCCGGCATCGAGCCCGAGCTCGACCCGGAGCGCGGCCACGGTGTCCGGACTGGCGTTCATCCCCAGCATGTAGGCCGCCGGATCCCCGGGCACGACCTCGAGCGCGAGGAAGATCACCAGGCTCGCGACCCCGAGACCGAGCGCAAGCGCGACAAAGCGCGTCAGGGCGTAGCGCAGCACGACAGGAACCGTTCCGGAAGGATCAGCCCGAGCGGAGCCATTCGGCGCACTCCGGCCCGAGTTCGGCGACGGCCCGCGCCTCGTAGGCCTCGGACTCCTCGGCCGTCAGCGTGTCGCGCCAGCGGCCGTTCGTGCCCTTGTTGATGAAGGTCCGGGCGCCCCCCACGAAGACAATCCCGCCCACTGGAGCGACGGAAGCCGCGTTGGCCTTCATGTAGTCGAAGCCGCAGTGGGCGATGATCGCGTCCCAGTTCGGGCCGTCCGTCGGGATTTCGAGAAACCCGGCGATCCGCCGGATCTCACCCGGCATGTCCGCCTTGAGCGCGCTGAAGTGCGTGAGCATGACGTTCGGCAGCTCGCGCACCTCCCACCAGGACCGGACGTTTTCCCAGTACGGCCAGATCGGAAACCCGTCCTGCGCGAACCAGTCCCGGTAGTACTGGTGGATGTCGTCGACCGGCCGCTCGATCGGCGGCCCGACGCGGCCCGGCGTGTCGTTCATCTTCTCGTACCACAGGTCGTTGGCGTTGGCGTGATGGTTGTAGAAGCTCCAGACCACGTCGCGGCCATCCCGCGCGATGTAGAGGTATTTCGCCCGCGGCGAGAACACCAGCGCATCGACCGGCAGGTGGGTCTTTATGAACCGCCGGTGCGTCTGGGCCTCGAGCGCCTCGTACTTCACCTCGCGCGGCGGCACGCGCAGGTCGAGCCACGGCGACAGCTCGGGCACGTTCACACCCTCGGCGCCGTCGAAGATCAGCTGGCCGACGATCTGCTGCAGCCAGGTCGTCCCGGACTTGGCGTAGCTGGCGATGACGACATCGTCGTCACGAAACGCGAAATCGTTCCAGACCGTGGAATCGAAGTGGTGGTTGTGGAGTTCCCGTGTCTTCACGGGTTGCCCCGCTTCGCTGACACTCATGACTTCCCCCGCTGAAGATCTGCCCGTTCAAGGAACGGCGCGGCCCTCCCTGGACCGGAGCGGAGCGTATCAGAAGCGCCCCGTATTGTCTTTGCCGGTCGTGCCGCGCCTCACCCCTCCCAGTAGACCGCCGTCATGTCGTTCGCCTGTGTCGGCGCGTTGGCCCAGAGGCCGCGGATCCGCGCATCCGCCACGCCGGTCTTGGCGAGCTGGAACAGGAAGACGTTGACGAAGTGCTGCGCGACCCGCTCCTGCGCCGCCTTCAGGATCTCGGTGCGCTCGGCCTCGTCGGCGGTGGCGTCGAGCCCCAACATCAGCGCCCGCATCACCGGGTCGTCGTAGCCGAAATAGTAGTCCGGGCGGGCGTAGATGCCGATGTCCATCGGCTCGGTGTGGCTGACGATGGTCAGCCCGAAATCATGGCCCTTGAACACCTGCTCCAGCCACTGCGCCCACTCGACGTTGACGATCTTCGCGTCGATCCCGACCGCGCGCAGCTGGCTCGCGACGATCTCGCCGCCGCGCCGCGCGTAGGCCGGCGGCGGCAGGGTCAGCGTCGTCTCGAAGCCGTCCGCGAGCCCGGCGTCGGCCAGCAGCGCCTTCGACTTCTCCGGGTCGTAGGCCGACAGCGCGGTCAGATCCTCGTAGGCCGGATTGTGCGGGGCGAAATGACTGCCGATCGGCGTGCCGTAGCCGAACATCGCGCCGTCGATCACCGCCTGCCGGTCGACCGCATGGGCCACCGCCTCGCGCACCCGGATGTCGTCGAACGGCGCGCGCTGGTTGTTCATCGCCATGATCGTCTCGCCCTCGGTCGTGCCGACGATCACCTGAAAGCGCGGATCCGCCTCGAACTGCGCCAGGTTCTCCGGCGCCGGGTAGTTCGGAAACGCATCGATATCGCCCGCCATCATCGCCGAGAACGCCGCGGTCGGATCGGAGATGAACTTGAACGTCACCTTGTCGAGCTTCGCGGGCTCCCCCCAGTAGTCAGGGTACTTCACCAGCTCCACCCGGTCGCCCTGCACCCACTGCGAGAACTCGAACGGCCCGGTGCCGACCGGCTCGGTCGCCTCGTTCTCGATGCTCGCCGGCGAGACGATCACCGCGTCCCCCCAGGCGAGGTTGAACAGGAGCGACCCGTTCGGCGCGTCGAGCCCGATCTCGACGGTGGTGTCGTCGATCGCCGTCACCTCGTTGATGCCGGCGAACAGCTGCTTCTGCGCGTTGGTCGAGTCCTCGGCCATCGCCCGGTCGAACGAGAACACCACGTCCTCGGCGGTGAACGGCGTGCCGTCCTGGAAGGTCACGCCCTCGTGGAGGTGGAACACCCACGACAGTCCGTCCGGCGCGATCTCCCAGCTCTCCGCCAGCGCCGGCCTCACCGAGCCGTCCTCGGCGAAGCGGGTCAGCCCCTCGAACACGTTGGCGTAGACCACCTCGTCGATCGCCGCCGCGGCGCCGGAGGTCGGATCGAGGTTCGGCGGCTCGAGCTGCATGCCCACCACGATGTCGGTCCGCTGCGCCTGCGCCGCGCCCGCGACCGCGAGCAGCCCGACCGCCAGGATCAGCGCGCCCCACGTCCGCGCCCGCCCGGAGCGCCGCGCCGTGCCGTCGATGTCGTCAGTCATGGGTCCTCGCTTTCGTCTCGGGAACGGGATGCATCCAGCCGATGCGCTCTTCCAGGAAGTCATGGCCTTCCGGCACGACCCTATCCGGATCCTCCAGAAGCGCCACATAGAGATGTGTCTCGTCGGGCTTGCCCTCGTAGCGGAAGAACACCGGACTGCCGCAGGTCGCGCAGAACCCCCGCGTCACGCCCGGAGACGAGGCGAACGTCGCCGGCGCGCGCCCCGACCACGTGATTTGAGGATCCGGGACGCTGACGAACGTGGTCATCGGCGAGGCGGTGGCGCGGCGGCAGCTCTCGCAATGGCAGTGCAGCACCCAGTTCGCCGGATCCGACCAGGCGAACCGGACGGCCCCGCACAGACAATGTCCCCGATGCTCCATCTTCTTCACCGGCCCGCGCCCAGCAGATCGGCCAGCGCGAGGCCCATCACCGTGGCGGCGTCGAGCATGTCGTCGACGCCGACATATTCGTCGGGTTGGTGCGCCAGGTCCAGTATGCCGGGCCCGTAGGCGACGCAATCGCGCAGTCGCCCGATACGATCGATGTGTTTCTGGTCGTAGGTGCCCGGCGAGACCACGAATTCCGGCGCCCGCCCCAGCACCGCCTCCACCGCCCGCGCCACCGCCGTCGCCACCGGGGCATCGCGCTCGGTCATGACCGGAAGAACCTCGTGCATATCACGGATATCATATCGGAAACTCCGCCGCTCCTGCGCCCGCTCGACGGTCGCGCGAACCTCGGCCTTGACCTCGGCGATATCCTCCTCCGCCAGAAATCGCCGGTCGATCACCATCCGGCAGCGGTCGGGCACCACCGGCGACGGGCCAGCCGTCGAACCCCGGCTCGGGCTCGGCCTGTCCGCCGTGGATCGAGTTGATGTTGAGCGTCGAGGCCCGCGCCGCCGCCGGCACCACCGGCATCGCCGTCCGCCGCGCGGCGAGCGCGGGAAAGAGGCTCGCCTCCATCTCCGCGATCACCGCGCCCATGTGCCGCACCGCGCAGTCGCCGAGGAACGGCATGGAGCCATGCGCGATCCGCCCGTGCGTCTCCAGTTCCGCCCACCAGACGCCGCGATGCCCGAGACAGACCCGGTCCTTGTTCAGCGGCTCGGGGATGATCACGTGATCGACGCGCGCGAAGTGCCCCGCCTTCGCCAGATGCGCGACCCCGCCGTAGCCGCCAGTCTCCTCGTCCGCCGTCGCCGAAATCTCGATCGCCCCCGCGAAGTCCGGCAGGATTGCGAGGAACGCCTCGACGGCCACGATCGCCGCGGCAAGCCCGCCCTTCATGTCGCAGCTGCCCCGTCCGTAAATCCGGCCGTCGATCAGGGCGCCGCCGAACGGATCGGTGGTCCAGCCCTGCCCGACCTCGACCACGTCGATGTGTCCGTTGAAATGCACGCAAGGCCCGGATCGGGATCCCCTCGCGGCGCGCCACCAGGTTCCAGCGCGGATAGCGGTCGCTGTCGCCCGGCGCGCCTTCGCCCCGCACGAACGCGATCGAGAACCCCTGCGACGACAGCCGCGCGGCGATCAGCTCGCAAATCGCGCGATAGTTCTCCCCCGGCGGGTTCACAGTGGGCACCCGCACCAACCCCTGCGTCAGGGCCACCAGATCGTCGCGCCGGTCGCGGATCGCCACGCCGAGCACCCGGGTCAGATCGGTCATCGCATCATCTCCCGATCCGAGCTTTCCCGCCCCCGGTGGGTTTGTCCAGCCACCCGTCCTTCCGCGCCCTTCCCTCCACCGATCCTCGCCGAGAAGCATCGGATCGCCACCGCGGCGCAGGGGGTGAAAAGCCCCTACTAATCCGCCGGCCTCTTCGAAGTCTCCGAGACCATCCTGTTCTTCGTTGCGTTCTGCCTCTGGCCGCGCGGCTTCCCGCCGCTCGCCTTCGCGGCGCTGTGCTTCGCGACCGCGATCGGCCGAGTGCTGAACGCGAGGCGAGCGTTTGCCGAAGGCCCCGAAAATTAACCCATGTTTCAGAAACCTGCGCCTTTGCTGCACTGCCGCACAGAAATCCGCCGATGCGCTTTGACCGCGTCACGGACGGCTGCTAACACGCCCGCAACGTCGAATCAGCGGTAAGGTGTTCCAGATGACTGCCAAGAATCTCGTGCCAATTCCCGAGCTTTACGTCTCCTACGACAGTGCGACCAAGCTCAAGCACGAGGCGGCCGATCTGCCGTCGTGGGATCTGAACCTGCGGCAGGTCTGCGACCTGGAACTGCTGATGAACGGCGGCTTCCACCCGCTGAAGGGCTTCATGACCGAGGCCGATTACCACGGCGTGATCAAGGACATGCGCCTCGCCGACGGCGCGCTCTGGCCGATGCCGATCAACCTCGACGTCACCGAAGCCTTCGCCGACGAAATCGAGGTCGGCCAGGACATCGCGCTGCGGGACCAGGAGGGCGTCATCCTCGCCATCATGTCGGTCTCCGACAAGTGGACGCCGGACAAGTCGGCCGAGGCCGAGGGCGTGTTCGGCGCCGACGACAGCGCGCATCCGGCGGTCAACTACCTGCACAACAGGGCAGGCTCGGTCTATCTCGGCGGCCCGATCACCGGCATCCAGCAGCCGGTCCACTACGACTTCCGCTCGCGCCGCAACACGCCGAACGAGCTGCGCGCCTTCTTCCGCAAGCTCGGCTGGCGCCGGATCGTCGCGTTCCAGACCCGCAACCCGCTGCACCGCGCCCACCAGGAGCTCACCTTCCGCGCCGCCCGCGAGGCCCAGGCGAACCTGCTGATCCACCCGGTGGTCGGCATGACCCGGCCCGGCGACATCGACCACTTCACCCGCGTGCGCTGCTACGAGGCGGTGCTCGACCAGTACCCGGCGTCGACCACCACGCTGTCGCTGCTCAATCTCGCCATGCGCATGGGCGGTCCGCGCGAAGCGGTCTGGCACGGCATCATCCGCCGCAACCACGGCTGCACCCACATGATCATCGGCCGCGACCACGCCGGCCCGGGCAACAACTCGAAGGGCGAGCCGTTCTACGGCCCCTACGACGCTCAGACCCTGTTCGCGAAGCACCAGGACGAGATCGGCGTCGAGATGGTCGACTTCAAGCAGATGGTCTTCGTCCAGGAAAAGGCGCAGTACGAGCCGCGTGACGAGGTCGAGGAAGGGCAGACCATCCTCGACATCTCCGGCACCGAGCTGCGCCGCCGCCTGCAGGAAGGCCTCGAGATCCCCGACTGGTTCTCGTTCCCGGCCGTGGTCGAGGAGCTGCGCAAGTCCAGGCCGCCGCGGGCCGCCCAAGGCTTCACGGTGTTCTTCACCGGCCTTTCCGGCTCGGGCAAGTCGACGATCGCCAACGCGCTGATGACCAAGCTGATGGAGATGGGCGGCCGCCCGACCACGCTGCTCGACGGCGACGTGGTGCGCAAGCACCTCTCCTCCGAGCTCGGCTTCTCCAAGGAGCACCGCGACATCAACATCCAGCGGATCGGCTTCGTCGCGTCGGAGATCACCAAGAACGGCGGCATCGCCATATGCGCCCCGATCGCGCCCTACACCAGGACCCGCGCCTCGGTGCGCGAGATGATCGAGAGCTACGGGGCCTTCGTCGAGGTCCACGTCGCGACCTCGCTCGAGGAGTGCGAGCGCCGCGACCGCAAGGGCCTCTACAAGCTGGCGCGCGAAGGCAAGATCAAGGAGTTCACCGGCATCTCCGACCCCTACGAGGAGCCGAAGACCCCGGAACTCAAGCTCGACACCGAGAACCTCGACGTCGACTACTGCGCCCACCAGGTGATCCTCAAGCTCGAGCAGATGGGCCTGATCCGCGCCTGACCGGCGCGCCCTCCGACCCTCTGCATCCGGGTGGCCCGTCCGGGCCGTCCGCAAGCTTTCGTGTTCGCGGGGACCGGAGGGAACGCTCATGCCCTGCCGCCGTTCTCTGGTGCGGTGCCCTGCCGGTCGATCCGACCGGTGGCAGGCACTCGAAGCAAAGGGAACATCAGATATGTCCGATCACGAAACCAAGGGCGCGATGAAGCAGGCCAAGGGCTCCGTCAAGGAAACCACCGGCAAGGTCGTCGGCGACGACGAGATGGAATACGAAGGCAAGGGCGAAAAGACCGCCGGCAAGACCGAGAAGAACGCGGGCAAGGTCGCGAACGCGGCCAAGGACGCAACCAAATAGGCACTTGCGGGGCGGGGCGTCGCTCCCCGCCCCGACCTTCCCGCCCCAGGCGGTGAAGTCGGGCTTCAGACGCCGACGTAGCTCCGGAACTGGGGCGCGTCGGCGACAAGCTCTCCGGCGGGCAGCGTTTCGACGAGGCGCCCGTTCGCCATGAAGGCGATGCGGCTGGCAACGGCCAGGGCCGCGTCGACCCGCTGCTCGACAAGGATCGTCGCAACCCCCGTCGCCTTCAGCGCGACGACGGTATCGCGAACCAGCCGGATCATCGACGGCTGCAACCCCTCGGTCGGCTCGTCGAGCAACAGCACCTTCGGCTCCGCGCAGAGCGCCCGGCCGATGGCGAGCATCTGCTGCTCCCCGCCCGAGAGCGTTCCCGAAACCTGGGTCAGCCGCTCGCCCAGCCGCGGGAACAGCGTGAGCACCCGCTCGCGGGTGGCAGGTCCGTGGCCGCGTGTCATCAGACCGATCTCTAGGTTCTCCGCAACCGTCAGCTCGGCAAAGAGCCGGCGGCCCTGCGGCGCCAGCGCGATCCCGTGGCGAGGAACCTCGTGAGGGGGCAGGCTGTCCAGCCGCTCGCCGTCGAGAACGACCCGGCCCCCAGTCGGCCGCACCAGCCCCAGGATCGCCTTCAGCGTCGTGGACTTGCCGGCGCCGTTGCGGCCCATCAGGCAAAGAACCTCGCCGGCCGCGACCGAGAGCGTCACCCCCCGGAGCACCTGCACCGCGCCATAGCCGGCTTCCAGATCCGCGACCTCGAGCATCATGCCCCCAGGTAGGCGGCCTGAACCGCCGGATCGGCGCGGATCGCCGCAGGATCGCCGCTCGCGAGGACCTCACCGAAGTCCAGGACGGTGATCCGGTCGGCCAGGTCCATCACCACATCGATGTTGTGCTCGATCAGGAGCACCGTGGCGGTCCGGGCGATCTCGCGGGCAAGCGCGCCGAAACCGTCGATCTCGGCGGCGGCCAGCCCTTGCGTCGGTTCATCCAGGATCAGCAGCTTCGGCGCGAAGCGCGAGGCCCATCGCGATCTCGAGGAGCCGCTGGTGCCCGTAGGCGAGCGTGCCGGCGAGCCGCGGCGCCAGACCGTCGAGGCCGACCTGCGCCAGGGCGGCCATCGTGGCGGCGCGCAGGTCGCCCGCGGCCCGGCGCTGGACCGCGAGCGCCACGTTGTCGAAGACGCTGAGCCGTGGAAAGACCGACGTCACCTGGAACGTGTAGGCGATGCCGAGTTGCACCCGGACATGGGCCGGCAGCCGGGTGATGTCGCGGCCTTCGAACCGGATGGTCCCCGCGTCGGGCAGAAGCCGGCCACAGAGCAGGCTGACGAGGGTGGTCTTGCCCGCGCCGTTCGGACCGATCAGCGCGTGGATGCCGCCGCGGGCGAGATCGAGATCGACCGCCTCGACCGCCTTGATCCCGCCGAAGTGGCGGGTCAGGCCGCGCGCCTCGAGAAGGATCACGGAAGCCACGGCAGGACCCGGGCGCGCACCGCCCCGAGCAGCCCGCGCGGCGCGAACAGGACGAGACCGAGCAGCACCACGCCGACGACGAGCAGGCTGGCGTCGGTGGCGCTCGAGGCGAGGTCGATCAGATAGAACATCAGCGCCGTCCCTACCAGCGGCCCGAGCACCACGCCCGCGCCCCCGAGCAGCACCCACAGCAGCGGCAGGATCGAATACTGCGTGCTGGCGAAGGTCCCGCCGACATAGCCGAACAGCACCGCGTAGGCCGCGCCGGCCGCCCCGGCGTAGAGCCCCGAAACCGTCAGCGCCAGCAACCGGTAGCGGAACGGGTCGTAGCCGAGCATCCGGCTGCGCTCGGCGTTCTCGCGCATCGCGACGAGCACCCGCCCGGCCGGCGCGCCGACCAGCGCGAGGTTGCCGAGAAGCCCCGCCGCGAACAGCGCCAGCGCCACCAGATACCGCGGGCCGTCGGCCGAGAGATCGAGCGGCCCGAGCGCGCGGGCGGCGCGCTCGAGCACGAAGCCCTCGTCGCCGCGGGTCACCTCGCTGAACTGCAGCACGGCCAGATAGCCCGCCTGCGCGAACATCAGCGTCACGATCATGAAGGCGGTGCCGGTGGTGCGCAGCGCCAGCACGCCGGTGGCCGCCGCCAGCGCCGCGCCGGCGGCCATCCCCGCCAGCAGTCCCGGCCCTGCCGCCAACCCGCCCCCCGCCAACAGCAGACCGCAGGCATAGAGTCCGGCGGCGAAGAACAGCGCGTGGCCGAGACTGAGCAGCCCGGTGTAGCCGAAGGCGATGTTGTAACCCATGGCGAAGACCGCCAGCACCATGATCCGGGCGAGGTTGGTGGTATGATAGGGCGGCAGCACGAACCAGGCCGCGCCGAGCGCGACCAGCACCGCGAGATGGAGCGTGATGGCGCGCCGGCTCACGGCGTCAGTCCGACGCTCGCGCCTGGCGGCGGCGAAACCCTCGGTGCCGTTGCGGCGGCGGCGCGGGCGCGACGGGGCCGCAGGCGCGCGGCTGGTGCGCCGCCACCGCCGGACGCCCGGGCGTCCGGCAGGTCGCGGGTGCGGGCGGGTGGCGCGAGGCTCACGCGCTGCGCCTGCCCAGCAGCCCCTGCGGCCGGAAGACCAGCACGAGGGCGACCAGAAGGGTTGCGAGAATCTTCGCCAGCGTCGGCGAGAAGAACACGCTGATGATGCCGTCCGACAGCCCGATCAGCAGGGCGGCGATCACCGTGCCGCGCAAGCTCCCGAGCCCGCCGATGATCACGACGATGAACGACAGCAGCAGCGGATCGCCGCCCATCAGGTAGTGGGCCTGCTGGATCGGCACGATCAGCACCGCCGCCACGGCGGCGAGCGCCGCGCCGAGGCCGAACACCCCGGCATAGACCCGGTCGACATCGATGCCGAAGGCGGTGGCGGTCTCGCGGTCCCACTGCGTCGCGCGCATCACCAGGCCGATGCGGGTCCGGGTGAGAAGCAGCCACACCCCGGTCAGGAGCACCACGGCCGCGCCGATCACCGCCAGCTTGTAGCCGGAATACCCGAACCAGGGGAACTGAAGCCGCCACTCGAACGGTGCGGCGACCGCGCGGGCCTCTGGTCCGTAGAAGCTCAGCGCGCCCTGCTGCAGGATGTAGCCCACGCCGAGGGTGGCGACGATCACCGCTTCCGGTTCGTAGTCCAGACGCCGCAGCACCAGCCGGTCGACCGCGACGGCGATGCAGGCGGCGACCAGCGGGCTTGCCACCAGCGCGGCGACAAAGCCTGTCGCCGGCGCGCCGGGAATCCAGTGGCTCACGAACCACGCGGTCACCGCGCCGAGCATGAAGAACTCGCCGTGCGCGATGTTGACGACGCGCATGACCCCGAACACCAGCGAAAGACCGACCGCGGTCAGCGCCAGCACCGCGGCCATCACCAGCCCTTCGAGCGAGGCGAGCAGCAGGAAGGGTCCGAGATCCAACGGATCAGACCGTCGGATCAGAACGGCATGGTCGTGTAGTCCACCTCGTCCGGATAGAGGCCATCCTCGATCGAGGTGGTGTGCACCACGTTCAGCCGGCCGTCCTCCACCTTCGAGATGTACTGGTGGCCGAAAACCTGGTGGGTCCTGCCGTTGAAGATCTTGTCGCCCTGCGGATGCTCGCGCGACAGCGGCATGTCGGTCATCGCCTCGACGGCCTCGACCAGCGCCTGCCGGTCGTCCGGCCCCCGATAGTCCGCCGCCTCCATCGCCGCCTTGATGACGAAGAGCGTCTCCCAGACCGAGAACATGTGCGCGTAGGTCGAGACGTCGTTGGGGTCCGAGACCGAGGCGCCGGTGTCGTCCACCCCGACGGCGTCGCGATAGAAGGCGTCGTACTCGGTGGAGTCCGGCTGGCGGTAGCGGGGGTCGCCTTCCCAGAAATGCGTGCCCTCGAGGAAGCCGAGCCCCGGGCTGTCCAGGGGCACGGCCTCGAGCGAGTCGATGAACCCGAAGATCTGCGGCCGGTCGCCCGAGCCGTAGAACTCTCCCAGCTCCTTGACGAACGTCAGCACCGACGGCCCGACCATCACGTGGTAGAGCACCTCGGTCTCGCGCGGGATGCGGGGCATGTAGCGGGTGAACGAGCTCTCGGTCGGCGGGATCGCCAGCAGTTCGATCACCTCGCCGCCCTGCGCGGCCATCGCGGCGGGGAAGAAGTCGCGGTGGTCGTAGCCGAAGGCGTAGTCCGGGTAGATCATCGTCACCTTCTTGCCGAGGTTCGCCGCCACCCACGGCGCCATCGACTGCACCTGGCTCTTCACGTCGGTCATCCCGGGCTGCAGCGTCCAGCGGTTGAGGCCGCCGGAAGCGAGCTGGTGGCCTTCGGAGCAGATCAGGAACGGCATCTTCAATTCGCCGGCCCGCGGCGCCGACGCCGCGACCACGTTGCTGAACAGCGTGCCGAACACCGCGTCCTTGCCCTGCGCCGCGAACTTCTCGACCACCTCGGCGCCGCGCTTGGGGTCGGTGCCGTCGTCCTCGAAGGCGATCTCCACCGGTCGGCCGTTGATGCCGCCGGCGTCGTTCAGAACCTTCAGCGCCGCCGCGGCGGTGCGCTGGTACCAGCGGCCGTAGGACGCGCCGATGCCGGTGCGGTGGAGCTGGAACCCGAGGCGGATCGGTTCGGAAGACTGCGCCTGGACAAAGCGCGGGAACGTCGCGGTGGCTGCCAGTCCGGCCCCACCGGCGGCGAGGCCCGTGAGCACGGTTCGACGACTGGACGGACTTGCGATTCCCGTTGTTTTCACGCTCCGGGCCCCCATTTTGCCAGAGGCGACCATGTGGCTCGTGCGCCGGAATGTCCACGGGGTTTTCTGCGTCCGCCGCGCGCGGAGCCGTCCAGGGGGCAAGCCGCAGGTCAAATCGGCATTGCGCTGGCTGCATGACGGCTTCGTGTTATTAGCCTTGCTGATCGTAAGCAGGGCTACTATATCGGCGTCATGCGATACAAGGAACAACCCCCCCTCGGTTTTCTGCTGGCCGACGCGGCGCGCCTTCTGCGGCGGCGTTTCGAGCAGGAGAGCCGGGATATCCCGATGACCTCGGCGCAGCTGCGCATCGTCGCGCGGCTGACGCTTCATGAGGGAGTCGGACAGGCCGCGCTGGCCGCCCTCCTCGATCTCGAGCCGATGACCTTGTCGCGGCACGTGGACCGGATGGAGGCCGCGGGCCTCGTCGAGCGACGCGCGGATCCGAAGGACCGGCGCGCGCGCCGGCTTTACACCACGGAGAAGAGCCGCACGCTGCTGCGGCCGATGCGCGAACGCGCCGCCGCCGTATACCAACAGGCCCAGGCGGGACTTTCCGAACAGGAACGCGCTGCTCTCCAGGCCAGTCTTCTGATCATAATCGATAACCTGTCCGGGGAAGATTGCCCGGTCACCGTTGCCGGCCGCAACAGGTCGGAGAAGGAACTAGCATGACCGCACAGCCCGCAAGAAAGCTCGAGGAAGTTCCGACGGTGCGTGAGGCGCCGGCGGAACCCGAAGCGAAGGAAGTCAAGGCACCGGCGGAACCCGAGGCGAAGGAAGCCAAGACGCCGGCCAGACCGCGGCGTGGCAAGCGGCGCCTGCTGATCGCGGCCCTCCCGCTCGCGCTCGCGCTGGGCGGCGGATATGTCTGGGTGACGGGCGGGCGCTACGTCTCGACCGAGGACGCCTACGTCAAGCAGGACCGGGTCACGGTCATGCCGCAGGTGAGCGGACAGATCGCCACGGTGGACGTGGACGAGAACGAGACGGTGCGTGCCGGCCAGCAGCTCTTCACCATCGATGACGCCGCCTATCGCAACGCGGTCGAGGAAGACCGCGCGAAGCTCGAGACGGCGCGCCTCGAGGTCGAGAAGCTGAAGGCAGCCTACGCGCAGGCGAAGTCCGAAGCCGCGACGGCCGACGACGCGCTGAAAACGGCGGAGACCCAGGACGCACGGCAGCGCAAGCTCCTGAAGACCGGCGTCGTGCCGCAGGCGACCGCGGACGAGAGCGCGCTGAAGCTGCAGCAGGCAAGGGGCGCGGCGGCGCAGGCAGACAGCCAGGTGCTGTCCGCCAAGGCGGCGCTGGCGGGCGATCCCGACATTCCCACCGACAAGCACCCGGCGGTGCTGCAGGCGCTGGCCGCGCTGCACGGAGCCGAGCTCGACCTCGCGCACACCGTGGTCACGGCGCCGACCGATGGCATCATCAGCCAGACCGCCCGGCTGCAGCAGGGCCAGTACGTCACCCCGGCGGTCCCGGTGGTGAGCCTGGTCGCGACCGACGACACCTGGATCGAGGCGAACTACAAGGAGACCGATCTGACCCACATGGTGGACGGCCAGCCGGTCGAGGTCAGCCTCGACACCTATCCGGGCCAGGCCTTCGAGGGCGAGATCGGGTCGATCGGCGCCGGCACCGGCTCCGAGTTCGCCCTGCTGCCGGCGCAGAACGCCAGCGGCAACTGGGTCAAGGTGGTCCAGCGCGTGCCGGTGCGGATCCGTCTCGACGAGGGTCAGGACGTCCCGCCGCTGCGCGCCGGCATGAGCGCGAGCGTCGAGGTCGACACCGGCCACGCCCGCGGCCTGCCCCATCCGATCGAGCGTGTTCTGGCGGCGATCGGTGTCGGCAGCGCGCCCGCGGTCGCAGCCCCCGCGGACGGCGCGGAATGAGCGCCGCGGCCTCGGCCGCGGCAGCCCCGCCTGCGGTCGCGAACAAGGGGCTGATCACCGTCTCGATCATGCTGGCGACGATCATGCAGGTGCTCGACACCACCATCGCCAACGTGGCGCTGCCCTCGATGCAGGGCTCGCTCGGCGCGGCGCAGGACCAGATCACCTGGGTGCTGACTTCCTACATCGTCGCCTCGGCGATCATGACCCCGGTGACCGGCTGGCTCAGCGACCGGATCGGGCTGCGCGAGCTGTTCATCGTCTCGGTCGGCGGGTTCATCCTCACCTCGATGGCCTGCGGCATGGCGACGAGCCTGACCGAGATGGTGCTGTTCCGGACATTGCAGGGTATCTGCGGCGCGGCGCTCGTGCCGCTGTCCCAGACGGTTCTGCTCAACATCAACACCAAGGAAGAACACGGCAAGGCGATGGCGATCTGGGGGGCCGGGATCATGGTCGGGCCGATCATCGGACCGACGCTCGGCGGCTACCTGACCGAGACCTTCAACTGGCGCTTCGTGTTCTACGTCAACCTTCCGGTGGGCCTGCTGGCGCTGGCCGGGCTGATCGTGTTCCTGCCGAAATCGCCGAGGCGGCAGCGCAGCTTCGACTTCTTCGGCTTCGCCATGCTGTCGCTCGCGATCGGCGCGCTGCAGCTGTTTCTCGACCGCGGCGAGCAGGCCGGCTGGTTTTCGTCGGCGGAAATCTGGATCTACGTCGGCCTGACCATCACCGGACTGTGGGCCTTCGTGCTCCACATCACCGGGCGCGAGCAGGCCTTCATCGACCCGCACATCTTCCGGGACGCCAACCTGGTGATGGCGCTCTGCATGATCTTCATGGTCGGCATGATCCTGCTGGCTGGCCTCGCGCTGCTGCCGCCGATGCTCCAGGGGGTGATGGGCTATCCGGTGGTGACGACCGGCCTGGTGCTGGCGCCGCGCGGGGTGGGGACGATGGTGTCGATGATTGTCGTCGGCCGGCTGGTCAACAAGGTCGACGCACGCCTGCTGATCCTGACCGGGCTCAGCCTGACGGCGATCTCGCTCTGGCAGATGTCGCAGTTCTCGATCCTGATGAACTCGACACCGCTCGTCGTCTCCGGCGTGGTGCAGGGGATGGGCCTCGGGCTGGTGTTCGTGCCGCTCTCGACCATCGCCTTCGCGACGCTCGAGCCGCGGTTCCGGGCGGACGCCGCCTCGCTGTTCAGCCTGATCCGCAACATCGGCTCGTCGGTCGGGATCTCCCTTGTCATGACGGAGCTCGCCCATAACATCGTGATCAACCGCGCCGAAATGGTCGACAAGCTCACGCCGTTCTCTCCGAACATGGATCAGGTCACGGCGACCGGGCTCGATCCGACGACCGCGCTGGCCATGCTCAACGGCCAGGTCCAGGCGCAGGCCGCATTCATCGGCTACATCGACGACTTCCGCCTGATGATGTTCGTGACGCTGGCGGTGATCCCGCTGCTCGCCTTCATGCGCAGGCCGAAACAGCGCGCCGGCGGCGGCGCCCGAAGATGGCGATGGAATAGACAGGGCAACGGGCGGGCCGGACCACCGGCCCGCCCCGCTTTCCTGTCATGGCAATTCGGTTTGCGGCGCCCGGCGCGACCTGCCAACATGACCTGCACCGGTCCCGGGGCGTGGTCGGCCAGAGCTGCCTGCGCTTCCCCGGACGCCGTCAACGCCGTCAGGAGGGCAAGATGTCTGCACCCGAACCGATCTGCGTCGCCCCGACGGGGGATATCTGCGGCGAGGGAGCGGTCTGGTCGGCCGGCGAGGGATGCCTCTACTGGGTCGACATCCAGCGTTTCCTGACCCACCGGCTCGATCCCGCGGAACGGCTCCGTGCGGACCTGGTTCTTCGAGGAACCCGTCGTGGCGCTGACGCTGAGCGACAGCCCGGGCGTGCTTGTCGCAGCACTTGCCAGCCAGACTGGTGCTCTGGACCCCGGAGACCGACACGCGCGAACTGATGGGGCCGGCGCTCGAGGGATGGCCGGAGGTGCGGTTCAACGATGGCCGTCCGGACCCGCTCGGGCGGCTGATGATCGGCACGATGGGCAACAACGTCGGTCCGAACGGCGAGAGTCTGGAGGTGGCGCCGGGCTTGGGCAAGCTCTACCGCTTCGGGCCGGAGCCCGCATTCACCCAACTCGAGCAGGGCCTCGGCATCGCCAATACGATCTGCTGGAGTCCGGACGAGCGGACGTTCTATTTCGCCGACACCATGGCGAACGAGATCAGGGCCTACGACTTCGACCCGAAGACCGGCGCGCTCGGACCGTCCCGGCCGTTCTTCGAGGGCTTCGACCGCGGCGCCCCGGACGGCTCCGCGGTCGACAGCGAGGGATTTCCTGTGGAACTGCCGCCACGGCGGCGGCTGCGTGGTGCGGCTGGCTCCGGACGGCTCGGTCGATCGGATCGTCGAGATGCCCTGCGGCTCAGGTCACCACCTGCACCTTCGGCGGCGACGACCTCCGGACGCTCTACATCACCTCCGCAGCGGACGGGCGCGCACCCGGACGAGCGCCTGGCCGGCAGCGTGTTCGCGCTGGAGGCCCCGGTGCCCGGCCTTCCGGAACGCGCCTTCCGCCTGCCGCGCCGGGCCGCGCGGATCGGGTGACGCGGGGGCCAGCGGCGGAGAGTTGGCGAGAGGGCCGGACATGCCGTTCGCGATCAAGGCCGAAATCCGCGACCCGGAGGCGGAGACCTTCGACTTCCCGGCGCAGAAGACGATGTACGGCGGCAAGCACATCGCCGAGGGCGATACGATCTTCGTGTTCGCGAGCGAGAACGAGGGCGGTCGGGGTCTCGTGTCGCGCGGGTTCGTCACCTCCGCCGAGGCGATCGCGAAGAAGCCCGGCATCGCCCGTCAGACGCCGCGGGTGAGCATCTCGGTCCGACGAACCGCGCTCGCACGGGCGGCGGCTGGGGCGCGGCGAACTCAGGCATCTCACCGACTGGAGTGACGGGCAGCCCGGCACCGAACTCAACTTCAAGCTCTACCGTCAGGCCACCAACAAGATCGTCAGCATCTCCGACGGCGCGGGAGCTGTTCCTCGACACGTTCTTCGCGGATCCGGCCGATGATCGGGTGGCATCTCAGCGATAGATCAGCGTCGGCAGCCACAGCGTCACCCAAGGCACGAAGGTGACAATCAGCAGCACGACGAACAGCGGAATGAGGAACGGCGCGGTCGCGGTGACGCACTTCTCGAACGGCATCTTCGCCACGCGCGACAGCACGTAGAGCACCATCCCCACCGGCGGGGTCAGCAGGCCGATCATCAGGTTCAGCACCATGATGACGCCGAAATGCACCGGGTCGATCCCCAGATGGTTGGTGATCGGCAACAGCACCGGCACCAGGATGGTGATCGCCGCCACCGTCTCCATGAAGCAGCCGACGATCAGCAGGATCAGGTTGATCAGCAGGAGCAGCACCCAGGGCCTGTCGGAGACCGACAGGATCAGGGTGGCGAACTGCTCGGGCACCCGGTTCGAGGTGAGCAGCCAGGCGAAGATCGACGCGCCCGCCACCACGAACAGTACCACCGCCGTCGTCTCGATGGTGTCGATGGAGACCCGCAGGAACCGCTGCCAGGTCAGAGTGCGATAGACCACCAGCCCGAGGATCAGCGCCCAGGCGCAGGCGGCGATCGCCGCTTCGGTGGGCGTGAAGGCGCCCGACAGGATGCCGCCGACGATCAGTGCCGGCGTGAGCAGCGACAGAAAGGCATGAACGAAGCTCGACCCGAGCCGGCTGAAGCTGAACGCCGCGTCGCGCGGATAACCGCGGCGGCGGGCATACCAGGCGACCATCAGCATCAGCGCCACCGCCATCAGCAGCCCCGGCACGAAGCCGGCCGCGAACAGCTGGCCGATCGAGGCGCCCGGCGACGACGCCGTAGATCACCATCGGCAGCGACGGCGGGATGATCGGGCCGATGGTCGAGGACGCGGCGGTGATGCCGACCGCGAAGCCTGCGTCGTACTTCGCGTCGCGCATCGCCTTGATCTCGATGGCGCCGAGACCGCCGGCGTCGGCGACCGCGGCGCCCGACATGCCGGCGAAGATCACGCTCGCGCCGATGTTGACGTGGCCGAGGCCGCCGCGCATCCAGCCGACCAGCGCGGTGGCGAAGGTGAAGATCCGCTCGGTGATGCCGGCGGTGTTCATCAGGTTGCCGGCGAGGATGAAGAACGGCACCGCCAGCAGCGGGAACGAATCGACGCCGTTGACCATCCGGTGCGCCACCACCGCCTCGGGCACCGAGCCGGTGACGATGATGAAGATCGCCGAGGAGCCGGCGAGCGCGATCGCCACCGGGATCCCGAGGGAGATCATCCCGAACAGCAGGACGAAGAGGACGACGACCATCTTTGGGAGCTACTCCACGCCGCGGATCGGTTCGTCCGCGTATGCCTCGGGGTCTATCAGCCGGCTGGTGCCGCTCTGCCAGTGACGCCAGGCGACCCTGAGCGCGTAGAACGTCATCACCGCGAAGCAGGCGGCGACGACCCAGTAGATGATCGACTTGGGCAGCGAGATCGAGACCATCTTCTGGCGCGTGCTGCGGGCGAGTTCCACGGTGAACCAGGTGAGCGCGCCGTAGAAGATCAGCGACACCACGTCGATCAGGGTCTGCAGGAATCGCCGCAGCCCGCGGGGGAACCAGCGGAACATGAACTCGACGGCGATGTGGCTCTCCTTGCGCACCGCCATCGCCGCGCCGGTGAAGGTGACGGCGATCAGCAGGTAGCGCGCGATCTCCTCGGTCCAGCCCAGGGAGTTGTTGAGCACGTAGCGGGTGAAGAACTGCAGGAACACCACGAACGCCAGCACCCAGAAGGCGACGAACACGATCGAGTCGTCCCAGTGCAGATCGCCGAGGTCGATCGGCTCGTCCTCGAACACGATCTCGATCTCGTGGGGGCGGTCGTCGTCAGGGGGCGTCATCGGGGCACCGCGCGGATGTGGGGAGAGAAGCGATCCGGGGGCGACGGTCCGCGCCGCACCCCGGGGCCGGTCTTGCTACTTGATCGCCTGCAGCCGGTCGTAGGTCTCCTGGTCCCAGGTCGCCATCGTCGCCGTTGTGCAGCTTCATCGTCGCTTCGCGGAACGGCTCGGTGTCGACCTCGTTGACGGTCACGCCCTGCTCGCGGAACCAGTCCGCCAGCTCGTTCTCCTGCTGGATGATCTGGTCGGTGGCGCAGGTCGCCGCGTCGTTGAGCACCCCGGTCAGCGCCTCGTGGTCGGCGTCGTCCATCGAGTCCCAGGCCGGGCCGCCGACGATGGTCAGCAGCGCGTCGGTGATGTGGCCGGTCAGGTTGATGTCCTTCTGGACCTCGTAGAATTTCTTGGCCTTGATCGTCGGCAGCGGGTTCTCCTGGCCATCGACCGTGCCCTGCTGCAGCGCGAGATAGACCTCGGCGAAGGCGATGGGCGTCGGATTGGCGCCGACCGCCTCGGGGAACATCATGTAGAGCGGCGCGTTCGGCGTGCGGATCTTCATCCCCTTCATGTCCTCGGGCTTGAGGATCGGCTTGTTGGAGGTGACGTGGCGCTTGCCGTAGTAAGTCATGGCGATCACGTGGTTGCCGGTGGCGTCCTGGTAGCCCTGGGCCAGTTCCTTGAACAGGTCGGAGCTACGGAAGTGGTCCCAGTGATCGTAGTCGCGGAACATGTAGGGCGCGCCGCCGATGGCGATCGGGCCATAGGCGAGCCCGGCGAACAGCTGGCCGGTATAGATGATGTCGACGGTGCCGAGCCCGAGGCCCTCGTTGATGTCGACCTCCTTGCCGAGCGAGGACGCAGGGTAGACCTCGATGCCGTAGCGGCCTTCGGTCGCGGTCTCCAGCGCGTCGCCGGCGTCTACTGCACAGGTGTGGTAGGGCTCGCTGGTCTCGTAGACGTGCGCCCATTTCAGCATCTTGGGCTCGGCGGCGGCAAGCGAGGGCAGCGCCAGAGCGGCGGCGGAGCACAGGGCCGCACCGAAGGCGGCGCGGCGGCGAGGGGTCATCATCATGGTTCCTCCCGGGATGGTCAGGTTTCTTGTTGCGGATCGCATGTTTGTGATCGATACCATACCCGCTCGCTGGGATCGGGCAAGCGGGAAAAGCCTGCGGGGTCGCCGAGGCCGTGCCGCTTCTGCGGCGGGCGGACATAAGCGCACCCTCACCCCTCGAAGGACACGGGGGCGGCAATCCCGATCCGGCGCGCTAACAAACCCGTGGTGCGCCCGACGGTTCTGTGAAAGCCTGCGGTCACGCCGAACGCCGCAGACCGGGGGAGCCATGTCGATCAAGGCCAGCATCTACCATCTCACCCACTACCGCTACGACCGTCCGGTCACCCTCGGCCCACAGATCATCCGCCTGCGCCCGGCGCCGCACTCGCGCACCCGCGTTCTGTCGCACTCGCTCAAGGTCACGCCGGCCGACCACTTCGTGAACCACCAGCAGGACCCCTACGGCAACTGGCTGTCGCGCTTCGTCTTCCCCGAGCCGGTGGGCGAACTGAAGATCGAGGTCGATCTCGTCGCCGACATGACCGTCTACAATCCCTTCGACTTCTTCGTGGAGGAGGAGGCCGAGCACTGGCCGTTCGACTACCCCGCCGACATCCGCGACGACCTTTCGATCTACATGACCCCGGAACCGGTCGGCCCGCACCTCGCGCGGTTCCTCGACACCATCCCGCGCGACCGCACCCGGACCGTCGATTTCGTCGTCGGCCTCAATGCCCGGCTGAGCCAGGAGGTCGGCTACGTCATCCGCATGGAGCCCGGTGTGCAGACCCCGGAGGAGACCTTCGAACGCGGCACCGCCTCTTGTCGCGACTCGTCGTGGCTGCTGGTGCAGATCTTCCGCAACCTCGGCCTCGCCGCGCGCTTCGTCTCCGGCTACCTGATCCAGCTGAAGCCCGACCTCGTGTCGCTCGACGGCCCGCCCGGCACCGACCACGACTTCACCGACCTGCACGCCTGGGCCGAGGTCTATCTGCCCGGCGCGGGTTGGATCGGCCTCGACCCCACGAGCGGCCTGCTGACCGGCGAGAGCCACATCCCGCTCGCCGCCACGCCACACTACCGCAACGCCGCGCCGATCACCGGCGCCGCCAGCTACGCCGAAGTGGACTTCAGCTTCGACATGAAGGTGACCCGCGTCGCCGAGCACCCGCGGATCACCAAGCCGTTCTCCGACGAGGCCTGGGCCGCCCTCAACGATCTCGGGCGCAAGGTGGATGAGAGCCTCGCGGCCGGTGACGTGCGCCTGACGATGGGCGGCGAGCCGACGTTCGTGTCGGTCGACGACTTCGAGGCCGACGAGTGGAACACGGCCGCCGTCGGCCCGATGAAGCGCGGCCTCGCCGACCAGTTGATCCGCCGGCTGCGCGACCGGTTCGCGCCCGGCGGCTTCCTGCACTACGGCCAGGGCAAGTGGTATCCGGGCGAGAGCCTGCCGCGCTGGACCTTCTCGCTCTACTGGCGCAGGGACGGCACCCCGATCTGGCAGGACTCGCGGCTGGTGGCCGAGGAAAACGCGGAGACCGACGCCGGCCCGGTCGAGGCCGAGCGCTTGCTCAAGGGGATCGCCGCCGAACTCGGCGTCGAGCGCGAGATGGTGACGCCGGCCTACGAGGATCCGGCCGAGTGGATCCTCAAGGAGGGCGACCTTCCCGCCAACGTCACCCCGCAGAACTCGAAGCTCAAGGACCCGGAGGAACGCTACCGCATCGCCCGGGTGTTCGACCGCGGCCTGACCACGCCCTCGGGATACGTCCTGCCGATCCAGGCCTGGCAGTCGAAGGCCAGCGGACCCCGCTGGCGCTCGGAGAAATGGAAGCTGCGCCGCGGCTTTCTCTACCTCGTTCCGGGCGACAGCCCGGTCGGCTACCGTCTGCCGCTCGGCAAGCTGCCGCACGTGCCCGCGTCGAACTATCCCTACACCAACATCGTCGATCCGACCGTCCCGCGCGGTCCGCTGCCCGACTTCCGCAACCGCGCCGCTCCGCCGCCGCCCGAGCCGCCGCAGCCGATTCATGGCGCCCGCGCCCAGCCGATGGCGCACTTCGCCTCCGACGACACCGCACAGCAGGAGCGCGTCGAGCAGGAACTTGGCGACGCCGACGGAGCGGTGCGCACCGCGCTCTCCGTCGAGCCGCGTGACGGGCGGCTCTGCGTGTTCATGCCGCCGGTGGAGAGCGTCGAGGACTACCTCGATCTGATCGCCGCCGCCGAGGCCGCAGCGCGCGAGATGGGCCTGCCGATCCACATCGAGGGCTACGCCCCGCCGCCCGATCCGCGCCTGAACGTGATCCGCGTCGCCCCCGACCCCGGCGTGATCGAGGTCAACATCCATCCCGCCGCCTCCTGGGACGACTGCGTCGCCATCACCACCGCGGTCTACGACGAGGCCCGCCAGTGCCGCCTCGGCGCCGACAAGTTCATGATCGACGGCAAGCACACCGGCACCGGCGGCGGCAACCACGTGGTCGTCGGCGGCGGCACCACCCTCGACAGCCCGTTCCTGCGCCGCCCCGACCTCTTGCGCTCGCTGATCCTCCACTGGCAGCGCCACCCGTCGATCTCCTACCTGTTCTCCGGCCTGTTCATCGGCCCCACCTCCCAGGCCCCGCGCATCGACGAGGCCCGCCACGACTCGCTCTTCGAGCTCGAGATCGCGCTCTCCCAGATCCCGCCCCCCGGCCAGGGCGACGCGCCGCCGCCGTGGCTGGTCGACCGCCTGCTGCGCAACATGCTGACCGACGTCACCGGCAACACCCACCGCGCCGAGATCTGCGTCGACAAGCTCTACTCGCCCGACGGCCCCACCGGCCGTCTCGGCCTCGTCGAGTTCCGCGGCTTCGAGATGCCGCCCGACCCGCGGATGTCGCTCGCCCAGCAGCTGATGATCCGCGCGCTGATCGCCCGGCTCTGGCACCACCCCGTCACCGGCCAGCTCACCCGCTGGGGCACGGTGCTGCACGACCGCTTCATGCTGCCGCACTTCGTCTGGGAGGACTTCCTCGACGTGCTGCGCGACCTGCGCCAGCACGGCTTCGAGATGCGCCCCGACTGGTTCGAGGCTCAAGGAGAGTTCCGCTTCCCGTTCTGCGGCGAGGTCGAGACCGACGGCGTCCACCTCGAGTTGCGCCAGGCGCTCGAACCGTGGCACGTCCTCGGCGAGACCGGCGCGATCGGCGGCACCGTCCGCTATACCGACAGCTCCACCGAGCGCCTCCAGGTCAAGCTCACCGCCACCGACACCGACCGCTATCTCGTCGCCTGCAACAAGCGCCGGATGCCGCTGCAGCCGACCGATACCGCCGGCACCTCGGTCGCCGGCGTGCGCTTCAAGGCCTGGCAGCCGGCGGAGGCGCTGCACCCGGTGATCCCGGTCCACGCGCCGCTCACCTTCGATGTCTTCGACACCTGGACCGGTCGCGCCGTCGCCGGCTGCACCTACCATGTCGCCCATCCCGGCGGCCGCAGCTACGACACCTTCCCGGTGAACGGCAACGAGGCCGAGGCCCGCCGGCTCGCCCGCTTCGAGCCGCACGGCCACACCGCCGGCGGCTACATGCCGCCCGCCGAGACCCCGGCCCGCGAGTTCCCGATGACCCTCGACCTGCGGCGGGCGCCGGGGATATAGCCGCCAGCCGCCCGGACCGCGGCCACGCGCCCGGGCGGACCGGAGCGCAAGGATCGAGGATCCCGGACCGAAGGCTGGAACCGCTGCGGCGCATCCCCGTTCCGTCTGCAATGCGTCGCGCCCCGACGCCAGCAGACGAGGTTCGCCATGTCAGATACAGCCAGCAGCTCCACGCCGCGGGCGCGCCGCCGAGCGCCCGAGTGCCATTCCGCGCCGCGGCTGGAAGGACATCCTCTGGCGCACCAAGGACGAGATCACCGCCGACCACGTCTCGATGGTCGCCGCCAGCGTCGCCTTCTACGCCCTGCTCGCGCTGTTCCCGGCGATCGCCGCCGCCATCGCCCTCTGGGGGCTCGCCTTCGATCCCCGGGAGATCGAGGCGCAGATCCAGCAGATCAGCTCCATGCTCCCCGACCAGGCCGCCGGCATCGTCACCTCGCAGGCCGACCAGCTCGCGTCCAACGCCAACACCGGCCTCAGCATCGCCGCGATCGGCGGTCTGCTCCTGACCCTCTACAGCGCATCGAAGGGCCTGAAGGCGGTGATCGAAGGCCTCAACATCATCTACGACGAGGAGGAATCCCGCGGGTTCTTCAAGCTCAACCTCGTGGCGCTCCTGCTCACGCTGGCGGCGCTGCTGATCGTGACCGGCTCCCTCGCCCTCATCGCCGTCCTTCCGGCGGTGATCGGCCTGTTCGGCCTCGGCTCCACGCTGGCGACCGTGATCTCGCTGGCGCGCTGGCCGCTGCTGGCGCTCGTCGCGCTCCTGACCCTCGCGGTCCTCTACCGCTACGGGCCGAGCCGCGATGCGCCGAAGTGGCGGTGGGTGAGCTGGGGCGCCGTGATCGCCACCCTCGTCTGGATCCTCGCCTCGATCGCGTTCTCGATCTACGTCAGCCGCTTCGGCAGCTACAACCAGACCTACGGCTCGCTCGGCGCGGTGATCATCCTGCTGACCTGGATGTGGGTCTCGGCCTACATCGTGCTGATGGGCGCGGAGCTTGACGCCGAGATCGAGCACCAGACCCGACGCGACACCACCAAGGGCGAGCGCGAACCGATGGGCGAGCGCGGCGCCCACGCCGCCGACACATTGGGCGAACGGCGCTAAACGACTATCGCCGGCGGGAAAAGCCGGTATGGTCGCCGGCACAAGAGTCTATGCTGCCCCATCCTGTCCGGTCCACGGTTCCCGACGTGCCACTCCACGACCACTCCGCCAGCCTCCGCCACCACGCGCATCGCCCCGTCGACATGCCCGGGCGGCGGTAGCTGAAGTGGACGTGCTGCGTAACACGGACGGCGAGCAGGCCGAAGCGCGGCTGCTCGCGAACTACCGCCCGCCCCCCGGCGTCGCGGACGAACTGCTCGACCCACAGGGCGAGATCCGCCCGGTCTGGCGGCAGTTCGTCTCCCACATCGCCCGCCTCAGCCCTGACGAACTCGCCAGCCGCTTCGCCCGTGGCGACCAGTACCTTCGCGACGCCGGCGTGTTCTTCCGCCAGTACGGCGCCGACGGCCCGAGCGAGCGCGCCTGGCCGCTCGCCCACATCCCGGTGCTCCTCGAGGAGGACGAGGCCGCCCGCATCGCCCAGGGGCTGATCCAGCGCGCCGATTTGCTCGAGGCGGTGCTCGCCGACCTCTACGGCCCCAACCGCCTCGTCGCCGAAGGCCACCTGCCCGCGCGGCTGATCGCCGGGAGCCGCGAGTGGCTGCGCCCGCTCGTGGGCCTGACCCCGCGCGGCGGCCACTTCCTGCACTTCATCGCCTTCGAGATCGGCCGTGGACCGGACGGCACCTGGTGGGTGCTCGGCGACCGCACCCAGGCGCCATCGGGCGCCGGTTTCGCGCTGGAAAATCGCGTCGCCACCGCGCGCATCTACGCCGACCTCTACGCCGAGGCGAACGTCCACCGCCTGGCGGGCTTCTTCCGCACCTTCCGCGATGCGCTCCAGGGACTGTCGCACGCCCCCGACTCCCGCGTGGCGATCCTGACCCCCGGGCCGCTGAACGACACCTACTACGAGCATGCCTACATCACGCGCTACCTCGGGTTCATGCTGCTCGAGGGCGAGGACATCACCGTGGAGAACGGCCGCGTGATGGTCCGCACCGTCGCCGGACTCCGGCCGGTCAGCGTGCTCTGGCGCCGGCTCGACGCCGCCTTCGCCGATCCGCTCGAGCTCGACGCCACCTCGCGCCTCGGCACCCCCGGCCTCGTCGGCGCGGTCCGCCAGGGGTCGGTCACGCTGGTCAACGCGCTCGGCTCCGGGATCCTCGAGACCCGCGCGCTGCTTGCCTTCCTGCCGCGCATCGCCCGCGCCCTCACCGGCGAGCCGCTGATCCTGCCCAACATCGCCACATGGTGGTGCGGCCAGAAGGCCGAGCGCGACCACGTCCGCGCCAACAAGGACCGCATGATGATCGGCCCGGCGCTCTCGACCCGGCTGCCGTTCGAACCCGACGACACCACCGTGCTCGGCGCGCGGTTCCGCGACAAGGCGCGCGCCTCCTTCGACAGCTGGCTCGAGACCGACGGGGCCGATCTCGTCGGGCAGGAGGCGGTGATGCTCTCGACCACGCCCGCCTACGAGAACGGCGGCGCTGGTGCCGCGGCCGATGAGCCTGCGGATGTTTCTCGCCCGGACCCCGCAGGGCTGGCAGGTCATGCAGGGCGGCTTCGCCCGCATCGGCTCGACGGCCCGAGCCGAGCGCCATCGCCATGCAGCACGGCGGCACCGCCGCCGACGTCTGGGTGGTCAGCCCCCGCCCGGTGGAGACCGTGACGATGCTGCCCACCGGCAGCGCCGCCTACGCCCGCGTCCGCCCCGGCGTGCTGCCGAGCCGCGCCGGCGACAACCTGTTCTGGCTCGGGCGCTACGTGGAGCGCGCCGAGGGCACCATGCGGCTCCTGCGCGCCTGGCACGTCCGCCTCGCCGAAACCGCCGACCCCGACTCGCCGCTGACCGCCAGCTTCACCGAGTATCTCGACACCCTCGGCCTCGACCCCGGCGACGGCATCCCCGAGCCGCTGATCGACATGCTCGACAGCGCGATCCTCAGCGCCGGCAACGTGCGCGACCGCTTCTCGATCGACGGCTGGTCGGCGCTCAACGACCTCGCCAGGACCGCCCGCCGTCTCGCCGAGCGCGTGACGCCGGGTGACGACTGCGCCCGCGCGATGAGCGTGCTGCTGCGCAAGATCTCCGGCTTCTCCGGTCTCGTCCACGAGAACATGTACCGCTTCACCGGCTGGCGGTTCCTGTCGATCGGCCGCTCGCTGGAACGGGCCATCGCCATGTCCGGCGCGCTCGCCTGGCTCGCCGATCCCGAGGCGCCCGACGGGGCGCTCGACCTCGCCGTCGAGATCGGGGACAGCGTGATGTCACATCGCCGCCGCTACTCCGTCAGCACCACTCGCGAGACGGTGGTCGACCTGCTCGCGCTCGACACCCTGAACCCGCGCTCCGTGCTCTACCACCTGACCGAAATCCGCGACCATGTCGGCTACCTCCCCGATGCCACGACAAATGGTCAGATGTCGCCCCTCTCCCGCGCCATCCTGGAGATTCACACCGCACTCGCGGTCGAGTCTCCCGAGACCCTTGGCGCCCCGGTGTTCGAGGCGCTGATCCTGCGGCTCGAGGCGCTCCACGACCTCATCTCCGACAGCTATCTGCGCTAAATCTTGTCTCTCCGTCAAAACGGGCGTTGTCGCCCCGCCGCGGATCGGCAAAGCTCGCGTCGGGACCGAACCGCCGACCGGCACTCCGACCCGGCGGTTCGCAGACCGGAAGGCGTCGCAGACACGCCCGGAAGCCGGAGGAAACAACATGCTCGACACCACCGCCGCTGCCACGATCACCCAGGTGCTCGCCGATCTCGACCGTTCGCTCGCCGCCGGCGATCCCGAGGCCGCCGCCGCCCTGTTCGAGCCCGACGGCTACTGGCGCGACCTGGTGAGCTTCACCTGGAACATCCGCACCATGGAAGGCCGCGCCGAGATCGCGGCCATGCTCGAGGCTCAGCTGCCCCACATCGGGCCGCGCGACTGGACCGTCACCCCCGGCGAGCAGGCAGAGGACGGCGGCGGCTTCCTCCAGGCCTGGATCGACTTCGAGACCGAAGCCGGCCGCGGCCACGGCCACATCCGCGTCCGCGACGGCAAGATCTGGACCCTGCTGACCACGCTGAAAGAGCTCAAGGGCCACGAGGAGCGCCGCGGCGTCACCCGTCCCAAGGGCGTCGACCATGTCGCGAGCCAGTCCCGCAAGACCTGGGCCGAGGCCCGCGTCGATGAAGAGACTCGCCTCGGCCACGAAGTTCAGCCCGCGGTGGTGATCATCGGCGGCGGCCAGGGCGGCATCGCGCTCGGCGCGCGGCTGCGCCAGCTCGACGTTCCCACCATCATCATCGAGCGCAACGCCCGACCGGGCGACAGCTGGCGCAAGCGCTACAAGTCGCTCTGCCTGCACGACCCGGTCTGGTACGACCACCTCCCCTACATCCCGTTCCCGGAGAACTGGCCGGTGTTCTCGCCCAAGGACAAGATTGGCGACTGGCTAGAGATGTACACCCGCGTGATGGAACTGAGCTACTGGTCCTCGACCACCGCCGAGCAGGCGACCTGGGACGACGCCAAACAGGAATGGCAGGTTCGCGTCCGCCGAGACGGGCAGGAGATCGTGCTGCGCCCGAAGCAGCTCGTGCTGGCGACCGGCATGTCGGGCAAGGCCAACGTCCCGGTCATCCCCGGCCAGGACATCTTCAAGGGCGAGCAGCAGCATTCCTCCCGGCACCCCGGTCCCGACGGGTGGGAGGGCAGGAAAGTCGTCGTCATCGGCTCCAACAATTCCGCCCACGATGTCTCCGCGGCACTCTGGGAGGCCGGTGCCGACGTGACCATGGTGCAGCGATCCAGCACCCACATCGTTCGCTCCGAGCCGCTGATGCGGCTGGGGCTCGGCGCGCTCTATTCCGAGGAAGCCGTCGCGGCCGGCGTGACCACCGCCAAGGCCGACCTGATCTTCGCCTCGATCCCCTACCGCCTGCTGCCGGCCTTCCAGAAGCCGATCTACGACACCATCCGCGAGGAGGACGCCGCTTTCTACGAGGGGCTGGAAAAGGCCGGCTTCATTCTCGACTGGGGCGACGACGACACCGGCCTTTTCATGAAGTACCTGCGCCGCGGTTCGGGCTATTACATCGACGTCGGCGCGAGCCAGCTGATCATCGACGGCAAGATCAAGCTGAAATCCGGCTCCGACGTCGATCACCTGACCGAAACCTCCGTCGTCCTGGAGGACGGCACCGATCTGCCCGCCGATCTGGTGATCTACGCCACCGGCTACGGCTCGATGAACGGCTGGGCAGCCGATCTCATCAGCCAGGAGGTCGCGGACAGCGTCGGCAAGTGCTGGGGCCTCGGCTCGGAGACCACCAAGGACCCCGGCCCCTGGGAGGGCGAGCAGCGCAACATGTGGAAGCCCACGCAACAGAAGTCGCTGTGGTTCCACGGCGGCAACCTGCACCAGTCGCGCCACTACTCGCAGTTCCTCGCGCTGCAACTGAAGGCCCGGCAGGTCGGGGTGCCAACGCCGGTGTGGGGACTTGGTCCCGTACACATCTGCGCTGACGGAAGCGGGATGATCTACGACATCGGCATGACCATCGCCTACGAGTACGATCGCCCCGCGGTCGCCGGCCGCCATATCCTGCGCCTGGTCCCGGCCGACCTTCCCGCCGTCCAGCGCCGCATCACCGAGACGCTCACCATCCTCCCCGAGCCTGCCGAGCGCCGCCCTTTCCTCGACTTCTTCGGCAACGCCGGCGTCGAGGTCGCCTTCCGCGAGGCCCACGACGAGATCCTGTTCCGGGTCGCCGCCCGCGTCGAGCGCCTTCCGCCGCCGCCGAGCCTCGACATGTCCCCCGATCTCGCCCGCCTGGCCGCCGATATCGCCGACTACCGCAACCTCGACGCCGACGCCCCGCACCACTTCCTCGGCCCGAGCCCGCGCACCGCCCCCGCCCCCGAGATGACCGCCTACGCCCGCGAACAGCTCGCGCCTGGGATGACCGTCCTGGACGCGGTCCGCGCCATCGGCCTCGCGCTCCACCGCGACATGCGCTTCGACCCCGAGGCGACCACGGTCGACACGCCCCCCGCCGAGGCGTTCGCCCGCCGCCACGGCGTCTGCCAGGACTTCGCCCAGGTGATGATCGCGGCGCTCCGCGGCGTCGGCATTCCCGCAGGCTATGTCTCGGGCTTCCTGCGCACCACCCCGCCGCCCGGCCAGCCCCGCCTCGAAGGCGCCGACGCCATGCACGCCTGGGTCCGCGCCTGGTGCGGCTGGGACACCGGCTGGATCGAGTTCGATCCCACCAACGCGGTCACGGCCGGTCCCGACCACATCCTCGTCGCTCGCGGCCGCGACTACGGCGACGTCGCTCCGGTCAAGGGCGTCCTGCGGATCGCCGGCGAGCAGACGACCGAGCAGGCAGTCGACGTGATCCCGCTCGACGACGGCGCCTGAGACGCCCTTCGTCTGACCAGTTGGCGGCAAACAGACTGGTGTCGGCTGTGCCGCCGGTCATGTGAACTTCCCTGCCATTCTGTTAACGAATCTGAATATACGATTTCAATGACTAATACCAGGCGCCGGTTTCACTGACTCGAACGTGAGTTGCGGGATCGTCCGGGTCTGAATCTCTGCTCCCGGAGCAGGGGGATCGGTGATGACGATTGCGATCACGCGGACGGGTCTGGACGCCGCAGGTTTTCGGAGGGCGGCCGCGCGGGAGAAGGATGCGGCTGCGTCGCGGCGGATGCTTGCGCTGGCTTTGGTGCTGGAAGGCCGGACCCGGACGGAGGCGGCGCAGGCGGCGGGGATGGACCGGCAGACCTTACGCGACTGGGTGCATCGCTACAACGAGGCCGGGCTTGCAGGCCTGACGAACCGGGCCGGCGCCCGTGGCCGCCGGCGCAAGCTGACCGCGGCGCAGGAGGCCACGTTCGCGGCGTGGGTCCGTGAGGGGCCGAAACCGGATGTGCATAAGGTGGTGCGCTGGCGGTGCCGGGATCTGCAGGGCGAGATCGCCCGGCACTTCGGGGTGGAGATGCACGAGCGCACCGTGGGCAAGCTGCTGGCGCGGCTGAACTTCTCGCGGGTCTCGGTGCGTCCGCGCCACCCCGAGCAGGACATCGCCGCCCAGGAGGCGCATAAAAAAACTTCGCCGAGCTGGTCGCCGCGGCCCTTCCCGAGCATGCTCGGGGCAAGCCGGTCGAGCTGTGGTGGCAGGATGAAGCACGCGTCGGCCAGCAAGGAAGCCTGACCTACGTCTGGGCCGACAAGGGCAGCCGCCCGCGTGCGCCGCGCGATCAACGCTACGCCTCGGCCTATCTGTTCGGCGCCGTCTGTCCGGCGCGCGGCGTCGGCGCCGCACTGGTGCTGCCGTGCGTCAACATCAAGGCGATGAACCTGCACCTGGCGGAGATCAGCACCCAGATCACCCCCGGCGCGCACGCCGTCCTCATCCTCGACGGCGCCGGCTGGCATCGGCCTGGCGGCAAACTCGACATGCCGGCCAACATCAGCCTGCTGCGCTTGCCGTCCTACTCACCCGAACTGAACCCGGTCGAGAATATCTGGCAGTATCTGCGCCAGAACCATCTCGCCAATCGGGTCTTCGACACCTACACCGCCATCGTCGACGCTTGTTGCGACGCCTGGAAGGCCCTCGTTGCAAGACCCGCCACGATCACCTCAATCGCCACACGCGACTGGGCCAAAGCGGTCAACGCATAGGGCGATTGGTATAATACCAGGCGCCGGTTTCACTGACTCGAACGTGAGTTGCGGGGATCGTCCGGGTCTGAATCTCTGCTCCCGGAGCAGGGGGATCGGTGATGACGATTGCGATCACGCGGACGGGTCTGGACGCCGCAGGTTTTCGGAGGGCGGCCGCGCGGGAGAAGGATGCGGCTGCGTCGCGGCGGATGCTTGCGCTGGCTTTGGTGCTGGAAGGCCGGACCCGGACGGAGGCGGCGCAGGCGGCGGGGATGGACCGGCAGACCTTACGCGACTGGGTGCATCGCTACAACGAGGCCGGGCTTGCAGGCCTGACGAACCGGGCCGGCGCCCGTGGCCGCCGGCGCAAGCTGACCGCGGCGCAGGAGGCCACGTTCGCGGCGTGGGTCCGTGAGGGGCCGAAACCGGATGTGCATAAGGTGGTGCGCTGGCGGTGCCGGGATCTGCAGGGCGAGATCGCCCGGCACTTCGGGGTGGAGATGCACGAGCGCACCGTGGGCAAGCTGCTGGCGCGGCTGAACTTCTCGCGGGTCTCGGTGCGTCCGCGCCACCCCGAGCAGGACATCGCCGCCCAGGAGGCGCATGAAAAAACTTCGCCGAGCTGGTCGCCGCGGCCCTTCCCGAGCATGCTCGGGGCAAGCCGGTCGAGCTGTGGTGGCAGGATGAAGCACGCGTCGGCCAGCAAGGAAGCCTGACCTACGTCTGGGCCGACAAGGGCAGCCGCCCGCGTGCGCCGCGCGATCAACGCTACGCCTCGGCCTATCTGTTCGGCGCCGTCTGTCCGGCGCGCGGCGTCGGCGCCGCACTGGTGCTGCCGTGCGTCAACATCAAGGCGATGAACCTGCACCTGGCGGAGATCAGCACCCAGATCACCCCCGGCGCGCACGCCGTCCTCATCCTCGACGGCGCCGGCTGGCATCGGCCTGGCGGCAAACTCGACATGCCGGCCAACATCAGCCTGCTGCGCTTGCCGTCCTACTCACCCGAACTGAACCCGGTCGAGAATATCTGGCAGTATCTGCGCCAGAACCATCTCGCCAATCGGGTCTTCGACACCTACACCGCCATCGTCGACGCTTGTTGCGACGCCTGGAAGGCCCTCGTTGCAAGACCCGCCACGATCACCTCAATCGCCACACGCGACTGGGCCAAAGCGGTCAACGCATAGGGCGATTGGTATTATACCAACCGCTACCACAGGGAAATCGCTCGAAGGCTCATTGCGAAGGCTGAACCAGAGCGCGGAGGAGATAGTCGTCGTCCCATGCGACAGTTTTGCGGCGGATCTTGAGGCTGGCTTTGTCGGGAATGGCGCGGATGAGATTGAGCGCGGCGTGGCGGATGGTTGCCATGTTGGCGGGTCCGTGGCCGGTTCTGAGCCGCAT
>CAVZCB010000009.1:0-130856 GCA_963773555.1 uncultured Alphaproteobacteria bacterium
CGTCGCAACAGCTGGACTTTCTGCCTTCGGCGGAACTTCGTCCAGTGCTTCTGCGGGCGTTTTCCAGCCGAGGGTCTTGCGTGGCCTGCCGTTCAGGGCCGCCGCGACGGCCTCGAGGTCGCCAGAGCTGTGGGCGCTGAGGTCCGTGCCTTTCGGGAAGTACTGGCGCAGAAGTCCGTTGGTGTTTTCGTTGGTTCCGCGTTGCCAGGGGCTGTGCGGATCGCAGAAGTAGACGGGCAGATCGGCGAGGATCTTCAGGTCGGCATGGCGAGCCATCTCCGCGCCCTGATCCCAGGCCAGCGATCGACGAAGATGGCTTGGCAGGTGCACGATGCTGCTGGCGATGGCGTCGCGCACCGCCTCGGCGCCGTGTCCGGCGAGGGCAGGTCCGTTTTCTTTCGCTGGTCCGTCCCATGCCCGGGCATGGGGGGAGATGAAGAAGCATCGTGAAGCGCGTCGTTCGCTCGACCAGCGTGCCGATCGCCGAGCTGTTCAGGCCCATGATCAGGTCGCCTTCCCAGTGGCCCGGGACGGCCCGGTCACCGGCCTCGGCAGGACGTTCGCTGATCATGATCTCGGGGGCGACGAAGGATTTGCCTCGGCCCGTGGAACGGGCGCGAGGAGCCCGGAGCGCCCGCCCGGTGCGCAGACAGGCCGTCAGTTCCTGCCGCAATGCTCCGCGGCCTTGAATGTAGAGGGACTGATAGATTGCCTCGTGACTGATCCGCATCGTTGTTTCCTCGGGGAAATCGAGCTTCAGTCGGCGCAATCTGCTCGGGGCTCCAGGCTCTCGCCCACCGTCTGGATTGGCGCGGTCCGAGCCGACGCCCTTTCCAGGCGACCTTCGGACCCTCGATCGTCATCCCGTCTGGCCGAGAGATCAGGCCCGCAAGACGGTCCTGAACGTACTGGCGCAGAAGATCGTTCGACACCAGTTTCGCCACCTTGGGCCGGCGCGACGCGCGCTCGGCATGCCATTGAGCCGTTGTCGCCCGGTACGCGGAAGCTCCGGCCCGGGTCGCCGCGTTGCGCCGGAGCTCGCGCGAGACGGTCGATGGATCGCGGTTCAGTTTTCTTGCCATGTGACGCACCCCAAAGCCTTGAACCCGCATCAGCGCGATGGTCTCGCGCTCCTCGAACGAAAGGTAGCGCCCGGTGGGCGGCTTGGCGCTGGGAGATAGATGCGTCGGGGGCATGCCGCCGGCCTCTCGGAACCATCTCGAGCCCACAGGCTGTGAAGCCCCGACTTCGATCGCCGCACCTTCGCTCGATCGTCCCGCTGCAATCAACGCCCAGAATCGACGCCGCTCCTCCCGACGCGTCACCCCAGGACGCCCAGGCGAGCGCATGGAAGCTCCCCCGACCGTTCCGTCTCGCGCTTCCGTTTCGCCACAACAACCTCCATGAATAAAGGTGTTGCGACGACCGGTTGAGTTCGCCCTGGCTTCCCTGATCGGTGTTGAAGATCTCGGGCCTGCCATGCCGGGCGAGCGCCTCTTCCAGGGCCTCGACGCAGAAGTCCGCCGACAGCGTGATCGAGAGCCGCCAGGCCAGGACCTTGCGGCTGAACAGGTCGACGATGGCGACGAGGTAGACGAAACCCCGCGCCATCGGCACGTAGGTGATGTCGCTCGCCCAGACCTGGTTGGAGCGCGTCACCGCCAGGTTGCGGAGCAGATAGGGGTAGATCTTGTGCCCCGGCGCCGGTTTCGACGTGTTCGGGCGGCGGTAGATCGCCTCGACGCCCATCTTTTTCATCAGCGTCGCGACGTGACGGCGGCCGACCTCGCGGCCTTCCGCCTTCAGCATGTCCCGCAGCATCCGGCTGCCCGCGAACGGATGCTCGAGGTGCAACTCGTCGATGCGCCGCATCAGCGCCAGATCGGCGTCCGAGGTCGGTCGGGCCGGATAGTAGACGCTGCCCCGGCTGATCCCGAGCGCCTTCGCCTGCCCGGTGAGCGGCAGTTCATGGGACCTGTCGATCATCGTCTTGCGCTCGCCAGCAGTCCGGCCTTGTCGAGCGCGACCGCTAAAAAATCGTTGGCCAGCGTCAGTTCGCCGATCTTCGCATGCAGGACCTTCACGTCGATCGCCGGAGCGGCGTCGGCCCTGGCGCCCTCGCCGAAGACCCCCGTCGCGCCCTCAAGGAGCTGGCTGCGCCATTGCGTGATCTGGTTCGGATGAACATCGAACTGCTGGGCCAACTCGGCCAGCGTCTTCTCGCCCTTGATGGCCGCTATCGCCACCTTCGCCTTGAACGCAGGGGTGTGGTTCCGCCGTGGTCGTCTCATCATGGTCGCTCCTCGGTTCTCAGCAATCTTCTTGCCGATCTCGAGCCGCTTCACCACTCAGCGCCCCCGTTCAGATTTCCCGAGCCACCTCTCTGCTCCCTCTCGTTCCAGAGGAAGCTTCTGAGCACATTTATCAGGGAGCTCACTTTTGGACGCCGATCACCCCAAGATGGGGCTCAATTTTGCATGCCGATCCACAAGGCTCCGTCAGAGCCGAAAAGCCAACACCTGACCTCCACGATCCACAGCCCACATGAACTGGCCTTCGGCCAATGCGCCTTGGCACACGTCAGGCATGTGCGCACCACGCGCGCCAAGGCGCACGCCAAACCCGCGGCCATGGCCCGGTATCACGCCGGGCAGTGGCCCCATCTTGGTCCGAGATTGACATTCATCCGCTTCCTCAACGCCATCGAGCGCGCGGTGCCGCAGGACAAGCGGGTCCTGCGCCCGCCCAGGGCCGGTCGTCGCGGACAGCCGCCCGCGTGCGCCGCGCGATCAACGCTACGCCTCGGCCTATCTGTTCGGCGCCGTCTGTCCGGCGCGCGGCGTCGGCGCCGCACTGGTGCTGCCGTGCGTCAACATCAAGGCGATGAACCTGCACCTGGCGGAGATCAGCACCCAGATCACCCCCGGCGCGCACGCCGTCCTCATCCTCGACGGCGCCGGCTGGCATCGGCCTGGCGGCAAACTCGACATGCCGGCCAACATCAGCCTGCTGCGCTTGCCGTCCTACTCACCCGAACTGAACCCGGTCGAGAATATCTGGCAGTATCTGCGCCAGAACCATCTCGCCAATCGGGTCTTCGACACCTACACCGCCATCGTCGACGCTTGTTGCGACGCCTGGAAGGCCCTCGTTGCAAGACCCGCCACGATCACCTCAATCGCCACACGCGACTGGGCCAAAGCGGTCAACGCATAGGGCGATTGGTATTTACTCCTCGACAACTACGCCGCGCACAAGCACCCGAAGGTGCGCGCATGGCTCGACCGCCATCCCCAGCTCAGGCGCGGCGTCTTCCGCGTCGACCTCCAGGCCGCCATCAATCGCTTCCTCCACGAGCACAACGCAGAACCGAGCCCCTTCGCCTGGACCGCCGATCCGGACAGGATCATCGCTGCCGTCAGGCGAGCGCACCAAGTGTTTGATCCGATCCGCTAGTACCGTGCGGCGGCAACCGGACTCCGGCACCGCCAGGCATGATCCCTGTCAGGAGCGCGCGCAGGCGCGCCGGTTCCACCGGTTTCTTCAGGACCGGGATGCCGGCGTCCGCGCAGCGGTCGAAGAGCGCGGCGCCTCTGTCGGCGGTGATGAGGAACGCGGCGATCGGGCCGTGGCGCTCGCGGATGGCGTCGATGGCCCCGAGCCCGTTCGTGCCGCTGCCAAGATGGTAATCGGCGAGGATCACGTCCGGCGCGATGCCGATGTCCTCGAGAAGCGCCAGCGCCTCGTCGGCGCCCGCGACGTCGAGGACGCCGACATTCCAGGCCTCGAGAAGCGTGGCCATCGCCCGCCGCACCGCCTCGTCGTTCTCGATCACCAGCGCCACCAGCCCCGAAGGCCGCGCCGGCGGGGCCTCCAGGGTCCGCGCCCGGTCGTCGGGCAGGACGTGGGCGACATCGACGAGCGGCACCTCGACGCGGAACCCGGTGCCGCGACCCGGAACCGACACCAGGTCGAGTCGGTGCCCGAGCAGCGCGCAGGCCCGCTCGACGATGGCGAGGCCGAGACCCATGCCGTCGTCGGAGCGCTGGGGGGCATCCAGCCGCTGGAACTCGCGGAAGATCATCTCGCGCGCGGCGTCGGGAATCCCCGGGCCGGTGTCCCAGACCTCGATGCGGACCGACGACCCGACCCGGCGGATTCCGAGCAGCACCTTGCCGTGCACGGTATAGCGCACCGCGTTGGCGAGCAGGTTCTGCACGATCCGCCGCAGGTAGGAGGCATCGCTGCGCACCACCGCCCCGGAGCCCACGATGCGCAGGTCGAGACCCTTGCGCCGCGCGATCTCGGCGAACTCCTGCCCGAGCCGATCGAGCACCCGCGCCAGCGGAAACTCCGACAGGTTGACCGACGCGTTGCCGGAATCGAGCCGCGAGATGTCGAGAAGCGCGCCCAGGATGCTCTCGACGCTGTCGAACGCACTGCGCACCTGCCGGATCGTCGCTTGCTGGCCGTCGGCGCCGTCGGCGTTCTCCGCCGCTGCAAGGAACAGCTTGGCGGCACTCAGCGGTTGCAGGAGATCGTGGCTCGCCGCCGCGACGAAGCGCGACTTCGAGGCATTGGCGCGCTTCGCCTCTTCGAGCGCCGCCTCGAGCGCCACCGTGCGCTCGGCGACCCGATGCTCCAGGCTCTCGTTCGCGGCCTGCAGGGCGGCGGTGGCATTGCGCTCGGCGGTCACGTCGGAAAAGCTGATCACGAACCCGCCGTCGGGCATCTCCTGACCGAACACATGCAGGAACAGGCCGTCGCGGGCGCGCAGCTCCAGCGTCAACGGCGGACGGTTTTCGCCGCGCCCGACCCAGGCCACCAGCCGGTCCGGGCCGGAGGCGGTCTGGAACACCAGGGCGTGGCGGAAATGCTCGACCAGCGCGGCAAAGCCCGTGCCGACCCTCAAGAGCTGGATCGGCGGCGACAGCAGATCGCGCAGGCGGGCGTTCCAGCCAACCAGCTGCTGGCGCGCGTCGAAGATGCAGATGCCCTGGTCGACATGATCGAGCGTGGCGCGGATCAGCCGGGCCTGCTCGTCGAGCAGCTTGTCGCGCTCCTGGCGCTCCATCTGGATCAGATCGGTGATGTCGGTCTGCATGATCGCCGTGCCGGCGCCGGGGGTGCGTTGCTCGCTCACCTGGATCCAGTGGCCATCGTCGATCGCCACGTTGAAGTTGACCGACTGCTTGCGGTGGTCTTTCAGCCGCTGCCGCAACCACTGCGGCCGCGACACGTCCTCCGGCAGCACCAGGTGCCGGCTGCGGGCGCAGAGCTTGGCATAGGCCGAGAACCCGAGGCCCGGGCGCAGGTGCGCCGCGACGTCCGGCAACGCCAGACCGAACCGCCGGTTGCACGTCACCAGGGCGTCGCGGGCGTCGAAAAGCGCGAAACCTTCGCGCACCGCCTCGAGCGCGTCATAGAGATCGGCGCGGGCGCGCTCGGCTTCCGCCGTTGCCTGACTGAGCCGGGCGTTCGAGCGGTTGAGCAGATCGAGGGTCTGCTCCAGGTCCGCCGTGCGGCTGCGCACCTGTTCCTCGAGCACGATCGCGCGCTGGAAATGGGCGTAGGCCTCGCCGCTGTCGTCGGTGGCTCGCTCGACCCGGGCCATGAGTGCCTCGGTGATCTTCAGCAGCTTGGCCGCCTGCCGATCGGGTGCGTCGCCCGGGTCGACCAGCGGGTTGGGCGCCGGGTCCGTCATGTGGGTGGCCGGCCGGTCACCGGCCACCCCCTTCCGGGCGGGGAGGGTAGATCGCCACGCCGGTCAGGGTCTGGCTGACATGCACCGAATTGAACTGCTCGCCGTAGGTCGAGAAACCGACGACCTTGTGGCGCGACAGGATGCGCGACATCGCCCGCAGGCTCTGCACCTGTTCGGCCTCCAGCCGGCGCAGGATGCAGTCGCAGCCGACGATGGCTTCGGGAGCCCGGTCGCGACAGAGATCGGCCATCGCGGCCTCGAGATCGCCGACGATGTCGCCGGGCTGGGCGAGGGTCAGAACCAGGCCCTCGTCGATTGCCGAGAAGAAGCGGAGGTCGCCGTTCTCCTCCACCTTCTGGATCGCCCGGACATGATGGTGGCCGCCGACCCGGACCACCACCGGGTGCGCCGCGAAGATGAACGGCGAAAGCTGGTCGGGATCCTTGCCGACGAGGCGCGCGTATTCGCGCGCCGCGGGGCTCGCGTTGATCTCCCGCACCAGCCGGCGCTCCGGATCGGCCGCGGTCACGACCATCCGCACGTCGCTCGGGATCAGGTGATCGACCTTGAACACCCGGACCGGACAGCGGCTGCGGATCAAGGTGAGCACCGCCGCATCGTCGTGAAGCGCGCCACCGGCCAGCACCAGCGTGCGGCGGAAGTCGAGGCCGTCGCCTGCGGAGCCGCCGAACAGCGGCACGCCCCCGAGCCCCAGCCGCAGGGCGGCCACCAGCTGGTCCTCGCGGCGCGACATCCCGTCGATCATCAGGAAGGCGAATTCGCTCGACCACTCCGGGCGCGCGTCCGCAAGCTCGGCGCGCAGGCGGACCACCCCCTCGCCGATCGCCTTGGGATCGAGCGTCTGCAATCCGCCGATCAGCGCGGTCCGGACGTCGAAGCGGCTGGCGCGGAAGCCGAGCGCGACGATCTCGTTCTCGGTGTAGCCCTCATGCGAGATCTCGCCCGCCGTGGTGCAGCCGACCACCGCGATCCCAGGGAACAGCTCGCCCGCGGTCCGGGCGACCGCCGCGAGATCGGCAGCGGGCGGCATGAACAGCACCACCAGCGCATAGCCCTCCGGCCCTGCCTGCCCGCGCAGGTCGTCGAGGGCCTGCCGAAAGGCTTCGGCAGGGGCGTGCGCGGTGCGAATCGAATCGTCGGCCGCAATCGCGACCGGCGTGACGCCTCCTTCCACGGCTGGCCCTTCCCCCCGGGTTTTCCCGATCCTACGAGAGACCGCCGTCCGAGTGCAAGATCGTCGCGAAGCGGGCATGCTGGGCGATCAGCACCGCCTGGGTGCGGCTCTGCACGTTGAGCTTGCGCAGGATCGCGGTGAGATGCGCCTTCACCGTGGTTTCGGCGATGTCGAGGTCGAAGGCGATCTGCTTGTTGAGCTTGCCTTCGCAGACCAGCTGCAGGATGCGCGCCTGTTGCTGGGTGAGCTGGGCGAGCCGCGCCAGTGCGTCGGTCTCGTCCAACGCGCCCGCGTGCGCCCCCGGCGGCACGAAGCCCTCGGGCGTGAACACCCCGCCGGCCCAGATCTGGTCGAACGCCTGCACGAAGACCTCGCGCTGGCTGTGCTTGGGGATGAACCCCGAAGCCCCCGACTGGATCGCCGAGGCGATCACCCGGTCATCCGACAGTGACGAGACCACGATGATCGGCACTCCCGCCGCCGCCTTCTTCAGCCGGATCAGCCCGTCCAGCCCGTCGACGTCCGGCAGCTTGAGGTCAAGCAGGATCACGTCGGGCGCCGGCCGCTCCGCCAGCCGCGCCAGACCGGTGGCGAGCGACGCCGCGGTCTCCACCCGCTCCACGTCCAGCGCGGAGCGCAGCGTCATCGCCAGTGCCTCGCAGAACAACGGATGGTCGTCGACGATCAGTGCGAGCGGAACCCGGGCACTGCCACTGGGACCGGCTTCCACGCCGCCGGGCGGTTCGGCCATTGCGAGTCCTCCTCCGGTTGCATGGCCAGCCTAGCAGAGAACCGCCGCGAGACCACTCCGACCAATTGACGAACCGCACCGATTTGAAGCCGTTGGACCAAGGTTCACCTACCGCGGCCGATCGATGCTGCTATGTTCGCGTCCGAACCACGACAGAGGGGGAGGATACCATGTTTCGGACAGGCGCCGCTGCCGCGCTGCTATTGGGACTTGCCACGGCCGCGTCCGGGCAGGACCTGCCGACGCTCAAGGTCGCCGTCCAGGCTGCGGGCACCGTCAACTGGGAGATCCAGACGATCGTCGACAACGGCTTCGACCGCAAGAACGGCTTCAGCCTCGAAGTCCAGGAGGTGGCGAGCAAGCCCGCCGGCGAGATCGCCTTCCTCGGCAACGCGGTGGACATCATCGTATCCGACTGGATCTGGGTCGCGCGCGAGCGGGCCGAAGGCCGGGATCTGTCGATCATTCCCTACTCCAAGGCGGTGGGCGGCCTGATGGTGGCCGCCGACAGCCCGGTGCAGACGCTCGCCGACCTCAAGGGCGAGCAGATCGGCATCGCCGGCGGCCCGGTGGACAAGAGCTGGATCATCCTGCGCGCGCTCGCCTACAAGCAGGGCTTCGATCTCGCCGGCGAGACCACGCAGGTGTTCGGCGCGCCGCCGATCATGTTCAAGGCCGGCCTCGACGGCGAGGTGGGCGGGGTGATCAATTTCTGGCACTTCATGGCCAAGCAGAAGGTGGCGGGCATGCGGCTCGTCGTCTCCGTCGCGGACGCCTCCGAACAACTCGGCCTCGATCCGGACGTGCCGCTGCTCGGGTACGTGGTCCACGGCGACGCCGTGCGCGACCATCCGGAGCTCTACGAGGGCTTCGCCGCGGCCACGCGGGACGCCAAGGACCTGCTGGCGGCCGACGACGCGGCCTGGGACAGGCTCCGCCCGATGATGAACGCCGGCAGCGACGCGGAATTCGCCGCGCTGCGCGAGGGCTGGCGCGAGGGCATCCCGGCGCCGGGTCCGGTCGACGAGGCCGAGATGGCGAAGCTTCTGAAGGTCATGGCCGATCTCGGCGGCGAGGAACTGGTGGGCAAGGCAACCGAGCTTCCCGAGGGAGTGTTCGCGCCGGTTGGCTACTGATGTGAGGCTGTCCACGGCAGCGGTCCGCGCCCTCTCGATCATCGCGCTCATCGCGGCCTGGGCGGCGCTCGCGGCGCTCAACGGCGACCCGCTGGTGTTCCCGGGACCGGGCCTCGTGCTGCCACGGATCTGGTCCGAGCTCATCCACGGCGACCTGCTGTTCCAACTCGGCGCCACGCTCCTGCGGGTGGCAGCGGCTTTCGTGCTGGCCATGTCGATCGGCACGGCGCTCGGCCTGCTGATGGGCCGCCGCCCCGGTCTCGACCGCTGGCTCGACCCGTGGCTGGTGGTGTTCCTGAACCTGCCGGCGCTGGTGGTGATCGTGCTCTGCTACCTCTGGATCGGCCTCAACGAGACCGCGGCGGTTGCGGCGGTGGCGATCAACAAGATCCCGATGGTGACCGCGATGCTGCGCGAGGGCGCCCGCGCGATGGACAAGAATCTCGACGCCATGGCCCGGGTGTTCCGGATGGACGCCGGCGCCCGCCTCCGGCACGTCGTCCTCCCGCAGCTCGCGCCCCACATCGCCTCGGCGGCGCGGGCGGGGATTGCGCTGATCTGGAAGATCGTGCTGGTGGTGGAGTTCCTCGGCCGCTCCAGCGGCATCGGCTTCAAGATCCACCTCTACTTCCAGCTGTTCGACGTCACCATGGTGCTGGTCTACGCGCTGGCGTTCGTGGTGGTGATGCTGGCGATCGAGGCGCTGCTGCTGCAACCCTTCGAGACCCGGGTCCGGGCGTGGCGAACCGCTTGAGCACGCTCGAGGTTTCGATCCGGCGCAAGGCGTTCGGCCAGCACGTGGTGCTCCGCGACATCGCCTTCCGTGTCGACGCCGGCGAGACGCTGGCGATCGTCGGGCCTTCCGGTATCGGCAAGTCGACGCTCCTGCGCATCGTCGCCGGGATCGACACCGGCTTCGAGGGAACGGTGAAGCGTCCCGACCGGGTGGCGATGGTCTTTCAGGAGCCGACGCTGCTGCCGTGGCGCACGGCGCTCATGAACCTGACCGTGACGACCGGGGTCGACGCCTCCGCCGCCGAGGCGGCGCTCGGCGCCGTGGGGCTGCACGGCATGGGCGGTCTCTTTCCCGGCCAGCTGTCGCTCGGCCAGCAGCGGCGCCTGGCGCTGGCGCGCGCGTTCGCCGCCGGCCCGGAACTGCTGCTGCTCGACGAGCCTTTCGTCTCTCTCGACGGACCGCTAGCGGCCGAGATGATGGCGTTGACCGAGCGGCTGATCGCGCGCAGGAGTCCGGCGACGCTGTTCGTCACCCACGCCGGGGCCGAGGCCGAGCGGCTGGCGACCCGGATCCTGCGCATCGGCGAGACGGACACCACGGAGGGACTGCGCGCATGAGATCGAACGGACGACGTGTCTGGAACGCGGGCGGCGCTTGCCGGACGCGGCGCCTCTGCGCCGCGGCGATGCTGGCCCTCCTCGCAGCGGCCGGGCCGCTCCACGCCGGCGACGCGCAGGAAAGGCTCTTCGCGGTCGGGATCCTCGACGCGGTTCCGACCGGGCAGCGCCTCATCTTCCGGCAGGAGCTGAACGGCAGCTTCGACGCCGGTACGCTGCCCCCGATCGAGGACGGCGAACTGGCCGTGACGCTGACGGACGCGCAGGCGGGCGGGCGCGAAGCCATGGTGACGCAACGCGAGGACGGCATCGACCGGCCGGTGGCGTCGTTTCCCGCCGGCGCGGGCCACCCGATGCTGCTGTTCTTCCTCGAGACCACGGTGCGCGACCTCGCCGTCCTCACCGGCGGCAGCCCGTTCTACATCCGCAACCGCGTCCGCGAGGCGCTGGGAGCACAGGACGAGGCGGAACCGGTCGACGTGGCGCTCGACGGCGGCAGCGTGACCGGCGAGCGCCTGGTGTTCCACCCGTTCACGCAGGATCCCAACCGGTCGCGACTTGGCAAGCTCGCCGATCTGGAGATCCGGGTGACGGTGAGCGACGCCGTCCCCGGCGGCTTCGCGCGGCTCGAGGCCGTGGCGCCGCCGGATGCGAAGACCGCGCCGGCGTTCTCCCAGTCCATCACTTTCGAACACGTGGAGGAAGAATGATATGCGACACGCTCTGATGGCCGTCGCGGCAGTCGCCGCGGCGCTCGCCGGTCCCGCGGCGGCCCAGAACGCGCCCTCCGGCTTCAACGACTACCCGACCGAGGCCCGGGCCGACTATGTGTTCGCCTGCATGGCGGTCAACGGCGAGGACCGCGAGACCCTGCGCCGCTGTTCCTGCTCCATCGACGTGGTGGCCTCGATCCTGCCCTACGACAACTACGTCACCGCCGAAACCGTGCTGTCGATGCAACAGATGGGCGGCGAGCGGGTCGGGATGATGCGCACGGCGCCGATGGCCAAGGAAGCGGTGCGCAACCTGCGGCGCGCTCAGGCGGAGGGGGACATCCGCTGCTTCTGAGCGCTGCGATCCCGGGCCGACTCCCATGCGCAGATACGCCGCGCGCGGGCGTCGGACGCAACAGCGCCGGGCTCACTTCGCGAATTCGTCCGTCGATAAATCCGCGCGCGCCTGCCTGCCCCCGGCAGGCGCAATTCCGCGCCAGCCAGGAAGGCGCGCGCGGATTACAACCCGACGGTTCAGGCCGCGCCCCCCTCAGCCTCCGCGCTCACGCGCTGCAGCGGACGAACCGGCGCGACGCCGTGCGTCGCTTGTGCCGGTTCGAAAACCGGCGCTCCTCGACGCCAGCGCCACGACCAGGCAAGGCCCCTTTCTGCCGCTCACATCCCGCGGCAATCCCGCCTGGAGCCACACCATCGCACCTGCCGTCCCGACGGAAGCGCCGCCCCGTGCTACATGCCCACCGGGAATTCTTCCTTGAAGGTATGGCCGTCGGTGTCGGTGGCGGTGACCGAAAGCGCGCCGGCGCCGCTGTCGTCGTAGGCGAACCGGAAGGTCGGATCCTCGCTGATGGAAATCCCGGCGCTCACCGAGAACAAGAGATCGCCGCCCTGCCGCACCTCCATCGTGTCGACGAAGTCCGGTGGAATGTAGAGCAGCGTCAGAGGATCGCGCTGCATCCCGGAGTAGTTCGGATGCCGCAGCATTACCTGGGCCTCCCGCCGACCGGTCGATTGCGCGGGTTCGGCGTCGAAGAACCGCATCTTCAGGTTTCCGAGCGCCGCCATCGCCGCGGCGGCATCCTTGGTGGCGGGTGCCGAGCAGCCGCCCGACGCGCGCACGAAGCGCCCGGTCATGTAGACCGTGCCGTCCTCGGCTTCGACGATCGCGCGAACGTTGGTGTAGGCGTCCACGCGCACCCGCGCCTCGAGGTCGAGCGGGCTCATCGCCTCGCCGAAGGTGAACTCCGCCGCCACCGGTGCGGGGTTCTCGTCGATGACCAGCGTGAGGCGCTTCACGTCCGGCGCGCCCGGGTTCTGGATGATGTGAACCGGCACCGTTGCCGCGTCCTGCGCCCGGAACGGGGCGTCGAAGGTGTAGAGATCGGTGCCGTCGACGATCTCCGTGTCGCCGACCACGTCGACGCGCAGCGCATCCCAGGTCGCGCCTGGTTGCAGCGGGTTCGGTTTCTCGCCGGCAACAGCCGGCAGGGCCGGCAAGGCGGCGAGGGCGGCGAAGGCGAGCGCTCTCAACATCGGTTCGGGTCCCTTCGGAGCTGGATCACCTCGAAGCATACACCAGTTCCGCTCCGCGCGGTATCCGACATTGGAAGGGGCATAGGTCGTGATCGCGCTGCTCGTACAACTCTGCCTCGCCGGCCACCCCGATATCTGCGCCAGCCATCTGCTGCCCGAACCCGGTCCCTGCGCCGAGGCGCGCGCCGCGGGAACTGCCGAGGACTGGGTGGCGGCGAGGCCCGGGCTGATTCTCCGGAGCGCACGCTGCGGGCCGGCCGAGACGGCGGCGCCGCCGCTCGCCGTCACCGAGGTCGCGCCGGGCGTGTTCGTGCATCACGGCGAGGTGGCGCTCGCCGACGTCGCCAACCGGGGCGACATCGCCAACATCGGTTTCGTCGTCGGCTCGCAGGCGGTGGCGGTGATCGACGCCGGCGGATCGCGCTCGGTGGGGGAGGGGCTCTACCAGGCCATCCGCGCCCGGACCGACCTGCCGATCCGCTGGCTGGTGCTCACCCACATGCATCCCGACCACGTGTTCGGCGCGGAAGTGTTCCGCGAGGCCGGGGCGACCATCGTCTCCAGTGCCAGGCTGCCCGCGGCGCTCGCGAGCCGCGCCGCCAGCTACACCGCCGCGCTGGCGCGCGAGACCGGGCCCGAGACCGCGCTGGCGACCGAGGTCGTGCTGCCCGACGAAACCGTCGAGGACAAGCGCACCCTCGATCTCGGCGGGCGGTCGCTCATGCTGGAGACCTGGCCCACGGCCCACACCGACAACGACCTGACCGCCTTCGACACCGCCACCGGCACCTGGTGGACCGGCGATCTGGTGTTCGACACCCACACCCCCTCGGTCGACGGTTCTGCGCTCGGCTGGATCGACGTGCTCGACCGCCTGACCGCGCGGCCCGCCGCCCGGATCGTCCCCGGCCACGGCGCCGCCTCGCTCGACTGGCCCGGCGGCGCCGGGCCGACCCGCGCATACCTCGCGGCACTCGTCGCCGAGACCCGCGCCGCGCTCGCCTCGGGCGAAAGCCTCGGCGACGCCACGAAAAGCCTCGGCGCCGACCTGCGCGACGACTGGCGGCTGTTCGACGATTTCAACGCCCGCAACGCGACCGCGGTCTATCACGAACTGGAATGGGAGTGAGACGAAAGGCCGGCTACGACAGCCCGGCAAGCGCGCGGCCGATGGCGAACGCCCGCTTCTCCAGCAGCACCGGCGCCTCGCAGACGTAGGTCAGCGACTGCGCGCGTTCCTTGAAGATCCGCGTCTGCCACGCCACGGCGTCCTGCAACTGCTTCAGCCGCTCGGTGTCGCGCTCCGCCTCCGGCGCCTGCTGCAGCGTCACGATCTCCGCCTCCGTGGCGTCCACCCGCTCGGAGAGGGTCTCCTGACGCGACGCATAGCGGCCGATCCCGGCGATGATCTCGCCGCGTTCGGAGTTGATCCGGTCGAGGATGGCCGCATACAGATCGGCCAGCCAGGCTGGCCGGTCTTCCGGCGCCACGTCCTGCAGCCGCGCCTCGACGCTTGCGGTGACGTCCGTCGACGCTCACCCGGCGCGGCGCGAGGTTGCGCGCCAGCTCGCGCATGTCCCGGTCCGGCTTGCCGTGCTCGGGGATCGGCCCCGCCCACATCTGGCCGATCGACAGTTCCGGCACCTTCGGCTGGATGCAGGGCCATGCCGGATCCGCCGGCTGGGCCGCTCCCGCCGTCGCCGCCGTACCAGCGCCACCACGATCGCCGCCGCGCCCATCCAAGTCCCGTGCGCATGTCTCGCTCCCTCGATCGGCTCTACCCTTAGAAGTTCCGATGGCGAAAAATTGCAATATTGGACTAAAGTCGCACCTAGAGGGCGCTGGGCGCGAGCAGACCTGCGCCCCGTGAGGAACGGATTCTCCAAATACGTGGGCAGGGAAGCGACGGGCTTCGATCCGCTCAGGAGTTGCGACATGATTGAACTTGTCTTCATCGCCTGCCTCAAGACTGCCCCCGCCGTTTGCGATGAGCGGCGGATAGGGTATCTCGACGACGTCGGGCTGACCGCGTGCATGATCCAGGCCCAGCCGCAGCTCGCGCAGTGGATGGCGACGCATCCGAACCTGACGGTCGCGCGCTGGAGTTGCTCGCCGGCCAGTTCCCGCGACTTCAAGGCATAGGCCGGGCTCCCATCCCATGCCTTCACTCCGCCACGCCGGCTGCCGACTAAGGTCGTATCCGGAAGGCACCGAATACGGCTAGACTGCGGGCGTCCCGTGCCGTGACCTGTGCGGAAACGGGACGCGCCGGGCAGCACCCGGCCGTCCGACGGATCAGAGGGAGGGAAAAGCATGAAAACCCGAGCTGCGGTCGCCGTGAAGGCCGGCGCGCCACTGGAGATCACCGAAGTCAATCTCGAAGGGCCGAAGGCCGGCGAGGTGCTGGTCGAGATCAAGGCGACCGGCATCTGCCACACCGACGAGTTCACCCTGTCGGGCGCCGATCCCGAGGGCCTGTTCCCGGCGATCCTCGGCCACGAGGGCGCGGGCGTGGTGGTCGAGATCGGCGAGGGCGTCACCTCGGTCAAGCCGGGCGATCACGTCATCCCGCTCTACACCCCCGAGTGCCGCGAGTGCCCGTCGTGCCTGTCGCGCAAGACCAACCTCTGCACCGCGATCCGCGCGACCCAGGGCCAGGGGCTGATGCCCGACGGCACCTCGCGGTTCTCGACGCTCGATGGCGACCCGCTCTACCACTACATGGGCTGCTCGACGTTCTCGAACTTCACCGTCCTGCCGGAGATCGCGGTGGCCAAGGTCCGCGAGGACGCGCCGTTCGACAAGATCTGCTACGTCGGCTGCGGCGTCACTACCGGGGTCGGCGCGGTGATCAACACCGCCAAGGTCGAGATCGGCGCCAAGGCGGTGGTGTTCGGGCTCGGCGGCATCGGCCTGAACGTCATCCAGGGCCTCAAGCTCGCCGGCGCCGACATGATCATCGGCGTCGATCTCAACGAGGACCGCAAGCCGTGGGGCGAGAAGTTCGGCATGACCCACTTCGTCAACGCCAAGGACGTCGGTGACGAGATCGTGCCGCACATCGTCAACATGACCAAGAAGGGGGCCGACCAGATCGGCGGAGCGGACTACACCTTCGACTGCACCGGCAATGTCAAGGTGATGCGCACCGCGCTGGAATGCTCGCATCGCGGCTGGGGCGTGTCGGTGGTGATCGGCGTGGCGCCGGCGGGGGCGGAGATCGCCACGCGACCGTTCCAGCTCGTCACCGGACGCACCTGGAAGGGCACCGCGTTCGGCGGCGCGCGCGGGCGGACCGACGTGCCGAAGATCGTCGACTGGTACATGGACGGCAAGATCCAGATCGACCCGATGATCACCCACCTGCTGAAGCTCGAGGACATCAACAAGGGCTTCGATCTGATGCACGCGGGCGAGAGCATCCGCTCGGTCGTGGTCTACTGACGTGCACATCCGCGGCATTGCAGACAGGCTTGCGGCCGCCTGCAACGCCGGGGCCGTCACCCGCTATGCGACCTTTTGGCAACTGTCCGCGGGCCGCCGGCACACCATACTGTGACCTACAAGAATCCATAGCGCCGAGTTCAATTGGCACAGGCCGCCGCCCGCCGAGCCCCGGGGTGGCCGGACCGAGACGCAAGGGGTTTTGCACCGTGGGAGGAACACGAGTCATGAAATTTGCCCTGCCGAGCATAGCCATGCTCATGATGTCGGCGAGCCTTCCGGCTTTCGCCAACGACAGCGTCACGGAAGCGATCAGCGACCCCGCCAACTGGGCGATCCAGACCGGCGACTACGCCAACCAGCGGTATTCGACGCTCGACCAGATCAACAAGGACAACGTCAAGGACCTGCAGGTCGCTTGGACCTTCTCCACCGGCGTGCTGCGCGGCCACGAAGGCTCGCCGCTGGTGATCGGCGACATGATGTACGTCCACACGCCGTTCCCCAACACCGTCTACGCCCTCGACCTCAACCAGGACGGCAAGATCGTCTGGAAGTACGAGCCGAAGCAGGATCCGAGCGTGATCCCGGTGATGTGCTGCGATACCGTCAACCGCGGCGTCGCCTATGCCAACGACACCATCTTCCTGCACCAGGCCGACACCACCGTCGTGGCGCTCGACGCCAAGACCGGCGAAGTGAAGTGGAGCGCAGGTCAACGGCGACCCGACCAAGGGCGAGACCAACACCGCGACGGTCCTGCCGGTGAAGGACAAGATCATCGTCGGCATCTCCGGCGGCGAGTTCGGCGTTCGCGGCAGCGTGACCGCCTACAACATGGAGACCGGCGAGCGGGAGTGGCGCGCCTATTCCACCGGCCCGGACGACGAGATGCTGGTCGATCCGGAAAAGACCACCGTGCTCGGCAAGCCGATCGGCAAGGACTCCTCGCTCAACAGCTGGGAAGGCGACCAGTGGAAGATCGGCGGCGGCACCACCTGGGGCTGGTACAGCTACGACCCCGACCTCGACCTGTTCTACTACGGCACCGGCAACCCCTCGACCTGGAACCCGGCGCAGCGGCCCGGCGACAACAAGTGGTCGATGACCATCTTCGCCCGGAACCCGGACACCGGCATGGCCAAGTGGGCCTACCAGATGACGCCGCATGACGAATGGGACTACGACGGGGTCAACGAGATGATCCTCGCCGACATCCCGGTCGACGGCAAGGACACCAAGGCGCTGGTGCACTTCGACCGCAACGGCATCGCCTATACGCTCAACCGCGAGACCGGCGACCTCCTGGTGGCCGAGAAGTTCGACCCGGCGGTGAACTGGACCAGCGGCGTCGACATGGACCCGAACTCGGACACCTTCGGTCGCCCGACCGTGGTTTCCGATATGTCCACCGACCAGAACGGCGAGGACACCAACACCAGCGGCGTCTGCCCGGCGGCGCTCGGCACCAAGGACCAGCAGCCGGCGGCCTTCTCGCCGGATACCAAGCTGTTCTACGTGCCGACCAACCACGTCTGCATGGACTACGAGCCGTTCCGGGTGAGCTACACCGCCGGCCAGCCCTACGTCGGCGCGACGCTGTCGATGTATCCGGCTCCGAACAGCCACGGCGGCATGGGCAACTTCATCGCCTGGGACGCGAGTGCCGGCAAGATCAAGTGGTCGCTGCCCGAGCAGTTCTCGGTGTGGTCCGGCGCGCTGGCGACGGCGGGCGACGTGGTGTTCTACGGAACCCTCGAAGGCTATCTGAAGGCGGTCGACGCCGAGACCGGCGACGAGCTCTATCGCTTCAAGACCGGCTCGGGCGTCATCGGTAACGTGATGACCTACGAGCACAACGACAAGCAGTTCGTCGCGGTCTACTCGGGCGTTGGCGGCTGGGCCGGCATCGGTCTCGCCGCAGGTCTGCTCGCGCCGGAGAACGCGGCGGCCTGGCAGGAAGCGGCCGGTCGTGCCGCAGCCGGTGGCGATCTCGGAACCGAACAACAGAACGTCGACACCGCCGGTCTCGGCGCGGTGGGTGGCTATGCGGCGCTCAGCGACTACACCGCCCTCGGCGGCATGCTGACCGTGTTCGCGCTTCCCGACTGAGTCGCGTCCCGAGACCTGATCGACGCGGGGCGGAGCACTCCGGTGTTCCGCCCCGCGGTTGCAATGAGCGGAAATCGTCGCAGGCGTTCGGAGTATTCCGGGGGAGGAGAAACATGAAGAGCAGGACCACCTGGCGTCACGGGCTCGCCACCTTGGCCATCGTATTGGCGGGAAGCGCGGCCTTGGCCGACAACATCAAGGCCGACCACGAGGAAGACGGCAAGTGGTTCACCGACGAGGACGTGCCGACCTTCAAGCTGGAACCCGACGGCGCGGTGGACTGGTACACCTTCTCTGGCTACCGCCGCTATCACGCCGAATGCCACGTCTGCCACGGCCAGGACGGGCAGGGGTCGAGCTACGCCCCGGCGATCGCCAAGAGCGCGGTCAATCTCGACTATTACGATTTCCTCGACATCGTGGTGAACGGCAAGACAGAACGGCAACAAGGTGATGCCGAGCTTCGGCACCAACAAGAACGTCATGTGCTACCTCGACGACATTTACGTCTATCTCAAGGGCGTGGGCTCAGGCGAGCTGCCGCGCGGCCGTCCGCCCAAGCACGACCCCAAGCCCGACACCTTCACCGAGAACGAAGATGCCTGCATGGGTTAGACTTGCGCTCGGGGCGCTGCCGGTCGCGGCGGTGCTGGTCCTTGCCCAGCCCGCCGCGGCGCAGCTGTCCGATCTGGTCTCCCAAACCGCGTTCCGGGTCTGCGCCGATCCCGGCAACCTGCCGTTCTCCAACCAGGCGGGGGAGGGGTTCGAGAACAAGATCTCCGAGCTGTTCGCCGACAAGCTCGGTCTGCCGGTCGAGTACACCTGGTATCCGATGGCGACGGGCTTCGTGCGCAACACCCTGATGGCCTACAAGTGCGACGTCATCCCGGGCTTCGCCCAGGGCGACGACATGGCGCTCACCACCAACCACTACTACACGTCGGCCTACGTGCTGGTGGTGCGCGGCGACGGCGACCTCGCCGACGTCACCACGCTGACCGACCCGCGCCTCCAGGGCCGGCGCATCGGCGTCGTGGCCGGCACGCCACCGGCGAGCCACCTGCAGCGCAACGGTCTGCTGCCGATGGCCAAGAGCTTCCCGCTGATGGTCGACACCCGCTTCGATCACCCCAACGTCGACATGCTGAACGACCTCAAGGCGGGCGAGATCGACGCCGCGATCTTCTGGGGCCCGATCGGCGGGCCGCTGGTCAAGGAGGACGGCGAGGGACTGGTGCTTACCCCGCTCATTCACGAGCCGGGCGCGCCGCGGATGTTCTACCGGGTCACCATGGGCGTGCGGCAGAGCGACGAGGTCTGGAAACGCCAGCTGAACACGATGATCCGCGAGCTCCAACCGCAGATCGACGCCATCCTCACCGACTACGGCGTGCCGCTCCTGAACGACGACGGCACGGCGCTGAAATCGGAAGTCAGCCCATGAACCGTCGCTCGCCCGTCCTGACGGCACTCCTGACCGCACTCCTCGCGGCGGGACCGGCGCTGGCGGCCGGCGCCGCCGACGTCCCCGAACCGGCCGGCTACCACGGCGAGCCCTACAAGGGTCCGGTTCCCGCGACGCTCGTCGGCGCCGAGGTGATCGACGCCGCCCGGGCGCACGCGCTCTGGGAAAGCAAGGCTGCCGCGTTCGTCGATGTGCTGCCGCACGCGCCGCGCCCGGAGGGCCTGCCCGAAGGCACCATCTGGCACGAGAAGCCGCACGACACCATCCCCGGCGCCACCTGGCTCCCGGACACCGGCTACCAGGCGCTTGCGCCGGAAACCGAAACCTACCTCATCGACGGCCTGAAGGCGGTCAGCGGCGGTGACGCGGACGCGCCCCTCGTGTTCTTCTGCAAGCCCGACTGCTGGATGTCGTGGAACGCGGCCAAGCGCGCGGTGGAGCACGGCTACAGCCAGGTCATGTGGTTTCCCGGCGGCGTCGGCGGCTGGACCGATGCCGGCTGGCCGCTGGAGCCGGCCACACCGGCTACTCCTTGAAGATGCCGTTCTCCAGGATGTAGCGCATGGCCCGGGTGTAGGCCTCGTCGGTGTTGCCGCGCAGATCGACCGCCAGGCCGCGCACCATCTCGCCGCTGGCCGCATCGCGCACCACCACGTTCATCGACTGGATCAGGTTCGAGACCTTCTGCACCTCGCCGACCACCGAGTACGTCGCGCCGAGCTCCGCCGCCATCCGCACCTCGCAGCCGTTGCAGCTGGCCGGGTTGACGACGCGGTCGAGCTGTTCGGAAACCGGCGCGAGATCGACCAGCGTGATCCCCTGCGCCTCCAGCCCGCTCGCCAGTTCGTCCCGCACCAGCTTGACGCGCGCGGCCTCGTCGGCCCGCGGCCCGTTGATCTCGCCGTCGATCGAGGAGTCGATATACGTGACACCGAAGTACGCGGCGGTTTTCCCTTGCCAGAGGTCATCGGCTGCCACCGGTCCCCCGGCGAGAAGCGCGAGCATGGCGAGCATCGGGGCCGGTCTCATGCCATCCGATCTAGCCGCCGGCCGGAGGCGAGGCAACCGCGACCAAGGATGCACTTGCCCGCCTCGAAGCCGGAGGATTACGATACAAAAAAAGTCAAAAAGGGGGGAGCTTCGGTGCCAGCGCGCACGCTCATGTTCTGTGTGACGCTCGCCGCCGCTGCACTCGCGGCGCCGGTTGCGGCGCAGACCTCGTCCGACAAGTCCGAGGTCATCGCCGCGGCCGTGCTGCGTATCGACCGCCACCCGCGGCCGCTGCCGATCTCGCGCCTCGACCTGCCGCCGGACGACCTGGGCTTCGCCGGCGGACGCCTTGCCACCGCCGACAACAACACCACCGGCAGCTTCATGGGCCAGAAGTTCGAGACCACCGAGGTCGCCACCTCGCCCGAGGAGGCGGTGACGGCCCTGAACACCCTGCTCGACGCCGGCGTGCAGTTCGTCGCCACCATGGCCGATGCCGACACCACGCTCGCACTGGCCGACACCGCCGGTGACCGGGCGCTGATCCTCAATGCCACCGCCCCCGACGACCGGCTGCGCGGCGCCGATTGCCGGGCGAACCTGCTCCACCTCGCCCCCAGCCGGGCGATGCTCACCGACGCGCTGGCGCAGTACCTGATGGTCAAGCGCTGGGACAAGTGGTTCCTGATCGAGGGCTCGCACCCCGAGGACACGGCGCTGGCCGAGGACTACAAGCGCGCGGCGAACAAGTTCGGCGCCCGGATCGTCGAGGACCGCGAGTTCGAGGACACCGGCGGCGCCCGCAGCACCGACTCGGGGCTGGCGCAGGTGGAGGCGCAGATCCCGGTGTTCACCCAGAGCGCGCCCGAGCACGACGTGGTGCTGGCCGCCGACGAGAGCGACGTTTTCGCCTCGCACCTGCCCTATCACACCTGGGACCCGCGCCCGGTGGTTGGGTCAGCCGGCCTCAGGCCAACCACCTGGCACCCGGCGATGGAGGGCTGGGGCGGCACCCAGCTCCAGACCCGGTTCGAGGCGGAAAACCACCGTTTCATGCGGCCCGAGGACTACAACGTCTGGATGGGGCTCCGCGCCATCGGCGAGGCGGCGACCCGCACCGGCTCGAGCGATCCCGCCGCCTTGCGCGACTACGTCCTCGGCCCCGACTTCGAGCTCGGCGTGTTCAAGGGCCAGCCGGTGACGTTCCGCGACTGGGACGGCCAGCTGCGCCAGCCGATCCTGCTCGCCGCCGACAACGTGGTGGTCTCGGTCTCGCCGCAGGACGAATACGTGCACCAGGTCTCGCCTCTCGATACCCTCGGCATCGATCGCCCCGAGACGGAGTGCCGGCGCTGAAAGTCGAATGCTGACATGGAAGGGACGACCATGCGACACCTCCTCGCCGCCTCGGTGCTCGCGGCAACCGCCATGCCGGCGGGAGCCTACACCGCCTACGTGAGCAACGAGCGCGGCAACTCGATCACCATCATCGACACCGACACCATGGAGGTCGTCGACGAGATCCCCGCCGGCCAGCGCCCGCGCGGCATCGCTCTCAGCCCCGACGGCAAGGCGCTCTACGTGCTGGCCTCCGACGACGATCACGTGCAGGTGATGGACACCGCCACGCGCACCTTCACCCACAACCTGCCGTCCGGCCCCGACCCGGAGCTCGGCGTCCTCGCACCCTCGGGCAACCCGCTCTACGTCGCCAACGAGGACGACAACCTCGTGACCGCCATCGACGTCGATACCCGCACCGTGCGCGCCGAAATCCCGGTCGGCATCGAGCCCGAGGGCATGGGCATCAGCCCGGACGGCAAGGTGCTGGTCAACACCTCCGAGACCACCAACATGGCGCACTTCATCGACACCGCGAGCCACGAGATTTTCGCCAACGTGCTGGTGGACCAGCGCCCGCGCTTCGCCCAGTTCACCGCCGACGGCAAGCTGGTCTTCGTCTCCGCCGAGATCGGCGGCACCGTCAGCGTCATCGACGTGGCCTCGAAGAAGATCGTCCACAAGATCGAGTTCGAGGTCCCCGGCGTCCCCCACGAGGCGATGCAGCCGGTCGGCATCCGGGTGACCAGGGACGGCAGCAAGATCTACGTCGCGCTCGGCCCGGCGAACCGCGTGGCGGTGATCGACGGCAAGACCTGGGAAGTGCTCGACTATCTTCTCGTCGGCCAGCGGGTCTGGCAACTCGCATTCACCCCGGACGAGAAATACCTCTACACCACCAACGGCATCTCCAACGACGTCTCGGTGATCGACGTGGCGAACGACGAGGTCGTCAAGTCGATCCAGGTCGGCCAGCAGCCCTGGGGCGTCGCCATTTCGCCGAACTGACCCGCGCCGGACCCCGGCAGCATCACGGAGGAGAGCCAATGAAACTGGCAATCACCCTCGCGGCGATAATCCTCGCCGCGACCACCTCGACGGCCCTGGCGCAGGACGATGACGACGACACCCCCGCCGCCGCATCCGCCGATCTCGGCGGGCGAACCCTGACGCTCGGCTTCGCCGGCCTGATGGATCGGGCCAACCGCACCGACCTCGATCCGATCGAGCTGACCGCCGGCGCCATGCACAGCGGCGGTCCCTACGCCCTGCAGTCCGGCGGCTACTACCGCATCGACATCACCGCCGACGGCACCCAGGAGATTGCTGTCGAGGGCCTTGGCCTGTTCCGCAACGTCTGGATCAACGAGGTGGTGATCAACCATATCGAGGTGCGCCCGCTCGGCCTCGATTCCATCGAATTCGACGACGCGGGCACCGTCTCGCTGTCGTTCGTCGCCATCACGCCGGGCCAGTACGACATCCGCATCCGTGGCACCACCGGCGAGACCCAGCGCGCCGAGTTCACCATCCAGTGACCGGCGCGCCCGCATCATCGCTGCCGGGTCGGGGAGGCACCGGTGCCACCGACGAGCGCCGAACTGCGAACCGGCATGGGCGACGTATTGCGTCGCGCCGGTTCGTCGGCTGGAGCGGGCGAGCGCGGAGGCCGAGGGGGGCGCAGCCTCGACCGTCGCTCTCCAATCCCGTGCGCGCCTGCCCGAGGGCAGGCGCGCGCGGATTTTTCGACGGACAAATCCTCGAAGGATCCTGTGTCACGCGTCGCGTCCAAATGTCATCAATGCCATCGCGTTTACGAAGGTTAATCCATAAATACCATGAACTTGAGCCTATTTAACGCGTTCGCACCCCCCCATGCGAACACTCCAGGCAGCGGACCTCTGCCCTGCTGGCCGCACAGGCGTCACACATGACACCCGTCCTCGCGGTCAGCGGCGTCAGCCACGCTTTCGGCAAGCTCAAGGCGCTCGACGACGTATCGCTGACCGTGGAGGAGGGCAGCTTCGTCGCCCTGCTCGGCGTCAACGGCGCCGGCAAGACCACGCTGTTCTCGCTCGTCACCCGCCTCTACGACAACGTCACCGGCAGCATCGAGGTCTTCGGCCACGACCTGCGCCGCGCCCCGGGTCCAGCGCTCGCGGAAATGGGCGTCGTCTTCCAGAGCCGCGCCCTCGACGCCGACCTGACGGTTTCCCAGAACCTCGCCTACCATGCAGCACTCCACGGCCTCTCCCGCACGCTCGCCCGCACCCGCGCGACTGAGGTCACCGCCCAGGTCGGCCTCACCGAGCTCGCCCGCACCCGCGTCTCGCGCCTGTCGGGCGGCCAGCAGCGCCGGGCCGAGATCGCCCGCGCGCTGCTGCACCGCCCGCGCCTGCTGCTGCTCGACGAGCCCACCGTCGGCCTCGACGTCCAGTCCCGCGCCGAGGTGGTCCGCGCCGTGCGCGCGCTCGCCGCGCAGCAAGGCGTCGGCGTGCTCTGGGCGACGCATCTGCTCGACGAGATCGAGCCCACCGACCGGGTGGTGCTGCTTCACAAGGGCCGCGTCCTCGCCGACCAGCCCGCCGCCGATCTCGCCGGGCCGCGCGGCCTCGCCGACGCCTTCCTCGAGCGCACCGGCCTCACCCGCGAGGCGCTGCCATGAGCCTCACCGATCTCGGCCCGCGCGGCCGCGCCCGCGCCTTCGCCGGCATCGTCTGGCGCGAGGCCCTGCGCTTCCTGCGCCAGCGCGAGCGGTTCCTGTCGGCTCTGGTCCGGCCGCTGGTCTGGCTCTTCATCTTCGCCGCCGGGTTCCGCGCGGTGCTCGGCCTCTCGATCACCCCGCCCTACCAGACCTACGTGCTCTACGAGGTCTACGTGACCCCCGGCCTGATGGCGATGATCCAGCTCTTCAACGGCATGCAGTCGTCGCTCTCGATGGTCTACGACCGCGAGACCGGCGCCATGCGCACCCTGCTCGTCAGCCCGTTCCCGCGCTGGTTCCTGCTCACCTCCAAGCTCGTCGCCGGCACGGCGGTCTCGATCCTGCAGGTCTACGCCTTCCTTCTCATCGCCTACGCCTGGGGCATCCGCCCGCCGCCGATGGGCTATCTGACCGTGCTGCCCGCGCTGATGCTGTCGGGAATGATGCTCGGCGCCATCGGCCTGTTCCTGTCCTCGGCGATCCGCCAGCTCGAGAACTTCGCAGGCGTGATGAACTTCGTGATCTTCCCGATGTTCTTCGCCTCCTCCGCGCTCTACCCGCTGTGGCGGCTGCGCGAGTCGAGCGTCCTGCTGCACAACATCGCCGCCGCCAACCCCTTCACCCACGCGGTCGAGCTGATCCGCTTCGCGCTCTACGGCCAGATCGAATGGCTCTCGCTCGCCGTCGTCGTCGGGTGCGGTTCGGCGTTCCTCGGGGCCGCGATCTACGCCTACGACCCGTCCAAGGGACTCATCGGCCGCCGCGGCGGCTGAAGCCTCACGCCACCCGGTCGCCCGCGACCCACACACCCCGCGGGGTCGGCAGCCCGTCCTCGATCCGGAACCGCAGCAGATCGGCCCGCAGCCCCGGCGCGAGCCGCCCGCGATCCTCGAGCCCGGTCGCCCGCGCCGGCGCCGCCGTCACCGCGGCGAACCCCGCCGCCATGTCGCCGAGCACTTCGCCGAGCCGCACCGCCCCGATCAGCAGGCTCGCCGGCACGTAGTCCGACGACAGGATGTCGAGCAGCCCCGCCTCGGCCAGCGCGCGCGCCGGGACGTTGCCGGAATGCGAGCCGCCGCGCATCAGGTTCGGCGCGCCCATCATCACCGCGATGCCCCGCGCGCGGCAGGCGGCGGCCGCCGCCTCGGTGGTCGGAAACTCGGCGATCCGCACACCGTGGCTGGCCGAGACCGCCACATGCGCCTCGGTGGTGTCGTCGTGGCTCGCCAGCGTCGCGCCGAACCGCCGGCGCCGCCGCCACCACCGCCGCCTCGTGGGCTGCGCCGTTGCGCGCCCGCAGAGTCGGTCATCCGCGCCACATGCGCCTGGAACTCCGCCTCGCTCATCGCCCGCCGGGTCAGCGAATACTCCCGCAGCTTGGAGATGTCGGTGAACTGCCGCTGCCCCGGCGTATGATCCATCAGGCTGACGATCCCGACCCGGTCGCCGGCCCCGAATTCGCCCAGTTCCTCGATCAGCGTCTCCGAGCAGGTCTCCGCCCGCAGATGAAGCCGGTGCCCGATCCGGAGCGCCCCCGCGGTCCGCAGCCGGTCGAGATGGCTCGCCAGCGGCCGGGCATAGCGCACATAGCCGGACTTGCCGCCCGCCACCAGCGACCCGACCCGGAGCGCGTCGAACACCGTGGTGATCCCGGCCCCCGCAAGCTCGGCGTCATGCGCGAGGATCGCCGCCGCCTCGGGCCAGCGCACCCCCGACCGCGGCTCCAGGTGGCGCTCCAGGTTGTCGGTATGCAGCTCGATCAGCCCGGCCGCCAGGCAGTCGCCGCCGCAGTCCTCGGCACCGCGCGGCACCGCCGGCCCGGTGTCGATCGCCGCGATCCTCCCCTCCCGGACCAGCACGCTTCCCGTGACCGTCCGGTCCTCCAGCACGAGCCGGGCGTTCGCCAGCACCATTTCGCGCTGTTGCGGCATCCGCATGTCGTGTGGCATGGCCTCCTCGTTCGAATTCGGGACCCAACATGAGCGACTGGCGCCGCCATGCAATCTATTTCGCACCCGCCCGCGGCAGCGCGCTCGCCCGCTTCGGCGCTCGCTGGCTCGGCCGCGATCCGGAGACCGGCGCGGCGCTGGACGGCCCCGACCTCCCCGGCCTGCCGCGGCCGCGCGCCGACCTCGTCGCTGCGCCGCGCCGCTACGGCTTCCACGCGACCCTGAAGGCGCCCTTCCGCCTCGCGGACGGCCACGACGAGGCCGAACTCGATGCCGCGACGGCCAGCGTCGCGGCCGATTGCCGCAGCCTCGAGCTCCGCTTGCGGCTCGATGCGCTCGGAAGCTTCCTCGCATTGACCCCCTCGGCTCCGTCGCAGGCGCTCGCAACCCTCGAACACGCCTGCGTCACCCGCCTCGATGCCTTCCGCGCCCCACCGAGACCGGAGGAACTCGCCCGCCGCCGCGCCGCCGGCCTCGACGCGAAGGAAGCCGAAGCCCTGAGGACCTGGGGCTACCCCTACGTGCTCGACCGCTTCCGCTTCCACATGACCCTGACCGGCCCGCTGCCGCCGCCCGATCAATCGGCCACCCGCGCCGTCCTCGAGCCCGCGCTCGCCCCGCTCCTCGCCGATCCGATCCCCGTCCGCGAGATCTGCCGCTTCGGCGAGGACCGGGACGGAAACTTCCGGCTCGTCCGCCGCTATCCGCTGGCGCCGCCCGAACCCTGACCGAACAGCCCGCGCCGCCCGAGGTCCGCGCGCAGCGCGGCCGAGGATGTGAACAGGACCGCGTCGAGCCCGAGCGCCGCCGCCGCCGCGACGTTCCGCGCACTGTCGTCGACGAAGACACAGGTCTCCGCCGCCAGTCCGTTACGCGCGAGACAGCGCCGGAAGATCTCCGGATCGGGCTTCACCACGCCCTCGTCGCCCGACACCACCACGTCGCGAAAGCTGGTGGCGAGGAACGGGAACCGCGCCCGCGCCTCCAGCCATTTCACCCCCGAGAAGTTGGTGATCGCATAAAGCGGCACCCCGGCCGCTTCCAGGTCCGCGAGAATTTCCTCCGCGCCGTCGATCGCCCCCGGCACGGTCTCCTGCCAGCGCTCATGGAACGCGGCGATCAGGTCCGCCCGGTGCGGATGCTTGGCGCTGAGCGCCGCCACGCCCTCGGTCCAGTCGGCCCCGCGGTCGAACGCGAGGTTCCAGTCCGTGAACCCCACCTCGTCGAGAAACGCATCGATCGCCGCCGCGTCGGGCAGCATCTGGCGATAGAGCAGATGCACGTCCCAGCGGATCAGCACGTTGCCGACATCGAAGATCACCGCATCCGTCACGTTGTCCAACCTTGGCCCGACCTTGCCCCGACCTCGCCTTCGCGCGTCCGCCCCTCCTACCCGTTGGCGGAAATCGCGGCAATGTCCTACCGGGCAACTTGACGGAACGCGGTGCGGCCGGAATAGTGCAGCGCAACGTTCGCGCGACGCGACGAACGTGCGCGGACCCGGGATCCGGGGACGCACATCAATCAGACTTCCGGGGAGGAAATGATCATGAAACTGAAGACCGTGGTGGGGCTTGCGGCCCCGCTCGCGCTTGCGGTGATGCTGACCGCTGCGCCCGGCCAGGCACAGGACCTGAAGATCGCCACATCGCTGCCGAGCCTCGGGTTCCCGTTCTTCGTTCACATGCAGAACGAACTGAACGCCGAGGCCGAGAAGCTCGGCGGCATCGAGGTGACCAACAACGACGGCGAGAACTCCACGCCCAAGCAGACCGCCGGGGTCGAGGCCGCGGTGGTCTCGGGCGTCGACGGCCTGATCATCAGCCCGCTCGATTCCGTCGCCATGGCGCCCGCGGTCAAGGGCGCCGTCGACGCAGGCGTTCCGGTCATCACCATCGACCGGCGGGTCGATGGCGTCGACGGCATCCTCGGCCACGTCGGCGCGGACAACGTCAAGGGCGGCGAGGCGCAGGCCAACCTGATCGTCGACAAGTTCCCGGACGGCGCGCGCATCGTGAACCTGCAGGGCCAGCCCGGCTCCAGCCCGGCGATCGATCGCAACAAGGGCGTGCACGACGTGCTCGACTCGATGTCGGACAAGTACAACTTCGTCGCCGAGCAGACCGCCAACTTCGCGCGTGAGGAAGGCGCGAGCGTGACCGAGTCGATCCTCGCCGGCCTCGATTCGCCCCCCGACGTGATCGTCGCGGCGAACGACGACATGGCGCTCGGCGCGCTGCAGGTGGTGCAGGAGCAGGGGCTCGAGATCGCCATCATCGGCTTCGACGCGCTGCCCGAGGCGCTGGCGAGCGTGCGCGACGGCGGGCTTCTCGCCACCATCGAGCAGATGCCCGGCGGTCAGAGCCGCACGGCGATGGACGAGATGGTCGCCTACCTGCGCGACGGCACCAAGCCCGAGCCGCTGCTGCTGCTGACCCCGATCGCCATCACCAAGGACAACCTCGACCAGGCCGAGCGCCTCGGCGAGGCGAGCTGATCCCGGTCTCCATCCCGATCCCGGGCCGGCGCGCCCCAGCGCGCCGGCCCTTCAACGCAAAGCCCTGACCTCAAGATGTCCCACGACGACGCCCTGGCCGGGCTCGCGCCCTCGCGCCGCGATCCGATCGACTTCGCCGCGCGCTATTCGGCGCTGATCTTCCTGGTCCTGCTCATCGTGGTCTTCTCGGTGTTGCAGCCGAACTTCCTGCATCCGCTGAACCTGATGAACATCCTGCGCCAGGTTTCGCTCTCGGGCCTGATCGCCATCGGCATGACCTTCGTGATCCTCACCGCCGGCATCGACCTTTCGGTGGGCTCGCTGGTGGCGCTGACCGGTCTCGCCGCCGCCTACGTCTCCAAGGGCGGGCTCGAGAGCCGCTTCGCGGTCGGCGCCGCGGCGGACGCGGGCAACCCGGTCTACCTCGCCTTCCTCGCCGCCGCCGGCGTCGGGATCGCGGCGGGCGCGCTGCAGGGCTGGGCGATCACCCGGCTCAAGGTGCCGCCCTTCGTCGTCACCCTCGGCGGCCTCACCGCCTGGCGCGGCGCGGCGCTCCTGCTCTCGGGCGGCGGTCCGATCTCGGGCTTCAGCCCCGCCTACACCTGGTGGGGCCAGGGGCGCATCGAGGGCGTCCCGGTTCCCGTCATCATCTTCATCCTCGCCGCGATCATCGCCCACATCGTGCTGCGCCACACCCGCTTCGGCCTCCACGTCTACGCGGTCGGCGGCAATGCTCCGGCCGCGAACCTCAATGGCGTGAACGCCCGCCGCGTCACCTTCCTCGTCTACGTGATCGTCGGCTTCTTCTGCGGCCTCGGCTCGTTCCTGCTGTCGGCGCGGCTGAATTCGGCGGAAGCCGTCGCCGGACTCGGGCTCGAGCTCGACGTGATCGCCGCGGTGGTGATCGGCGGCACCTCGCTGTTCGGCGGGGTAGGGGGGGTGTTCGGCACCGTGGTCGGCGCGCTGCTGATCGGCGTGCTGCGCAACGGCCTCGTGCTGCTCAACGTCTCGCCGTTCATCCAGCAGATCGTCATCGGCGTGATCCTCGTGGCCGCCGTCGCCTTCGACCAGTACGCCGCCGCGCGGCGGAGGGCGTGATGGCCGAGGTCCTGCGCCTGCGCGGCATCGCCAAGCACTTCGGCGCCATCCAGGCGCTCCACGCCGTCGATCTCGACCTCGCCCCCGGCGAGGTGCTCGGCCTGATGGGCGACAACGGCGCCGGCAAGTCGACCCTCGTCAAGATCATCGCCGGAAGCTTCCCGCCCTCGGCCGGCGAAATGTTCCTCGACGGCGAGGCCGTGCGGTTCTCCCGGCCGCTGGACGCCCGCGAGAAGGGCATCGAGATCGTCCACCAGGATCTCGCGCTCTGCGACAACCTCCCCGCCGCGATGAACGTCTTCCTCGGCCGCGAGCTCGTCCGCCGCATCGGCCCGTTCCGTTTCCTCGACCGGGGGGCAATGTATGCCCGCGCCGGCGAACTCTTCGCCGAACTGAAGTCCGAGACCCGCCCCCGCGACCTCGTGAAGACCATGTCCGGCGGCCAGCGCCAGGCGGTGGCCATCGCCCGCACTCGCCTCTCCGACCCCAGGCTGGTGCTGATGGACGAGCCGACCGCCGCGATCAGCGTCCGTCAGGTGGCCGAGGTCCTCGACCTGATCCGCCGCCTCAAGGCCGCCGGCCACGCCGTCATCCTGATCAGCCACCGCATGCCCGACGTGTTCGAGACCTGCGACCGCGTCGCCGTGCTCCGCCGTGGCCAGAAAGTCGCCGACAAGCCGGTCGTCGCCACCTCGCCCGAGGAAGTCACCGGCCTGATCACCGGCGCGATAGAATCCGCCTGACGCGGCGCATCGGGTTGGACCCGCGCATGCGGCGCGCCGCTCTACAGCGCGCCGGTCAGGAACCCGAGGCCGGCGACCGCGATCACCCCGCCGATGCCGCGCACCGCGACGGCGCCGGTGCGCGAGCGGGCGAGCAGGCCGACCGAGATGCCGCAAAGGTGCAGCAGCCCGGTGCCCACCACGAAGCCGGCGGCATAGGCGACCGGGCTCGCGGCCAGCGGCATCTCCGTGCCATGCGCGTATCCGTGGAAGATGGCAAAGAAGCCGACCGCCGCCCCGGCAACCCAGAGCGGCGGGCGCAAGGCCATCAGCACCGCCACACCGAGCACCATCGCCGAGGCGGCGATGCCGGTCTCGATCGACGATATCGGCACGCCGGCGAGCGCCGAGCGCGCCGCCGATCGCCATCACCAGCGGGAAGGTGATCGGGAGCAGCCAGATCGCCGGAGCCCCGAGAAAGGCGCCCCAGAGACCGACCGCCACCATCGCCGCGACGTGGTCGGGGCCGGTGAGCGGGTGCAGGAACCCGGTGAGGAATCCGCCACCCGCCGCATGGCCGGGATGCGCGGAGGCCGCGGTCGCGAAACCGAGCAGCATGGCGACCAGAGCGGTTCGGAGAACGGAAAGTTTCACAGGCGACCTCCAGAGGGATGTTCGACGCAGAATGTGCAACGCACGCCCGGTCCAGCCGTCGCCAGCCGGATGCGGCAGTTCAGCGCAGGTACCGGGCGTATTCGCCGGGCTTAACCGAACGGCGAGCCAGTGGCCTCGATGGCCGGGTCTCGCCGTCACAGCTAGCGACCGCCAGACAACCGCGCCGGATCACGGGATTCACCTGGCGAGGACACTCAACCAGTTGAAATCCCCGCCGCCGCGGGGCAGGGTCTCGCTCGCGGGCTCGAACCGCAAACGAAAACAGGGAGGATACCACATGAAACGGCTCACCGGCGCGCTTCTTGCCGGCGCGATGGCCCTCGGCCTCGCCCAGGCCGCCAGCGCCAAGACCTTCTACTGGATCTCGCACGGCTCGCCCGCCGATCCGGTCTGGACCTACTTCCTCGCCGGCGCCAACCAGTGGGCCGAGGACACCGGCAACACGGTCAACACCTCGTTCCACAACGGCGACGTCGCCGCCCAGCAGGAGGCGATCCGCGCCGCCATCGCCGCGGGCGCCGACGGCATCACCACCACCTCGCCCGATCCGGGCAGCCTCGTCGAGGTCGCCGGCGAAGCGGTCGAGGCCGACATCCCGATCATCAACTTCAACACCCCCGACCCGACCGCGCCGTTCGACGCCTACGTCGGCGGCGACAACGTCACCTTCGGGCACAACTGGGCGCAGTACCTCGTCGACCACGACCTGGTGAAGAAGGGCGACTTCGTCTGGATGCCGGTCGAGATCCCCGGCGCTACCTACGGCGTGCAGGAGGAGGAGGGGATCAAGTCGGTGTTCGAGCCGCTCGGCATCACCTACGAGGTGACCGAGGCGACCCTCGACCAGGGCGAGGTCATCACCCGCATGACCGACTATCTCACCGCCAACCACGACAAGATCAACGCGATCATCGGCCTCGGCGATCTGGTCACCGGCTCGATCAAGCGCGTGTTCGATCAGGTCGGCATCGAGGCGGGCGCCATCCCCGTGGTCGGCTGGGGGAACTCGCTCGACACCACGCAGGAGGTGCTGAACGGCTACGTCAACGCCGCCCAGTGGCAGGACCCGCAGGCGACGAGCTACGTGGCGCTGTCGCTCGCGGCGATGGAGGCGGGCGGCACACCGGCCGGCTTCGACGTCATCACCGGCGCGCTCTACGAAAAGGACCAGGCCCAGGTCTACGACGACATCCTGTCGAGCAACTGATCCGCAGCCTGACATCCCCGAGGGACCGGCCTGCTCGGTCCCTCCTCGCATCTCCCGAGAGCATCGCCTTGGAAAACCGCACGCTTCTGCAGCGCCTCGTCGCCATGCCCGAATTCGGCCCGCTGGTTCTGCTCATCGTCGAACTGATCGTGTTCTGGTCGATCAATCCGAATTTCCTCTCGGCCCTCAACGTCTCGAATACCCTGACCTTCACGGTGGAACTCGGGCTGATCGCGCTGGCGATGACACTGCTGATGACCTCGGGCGAGTTCGACCTCTCGGTCGGGTCGGTGTTCGGCTTCGCGCCGGTGCTGATGTGGACGCTCTACAACAGCGGCACCTCGTCGCTCGGGCTCTCCTTCCTGCTCGCGATGCTGGGGGCGGCAGGCATCGGGCTGGTGAACGGCCTCTTCGTCACCCGGCTGAAGATCCCGTCCTTCCTCGTCACGCTCGGCATGCTGCTCGTGGTGCGCGGCACCGCGCTCTACATCACCGACGGCTTTCCCCAGCGCACCTGGGACGCCAGCGGCTCGCTGCTGGCCGACGTCCTCGTCGGCGACTTCTACGTCGGCCCGTTCCGCATCTACGCCTCGCTGTTCTGGTTCATCGGAGCCGCCGTCGTCCTCGGCTACGTCCTGACCCGCACCAAGGCCGGCAACTGGATCCAGGCCTCCGGCGGCAATGCCCAGGCCGCCCTCGCCCGCGGCGTGAAGGTTCAGCGCACCAAGATCGCGCTCTTCATGCTCACCGCCACCATGGCCGCCTTCGCCGGCATGATCTCCTCGATCCGCACTTCGGCGGCCAACCCCAACAGCGGTACCGGCTACGAGCTCGAGGTCATCGCCATGGTGGTGATCGGCGGCACCGTGCTGACCGGCGGCCGCGGCACCATCCTCGGCACCGTCATCGGCACGCTGATCCTCAGGGTGATGCGCAACGGCATCGTGCTGGTCGGCGTGCCGGGGCTTGCCTACAACATCTTCGTGGGCGCGATCATCCTCGGGATGATGGCCCTGCACTCGTGGCTCGAACGCCGCCACAACGCGGGGACCTGATACGCATGGCCGACCTCATCCGCATGGAGCACATCTCCAAGTTCTACGGCCGGGTCCAGGCGCTCGACGACGTGACGGTGTCGGTGCGCGAGAGCGAGATCGTCGGGCTGCTCGGCGACAACGGCGCCGGCAAGTCCACCCTGATCAAGGTGCTCTCTGGCGCCGTGCCCGTCACCAGCGGCGACATCTACATCCGCGGCAAGAAGGTCTCGATCCAGAGCACCACCGACGCGATCGCGCAAGGCATCGAGACGATCTATCAGGATTCCGCGCTGGTCACCCAGCTCTCGATCGCCCGCAACCTTTTCCTCGGCCGCGAGCCGATCAAGGGGCCCGGCTTCCTCGGCAGCCTCGATCAGGAAAAGATGAACACGGTCGCGGCCGGGCTGCTGCGCCAGGTCGGCATCGAGAAGAACATCCCGCCGACCACGCCGATCGGCTCGCTGTCGGGCGGCGAACGCCAGGCGGTGGCGATCGCCCGCGCGATGCACTTCGACAGCGATCTGATCATCCTCGACGAGCCGACCAACAACCTCGGCGTCGCCGAGACCCAGGGCGTGTTGAACTTCGTGCGCGGCGCGCGCGACTCGGGGCATTCCTGCATCTTCATCGCCCACAACATCCATCACGTCTTCCAGGTGGTCGACCGCATCGTCGTGATGCGCCGAGGCAAGGTGGTCGCGGACGACATCGACCCGAAGACCACCACCGTCGAGCAGGTCGAGGCGGTGATCACCGGCATGGACCTCACCGCCGCCACGGCCTGAAGGAGCTTGCCCGCATGACCCCCGCCCAGCTCTTCGACCTCTCCGGCCGCACCGCGCTCGTCACCGGCTCCGGCCGCGGCATCGGCCTCGCGATCGCCCGCGGCCTCGCCGGCGCCGGCGCCCGGATCGTGCTCAACGGCCGCGACGCCGATCGCCTCGCCGGGGCCGCCGCCGACCTTCGCGACGACGGCGCGGAGCCGACGCTGGCGGTCTTCGACGTCACCGACCACGCCGCCGCTGCCGAAGCGGTCGCAACGGTCGAGCGCGACGTCGGTCCGATCGACATTCTCGTCAACAACGCCGGCATCCAGCACCGCACGCCGCTCGAGGACTTCGCCGAAGAAGACTGGTCCCGCCTGATGCGCACCAACCTCGACAGCGTCTTCCACGTCGGCCAGGCGGTCGCGCGTCACATGATCCCGCGCGGCCGCGGCGCCATCGTCAACGTCTGCTCGGTCCAGAGCGAGCTCGCCCGGACCGGCATCGCGCCCTACACCGCCTCGAAGGGCGCGGTGAAGATGCTGACCAAGGGCATGGCCACCGACTGGGGCCGCCACGGCATCCGGGTCAACGGCCTCGGTCCCGGCTACTTCCGCACCGAGCTCAACGCCGCCCTCGTCGCCGACGCCGAGTTCTCCGGCTGGCTCGCCAGGCGCACACCGCTCGGCCGCTGGGGGAACGTGGACGAACTGGTGGGCGCCGCGGTGTTCCTCGTCTCCGACGCCGCGAGCTTCGTCACCGGCCACATCCTCTATGTCGACGGCGGCATCACCAGCGCCCTTTGACCCGGGGCACGGCCACCGCGCCGGGAACCGGCCGCCGACCCGCGCGTTCCGCGACCAGGATGCTTGAGCAGGAATTTTTTGGCGGGCTGGCGCTTCCCTTGCCCGTCATCGTGCTGCGTCTCGTCGGCGCCGCGCTGCTCTGCGCGCTGATCGGCTATGAGCGCGAGGCGACCGAGCACGCCGCCGGCCTGCGGACCCACATGCTGGTCGGTCTGGCCGCGGCCAGCTACGCGCTGATCACCCTGCATCTCGTCGAACTCTACAGCGGTCGCGGCGACGAGATCCGCATGGACCCGGTGCGCCTCGTCGAGGCGCTGACCGCCGGCGTTGCCTTCCTTGCCGCCGGCATGATCGTGATGTCGCAGGGCAAGGTGAAGAACCTGACCACCGGCGCGGTGATGTGGCTGTCCGCGGCGATCGGCCTCGCCTGCGGCAACGGTCTCTGGCCGATCGCGGTGCTGGCGGCAGTGCTCGGCCTCGCCGTCATCACGCTGCACGGCTGGTTTCCGTGGGGGAAGAAGTGAGGTTGCCTCTGCCGGAGCCTGCGGCGGGGAAGGGTGCGGCGACCGGTGCGAAATGGCGCATTTCGCGCGCGAAATCTCGGGTATGTCTTTGAAAACAGATGGATTAAGATTTAATAATCTTTAGTGAATCACGGCTGCAGGATTCACCTGATCTTCGGGATGGTTGCTTCATCCCTGCCAGAAGCATCGTCGCAAACAAGCCGGCAGCGCGACGGGCGGCCTTGTCGCCGCCGTGCATTGCGCACGAGGACCCCCGATCGGGACATAGTCTCTAACACCGATCGACAGTGGGTTGACCTCGATACCTTTCGCTTTCAAAGCAGACACTTGCCCATCCCGCCCCAACCTGCTCACCCCGGCTTCGCGCCGGCGTTTGACCGTTGCCTTTTCCCCGTGCCGCGCCTATGGAGCGCGCGACCCGGGCTCGAAGGCACCCCAGACATGGATATCCGCAACATCGCGATCATCGCGCACGTCGATCATGGCAAGACCACGCTGGTCGACGCGCTGCTGAAGCAGTCCGGCACCTTTCGCGAGAACCAGGCGACGGTGGAGCGGGCGCTCGATTCCAACGATCTGGAGCGCGAGCGCGGCATCACCATCCTGGCCAAGGCCACCAGCGTCGAGTGGCACGGCCACCGCATCAACATCGTCGACACCCCCGGCCACGCCGACTTCGGCGGCGAGGTCGAGCGCATCCTCGGCATGGTCGACGGCGTGGTGCTGCTGGTGGACGCGGCCGAAGGCCCGATGCCGCAGACCAAGTTCGTCACCGCCAAGGCGCTGGCGCTGGGTCTGCGCCCGATCGTGGTGCTCAACAAGGTGGACAAGCCCGACGCCGAGCCGGACCGTGCGCTCAACGAGGTGTTCGACCTCTTCGTGGCGCTCGACGCCAATGAGGAACAGCTCGACTTCCCCGTGCTCTACGCCTCCGGCCGCGCCGGCTGGGCCGACACCGAGCTCGACGGCCCGCGCCAGGACCTGACTGCGCTCTACCAGCTGATCCTCGACCACGTGCCCGCCCCCGCCCAGGTGGCGCACACCGACGCGCCCTTCGCGATGCTCGCGACCACGCTCGCCGCCGACCCGTTTCTCGGCCGCCTGCTTACCGGCCGCATCGAGGCGGGAAGTGTCAGGACCGGCCAGACCGTGAAGGCGCTGAGCCGGGACGGTGCCGAGATCGAGCGGTTCCGCGTCTCGAAGATCCTTGCCTTCCGCGGCCTCGCCCGCACCCCGATCGAGCGGGCCGAGGCCGGCGACATCGTCAGCCTCGCCGGCATGTCGAAGGCCACCGTCGCCGACACCATCGCCGACTTTGCCGTCTCCGAGCCGCTGCCCGCCCAGCCGATCGACCCGCCGACCATCTCCGTCACCTTCGGCATCAACGATTCGCCGCTCGCCGGCCGCGACGGCGACAAGGTGCAGAGCCGGGTGATCCGCGAGCGGCTGATGCGCGAGGCCGAGACCAACGTGGCGATCCGCGTCGCCGACACCCCCGGCGGCGACGCCTTCGAGGTGTCGGGGCGCGGCGAATTGCAGATGGGCGTGCTGATCGAGAACATGCGGCGCGAGGGGTTCGAGCTTTCGGTGTCGCGTCCGCGCGTGCTGTTCCGCGAGGAGAGCGGCCAGCGCCTCGAGCCCATCGAGGAAGTCACCATCGACGTCGACGAGGAGTTTTCCGGGGTCGTCGTCGACAAGCTCTCCCAGCGCAAGGGCGAGCTGTCGGAGATGCGCACCGGCGCCGGCGGCAAGACCCGCATGGTGGCACTGGTGCCGTCGCGCGGCCTGATCGGCTACCACGGCGAGTTCCTCACCGACACCCGCGGCACCGGGGTGCTCAACCGGGTGTTCCACTCCTGGCAGCCGTTTCGCGGGCCGATCCCCGGCCGGCGGACCGGCGTGCTGATCTCGATCGAGGACGGCGTTTCGGTGGCCTATGCCATCTTCAACCTCGAGGATCGCGGCAAGTTCTTCATCGGCTCCGGCGAGCAGGTCTACTCCGGCATGATCCTCGGCGAGCACAGCCGGGACAACGATCTCGAGGTGAATCCGCTCAAGGGCAAGAAACTGACCAACGTCCGGGCCTCGGGCACCGACGAGGCGGTGCGCCTGACCACCCCGGTTCGCCTGACCCTTGAACAGGCGATCGCCTACGTCGAGGACGATGAACTGGTCGAGGTCACCCCCCGGCACGTGCGCCTGCGCAAGCGGTTCCTCGACCCGCACGAGCGCAAGCGGCAGGCGCGCGCGAGCGCCTGAAAACTTTCGCAGGGCGCGTTTGCAATTTGCAAACCTTTTTGCGTTTCACGGTCAGGTTGTGTTTCGCAATGGGAAACCCGCCTGCGGTCTCCCTCTGATTGCAATGAAATCCGGGGCTTTGCGCAGGGGATTACCGCTGATTGAGTGGCGAGGCGGCGCAACACCCTTGGTTTGTGCGCTTGGCATGATATCTGCATGGTGTTCAGGCAACGGCAGCAGCGATTGAAAGCAAGAGAGCGGAGCACCATGATGAAGCATCCCGTAGACGTCCATGTCGGCAAGCGGGTTCGCCATCGCCGGTGGATGGTCGGAATGACCCAGCAGCAACTGGGCGACATCGTCGGCATCAAGTTTCAGCAGATCCAGAAGTACGAGACCGGGATGAACCGGATCAGCGCGTCGCGGCTTTGGGATATCGCCCAGGCGCTCGACGTCTCGATCAGCTTCTTCTTCGAGGGCTTCGAGGGTGAGGAGGGTGCCCACGAGGCTCCGGCGGTCGGTGGCGAGCGCGGCGATCTTCTCGCCGACAAGGAGGCACTGGAGCTGGTCCGCTCCTACTACGCCATCCCCGAGGCGCAGCGTCGTCGGCTGTTCGATCTGGCGCGCGTCCTCAGCGACGTGGCCTGAAGGCTGGGGCCACCCGGAAGTCAGCTTCCGGTGGCCGCCGCATAGCCTCGCTGCGGCGGAACCGCGGCGAGGAAGGCGTCGATCCGGCGCCATACCTCGGACACGATCCCGGGGCGCTCCATGAAGATCTCGTGGCGCGCCCCGTCGAGTTCCAGCAGATCGCCCTCGGCCATCTTCGCAACCTGGCTGCGGATCACGCTGGTCGAGACCACGGTCTCCTCGGTCCCCACCATCACCAGCACCGGTATCCGGGGCAGCGGCGCGACGTAGAGCCGCGCCATTTCCTCGAGCGCCGCATAGGTCCACTGCATGGAGGGGCCGCCGAGCGCGAGCTCGGGATGCGCGGTGATCTGCGCCACGCACCAGTCGAAGGTGGGACGGTCGGAGGTCAGCGCGTTCCCCTCGAAGCTTATCGAAAGCGCCGTCGGCTGTGCCCGTGCGCCCGGCATCAGCCGGCCGCCGAGTCCGATGCTGTTGGCGAGGTGGGTCATCTTCGAGGTGAGCTCGCGGGTCGCGGCCTTCATCTGCAGGTGCCACATCGGCGCGGAGAAGATCGCGCCGCAGAACTCGGCCCGCTCGAGCAGCGTCCGCAGGCCGATGCAGCCGCCCATCGAGTGGGCGACGAGATAGCGTGGCCCGGGCAGGTCGAGCTCGGCCTCGAGCGCCATCAGTGCCGTGACGTCGTGCTGGTAGTCGCGGAAATCCTGAACGTGGCCGAGCATGGCGTCGCGCGGGTGCCGGTCGGCAAGGCCCTGGCCACGCCAGTCGATCACCACGACCGCGAGCCCGCGCGCGACGAGAGCGCCGGCGACCCGGCCGTACTTTTCCGCGAACTCGGTGCGGCCCGGGAAGATCACCACGGTCCCGCGCTCGCCGCCGCGCCAGACGACCACGCGCAGCCGCACGCCGTCGGTGGCGGTCAGCCAGTAGGCCTGCGCGCCGGGCGGCGCGTCGGCGACGTCCGCGTGAAAGGGCGCGCCCGGAGTCACCGCGGCTGTCATCGCGGCTGTCATCCCAGCCGGCTGGCGAGTTGCATGGCGAGGCCCATGTCGCCGTCGACCGCAAGCTGGCCGCTCATGAACGCCGCGGTCGGGTCGATGTCGCCGGCGAGCAGCGCCTGGAAGGTCCCGGCGCTGGCGGTCAGCGTGCAATCGGCATCGCCGTCACCGGCCGCAGCGCCCGAATCGTCGATGGTGACGACGCCTTCGTCCTCGATGACGAACTTCACCGTGCCGCCGAGACCCTCGCCGCCGAGCCGTTCGTTCAAAGCCCTGACGGCACCATTGACGATCTCGCTCATGTTTCTCTCCGGATGGTGGGCGCGCGGCCCTCGATTTCTGGCAACGGATCGCTAATCTAAGATGCATGCGAGGGTTTCAAAAGCGTCAACTGGCCATCATCGTCGCCGCCGGGTTGTGCCTCGGCAGTCCCGCGCCGGCGCAGGGCGTCGAGGGCAATTCGGCAAAGCTCGACGAGCTGTTTGCCGAACTGAAGCAGCCGGGCCGCGAGGACTGGCAGCGGATCGAAAGCGAGATCAGCCGGATCTGGTCGCAGTCCGGCTCGCCGTCGATGGATCTCCTGCTCAGCCGCGGCAATGCCGCGCTCGAGGCCGGGGACTATCCGCTGGCGGTCCAGCACTTCAGCGCGCTGATCGACCATGCGCCGGACTTCGCGGAAGGCTGGAACGCGCGCGCCACCACGTTCTACCTGATGGGGGAATATTCGCTGGCGATCGCCGACATCGAGCACGTTCTCGTGCTCAACCCGCGCCATTTCGGAGCGCTCGCGGGTCTCGCCTTCATCCTCGAATCGATCGGAGAGACCGAGCTGGCGCTCGAGGCGCTGCACGAGGTCCAGGCCCTCAACCCCAACCAGCCGGACATCAACCAGGCCGCCACGCGGCTGGAGCGCATGACGGGGGAAGCCGAGCTCTGAGAGCCGGCGCCGCGGAGATCTGACGAATGGCATTCGACGGCGACGCCCGGGTCACGGCGGTTCTCGGGCCGACCAACACCGGCAAGACCCACTACGCGATCGAGCGGATGCTGGCGCACCGCACCGGCGTCATCGGCCTGCCGCTGCGCCTGCTCGCCCGGGAGGTCTACGACCGGATCGTGAGCCTGCGCGGGCCGTCGGTCGTGGCGCTCGTCACCGGCGAGGAGCGCATCGTGCCGCCGCGCGCCGCCTACTGGGTGTGCACCGTCGAGGCGATGCCGGTCGATATCGGCGCGGATTTCCTCGCGGTGGACGAGATCCAGCTCGCCGGCGACTTCGACCGCGGGCACGTCTTCACCGACCGGCTCCTGAACGCGCGCGGGCGGCACGAGACGCTGTTTCTGGGCTCCGACACCATGCGGGCGCGGATCGCGAGCCTGGTGCCGGGCCAGCAGATGATGCGCCGCGAGCGGTTCTCGAAGCTGTCCTACACCGGCGTGCGCAAGATCAGCCGGATGCCGCCGCGGAGCGCCGTGGTCGGCTTCTCGGTCGAGGACGTCTACGCCATCGCCGAGCTGATCCGCCGCCAGCGCGGGGGTGCCGCGGTGGTGATGGGCGCGCTCAGCCCGCGGACCCGCAACGCGCAGGTGGCGCTCTACCAGAACGGCGACGTCGATCATCTGGTGGCGACCGACGCCATCGGCATGGGGCTGAACCTCGACATCAGCCATGTCGCGTTCTCGGGCCTCGTGAAGTTCGACGGCCGCCGGCACCGGCACCTCGCTCCGAACGAGCTTGCCCAGATCGCCGGGCGGGCCGGGACGCTTCACCACCGACGGCACCTTCGGCGTCACCGGCGAGGCGAGCGCGCTGGAGCCCGAGGTGGTCGAGGCGATCGAGAATCACCGGTTCCGCCCGCTGGCGCGGTTGCAGTGGCGCAACTCGGCGCTCGATTTCGGCAGCCCCGAGCGCCTGATCTCGAGTCTCGAGGCGCCCACCGACCACCCAGACCTGCAGCGCGCGCGCGAGGCCGACGACCTCGCGACGCTGAAGGATCTGGTGGCGATGCCGGACGTGCGTCGCCGGCTCGGCGGCCCTGCCGATGTGCGACTGCTCTGGGAGGTCTGCCAGGTTCCCGACTTTCGCAAGGTGAGCCCGAGCGAGCACGCGAGCCTCTGCGTGCGCCTGTTCCACTTCCTGCAGGACGGCGGCGGCATCCCGACCGACTGGCTGGCGCGACAGATCGCGCGGATCGATCGAACCGACGGAGACATCGATGCGTTGTCCAAGCGGTTGGCGTATATCCGCACATGGACGTTCGTGGCCCAGCGCGGGGCCTGGGTCGATGACGCAGACCATTGGCGTGACGAGACCCGTGCGGTAGAAGACCGGCTGTCGGATGCGCTCCACGTGCAGCTGACGCAGCGGTTCGTCGACCGGCGCACCTCGGTGCTGATGCGCGGGTTGAAGCAGAAGGAGAGCCTGGTGGCGACTGTCACTGAGAACGGCGAGGTCAGGGTCGAGGACCAGTTCATCGGCCGGCTCGAAGGATTTCGATTCCGGCTCGACCCCACAGCCGATGCGGACCAGGCCCGAACCTTGCGTGCCGTGGGCATCGCCGCGCTCGCGCCCGCCTTCTCGCTGCGCGCGGACAAGTTCTACAACGCGCCCGATACCGAGATCGACGTGACCGAGCAGGGTGGGTTGATGTGGGGCGAGCACGCGGTCGGCAAGCTCGTCGCCGGCGCCGATGCGCTGAGCCCGCAGGTGCAGCCGTTCGTGGACGACGAGGCGGCCCCCGAGATCGCCGAGAAGGTCAAGCGCCGCCTCGGCCACTGGATCGACCGCAAGATTGCCGCCCTGTTCCAGCCGCTGGTTGCGCTGCGCGACGACGAGGCGCTGACCGGCATGGCCCGCGGCATCGCGTTCCGTCTGGTGGAGGCGCTCGGCGTGGTGCCCCGGCTCGAGATCGCCGACGACGTCAAGGGGCTCGACCAGGAGAGCCGGGCAAGCCTGCGCAAGCACGGCGTCCGCTTCGGGCAGCATACGGTGTTCATGCCGCTGCTCCTGAAACCGGCGCCGACCCGCCTGCGGCTGGTGCTCTGGTCGCTGGCCGAGGGCTTCGATGTGTTCCCCGAGGCGCCGCCGCCGGGCCTCGTCACCGTCGCGGCGGTGCCGGACGCGCCGGCAGGGTATTATCCGCGCGCCGGCTACCGGCTGGCGGGCGACCGGGCGATCCGCATCGACATGCTCGAGCGACTGGCCGACATGACACGCAACCTCGATGCGCGCGCGGGGTTCGAGGCGACGGCGGACATGCTCTCGATCACCGGCCTGACGCTCGAGCAGTTCGCGCGGCTGATGCAGGGGCTCGGCTACGCTGCCACGGAAGGCACGAGGCCGAAGCGCAAGCCGGCGCCGGCGGCCCCGGCACCGGCCGAGGCGGCCGGCGGGGCGGTCGACTCGGGGGGGCGCCCCCACGGGGCCGGACGCCAGCGTCGAAGCTGCCGTGGCGCCTGCGGCAGGCGACCCCGAGCCCGACCTGCCCGAGCCCGACCTGCCCGAGCCGGACCTGCCCGAGCCGGACATCCCGGTTCCCGATACCCCGGACGTGCCGATTCCCGACAGTCCCGACGCGCCGGTGCCGCAGCCCCAGGAGGTGCCCGAACCGACCGAACCGACCGAACCCGACGTGCCGATCGTGGAGCCGCCGGAGGCTCCCGTTCCCGCGCCGGCGCCGCCGGAAATCCCTTTGCCGGATCCGCAATTCGAGGCACCGGAGGATACCGAGGTGTTCTTCGTGTTCACGCGCGGCGCCCGCCGCCCGACGAACCGGGGACCGCGGGACGAGAGCCAGGGCAAGAGCGGTCGGCGGACCGGTGGCGAGCGCAAGCCCGGCAAGGGGCGAAACGGCGGCGCCGAGGCGAAGGAACGCGGCAAGGACAGGGGAAAGGGACGCGGCAAACCGGCCGATCGCCCGGCCGCCGAGGCGCGACCGCCGCGTCCGGAAAAGCCGGTCGACCCGGACAATCCTTTCGCGGCGCTGATGGCGCTGAAGCTTCGCAGTTGACGGGTGCCTGGCCCGATCTCCGGAGCAGGCGCGGGGCCAATGGAGCCGCAGACCACGATCCGCCTCGACAAGTGGCTCTGGCACGCCCGCTTCGCGCGGTCGCGGGCCCTGGCCGCGAGGCGCATTGCCGCAGGCGCGGTCCGGGTCAACGCGGTGCGGGTGGTGAAGCCCTCGGCCCCGGTCAGGGTCGGCGACGGCCTGAGCTTCGCGCAGGGCGGCGAGGTTCGCGCGATTCGCATCCTGGCACTTGGCGCGCGGCGCGGTCCCGCGCCTGAAGCGCGCACGCTCTATGCCGACCTAGACGCGACCGGGATACCGGCCGGCGACGGCCTTGAACCCGTCCCGAAGGCTGATAGATAGGGGTCTACGGAGTGTGACAGGCTGCGTGAAAAGCGAACCGATCGAGGCCTGGATCCGATGACCTATATCGTGACCGAGAACTGCATCGCCTGCAAATATACCGACTGCGTCGAAGTATGTCCGGTGGATTGCTTCTACGAGGGCGAGAACATGCTCGTCATCCATCCCGACGAATGCATCGACTGCGGCGTCTGCGAGCCGGAGTGCCCGGTGGACGCGATCAAGCCCGATACCGAGCCCGACATGGAGACCTGGGTCGAGTTCAATCGCAAGTACGCGGAGAACTGGCCGGTTCTGGTCACCCGCCGGGATCCGCTGCCCGACGCCGACGAACGCGACGGCGAGGCCGGCAAGATGTCGTTGTTCTCCGAGGCTCCCGGCGAGGGCGGCTGACCGACTTCGGCCGGACTTTGTCGCTCATATCGCTGTCAACCCCGCGGTTTCGGGAGCCTACCGGGGGTTGAAACGTTTGCGTTCGCCCTCTATCTCAAGTGCCTTGAATACGGTTTGGCTTCCCACCAAGCTGATTTTCTGCTATATAGGGTATCTAAACAAGCGCGTCCGGGAACAGGATCCAGAGCAACTGGATCAGAAATTGTTTCGCCCCGATCAGGATTCCAGGCAGGTTGTGCCCCAACCGGTCAGGTTTCTGTCGGCGCGGCGGTGGCAAAAGTCCGGCGTCAGTCAGAAGGATAAGACGCAAACATGAGCAAGACCAGGAAGGCGACGGAATTCCGTCCCAACGATTTTGTTGTCTATCCGGCGCACGGGGTCGGTCGGATCGTCTCCATAGATGAACAGGAGGTTGCCGGCCTCAGGCTCGAGATGTTCGTGATCTCCTTCGAGAAGGACAAGATGACGCTGCGGGTGCCGATCGCCAAAGCCTCCTCGGTCGGGATGCGGGCGCTGTCGTCCGCCGACATCGTCGAGCGGGCGATGGATACGCTGAAGGGGCGGGCGCGGGTCAAGCGCGCCATGTGGTCGCGCCGGGCGCAGGAGTACGAGCAGAAGATCAACTCGGGCGATCTCATCTCGATCGCCGAGGTGGTGCGCGACCTGCACCGCAACGACGACCAGCGCGAGCAGAGCTATTCCGAGCGCCAGCTCTACGAGGCCGCGCTCGAGCGGCTGACCCGCGAGGTCGCGGCGGTCAACGGCGTCGAGGAACGCAGGGCGCAGGCCGACGTCGACGAGGTGCTCGGCGGTCGCGTCGCCGCCTGAAGGCGCGAGCCTTTCCTGTTCAGGCCGGGTGGTTGCCGCCCGGCCTTTTTGTTTGTCGGCGTCCCGTCTGCATGGGGCGCGGGCCCGTCTTGCCAGCGGGGACGTTTGCGGGCACATCACCGGCGATGACCCCCGCCGCCCGCCTCTCCGCCGCCATCGAGTTGCTCGACGCGATCCTCGCGGGCGAGCCGGCCGAACGCGAGCTGACCCGCTGGGCGCGGTCCAGTCGCTTCGCCGGCTCGAAGGATCGGGCCGCGATCAGGGATCTCGGTCTACGAGGGCCTTCGCCGGCGTCGCTCCCTCGGCTTGCGTGGTGGCGGCGACACCGGCCGGGCGATCGTGCTGGCGCAGCAGGCCGCCGAGGACGCCGACCTCGACGCGCTGTTCACCGGCCAGGGTTTCGATCCGGCGCCGCTGACCGCGGCGGAGCATGCGGCGCTCGCGCGCGCGCCCGCGGCGGTCCCCCAGGCGGTCCGGCTCGACTACCCGGACTTCCTCCACGACGGCCTCGCGGCATCCCTTGGTGCGGACTTCGAGCCGGTGATGGCGGCGATGCAGACCCGCGCCCCGGTCGATCTCCGGGTCAATACCCTGAAGACCAACCCGGACGCGGCTACCGTGGTCCTGGCGCGGGATGGCGTGCAGGTGGTGCCGCTCGATCTGGTCCGGAACGCGCTCCGGGTGCTGGAGAATCCCCGCGCGGTCGCCGCCAGCCGCGCCTACACGCAAGGGATGGTGGAACTGCAGGACGTGTCGAGCCAGCTCGTCGCGGAGGCCTGCGGCGCGCGTCCCGGCATGACCGTGCTCGACTACTGCGCCGGCGGTGGCGGAAAGACCCTCGCGCTCGCCGCCGCGATGCAGGGCCGCGGCCGTGTGCTCGCCTGGGACGTGAACCCGCGTCGCATGGCCGACCTGCCCGACCGCGCCCGCCGCGCCGGCGCCGCGATCCGTATCCTCGCCGACGACGAGCTGGCTGCGCTGAAACCGTTCTGTGACCTGGTGCTGGTCGACGCGCCATGCTCGGGTACCGGCGCGTGGCGGCGCAAGCCGGAGGGCAAGTGGCGGATCACCCCCGAGGAGCTGGCAGGCTATCCGCCATTGCAGGACCGCATCCTCGACGCCGCCGCCGAGCGGGTGAGACCCGGCGGGCGGCTGGTCTACGCCACCTGCTCGCTGCTCGCCTGCGAGAACGAGGCACGCGCAGCCGCCTTCGCGGCCCGGCACCCGACCTGGCGCCCGGACGGCGCGCGCCGCCTCAGCCCGCTCGACGGCGGTGACGGGTTCTTCTTCGCCCGGTTCCGGGCGCCGAAATCGGGCTGACCGCGGCGCGCCCGGACAATCGCCAGTATTCTCGCGTTCCCACCAACAAAACCTGTGGTTGTAAAATCCGATCTCGGCTAAGCTGGTTCCCGGAGGACGGACCGGTGTACGAAAAGCAGTCTGAGATGGGGACGGCGAACGGTGACATCCGGGCCGGCGCGGCACTCGCCGGCGCCGGGGCGGTGCTGCTCGCACTGACGCTGACCCGGCTCTGGACCGGGCCGGCGGTCATCCCTGCCGCGCTCGCGGTGGCGCTGATCGTGGTCGGCGCCTATCTGCTGGCATTGCGAATCGCGCCCGAGCGCGAGCCGGACATCCGCCACTTCGACGGCCATCCGGAGCCGGTGCTGCTGACCGACCTCGAGGGCCGCGTGAGCGGCCGCAATGCAGCCGCCCGGCTGGCCAGCGACTTCGAGGCGCTCGGACCGGCGCGCTACCGGCTGACCCGCGTGGCCCGCCTCAACGGCGTGGCGAGCGAGACCGGCCCGGATGGGCAACATACCCTGGTGGTCACGCGCTATGGCCCGCGCGGGCTGCTCTGGCGGTTCGAGCGGGCCGCCCCCCGGCCTCCGGTCGCGGGCTTCGAGCAGGCCGGCATCCCCTGGCTGCGCATCGATGCCGAGGGCCGCGTTCTGGCCACCAACCCCGCCGCTGCCGGTCTGGCGGACGGGCGCACGCACCTCGACGGCATCCTCGCCGACCTGCCGTTGCGCCCGGACGGCGTCCACGTCCTCGCCGGCAGCGGTCAGGCGGTGCGCGCGGTCGTGATGCCGGGTCCGGAGGGCCACAGCGATCTGCTGCTGATGCCGCTCGACGGCGCCGAGGTCTCCGGTCTCGTGCCCGACCACTTCCTCGACGAACTGCCGGTGGCGCTCGCACGCCTCGAGACCTCCGGCCGGCTCACCTACGCCAACAAGGCCGCCCGCCAGCTGCTCGGCGACCGGGCCGGGTCCGACGTCAACATCACCGACCTGCTCGAGGGTCTCGGCCGCCCGATGTCCGAACGTCTCGCCGACACCACCCGCGGCCGGGCGCTCGGCCGCTCCGAGATCGCGCGCGGAACCTCGGACGGGCAGGAGATCTTCCTGCAGGTCGCCTTCACCCGCACCGTGCTCGACGGCGCGCCGTCTCTGCTCGCCGTGCTGTCGGACGCGACCGAGCTGAAAACGCTCGAGGCGCAGTTCGTCCAGTCCCAGAAGATGCAGGCGGTGGGCCAGCTCGCCGGCGGCGTCGCCCACGACTTCAACAACCTCCTGACCGCGATCAACGGCCACTGCGACCTCCTCCTGATGCGCCACGAGGTCGCCGACGTCGAGCACGGCGATCTGATGCAGATCCGCCAGAATGCCAACCGCGCCGCCGCGCTGGTGCGCCAGCTGCTGGCGTTCTCGCGCAAGCAGACGCTGCGCCCGACGGTCATCAACCTCCAGGACACCCTCAGCGAGCTCGCGCACCTCTTGAACCGGCTCCTGACCGACAAGGTCACGCTGAAGATCGAGCACGGCTCCGACCTCGCGCCGGTGCGCGTCGACGAGCGCCAGATCGAGCAGGTGATCATGAACCTCGTGGTCAACGCGCGGGACGCCATGCCGCGCGGCGGCGAGGTGCGGATCGCCACCCGCAACGTGCACCTGACCCGCGACCTGCACCGCGACCGCGCCGTGGTTCTGCGCGGCGACTACGTGGTGATCGAGGTGGCGGATTCCGGCCAGGGCATCCCCGACGGCAAGCTCAACAAGATCTTCGAGCCGTTCTACACCACCAAGCAGGTCGGTGAGGGCACCGGGCTCGGTCTCTCCACCGCCTACGGCATCATCAAGCAGACCGGCGGCTTCATCTTCGCCGACAGCCCGCCGGGGCAGGGGGCGACCTTCACCATCTACCTGCCCGCCCACGACCGGATCGAGGCCCAGCCCGTGCCCGAGCCCGACACCCGGCGCCCGCGCGACCTGACCGGTCGTGGCCTCGTGCTGCTTGCCGAGGACGAGGATCCGGTGCGCTCCTTCGCCGCGCGGGCGCTCAGGCTGCGCGGCTATACAGTGGTCGAGGCCGCTTCGGGCGAGGAGGCGCTCGAGATCCTCGAGGATCCGGACCTGCACGTCGACCTGATGCTGTCCGACGTGATCATGCCGGGCCTCGACGGTCCGGGCTGGGTGCGCGAGGCGCGGAAGGCGCGGCCCGGCACCAAGGTGATCTTCATGTCCGGCTACGCCGAGGACGCGTTCGTCGGCGGCGACAGCGGCGTGCCGGGGTCGGCCTTCCTGCCCAAGCCGTTCACGCTGAACGAGCTGACCCAGCGGGTGAAGGACCACCTCGAGGGCTGACGCTTCAGCCTCCGTTAACCTCGGCATGGAAACCCTTCGGACAGTCTGAAAATTGAGTTGCAATGTTCCTGTTTTGCCCTCATGGTGGCGTGGTGAACAAGGCGTGAACGGAAGCTCCGATTGCCGCGATCCGACAACTGTGGAATAAGAGGCGCAAGCATGAACTCTCCCGTGGTGGACTTTTCCGAAAGACGCGGCATGGACAAGCAGAAGGCGCTCGAATCCGCGCTGGCGCAGATCGAGCGCAGCTTCGGCAAGGGCTCGATCATGAAGCTCGGCTCGACGCCGACGCTCGATATCGCCGCGATCTCGACCGGCTCGATCGGCCTCGACATCGCGCTCGGCATCGGCGGGCTGCCAAAGGGGCGGGTCGTGGAGATCTATGGGCCGGAGAGTTCGGGAAAGACCACGCTGGCGCTGCACGTCATCGCCGAGGAGCAGCGTTCGGGCGGGGTCTGCGCCTTCGTCGACGCCGAGCACGCGCTCGACCCGGTCTATGCCAAGAAGCTCGGGGTCGACATCGACGAGCTCTTGATCTCCCAGCCCGACACCGGCGAGCAGGCGCTCGAGATCACCGAGACGCTGGTGCGCTCGGGCGCGGTCTCGGTCGTCGTCGTCGATTCCGTCGCGGCGCTCACCCCGAAGTCCGAGCTCGAGGGCGAGATGGGCGACGCCCAGGTCGGCGCCCAGGCCCGGCTGATGAGCCAGGCGATGCGCAAGCTCACCTCCGCCATCAGCCGCTCCAACTGCATGGTGATCTTCATCAACCAGATCCGGATGAAGATCGGCGTGATGTTCGGCAGCCCCGAGACCACTTCCGGCGGCAACGCGCTGAAGTTCTACGCCAGTGTCCGGCTCGACATCCGCCGGATCGGCGCGATCAAGGACCGCGACGAAGTGGTCGGCAACACCACCCGCGTCAAGGTGGTGAAGAACAAGGTCGCGCCGCCGTTCAAGCAGGTCGAGTTCGACATCATGTACGGCGAGGGCATCTCCAAGCGCGGCGAGCTGATCGACCTCGGGGTCAAGGCAGGCGTGGTCGAGAAGTCCGGCGCCTGGTATTCCTTCGCCGACCAGCGCATCGGCCAGGGCCGCGAGAACGCCAAGACCTACCTGAAGGACAACCCCGACATCGCCTTCCAGATCGAGGACAAGCTGCGCGCTGCCCACGGCCTCGATTTCGGCATGTCCGGCACCGAGACCGCCGAGGTGCTCGAGGACTAGCCGCCCCCGACCCTGCGACGCACTCTTCCGCCGACGCAGCTCCCGGCGGCGGACACCGGGGCCGATGGCCCCGGCGTCCACCGTTCGGGCCCGTGGCCGGCCTCGGGGGGCATCGAGCCCCCCTCGGCCGGGCGGGGCTTGCGCGCCCCGCGGTTCCGACCGGACCCGGTGCGTCCGGTGCCACGGTTGTTGCAGGCAGGTCGGGTAACGACCGGAAGCCTGCGGGGGGCCGACCGGGGATTAACCAACATTAATCCCAGTGATCGCAACCACATAGCCGGAATTGCACGCGTGTTACGGCGTGTTGCGATGGGTGAGCGCGCTGCTCGGCGGGGCGTCCGTCAACCGGGGCGGTCCTCGACGGCGGCATGGACAGCGTCACGGGGGAGCGCTAACACCGGCTCCAGCCGGAGCGGAGGTGTGACGGGAAGGTTCTCGCGCGCGTCCGCTCGCCCATGCGGGACCGAAACGACATGCCGAGCCTGAACGACATCCGCGCGACCTTTCTCGACTACTTCGCCAGGGAAGACCATCAGGTCGTGCCATCTTCGCCGCTGGTGCCGCGCAACGACCCGACGCTGATGTTCACCAACGCCGGCATGGTGCAGTTCAAGAACGTCTTCACCGGGCTGGAGCGCCGCGACTACGTGCGGGCGGCCACCAGCCAGAAGTGCGTGCGGGCTGGCGGCAAGCACAACGACCTCGACAACGTCGGCTATACCGCGCGCCATCATACCTTCTTCGAGATGCTCGGGAACTTCTCGTTCGGCGACTATTTCAAGGAGCGCGCCATCCCGCTCGCCTGGGAGCTGCTGACCCGCGACTTCGGACTGGCGCGTGACAGGCTGCTGGTGACCGTCTACCACGACGACGAGGTTGCCGCCGACCTGTGGAAGAAGGTCGCGGGCCTGCCGGACGAGCGGATCATCCGCATCGCCACCTCGGACAATTTCTGGATGATGGGCGCCACCGGCCCCTGCGGTCCCTGCTCGGAGATCTTCTACGACCACGGCCCTTCCATCCCCGGCGGCCCTCCGGGCAGCGCCGACGAGGACGGCGACCGGTTCATCGAGATCTGGAACCTCGTGTTCATGCAGTTCGAGCAGTTCGAGGACGGGGCTCGCACCCCGCTGCCCCGCCCCTCGATCGACACCGGCATGGGGCTCGAACGCATCGGCGCCGTGCTTCAGGGCAAGCACGACAACTACGACACCGACCTCATGCGCAGCCTGATCGAGGCTTCGGCCAGCGCCACCGACGGCGCGCCCGACGGTCCGGGCCGCGTCCACCACCGGGTGATCGCCGACCACCTGCGCTCGACCTCGTTCCTGATCGCCGACGGCGTGCTGCCGTCCAACGAGGGGCGCGGCTACGTTCTGCGGCGGATCATGCGCCGCGCCATGCGCCACGCCCACCTGCTCGGGGCGCAGGATCCGGTGATGTGGCGGCTGGTCCCGGCGCTCGTCGCGCAGATGGGCCGGGCGTTTCCCGAGCTGCCCCGCGCCCAGGCGCTGATCGAGGAGACGCTGCTCTCCGAGGAGACCCGGTTCCAGGCGACGCTCGATCGCGGCCTCAGGATCCTCGACGAGGAACTCGACCGCCTTCCCGACGGCAGCCCGCTGCCCGGCGCCACCGCCTTCCGGCTCTACGACACCTTCGGCTTCCCGCTCGACCTGACCCAGGACGCGCTGCGCGAGAAGGGCCGGGGCGTCGATGTCGCCGGCTTCGACGCGGCGATGGCCGAACAGAAGGCCAAGGCGCGCGCCGCCTGGGCCGGGTCCGGCGAGGCCGCGGACGAGGGCATCTGGTTCGATCTGGCCGAAAAACATGGTCCCACCGAATTTCTCGGCTACGACACCGAGACCGCCGAGGGGCAGATCCTGGCGCTCGTCGTCGGCGGGCAGGCGGTCGAGACCGCGCCGATCGGCGTCGAGGTCCAGATCGTGCTGAACCAGACCCCGTTCTACGCCGAATCCGGCGGCCAGGTCGGCGACACCGGCACGCTGACGACCGACCGCGCCCGCGTCGCGATCAGCGACGTGCGCAAGAAGGCCGGCATCTTCGTTCACAGCGGCCGGGTCGAGGAAGGCGAGCTCGCGCGCGGCGCGGCGGCCGAGCTGGCGGTCGACCACGCCCGCCGGAGCGCGATCCGTGCCAACCACTCCGCGACCCACCTCCTGCACGAGGCGCTGCGCCGCGCGCTCGGTGACCACGTCGCGCAGCGCGGCAGCCTCGTCGCGCCCGACAGGCTGCGCTTCGACTTCGCCCATGGACGCGCGATGACCCCGAAGGAGCTCGCGACCGTCGAGGCCGAGGTGAACGACTACGTCCGCCAGAACACCCCCGTGGAGACGCGGATCATGACCCCGGACGCCGCGCAGGGGCTCGGCGCCCGGGCGCTGTTCGGCGAGAAGTATGGCGACGAGGTCCGCGTGGTCTCGATGGGCACGTCGGCCGGCAGCGGCATCGGCCCGGGAAGGGACACCTATTCGCTCGAGCTGTGCGGCGGCACCCATGTTCGCCGCACCGGCGACATCGGCGCGTTCAAGCTGGTCGCCGAGGCGGCGTCCGCGTCCGGAGTCCGTCGGGTCGAGGCGCTGACCGGCGCCGGCGCGCTCGCCCATGTCGGCGCAGGCGAAGCGGCCCTCGCGGAGGCTGCAGGCCTGTTGCGGGCCCGCCCCGACGAGTTGCCGGGTCGCATCCGCGGGCTTCTCGACGAGCGCAAGGCCCAGGGCCAGGAAATTGCCGATCTGCGGCGCCGACTGGCGCTCGCCGGTGGTCCCGCCGAGGCGAAAGGCCCGGAGACGGTCGCGGGCGTACCGTTCCTCGCGCAGCAACTGACCGGGGTTTCCGGCAAGGACTTGCGCGGGCTGATCGACGAGCACAAGGCGCGGCTCGGCTCCGGGGTGGTGCTGCTCGTCGCCGACACCGGCGAGAAGGCCGCGGTGGCGGCCGGCGTCACCAGCGACCTGACGAGCCGGATCTCCGCCGTCGATCTCGTGCGCGTCGCCGCCGAGGCGCTCGGGGGCAAGGGCGGCGGCGGGCGTCCGGACATGGCGCAGGCGGGCGGCGCCGACGCGAGCCGCGCGCCGCAGGCGATCGCCGCGGCCCGCGCCCTTCTGGAAGCATGAGACGAAACCGAACCGGAGAGGAGACCGCCCGGATGCCTGCCTACTGGATCGCCCACATAAAAGTCACTGACGACGCCCGCTACGGCGAGTACGCCCGCCGCGCCGGTCCCGCCATCGAGGCCCACGGCGGTCGCTTCCTCGCCCGCGGCGGAAAGCACCATCAGTTCGAGGGCAACGACCGCGCCCGCAACGTTCTGGTCGAATTCCCCGACTTCGAGGCGGCGAGGACCTGCTACAACTCTTCCGCCTACCAGGAGGCGCTGAGCTTCGCGCGGGATTCCGCCGAGCGCGACGTGGTGATCGTCGAGGGGGTCTGACGTCGCCTCACACGAGGCGACGCCGGACCGGGGCCTGCGCCTAGCCGAGCGCCTGCTGCAGGTTCGCGTCCACCTTTTCCAGGAACCCGGTGGTGGTCAGCCACTTCTGGTCCGGCCCGACCAGCAGTGCCAGGTCCTTGGTCATGTCGCCGGCCTCGACGGTGTCGACCACCACCTTTTCCAGCGTCTCGGCGAAGGTCGCGAGGGCGGCGTTGTCGTCGAGCTTGGCCCGGTGCTTGAGGCCCCCCGTCCAGGCATAGATCGAGGCGATCGAGTTGGTCGAGGTCTGCTCGCCCTTCTGGTGCTGGCGGAAATGCCGGGTCACCGTGCCGTGCGCCGCCTCGGCCTCGACGATCTTGCCGTCGGGCGACATCAGCACGGACGTCATCAGCCCGAGCGAGCCGAAGCCCTGCGCCACGGTGTCGGACTGCACGTCGCCGTCGTAGTTCTTGCAGGCCCAGACGTAGCCGCCCGACCACTTCAGCGCGCTCGCCACCATGTCGTCGATCAGCCGGTGCTCGTAGGTGATGCCGGCGGCCTTGAACCTGTCGGCGAACTCCTCGTCGTAGACCTTCTGGAACAGATCCTTGAACCGCCCGTCGTAGGCCTTGAGGATGGTGTTCTTGGTCGACAGGTAGACCGGCCAGCCGAGGTTCAGCCCGTAGTTCATCGAGGCCCGGGCGAAGTCGATGATCGAGCCGTCGAGGTTGTACATCGCCATGGTCACGCCGCCGGCGGGGGCGTCGAACACCTCGCGCTCGATCACGTCGCCGTCCTCGCCGACGAATTTCAGCGTGATCTTGCCCGCGCCGGGAAACACGAAGTCGGTGGCGCGGTACTGGTCGCCGTAGGCGTGGCGGCCGACCACGATCGGCTTGGTCCAGCCCGGCACCAGCCGCGGCACGTTTTGGCAGATGATCGGCTGGCGGAAGATCACGCCGCCGAGGATGTTGCGGATGGTGCCGTTCGGGCTGCGCCACATCTGCTTCAGGCCGAATTCCTCGACCCGCGCCTCGTCCGGGGTGATGGTCGCGCACTTCACCCCGACGCCGATCTCCTTGATCGCGTTCGCCGCGTCCACGGTGATCTGGTCGTCGGTGCGGTCGCGCTCCTCGATGCCGAGGTCGTAGTATTTCAGGTCGATGTCGAGGTAGGGCAGGATCAGCTTCTGCTTGATGAAGTCCCAGATGATCCGGGTCATCTCGTCGCCGTCGAGCTCGACGACCGGGTTCTCGACTTTGATCTTGGTCATTCTGGCAGGCCCCTCGAAAGCTTCGCTCGGATCGGGAATAGGCGTTCGCTCTCTAGCCCACAAGCGCGGAGAAGGAAACCACCGGCATACGTCCGCATACCGCGCTCACGCCGGCCTCGGCCGCAGGCTGTCGCTCCCCTCCCTTGCCCCGCCCGGTCCCCGAGCGTATCACGCCGGCGGTCCGGCGGGGAGGGGGCCTCCGGATGGCGGGAACCGATCACTGGCAGGGACAGCGGCGCGGGCGGTCCGCAGCCGGCCTTCGTGCTGGTGGCGCCGCAGATGGGCGAGAACATCGGCGCGGCGGCGCGGGCGATGTGGAACTTCGGGCTCGACGCCATGCGGCTGGTCAGCCCCCGCGACGGCTGGCCGAACCCGCGGGCCGATGCAATGGCGAGCGGGGCGGGGCGGGTGCTCGACCGGGCGCGGCTGTTCGACACCACCGCCGAGGCCTGTGCCGATCTCACCTACGTTTTCGCCACCACCGCGCGCGAGCGGGCGATGACCAAGCTCGTGGTGACGCCGGAGCAGGCGATGGTCGAGGCGCGAGCGATGACGGCCGCCGGCGAGCGCGTCGGCATCCTGTTCGGGCCCGAGCGCGCCGGTCTGGAGTCCGCCGACGTGGTGCGGGCAAATGCCGTGGTCACGGTGCCGGTCAATCCCGCCTACGGCTCGCTGAACCTGGCGCAGTGCGTGCTTCTCGTCGCCTACGAATGGCAGCGCGCGGCTGTCGACGCGACCGCGGCGGACTACCGGCTCGCTGGCGGGCGGCTGGCGGCCGGGATCGAGGTGGACCGCCTGATCGAGCATCTCGTCGAGCGGCTCGACGCGGTCGGCTTCTTCTACCCACCGCAGAAGCGGGCCAGCATGGTCGCGAACCTCGACAATCTGTTCCGCCGCGCGCCGCTGACCGACGCCGACGTGCGCACGCTGCACGGGGTGGTGCGCGCGCTGGTCGAGAAGGTGAGGGGGCGGAAATGACGCTTGCCGGCGGCGGTTCCACCGCATAGATCGCTTCCGGAGGCGAGCATGGCGACCAAGCGCAGCATCTTCGAGGACGTGGGCGACAAGACCGCGGCGAGCCCGCCGGCGGCGCCCGCCGCCCGCCGGCGACCCGATGCCCGCCGCGCCATCGCGGTGTGGCTCGCGATCCTGTTCGCGCTGATCGTCGCGATGATCGTGGTCGGCGGCATGACGCGGCTGACCGATTCCGGTCTGTCGATCACCGAGTGGCGGCCGGTGACCGGGGCGGTCCCGCCGATGGACGCGGCCGCGTGGACCGCCGAGTTCGAGAAGTACAAGGCGACGCCGCAGTACGAGGCGATGAACCGCGGCATGACCTTGCCCGAGTTCAAGTCGATCTACTGGTGGGAGTGGGGCCACCGCCAGCTCGGCCGGGCGATCGGCGCGGTCTGGGCGGTCGGCTTCCTGTGGTTCTGGCTGCGCCGCCGCCTGCCGCCGGGCTGGGCGCCGCGGCTGCTCGGGGTCGGCGTGCTCGGCGGGCTTCAGGGCGCGATCGGCTGGTGGATGGTCCGCTCCGGGCTCACCGCCGGCATGGACTCGGTCGCCTCGTACCGGCTGGCGGTGCATCTCGGGCTCGCGTTCATCCTGCTCGGGCTGATCGCCTGGTACGTGCTGCGGCTGGGTCGGCCCGAGGCGGAGCTGCTGCAGGCGCGTCGCCAGCGCAGCCCGGCGCTGGTCGGCTGGGGTACGGCGCTGATCGCGGTGGCGTTCGCGCAGATCCTGCTCGGGGCGCTGGTGGCGGGGATCGACGCCGGGCGCAGCTATACCGACTGGCCGATGATGGGGGGCGAACTCTTTCCCTCGACCGCCTTCAATCTCCAGCCGCTCTGGACCAACGTTCTCGCCAATCCCGGCCTCGTGCAGTTCAATCACCGGCTGGTCGGCTACGCGCTGTTCGTGCTCGGGATCCTCGCCTGGCTCCGCAGCCGCCGCAGCGCGCTCGGGCACGTCCGCGCCGCCTTCGCGGTGATGATGGCGATGCTGGTTGTTCAGGTGGGTCTGGGCATCGCCACGGTGATGAACGGCGCGCCGTGGCAGATCGCCATCGTTCATCAGCTCGGTGCGGTGGCGCTGTTCGCGCTGATCGTGCGGGCCCGGTTCGCGGCGCTCTACCCGCAGGCCCAGCGGATCGCGCGGGGCTGATCCGGGGCGCGGAGCGAAGCGCGTTGCATACCGCGACGTCGTCGCGGCGCGATCAGGCGTGGATGGCCCCGTCGCCACAGGCGAGCGCGGCTTCGCGGACCGCTTCGGAGAAGGTCGGGTGGGCGTGGCAGGTGCGGGCGATGTCCTCGGCTGCGGCGCCGAACTCCATGCCGACGCAGATTTCGTGGATCAGATCGCCGGCGTAGGGGCCGATGATGTGGGCGCCGAGGATGCGGTCGGTCTCCTTGTCCGCGAGGATCTTCACGAAGCCGTCGCCGGCGAAATGCGACTTGGCCCGGGCGTTGCCCTGGAACGGGAACTTGCCGACCTTGTAGGCGCGGCCCTCTTCTTTCAGCTGCTCCTCGGTCTTGCCGACGGCGGAGACCTCGGGCGAGGTGTAGATCACCGACGGGATCACCCCGTAGTTCACGTGACCGTGCTGGCCGGCGATCACCTCGGCCACCGCCATGCCCTCGTCCTCGGCCTTGTGGGCGAGCATCGGGCCGGCAACGGCGTCGCCGATGGCGTAGATGCCCTTGGTAGCGGTCTGCCAGTGGTCGTCGATCTCGACCTGGCCGCGCTTGGTGACCGCGACGCCGACGCCTTCGAGGCCGAGGCCCTCGGTGTAGGGGCGCCGCCCGGTGGAGACCAGCACGATGTCGGCGTCGAGCGAGGCCTCGCTGTCGTCCTTGCGCAGCTTCCAGGTGACGTGAACGCCGCTCTCGCCCGGCTCCGCGCTCTGGACCGCGGCGCCGAGCACGAACTTCAGCCCCTGCCGGGTCAGGGTCTTCTGCAGGGTCTTGCACATCTCGAGGTCCATGCCCGGCGTGATCTGGTCGAGGAATTCCAGCACCGTCACCTCGGAGCCGAGGCGGGCGTAGACCGAGCCGAGCTCGAGCCCGATCACCCCGGCGCCGATCACCGCCAGCCGTTTCGGCACCTCCTTGAGCTCCAGCGCCCCGGTGGAGCTGACCACGGTCTTCTCGTCGATGGTCACGCCCTTGAGCGGCGTCACTTCCGAGCCGGAGGCGATGACGATGTTCTTCGTCTTGTGAACGGTGCCGTCGACCTCGACCTCGCCGGCGGCCTTGATCGTGCCCCAGCCCTTCAGCCAGTCGATCTTGTTCTTCTTGAACAGGAACTCGATGCCCTTGGTGTTGGTCTCGACCGTCGATTGCTTGTAGGCGACCATCCTGCCGAGATCGACCTCGGGGGCGCCGCCCATCAGCCCCATCTTCTCGAAGTTGGTCTGCGCCTCGTGGTAGCTTTCGGAGGCGTAGAGCATCGCCTTCGACGGGATGCAGCCGACATTGAGGCAGGTGCCGCCGAGCGTGTCGCGGCCCTCGACGCAGGCGGTCTTCAGGCCGAGCTGAGCGCAGCGGATGGCGCAGACGTAGCCGCCGGGTCCGGCACCGATCACGATCACGTCGTAGTCAGCCATCCTGTTTCTCCATAACGATTTTTTCGATTTTTCCGATGCACGCGCCATGCACGACCCATGCACACTGCGTATTCAAGCCATTCCGGTCAACAATGCGGCGACCAGCATGACCCCCGTCGCCAGCGCGCCGACGCCGAAGATCACCGAGCGCCAGGGCGACCAGCCGAAGGCGTAGGCGGGCACGTAGAGGATCCGGGCAGCCAGATAGAGCCAGGCGCAGGCGGCTGTGACGGCGCCGGCCGCGCCGGACCAGGTCACGACGACGACCGCGATGGTGAAAAGCGGCAGCGCCTCGAAGTGATTGTTCACCGCGCGCCGCAGCCGGCCGGTCAGATCCGAGAATTCCGCCGGCTGGTCACGCGGGCTCGCGTTGTAGTCGGCGCCCGCGTCGCGGTTCATCGACCAGCCGGCGAGGGCGATCTGGCCGAATTGCAGAAGGGCGGCGAGCGCGAGGACGGTGAGTTCTGGGGTCACTTCGGCCTCAAAGATCCATCAGGAGCCTGCGCGGATCCTCGAGCGCCTCCTTGACCCGGACGAGGAAGGTGACCGCACCCTTGCCGTCGACGACGCGGTGGTCGTAGGAAAGCGCGAGATACATCATCGGGCGGGCGACGATGTTGCCGTTCACCACCATCGGGCGGCTCTGGATCTTGTGCATGCCGAGGATGCCCGACTGCGGTGGGTTGAGGATCGGCGAAGACATCAGCGAGCCGTAGACCCCGCCGTTGGAGATGGTGAAGGTGCCGCCCTGCATCTCGGCCATCGACAGCTTGCCATCGCGGGCGCGGGCGCCGAGTTCGTTGATCTTCTTCTCGATCGCGGCGAACGACATCTGGTCGGCGTCGCGGACCACCGGCACCACGAGGCCGGTCGGGGTGCCGACGGCGATGCCCATGTGGACGAAGTTCTTGTAGACGACGTCGGTGCCGTCGATCTCGGCGTTGACCTCCGGCACCTCGGCCAGCGCGTGGCAGCAGGCCTTGGTGAAGAACGACATGAAGCCGAGCTTGACCCCATGCTTCTTCTCGAACAGCTCCTTGTACTCGTTGCGCAGCTCCATCACGCCGGTCATGTCCACCTCGTTGTAGGTGGTGAGCATCGCGGCGGTGTTCTGCGCCTCCTTCAGGCGGCGGGCGATGGTCTGGCGCAGGCGGGTCATCTTCACCCGCTCCTCGCGCGCGGCGTCCTCGGCCGGGACCGGGGAGCGCGGGATCGCGGACGGCTCGGCCTTCCCGGCAGGGGCAGGGGCCGCCTTGGGTGCCTCGGCGCGCAGTACGTCCTCCTTCATCACCCGGCCGTTGCGCCCCGTCGCCTCGACGTCGTCGCGCGACAGGCCACGGTCGGCCATCGCCTTCTTCGCCGAGGGCGCGTCCTCGACGTCGCGCCCGCCGGTCGGCTCCGGCGCGCTCTCGTCTGCCTCCGTCGCCGCCGCCGCGACCGGCGCGGCGCCGCTGGCCTTGCCCGACCCGCCGGAGACGAGCCCGAGCTTGCCGCCGGCCTCGACCGTGGCGCCGTCCTCGGCGTAGATCTCGGCCAGCGTGCCGCTGGCGGGCGAGGGCACCTCGACGGAGACCTTGTCGGTCTCGAGCTCGCAGAGCATCTCGTCCTGGGTCACCGCGTCGCCGACCTTCTTGAACCAGGTCGAGACCGTCGCCTCGGTGACGCTCTCGCCGAGGGACGGGACCATGATCTCGATCGCGCTTTCGTTGGCGGGCGCGGATTCAGCGTCCTCGGGCGAGGCCTTGCCGGCGGTGTCTTCAGGGGCCTTTTCGGGTTTGGCCGTCTTTTCCTTGTCTTCGGTCCTGGGTGCGGCGCTGGCGTCGCCCTTCTCGTCGATCGTCGCGAGCAGCGCGTCGACACCGACCGTCTCACCCTCCTTGGCGACGATCTCGGCCAGCACGCCGGCCGAGGTCGCGGGCACCTCGACCGTCACCTTGTCGGTCTCGAGCTCGCAGAGCATCTCGTCGACCTTCACGGCCTCCCCCACCTTCTTGAACCAGGTGGCGACGGTCGCCTCGGTGACGCTTTCGCCAAGGGTGGGTACGCGGATGTCGGCCATGTCCTAGCGGTCCTTCCTGAGACTGAGCGCGGCGTCGACCAGCGCCTCCTGCTGCGCCTTGTGCTCGCGCATCAGGCCGGTGGCGGGCGAGGCGGCGGCGGGGCGGCCGACGTAGGCCGGTCGGCCGTGCTTGGCGCCGATCCGGCCGAGCACCCATTCGAGGTTCGGCTCGACGAAGCTCCAGCCGCCCTGGTTCTTCGGTTCTTCCTGGCACCAGACCATCTGGGCCTGCTTGAAGCGGCCGAGCTCCTTGGTCAGCGACAGCGCCGGGAACGGGTAGAACTGTTCGATGCGCATCAGGTAGACGTCCTCGATCCCGCGCGCGTCGCGCTCCTCGAGCAGGTCGTAGTAGACCTTGCCGGAGCACAGCACGACCCGCTTGATCTTGTCGTCGGGCACCAGCGTCGTCTGGGAGATGCCGTAGTCCGGCCCGAGGTCGGCGTCGTCCCAGAGCAGCCGGTGGAAGCTCGATCCCTTGCCGAGGTGCTTGAGCTTGGAGACCGCCAGCTTGTGGCGCAGCAGCGACTTCGGCGTCATCAGCACCAGCGGCTTGCGGAAGCTGCGGTGCAGCTGGCGGCGCAGGATGTGGAAGTAGTTGGCCGGCGTGGTGCAGTTGGCCACGATCCAGTTGTCCGCGGCGCACATCTGCAGGAACCGCTCGGGCCGTGCGGAGGAATGCTCCGGCCCCTGGCCCTCGTAGCCGTGCGGCAGCAGCATGACGAGGCCCGACATCCTTAGCCATTTCGCCTCGCCCGACGAGATGAACTGGTCGATCATGATCTGCGCGCCGTTGACGAAGTCGCCGAACTGCCCCTCCCAGAGCACCAGCGCGTTCGGCTCGGCGAGGCTGTAGCCGTATTCGTAGCCGAGCACCGCGTATTCGCTCAGCATCGAATCGACCACCTCGTACGCCGCCTGGTCGGTCGCGATGTGGTTGAGCGGCAGGTAGCGCTCCTCGGTCTCCTGGTCGATGATGCCGGAATGGCGCTGGCTGAAGGTGCCGCGGGTCGAGTCCTGACCGGACAGCCGCACCGGATAGCCCTCGAGCAGCAGCGTCCCGAAGGCCAGCGCCTCGGCGGTCGCCCAGTCGATGCCCTCGCCGCTCTCGATCATCTTCGCCTTGGCGTCGAGCATCCGCTGCACGGTCTTGTGCGGCTGGAAGCCGTCGGGCAGCCGGGTCAGCGCCTCGCCGACCTTCTTCAGCTTCGCGCTCTCGCAGGCGGTCTTGCCGCGCTGGTAGCGGCCCTCGCGCTTGCCGAGGCCCGACCAGCGGCCGTCGAGCCAGTCCGCCTTGTTCGGGCGGTACTCCCTGCCGGCCTCGAACTCGGCGTTGAGGTGCGCCTGGAACGCGGCCTTCATGTCCTCGATCTCGCCCTCGGGGATCAGCCCGTCGGCGACCAGCCGGTCGGTGTAGATCTGCAGCGTGGTCTTGTGGCCCTTGATCGCCTTGTACATCAGCGGCTGGGTGAACATCGGCTCGTCGCCTTCGTTGTGCCCGAACCGCCGGTAGCAGAAGATGTCGATGACCACGTCCTTGTGGAACCGCTGGCGGAACTCGATCGCCACGCGGGCGGCGTGGACCACCGCCTCCGGGTCGTCGCCGTTGACGTGGAAGATCGGCGCCTCGACCATCAGCGCGATGTCGGTCGGGTAGGGCGACGAGCGCGAGAACGCCGGCGCCGTGGTGAAGCCGATCTGGTTGTTGACGATGATGTGGATCGTCCCGCCGGTGCGGTGGCCCTTCAGCCCCGAGAGCCCGAAGCATTCCGCCACCACGCCCTGACCGGCGAACGCCGCGTCGCCGTGCAGCAGGATCGGCAGCACCTTGGTGCGGTCGGGGTCGCCGAGCTGCGCCTGCTTGGCGCGCACCTTGCCGAGCACCACCGGGTTGACCGCCTCGAGGTGGCTGGGGTTGGCGGTGAGCGACAGGTGCACCGAGTTGCCGTCGAATTCCCGGTCCGAAGAGGCGCCGAGGTGATACTTCACGTCGCCGGAGCCCTCGACCTCCTCGGGCTTGAAGCTGCCGCCCTGGAACTCGTTGAAGATCGCCCGGTAGGGCTTTTCCATCACGTTGGCGAGCACCGAGAGCCGCCCGCGGTGCGGCATGCCGATGATCACTTCCTCGAGGCCGAGCGCGCCGCCGCGCTTGATGATCTGCTCCATCGCCGGGATCAGCGACTCGCCGCCGTCGAGCCCGAACCGCTTGGTGCCGGTGTACTTCACCTGCAGGAACTTCTCGAAGCCCTCGGCCTCGACCAGCTTGTTGAGGATCGCCCGCCGGCCGTTCTTGGTGAACGCGATCTCCTTGCCGTAGCCCTCGATCCGCTCCTTCAGCCAGGCCGACTGCTCCGGGTCGGAGATGTGCATGTACTGGAGCGCGAAGGTGCCGCAGTAGGTGCGCTTCACCAGCGCGAGGATCTCGCGCAACGCTCGCGGTCTCGAGCCCGAGCACGTTGTCGATGAAGATCGGCCGGTCGAGGTCGGCCTCGGTGAAGCCGTAGGTCTCGTAGCGCAGCTCGGGGTGGGGCAGCTGCTCCTCGAGGCCGAGCGGGTCGAGGTCGGCCTCCAGATGTCCGCGGATGCGGTAGGCGCGGATGATCATCAGTGCCCGCAGGCTGTCGGTCACCGCCTGGCGGACCTGCACCTCGCCGATCGTCACGCCGGTCTCGGAGGCCTTGGCCCGCACCTTGTCGGCGATGGTGCGCACCGGCTCCGGCCCCCACTGGCCGTCGAGCGCGGCGGTCAGCTCGTCGTTCGGCACCGGCGGCCAGTCGGCCCGCGCCCAGCTCGGGCCGCGGTCGTTGCTGACCACGTCGGCCGTGGCGTCGTCGAGGCCGCGGAAGAACGCCTGCCAGCTGGCGTCGACGCTGGCCGGATCCTCGGCGAAGCGGGCGTGCAGGTGCTCGACGTACTCGGCGTTCTGCCCCTGCAGGAAGGACGACGAATGGAAGACCGTGTTCTGCGACTGGTCGGTCATGGTATCACGGGGCCTCTGGCCCGCTCCTTTCGATCTGGCCCCGTCCGGGGCTGTAGAGTCGCCCTTGCGGGCGGGGTTACGCTCAGGCCCTGCCCAGCGCCTTCAGCACCGCCTCGCCCAAGCCCGCGGGGCTGTCGGCGACGACGATGCCGGCCGCCTTCATCGCCTCGATCTTGTCGTCCGCGCCGCCCTTGCCGCCGGCGACGATGGCGCCGGCATGGCCCATCCGCCGCCCCGGCGGCGCGGTGCGCCCGGCGATGAAGCCGGCGACCGGCTTCATCCGCCCCTTCTTCGCCTCGTCCTTCAGGAACTGCGCGGCCTCTTCCTCGGCCGCGCCGCCGATCTCGCCGATCATGATGATCGACTCGGTCTCCGGATCCGCCAGCAGCCACTCCAGCACGTCGATGTGCTCCGTCCCCTTGATCGGATCGCCGCCGATGCCCACGCAGGTCGATTGCCCGAGCCCGGCCGCGGTCGTCTGCCCCACCGCCTCGTATGTAAGCGTTCCGGAGCGCGAGACCACACCGACGCTGCCGCGCTTGTGGATATGCCCCGGCATGATGCCGATCTTGCAGGCGTCCGGCGTGATGACGCCGGGACAGTTCGGCCCGATCAGGATCGAGGGCGTGCCCATGAGCGCGCGCTTCACCTTCATCATGTCGAGCACCGGGATGCCTTCGGTGATGCAGACGATCAGCTCCATCTCCGCGTCGATCGCCTCGAGGATCGCGTCGGCCGCGAACGGCGGCGGCACGTAGATCGCGGTGGCGGTGGCGGCGGTCTTCGCCTTCGCCTCGGCGACGGTGTTGAAGATCGGCAGCCCGATATGGGTGCCGCCGCCCTTCCCGGGGGTGACGCCGCCGACCATCCGGGTGCCGTAGGCGATCGCCTGCTCGGAGTGGAAGGTGCCCTGGGAGCCGGTGAGGCCCTGGCAGATGACCTTGGTGTTTTCGTCGACCAGAATGGCCATTCAGTCCCCCTTGAACGGATTTAGCACCGTGACGCGGCCGTAGCTTTGCCCGCTGGTCATGTCCTCGCTGAGCAAAGTCTCGCACCCGAGCCGCTCGGCGGCGGCGAGGATCGCCCCGTCATAGTAGTTGAGACGATACTCCGCCGAGATCGCCCGGCCCCTGTGGACGAGCGCAGCGTCGACCGGGAGCGGGTCGCTCACCGCCATTCTCGACAGCCACCAGTCGATGGCCTCCTCGGAGAGCCGGGGCCCCTTCGTCCGACGGCTGACGCTCACGAACTCGGCCATAACCTGTGCCGACACGACGAACGGGGCGGCGCCGAGGATCTCGGTGGCGATGGTATGCTTTCGCGGATCGTCATTCATCGCCGTCGCCGCGTAGATCAGGACGTTCGTATCGAGAAACACGCTCGCGCTCGGCATAGATTTCCTCGCGATTCCACTTCCACCCACCGAGGCCGCCGGTGGCCTTTCGCGCCATCTCGACCATCTCCATCCGTGCCCGGTAGGCATCCTCGACTCAGTGCCGGTTTCGCGGGCGAGAAACTCGCGGATCATGCGGTTGACGCTCGTCCCCCGTTCGGCTGCGAGCTTGCGCGCCCGGTCGAGGACGTCGTCGATGCTGGGGTGACGTTTTCATGATCTAACGACCTCAGCTTGGCAATGCATGGCGTCAGTTCGACGCGTTCGTCCGCGCAGATGCTTCATCGGAGCGCGAGCCAAGAAATCGCTCATCCCTTCACCGCCTTGACGATCTTCTCCGCCGCGTCCGCCAGATCGTCGGCTGCGATCACCGCCAGCCCGCTCTCGTTGAGGATCTTCTTCCCCAGCTCCACGTTGGTGCCTTCCAGCCGCACCACCAGCGGCATGTGCAGGCCGACCTCCTTCACCGCGGCGATCACCCCCTCGGCGATCACGTCGCAGCGCATGATGCCGCCGAAGATGTTGACGAGGATGCCCTTCACCTGCGGGTCGGAGGTGATGATCTTGAACGCCTCGGTCACCTTGTCCTTCGTGGCGCCGCCGCCGACGTCGAGAAAGTTTGCCGGCTCCGAGCCGTACAGCTTGATGATGTCCATCGTCGCCATCGCCAGGCCGGCGCCGTTGACCATGCAGCCGATCTCGCCGTCGAGCGCGATGTAGTTGAGGTCGAACTTCGAGGCGGCGAGCTCCTTGGGGTCCTCCTCGGTCTCGTCGCGCAGGGCGAGAATGTCCTTCTGGCGGTAGAGCGCGTTGGAATCGAAGCCCATCTTGGCGTCGAGGCAGCGCAGCTCGCCGTCGGTGGTGACGATCAGCGGGTTGATCTCCAGCATCTCGCAGTCGCGCTCGACGAACAGGCGGTAGAGGCGGTTGACGAGATCGACGCAACTCCGCACCTGCTTGCCCTCGAGCCCGAGGGCGAAGGCGACGCGGCGGCCGTGAAACCCGGAGATGCCGGAGGCGGGATCGACCGAGAAGCTCAGGATCCTGTCGGGGGAGTTGGCGGCCACCTCCTCGATGTCCATGCCGCCCTCGGTCGAGCAGACGAAGGCGATGCGGCTCGATCCGCGATCGACCAGCAACGCGAGGTAGAGCTCGCGCGCGATGTCAGAGCCGTCCTCGATGTAGATGCGGTTGACGGTCTTGCCCGACGGGCCGCTCTGGTGGGTCACCAACGTGCGGCCGAGCATCTTCTGGGCTTCCTCGGCCGCCTCGGAGACGGATTTGGTGATCCGCACACCGCCCTTGTCGCCGGCGGACGCCTCCTTGAACCTTCCCTTGCCGCGGCCGCCGGCGTGGATCTGCGCCTTGACCACCCAGATCGGGCCGTCGATCTCGCTCGCGGCGTTCTTCGCCTCGTCCGCCTTCAGCACCACCCGCCCGTCGGAGACCGGCGCGCCGTACTCCTTCAGGAGCTGCTTGGCCTGGTATTCGTGAATGTTCATCGGTTTCGCGTCCCTCGTCGCAGCCGGCGCCGCACCGGGGCGACCTGACCGATCCTGCCCGTCCTAGGCCGGCAGTCCCGGGCTTGCAAACGAATATCGATCGGCCTCCGGCCCGCGGCCGAAATCCCTGCGCATGTGATCACATGAAAAATGGCTGTGATCACGAAGCGGCATCCAACGGGACCGACGTCGGTGGCGATTTGCGATTCAGCGCAGGTTTCGCAGGCCGCGTATTGCGCGCGCGAGCCGGGGCCGCAGGCCCCGGTGCCGGGCGGCGGCGAGTTGCGCCGCCAGGCGGGAGCGGTCGGCCCAGATCTCGGCAACGAGTTCGATCGCGTCGTCGATCGTCGCGTCGGCCGGCGGCGGCGCGTCCTCGATGGCGGTGTCGAACAGCGTCGGCGACTCCGGAAAATATGCGGCGCGCACCGCCTCGTTGCCCTCCGCGTAGCGCGCGAGAATGGCCTCACGCTCTGCGCGCGACGTGGTGAGGCCGTCCGCGGACGAGCGCGCCTGCATGAACTGGGGCAGCCCGATCCGGTCGGGATTGAGCGCGCCGTCGCGGGCGATCGGCAGGATGGCGTTGAGCCGCGCCAGCAGCGCCGCGTTGACGGGGGTCGAGCGAGCGGTTCGCGCGCGTGTCGTCGGGCACTTCGGGCAATGGCGGGAGACCGGCGGCGGCGCTGAAATCCTCGATCAGCGATCCCCGCGGCGGCGGGAAGCGGCGGACAACGAGGCGGTCGCGCCCGAACGCGTCCGCCCAGCGGGCAAGCAGCGCCCGGTAGTCGAGCCACGGCGTCCCTGCGGCCATGTGCGCCAGATCGCGCGTGCCCTGGCCCTTGAGATAGCTCGAGTAGAGGCTGAGCACGGCCCGGTCCTGGCGGCGCAGGTAGACCAGCACTCGCACGTCATCAGAAAAACCGGCGAGCATGTCGCGCAGCCGCCCGATCTCGGCGCCGTAGCAGCGCGACGAGAGGTGCTCGTTCGACAGCAGCAGGCACCGAGGCCGCGCCCGCGCGACCTGCCGCTTCAGGCGGGCGACCACCTGCGCGCCGAAGCTGGCAAGCTCCGCTTCCGTGCCCACGCCGGCGCGCAGGCGCATGTCACCGGTCAATTCGAAGGCGGCGAACGCCGTCGCGAGGTCGACGTGATTGCCCGGGCCGAGATCCGACGGATAGAGGATGCCCTGCGCCCGCAAAGCCTGCGCGTGCCGCTGGCAATGCGCCTGGATCGAGGTCGTGCCGGTCTTTTCCAGCCCGATGTGCAGGACGATCCGCATCAGCCCAGCGTCGGGTCGATCCCCTTGCAGGCCTCGACCAGCCCGCGCACCGCCTCGACCGACTTGTCGAACATCGCCTTCTCGGAGCGGTTCAGCGAAATCTCGACCACCCGCTCGATGCCGCCGGCGCCGATCACCGTCGGAACGCCGACGTAGGTGCCCTTCAGCCCGTAGGCGTTCTCGACGTAGGCGGCGCAGGGCAGCACCCGCTTCTGGTCCTTCAGGTAGGCCTCGGCCATCTCGATGGCGCTGGCGGCGGGCGCGTAGAACGCCGAGCCGGTCTTCAGCAGCCCGACGATCTCGGCGCCGCCGTCGCGGGTGCGCTGGATGATGGCGTCGAGCTTCTCCTGGGTGGTCCAGCCCATCTCCACCAGATCGGGCAGCGGAATGCCCGCGACCGTCGAATACCGCTCCAGCGGCACCATCGAATCGCCGTGGCCGCCGAGCACGAACGCGCTCACGTCCTTGACCGACACCCCGAACTCCTCGGCGAGGAAATGCCGGAACCGGGCGCTGTCGAGGATGCCCGCCATGCCGCAGACCTTCTCCACCGGCAGGCCGGAGAACTCGCGCAGCGCCCAGACCATGGCGTCGAGCGGGTTGGTGATGCAGATCACGAAGGCGTCCGGCGCGTTCTCCTTGATGCCCTCGCCAACCGCCTTCATCACCTTGAGATTGATGCCGAGCAGGTCGTCGCGGCTCATGCCCGGCTTGCGCGGCACGCCGGCGGTGACGATGCAGACGTCCGCCCCGGCGATGTCCTCGTAGGAATTCGCCCCCTTCAGCACGGCGTCGTAGCCGTCGACCGGGCCTGCCTCGGCGAGATCGAGCGCCTTGCCCTGCGGCACGCCCTCGGCGATGTCGAACAGCACGACGTCGCCGAGCTCCTTCAGCGCGGCGAGATGGGCCAGCGTGCCCCCGATCTGTCCTGCGCCGATCAGCGCGATCTTCGGTCTTGCCATTGCCCCTGTCTCCCGTACTGGTGCGAAATCCGCTTGTGGCTAGCCCCTCGGCCTTGCGATGGCAAGGCGGAACGGGAGGGAGGGCTAGGGCTCGAACCACGGAGCGACCAGACCGCGTGCATCTCGATCCGACGTTTTTTCTCGTGGCGATCCCCGCCGTCCTGATCGCCGCGGTCTCGAAGGGAGGCTTCGGATCCGGCGCGGCCTTCGTCTCGGCACCGATGCTCGCGCTGGTGATGGAGCCGCGCCAGGCGGTCGGGCTGCTCCTGCCGCTCCTGATGCTGATGGACCTCACCAGCCTGCGCACCTACTGGCGGAAGTGGAACTGGCCGCTGTCGCGCCGGCTGATGATCGGCGCGATCCTCGGCGTCGCGGTCGCAACCGGGCTGTTCCGCCTGGTCAGCGCCGACGGCGTGCGGCTGCTGGTCGGCTCGATCGCCATCGGCTTCGTGCTGTTCCAGCTGGCGCGGGCGCGCGGCTGGCTGCAAATCGCGGAGCGCCCGGCGCGGTCGTTCTGGGGTTATTTCTGGGGAACGCTGACCGGGTTCACCAGCTTCGTCAGCCACGCCGGCGGCCCGCCGGCGGCGATGTACCTGCTGCGCGCCCGGCTCGACAAGACCACCTATCAGGCGAGCACGGTGGTGGTTTTCTGGTGGGTGAACCTGATCAAGTTCCCGCCGTATCTGGCGCTCGGGATGTTCACCACCGAGTTGGCCGAGGCGAACCTGATCCTCGCGCCGGTGGCGGTGGCGGGCGTCCTGCTCGGGGTCTGGGCGCACAGGGTGATCGACCAGCGGCTGTTCTTCGGGCTCACCTACACGCTCCTGCTCGTCACCGGCGCCAAGCTGGTCTGGGACGCGCTGATGTGAGCCTTCAGATCACCACCGGCCCGATGCGGTTGCGGACTTCGCGGAGCACGCTGTAGACGGTGGTCACGGAAGTCTTCGCGTTGCCGGTGGACGGCAGGTTCTCGATGCGGATCGAGAAGCGCGCCACGCCCGAGCGCACCGAATAGGCGTGCATGTTGCCCGGTGCGGCCGGGTCGGCGACCAGCTCGACCGTGGTCGCCTCGAAGCCCGCGCCGGCAAGGGCGAGCGTCGCGGCGACGTTTGCGTTCTTCGGGTAGCCGGTCGCCGCCTGCCGGGCGGTCCCGCTGAAGAACACCGTCGGCGCATCGAGACCATCGAGGTCGACCAGCGTTTCGGCGGGGGTTCCGCGCCAGGCCGCCGGGGGCTTGGTCCCCCGATAGGCCACGGTGAGGTCGCCCTCCGCCCGCAATGCCGCCAGCAGGTCGATCCCGCCGACGGCGCCGGCCGGCAGGACCAGCCGCGCGCCACCGTCGGTCGCCGCCGCGCGCAAGCTCGCTTCCAGATCGGGGTCGGCCAGCGCGCCGATCGAGACGAGCACCACGTCGACGCCCGCGCGCAGGACCGGCGGGACGTGCGCGACCACGGCGGCGTGGCCGGCACATTCCACCACCAGATCGCAGCCGGCCGCCAGAAGCCCGGCCGCGTCGGTCACGACGCCGGCTTCGCGGGCGACGCCGGCGAACTCGTCGGCCATACGCGCCTGCGTCCGCGCCGCCGATCCGGGGCGGGCCAGCACCGCCAGTCGCTCGAGCGGCGTCGCGTCGGTCCGCGCCAGCAAGGCGAGCAGGGTGGTGGCGATGTTGCCGAATCCGATCAGTCCGAGGCGCATCGGCGTCCGCTTCCTGGCGTTCACGCGAGCGAGGCTATCACCCCGGAAGCGTCACCGCCACGGGAGAGGCGATCAGGCGTCGCCGCCCGGCTTGCCGATCGGCTTCACGTCCTGTTCCCAGCGCTGGCCCGCGGCCAGCAGGCAGCTGATGCCGTCGGTGCGGGTCAGAAGGATGGTCCAGGTGCCCGTCGCCTCCGAGCTGTAGACCTCGACCACCGCGTCGTCGCGGTGCAGCCCGATGCTCTTCAGGGTCTCGCCGAAACGCTGCTCCAGCCTCTGCACCACCTGCGTGCGATTGGCGCAGGCCTGCCGGTCCTCCGCCTGGGCCCGCGGCGTGCCTGCCAGCAGCGTCAGCGCGGTCGCGGCACGAACGAGCAGGGAGAATGTGGTCATGTCCAGTTCCTTGTGCGCTATCGATCCGAACTGGCGCCCAAGGTGCCGTCTAAACCCGAACTTAACCTTAACGATCCGTTCGCCGCTTCGGGCCCGCGCGCAACGGCCGCGCCAGGCGTTGCGGGCCCGACTGCGGCGCCCGCCGAAATGGAGGGCTGCGGCCGCCCGGGCGAGGCGGTACAGCCGGCGCGCCTCCTGCGCTGTGGCGGGGTGGAATTCCTAACGAGCGAAAATATTCATTAACAGTGGATTGTGGAAATACGTTCATCACCAACCTCCTCGGATCGACCGATGCGTCAACCTTCATTGCTGCCGGGTAAACGCGAGGGAGATTGTATGGTTATATCAATTATTTAACCTGAGCGCGTACTGTGCGCGCACGGGTTTCCGATCTGTGTGCGGCCAATCCTGGCGGGCGGCGTTTCGCCCTTGTCTTTCGTCCGTGCTCCGGTAAGTCAGCCGTCGGAATGCAGCAAAGCGAGGGTGGCATGCCGCGGGACGCGCATCCCTACCGTTCGGTCCTCTACATGCCGGGCTCGCGTCCCCGGGCGCTGGAGAAGGCGCGGAGCCTCGCCGCCGACGCGCTGATCCTCGACCTCGAGGACGCCGTCGCCCCCGCCGAGAAGCCGCGCGCCCGCGATCTGGTCGCCGAGGCGGTGGAGGCAGGCGGCTACGGCGGCCGCAGGCTGCTGGTCCGCATCAACGGTCTCTACACCGGCTGGGGCGCCGACGATCTCGCCCGCGCCTGCGCCGCCGGCCCCGAGGCGATCCTGCTGCCCAAGGTCGAGTCGCCGGCCGATGTCGTCCGGGTGGCCGACCTTGTCGCGCGCCACGGGGCACCCGAGCGCACCCGGATCTGGGCGATGATGGAGACGCCACGCGCGATGCTGAACGCGGGCGCGATCGCCGCCGCCCACCCGCGCCTCGAGGGCTTCGTGCTCGGCACCAACGACCTTGCGAAGGAACTCGGCGCCGCCCACACCCCCGACCGCCTGCCGCTGGTCGCGAGCCTCGGGCTCTGCCTGCTCGCGGCCCGCGCCGAAGGGCTCGTCTGCGTCGATGGCGTCCACAACGCCATCCGCGACCCCGGCGGCCTGCGCGCCGCCTGCGTCCAGGGCCGCGACATGGGCTTCGACGGCAAGACCCTGATCCACCCCGACCAGATCGCCATCGCCAACGAGGTGTTCGCCCCGTCGCCCGACGATCTGGCGCTGGCCGAAAAACAGGTTTCCGCCTTCGAGGAAGCCGAGGCACGCGGCGAGGGCGTCGCGGTCGTCGACGGCCGGATCGTCGAGAACCTGCACGTCGCCACGGCCCGGCGGCTGCTCGCCCGCGCCGCCGCCATTTCCGAACTGGAGACCGCACCATGACCTTGCTCGTTCTCGGCGTCGTCCTTTGGGCCGCGGCCCACCTCTTCAAGCGCGCCGCTCCCGGTGCCCGCGCCGGGCTGACCGACGCCTTGGGACAAGGTCCCGCGAAGGGGATCGTGGCGCTGGTGCTCCTCGTCAGCCTGGTGGTGATGGTGATCGGCTACCGCGCCGCGCCCTACGTGGCGGTCTACACGCCGCCCGCCTGGGGCATCCACGTCAACAACCTCGCGATGCTGTTCGCCGTCGGGCTGGTCGGCGCCGGGCATTCCAGGAGCCGTGTGAGGGGCTGGCTGCGGCACCCGATGCTGGTGGGGGTGATCGTCTGGGCGCTGGCGCACCTGCTGGTCAACGGCGACGTCGCTTCGCTCCTGCTGTTCGGCGGCCTCGGGATCTGGGCGATCGTCGAAATGGCGCTGATCAACGCCCAGGAGCCGGTCTGGACCCGTCCCGCACCCGGCTCGGCCGCCGGCGACGTGCCTCTGGTGTTGATCACTCTCGTCCTGTTCGGGGTGATCGCCGCGATCCACACCTGGCTCGGCTACTGGCCGTTCCCGCAGTAGGCGGCCCGACGTGACGGATACCAAGACCTCCTCCGGCAGGTTCTTCGAGGACTACCGGATCGGGCAGACCCTGATCCACGCCGTCCCGCGCACCGTGACCGAGGGCGACCGCGCGCTCTATCACGCGCTCTACCCAACCCGGTTCGCGCTCGCCTCCTCGGACGAATTCGCCCGGGGCTGCGGCCTGCCGCGCAGCCCGCTCGACGAGCTGATCGCCTTCCATGTCGTGTTCGGCAAGACCGTGCCCGACGTGAGCCTCAACGCCGTCGCCAACCTCGGCTATGCCGAGGCGCGGTTCCTGCGCCCGGTTCACCCCGGCGACACCCTTGCCGCCACCAGCGAGGTCATCGGCCTGCGCGAGACCTCGAACCGCAAGGCGGGCGTGGTCTGGGTCCGCTCGACCGGCCGGAACCAGCGGCGGGAGACGGTGCTCGCCTACTGCCGCTGGGTGATGGTGCGCAAGCGCGACGCAGGAGTCTCCGGCGCCCGAGCCGGTGGTTCCCGACCTCGCGCCCGCGATCGCCGCGGCCGACCTGGTGGTCCCGCCCGGCCTCGACTTCAGCGGCTACGATTTCGCGCTCGCCGGCGAGCCGCACCGCTGGGACGACTACGCGATCGGCGAGCGCATCGACCACGTCGACCGGGTGACGATCGAGGAAGCCGAGCACATGCTGGCCACCCGGCTGTGGCAGAACACCTCGAAGGTGCACTTCGACGCCACCCGGCGCGAAGACGGTCGCCGGCTGATCTATGGTGGCCACGTCATCAGCCTCGCCCGCGCGCTGTCGTTCAACGGCCTCGCCAACGCGCAGGCCATCGCCGCGATCAATGCCGGCGCCCACGCCAACCCCTGCTTCGCGGGCGACACCGTCGGTGCGTGGTCCGAGGTGCTCGACAAGGCCGATACCGGCGCGCCCGGCGTCGCCGCCCTGCGGCTGCGCACCGTCGCTGTGAAGGCCGGCGCGCCCGCCTTCGCGCTGAAGGACGAGGCGGGGAGATACCTGCCCGACGTGCTGCTCGACCTCGACTACTGGGCGCTCGTTCCGCGCTGAGGAACCGGCGGTTGCGGCTTGCGGCCCACGTGTGCGATTGCGAAGACCCTTGCAATGCGCTCCGGGGGGATGGCATTACCGGGGGGGCCGATCAGAAGGGGCAGGGGTTCGCATGGCAGACACAAACCAGACGCACCGGCCGCTTTCCCCGCATCTGTTCATCTACCGGCGGCAGATCAACATGGTGATGTCGATCTCCCACCGGCTCACTGGGCTCGGGCTCGGGCTCTCGGGGATCCTGGTGGTCTGGTGGTTCATGGCGCTGGCGACGAGCCCTGACTACTTCCGGGTGGCGGACGGGGTGCTGACCTCCTGGATCGGCATCCTCGTGCTGCTCGTCTCGCTGATGTCGCTCTGGTACCATTTCTTCAGCGGCATCCGGCACCTGGTCTGGGACACCGGCACCGGCTTCGATCCCGAACTGTCCCACAAGACCGGCTACGCGGTGCTGATCGCGGCGGCGGTCATGACCGTCGTCACCGTGATCGTCGCCATCTGAGGAGGAGACCGGAGATGCAGTTCCGCACCGACCGGCAGCGCGTAAAGGGCCTCGGCACCGCAGGCGGGGGCACAGGCCACTGGTGGGCGCAGCGGGTGACTGCGGTCGCGCTGGTGCCGCTGGCGCTCTGCTTCGTGTTTCCTTTCGCCCGGAGCCTCGGCCATGACTTCCTGACCGTCCGGGAGGTCTACAGCCACCCGTTCAACGCCGTCGTCGCCATCCTGTTCATCGCCGTCGGGTTCTATCACCTGCAGCTCGGCATCCAGGTGGTGGTCGAGGACTACATCCACGACAAGCCGCTGCGCACCCTGCTGTCGATCGCCAACACGCTGCTCACCTGGGCCTTCGCCCTCACCGGGATCTTCGCCGTCGCCAAGATCGCCTTCACCCTCTGAAGGGACCACGCATGGCCGCCTACGACTTCATCGACCACACCTACGACGTCATCGTGGTCGGCGCTGGCGGGTCCGGCCTGCGCGCCACCCTCGGCATGGCCGAACAGGGGCTGAAGACCGCCTGCATCACCAAGGTGTTCCCGACCCGCTCGCACACCGTCGCCGCACAGGGCGGCATCGCCGCGTCGCTCTCCAACATGGGCCCGGACCACTGGCAGTGGCACATGTACGACACCGTGAAGGGTTCGGACTGGCTCGGCGACACCGATGCGATGGAGTACCTGGTCCGCGAGGCCCCGAAGGCGGTCTACGAGCTCGAGCACTACGGCGTGCCGTTCTCGCGCACCGAGGACGGCCGCATCTACCAGCGGCCGTTCGGCGGCCACACCACCGAGTTCGGCGAAGGCCCGCCGGTGCAGCGCACCTGCGCCGCCGCCGACCGCACCGGCCACGCGATCCTGCACACGCTCTACGGCCAGTCGGTGAAGCACAACGCCGAGTTCTTCATCGAGTACTTCGCCATCGACCTGATCATGACCGAGGACGGCGTGGTGCAGGGCGTGCTGGCCTGGAAGCTGGACGACGGCACGCTGCACCGCTTCAATGCCAAGATGGTGGTGCTCGCCACCGGCGGCTACGGCCGGACCTACTTCTCGGCGACCTCGGCGCACACCTGCACCGGCGACGGCGGCGGCATGGCCGCGCGGCAGGGGCTGGCGCTGCAGGACATGGAGTTCGTCCAGTTCCACCCGACCGGGATCTACGGCGCGGGCTGCCTGATCACCGAGGGCGCGCGCGGCGAGGGGGGGTATCTCACCAACTCCGAGGGCGAGCGGTTCATGGAACGCTACGCGCCGACCTACAAGGATCTCGCCAGCCGCGACGTGGTGTCACGCTGCATGACCATGGAGATCCGCGAGGGGCGCGGCGTGGGCCCGAACAAGGACCACCTGCACCTCAACCTCAACCACCTGCCGCCCGAGGCGCTGCACGAACGCCTGCCCGGCATTTCCGAGAGCGCCCGCATCTTCGCCGGCGTCGACGTCACCAAGGAGCCGATCCCGGTGCTGCCGACCGTCCACTACAACATGGGCGGGATCCCGACGAACTACTGGGGCGAGGTGCTGAACCCGACCGCCGACGATCCCGACCGGATCCAGCCGGGCCTGATGGCGGTGGGCGAAGCCGGCTGCGCCTCGGTGCATGGCGCCAACCGCCTCGGCTCGAACAGCCTGATCGATCTGGTGGTGTTCGGCCGCGCCGCCGCGATCCGCGCCGGATCGGTCGTCGATCGCGCCAGTTCCAACCGGCCGCTGAACGCCGCTTCGGTCGAGGCGGCGGTCGAGCGGTTCGACCGCCTGCGCCACGCCGACGGCGGCACGCCGACCGCCGAGCTGCGCCTCACCATGCAGAGCACGATGCAGAAGGACGCGGCGGTGTTCCGGACCGACAAGACGCTGGCCGAGGGCTGCGAGAGCATGCGCAAGGTTGCGGACCAGATGGCCGACATCCGCGTGACCGACCGCTCGATGATCTGGAACTCCGATCTGATGGAAACGCTCGAGCTCACCAACCTGATGCCGAACGCGCTCGCGACGATCGTCTCGGCGGAGGCGCGCAAGGAGAGCCGGGGCGCCCACGCCCAGGAAGATCACCCCGACCGGGACGACGAAAACTGGCGCAAGCACACGCTGGCGGTGGTCAATCCCGACAACAGCGTTACCCTGTCCTACCGGCCGGTGCACGTCGACCCGCTGACCACCGAGGACGAGGGTGGCATCGACATGAAGAAGATCGCGCCGAAGGCGCGGGTCTACTGAGGAGCGAGCAATGGTTGAGCTGACGCTGCCGCGAAACAGCCGCATGGTGACGGGCAAGACCTGGCCGAAGCCCGAGGGCGCGAAGAACCTTCGCACCTTCCGCATCTACCGCTACGATCCGGATTCCGGAAGCAACCCCCGGATCGACAGCTATTTCATCGACCTCGACGACTGCGGGCCGATGGTTCTCGACGCGCTGATCAAGATCAAGAACGAGATCGACCCGACGCTGACCTTCCGCCGCTCCTGCCGCGAGGGGATCTGCGGGTCGTGCGCGATGAACATCGACGGGGTCAACACGCTGGCCTGCACCCGCGGGATGGACGAGATCGACGGCGACGTGAAGATCTATCCGCTGCCGCACCTCGACGTGGTCAAGGATCTGGTGGGCGATCTGACGCATTTCTACGCCCAGCATGCCAGCATCCATCCCTGGCTCGAGACCGAGACCAATGCGCCGGAGCGCGAGTGGAAGCAGTCGATCGAGGATCGCAAGAAGCTCGACGGTCTCTACGAGTGCATCCTGTGCGCCTGCTGCTCGACGGCGTGTCCCTCCTACTGGTGGAACTCCGAACGCTATCTCGGCCCGGCGGCGCTGCTGAACTCCTACCGCTGGATCAACGATTCCCGCGACGAGGCGACCGGGGAGCGGCTCGACGACCTCGAGGACCCGTTCAAGCTCTACCGCTGCCACACCATCATGAACTGCGCGGAGACCTGCCCCAAGGGGCTGAACCCGGCCAAGGCGATCGCCGAGATCAAGAAGCTGATGGTCGAACGCCGGATGTGACGCGGGGCGCGCGCGCGCGCCTCACAGATCGCGATACATCACCAGCGCATCGACGTAGCCCTCCACCGGGTGCGCGAAGGCGCCGGGCAAGCGTCCGACCGTCGCGAAGCCCGCGGACTCCCATAAGCCGATCGCCCCGACGTTGGTGGCGACGACGAAGTTGAACTGCATGGCCCGGAAGCCGGCCGCGCGGGCGGTGTCGAGCGCGTGTGCCAGCATGGCGCGGGCGACACCTCGGCCGCGGGCCGCCGGGGCGGTGGCGAAGCCGGCGTTGGCCACATGCGCGCCGCCGCCGCGCTGGTTGCGACAGAGAAAGTAGGTGCCGACGACCGCGCCGTCCGCCACGGCGACGAAAGCGCTGTGCGCTCCGCCGGCCCAGTAGTCCAGCGCCTCGGTCCGCGCCATGTCACGGGGCAAGCAGTAGGTTTCGCCCGCGGCGAAGACCGGTCGCAGGATCGACCAGATCGCGGCCTCGTCACCGGGCTGCATGGGGCGAATCGACATGACCCGAGCTTGATGAGTGGCCGGGCCGCATGCAACGTGCCGCGGCGTGGGGGCAAGGCAGCGCGCTGCCGGGTCGAGAACCGGTGTCCGCACGGGATATCACGGTAAGGTATACCAGCGGCCGCGGCACCTGACCCGTGCCGCAAGACCGAAAACGCCCATACGGAATCCATATGCGTTCCATACGGACTCCATACACAGAAAGTCACGACATTTCAGCGCCTTGCCAGATCCTCACCCCGCTCTGGCAGTCATCACATGGCATCAGCCGGACAAGCGACGCAGGTCGTTCGCCGGCGTCGGGGGCGGGTTCCGAGGAACGGGCGGGAGACGCGCGCGCCTTCTCGTTGACCGAATCGGGCAGTTATAGTATTTTACTGCTATTTATCGGGAATTTTACCGTGCACCAAATACGATACATCGAAGGTCGCGACTATGTTGCGGCCGCGGAAGAACTTGGGGTTGGTGTCGACGTTATTCGCGCAGTGGCGGCGGTCGAGGCGCGCAGCTCCGGCTTCATCAAGGGGACCGACCTTCCGGTCATCTTGTTCGAGGGCCATCACTTCCACCGCTTTACCGGCGGGCGCTATGGAGCGGATCACCCGAGCATCTCCTACGCCAGCTGGACGAAGAGCTACTACAAGGGCGGGCGCGGCGAGTATGATCGGCTGCTGGAAGCGATCCATGTCCACTCCGACAACCCGGAACCGGCACTACTTTCGACATCCTGGGGGATGTTCCAGATCATGGGGTTCAACTACGGCCATGCCGGCTACGACAGCGTGGTCGATTTCGTCAATGCCATGGCGACCGAGGAGGGCGCGCATCTGAGGGCGTTTGCGTCGTTCGTCCGCTCGAGCGGACTGGTGGCCAAGCTGCGCGACCGCAGGTGGGCGGAATTTGCCGAAGGCTACAACGGCAAGGAGTTCCGCAGAAATGCCTATGACAAGAAACTCGCCGCCGCGTTCGCCCGCGAGCGCGCGCGCCTGGAGGAGGAGCTGGGCGGTGGAGCGGTGGCTCCCGAGCGCGGCGAGGCGGTCGCGCTTCAGGTGGCGCTGAACGCGGCGCTGGCGGACCAGCTGGCGGTGAAGCTGACCACGGACGGCTGGATCGGCGACAAGACGGAGGCGGCGATCCGGCTCTATCAGCGGCTGCACGACATGCCCCAAACCGGCGAACTCACCGCGGCGCTTGCCGCCGAGCTTGGCGTGGAACTCGCGATCCTGCAGCAGAAGGCGGCTTGAAACATGGCGATACCGTTCCTGATCCCCTCGGCCATCGCCATCGCGACCGAGTTCTTTCCGTTGCTCGCGACCAAGCTCGCGGGCCCGCAGGCGGGCGCGCTTGCCGAGCAGGTGGTCAACACCGCCGCCTCGGTGGCCGGACTGCCGCCGGACGCCGGCGCAAAGGAGATCATCGCCCGGGTGAAATCGAGCAGCGAAGGCCTCGGAGCAGTTGCGGTTCGAGTTCGAGCAGCTCAATCAGGAGGCGCATTTCCGCGACCTCGAGGACCGGAGCGACGCGCGCCGCTATCAGGAAACCGTCGGCAAGGAGGGCAGGGCGCGCAGCACCTACATGCTGGTCGGCGTGTCAGCGGGACTGGTCGCCTGCATCCTGGTCGCGAGCTTGCCGCACGTCTCCGGAATGATCCACGGGGGGACGGGTGCCGGGTTCGCGCTGGATCCCGCGCTGCTGGCGCTGGTCACCACCGTCGCCGGCGCGCTTCTGAAGATGCTGAGCGACGCCTTCGCATTCGAATTCGGCAGCTCCCGCGGATCGAAGGAGAAGGACACCCAACTGGCCGACTTCCGGGATTCGCTGGTGACCGTCGGCCGGGAAAACCGGGAAGCGGCGAAGGAGATCATCCGCGAGCAGCAGCAGCAGATGCCCAATCTCGCGGAGCAGGTCGCCAAGGCGACCGGGGGAGCGGCCAGCGCCGGCGCCGCGGCGGTTCAGACGGCCGTCGATTCCGTGCTGAAGCGGCGCGACTTCGTGGGCCAGCTGGTCGCCGGGGAAGTCTGAGACCCGGGGCCCACTGCACCCGCGTGACGGCGAGGCCGGCGCGCTCTATCGACCACCGGGCGGTCCCCGTGGGGCAGCAGCGCGGCTCGCCGGGCAGAGGCATCGTCGTCGTCACCTCGATGTGGTCGGACAGGAACCGCAGGTCGCACGGGTTCTGGCCGTAGGGCCCTTCGATCGGCCCGACCAGACCGAAACCCTGCGGGCCTGCGGGCATAGTAGCCAACCGAGATCGAGACGTTGCCGGCGGCCCCCTCTATCGGGATGCAGGCGGCGCCGAGCGCCTCGCGGGTCTGCGTCTCGTCGGGGTCGTCGGGCAGTCAGGACAGCTGGACCGCGCCTTCTCCGAGCGTGCGGGACAGCAACTGGCCGAGGTCCTGCGCCGCGGCGGGAGACGCCCCGAGAAACAGCGCGACGATCAGACCGCGCAGGCTCATGCCGCCTCGCGGGCGTTGGCGTCGGCCAGCGAGACGATGTCGAGCATGATCCGGTTCAGCTCGAAATCCTTGGGCGTGTAGACGCGCGCGACTCCGGCGGCGCGCAGGGTCGCGGCGTCGGCATCGGGAATGATGCCGCCGACGACCACGGGGATGTCCTCGAGCCCCTCGGCGCGCATCCGGTCCATGACCTCGGTGACGAGCGGCAGGTGCGAGCCGGACAGGATCGAGAGGCCCACCACGTGCACCAATTCCTCCAGCGCGGCGTTGACGATCTGCGCGGGGGTCAGCCGGATGCCCTCGTAGAGCACTTCCATGCCGGAATCCCGCGCCCTGACCGCGATCTGTTCCGCGCCATTGGAGTGTCCGTCGAGGCCGGGCTTGCCGACCAGCAGCTTGATCCGCCGGCCGATGCGCCCGCTGGCCGCCTCCACCGCGGCGCGGACATCGGCGAGGTTGCCGGCGGGCGCGGCGGCCGCCTTGCCGACACCGGTCGGGGCGCGGTACTCGCCGAACACCTCGCGCATCACCGCGCCCCATTCCCCGGTGGTGACCCCGGCCTTGGCGGCGGCGATCGACGCGGGCATGACGTTGGCCCCCGCGCGCGCGGCGTCGCGCAACGCTCCCAGCGCGGCCGCGACGGCGTCGGCGTCTCGGGCCTCGCGCCACGCTTGCAGGCGTGCGATCTGGCCGGCCTCGACGCTGGGATCGACCGCGAGAATGCTGCCTTCGCCGGCGGTGAGCGGCGACGGCTCGGCCTCGGCGAAGCGGTTGACGCCGACCACGGTCATCTCTCCGGCCTCGATCCGGGCGAGACGGGCGGTGTTGGAGGCGACGAGTTCGGACTTCATGTAGTCGATCGCCGCGACCGCGCCGCCCATCTCGTCGATCCTGGCAAGTTCCGCCCGCGCGCCGTCCTTCAGCGCCGCCACCTTGCGCTCGACGGCGGGGTTGCCGTCGAACAGGTCGTCGTACTCCAGCAGGTCGGTCTCGAAGGCCATGATCTGCTGCATCCTGAGCGACCACTGCTGGTCCCACGGCCGCGGCAGGCCGAGCGCCTCGTTCCAGGCGGGAAGCTGGACGGCGCGGGCGCGGGCGTTCTTCGACAGGACCACGGCCAGCATCTCGATCAGGATGCGGTAGACGTTGTTCTCCGGCTGCTGCTCGGTCAGGCCCAGCGAGTTGACCTGAACGCCGTAACGGAAACGGCGGTGCTTCGGATCGGTGACGCCGTAGCGGGCCGCGGTGATCTCGTCCCAGAGATCGACAAACGCGCGCATCTTGCACATCTCGGTGACGAAGCGGATGCCGGCGTTCACGAAGAACGAGATGCGCCCGACCACCCGGGGAAAATCCTCCGCGCTCACCTGGCCGCGTACCCGGTCGAGCACCGCCGTCGCGGTGGCGAGGGCGAAGGCGAGCTCCTGCTCCGGCGTCGCGCCGGCTTCCTGCAGGTGATAGGAGCAGACGTTCATCGGGTTCCACCTAGGCGCCGCGCGGTAACAGTACTCGGCCACGTCGGCGATCAGCTTCAACGACGGTTCCGGCGGAAACACGTAGGTGCCGCGGGAGAGGTATTCCTTGATGATGTCGTTCTGCACCGTGCCCTGGAGCTTGGCGGGCTCGACGCCCTGTTCCTCGGCGACGGCGACGTAGAGCGCCAGCAGCCACGCGGCGGTGGCGTTGATGGTCATCGAGGTGTTCATCGTCTCGAGCGGGATGCCGTCGAACAGCGCGCGCATGTCGCCGATATGGCTGACCGGCACGCCGACCTTGCCGACCTCGCCACGGGCCAGCGGATGGTCGCTGTCGTAGCCGGTCTGGGTCGGCAGATCGAACGCGACCGAGAGCCCGGTCTGGCCATGGGCGAGGTTGGCGCGATAGAGCGCGTTCGAGGCGCTGGCGGTGGAATGGCCCGCGTAGGTGCGGAACAACCACGGCTTGTCGGGCTGCGTCCCGGTCATCGATTCCCTCCGCGCCTGCCGGCAGTCATGCTGCACCGCAAGATAGCCAGGCGCACGGGACGCGCAACAAGATTCCTCGCAGGCGCCCCGCCGGGACAGCTTGTGACCCGCTCAGCGCGGCTCGTTCATCAGCCCCTTGACGATGGCGTAGCAGGCGAGAAGGAGGACGATCGTGAACGGGAAGCCGGTGGAGACCGCCATCGCCTGCAGCGCCGCGAGACCGCCGCCGAGCAGCAGCGCGATGGCCACCAGCCCTTCGAAGGACGCCCAGAACACCCGCTGGGCCACCGGCGCGTCGATCTTGCCCCCGGCGGTGATGGTGTCGATCACCAGCGAGCCGCTATCCGAGGAGGTGACGAAGAAGACGATCACCAGGATGATGCCGATCATCGAGGTGATGGTCGCCAGCGGCATCGCGTCGAGCATCACGAACAGCTTCAGCTCCAGCGGCGCGTCGGCAACCGCCTGGTATCCGTCGTTGACGATCTGGCTGATCGCCGTGCCGCCGAAAGCGGTCATCCACAGCACCGACACGACCGACGGGATCAGCAGGACACAGACGATGAACTCGCGCACCGTGCGGCCGCGGCTGACCCGGGCGATGAACATGCCGACGAACGGTGACCAGGAGATCCACCAGGCCCAGTAGAAGGCGGTCCAGCCGTCGCGGAAGTTGTCGTCGGTGCGCCCGAACGGGTTCGAGAGCTCCGGCAGGTGCGTGGCGTAGGCGCCGAGGTTCTGGAAGAACCCGCCGAGGATGCTCATCGTCGGCCCCACGAAGATCACGAAGAGAAGCAGCAGGGCGGCGAGCGCCATGTTGATCTCCGACAGACGCTTCACCCCGGCATCGAGGCCGGCGACCACGCTGCCGAGCGCGACCCCGGTGATGGCGATGATCAGGATGATCTTGGTCACTTCGTTGATCGGGATCCCGAAGAGGAAATTCAGGCCCGCACTCGCCTGTTCCGCGCCGAACCCGAGCGACGTGGCGAGCCCGAACAGCGTCGCGAACACCGCGAGGGTGTCGATGACATGGCCGACCCAGCCCCAGACGCGGTCGCCGAAGATCGGGTAGAAGATCGACCGCATGGTGAGCGGCAGGCCCTTGTTGTAGCTGAATATCGCCAGCGAGAGCCCGACGATGGCGTAGATCGCCCAGGGGTGCAGACCCCAGTGGAAGATCGTCGCGGCCATGCCAAGGCGGCGCGCCTCGAGCGAGTCGCCGGCCGCGCCGCCGAGCGGGGCCCAGTCGGTGCGGACGCCGTCCTCGAACGTCGTGCCGGCGAGCGACGTGGTGTAATGGGTGATCGGCTCCGAGACGCCGTAGAACATCAGCCCGATGCCCATTCCCGCGGCGAACAGCATCGCGAACCAGCCGGAATAGCTGTAATCGGGCGTGGCGTCGCGGCCGCCGATCCGCACGCGTCCGAGCGGCGTGACGACCAGCGCGAGGCACAGGACGACGAAGACATTGGCGGCGGCGAGGAAGAACCAGTCGAAGGTGGCGGTGAGCCAGTCGCGCAAGGCGGTGAAGGCCGGGCCGACGCTGTTCTGGAAGGCGAGCGTCAGAATGACGAACGCGACGATGGTCAGTCCCGAGATCAGGAAGACCGGGTTGTGGATGTCGAGGCCGAACGGGCCGATGGTGGTCTGGATGTTGTCCTGGCCGATCTCGTAGTCCGTCTCGATCAGGTTGGCCGGTCCTTCGGGCGAAGGAATCATGGCCGGTTCGGACTGGTCTGTCATGAGGATTCCTTTGCTGGCGATTTCCCGTAGAGGAGAATCAGCGGACGATCATCACCGAGGCGTTGGCGTGGCTGGCGATCCGGCCGCCGTTCGAGGGCCAGACGCGATCCGCGACGTTGGGGATGTGCGAGGCCATCACCACGAGATCGGCGTCGATCTCCCTCAGCGCACCGAGCAGTGTCTTCTCGAGATCGGTCGTCGGATCGTGGCTGACGACGGCCTTGGCGCTCGCCTCGATGCCGCGCCTTGCAGCCTCGCTCCCGGCGAACTCCTCCAGCCGGCTGGCGAATTCCTCCGGCGTATGGCCGAAAGGTCCGGGAGCGGAACTGGTCACCGCGACGTAGCAGACCGGGATTCTGTAGTGGGTCGCCAAGTCGGCGCCGGTTTCAAGCGCCTTCTCCAGCTTGTCCGTATGGGCCAGATCGACCGGGATCATGATCTTGCGATACACTGGAGCTCTCCTCGGCTAGACTGGACTTGGCAGGATGACTTGGCCTCTTGGGCTGAAAGCGACGAGCGGTCTTTAGAGGAAATCTGGCATCGAAAGTCCACCCCGCCCGGCGTTTTTTTGCAACGTGCGCCGGGAATTCGCTGCCGACGCCCCGCCTTCACCGCAGTGCACAAAACCGGTTGCGTCACCAGAGTTGGATAATGTAATGGATGCCGGAGACCGCATTCACGCAATAAAGTTGCGCAGAAAAGGAGACACGCCATGGCCCCGCTGGACGCGCCCGTCACCCAGCCGGACTACGATGCGCCGCAAAAGGATCTCTACGAAATCGGGGAAATCCCGCCGCTCGGCTACGTGCCGCCGAAGATGTACGCTTGGGCGATTCGTCGCGAGCGGCACGGCGAGCCCGACAAGTCGTTCCAGGTCGAGGTGGTGGACACGCCGAAGCTCGATTCCAGCGAGGTTCTGGTGTTCGTCATGGCGGCGGGCGTCAACTACAACGGCGTCTGGGCCGGCCTCGGCATCCCGATCTCGCCGTTCGACGTGCACAAGGCGCCGTTCCACATCGCCGGCTCCGACGCCTCGGGCATCGTCTGGGCGGTGGGCGACAAGGTGCGGCGCTGGAAGGTCGGCGACGAGGTGGTGATCCACTGCAACCAGGACGACGGCGACGACGAGCATTGCAACGGCGGCGATCCGATGTATTCGCCCAGCCAGCGGATCTGGGGCTACGAGACGCCGAACGGCAGCTTCGCGCAGTTCACCAACGTGCAGTCACAGCAGCTGATGGCGCGGCCCAAGCACCTGACTTGGGAGGAAAGCGCCTGCTACACCCTGACGCTCGCCACCGCCTACCGGATGCTGTTCGGCCACGCGCCGCACGAGTTGCGCCCCGGTCAGAACGTGCTGGTCTGGGGCGCCTCGGGTGGGCTCGGATCGTTCGCGATCCAGCTGATCAACACCGCCGGCGGCAATGCGATCGGGGTGATCTCGGACGAAAGCAAGCGCGAGTTCGTGCTTTCGCTCGGCGCGAAAGGAGTCGTTAACCGCAAGGACTTCAAGTGCTGGGGGCAGATGCCGACGGTGAACGGCCCGGACTACAAGGAATGGCTCGGCGAGGCGCGCAAGTTCGGCAAGGCGATCTGGGAGATCACCGGCAAGGGCGTGAACGTCGACATGGTGTTCGAGCACCCGGGCGAGGCCACGTTTCCGGTCTCGGTGCTGGTGGTGAAGAAAGGCGGCATGGTGGTGATCTGCGCGGGGACGACGGGCTACAACCTGACGCTCGACGCGCGGTATCTCTGGATGAACCAGAAGCGGGTGCAGGGTAGCCATTTCGCCAACCTCCGCCAGGCGAGTGCGGCGAACCAGCTGATGCTCGAACGGCGGCTCGATCCCTGTATGTCCGAGGTGTTTCCCTGGGCGCAGATCCCGGACGCGCATGTGAAGATGCGGCGCAACGAGCACAAGCCGGGCAACATGGCGGTGCTGGTCAGCGCGCCGGTCACCGGCCTGCGCACCCTCGCGGATACGGTGGAGGCGAGCCTCTCGCGGACCTGACGCGACTCGGGTCACGAGCGGCCCGCCCGGCGGGCCGACTCGCCTTGGTTGAGTGATTTCGCGCTATTTCAATACTTTGACGCCGGGCACCCCCACCATTTCTGGGGGGTCAATATTGGCGAATTTATCGAACCTTCTCCGCGTGGTATCTCTTGCGACAAGAATTCCTCCTTCGCAGGGTGACCGAAATGAAAGCTTACTGGGTGATTGATATTCTCAAGGATATCCGGCAGTTTTCCGAGAAGAACGGGATGGTGGAGCTTGCTGAGCAACTCGACGATGCGATCTTCGTCGCGGCCACCGAGATTGGCGCAAAGCTGTGCGGGGCAGGAACTGTCAACGGTGGAAAAGGCCAGGCTCGAGGCGCTGTTGGAGCGCTTGCAGACAACGAAGTCCATTGACGAGCTTCAGATCTGGACGCACGAGCTGCGCGACTGGTTCGGCGTCACCCACGTCATGTACCACACCGGCACCCTGAAGTCCGAGCAGGTCGGCGCGTTCACTTACAGCCTCGACTGGGCAAGGCGCTATATCGAGAAGAACTATCGCGACATCGACCCCGTGGTGCTCGGGGCGCTGCGCGGCTTCCACCCGATGGACTGGAAGACGCTCGACTGGTCGAGCGCCGCCGCGCGGCGGATGATGAAGGAGGCGCTGGAGTACGGGCTCGGCAACCAGGGCTGGTCTGTGCCGATCTGGGGCCCGCAGGGCGAGTTCGCGCTGTTCTGCCTCAATCACGCCACCGACGACGCGAGCTGGGCGACGTTCACCAGCGGCAACGCCCGGGAGATCCTGGTGGTCTCGCACCTGATGCACCAGCAGGCGATGCGGATCATCAACAAGGAACTCGAGGCGCCGTCGACCGAGCTTTCGCCACGGGAACGCGAGGCACTGGCGCAGCTCAGCCTCGGTCACAGCCGGGCGGCGGCGGCGGATTCGCTGCAGATCTCGGAGAACACGCTGCGCGCCTACATCAACTCGGCGCGGCACAAGCTCGGGGCGCTGAACGTTACCCACGCCGTGGCGCTGGCCCTGGCGCGGGGCATCATCGTGCCGAAGGGAGAGTTGCCTAAGTACTGAAAGCAGCGCACGGTCGGCCTTTTTTAAGCACTATCGCGGATTTTTGGAACCTCGGAAGATAACGTGAGGTCGAAAATGATCCGATACATCTACGCTGACCAGTTGTCCCGGTTCCCTCTTCTTTCGGATTCGATGTTCAAGGATCGCGCCGTCCAGTTCAAGGAGCGGCTCGACTGGGAAGTTACCGTAGATGAAAACGGCTGGGAGGTCGATCAATACGATCTTCTCAATCCGCTTTACATCATCTGGGAGAATGCCGACGGCCGGCACGGCGGTTCCGTTCGCATCATGCCGACCATCGGCCGGATCATGACCAACGAGCACTTCCTCGATCTCACCGGCGGCGTCGCCATCCGCAGCCCGCTGATCTGGGAATGCACCCGCTTCTGTCTCTCGCCGGACGCGCCGATCGGGGTGGCGGCGGCGCTGCTGGTCGCCGGGGTCGAGCTCGGCCTGCGCTTCGGTCTCGAACAGGCGCTTGGCGTGATCTATTCCAAGACCGTGCCGATCTATTGCCGCATCGGCTCCGCGCCCGACATCATCGGCAGCCGTGGCGAGGGCCGCGACCGGATCAGCGTCGGGCTCTGGGACATCTCCGAGCAGACCCGCGCGGAGATCTCGCGCAAGTCCGGAATCCCGCTCTCGGTGATCGCGCGCTGGTTCGACGCGAGCTTCCCGGCCGAGCAGAACGCCGAGGCCATCGCCGCCTGAGGCTGGCCGGCGCCGTCGCCGGCCGCTAGAGAAGGGGCGGCGACAGGCGGAGGCAGATGCAGTATTCGGCGGATCAGGCGCGGGCGCGCGACCGCATCGCGGCGGTGCTGCGCGCCGCGGGCGTCGATCTGGACGCCGCGGCCCTGCTGTCGGACGGCGGCCCCCAGCCCACCCTGGCGGTGATCGGCAAGGCGGGATCCGGCAAGACCATGCTGCTCGCCGATCTCGTGCGCGACCTGATCGCGGCCGGCGTCGAGACCGTCTCCGCCGACTACGAGAGCCGCAAGAGCCGCACGATGCGGACGCTGGCGGTTCTCGCCCCGACCAACAAGGCCGCGAGCGTGCTGCGCGCCCGCGGCGTTCCGGCCACCACCATCCACCGCATCCTCTACACCCCGCTTTATCATCCCGACTACGAGGCGATCGCCGAGTGGCTGACCGGCAAGGGCGACCGCCCGGCGGTCGAGGGGCTGACGGACGCCGCACTCGACCGGGCGATGGCTTTCTACCGCCAGCATCCCTCGATCCCCGGCGCGCTGGCGACGGCCGGCCTGCGCGGCTCGGACTTCATCAAGGGCTGGAAGCGTCGCGACGAGCCGCTCGACATCGGGCTGATCGACGAGACCTCGATGCTGGACGAGCGGCAGTACGCCGACCTGCGCCAGCTGTTCCGCACGCTGGTCCTGTTCGGCGATCCCGCCCAGCTCGCCCCGGTCGGCGGCACCGGCGGCATGATCTTCGACACCCTGCCGGAGACCGCCCGGCTCGAGCTGAGCCGCGTCCACCGCCAGGCCGCCGACAGCCCGATCCTCGACCTCGCCCACGCGCTCGGCGACCCCGACCTCGGCTTCGACGACTTCGAGACGCTGGTCCAGCGCGCGGCCGCCGCCGACGACAGGGTGGTTCTCGGCGCCCGCGTCGATGCCGCCGCGATGGCCCGCGCGCCGGTGCTGGTCTGGCGCAACGCGACGCGGGTGCGGCTGATCCATGCCTTCCGCACCGCCTACGATGCGCCGCCCGACCTGCTGCTGCCCGGCGAGCCGCTGATCTGCGACGGGATCGAGCTGCCGCTCAAGCACCGCAAGCGGCGGATGGACCTCGAGGCGCGCGGGCTGACCAAGGGCGCGCAGACCATCTACCTCGGTCCCGGCTCCAGGCCGGGCTTCGCGCGCCTGTACGTGGTCGGCGCCGAGGAACCGCGGGTGGGGGTCGCCAGCATCATCCAGATCGAGGCCCCTGGCCAGGACGAGCCGACGATCGTCACCGCCGCGAGCATGGGCGCGGTGTTCCTGCACGGTGCCGCGGTCACGATCCACAAGGCGCAGGGCTCGCAGTGGCCGGAGGTGCAGGTGTTCGCCCCCGACCTCTACGCCGCCGCGCGGTCGGGGCGCACGGAGGCCGGCGTTCCGGTCTGGAAACGGCTCGCCTACGTCGCCGTGACCCGCGCCGAGAACCGGCTGATCTGGGTGACGCGCTCCGCGCTGGCGCGGCCGACGGCGCCGCTGGGCGTCGACGATCTGGCCCGCGAGACGGCGCCGCTGCGGCTCGAGGCTACATCTTCTCCTTGATGCCCGCGCGGATCAGCCACCAGTTCACCGGATAGGCGGTGGCGAACCCGAACAGCATGGCGATCTGCATCATGAACCAGAACTCCGGCGACGCCACCGAAAGCTCGGTGCCGAGCACATGGCGGAAGATCCAGAAATAGGCGACGGCCATGAATCCGTACATCCCGACCTGCCAGGCGGTCAGCGACAAGGTGTCGGCCTTGACGGCGGCCCATATGCCCTGCGCCACGCCGAGGTCGCGCATCGGCGCGATGGTGAAATACTGGAACACCACGCCGAACGCGAAAGCGAAGATGAAATCGAGAATCCACACCGCAAAGATCTTCTCGGCGAAGAGGGAGTGCCAGCCGAGCCAGACCGCGATGGCGGGAATAGCGAAGGCAAGCCACTCCGCGCAGATGTCGCCGAGGGTGCACCCGCTGCCACAGTGCGAGGCGCCGGTGGCCACCTTCGCGGAAAAGGGCTTGTCCTCCGCCGCATCCTGCGGCGCGTCCTGTGCCTTCAGGCGCCCGAAGCGGAAGTAGCCCCAGAGCCAGAGGAGCGTGCCGAACAGGGCAGTCACCGGCCACACCACATTCATGATCCACATGCTCTGCGGGTGGCGCCATTCATCAACGGCGATGATGATCGCGCAAGCCAAGCCCACCAGCAGGACGACGATCGACAGGATATGCAGCCAAGTCGGAACCATGGCGGGACAATGCCCGGACCCGCCCCCGGTTCCGGCCGCTCAGCGCCGCGCCAGCCGGAACGCGGCCGCGGCGAGCCAGCCCGCAGCCAGCGCCAGTGCCACCGACATCAGCCCGTAGGCCAGCGGCCGCTGGCGCGAGAGGTTGTAGAGCCAGCGCTCGATCCCGGTCTTCTCCACGGTGATGATCGTGGCGGCGGAACTTACCACCGCGCGATCGCGGATCAGGAAGAACTCCGCCGCGTAGTCGCCCTCGACCAGGTTCGCCGGCATGTCGATGCGGGTCTGGAACAGCGTGTCCTCCGCGACCGACACCTTCTCGTCGAGCAGCGCATAGCTGCCGTTGGCCTCGCGCAGCCGCACCAGCGCCTGGGTGAAGGGCGTGGTGTCGGCGACCGTGGTGCTGCCGCTGACCCGACGCACCGCCTGGTCCATGCCGATGCCGTAGCGCAGCCGCTCGGTCTCGCTCAGGATGTCGTCGAGCGGCCGGGTGGTGGCGACGGCGTAGAAGCTCGGCGCCTGCCGCACCGTCGACGGTATCGGTGTTGACCCAGAATCCCGAAGCGCCGCTGCTTGTGGCGCACCGTCACCGCGCGCTTCGGACCCTTGACGGTAATGACGATGTCGAGCGGCCCCGACTCGGCCGGTACCGGCCCGTCCCGCCGGATCGCGCCGAACACGAACAGCTCGGAGCCGTTGAAGTCGGCGGTCAGCGCGATGTTGTCGGTCGAGAGCCCGGTGACCACGCTCTCCTGCGCCGCCACGCGGACGGCAAGCCCGAGCAGCAGCGCGGCGAGCCTCAGCACCCGGCTCACGACGTCCCGAGCGAATAGAGGTCGTCCGGCCGGATCACCAGGTCGGCGGCCAGCTTCAGGCAGACGCCGACGACCAGCAGCGCCAGCAGGATGCGCAACTGCTCCGCGCGCAGCCGCGCCCCGAGACCGACGCCGATCTGCGTCCCGACCACGCCGCCGACCAGCAGGATCAGCGCCAGCATCACGTCGACCGTGCCGCTCTGGACCGCGTGCAGCACCGCCGTCAGCCCGGTGACGAACAGGAACTGGAACACGGTGGTGCCGACCACCACCTTGGTCGGCATCCCGATCAGGTAGATCATCGCCGGCACCATGATGAACCCGCCGCCGACCCCCATGATCGCCGCGAGGATGCCGACCAGCGCCCCGATCACGAACGGCGGGATGGCGCTGACATAGAGGTTCGAGGTGCGAAACCGCATCTTCATCGGCAGCCCGTGCGCCCAGGTGTGCCGCTTGCGCGGAACCAGCACCGCGTTGGGATCGTTCCGCCGCCGGATCGCCCGCGCGCTCTCGATCAGCATCAGCGTGCCGATGGTGCCGAGCAGCACCACGTAGAGCAGGCTCACAACCAGCTCGAACTGGCCCTTCTGGCGTAGCGCGGTGAAGATCTGCACGCCCGCCGCCGACCCGATCACGCCGCCCACGAGCAGCACCATCCCCATCTTCAGATCGACGGTCTTGCGCCGCAGGTGCACCAGCAGCGCGGAGAACTGCGAGCCGGCGATCTGGTTCGCCGCCGACGCCACCGCCACCGCCGGCGGGATGCCGATGAAGAACAGCAGCGGCGTGAGGATGAACCCGCCGCCAACCCCGAACATGCCCGAGAGCAGACCCACCATCATGCCGATGACAAGCAGGCCGAGGCCGTTCACGGAGACCTCGGCGATGGGAAGGTAGATCTGCATGGCTTCGGCCGGTTACTGGCTGCTGGACGCAGCCTACCGGATGACCGTCGCGTAGGCCAGCGCGAACCCGGCCGAAAAAGCGCCCGCGCCGCAACCTGTTACATGGCTGCGGCGCGGGCCTGGGCGCGTGTCAGGCGGCTTCCTTGTTCAGCACCTTTTCCGCCAGCCCGGTGAGCTTCTTGTCGGCGGCGTATTCCTGCTCGAGATTGTTGCTCAGCAGCTTCACCGCGTCCTTGTGGCCGAGCTGCTTCGCCCAGGAGATCAGGGTGCCGTAGCGGGTGATCTCGTAGTGCTCGACTGCCTGTGCCGCCGCGATCATCCCGGCGTCGCACGCATCGGCGTTCTTGGCGTCGGACATGATCTCCTTGCCTTCCTCGATGATGCCGTTGATCGCGTCGCAGGTCACGCCACGGGCCTTCAGGTCGAGGCTCTCGAACACCTTCTCGAGGTTGGCGACATGGCCTTCGGTCTCCTCGAGGTGATGTTCGAAGGCATCCCGCAGCTGTTCGGAATCGGCCTTGCGGGCCATCTTCGGCAGTGCCTTCAGGATCTGCTTCTCCGCGTAGTAGATGTCGCGCAGGAAGTGGACGAAAAGATCGTCTAGGGAATTGAGAGCCATCGCGTTGCATCCTTGATTGAGGGTTTCGGTCGTCGTCACCGGGGCGTCCCCGGCACGGACGCCCACCCAATGCCCGACCGGCACCAAGGTTTCTCCGTTTCGCGAAAATCCGGGACTAGCCGGTCGCGGCGGCGAGATACCGCCGCAGCACCCGCTCGAGCTTCGCCGCCCCGGCCGGCGCCATCGCCTTGGTGTGCTCGTGGCTGATCGCCTCGTCGCTCATGCCGGCGGCCATGTTGGTGATCGTCGAGATCGCCGCGACCTCGAGCCCGAGGAACCGCCCCAGCACCACCTCCGGCACCGTCGACATCCCCACCGCGTCGGCGCCCAGCACCGCCAGGGCCCGGATCTCGGCCGGCGTCTCGAAGCTCGGGCCCGAGTACCAGGCATACACCCCCTCGGGCAACGCCACGCCTTCGGCAGCCGCCGCCTCCGCCAGCGCCCGCCGCATCTCCGGGTCGTAGGCGCCGGTCATGTTGACGAAGCGCGCGTCGGTCGGCTCGCCGATCAGCGGATTGCGCCCGGAGAAGTTGATGTGATCGGCGATCAGCATCAGTTCTCCCGGGCGGATGTCCGGACGAAGCGATCCCGCGGCGTTGGTCAGGATCAGCCGCGCGGCCCCGAGGCCGCGCAGGGTCTCGAGCGGCGCGCGCATCACCGTCGCGTCGCCGGTCTCGTAGTAGTGCGCCCGCCCGCCGAGCACCGCCACCCGCACGCCCTCCAGATCGCCCACCACCAGCCGCGGCCGGTGCCCCGAGACGCCGGCGTGGGGGAACCCCGGCAGGTCGGCGTAGTCGATCGCCACGCCGTCCACCGCGTCGGTCAGCGCCCCGAGGCCGGAGCCCAGGATCAGCCCGAGCGAGACGGGGGCGCTTCCGGCGCGCGCGCGGATGATCTCGACGGCCTCCATGGCTAGCGCTCCTTCACGTAGGGCCGGCCGCCGGCCTTCGGCGGGATCGCCTTGCCGACGAAGCCTGCGAGGATGATGACGGTCAGGATGTAGGGCAGGGCCTGCATGAACTGCACCGGGATGGTGCCGACGCCCGGCACGACGATGTTCTGGTAGCGGATGCCGATCGCCTCCAGCGCCCCGAACAGCAGGCACGCCCCGAGCGCCGGCCACGGCCGCCACTTGGCGAAGATCAGCGCCGCGAGCGCGATGAACCCCTTGCCCGCGGTCATCTCCCGCACGAACCCCGCCGCCATCCCGGTCGAGAGGTAGGCGCCCGCCACCCCGCACAGCAGCCCGGTGATCAGCACCGCCGAGTAGCGCAGCCGCACCACCGACACGCCCGCGGTGTCCACCGCCCCCGGGTTCTCCCCGACCGCCCTGAGCCGCAGTCCGAAGCGGGTGCGAAACAGCACCCACGAGGTCGCCGGCACCGCCAGCAGCGCCAGATAGACCAGGATGTTGTGCCCCGAGATCAGGTGCTGGTAGATCGGCCCGATCACCGGCACCGGCGCGAGCGTCTCCACCAGCGGCCAATCGAGCGACAGGAACCGCCCCTCGCCTGACAGCTGCGGCGTCTGCCCGCCCTGGTGGAACCAGTTCTGCCCGATCAGCGCCGTCATCCCAGAGGCGAGAAAGTTGATCGCAACGCCCGAGATCAGCTGGTCACCCTTCAGGCTGATCGACGCGAACCCGTGGATCAGCGCCAGCACGCTCGAGGCGAGTATCCCGGCAAGCAGCCCGATCCACGCCGATCCCGTCACCGCCGCGAACGCGCCGGCGGCGAAGGCCGCCGCCAGCATCTTACCCTCGAGCCCGATGTCGAAGATCCCCGAGCGCTCCGAGTAGAGCCCCGCGAGACAGGCGAGCAGCAGCGGGGTCGCCAGACGCAGGCTCGATCCGGCGAGCTGCAGGACGGTCTCCAGATCCATCAGGCGGCCTTTCCGCGCCAGCGCAGGAAGGCTCGCCCGACCGGCACCCGCACCAGGTTCTCCAGCGCCCCGGTGAACAGGATCACCAGCGCCTGGATCACCACGATCATGTCGCGGCTGATGTTGGGCATGTCGAAGGCAAGCTCCGCTCCGCCCTGATAGAGGATGCCGAACAGGATCGCCGCCAGCACCACCCCCACCGGGTGCGAGCGTCCCATCAGCGACACCGCGATCCCCACGAAACCCGCGCCGCCGACATAATCGAGCACCAGCCGATGCTGGAACCCCATCACCACGTTCAGCGCCATGAGGCCCGCCATCGCCCCCGACAGCACCATCGCGACGATGGTGATCTTCACCGGGTTGATCCCGGCATAGACCGCCGCCGGCTCGGAGAACCCGAATGCGCGCATCTCGTAGCCGAGCCGGGTGCGCCAGATCAGCACCCAGGTCAGGAACGCCGCGATCACCGCCAGGAACGAGGTCAGGTTCATCGGCGTCTTGGAGATCTTCACCCCGAACGCGCCGAAGATTTCGTGCATGAACGGCAGGAACGTGCCGTCCGCGAAGTTGCGCGTCTCCGGCGACATCCCCGGCGCCTTCAGCACGTTGACCAGCAGATAGACCACCAGCGCCGAGGCGATGAAGTTGAACATGATCGTGGTGATGACCACATGGCTGCCGCGCTTGGCCTGCAGATACCCCGGAATGAACGCCCACGCCCCCCCGAACAGCCCGGCCCCGAGGATCGCGAACGGCAGCGCGAGCGTCCAGTGCGGCCAGGGCAGCGCCAGGCAGACCAGCGTTGCGCCGATGCCCCCGAGTGCTGCCTGCCCCTCGCCACCGATGTTGAAGAGGCCTGCGTGAAACGCGATCGCCACCGACAGGCCGGTGAACACGAACGTGGTCGCGTAGTAGAGCGTGAAGCCGATGCCGTAGCTCGACCCCAGCGACCCGGTGATCAGCAGCTGCATCGCCCGCAGCGGGTTCTCGCCGATGAACAGCACCACCAGCCCGGCGACCAGGAACGCGAGAAGCAGGTTCAGGGCCGGGATCAGCATGAGGTCGGCCCAGCGGGGCAGGGTGGGGTTCATCCCGTTCCGGCCCTGGAAAAGTCTGAGAAGGAAATCAGCGTTTTTCTCTTGTTATCGAACGGCGTGATCGACTTGGGCATTCGCGGGCGCACAAGGCTCGACGATGCCACCGCCATCACGCCGCCCGCGCCGGCTCGATCCCGGCCATCAGCAGCCCCAGCTCGCGCTCGTCGGTCTCGCCCGCCACCCGCTCGCCGGAGATCCGCCCGTCGAACATCACCACGATCCGGTCGCTGAGCGCCTGGATCTCGTCCAGTTCCACCGAGACCAGCACGATCGCCTTGCCCCGGTCGCGCAAGCGGACGATCTGCTGGTGGATGAACTCGATCGCGCCGATATCGACCCCGCGGGTCGGCTGGCCGACCAGCAGCACGTCGGGATCGCGCTCCATCTCCCGGGCGATCACGATCTTCTGCTGGTTGCCCCCGGAAAAGCTGGCGGTCTTCAGATCGCAGTCCGGCGGCCGGATATCGAACCGCTCGATCCCCTCGCGGGCCAGATCCCGGATCGCCGCCCGATCGAGCGTGAACGCCGGTCCGCCGAACCGCGCCTCGCGCTGGTAGCCGAGGCACGAGCTCTCCCACTCGGCGAACGGCATCACCAGCCCCCGCCGGTGCCGGTCCTCCGGCACATGCGCCATGCCGGCGTCCCGCCGCTCTCCGGCGCTGGTCGCGCGCGAGATGTCGAGCGGGTTTCCTGCGAGACGCACCGCGCCGCCGGTCGCCGGCCGCATCCCCGCCAGCACCTCGAGCAGCTCCGACTGCCCGTTGCCCGCGACGCCGGCGATGCCGAGGATCTCGCCCGCCCGCACCTCGAAGCTCACCGACTTCAGCCGCGCCACGCCCTGGTCATCGACCAGCGTCAGCTCCTCGACCGCCAGCGCCACCGGCCCCGGCGCGGCTGGCGTCTTCTCCACGCGCAGTAGCACCCGCCGCCCGACCATCAGCTCGGCGAGCTCGGCCGGGCTGGTCGAGGCGGTCGTGAGCGTCCTCACCATCTCGCCGCGCCGCATCACGCTCACCTCGTCGGTCACCGCCATGATCTCGCGCAGCTTGTGGGTGATGAGGATGATGGTCTTTCCCTGATCCTTCAGATGCTCGAGGATCCGGAACAGATGGTCCGCCTCCGCCGGCGTCAGCACGCCGGTCGGCTCGTCGAGGATCAGGATGTCGCAGGCCCGGTAGAGCGCCTTCAGGATCTCCACCCGCTGCTGGAAGCCGACCGACAGCTCGCCCACCACCGCGTCCGGATCGACCTGCAGCTCGTACTCCTGCGCCAGCCGCGTCAGCTCGGCCCGCGCCTTGGCGAGCGACGGCCGCAGCAACGGCCCGTCCTCCGCCCCGAGAATGACGTTCTCCAGCACCGTGAACGGCTCGACCAGCATGAAGTGCTGATGCACCATACCAATCCCGGCCGCGATCGCGGCCTGGCTGTCGGCGATCGCGACAGGCTTGCCGTCGATGCGGATCTCGCCCGCGTCGGCCTGGTAGAAGCCGTAGAGGATCGACATCAGCGTCGACTTGCCGGCGCCGTTCTCGCCGACGATGCCGTGGATGGTGCCGCGCCGCACGCCGAGGTCGATGTCGCGGTTGGCCCGGACCGTCCCGAAGCTCTTGGAGATGCCGGCAAGCTCGATCGCGAGCGGCCCGTCCGGCCCCGCCCGCGTCGCGCTCGCCCCCGCCGGCATCGGGATCAGGACACCGGGCAGCTGTCGTCGGCGGTGTAGTCGTGCACCTCGATCTCGCCCGAGATGATCTTCGCCTTGGCCTCCTCGACCGCCGCCTTCATCTCCGGCGTGATCAGATCGACGTTGTTCTCATCCACCGCGTAGCCGACCCCGTCCTCCGCCAGCCCCAGCACCTGCAGGCCCCGCGACCAGGTGCCGTTGTGCACGTCCATCATCGCGTTGTAGGTCGCGACGTCGACCCGCTTCAGCATCGAGGTCAGCACCTGGCCGGGATGCAGGCCGTTCTGATTCGAGTCGACCCCGATCCCCAGCGCCCCCGCGTCCGCCGCCGCCTGCAGCACGCCGATGCCGGTGCCGCCGGCGGCGTGATAGATCACGTCCGCGCCCCGGTCGATCTGGCTCTTGGCAAGCTCGCTGCCCTTGACCGGGTCGTTCCAGGCCGCACCCGTGGTGCCGGTCATGTTCTGGAACACCTCGTCATCGGGCGCGGTCGCCTTGACGCCCTGCACGTATCCGCACGCGAACTTCTGGATCAGCGGGATGTCCATGCCGCCGACGAAGCCGACCTTGCCGGACTTCGACGCCATCGCCGCCAGCACGCCGACCAGATACGAGCCTTCCTGCTCGTTGAACACCACCGAGCGCACGTTGGGCAGATCCACCACTCCGTCGATGATCACGAAGTCGGTGTCGGGAAATTCGGCCGCCACCGTCTTCATCGCGGATTCGTTGGAGAACCCCGCCACCACCACCGGGTTGTTGCCCTGCTCGGCAAAGCGGCGCAGCGCCTGCTCGCGCTGCGAGTCGGACTGCAGCTCGAACTCGCGGTAGTCGATGCCGGTCTCTTCCTTGAACCGCTCCGCGCCCTCGTAGGACGCCTGGTTGAACGAGCGGTCGAACTTGCCGCCGAGATCGAAGATCACCGCCGGATTGGCGTCCTCGGCGTGAACCGCCGTCGCGGCCACGATCAGCGCGGCCGCCGAGGCCAGGGTCTTTGCAAACGTCATCTGGTCAACCTCCAAGGGACTGTCGCGCGGGCTTCACCCGGCCCGGTCGCGCCGCCGGCCCGGGGTTCCCGGCCGGTCAATAGGATGGCACGAGTAAAGGCTTAACCCCCGGAACCGGTCAAATGGTTTTTCCGCGAGGCCGAAGCCGCCTGTGCATCACCAGCGCGTCCACCGGCGGCGCGCCCGTCCGCGCGTAGTAGCCCGGCCGCCGTCCCACCGGCGCGTATCCGAGCCCGGCATAGAGCGCGCGCCCCGCGGCGTTGGTCACCGCCACCTCAAGGAACGCCTCCTCCGCGCCGCGCGCCGCGGCCCGCGCTTCGATCTCGCGCACCAGCGCCGTCGCGATCCCGTGCCGCCGCGCCGCCGGATCGACCGCCAGCGTCAGGATCTCCACCTCCGGCCCGGCGACACGCCCCACCGCAAAACCTCCGCGCGCCACCGCGAGCACCGTCGAGGGTGCCCGGACCAGCGCCTCGAACTCAGCCGCTGTCCAGGGACGCGGCGTGTCGGTGAAGCAGAGCGTGTGCAGCGCCGCCAGCGCCTCGGGCGTCACCCGAGGATCCGGGGGGGCGCCTCGCTCGGCGGCATCGCGTCCGCCGGCCGCAGATAGAGCGGCGCCGGCGGCGCGGCGTCGGCGAGCCGCCGGGCCGCTATGCGCCCCAGCACGACCATATCCGCCCGCACCGCCTCCGGTCCCGCCTCGATCCCCAGCCGCGCCGCCAGCGCCGCCGCCTCGTGGCCGATGCAAACCGTCCCCGTCTCGAACGGCTGGAGTATGGCAAGGTCGCCCGCGGCCGGCGCACCCGTGGGCGCACCAGCACTAAATGCTTGAGCGAAACTGCCCGCGCGCTTGTCAGGCAGCACCACCAGCACAGGCCCGCCGTGGGCCACCGCCAGCGCCTCGAACAGGCTCACACCGACAGCAGGCACCCCCAGGCCCATCGCCAGCCCGCGCGCCGCCGCCACCGCCAGCCGCAGCCCGGTGAAGTTGCCCGGCCCCGTGCAGACCCCGATCCCGTCGAGCGCCGCCCAGCCGAGACCGCTCTCCGCCAGCATCTCCTCCAGCATCGGCATCAGCCGCTCGGCCTGCCCGCGCGCCATCGGCTCGTCGCGCCGCGTCAGAACGTCGCCCCCCCGAACCAAAGCGGCCGCGCAGTGCGCGGCCGAGGTGTCGAAGGCGAGGATCAGCGGTGGCTCAGAGACCAACCGGCCGCACCTCGGTCACTTCCGGAATGTAGTGCCGCAGCAGGTTCTCGATCCCCATCTTCAGCGTCATCGTCGAGGACGGACATCCCGCGCACGCCCCCTGCATGTGCAGGTAGACCACCCCCCGGTCGAAGCCGTGGAAGGTGATGTCGCCGCCGTCCTGCGCCACCGCCGGGCGCACCCGCGTGTCGAGCAGTTCCTTGATCTGTCCGACGATCTCGGAATCCTCGCCGGCATGATCGGCGTGGCCGACCGCGCCGGCCGCGCCCTCGATCACCGGCTGGCCCGACTGGAAATGCTCCATGATCGCCCCGAGAACGCCGGGCTTGATGTGCGCCCAGTCGGCGTCCTCGGTCTTGGTCACGGTGACGAAATCGGGACCGAAGAACACGCCGGCGATCCCGCCGGTCGCGAAGATCCGCTGTGCCAGCGGCGAGGCCTGGCCCGCGTCCTCGGTCGGGAAGTCGGCCGTCCCCGTCGGCATCACCGCCTGGCCGGGCAGGAATTTCAGCGTCGCCGGGTTCGGCGTGGATTCGGTCTGGATGAACATGCGTGCGGCCTCCGTTCGGTCGCCTCCTACCTGCGCTTTCCGAGCGAACGAGTCAAGATTACCTGGAACGTTTCTAAACTGGGGGGCTCAGGTGGCGGCGATGATCTCCTCCTTGGTCATCGACCCGGGCACGATGGTGATCGGCACCCGCAGTTCCCCCATCCGCCGCCCGGTCAGCGCCGCGATCAGCAGTCCGGGGCCTGCCTTGTCGATGCCCGCGCCGACCACCAGCACCCCGATCTCCGGATCCGCCTTGATGTGCTCGATCACCGCGTCGACCTTGTCGCCCTCCCGGATCTTCAGCGTCGGCGTGATGCCCTCGCGCTTCTCCATCCGGTCCTTGAACACCTGGAAATGCGCCTCGATCTTTTCGTGCGCCTCGGCGCGCATCACGTCGGCGACGCCCATGAAGTGCTGGAACTCCTCCGGCGAGACCACCGCCAGCATCTCCACCGCGCCGCCGGTCTTCGACGCCCGGATCGCCGCGTAGCGCATCGCGTTCAGCATCTCCGGCGTGTCGTCGAGCATGACCAGGAACTTGCGCATCTCTTTCCCCTTGGCTTCCGGGCCGGATCATCAGGCAGAGCCCGCGCCGCCGCAACGGTCTTATCGGCTCCGGAGCAGCCCCACGATATCATGGGTCTTCTCCAGGATCGGCCCCGCGATCTCCGCCGCCCGGTTCGCCCCGTCCCCGAGGATGCGGTCGATCTCGCCCGGATCGGCCATCAGTGCGTTCATCCGCCCGGTGATCGGCGCGAGATGCGCCACCGCCAGATCGGCCAGCCGCGGCTTGAACTCCGAGAACGGCCGCCCCGCGAACTCCGCCACCACCGCGTCCGGCGTCGTCCCCGCGATCGCGGCGTAGATGTTGACGAGGTTGCGCGCCTCCGCCCGCCCGTCGAGCCCCGCGATCTCGCCCGGCAGCGGCTCCGGATCGGTGCGCGCCTTCCTGATCTTCTGCGCGATCGCGTCGGCGTCGTCGCTGAGGTTGATCCGGCTCATGTCCGACGGATCGGACTTCGACATCTTCTTCGTCCCGTCGCGCAGGGACATCACCCGCGTCGCCGCGCCCTCGATCACCGGCTCGGGCAGCGGGAAGAACTCCACCCCGAAGTCGTGGTTGAACTTGCCGGCGATGTCGCGGGCGAGTTCCACGTGCTGCTTCTGGTCCTCGCCAACCGGCACATGGGTGCCGTGATAGACCAGGATGTCGGCCGCCATCAGGTTGGGATAGGCGAAGAGCCCCACCGAGGCGGCCTCCCGGTCCTTGCCCGCCTTGTCCTTGAACTGGGTCATCCGGTTCAGCCAGCCCATCCGCGCCACGCAGTTGAGGATCCACGCAAGCTGCGCGTGCTCGGCCACCTGGCTCTGGTTGAACAGGATCGAGCGGCCCGGATCGAGCCCGATCGCCAGGAACGCCGCCGCCACCTCGCGCGTCGCCCGCCGCAGCGCCGCCGGATCCTGCCACATCGTGATCGCGTGCAGGTCGACCACGCAGTAGAGCGTCGCGATCCCCTCGTCCTGCATCTCCACCCAGCGGCGCAGGGCACCGAGGTAGTTGCCGAGCGTCAGGTTCCCCGACGGCTGGATCCCGGAAAACACCCGCGGCTGAAATCCCTCGGTCATCGTCGCGTCGCTCCGCTGAAGGCCATGGCAGCCGGGGGTTATTGGCCGCCGCGCGGACCCGCGTCAACCGTCCAGCGGCTGCGGCGCCAGCGGCAGGTCCGCGATCAGCCCTTGCGCGAACTCGTTCAGCATCGTCCGCACCTCCGCATGGTTCCTGGGGTGCCAGCGTTCGACGAGCTCGGTCAGCCGCGCGCGGTAGCGCGTGACCATCCGCCGGTAGGTGCCGCGGCCCTTTTTCGGTGGCGGCCAGCTCGCCGCCCGCGCCCCGGCTTGCGAGACCCCGCGCGACGAGGCGTTCGGCGAGGCGCTCCAGTTCCGCGTGCGAAATCGCGAATTCGCCTGCCAGCGCGTCGAGCCGGACCGGCGCATCGTCGCGCCCGAGCCGGGTGAACAGCCAGATCTCGTCCGGCCGGAGGTCGAGATCGAGGCTCGCGGCGATGCGCTCGATCGCTTCCCAGCGGTGTTCGCGGCTGACGCGGGCCACGATGGCCTCCAATTCCTCGAGCGACGTGGCGTTGCGCGGCATCGCGAAGCCGTCGGCGAGGCGAGGTCCTCGGCCCGCGCCGGCCAGCGCAGCGGCACTTCCCGCAGCAGCCGGGCGAGGGCGAAGCCGATCATCGCGACCACCGCCGCCGACAGGAACACCGGATGCAGCGCGGCGACGAAGGCGTCGAGATAGATCACCTTGATGGCCTCGGGCAGCGCGGCGATGCTGGCCGCGTCGGTCGCGGTGGGCAGGGCAGCCCCCGCCGGCAGATGCCCGGAGAGCTCCCGGGAGAGTCCGGCCGCGAAGATCGCGCCGAAGATCGCCACGCCCACCGAACCGCCGATCGACCGGAACAGCGTCGCCCCCGAGGTCGCCACCCCGAGATGGCGGTAGTCGACCGCGTTCTGCACCGCCAGCACCAGCACCTGCATCACCATGCCGAGCCCGAGGCCCAGCACCAGCATGAAGCACGAGGCCGCCCAGACCGGCGTGTCCGTGCCCAGCCTCGAGAGCAGCGCCAGCCCTACCGTCATAACCGCCGTGCCCATGATCGGAAAAATGTGATACCGGCCGATCCGGCTGATGATCTGGCCGCTGGCGATGGAGGTGACGAGCACGCCCCCCATCATCGGCGTCAGCGCCATGCCGGCCTAGAAGATCCACCGCCAGGTCAGATGCTCGACGAAGAACCCGCCGATCAGCGGCCCGATCACCGTCGAGACGCCGAACACCGCAGCGAAAAGCCCTTGGTAGCGGCCCCGATCGCGCGGGCTGTTGATGTCGCCCACCACCGCCATCGCGGTCACCATCAGCCCGCCGCCGCCCAGCCCCTGGATCGCGCGGAACACGATCAGCTGCCCCATCGACTGGCTCATCCCGCAGAGCGCCGAGCCGATCAGGAACAGCACGGTCGCACCCTGCAGCACGATCTTGCGCCCAAAGAGATCGCCGAGCTTGCCGTAGAGCGGCGTGACGATGGTCGTCGCCAGCATGTAGGCGGTGACGATCCACGACAGGTGCTCCAGCCCGCCGAGTTCGCCCACGATGGTCGGCAGCGCCGTCGAGACGATGGTCTGGTCCAGCGACGCCAGCAGGATCACCAGCATCAGCGCGGCGAAGATCACCCGTATCTCGCGCTGCGTGATCGGTGCGGGACCGGGGATCGATGCGGTCTGGGCCATGTCGCCATCAACCTTCGTCGCGAGGAAGATTTGGTCCGATCCTATGTGCCGACGTCGCCCGGGCGCCACCCGCAACCGGCACCTCCGACGCGAACGCCGGAAACCCTCCGGCCTTTGACGCCGGCGGAGGAATGCGGCAGAGGGGGGATATGGCGTGGGTGCAGGCATTGCAGTCCCGGGTGGTCTGGCCGGCCGCGGCGGCGGCCTACGCCGGGATCGCGTTGGTCGGTTCCGGCCTGTGGCTGGTCTCGAGCCGCCATCCTGCCGAAATGCCCGCGATCGGCCCCTACGAATTCTCCTGGCCGATCTATCTCGCGATCACGCTGTCGGCGGTATGGTTCCTGCGCGGGCTCGCCCGGATCCGCGACGTCGAGCGCCCGACGGTGTGGCGACAGGTGGCATTCTGGGCCGGGCTTGCGGTGATCTGGGGCGTGACGCAGACCGGCTTCGAGTATCTCGCGCAACGGATGTTCTTCATCAACCGGCTGCAGCATGTCTCCATGCACCACCTCGGTCCGATGCTCGTCGCGCTCAGCGCCGCCGGTCCGGTGCTGCTGGCGGGCGCGCCTGCGCCGGTCCGGCGGGTCTGTGCCAGCCGCCCGATGGGGCATCTGATGGCGGTGGTGCAGCAGCCGGTCGTGGCGGCGGTGCTGTTCGTGGGGCTGTTCTGGTTCTGGCTGGTGCCGCCGATCCATTTCCGCGCCATGCTCGATCCCGAATTGTACCAGCTGATGAACTGGTCGATGGTGGTGGACGGCATCCTGTTCTGGGCGCTGGTGCTCGACACGCGGCCGGCGCCGCCGGCGCGGGTCCGCCTCGGCGTCCGGGCGGCGCTGGCGATCGGGGTGATGTTTCCGCAGATCGTTCTCGGCGCGCTGATCTGCTTCTCGACCCGGGACATCTTTCCCTACTACGCGTTCTGCGGGCGCTACTTTCCCTCGATCGGCGCGGTGGCCGACCAGCAGATCGGCGGCATCGTCATCTGGATTCCGCCGGCGATGATGAGCGTCGTGGCGTTGCTGATCGTCATGGGGAACATCCGGCGCGTCGAAGCCGACGGCTGATACCAGCGGCCGCGGCACCTGACCCGTGCCGCACGACCGAAAACGCCCATACGGAGTCCATATGCGTTCCATACGGACTCCATACGCAGAAAGCCACGACATTTCAGCGCCTTGCGACTTCCTCTCCCCGAAATGGCAGTCATCACGATGGCTTCAACCGGGCAAGCGACGCAGGTCGGTCGCCAAGGCCGTTGGCTATGAACGGGCGCCCTGTCCGATAGAGGGATCGGTCGGCTGCTCCCGATGGAGATCCGGCGTGTGCTGTCGTTCCCAGTCCCGTCGAATGCCGATTAATGAAGATTAACCTCAATCATCTCAGGTAGATATCCGGAATTGCGCGCGCGCAAGCGCGCTACGCCGCCGCCATCCGCCTGCCCGGTGGTCCGGCGCGGCTCACGTCTCGCGGATCAGACGCCGCAGGTCCGAGGCCGCGCCTTCGACGTCCGCACCGGCCGTGTCGAACTGCGGCCAGATCAGGCGCGCCTTGCCCCTGCGGTCGAAGAGATAGACCGTCTTGCCGTGCGAGACCGCATAGTCGGAGGCGCCGGGCGCGTGGGGCGCGATCTTGTAGGTGACCCGGTAGCGCCGCGTCACGACGGCGAGCTGGTCGGGGGTGCCTCTCAGGCCCACGGCCCGCTTGGTGAAGGCCTGCACGTAGCCGGCCAGCGGTCCCGGCGTATCGCGCTCCGGATCCACGGTGACGAAGAGGATGGACACGTCGGCAGCGTCCGGCCCCAGTTCGTCGGCCACGGCGGCGAGATTTGCCAGCGTCATCGGACAGACGTCCGGGCAGAAGGTGTATCCGAAGAAGAGCGCCGCGACCTTACCGCGATAGTCGGCCTCGGTCACCGGCTCGCCGTCGCGCGCCCGGGTCAGCGCGAAGGACAGATCGGGCAGCGTGCCGCTGACGTCGGTGCCGTACCAGTCTTCTTGCCCGCAGCCGACCAGCGGCATCGCCAGGCCGGCGCCGCCGAGGACGCGCAACGCGAGGCGCCGCGACAGGCGTTCAGAACAACCCATACTGCGCCAGCAGGCCGACGGCAAACGCGCCGCCAAGGATGATCAGGGTGACAGCGATCAGACCGAAGGCAAGCAGCCGATTCGCCCCGCGCGTGGCGGCGCGCTGCTCGCTGGCGGTGGCGGCCGAACTGCCGTCGAGCCGGCCGGTGCCGGCCGCGTTCGAGTTCATGTCAGGTCTTCCCCCCTGTCATCTCGGTGTGTCGGGGCCTCAGTCGTCGGGGCCTCGCGCGGCGGGGCCGAGAACCGGCACTTCGACCGTCACCTCGTCGCCGTCGTCGAAGATCAGGGAGAGCTTGTAGCTGGTTCCCTCGTTGAGCGGCACCGTCAGGCCCATCAGCATCGCGTGAAGGCCGCCGGGCGCGAGCTCCACCGAGCCACCGGGCGGAATCGTCAGATCGCCAGCGGGCGCCATCTTGGTCACGCCGGACGCGTCGGTCGTCGTCCGATGCACCATCGGCATCTTTGCCACGTCAGTCTTCAGCCCGACGAGGGTGACAGGCTGGTCTCCGGAATTGCGGATGGTCATGTAGGCAACGCCGGGCCGGACCGTTCCGATCGACGCCCGCGACCACGGCCTCTCGACGACGACATCGCCGGAGGCGGCGGACAGTGAGGCGGGTATCAGTGAGCCGACAATCATGAGCGCCATCGCCGCGCCCTTCAGCCTTCCGATCATATCATGCATCCTCCGACCGACCGCCCGTGGAACCTGCCAATCTTTCGCCGGCGGCTGCCATGCGACGATTCGTCGCCTTCCGCGCGATTGATCTGGGGCGCCGCGGTCCGTTTTACTTGTTTCGGCGTGCGATTCCACGTATGCGAGCCGTCGGTAGAGTTGCTTGCCTGGATTTGCTGCTCGTCTTCTGGCTGGTCAGACTTTGGATCCCGGTTTGATCCTACCCGAGCCGCCGCATGCTGCGGGCGGAACTGCCAAGGAGACGACTACATGGCAACCGGAACCGTCAAGTGGTTCAATGCAACCAAGGGCTACGGCTTCGTGCAGCCTGACGACGGCGGCAAGGACGTGTTCCTGCACGTGTCCGCGCTGGAGCGGGCCGGGCTGAACGCGATCGCGGACGGTCAGAAGATCAGCTACGAGCTCGAATCGGGCCGTGACGGCCGGAGTTCGGCCGGAGCGATCTCGCTGCGCTGATGCTTGCTGGCGCCGCTGAGGCGCCTGTCACACCCGGCGGTCCGATCCGGCCGCCGGGCTTTCTTTTCTTCGATAAGCCGACTGCGGAATGGCGGCATGGTCGGCCGGTCTAGCGCCTTCGCGGGCATTGCGACCGCCTGCCGGTGCTTTTGATTCCTCGAGGCGCTGCCGGAAGCGGTTCAGTTCGACGGGATCCATGTGGACGAGGTGGCGCGGTTCGGGAAATGCGCCGCTGTTCACGTCGGCGACGAATTCGGAGAAGGCGGCGACGCGCTCGGCCTGCAGGCGGTCGAACTCGGCCGCGAAGTCGCGATAGACCTTGGCGTGACGGGGCACGTGGCCCCTCGTCTGTCCGAGGATGTCGTCGGCGAAGAGGTACTGGGCGTCGCAGCCGTCGCCGGCGCCCATCGACAGCATCAGGAGCGGCGTGCGCTCGGAAATCGCCTTGGCGACCTCGACCGGGACGACCTCGATCTCCGCGCCGATCGCGCCGGCCGCCTCGAGCGCGCGGACCGCCTCGAGGATCTCGAGCGCGCCATCGGCGGTCTTGCCCACCGCCTTCCAGCCGCCGGTCCAGGTGCGGCGCGAGGGGATCAGGCCGACATGTCCGATCACCGGGATCGCCTCGTCGGCCATGCGCCTGATCGTCGCGTAGCTGGCGCTGCAATAGACCGCGTCGGCACCGGCCTTGTAGAGCCGGAAAGGCCCAGCGAACGAAATCGTCGGCGGTGCCGATCTCGAAGAAGTTGTCGCCCGGCATCGAGAAGAGGCTCGGAGCGGCGTCGCGGTACTGCGGGTCGAGCAGCAGATCGGGCGGGATCGAGACGATGTCGATGCCCGCCGCCTCGGCGGCCGCGGCCTCCTCGAGGGTGAAGACGCGCAGCATGGTGAGCTGGCGCTTGCCTTTCAGGCTTCGCAGGTCGGCCACGGTCGGTCTCGCTCGGGTCATCGTCATGTCCTCGTGTGGTCGGCGCTCGGTCAGGCGGCGAGCAGGGATTTCAGCCGGATGCCGCGGGTGGCGAGGCTTTCGGGCGGCGGGGCGGCGCGCCGGGCGATCAGCATCTCTGCCAGCCGGATGTCGCGGGCGACGGCGTTGCCGGGGCCGATGCCGCTGGCGGCGACCAGCCGGCCGTCGCGGGCGAGGTGAAACAGCAGGAACGCGCCGTCCGCGAGGTCGCGTCGCACCTCGGTGGCGCCTTCGTCGGGCAGGCCGGTGATCTGCAGGCCGAGACCGTACTGGTCTGACCAGAACCACGGGACGGCCGATTGCGGCTCTTCGGCGCCGAGCATGTTGCGGGCGGCGCGCGCGCCTTGTTCCTGGGCGTTGCGCCAGGCTTCGAGGCGGACCCGGCGGCCGCCGTAGAGCGGCAGCGGGAACGCGCAGCAGTCCCCGGCGGCGAAGATCGCGGGATCGCCGGTGCGCAGGCAGTCGTCGACGGTGATGCCATTGTCGACCGGCAGGCCGGCGGTTTCCGCGAGGCGCGTGGCCGGGACCGCGCCGATGCCGATGATCGCGAGGTCTGCCTCGATGTCGTCACCGGAGGTGAGGCTGATCCGCACGGCGCCGTCGGTGTCGTCGATCGCCGTGATGGCGGCGCCGACGGCAATCAGCGCGCCCTGCGCCTCGTGTTCGGCATGGAGCGCGGCGGCGATTTCGGCCGGTACGCCGCGCACCAGGATGCGAGGCTGTGCCTCGATCACGGTGACCGCGCAGCCGAGCCGCCGAGCCGCGGCGGCGAGTTCCAGCCCGATGAAGCCGCCGCCGATCACCGCAAGCCGGACCCCTGCGTGCAGGTGGGTTCGGATCGCCAGCGCGTCATCGAACGTGCGCAGGTAAACGCAGCGCCGGCTGCGCTCGGCGAGCGCGAGGCGGCGTGGTGTGGCGCCGGTGGCGATGAGCAGGCGGGCGTAGGGCAGGGAGGCGCCGGTGGAAAGGCGCACGCTTCTCCGGTCGCGGTCGATGGCGAGCGCCTCGATTGACGACAGGAAGGTGACGCCGGTCTCTTCGAGCAGCGCGAGGGTTGCGACCGCGCGAGCTTCGGGCCTGACGTCCGCGAGCATCGCCTCCTTGGACAGCGGCGGGCGCTCGTAGGGCGCGTGCCGCTCCGCACCGACCAGCGAGACCGGGCCGGTGTAGCCTTCTTCGCGCAGGGTGAGGACCGCCCGGGCGCCGCATTCGCCGGCGCCAACCACTAACATGCCGGGGGTGTCTATCACCCGAGCTGAACCAGGACCCGCCCGCCCTCGACCTTGACGGGATAGGTCCGGAGGTTGACGCAGACCGGCGCGCCGCGCGCCTCGCCGGTCTTGTAGTTGAAACGACCGTTGTGCTTGGGGCACTCGATGATGTCTTCCATCACCAGTCCGTCGGCGAGATGCGCCTTCTCGTGCGTGCAGTAGCCGTCGGTGGCGAAGTATTTGTCGTCGGGCGAGCGGTAGATCGCGTAGGTGGCCCCCTCGTGGTCGAAGCGGATCACGTCTTCCTCCTCGACATCCTCCGCGCCGCAGGCCTCGATCCAGTCCGCCATGTCGCCTCTTTCGCTTTCGGGTCTACTCGGCCGCCGCCGGTGTCAGGGTGTGGAACTCCTCGCGGTAGGGCCGGGCGGTCGGCGGCAGCTCGCGCTTGAGGAAGTAGTCCTCGTAGCGCAGCTGGCGCCTGAAGGCCGGGATCATCTCGCGGTAGGCGTGCCAGATCGAGGGGTTGGGTTCGGGCAGGTCGTGCTTGATCAGTTCGTGCAGCCGCGGCAGCGCATAGTAGGGCACCATCGGGAACATGTGGTGCTCCACGTGGTAGTTCATGTTCCAATAGATGTAGCGGCTGATCGGGTTCATGTAGACTGTCCGGCTGTTCAGCCGGTGGTCGAGTACGTTGTCCGCCAGCGCGCCATGCTGCAGCAGCCCGCACATCACCATGTGCCAGCACCCGTAGAGCCGCGGCAGGCCGATCAGCATCAGTGGCAGCCACGAGCCCATCGCCAGCGCGGTGACGATGGTCGCGGCATAGATGCCCATATGGATGCGGGCGGCGAAGATCGCCTTCGGCTGCTCGCTCTCGGGGATGAAGCTCGCCTCGTCGGGGGTAATGGTGCCGAGCGCGTTGCGGCCGAGCGCGATCAGCGAATGCCAGGCGTCGAGGATCCCGAAGAAGTTCAGCACCACGCGCAGCGAGGTCGGGCGGGCGCATCACCGCGATTTCGGCGTCGCGGCCGACGATGATGGTGTCGGTGTGATGGCGCGCGTGGCTCCAGCGCCAGGTCACCGGGTTGCGCATCAGCATGAAGCTCGAGATCTGGTAGATCAGCTGGTTCTTCCACTGGGTGCGGAAGGCGGTGCCGTGGCCGCCCTCGTGCCAGCGCGAGTCGCTCGACGAGCCGTAGAGCACGCCGTAGACGAAGAAGAACGGCACGCACCACCAGGTGCCCCAGAACCAGATGCCACCGGCCGCGGAGCCGAGGATCAGGGCGAACCACAGGATGGTGTCGCGGTTCGCCTGATCGTCGGAGCGCTGCATCAACTCCTTCATCGCCTTGCGCGGCACGTCGGTGTGGTACCACTCCGCCGAGGCGAGGCCGGTCTCGATCGCCCGACGGGTGCTCTCGCCGACGAGGCTGTAGTCCCGTTTGGCGCTGCCTGCTGGTTCGGTCGTCGCCATCGTCATGCGGGTCTCCTCAAGTCCTTGCCGATCTTCCCTCGAGCGGAGGGAAATTGCCCGAGGGCAGTGGAAAATCCATGTCCGGCTGCGGCGCGATGGCCGCGATCCGCCGCTCGGCGGCGCCTATCTCCGCGGCGCCGTCGAGCACGCGGAAGACCGCATCGTAGGCGCGGCTCTCCCCGTGATCGAGCCAGATCATCTCGTCGCGCTCGCGTGCCGCGAGGTTGCCCAGCACATGGTGCGTCGAGGGCTCGATTCCAAGCACATAGTGCCCTGGCTGAAAGCTCTGCCACTGGTAGAGGCAGGGGAGTTGCGCCTTGCGCGTCACCACCTCGAAGCCGAGGGCCAGGCGGTCGTTGACCAGGGCCACTGGCGGTCTCGCCGGCGGTGTCGGCGACGGTTTCGTGCTCCCAGACCTGCTCGCGGAAGCCCGTCTGCGGGGCCGGCACCGTGCGATAGCCCACGCCTTGGTCGCGATAGGTCTCGCCGTGCGATGCCCAGAGCACGTCGCGGATCGGCGCCAGATAGCGCGCTCCCTCGTCGAGCAGCGGATAGCCGACGTTGACGTGGTAGAAGAACATGTGCGGCGTGCGGCAGAAGCCCTGGTTGACCACCCGGTCGGTGACGCGGATCTCGTTGCCGCCGACCTCCGCCTCGATGCGACGGAGCAGGTGCAGGTCCTCTCCGAAGACGGTCGACTGCTGCACGATGCCCTCGGCCCAGAGGCGGCAGGCATCGCCCTCCCAGGTCTCGCCGTATCCGGTCAGGCGCGCGGGGATCGTGCTGACCCGGCCGTGCAGCGAATGGGTGACGCTCGACCGGCCGGGGTAGTTGTAGGTATCGGCTGGCACCTCGGCGCCGGAGAGGATGTGGTCGAGGCCGCAGGTGAGCATCAGGCCGGAGAACGAGCGGGTCCACGCGAGCCCACCCTCGCCTTCGTATTCGTGCAGGGACGGGTGGCGGAAACCCGCGGGCGAGTGCCAGCCGATCGCCTGGCCGCGGAACTCGCAGTCGGCGATGTCGAGCGCGCGGTCGACGAGGGCGGTGAAGCGCAGGCCGGTGCCGGTGCGGAACTCCAGCATCCGGATGCCGCGCTCGACACCGTCGCCGAGCGTCATCAGCCGCACGCCCGCGAACTGCGACAGCGCGCCGGCGCGCTCTGCCGCTTCGCGGCGTGTCAGCGTCTGGCCGTAGAGATCAACCATTCTGCATTGTCAGACACCGTTGGCCCGAAGCTTTTCGTCGAGAAACTTCTTGGCCCGTGGCACGTCGGATTCGTCGAGATGCTCGATGATCATCGGGATGTTCGGGTGTTTCTTCGCAAGCAGCCGGAGGTAGAGGTCGTAGTTCAGCTCACCCAGTCCCGGCGCCGGCAGCTCTATCTCGCCCACGCCGCGGAAGGTGTGGCTCTCCAGCGCCTCGGCGTCGCCGATGTCGGCGTGTTTCTCGGACTTGTCCTCGCCCGAGCGCTTCACGTCCTTGGCGTGGCCGATCCGCACCTTGTCCTGCAGCGTGTCGAACACCTGGTGCAGGATCCGGTCCATGTCGTCGATGTTGTGGGTCTCGAAATAGTTGGTCGGGTCCATCAGCAGGCCGAGGCCCGGGTGATCTACCTCCGCGAACATCCGCACAGTTTCCTCGACCGAGCCGACGACGTTGTTCACGTAGGTCTCCAGCAGGAACTGCGCGCCGTGATCGTAGGCATGCTGCGCCAGCTCGGCGATGACCGCGCGACAGTCCTCGAAGCCCTCCTCGGTCTTGTTCTTGGGATGCGCCACCCAGTCGCTCTCGGTGTCGAAGGTGCCGGTCTCGGAGATCACGTAGGGGCTGCCGAGATATTGCGCGTGAGCGATGATCTCCTTCAGCAGGTCGACCCGCTTCTTGCGCTCCGTCCTGTCGGGATGGACGATGTTGGTATAGCCGGAGATGGCGCAGATCGGCAGGTTGTGGTCGCGGAAGGTCTCGCGGATCCTGATGCACTTCTCCTTGGTGATCTGCCCCAGCGACAGGTCGATGTCCTTGAAGTGCATGTCGAGCTGGACCGTGTTGAAATCCAGCGCGCGGATCTTCTTCGCGGTCTCCTCGAGGCTGTAGGGGAAATACCCCGTGAATATGCCGGCCTGCATCATGGTCCCGTTCCTCCCGTTTTTCCGTCGATGTCGATCTCGGACAACCTGACCGTGCGGCGCTCGGCTATTGAGCGGTAGCCCGCCTCGATCAGCGCGACCGTCTTCACGTTGTCGGCCACGCTCAGGGCCGGCGGCTCGCCGGACTTCACCGCGTATTGCAGCTGTTCCATCACCCCGATGAAGGCGTGCGGGAACCACATGGTCTCCCACTCCGGCGTGACCCACTCGCCGCCGGTGGTCCGGGTCGAGGCATAGGTCAGGGTCGAGGCCGCGCCGGTCGGCCACCCGATGGTGCCTTTGGCGACGCCCTCGGTGCCGTCGACACGCCAGCGGATGTGCTGGTCGTCGGCGTAATTCTCGGCGCGCGGGCCGGACCAGACGTCTTCCAGCGACACGGCCAGCACCCCCGATCCGAAACTTAGCGTCGAGACGGTGATGCCGTCCCGGTGCGCAAAGGCGGTGCGCGGGTCGGTGCGGGCGAGGGTGGTGATCTCCTCGGGCTCGCCGAACAGGAAGCGCAGCACGTCGAGGTGATGGACGCTCATGTTGGCGAGCGTCAGCCGGTCGTAGTCCTCGAGGAAGGTCTGCCAGTGCGGGATCGCGTGCATGTCGATTTCGGCGAACACCGGTTCGCCCAGATCGCCCCGGTCGAGGATCTGCTTGAGAACGCGCATCGACTGATCGTAGCGCATGTTCTGGTTGACCGAGAGGATCTTGCCCGCCGCAGCGGCCTCCTCGCGCAGGGAAATGGCCTCGCGAAGCGTCAGGGACAGCGGTTTCTGCGCCAGGACCGCCTTGACATGCGGCGCCGCAAGCGCGGCGCGGATCAGGTCCGGCTGCTGGTCGGGGGGATAGGCAATGTCGACGATCTCGACCGCGGGATCCGCGATCAGGTCGGCGGGCGTGTCGTGGACTTTCGGGATGTTCCAGCGGTCGGCCACGGCGGCGGCGCGGTCGCGAGTGCGCGAGGCGATAGCGGCGACCTGGAAGCCGGCCTCCGCGTATGCGGCGAGGTGGCATTCGGCCATGATCATCCCGGCACCGATGCAGCCGATCGCGTAATCGCGGCACCGCACCTCGACGTCGGGGGCGTAGTCCTTGGCGGGCATCGGCTCTCCTCCCAGTCAGTCCGCCGGCGCGGTCGGGCCGGCAACAGGACCGGCTGTCATGCCGAGGGCATGTGGATAGATCATCGGAACGTCCTCCCCCGAGGCTCGGGGTCTTCTCGTCCCCGCTGACGGGCATGTTGACGGCGGCTCCGTCAAGTGTCAACATCAATTCACATCAGAAACCATCAAAAGCCCTCATTCCGCCATGCTGGCTTCCTTGCAATCCGGGCGCGTTCGGACCGGCAGCTTGCCGGTCCTTCCGGTGTAGAGCCGCCGTGCGGTTGACGGTTCATGATATCGCTCGCGAGGCCGGCGTCTCTTCGGCGACGGTCGATCGGGTTTTGAACAACCGAAGCGGCGTGCGCGCCCGCACCCGGAGCGTGGTTCTGCAAGCGGCGCATCGGATGGGCTACGTCGCGGAAGGCGTACCACCCTCGCCGGACCTCGGGAAACGGCTGCGGCTCGATTTCGTCCTTCCGCAGGGCGACAACGCCTTCATGCTGATGCTGCAGGCGCAGATAGAGCAACAGGGGGCGGCGCGACCGGATCTCGACGTGCGGATCGCCGTGACCGAGGGGTTCAATCCCGACACGCTCGCGGCCACCCTGGGCGAGTTGCAGGGGCGGACGCGCGGGGTGGGGGTCGTCGCGCTCGACCACCCGACGGTGCGCGAAGCGATCCGTGCCCTCTCCGAGAGCGGCGTCCGCGTGGTGACGGTGGCGTCCGATGTTCTCCACGTTCCGCGCGAGGCGTATGTCGGCATCGACAACCGGCAGGCGGGGCGGCTCGCCGGGTTCGTGCTGGGGCGGTTCGTGGGCGCGCGGGGGCGGCGGGGCAAGGTGGCGCTGTTCGCGGGCTCGCTGTCGTACCGCGGCCACGAGGAGCGCGAGATGGGGTTTCGCCACGTGCTGGCGGAGGACTTCCCCGAGCTCGACATCGTCGAGCTGCGCGAGATGCGCGATGACAGCGCGCGGGCCTACGCCGAGGCGTCGCAGCTTCTGGACCGGCATCCGGGTCTCGCGGGCATCTACAATATCGGCGCGGGGAACGATGGCGTCGCACGGGCGCTGAAGGAAAGGGAGCGGGCGGGGCGGACCGTGTTCGTCGGCCACGAGGCGACGCCGGACAACCGGGCGCTGCTGCTCGACGGCACCATCGACGCGGTCATCGACCAGAACCCCCGGGTGGAGGCACGCGAGGCGCTGAACATCCTTGCCGGATCGATCCGCGGCATCCGGCATGACCCGCACCTGCCACGGCTGCAGATCGTGTTCCGGGAGAACCTGCCAGAGGTCTGATATTGACTCCGCCCGATCGGTCCCGAGAGGCGGGTGTCAACGCGTAATATTATGGCAAGTGATTGATATTGCTGGATGTGAGGGGGCGGTTTTAACCGTCTGTCAGCTGTTTCTGCCGCTCTCTCGCGGCGCAGTCAGGTCCAGTGCGAGGGCCACGACACCGTCCGCGCGCCCATGTCACAGAACCGCGCTGACCTCGTCGATGGTCGTCTCGCTCGATCCGCCTGTCGAGGACGATCTCGCCGCGGGCCATCGCCACCACCCGGTCGCAGCACTCGAACACGTGGTGCATGTTGTGGCTGATGAAGACCGTGGTGATGTTCTGCTCCTTGAGCGAGCGGACGAAGGCGATGACCTTGGCGGTCTCCTTGACCGAGAGGTGATTGGTCGGCTCGTCGAGGATCATCACCTTGGACTTGAAGTGCATCGCCCGCGCGATGGCGACGCCCTGGCGCTGGCCTCCGGAGAGCTCGCCCACCAGCGCGTCGGGCGAGCGCAGATGCAGGTCGACGTCGGCGATCGCCTTGATGCTGTCAGCGCGCATCTTCTTCTGGTCGATCACCCCGATCCCGAGGAACCGCGCCTTCAGCGGCTCGCGCCCGATGAAGACGTTGCGCGCGATCGACATCGACGGAACCATCGAGTTGTACTGGTAGATTGTCTCGATGCCGCGATCCATCGCGGCGCGCGGAGTATCCAGAGTAACCGGCCTGCCTTCGAGCCGGATCTCGCCCCCGTCGGGCTTCTGGAGGCCGGAGAGGATGTTGATCAGCGTCGACTTGCCGGCGCCGTTGTCGCCGACGAGCCCCAGTGCCTCGTCGGGCCGGATGTCGAGGGAGACGCCCTTGAGCGCATGGACGCCGGAATACCACTTGTGCAGGTCGCGGATGGCGATGATCGGCTCGCTCATGCCTCGTGCTCCACCTTGATCGCGCGGCCGCGGGCGCGCAGCCACGAGTTGATGATCACCGCGAAGATCGTCAGCGCGCCGATGGCGAGCTTGAACCAGTTGGCATTGACCTGGCTCAGCACCATGCCGTTGTCGATCACCCGGATCAGCACCGCGCCGATGATGCCGCCGAGGATCGTGCCGATGCCGCCGGTCAGCGCGGTGCCGCCGATCACCGCCGCGGCCACCGCCTGCAGCTCCAGCCCCTCGCCGATCGACGGCAGCGGTGCGCCGAGCCGCATCACCTGGATGGTGCCGGCAAACCCCGCCAGCAGCGAGCAGATCATGAAGCAGGCGATCTTGACCCGCGCGGTCGGGATGCCCATCGCCTGCGCCGCGGGCAGGTAGCCGCCGGTCGCGCGCACCCAGTTGCCGAAGTTGGTCCGGCTGAGCAGCAGGCTCGCGCCGATCGCGGCGGCGAGGAACCAGAGGAACGACATGCGGAACATATCGCCCGGCCCGACATAGTGGGTGAACAGCCACTTCGGCAGCGCGTCCGGCGGGATCAGCGGCGGGAAGCCGCCGGAGATGACCACGGTGAGCGAGCGTGCGACGAACAGCATGCCGAGCGTGGTGATGAAGCTCGGGATTGCGAAGCGGATGGTGACGAAGCCGTTGAACAGGCCGACCGCCGCTGCGGCCAGCAGCCCCGCGGGGAAGGCGAAGAGGAACGGCCAGCCGCCCTCGAGCAGCACCGCCGTCACCATCGGCGTCAGCGCGAACACCGAGCCGACCGACAGGTCGAACTCGCCGCAGATCATCAGGAGCGTCACGCCGATGGCGACCAGCGCCACCTCCGGCAGCAGGCCGAGGATGCCCTGCAGGTTCAGCGCGTTCAGGAACACGCCGTTCGACTGGATCTGGAAGACGATCGTGAGCACGACCAGAAACAGCACCCCGGTCAGCTCCGGCTTGTCGAGGTAGATCTTCAGGAGACGCTTCATGCGCTCCCTCCGAAAGAGAGACTGTTCTTTGTCACTGTATCGCCCATGGCCTCAATCTGGATGGGTCCGGGGCGCCCGTTCGGGGCCCCGGACCTCGATGGCGGAACCTCAGCGCACGCCCTGCTTGGCGAGCTCGAGCAGCCCCGGCACGTCCTCCTGCAGGACGAGCGCATCGCCGGTGTTGATGTTGGCCGGCGCCAGCCCGAAGTTCTTGGCGAGGTAGGCCTCCATCACCGGCATGAAGCCCTGCATGTACGGCTGCTGGTCGACCTGCACCTGGATGTAGCCCGCCTGCATCTGCTGCAGCACCTCGGCGACGATGTCGAAGCCGCCCATCAGCACCTTGCCCGGCTCGATGCCGCGGTCTGCCAGCACCTGCGCGACGTAGGCGTGCCAGAGGCCGGTGTCGAAATAGACCGTGGTGTCGGGATTGGCGTTGAGGTAGGCGCCGACGCGCTCGGCCACCACCGCGCCGTCGGTTCCGGTGTCGAGCCGGGTGATCGTCACTTCGCGATCGGGGTTGGCGGCCTTGTACTCCTCGAGGAACTTGGTCACGCCGGCGCCGCGCTGCTCGGACCAGTTCTGGCCCGGCGCGGAGATGCCGACCACCGCCTTGATCGGACCTTCCTCCGGGAAGAACTCCGACATCTTCTGGCCCAGCGAGTAGCCGGCCGGGATGAAGTTCTGGCCGATGAAAGCCTGTCGGGCGTTGCCGTCAGCGCCCTCGCTGTCGTCGACGTTGGAGGCGATGACGATGACGCCATTGTCGCGCGCGTCGGAAATGATCTGGTCGAAGGCGTTGTCGTCGACGATCGAGGTGATCAGCGCGTCCGGGCTGCTGGCCAGAGCCGCCAGCATGTTGGCGGTCTGCTGGTCGATCGAGCCCTCGGTCTGGGTGAAGACCATCTGGCAGTTCGCCTCGATCTTCGCGCAAGCGTCGTCGAAGCCCTTCTTGACCGCCTGCCAGAACGGGTTGGAGGCGGACGAGTGGTGGGTAAAGACGATGTTCATGCCCTGGGCGCTTGCAGCACCCGCGGCGAGGCCGAGCGCGAGCGCCGCGGCCGAGACGGTGGTGAGAATGTATTTCATCGGTGTCCTCCCTGTGGATTTTCAGATGCCTCTGGCGGTGCTCTTGCGCCGCATGGTGGTAAAGGCCCGGTCGAGGTCGGGATTGAGCTCGGTCCCGAGCCCCGGTCCCGGCGGCACGGTGATCATGCCGTTCGTCACTTCGGGCAAGGCGGTGACGAGATCGCGGTACCAGGTGCGGTAGAACGCCCGCACGCTCTCCTGCACCAGCGCGTTCGGCGCGTTCAGCGACAGATGCGTCGAGGCGGTCAGCACCACCGGCCCGGTGCAGTCGTGCGGCGCCACCGGCAGGTGCCAGGCCTCGGCCATCGCCGCGATCTTGCGCGCCTCCGACAGGCCGCCGCACCACGAGATGTCGAGCATCACCACGCCCGCGACGCCGGTCTCGAGCAGATCGCGGAACGCCCAGCGCGAGGCCAGCGTCTCCGAGGCGCAGATCGGCGCCGTCGAGGCGTGCGCGTAGCGGCGCAGGCTTGCGAGGCTGTCCATCCGGATCGGATCCTCGTGCCAGAACGTGTGGTAGGGCGCGAGCGCGCGGGCGATCTGCATCGCCGGCAGCAGCTGCCACATCGAGTGGAACTCGACCATGACGTCCATGCGCTCGCCGACGGCGGCGCGGATCTTCTCGAAGGGTTCGAGCGCGGCCTTCAGGTCCCAGGAGGAGATGTATTGCCCGTGGGTCTTCTCGGCCGCCGCGTCGAACGGCCAGATCTTCATCGCGGTGATGCCTTCGTCGAGCAGCGACAGCGCCAGCTCGTCGGCCCGGTGCAGGAAGCCATTCAGGTCGTCGTGGTCGGCCCCGGCCCGACCGAGCCCTTAGTTCCGCGTCGTCTGGCCCGTGGCCTGCTTGATGTAGTCCGGGCCGGCGCAGGTGTTGTAGGTGCGGATGCTCGGCCTGGAGAAGCCGCCGAGCAGCTGCGCGATCGGCTGGCCGGTCGCCTTGCCGAAGATGTCCCAGAGCGCGATGTCGAAGGCCGAGTTGCCGCGGGTTTCCGCCCCGGTGGAGCGGAACCCGAGATAGCCGACGAGATCGGCGGCGAGCAGGTCGATCTGCAGCGGGTCGCGGCCGATGACCCGCGGGGCCACGTATTCGTGCAGGTAGGTCTCGACGGTGCCGGCGATGAAGAAGGTCTCGCCGAGCCCTGTGAGGCCCTCGTCGGTGGCGACCTGCACCCAGAGCAGGTTGGGGCATCGGCGATCCGGATGGTCTCGAGGCCGGTGATGCGCATCGGGTTCAGAGCCCCGCCGCGATCAGAGCGCGGACGCTGTGGTCGAAGTGCCGCGCCATCGCCGCCTGGGCGCCGACGGTGTCGCCGGTGGCGATCGCCTTGGCCAGGTCGGCGTGGATGGCGATCATCTCCAGCTGTTCAGTCGTCGTCGAGCGGCTGCGCCAGCCGATCGGCCATTGGATTCCTGGCTGCCGATCGGATGCACGTCCCTGTTCGCCATCGTGAACCTTTTCCGGATCCGGCTCTTGCCGTCGGGGCAGGTTGGGCCCATTCCGGCCGCATGAAGCTGCAACGTGGGTGCCGCGGGGTTTTCTATTGCGGGCCGGCGCCGGTGGGAAAGCGAGGGAGCGCGGAATGCGACGCATGGATGGCAAGGTCGTGCTGCTCTTCGGGGCCGGGTCGGTCGGAGAAGGGTGGGGCAACGGCAAGGCGGCGGCCGTCGCCTATGCCCGGGAGGGTGGCCGGGTCGCCTGCGTGGACATCGACCGCGCGGCGGCGGAGGCGACCGCGGCGGTGATCGCCGGAGAGGGCGGCGAGGGTCTGGCGTTGACGGCGGACGTTACCGATGCAGGCTCGATCGGCGGGGCGGTGCAGGCGGTGATGGACCGCTGGGGGCGGATCGACGTGCTGCACAACAACGTCGGCATCAACCTGCCGGGCGGTGCGGTGGAGGCAAGCGAGGAGAGCTGGCGGCGGGTGATCGACGTCAACCTCACCTCGGTGTTCCTGACCTGCAAGGCGGTGCTGCCGATCATGGAGGCGCAGGGGGCTGGAGCGATCGTCAACGTCTCGTCGCTCGCGGCGATCCGGTGGACCGGCTATCCCTACGTGTCCTACTACGCCTCGAAAGCGGCGGTGGGGCAGTTCACCCGGGCCGTCGCGATCGAATACGCGGCCAGGGGAATCCGGGCGAACACCATCCTGCCGGGGATGATGGACACGCCACACGTTTACAGGCAGATCGCCGGCTACCACGGGGACGTCGGGGAGATGCGGACGAAACGCGCGGCGGTCGTGCCGATGAAGCGTCAGGGGGACGGGTGGGACGTCGCCTGGGCCGCGGTGTTCCTGGCGTCGGATCAGGCGAAGTTCATCACCGGCGTCGAGCTGCCGGTGGACGGGGGGCAGTCCTGCACCGTCGCCGGCAGCCTGCCGTGAGGGTCATTCAGCGGCGGTCCAAGCGGTGACCGGGGGGCTTTCAGACGTTGCTGCGGCTGATCGAGGCAGCACGCCGGCCGGTGCCGATGCAGCGGGCGACCGGGGTGTCCGCGCGGGATATTATGCTAACCTATTGATTTATACCAATCGCCCTATGCGTTGACCGCTTTGGCCCAGTCGCGTGTGGCGATTGAGGTGATCGTGGCGGGTCTTGCAACGAGGGCCTTCCAGGCGTCGCAACAAGCGTCGACGATGGCGGTGTAGGTGTCGAAGACCCGATTGGCGAGATGGTTCTGGCGCAGATACTGCCAGATATTCTCGACCGGGTTCAGTTCGGGTGAGTAGGACGGCAAGCGCAGCAGGCTGATATTGGCCGGGATGTCGAGTTTGCCGCCAGGCCGATGCCAGCCGGCGCCGTCGAGGATGAGGACGGCGTGCGCGCCGGGGGTGATCTGGGTGCTGATCTCCGCCAGGTGCAGGTTCATCGCCTTGATGTTGACGCACGGCAGCACCAGTGCGGCGCCGACGCCGCGCGCCGGACAGACGGCGCCGAACAGATAGGCCGAGGCGTAGCGTTGATCGCGCGGCGCACGCGGGCGGCTGCCCTTGTCGGCCCAGACGTAGGTCAGGCTTCCTTGCTGGCCGACGCGTGCTTCATCCTGCCACCACAGCTCGACCGGCTTGCCCCGAGCATGCTCGGGAAGGGCCGCGGCGACCAGCTCGGCGAAGTTTTTTTAACTGCTTATCCCGCTCGCTCAGGTGGGCCCAAGATGTTGAACTGAATATCGCTCGCCAGCGGCGCGATCAGGACGGCTTTTGAATGACGAGGCGGCCGATCCCGGCCCGCCGAATCGAGCGCGGCCGCGGTCGCACAGCGAGCGGCGTCGCATAGTCGGTGTTTAGCGGGTGATGGGCGTTCCGGAGCGCAGATGGCGGAGCCATCCGGCATCGATCTCCTCGCGCGGCAGACGCGGCTGCCTTCCGGGCCGAGCTCCGGGGCGCGGATCGCCGCGGCGTCGCGGCGGCAGGACCGGACGCCGCGTCGGCTTGCGCGGTCTTTTCACGACGGACCACCCGGCCTCCTCGAGTGCGTCGATGAGCGGCATCCCTTCGAATGTCAACCAGCACTGAAACGGGACCCCCTATCGGCGCCGAAAAGGGACCCCCTCCGATGGTTGGGGGAAACGCGCCTGACGCGCCGGAGCTTTTGAGGTGGCGCAGGCGTGTCATACCAGGCGCCGGTTTCACTGACTCGAACGTGAGTTGCGGGGATCGTCCGGGTCTGAATCTCTGCTCCCGGAGCAGGGGGATCGGTGATGACGATTGCGATCACGCGGACGGGTTTGGACGCCGCAGGTTTTCGGAGTGCGGCCGCGCGGGAGAAGGATGCGGCTGCGTCGCGGCGGATGCTTGCGCTGGCTTTGGTGCTGGAAGGCTGGACCCGGACGGAGGCGGCGCAGGCGGCGGGGATGGACCGGCAGACCTTACGCGACTGGGTGCATCGCTACAACGAGGCCGGGCTTGCAGGCCTGACGAACCGGGCCGGCGCCCGTGGCCGCCGGCGCAAGCTGACCGCGGCGCAGGAGGCCACGTTCGCGGCGTGGGTCCGTGAGGGGCCGAAACCGGATGTGCATAAGGTGGTGCGCTGGCGGTGCCGGGATCTGCAGGGCGAGATCGCCCGGCACTTCGGGGTGGAGATGCACGAGCGCACCGTGGGCAAGCTGCTGGCGCGGCTGAACTTCTCGCGGGTCTCGGTGCGTCCGCGCCACCCCGAGCAGGACATCGCCGCTCGGGGAGGCGCATAAAAAAACTTCGCCGAGCTGGTCGCCGCGGCCCTTCCCGAGCATGCTCGGGGCAAGCCGTTCGAGCTGTGGTGGCAGGATAGAAGCACGCGTCGGCCAGCAGGGAAGCCTGACCTACGTCTGGGCCGACAAGGGCAGCCGCCCGCGTGCGCCGCGCGATCAACGCTACGCCTCGGCCTATCTGTTCGGCGCCGTCTGTCCGGCGCGCGGCGTCGGCGCCGCACTGGTGCTGCCGTGCGTCAACATCAAGGCGATGAACCTGCACCTGGCGGAGATCAGCACCCAGATCACCCCCGGCGCGCACGCCGTCCTCATCCTCGACGGCGCCGGCTGGCATCGGCCTGGCGGCAAACTCGACATGCCGGCCAACATCAGCCTGCTGCGCTTGCCGTCCTACTCACCCGAACTGAACCCGGTCGAGAATATCTGGCAGTATCTGCGCCAGAACCATCTCGCCAATCGGGTCTTCGACACCTACACCGCCATCGTCGACGCTTGTTGCGACGCCTGGAAGGCCCTCGTTGCAAGACCCGCCACGATCACCTCAATCGCCACACGCGACTGGGCCAAAGCGGTCAACGCATAGGGCGATTGGTATCAGGCGCGTTTCTGGGCGCCGAGGGTCGGGTCAGGCGCGGTTCTTGAAGCGCCAGCTCTCGTTGCCGGTCTCGACGATGTCACAGTGGTGGGTGAGCCGGTCGAGGAGCGCGGTCGTCATCTTGGCATCGCCGAAGACGCTCGGCCATTCGCCAAAGGCGAGGTTGGTGGTGACGATCACCGAGGTGCGTTCGTAGAGTCGGCTGATCAGGTGGAACAGCAGCTGTCCGCCGGACTGGGCGAAGGGCAGGTAGCCGAGTTCGTCGAGCACGACGAAGTCGAGGCGGGTGAGATGATCGGCGATGCGGCCCTGGCGGCCGGCGCGGGTCTCGGCCTCGAGCTTGTTGACGAGGTCGACGACGTTGAAAAAGCGACCGCGGGCGCCGCGGCGGATGCAGGCCCGAGCGATGGCGATGGCTGCGTGGCTCTTGCCGGTGCCGGTTCCGCCGATCAGCACGACGTTGCGCTGCTGCTCGATGAAGCCGCCGCCGGCGAGGTCGCGCACCAGTGTCTCGTTCACCGCAGCGGCGTCGAAGTCGAAGTCGTCGATGTCCTTGGCCAGCGGCAGCTTGGCGATCGTCATCTGGTACTTGATCGACCGCGCCTGCTTCTCGCTGATCTCGGCCCCCAGAAGATCGCCGACCACCTTCTGGGGTTCGTGCTGCCGCTTCACGGCCGTGGCGACGATCTCGTCGTATGCTCCGCGCATGCCGAAGAGCTTTAGTTCGCCCATGGCTTCGAGGATTTGCGAACGCTCCATCAGTTTGCCCTCCTGAGACTATCGTATCGGGTGCAGTCGGCGATCGGCGCGCAGGTCAGGTGCAGCGCCTCCGGGGTCATGATCGTGACCGGCGGTTCGGGATCGCGACTGCGGGCCAGGATGTTGAGAATGACGTCGGCGGAGTGGACGCCCTCGTTCAGCGCTTCGGTGCAGGCGGCCTCGACCGCGGGTATGCCGTCGGTCAGCACGGCGCCGAGGACCTCCACCATCTGCCGGTCGCCGTCCGGCGCTGCGTGCAGCTTGCGGCGCACCCGCTCAATGGCGGCCGGCAGCACCCAGTGCTTGAACGGCGCGCCGTTCCTCAGCGCTCCCGGTTTGCGGGCCAGCACCGGCACATAGTGCCACGGGTTGTAGACCGTCCGGCCCCGGCCGAAGGCGCGGGCATGCTCGCCGACGACACGGCCGTCCTGGCGCAGCTCGATCCGGTCGGCATAGGCGCGCACCTCCACCGGCCGGCCGACGGCGCTGGCCTGAACGGAGTATTTGTTGTTGTCGAATCGCACGAGGCAGGTCTTGGAGACCGAGGCCTGCACGGCGTGGAACCCGTCGAAGCGGCCGCGGTAGGGCACGAGGCTCGCCCTCTCGGCCTCGAACACCTCCCAGATCGTCTTGTCGGCAATCTCGGGGTGGCGCTGGACCTTCGCCCGGGCAACGCACTGGTCGATTAGCCAGTCGTTGAGTTCCTCCATGCTCCTGGCCCGCACCCGCGGCGCGAACAGCCGCTCGCGGATCGTGCCCACCTGGTTCTCGACCTGGCCCTTCTCCCAACCGGACGCCGGCGTGCAGGCCACCGGATCGACGAGATAGTGGCTGCACATCTGCTGGAACCGGCGGTTGTAGGCCCGTTCCTTGCCCACGAAGATCGCGTCCACCGCCGTCTTCATGTTGTCGTAGATCCCGCGTGTGCAGGCGCCCTTGTAGAAGGCGAACGCCTGGTCGTGCGCGTCGAACACCATCTCCTGGCTCTCGCGCGGATAGGCCCGCACGAACGGCATCCGACTGTGGCAGAGCCGCATGTGGGCGACCTTGATCGTCACGGTGACGCCGTCGATCAGCACCACCTCGTGGCTCCAGTCGAACTGGTAGGCCTCGCCCGGTTCGAAGATCAGCGGCACGAACGCCGCCGCGGTCCCCGTGCTGCCCTGGCGCCGCCAGACCGCAGCGTAGCGCCGGACGGCATCATACCCGCCCTCGTAGCCGAGACCGCGGAGGTCCTCGAAGATCCGCAGCAGCGTCACCCGCTCCCGGCTGCCCCGAGCTGCGTTCGCGGCCAGCAGCCGGTCGAGCTCGTCCCGCCACGCCCCAAGCTTCGGCTGGGGCTGGACGCTGCGCTTGTACTCAAAGGCGGTCTCCTCCGAGCGCAGAACCTTCCGGACAACCTTCCGCGACAACTTCAGCTCGCGGCAGATCTGCTTGATCGGCTTGCCTTGAACAAAATGCGCTCGGCGGATCTTGGCGATCGTCTCCACAACCAGCATCCCAATCTCGGCTCCCAATTCCCTCGGGAGCACTGTGAACCCCGTTGCCAGAGGGGTCCCTTTTGGAAGCCGATCACCCCGGAAACGGGGTCCTTATTGCGCGCCTCTCCACATTCGAAAGCGGCGATGTGCTTGGCGACTGCGAGGCGCTGTGGGGAGACCATCCTTAGAATCTGCGCTTGGTGCGCGCGGCGCCATTCCGAAGTGTCGCCGACGATATCCCGATAGGTCGTGCGGTTCAGCTTCTGCCCGATCCCGAGGAGCGCATCCATGGCGGTCTGGAACGACCGCTTGCGGTTCCAGCGGAAGACGAACTCGTTGAGATAGGCGTCCATATGCTTTGCGCGGAAGCCGTGGAAGGTGCCGAGACCCCAGCGCTTGAGGTTCGAGAAGACCCGGTGGATCCGCGCGAACGGGATATGGGCTGGAATGGCATTCTTCCCGCCCAGGACGACTGGAAAATGCTTGCGATCCGGGATGTTGAGATAGGAGTTGTTGCCGTCGGTGTGGACTTCGCAGCCTTTCGCGGTGTTCTCCTTCACGAACGGATGGATGAACGCCGCCTTGTCCTCCGCAATCGTCTGGAGACGGATCCGGCCCGATTTGTTGCCGGGCAACCGCTCGACCGCGCCGATGACGAAGACCTTGCCGACGGTGCTCTTTCCCTGCCCACCGGTGATCGGGTCCGTCTTCTTGCGGAACGGGATCGAGGTCTCATCGACCTCGACCTCTCCGGCGAGGGGCGTTCGGTCCGGGTTGACCATCGCCCGTCGCAGCTTGTGGAGCAGCAGCCAGGCGGTCTTGTAGGAGCCGAGGCCGAGCTTGGACTGGAGCTGGAGTGCGGAGATCGCGTTCGAGTGCGTTGCGACGAGGTATGCGGCGATGAACCAGGTGCGAAGCGGCAGATGGGTGCCGTGCATCACCGTTCCGGCGATTACCGAGGTCTGCTTCCGGCAGGGCTTCACGCCACTCCGACCGCCGCACTGGAAGACCCACGGCCGCGCCTCGAGCCGCCACCCCTTGGTCGACTTACAGCACGGGCAGACGAAGCCGCCCGGCCATCTCTTCCTTGCGAGATGCTCGGCGCAGGCATAGTCGTCCGGGAAGTCGGCCATAAACCGCTCGAGCGACGGCGGTCGGTCGCGCTTCCAGCGGGTCGGGAACAACGCCTGGGACATTCCGCGAACATACCAGACCGCACCGGATCCGTCATTCGCCGCCACCACATAGGGTTAGTGGCTGAGCGAGCGGGATAAGCAGTTTTTTTTATGCGCCTCCTGGGCGGCGATGTCCTGCTCGGGGTGGCGCGGACGCACCGAGACCCGCGAGAAGTTCAGCCGCGCCAGCAGCTTGCCCACGGTGCGCTCGTGCATCTCCACCCCGAAGTGCCGGGCGATCTCGCCCTGCAAATCCCGGCACCGCCAGCGCACCACCTTGTGCACATCCGGTTTCGGCCCCTCACGGACCCACGCCGCGAACGTGGCCTCCTGCGCCGCGGTCAGCTTGCGCCGGCGGCCACGGGCGCCGGCCCGGTTCGTCAGGCCTGCAAGCCCGGCCTCGTTGTAGCGATGCACCCAGTCGCGTAAGGTCTGCCGGTCCATCCCCGCCGCCTGCGCCGCCTCCGTCCGGGTCCGGCCTTCCAGCACCAAAGCCAGCGCAAGCATCCGCCGCGACGCAGCCGCATCCTTCTCCCGCGCGGCCGCACTCCGAAAACCTGCGGCGTCCAGACCCGTCCGCGTGATCGCAATCGTCATCACCGATCCCCCTGCTCCGGGAGCAGAGATTCACACCCGGACGATCCCCGCAACTCACGTTCGAGTCAGTGAAACCGGCGCCTGGTATTATAACGATTCACGATGCCCGAAATAACTCCATTTTAACACTATACGACACAAGCCGGACGCTCTCATCTTCACGCACCGGGAACGGCGCCGTCGGGCGCCAAGGGCAGCGGCTGCCCCGGGGGGTGGTTCGGCGGCCGCCCGGTCTGAAGCCCGGGCGGGCCGGCGCGGCCGGCTCGGTCATTCATCGCGCAGGTGTCGACGAAGGGCACGACGAGACCCGCCCTCGTTCCAAGCCATCCGCGTTGTAGCGATGCACCCAGTCCCGCAGCGTCTGACGATGGCGCGCGCGCCCATACCGCAGGTCTGCGCCGCGGTCCTCCGGTCCCCGCCCTTCAGCACCAGCGGGAGGGACAGCATCCGCCGCCGCGCCACCGGCTCTTCGCAGAGACGCCGCCGGTAGCTCCGTCGCCGTCAAATCCATACGCGTGATCGCGATCGTCACCATCTGCTCCGCCCCCCTTGCTTTCAAAGCAGAGAGGCAGAGATCGATTTGGAAATCTCCTTCCGGAGTCAGGCGTAGCGGCCGATGGCATCAGCTGACATCAGTTGTAGTCGGTGAAGCCGATCCGCCTGCCCGTAGCACCCGGTCCAGCGCGTCAAGGAAGCGCGAGCGGTCGGCCGGGCTGAACGGACGGCCGCCGCCCTGGCGCAAGGGATCGGCGGCGCGGAGATCGGCCATCAGGTCGCGGGCGGCGAGACGGTTGCCGATGTTCTGCGGGGTGAAGGCGGTGCCGTCCGGGGCAAGGACCCGGCCGCCGCGCTCGACGCAGCGGGCCGCCAGCGGCACGTCGGCGGTGACGCAGATGTCCTCCGGGCCGATACGGTCGGCGATCCACTTGTCGGCGACGTCCGCGCCCTGTTCGACCACGACGATGCTGGCCAGCGGGTGGCGGGTGGGCCGCAGGCCGCCGTTGGTGACATAGGTGACCGGCTCGCCATGGCGCTCGGCGACGCGAAGAACCTCGTCACGGACCGGACAGGCGTCGGCGTCGACGTAGATCACAGGGCGCGCTCCCTTAACCAGATGGTCAGACCGGACTTGGCGAGCGGTTAGCCCGGACGCACGCTGGGATCCAGAGGCTGATGGAGCGGTGCGATGGAGAAGGGCTTGCGCCTTGCCGTGCTGATCGATGCGGAGAACGTCTCGCATCGGCTGGCGGACCGGGTATTCGAGCTGATCGAACCCCTTGGCACGATCCGGGTGCGGAGGGTTTATGGCGATTTCACCGGATCTGCCGGCAGCTGGACCGATGCGGCGGCGCGGCATGCGCTCGAGCACAGACATTGCGATGCACCGGCCAAGGGCAAGAACGGTGTCGATATCCTGCTGGCGATCGACGCAATGCGCCTTCTGCAAAAGGCGGAGACGGACGGTTTCTGCATCGTGTCGTCGGACGCCGACTTCGCGGAGCTCGCGAAGGAAATCCGCCGCGACGGATTGGCGGCATTCGGATTCGGCTGCGCGAAGACGAACGACAAGTACCGGAAAAGCTGCACGCGTTTCTTCTGCCTCGACGCAGACATTTCGGTCGTCCGGATCGTGGGACCGAAGATGCATCCGGCGCTGCCCGTCATCCGCAAGGCGCTTGCCGACTGCACCGCCAGCGACCATGGCTGGTATCATCTGGGTGCCTTCGGCAACGTGGCGCGGTCAGCTGGCGTCAATCCGAAGGCCTATGGTGCGGCCGGACTGGGCAAGCTGCTCAAGGCCACGGGGCAGTTCACCTTCAACGGCGACCAGAAATTATTCCGGCCGGTACACCTTCGAGCGGTGGCGCAGGGTCAATAGGCCATTGCCGAACGATCAACTCGCGGCGTAGATCAGCTCCAGGCCGCGGTCGTGCCTCACCGGGTGAGCCATCATCGGGTCCATCCGGATTTCATTTGAGACGACGCTTCCCAATCGGGCTTCCAACGCTGCTGGCCCGAATGCGGTAGCTGCCGGAAAGGAGGCTGCGGCACGTCCGCTAAGGCCGCATTGCGGTCGCTCCCGGGGGCGTGCGGCCGCAGCCCGGGCTTGGGGCGCGGGCGAGACGGTCAAGCCGGCCCGACCCAATTGGGCCGTCATATCGTATGCTGCGATCGCCTCAAGAGCCTGTCCCAAAAGTCGATCCGCCTCGTCTCGGTGGGCCGAGCCGTCGTCATACGCGTGCCAATTCTCGCCATCGTCCACCGAATCTCGGCGGTGATTGACTGCTTCGAGCCCTTGGAATGCCCCACCATCACGCCGCCAACGACTTTTGATTCAGATGGGGTGATTGGGGTCTCGCTCATCACCGGCGTGGTGGCTGCTCCAAGCTGGATGATGGGACGTGGTCCGCGGTGACGGCCACAAGCATCGAGAAGGAGCAGCCATGAAGTACTATGCCGGGATGGACGTGTCTCTGGAAGAGACGGCGATCTGCATCGTCGACGAGACGGGCACCATCATGAAGGAGATGTGCACGGCCAGCGAGCCCCGAGGCGCTGGCGGACGCGCTATCTGCAGCTGGCTTGCCGCTGGAGCGGGTCGGCCTCGAGGCCTGCTCCTTGACGGCTTGGCTGCATGACGGCCTGTGCGCGGCCGGTTGGGCGGCGCTGTGCATCGAGACGCGGCAGGCGAACGCCGCGATGAAGACCATGCCCAACAAGACCGACAGGAACGACGCCCGCGCGCTGGCGCAGATCCTGCGGACGGGCTGGTTTCGCCAGGTCCATGAAGTCGCGCCAGTCCCGGCTGTGGCGGTCGCTGCTGGTGGCGCGGCGCACGATCTCAATGAAATGCGCAGCATCGAGAACGTGGTACGCGCCGTGCTCCGTGAAGCTGGCCTGAAGCTCGGCCGCCCCGCCCGGGCTCGGTTCGAAGAACGGGTGCATGAACTCGCCGGCGATGACAAGGCCGTTATGGCCATCGTCACACCCATGCTCGCCGTGCTGCGCACGATGCGGGCGCAGCTTGACGCCCTGACCCGTCAGGTGCTGGCCGTCGTGCGGGACGAGGCGACCTGTCGCCGACTGATGACCGTGCCAGGTGTCGGGCCGATCACCGCGCTCGCGTTCCGCGCCACCGTCGACGACCCGGACCGCTTCGCGAAGTCCCGCGCCGTCGGCGCCCATCTGGGGCTGACGCCGGCGCGCTATCAGTCCGGGGAAACCGACATCCAGGGCAGGATCAGCCGCTGCGGCGACGAACTCGCGCGCACCGCGCTCTACGAGGCAGCGCACACACTGCTCATGCGCAGCACGAAATGGTCGAGCCTGCGCGCCTGGGGGATGGAGGTCGCCCGCCGTCGCGGCATGGCCCGCGCCCGCGTCGCCGTGGCGCGCAAGCTCGGCGTCATCCTGCACCGCATGTGGCGCGACGGCGCCGACTTCCGCTTCGGCAAGGCACCGACCGCAGCCGTCGCCTGACGCGCCGCCAGAAGGAGATCGAAAGAAAACCCCGATACGCGCCTCCGACCGCGCGACCGAGATCGTTCTCATGGGGACGATGGGCGCGGCGATCCCGTTGAGAGTCTCGATCGCGGCGACCCGTGTCGCCGACGCCGAGACACAGATTGGGACGCCGCGCTCTCCTGACCCCATCATGCGGCGGCCCCGCGCCGACCGCGAAGAGAAGCGCGAGACCCATGGGCGCGATGACAGCCGACGGACGGAGAAATGCTATGAAAAGAGACCGAAAGAAAAGCAAGAAGCAGCTTGACCCAAGAGACCCCAATCAGAGAAGACTCTTAGAACCTTGATAACGGGCTGCAATTCTGACCCTTGCATAGCCATGGATTTGACTGATTGGCGGGACAACCCAAAGCATCAGCAGTTCCCACCGGCACCCACTCAATCGCAAGATGCGCGTCTACTCCCTCTCCTCGCCCACGGTTTTTCGGCACAACAGCGTAGTACGCCAAGTACGAATTGCCTCCCCCGTTTCTGAAAATAGCTACATTGAATGTCGAATCGCCAGAAATGCCCATATCCCCATAGTCGAGCCGGGCGTTGCAGATTTCATAACCGCCCATCGAAGTGAACTTACCCCCCCACTCTTCACCGTCGTGCTTGTCTACGGTACCGGTTATATAATAATTCTCTCCTTGGGAAATATACTCTTCGCTTAGAGCGTGCGCGCCTTTCGCGACGCCGGCAGCCACTCCCGAACAATCCACTGCAAAGGCCGCACATGCAGCAGTAACAATAGCGGCAAATTACATTTGTGCCCAATTGAGATATAGTTTTTCCGAAGAAATTGCCTTGTTCGTGAATGTGAAAATCATACACGTAAACTTCCCGCTCCTGAGCCGCAGCAGAGTGAGTGAAAGATACGCCGGCCATAATAAAGCAAGGAAAAACGAACTGTCTCATGAGAACCATGATTTCCCTCCCCCGAAGTAGGTCGCAAGACAAGCATACAACTTTTACTCCTAAAAAAAATCCCAAATCTCTATGATCCAGAGATTCAATATCCGGAGCGCCCATGCCCAATCCGTCATGTCGCTTGCATAGCTCCCGCTCGGCCATAGCTCCCGCTCGGGCATAATTGCCCCGGGTTGCCTCCGTCCACGCAATCCGATCCCCCGTCGTCTCTTGCCAGAAACCAGGGTGAATCAGCACGACGGCGGTCGCTCAACATCTCTCAACACCTCCTCGGACAGGCTCTAAGAGCTGTGACCGCA
>CAVZCB010000010.1:0-135800 GCA_963773555.1 uncultured Alphaproteobacteria bacterium
CCATGGCGCCGACGGTGAAGTCCGACCTGCGCGACTGGCAGGCCGAGACCCGCGCCGCCGCGCTGGCCGCCATGGACACCTTCGCCGAGAAGGACGGCGCCAAGTACGAAAGGCAGTCGCCTGCCTGACCAAGGACCGCGAGGCGCTGCTGGCGTTCTTCGACTTCCCCGCCGAGCACTGGGATCATCTGCGCACCGCCAACCCAATAGAGAGCGCCTTCGCCACGGTCCGGCACCGGACCGTCCGGACCAAGGGCGCGCTCTCCAGAAGACGGCGAAACTGATGGTCTTCACCCTGATCCGCGCCGCCTCGAAGAAGTGGCTCCGCCTGATGGGGGCGAACCAGTTGCCTCTCGTTGTCGAAGGCATCAAATTCACCGACGGCGTCGCCATCGACGATGCCAAATCTCGCGCCGCCTGATCAGGCCGCGTCGCCCAATTCAGCCATAGCTCCGAAAGCGACAAACCATGCGAGACGGGCATCTTATGTCCGATCAGGACGTGATCTCTTCCAAGACCTCCGCACAGATCGTTGTAGCCGAGAGATTTCTGCGTCGGCGCGCCTCTTCCATTGGCGGAGGTCGCGAGGAAAAGGCGACGACGGCAGGAGCCGCGTCACCCCCACCCCCTCCGCTTGAGCTCCTTTATGGCGTCCCGAAGCTCGTCTACCTGCCGGAGCGCCCGCGCAAGTTCCTTAGTCAACCAGGCGAGAATTTCGGGCCGGTGAGATTCGAGGACTATCGCCGAAGTCCTCCTGAACTGCAGCCATACCGGGCGAACCGCGCCGACAGAGCTCAACGCCTTTGCCGCCGCTCGATAGAAGCCAGGGGGCATCATCGTCATCGTCCACGAGTTCCAGTGTCCAGACCCACCGGTCGTCGTTGCCCCGATGCCAGAGGGTGTGGTTGTAGACCCGATGGAGGCCTGGCGCCTGCGGAACCGCAGGATGTCGTGCGCGGAGAGCATCAGTTCGCCCCCGACCACCCGTTTTCCTCGACATCCGCCTCCAGCGATGGCCGCCAGCGGAGGAAGAGCGGCTTGTGGACGAAGAGACTCATCCTTCCAAATGAAGTGACCGCTCCTGTTGAACGGGACGCATGCCTTCAGCACGTCGTCGTAGGGCGTCTGGCTCCAAGTCAAGGATGAGTTTGCTTGGTCACCTCGACCGTTCGCCGGGTTCCCGGCAGGCGAACGTCGATGAGGCGCGCGACCTCCTTCGCGACAGCGCCGTCTGCGAGATAATGGGTCTGGACGGAGCCGGGGACGAACCGGGCGATCAGGTCGTCGAGCAGAGGAATGCGCATGGATGCCTCGCAGCCATTTGCCGTCGATCACCTCGATCGGGGCGTCAAGGTCTGCGAAGAGTGGTCCCGGCTCCGACGAAGAGATTGGTCCGCACATGCCGGGGAGAAGACGAAAATGCGAGAGCCGGCCCTTCTCGCGCCGTCCGCTCTCTACTCCGCGACAGTGGGTTCCGGGCTGACGTGAGATCGCCGGAGCTGTCGGCGACTCCGCACCGCACTCGAGAGGAAGTTTCCGCCGCCACCGCGCCAAGCACCAGAGATCGGGCCGGATGAAGATCCAGCGTACGCGCGACCAGGTCTTCCAGCTTCTCCAGCCGGACCTGCACCCGGCTCGCGACGCTCGCGCCGGGGGTCGTCGTGTCGTCGTCGGCCTGGTGCGGCGGTGAAGCATGGGCCAGGCCGGCATGGGCAGCGCGCCGCCCCTCGTGGGACATGGCCACGTGCAGGAGGGCTTCGAAGTCGGCTCGATCGGGTGCGATCCGATCGACAGAGACAACGCCTCGATGTCGAGAAACACCAGTGTCGTGGGCGCCCTCCAGCTCTGGACCTTCTCTCGCCGGAAAGATTGACCTTGGATCGCCGCGGCGAAGTTCGTCGCGCGCGGCGCTTCATTGGTTTCGGAGGCATGACTCTCTCTACTGATCGCGAGACGGAGGCGACTTCTGCACCCGTCCCCGCGGCGGCTGCGATTAACCCTGTCAGAATTCTTATCGATTTCGGCCGGTTTGCCCTTCGGCTACCGGGCCACCGGCCAACCTCTCTGCCGGGTGCGGCGTGCACCTATAGGAGAGAACGGACACATGGTTCTGGAAGAAGCCCGCCTCGGTCCAGCGACGCTCGACGTCTCGCCGCACGTCCTCAGGGACCTGCGGGCTATCGTGGCGGCTGGCATCTACCGACCGGTTGAGGACGCCCTGCGCGAGCAGATCGTCGTAAGTGGGCGCCGCATCCGTGAGAGCTACCACACGATGCGCGGCGACGGCCGTCAAAGACGCCGACCGCACCACGAAGGGGGAGGCCGGCGCGCAGCGCCGTAGCCAATCGCCGGGACGGCGCCCTCGAATAAAATCCGTCTCTCTCGCTTGACCCGCGCGCCGACCTGGGTCGCGCGCATGAACTGCGAGGAGAGGGAATGCACCACACACCACACGACTGGCGAGCGGCCGGGCAGGATGCCGACCTTCTCCGTGCCGCACGGGCCCACGTCGCAGAGACCCACCGCTTCATCATCAGCCGTGGACGGGAGCTGATCGGCCTCTTTGGCCTCGTTGGCGGAGAGAAGGCTGAACGGGAGGCCGCAGCCGACACCTCCGAGCGCCTCTGGGTCGAGGGCGCCGCCGAGAGTTCTGCTCGTCGCGACCATGGCGAGCCGCCTCGAGGCGATGACCTACATCGACGCACCCGACCGGCACCTCCGCGATGACCAGCTCGAGGGCGTGAACCGGCTGGCACGAAGCGCCGAAGCGGTTCTGAAGCTTCGGCGCGCAGGAGGCGAGCCAGTCCACGGCACGCGCTTGCGCGCCCGTCCATAGCCCGCCGCGCGGGCGCGCCGCCCGATCGGGCGGCCTTGACGGTCGTCGGACCGCCGGAGACTGGAAAGGGACTTCCCAAATGAGCCAGACCATTTCTTCCCACGATGGGGTCGCACCTGCAACCGCCGCCCTGGCGGCCGCCAGGAGCCTTCGCGCCCGCCTGTCGGCCGCGGCATTCCAGTTGCCCATCGGCGCCCTCTCGCGGATCACCCAGGTTCTCGACGGGTTCGGCGGCAGCGACGGCTTCACCGACGCGTTTCTTCGCGACCTCGGCGAGACCATAACCTGGTGCCAGAGAGCCGTCGCGGCCGGAACGCGCACGGACTACGAGACGTACGACGCCTGGGACCGGGAGGGCCGGGAGACGACGGTCTTCCATCCCGTTCAGCTGCTGACGCCGCAGGCGCGTCAGCTGAACAGCCTGGTCGTCGACCTGAAGCAGCTGGCGCGCCTGATCGAGAGAACGATCGATGTCGTGGCGGCCAACGCTATCGTCGTCAGCCTGAGCCCCTGGGGCTGCGACGTGTCGACCTGCCCGCGGTACCGCGAATGAACGATGACCCGGAGCGCTCTCAGCGGTCAGACACGTCGATGCCTCCGCCCCGTTCGGCGCATCGACGCGCTGCGCCGAACATGTCCCCCGTTGCTCGACGGAACGGTGATTCCTCTCTCGAGATGAGGATGCTCCTCCACGCCGACGATGAACTCCGAACCTTGCCTCGAGAGACTCATGGACTGCGAACTTTCGGGTGAGCATTTTGCGGCCCGTCGCTGAGCCCGAACTTCCGCGGCGCTGGCATTTGTCCGCGCACGAGCGCGCACGAGCGGTTGGCCGAAAGTGACGGGCGCAGGAGAATCCGTCGGTTCCGAGCGCCGACGAGGTCATGCCATCCCGGCACGCGTGTTCGGATGGGGATGATCACCTGGAGGTCATCCGGTGCCGCGCCAACGGCTCTCCGCCCGCACCGGTTGCCGTCCTCAGGGCGCATCGCCCGGTCATCTCTTGACGGGAACAGATCTCGAGGAGGACGAAATGAAGGAAACCGTCGACTACGGCGACCTGGACGCCACTCTGGACGTGATCGCGGCCTGGCTGATCGCGGCCTACGGCGGCCGCATCGAGCGGATCTCTCTGTGGCTCGAAGGATACTACGGCCCGGTCAGCGAATGCTACGGCATCTCCCCTGTGACGCTCGACCGCGGCGTTCGTCCAGAGGGCGGCCAAGAGACGCGAGAGACCCTGCCATCCCGAGAGATTCGCGACCACGCCGAGGCGCTCTTCGCCCGGCTCTGCCCCGGAATACAATTCATTCGGATCCCCGGCCGCGACGTCCGCGAGGTCGCCAGTTCGGACGTCATGAGCGCGGATGGCATCTCGGCGCATCGGAAGATCGAGCTGCTTCGCGCGTATGGTCCGCTTCCGGTCGAGGGGGCCAGCTCAGCGCCGCGGTAGCCCTTGTCCAAAGGCTCGCCGCCGCTGCGAGGCGAGCGACGTTAATTCGCTCGTTTGGGCCACCTGCGAGCTCAAGACATTGCGCGGAGCGAGACATCAGCGATCTTCCACCGACGCCGGCCCCGCCCGACCGGCTTCGCCTCTTCCCATTCTCCCGCCGCGCCGGCCGCCCCAAGACACCATACACCAGACCGGATCTCTTGCGGCTCGCGGCCAGCTTTCGATCGGAGCAAGCCGTGGCCCCACGTACCACCGCGCCCCGAGAGACTCTTGGGGGAACGGGGCCGGCTGGTGAGGCCCGAAAGAATATCGGATCGGTCGCTCAGCACCGAGCGCCGCACGATCGCCCGAGTTCGTCGCTGGTCGAGGGAGAGGCGGAATTGCCACGAACAATATCCTTACCGGCTCTGGCACGACGGTAACTTCCGTCCACCATGTGGGCGACGGGCTACCAGCAGTTGAAGGAACTGCTTTGCTCTCTGTGGCATTTATGTAACTGTCAAGCATTATCGACATCGAGCTTGGAAGCTTATCAACGAGCGTCTGATCGCCGTGGCACTTGGATCAGGAACGCGCTCGCCCGTGTGCCCAAGGGCCAGCACACGGTCGTCGCCGCCGTTCTCGACACGCTACGTGCCGCTCTGGATATGAGGCGGGGCAAGAGCGGCTCCAATCGGAGCCGCCCACCGTTTCACTGCACCCCACGAGCACCCGGAACACTGCCAATACTCCGGAGCAGCTCATTCCAGCTTCGCAAGGTGGCGAGCAAAGTGTTCAAACTTTCCCTCTCCAGGTGCACCATCTCGCTTTCCTGTCCCAATTTTTCCGACAAGTACAGGAAAGGGAAGGAGAAGGTTGGCGTTCCATACGCTCCGTTCGGCCCATAGCGGAGGGGCTCTGCGAAGGCCAGCCTGAGCACCGCCAGGCGCTCGTCGAGACCGCCATTCTGGTAGATGACAGAGGGGCTGGTGGTCCCGATGAGCCTGTCCCACAGGCCCTGCGTGGTGCGCTCGATAAGGGCGAGCTGCCTCTTGACCTCGTCCTGCCCGCGCTCGGCCTCGGAGAAGCGCCGGTTCCACGCATCGTGAAGCAATGTCTTCTTCAGATTGATGAGCGCGGTGGCTGGCTGCGCCTGCTGCATGATGTCCGCGAAGGCTCCTTCCATCTTTGCGGCCGGCACGGACTTGTTCTTGGCGACGTCACCCCCCAGGCGATGCAGCTTGACGGGTCGGCTATCCGGACGGCGATGCCGCCAGGTACATCGGACCTCCCCGCCAGCGGGGAAAGCCGTAGCCGTTCACCATCACGACGTCGATGGCCTCGGGCGAGGCGGCGATGCCCTCCGCAAGGATGGTGCGGCCTTCTGCCTGCATCACCTCGAGGAGGCGCGGCATGATTTCATCGGCCGAGAAAGGACGGCGCGCGACGCCCTGGCGGTCCAATTCTTCGAGGATCAGGCGCTCGGTTACCGGTGACGGCGTCCCGGCGCCCGCCCCGGCGTAATCGTACCAGCCGCCGCCGGTCTTGCGCCCGAACCGGCCGAGCTCGCACAGCCGGTCGGCGATGGCGACGTAGCGCTCGGCCGGGTCGCGGGTCGCGGCGCGGCGCTTGCGCATCGCCCAGGCGATGTCGAGCCCGGCGAGGTCCTGCATGGCGAAGACGCCCATCGGGAACCCGAAGCCGGTCATCGCCGCGTCGATCTCCTGCGGCAGCGCCCCGTCCGCGAGCATGTAGTCCGCCTCGCGCCGGTAGGCCGACATGATGCGGTTGCCGATGAAGCCGTCGCAGACGCCGCTCGGCACCGCGATCTTGCCGAGGTCGCGGGCAAAGGCGAGCGCTGTCGCCAGCACATCGTCGCGCACGGCGTCGGAACGGATCACCTCGACCAGCTTCATGACGTGCGCCGGCGAGAAGAAATGCAGGCCGACGACCCGGCCCGGATCACCCACCGCCGCGGCGATCAGGTTCACGTCGAGATAGGACGTGTTGGTGGCGAGGATCGCCTCGGGGCGCGCGGCGCGGTCGAGTTCGCCGAAGACCGCGCGCTTGACCGCCATGTCCTCGAACACCGCCTCGATCACCAGGTCCGCCGGCGCCAGCGCGGCGTAGTCGGTCGCCCCGGAGAGCCGGGCAAGGTGCGCGGCGTTTCCGGCCGCGTCGATCAGGCCGCGCTTAAGGCTGTTCGCCAGATGGCCGCGGACGGTGTCGAGGCCGCGCTCCAGCGCCGCCGCGTCGCGCTCGATCATCACCACCGCGCGGCCGGAGAGCAGGACGGCCGCGGCGATGCCCGCGCCCATGGTGCCGCCGCCGATGACGCCGACGGTCGCCGTCGGCAGCGGCGTCAGGCCCGCGAGCCCGGGAAGCTTCCCGGCCGCACGCTCCGCGGCGAAGACATAGCGCAGCGCCCGGGACTGCGGGCCGTCGCGCAGGAGGACGAAGCGGCGGCGCTCGCTCGCGAGGGCCTCGGCGGCCGGCAGGGTCACGGCGTCGCGCAGGGCCGCCACCGCCTCGGCCGGCGCCGTCTGGCCGCGCGCGCGGGCAAGGATGCGCTCGGCGGCTGCCTCGAAGTCGGCGTCGATCCCGGCTGCCGGCGGGCGCTGCGTCAGCGCCATCGGGAGCGGCCGATCGGCAGCCTTCGCGGCGACCTGCAGCGCGGCCGGCAGGAGCTCGCCCTCGGCGATCGCGTCGACGAGGCCGATCTCGGCGGCGCGGACGGCGGCGATCGGTTTGCCCTCGGCCACCATGCGCAGGGCCTCGGTCGGCGCGATCAGCCGCGGCAGGCGAACGGTGCCGCCGGCGCCGGGGATCAGCCCGAGGGTCACTTCGGGCAGTCCGAACCGGGCGCCGTCAGTGGCGATCCGGTGGTGACAGCCCAGCGCCAGCTCGAGCCCCCCTCCGAGGGCGGTTCCATGGATCGCCGCAACCCAGGGCCTGGTCGCGCCCTCGATCGCCAGGATCGCGTCGGGCAGGCTCGGCTCGACCGGCGGCTGTCCGAACTCGCTGATATCGGCCCCGGCCACGAAGGTGCGTCCGGCGCAGGCCAGGACCACGGCGCGAACCGCGGGATCGGCCTCGGTCTCGGCGACCGCCCGGACGATCCCGGCGCGCACTGCGCTCGATGCCGCGTTGACCGGCGGATTGTCGATGGTGACGACGGCGACGTCGCCCTCGCGTCGGATCGTTACCGGGCTCATGTCTGCTCCGCGAATTCGAGGGTCGGCGTCTTCCCCCTCAGAAGAACGCCTGCAGGCCGGTCTGCGCCCGCCCGAGGATCAGCGCGTGCACGTCGTGGGTGCCCTCGTAGGTGTTGACCGCCTCGAGGTTCATCACGTGGCGGATCACCCCGTACTCGTCGGAAATTCCGTTGCCGCCGTGCATGTCGCGGGCGGCGCGGGCGATCTCCAGCGCCTTGCCGCAGTTGTTGCGCTTCATCAGGCTGATCAGCTCGGACGACGCCCGGCCCTCGTCGAACAGCCGCCCGAGGCGCAGCGCGCCCTGCAGGCCGAGGCCGATCTCGGTCTGCATGTCGGCGAGCTTCTTCTGGATCAGCTGGGTCTGGGCCAGCGGCCGGCCGAACTGCCTGCGCTCCAGCGTGTAGCTGCGGGCGGCGTGCCAGCAGAACTCCGCCGCGCCCATCGCCCCCCAGGCGATGCCGTAGCGCGCCCGGTTCAGGCAGCCGAACGGCCCCGCGAGGCCCTCGACGTTCGGCAGAAGGCTCTCCTCCGGCACCACCACCTCGTCCATCTGAATCATGCCGGTGATCGACGCGCGCAGCGAGAACTTGCCCTCGATCTTCGGCGCGGCGAGACCCTTCGTCCCCTTCTCCAGCACGAAGCCCTTGATCTTGCCGTCATGGGCATCGGACTTGGCCCAGACCACGAAGACGTCGGCGATCGGGGAGTTGGTGATCCAGGTCTTGGCGCCGGAGATCGAATAGCCGCCGTCGACCTTGCGGGCACGCGTGATCATCGAGCCCGGATCCGAGCCGTGGTCGGGCTCGGTCAGGCCGAAGCAGCCGACCCACTCGCCGCTCGCGAGTTTCGGCAGGTACTTCTCGCGCTGCGCGTCGGTGCCGTAGGCAAAGATCGGGTGCATCACCAGGCTCGACTGCACGCTCATCGCCGAGCGGTAGCCCGAATCGACCCGCTCGACCTCGCGGGCGATCAGGCCGTAGCTCACATAGTTCACCCCCGCCCCGCCGAACTCTTCCGGAATGGTCGCCCCGAGCAGGCCCAGCGCCCCCATCTCGGTCATGATCTCGCGGTCGAACGTCTCGCGCCGGTTCGCCTCGAGCACCCGCGTCGCCAGCCGCTCCTGCGCATAGTCCCGGGCGCTGTCGCGGATCATCCGCTCCTCGTCGGTCAGCTGCTCCTCCATCAGGAACGGGTCGTCCCAGACGAAGTCGGCGAGCTTGGCGCGGGCGGTTTCGGGGGTCATCGCAGGTGCTCCGGAATGGGTCGGCGGCAAGAGCGTCCACCGTCGAACCTCCCATACCGCGTGAGGCCAGAAAGTTCAAGTTCAAAAGTTTTAAGCTTGAACTTAATCGAACAAATCGCTATGGTCCCGCATCGTCGGGTGCCGGCAGGGAGGACTTTGCAGATGCGCGTCGCATGCCTCGGGGGTGGCCCGGCCGGCCTCTATTTCGCCATCTCCATGAAGCTGCGCGACCCCGCCCACGAGGTGGTGGTGTTCGAGCGCAACAAGGCCGACGACACCTTCGGCTGGGGCGTGGTGCTGTCGGACGAGGCGCTCGGCAACCTCGCTGCCAACGACCCGGTCAGCGCCGCGGCGATCCGCGAGAACTTCGCCTACTGGGACGACGTCGCGGTGGAGTTCAAGGGCACCCGCACCGTCTCCGGCGGCCACGGCTTCTGCGGCATCGGCCGCAAGAAGCTCTTGATGCTGCTCCAGGACCGTGCCCGCGAGCTCGGCGTCGACCTGCGTTTCCAGACCCAGGTGGACGACGTCGAGGCGCTGGCCCGCGACTACGACCTCGTGGTGGCGAGCGACGGGCTGAACTCGCGCACCCGCGCCACCTACGCCGAGCACTTCAGGCCCGACGTCGACACCCGCCGCTGCAAGTTCGTCTGGCTCGGCACCACGCAGAAATTCGACGACGCCTTCACCTTCATCTTCAAGGAGACCGAGCACGGCTGGGTCTGGGCGCACGCCTACCAGTTCGACGCCGCGACCGCGACCTTCATCGTCGAATGCTCCGAGGCCACCTGGTCGAAGCTCGGCTTCGGCGAAATGACCAGGGAAGAGTCGATCGCCACCTGCGAACGCCTGTTCGCGGACGAGCTCGGCGGCCACCCGCTGATCTCCAACGCCCACCACATCCGCGGCTCGGCCTGGATCAGCTTCCCCCGCGTCCTCTGCGAGCACTGGTCCTACAGGAACGTCGTGCTCATGGGCGACGCCGCGGCGACGGCGCATTTCTCCATCGGCTCCGGCACCCGCCTCGCGCTCGACAGCGCCATCGCGCTGGCCGGCTTCCTCCACTCCGAGCCCGACATGGCCGGCGCCTTCCGCAAGTATCAGGCCGACCGCCGGCTCGACGTGCTGCGCCTGCAGTCGGCGGCCCGCAACTCGATGGAGTGGTTCGAGGAGATCGACCGCTACTTCCACCTCGACCCCGTCCAGTTCACCTATTCCCTCCTCACCCGCTCGCAACGCATCAGCCACGAGAACCTGCGGATGCGCGATGCCGACTGGCTGGAGGGCGCCGAGCGCTGGTTCCAGACCCAGGCCGGCGCCGGCGCCAACGCACCGGTCCGTCACCCGATGTTCGCCCCGTTCCGCCTGCGCGGCATGGAGCTGAAGAACCGGGTCGTCGTCTCGCCGATGGCGCAGTACAAGGCGGTCGACGGCTGCCCCACCGACTGGCATCTCGTCCATCTCGGCGAGCGCGCCAAGGGCGGCGCCGGGCTCGTCTACACCGAGATGACCTGCGTGACCCCCGAGGGCCGCATCTCCCCCGGTTGCCCCGGCACCTACGCCCCCGAGCACGAGGCGGCCTGGAAGCGGATCGTCGACTTCGTCCATGCCGAGACCGAGGCGAAGATCTGCCTCCAGCTCGGCCATTCCGGCCCCAAGGGCTCGACCGAGCTCGGCTGGGTCGAGGACAACCGCCCGCTCGAAAGCGGCAACTGGCCGATCGTCTCGGTCTCCGACGTGCCGTGGTCGCCGCTGAACCAGACCCCGCGGGCGATGGACCGGGCGGACATGGACCGCATCCGCGACGCCTTCGTCGCCGGCGCCGGGATGGGCGAGCGCGCCGGCTTCGACATGCTCGAGCTGCACATGGCGCACGGCTACCTGCTCTCGGCCTTCATCACCCCGCTGACCAACACCCGGACCGACGAATACGGCGGCAGCCTCGAGAACCGCCTCCGCTGGCCGCTGGAGGTGTTCCGCGCCGTCCGCGCCGCCTGGCCGCAGGAGAAGCCGATCTCGGTGCGCATCTCCGCCAACGACTGGGTCGGCGAGGACGGCATCACCCCCGAGGACGCGGTGGAGATCGCCCGCCTGCTCCAGGCTGCCGGCGTCGACATCTGCGACGTCTCCGCCGGCCAGACCACGACCCGCGCGCAGCCGGTCTACGGCCGGATGTTCCAGACGCCGATGTCCGACCGCATCCGCAACGAGACCGGCATGGCCACCATGGCGGTCGGCAACATCTACGAGCCCGACCACGTCAACTCGATCCTGATGGCCGGCCGCGCCGATCTCGTGGCGCTGGCGCGTCCGCACCTGACCGATCCCTACTGGACGCTGCGCGCCGCCGGCACCCTGGGCGACCGCATCGAGAAGTGGCCCGACCCCTACCTGCCGGGCCGCAACCAGCTCTGGCGGCTGGCCGAGCGCACCGAGCAGATGCTGGGCAAGGTGTGATGGAGCTCGCCGGCAAGCACGCGCTGGTCACCGGCGGCGGCAGCGGCGTCGGCGCCGCGATCGCCCGGGCGCTGGCGGGCGCCGGGGCGCAGGTGACGATCGCCGGGCGCAACGCCGCCGCACTCGCCGAGGTCGCCGGCGCCGAGATGCGCTTCGTCACCGGCGACGTGACCCGGCCCGAGGAGGTCGCGGCGATGTTCGCGGCCGCCAGCACCGACTGGGGCGCGCCGCAGGTCGTCGTCGCCAACGCCGGCGCCGCCGAGAGCAGGCCCTTCACCCGCACCAGCGCCGCGGACTTCCGCGCGATGCTCGACGTCAACCTGATGGGGGTCTTCAACACCTGGTCGGCGGGCCTGCCGCCGATGCTCGATCGCGGCTGGGGCCGGCTGATCGCCGTCGCCTCGATCGCCGGGCTCAAGGGCTTCCCCTATGTCGCCGGCTACTGCGCCGCCAAGCACGGCGTCGTCGGCCTGACCCGGGCGCTCGCCGCCGAGACCGCCGCCCGCGGCGTCACCGTCAACGCGATCTGCCCCGGCTACATCCGCACGCCGATGCTGGAGCGCTCGGTCGAGACGATCATGAAGAAGACCGGCCGCGACCGCGAGGCGGCAGAGGCCACGCTGCTCACGGGCAACCCGCAGAACCGCTTTCTCGAGCCCGAAGAGATCGCCGCGGCGGTGCTCTGGCTCTGCGGCGCCGCCTCCGGCGGGGTCACCGGCCAGGCGATCGCCATTTCGGGAGGCGAGATATGACCACGCTCGATCGGATCCCCCCGGTGGCGGACCCGGCTTCCAAGGCCCGGCTGCGGCTCTGGCTGCGCCTTCTCGGGGTGTCGCGCGCGATCGAGAACGAGCTCCGCGAGCGGCTGCGCCTCCACCACGACACCACCCTGCCGCGGTTCGACGTGCTGGCCGCCATCCACAAATCCGGCAACGGCCTCAAGATGAGCGACGTCTCGAGCGTCCTCCGCGTCTCCAACGGCAACGTCACCGGCATCGTCGACCGGCTCGTCGCCGAAGGCCAGGTGGTGCGTCTGCCGGTCGAGGGCGATCGCCGCGCGACCATCGTCCGCCTGACCGACAAGGGCGCCGCCGAGTTCGCCGTCCTCGCCGCCGCGCACGAGTCCTGGGTCGACGAGCTCCTCGCCTCGATCACCGTCGCCGAGGCGGACCGGATGATCGCCAGCCTCCAGGCACTGCGCGACCGCATCGAAGCCCGCGAGGCGCTGTCATGACCGCGATGTCGACCCTCGCGCCCACCCACTTCCGCTGTCGCATCGAAGACCGCATCGCCCACGTCTCGCTCGACCGCCCCGAGCGAAAGAACCCGCTGACCTTCGCGAGCTACGCCGCCCTCCGCGACTGGTTCCGCGCGCTGCCCTACGCCGACGACGTCGACGTGGTGATCTTCGGCTCCAACGGCGGCAACTTCTCCTCCGGCGGCGACGTCCACGACATCATCGGCCCGCTGGTCGGCCGCGACATGAAGGATCTGCTCGCCTTCACCCGCATGACCGGCGATCTCGTCAAGGCGATGCTCGCCTGCGGCAAGCCGGTCATCGCCGCCGTCGACGGCATCTGCGTCGGCGCCGGCGCCATCGTCGCCATGGCCTCCGACCTCCGCCTCGCCACTCCGGAGGCGAAGACCGCCTTCCTCTTCACCCGCGTCGGCCTCGCCGGCTGCGACATGGGCGCCTGCGCCATGCTGCCGCGGATCATCGGCCAGGGCCGCGCCGCCGAGCTCCTCTACACCGGCCGCACCATGACCGCCGAGGAGGGCGCCGCCTGGGGCTTCTTCAACCGCCTGCTCCCCGCCGCCGACCTCGACACCGAGGCGCTGGACCTCGCCCGCCGCATCGCCGCCGGCCCCACCTTCGCCCACATGATGACCAAGACCCAGCTCAACCAGGAATGGTCGATGGGCCTCGAACAGGCGATCGAGGCCGAAGCCCAGGCCCAGGCCATCTGCATGCAGACCCAGGACTTCGCCCGCGCCTACCACGCCTTCGTGGCGAAGCAGAAACCCGTGTTCGAGGGCAACTGATGGCCGACCGCAGCTTCCTCGACTGGCCGTTCCTCGAGCCCCGCCACAAGCGGCTGGCCCTCGACCTCGACGCCTGGGCGACGGAGAACCTTGCCGCCATCGACCACGCCGACACCGACGCCGCCTGCCGGTCGCTCGTCGCGATGCTCGGCCGCGACGGCTGGCTCACCCGCTCCGCCATCGACCCCGACGCCCCCGCTCCGCTCGACGTCCGCGCCCTCTGCCTGATCCGCGAGACCCTCGCCCGCCACGATGGCCTCGCCGACTTCGCCTTCGCCATGCAAGGCCTCGGCACCGGCGCCATCTCGCTGTTCGGCACCCCCGAGCAACAGGCCCGCTGGCTCCCCGAGACCCGCTCCGGCCGCGCCATCGCCGCCTTCGCCCTCAGCGAGCCGCGCTCCGGCTCCGACGTCGCCAACCTCGATCTCGCCGCCACCCGCGACGGCGACGGCTACATCCTCGACGGCGAGAAGACCTGGATCTCCAACGGCGGCATCGCCGACCTCTACACCGTGTTCGCCCGCACCGGCGAAGCCGCCGGCGCCCGCGGCCTCTCCGCCTTCCTCGTCCCCGCCGGCACCCCGGGCCTCGGCATCGCCGAGCGCCTCGAGACCGTCGCGCCCCACCCCCTCGCGCGCCTGCGCTTCGACGCCTGCCGCCTCCCCGCCTCGGCGCTGATCGGCGCCCCCGGCGACGGCTTCAAGATCGCCATGTCGGTTCTCGACGTCTTCCGCTCCACCGTCGCCGCTGCCGCCCTCGGCTTCGCCCGCCGCGCGCTCGACGAAAGCGTCGCCCGCGTCACCACCCGCAGGCTCTTCGGCGCGGCGATGGCCGAACTGCAGATGGTCCAAGGCCACCTCGCCGACATGGCCACCGACATCGACGCCGCCGCGCTCCTCGTCTACCGCGCCGCCTGGACCAAGGACTCCGGCGCCCCCCGCGTCACCCGCGAGGCCGCCATGGCCAAGCTCTTCGCCACCGACCGCGCCCAGACGGTCATCGATGCAGCGGTGCAGATCCACGGCGGCGACGGCGTCCGCCGCGGCCACATCGTCGAAAGCCTCTACCGCGAGATCCGGAGCTTGCGCATCTACGAGGGCGCCTCCGACGTGCAGAAGGTGGTGATCGCCCGCCAGACCCTGCAGGCCGCGCGATGACCGACGCCCCCCAGACCGACTTCGCCCGGCGTGCGGACCGCGCTGTGATGAACGGAGACACCCCCATGCTCGGACCGAGCGCCCATCTCGACAGCTTCACCCGCGACAACCTGCCGCCCGCGGCGGCCTGGCCCGAGCTTCCCCTCGACGGCTTCGCCTATCCCGACCGGCTCAACGCCGCGGTCGAGCTCACCGACCGCCTGGTCGAGCAGGGCTTCGGCGACAACGTGGCGCTGATCGGCAACGGCCGCCAGCGCACCTACAAGGAACTCGCCGACTGGACCAACCGCATCGCCCACGCGCTGGCCGAGGATTACGGCGTGAAGCCGGGTAACCGGGTGCTGATCCGCTCGGCCAACAACCCGGCGATGGTCGCGGCCTGGCTCGGCGCCACCAAGGCCGGCGCGGTCGTGGTCAACACCATGCCGATGCTGCGCAGCGGCGAACTCGCCAGCATCGTCGACAAGGCCGAGATCGCTTTCGCCCTCTGCGACACCCGCCTGATGGACGACCTCGTCGCCTGCGCCAAGACCAGCCGCTTCCTCAAGCAGGTGATCGGCTTCGACGGCACCGCCAACCACGACGCCGAACTCGACCGCATGGCGCTCGGCAAGTCCGTGCGCTACACCGCCGTCCCGACCGGCCGCGACGACGTGGCGCTTCTCGGCTTCACCTCCGGCACCACCGGCGAGCCCAAGGCGACCATGCACTTCCACCGCGACCTGCTGATCATCGCCGACGGCTATGCCCGCGAGGTGCTCGGCGTCACCCCGGACGACGTCTTCGTCGGCTCGCCGCCGCTCGCCTTCACCTTCGGCCTCGGCGGCCTCGCGGTCTTCCCGCTGCGCTTCGGCGCCACCGCGACGCTGCTCGAGACCGCCTCGCCGGCCAACATGATCGAGATCATCGAGACCCACCGTGCGACGATCTGCTTCACCGCCCCCACCGCCTACCGGGTGATGCTGAAGGCGATGGACGAGGGTGCCGACCTCTCCAGCCTGCGCTGCGCCGTCTCCGCCGGCGAGACCCTGCCGGCGCCGGTCTACGAGGAGTGGCTCGCCAAGACCGGCAAGCCGATGCTCGACGGCATCGGTGCCACCGAGATGCTGCACATCTTCATCACCAACCGCTTCGGCGACAGCCATCCGGCGACCACCGGCCGCCCGGTCGCCGGCTACCGCGCCCGGATCGTCGACGAGGACATGCACGAGGTCCCCCGCGGCACCGTCGGCCGCCTCGCGGTACAGGGTCCGACCGGCTGCCGCTACCTCGCCGACACCCGCCAGGGGGCCTACGTCCGCGACGGCTGGAACATCACCGGCGACGCCTTCTGGCAGGACGACGACGGCTATTTCCACTTCGCCGCCCGCAACGACGACATGATCGTCTCCGCCGGCTACAACATCGCCGGCCCCGAGGTGGAGGCGGCGCTGCTCGCCCATCCGGACGTGCACGAATGCGCCGTGGTCGCCGCCGACGACCCCGAGCGTGGCCAGATCGTGCAGGCGCACGTGGTGCTTGCCGAGGGGGTCTTGCCCGGCGTCGACACCGTCAAGCGCTTGCAGGACCACGTAAAGGAGACGATCGCGCCTTACAAATATCCGCGCTCCGTGGTCTTTACGGAAGCGTTGCCGAAAACGGCGACCGGAAAGATCCAGCGCTTCGCGCTCCGGAAACTGCCGGCCGCAGCCCGGACCTGACCGAAACCAACAGGGAGACCTTGAAGATGACCCGTACCACCCTCTTCGCCACCGGACTGGCGATGCTCCTGACCAGCACCGCGACCTTCGCCGACCCGACGAAGATCGGCATGATCACCACCCTCTCCGGCGGCGGCGCCGGGCTCGGCATCGACGTCCGCGACGGCTTCATGCTGGCGCTGAAGCAGGCCGGCGACGCCGCGGCCGAGATCGAGGTCGTCACCGAGGACGACCAGCAGAAGCCCGAGGTCGCGGTCCAGCTCTCCGACAAGCTGATCCAGTCCGACAACGTCGACATCCTGACCGGGATCATCTTCTCCAACATCGCCATGGCGGTGGTGCCGGCGGCGGTCGCGCAGGGCAAGTTCTACCTCTCGCCCAACGCCGGGCCGTCGCAGCTCGCCGGCGAAGGCTGCGACAAGAACTACTTCAACGTCGCCTGGCAGAACGACAACCTGCACGAGGCCGCCGGGCAGATGGCCAACGACCTCGGCTACCAGAAGACCTTCATCCTGGCGCCGAACTACCCGGCCGGCACCGACGCGCTGAACGGCTTCAAGCGCTTCTACGAGGGCGAGCTCGCCGGCGAGCTCTACACCAAGCTCGGCCAGACCGACTTCGCCGCCGAGATCGCCCAGATCAAGGCCTCGGGGGCCGACAGCGTGTTCTTCTTCCAGCCCGGCGGCATGGGCATCGCCTTCACCAAGCAGTTCGCCGGCGCCGAGACCGGCCTGCCGATGATCGGCCCCGGCTTCTCGTTCAGCCAGGACGTCCTTGGCGCCGTCGGCCCCGCCGCCCTCGGCGTCCACAACACCGCCCAGTGGTCGCCCGACCTCGACAACGCCGCCAACAAGGCCTTCGTCGAGAGCTTCGAGGCCGAGTACGACCGCATCCCCTCGCTCTACGCCAGCCAGGGCTTCGACACCGCCAACCTGATCCTCTCCGCCCTCGCGGTCGCCCCGGTCAGCGACGCCGACGGCTTCCGCACCGCGCTCGAGGCGGCGGACTTCGCCTCCGTGCGCGGCGACTTCCGCTTCAACACCAACCACCACCCGATCCAGGACATCTACGCCCGCGAGGTGGTCGAGCAGGACGGCGTCTACACCAACCGCATCCTCGGCGTGGCGCTTGCCGACCGCGGCGACGCCTTCGCCGAAGCCTGCAAGATGTGACGACGCTAGGTGGGGCGGATCGAGCGGTCCGCCCCACCGCTGCAGTTTCGGTAGACTTCCGCACTTTCATTCGGACACAGGGCAAACTTCGCGTGCAACGTTGCGTTTCACACCCCTCGGAACCTCGTGCTGCCCGGCACCAGGTTGGTGCATGGAATGTGCATGGAATGTGCATGGAATGTGTAGGCGGTCTTTTCCGAAGATCGCTGGCCATCGGGGCCTCGAAATGACGGCCACGCTCCTCATCGAGCAGGTGCTGAACGGCCTGCAATTCGGCGTGATGCTCTTCCTGATGGCCGCCGGCCTGACCCTGGTCTTCGGCGTCATGGGCCTGATAAACCTTGCCCACGGCTCGCTTTACATGATCGGCGCCTTCGCCTGCGCCACCGTCGCCGCCGCCACCGGCTCGTTCCTCCTCGGCCTCGCCGCCGCCCTCGCTGCCGCCGCCGCCGCCGGCGCCCTCGTCGAGGTCACGATCCTACGCCGCCTCTACGACCGCGACCACCTCGACCAGGTGCTCGCCACCTTCGCCCTCATCCTGGTGTTCTCCGAAGGCACCCGCTGGATCTTCGGCTCCTTCCCGCTCTACCTCGATGTCCCCCCGTGGCTCGCGGGCTCGCTCCACCTGCCCCTCGGCATCACCTACCCCGCCTACCGCCTCGCCATCATCGTGGTCGGCCTTCTCGTCGCCGTCGGTCTGTTCCTGCTCATCAACCGCACCCGCCTCGGCACCCGCATCCGCGCCGGCGAGGCCGACCGCGAGATGATCGCCGCCCTCGGCGTCGACATCGCCAAACTCTACACGGTCGTCTTCGCGCTCGGCGCCGCCCTCGCCGGCCTCGCCGGCGCGCTGATCGGCCCGATCCAGTCCGTCCAGGTCGGCATGGGCGAGCCGGTCCTCATCATGGCTTTCGTCGTGGTCGTGATCGGCGGCATCGGCTCGATCAAGGGGGCGCTCATCGGTGCCATCCTCGTCGGCGTCACCGACACCCTCGGCCGCATCCTCCTGCCGATCGTCCTCGCCGGCGTCATGGAGCCGTCCGCCGCCAACGCCGTCGGCTCGGCCCTCGCCTCGATGCTCATCTACATCCTGATGGCGGTCATCCTGGTCTGGAAGCCGACCGGGCTGATGGGAGCCACCACATGACCCGCGAGACCGTCGTCAACCTCGCCATCCTCGGCGTGCTGCTGGCCGTGGCGATCTACGCGGTCGCCGCCGGCGAGCCCTTCGTCCTCACCCTCGCCGCCAAGGCCGCGATCTTCGGCATGGCCGGCGTCGGCCTCAACCTCGCGCTCGGCTACGGCGGCCTCGTCTCCTTCGGCCACGCCGCCTTCTTCGGCATCGGCGGCTATGCCGCCGGCATCCTCGCCAGCAGCGCCCAGACCTACGCTCCGCTGATGAACTGGCCCGTCGAGATCGCCGGCACCACCTTCATGCCCGTCATCTGGCTCACCGCCATCCTCGCCGCCGGCCTCGTCGCCCTGCCGATCGGCGCGCTGAGCCTCCGGACCGGCGGCGTCCACTTCATCATGATCACCCTGGCCTTCGCGCAGATGATCTACTACTTCGCCATCTCCTGGCCGGCCTACGGCGGCGAGGACGGCCTGTCGCTCTACCTCCGCAACAAGCTCCCAGGCGTCAACACCATGGACGCCTGGAGCTTCTTTCTCATCGCCTTCGTCCTGCTCCTCGCGGTGCTCCTCGTGGTCGCGACCATCGTGCGCTCGCGCTTCGGACTCGCCCTCGACATGGCCCGGCAGAACCCGCTGCGCCTCACCAGCGTCGGCGTCCGCCCCTTCGACGTGCGCCTGACCGCCTTCGTCATCTCGGCGATGATCGTCGGGCTGGCCGGGGCGCTCTACGCCGATCTCAACCGCTTCGTCAGCCCGACGATGCTGAGCTGGCAGCTCTCGGGCGAGCTCATCGCCTTCGTGATCCTCGGCGGCGTCGGCCGGCTCTGCGGCCCGGTGGCCGGTGCCGCGGTCTTCGTGCTGCTCGAGCACCAGCTCGGCGAGCTCACCGAATACTGGCAGATCCTGCTCGGCCTGCTCCTGCTCCTCGTGGTGCTCTTCGCCCGCGGCGGCCTGGTCGGGCTCCTTGCCGGGAGGCCGATCCGTGCCTGAGCCGATGCTCCGGATCGAGGGCCTCACCAAGTCCTTCGGGGCGCTCGTCGCCACCGGCGGCGTCTCGCTCGAACTCCACCCCGGCGAGATCCACGCGCTGATCGGCCCGAACGGCGCCGGCAAGTCGACGCTGATCAAGCAGATCGCCGGCGAGATCCGCCAGGACGCCGGCACCATCAGCTTCGAGGGCCGGCCAATCGATCACCTCGACTCCGCCGCCCGCGCCCGGCTCGGCCTCGCCCGCACCTTCCAGGTCTCGGCGGTGGCGCCCGACATGTCGGCGCTGCGCAACGTCATGCTCGCGGTGCAGGCGGCCGCCGGCCGGGTCTTCCGCTTCGTGCGGTCCGTCGCGCGCGACGCCGGCCTCGCCGACGCCGCCATGGCCCACCTCGACAGCGCTGGCCTCGCCGACCGCGCCCGCGTCCGCGCCGCCGACCTCTCCCACGGCGAACGTCGCCAACTCGAGTTCGCCATCGCGCTGGCCATGCGGCCCAGGCTCTTCCTGATGGACGAGCCGATGGCCGGCCTCGGCCTCGAAGGCTCCCGGCGCCTGACCGCCTTCCTCGACACCCTGCGCCACCAGGCGCCGATCCTGCTCATCGAGCACGACATGGACGCGGTCTTCGCGCTGGCCGACCGCATCTCCGTCCTCGTCTACGGGCGGGTCATCGCCACCGGCACCGTCGCCGAGATCCGTGCCGACGCCGAGGTCCGCCGCGCCTACCTCGGAGACGACACCGCATGACGACGCTGTTGAAGCTCGACGGCGTCACCGCCGCCTACGGCGCCAGCCAGGCGCTCTTCGGCGTCGATCTCGAGATCCGCGAGGGCGAGGTCGTGGCCCTCATGGGCCGCAACGGCATGGGCAAGACCACCACGGTTCGCACGGTCTGCGCGCTCCTGCGCCCCCGGGCAGGCAGCATCACCTTCGCCGGCCGCCCGACCCGCGGCCTTCCCGTCCACCGCGTCGCCCGGCTCGGCATCGGCCTCGTGCCCGAGGGCCGGCGCTGCTTCGCGCCGCTGACCGTGCTCGAGAACCTCACCGCCGCCGCCCGCCCCGGCCCCTGGACGCTCACCCGCGTGGCGCAGCTCTTCCCGCGGCTGGAGGAACGCCGCGGCCAGACCGCCAGCACCCTCTCCGGCGGCGAGCAGCAGATGCTGGCCATCGGCCGGGCGCTGATGACCAACCCGCGGCTCCTGATCCTCGACGAGGCGACCGAGGGCCTCGCCCCGGTGGTCCGCCAGGAGATCTGGGCGGCGATCCACGCGCTGAAGCGCGTCGGGCTCTCGATCCTCGTCATCGACAAGACCCTGAAGGAGCTCGCCGCCGTCGCCGACCGCGCCTTCATCCTCGAGCGCGGGCGCACGGTCTGGAACGGCGCCGCCGGCGGCCTCACGCCCGAGGTCACCGACCGCTACCTGGGGGTCTGAGATGGACGCCTTTACCTTTCCCCAGCGCGTGCGCTTCCAGCACTGCGACCCGGCGGGGATCATCTTCTACCCGCGCTACTTCGAGATGCTGAACGCCACCGTCGAGGAGTGGTTCGCCAGCCGCCTCGGCCTCTCCTTCGCCGAGATCCACGGCCCGATGCAGCGCGGCGTGCCGACCGCCCGCTTCACCGCCGAGTTCACCGCCCCCTCGCGCCTCGGCGAGCTGCTCGACTGGCGCCTCGTGCCGCGCCGCATCGGCCGCTCCAGCTGCGAGCTCAACCTCCGCGCCAGCTGCGTGGGAGAACTGCGGGCGGACTTCCTCCAGACCCTGGTCTGGATCGACAAGGCGAGCGGACGGCCGCTGCCCTGGCCCGACGGCCTTCGCGCGGCCATCCAACGCGACCTCGATTCCGGAGACGACAAAAGATGATCGAAACCATCCAACCCCCCGGCTGGGAGACCCCCAAGGGCTATGCGAACGGCGTCCTCGCCGACGGCGGCCGGCTGTATATCGGCGGTCAGATCGGCTGGAACGCCGCGCAGGTGTTCGAGACCTCCGACTTCATCGGCCAGATGGAGCAGGCGCTCGGCAACATCGCCGCCATCGTCCGCGCCGCCGGCGGCTCGGTCGAGCACATCGTGCGCCTGACCTGGTACGTCATCGACAAGCGCGAGTACCTCGCCCGCCAGCGCGAGGTCGGCGAGGCCTACCGTCGGGTGATGGGCCGGCACTTCCCGGCGATGACCATGGTCGTCGTTGCCGGGCTGATCGAGGACGAGGCCCTGATCGAGATCGAGGCCGTCGCCGAGATCGGCGCCGAGCGACAGGGTTGAAACGAGGAAAACGCCGCCGATGAAATCAAGTGAAATCAATAATATGCGAGAGTCGCACGCGTGCGACGCCCGGTGCGCTGCGCCCATGGCTGACGCCTTCATCTGCGACTATATCCGCACCCCGATCGGCCGCTACGGCGGCGCGCTCGCCGCCGTCCGCACCGACGACCTCGCCGCCCTCCCGATCGCGGCGCTCGTCGCCCGCAACCCCGGCCTCGACCCCGCCGCCATCGAGGAGGTCACCCTCGGCTGCGCCAACCAGGCTGGCGAGGACAACCGCAACGTCGCCCGCATGGCGGCCCTCCTCGCCGGCCTGCCCGAAACCGTCCCCGGGGTCACCCTCAACCGCCTCTGCGCCTCCGGCATGGACGCGGTCGCCGCCGCCGCCCGCGCCATCCAGAGCGGCGACATCGACCTCGCCATCGCCGGCGGCGTCGAGAGCATGTCGCGCGCCCCCTTCGTCCTGCCCAAGGCCGGCGCCGCCTTCTCCCGCGCCACCGAGATCCACGACACCACCATCGGCTGGCGGTTCGTGAACCCGAAGATGCAGGCCCTCTACGGCATCGACTCGATGCCCGAGACCGCCGAGAACGTCGCCCGCGACTTCCAGGTCTCCCGCGCCGACCAGGACGCCTTCGCCCTCCGCTCGCAGCAGCGCACCGCCCGCGCCGCCGGAACCGGCCGCCTCGCCGCCGAGATCCTGCCGGTCACCGTGCCGCTCGGCCGCGGCAATACCCGCAAGGTCACCGTCGACGAACACCCCCGCGCCGACACCACCGCCGATGACCTCGCTGGCCTCCGCCCGATCTGCGGTCCTGACGGCACCGTCACCGCCGGCAACGCCTCGGGCGTCAACGACGGCGCCGCCGCCCTTCTCATCGCCTCGGCCGAAGCCGCCCGCCGCCACGGCCTGACGCCGCTTGCCCGCATCGTCGGCGCCAGCGCCGCCGGCGTCGCCCCCCGGATCATGGGCTACGGCCCGGTCCCCGCTATCCGCAAGCTCTTGGCCCGGGCCGACGTCACCTTGGATGCCATCCACGTCATCGAACTGAACGAGGCCTTCGCCAGCCAAGCCCTCGCATGTCTCCGCGACCTCGGCCTCCCCGACGACGCCCCGCACGTCAACCCCAACGGCGGCGCCATCGCTCTCGGCCACCCCCTCGGCCTGTCCGGCGCCCGCCTCGTCGGCACCGCGGCGATCGAGCTCCGCACCGCGGACGGCCGCTACGCACTTGCCAGCATGTGCGTTGGGGTCGGTCAGGGAACTGCGCTTCTGATGGAACGCATCTAAAGGACCGGCACCCGCTGCGCCAGCGGATGATCGAAGACATGCGCATCCGCGGGATGGGCGAGAAGGCGCAGCAGGCGCACATCCGAGCGATCAAGGATTTCGCCGCGTTCCTGCGGCGGTCTCCCGACACGGCCACCCCGGAGGAGCTGCGAGGCTACCAGTTCCACATGACCGATGCCGGGGTCACGCCCTCGACTTTCAATGGCCGCGTGGTCGCGCTCAGGTTTTTCTTCGGCATGACCTGCGGACGCGAGAAGATGAAGCGGTACATGCAGTTCCGGACCGAGCCGCGACGGCTGCCGGTCGTGTTCAGCGTCGAGGAGTTTCCGACATCCTGATGGCGGCGCCAGGACCGGGGCTAAAGTACCGCGCGGCGCTCAGCATCTCCTACGGAGCCGGGCTCCGCTCGGCCGAGGTTTGCAACCTCAAGATCGGAGATATCGACAGCGACCGGATGCTGATCCATGTCGAACAGGGCAAGGGGAAGAAGGACCGGAAGGTCATGCTCTCGCCAGGGCTTCTGGATCTGCTGCGCCAGTACCTGGCTCGAAGCGCGTCCCGAAGGCTGGCTCTTCCCCGGCAAGCCGAGGGTCAATCCGATCTCGCCGCGCCCAGCCGAGCCGCGGTGACGCGCCCCTTCGAGGATTTCCAGCAGGCCGACGCCTATCGTGTGCAGTTCGGCGACGACGACCCGGGCGAGCGGGTGACCCGGATGAAGGTGCGGGCGCTGATGGCGCCCCCCCGGGCTTCGGGCAATTTCCGTCCGGCGACCGTATCGTCGATGCCGGGGCGGTCACGCTCCACGGCAAGTCATGGTGCGGGACCGCCCTGATCGCCCGAGTCGAGGTTGGCATCGACGACCGCTGGCAGCCCGCGGATCTGGGTCCGTTCCGAGGCCCCTACGTATGGCGATCCTGGAGCGCCACCTGGCAGGCCGAGCCGGGCAGCCATGTCCTGTCGTGCCGCGCGACCGACGTCGACGGCAATACCCAGCCGCTCGAGCCTTTCTGGAATGTCCAAGGCATGGGCAACACCTTCGTCCAGACCATTGCCGTCAGCGTCCGCTGACACCGGCGGCACCCGCGGCCGAGAAGGACACCGACTGCACGCCGCTATGCCTGCAAGGCGCGGTTGCGCGCGATCCAGCTTGCGGTGCGGCGCGCGTCCCGGCCAACACCGTGGATCATCGTCGAGGACACCGCGTACTGGAAGTGCAGCCCCGCAAAACAGAGCCCCTCCACGTCAACCGCCTCGCCGAACCTGTGACGCGGCACGCCGGCAGAATTGAGCACCGGCAGGTCGATCCAGCCGAAGCCGGAGTCGAAGCCGGTACACCAGAAGACGCTGGCCACGTCGAGCTCCCGGCCGTCCCCGATCACCGGGCGCCCGCCCCGGACCCCGTCGATCCGGCCAACGCGGGTCACGCCGGCGGCTTCGAGGTCGCCCGGACGGGTGCGGATCAGCGGCATGCCGTGGCCGTGCATGCTGTCCCGGAATTTCCGGCCGATCGGCGTCCGCATGGTCAGGACCCGGTGGAACAAGGCGCGCACGACCATCCGGACCAGCAGCTTGCGGCCAAGGAAGCTGGAGATGCGGAACGGCACGTTGCCGACATCGCGGCCCGACAGGTAGACCTTGCGGTGCGGCGCGAGGTCCATCGCGATCTCGGCGCCGGAATTGCCCGCCCCGACGAGCCGCACCGGACCGTCGGGCAACTGTCCGGGGTTGCGGTAGTCTTGCGAGTGCATCCGGAACGTCGCGTCGTCCAGGTCTCCCGCGAAGGCCGGAATCCGCGGCCTCTGGTAGCTCGCGGCGGCGATAACCACCTGTTCCGCCGTGTAGCGGCCCCGACCGGTGTCGATGACGAACCTGCCGCCCTTCCGACCGAGCCTTTCGACCCGCGTATTCAGGTGGACCGGAAGCCGCAGCTTCGCGACGTAAACTTCAAGGTAGTCGGCCATCTCGTCCTTGGTCGGGAAGGCGTCGCCGTAGCCCGCAAACCGGTAGCCATCGAGCGAATCGAACTTGGCCGGGGTGAATAGGCGCAGGGAATCCCAGCGGTCCCGCCACGTCTCGCCGACGCGCGGCGCGGCGTCGAGGATCGTGAACTCCACGCCCAGGCGCTGCAGGTGATAGCCGACTGACAGCCCGGCCTGGCCGGCGCCGATCACGACGACCTCGTGGTGCTCGGCTTCCGGCTCGACGCCGCGCGACTGGGGCCGTCGCGCAGGCCCGGGCGTGGCTTCCGAGAGACTTCTGAACGCCGTGCCGGGCTCGATCAGGTCGGCCGGATGCACGGTTCGGGCGGTGCCGCGTTCGGACTTGGGTCTGTTCGTCTGAGCATGGGTTTGCATGACTTCCTCCTTTCAGAGCCGGGAAGAAGTCTATCGGGGCGCCGCAGATCGCACATCGTGAGGACGCCCCATGCGAGGCCGGGCCGAACATGGGGCGTTCGCCACATTGGCCTGGAGACCGATCAGATCAGGCCTGCCTTCAGCGCCTTTGCGACGGCGGCGGCCCGGGACGAGACCCCGATCTTGTTGAAGATAATCTCGACGTGCCGGTTCACGGTCTTGGCGCTGAGGCCGCGCGCCTCCGCCGTCTCGCGGTAGGTCAGCCCCTCGGCGAGCCGCGCCAGCACCTCGCGTTCCCGAGGCGTGAGCGAGCTGCGCTCGCCGTCGTCTCGCCCGTAAAGCCGATCCGTTGAGTTCCTCTCGCCGACGCGCGCCCAATGGATGTCATGTCTGGGCAAACTAGAATTTCGCCTCGGGCTCGACTTGTCGCCCTGACGCAGTCCGGACGTCACCCGCCGGCGCGTCAATTGGCGAGGAAAGGCTCTCGGCCGACTTCGAACCTGGTTCCTGGTTCTCTTGCGGTGGATGTTCTGCCGGTGAACGGAATTGCCCTTGGGGTTCAAATGTCCGCTTCCCTTCTGATCCGTCGATAGATTTCATAGCTCGAAACGACCGCTTCCCTGAAGGTTTTCCGGCGAAGATGCGCGAGATGTGGGTGTCCGCCCGCTCCAACTCAGCGCCACAAGTGTCGCTGGGTCCGACAGGAACGCGATCACCTCCCGCTGGGCGGCCTCGGAGGCCTGGTGCTCACCTGCACGGGCGGAAGCTCCCTGATTCATTTGGCCCTCTCCGCCAGCGCGCCTTCGAACGCTTCTCCGACCGTATGGTGCCATGCAGCCCCGGCATTGACCGGCGTCAACGCGATTGACTCCTTTTCTCGGCGTTGGACGCCCTTGGCGCGCGGGGCCATTCTGGGGCAGACTGCCGGCCGCCGCATCGCGACGGCGCCGGTCGTAGCAGTCCATGAAGCCAATCGTCACCGTCACGCTTAACCCCTGCATCGACGGCGCCAGCGAAGCCGATGTCGTGCGCCCGATACGAAAGGTCCGCACCACCAACGAACGCTACTATGCGGGCGGCGGCGGTATCAACGTCGCCCGTGTCATTGCCGAGCTTGGCGGTCCGGTTCAGGCGGTTTACCTTAACGGCGGAGCCATCGGCCCCCTGCTCGACCGTCTCCTCGGCGACGCTGGCCTCAGCATCCGCTCGGTGCCGATCGCCGACAACATCCGAATCAGTCACGCGGTGTTCGAACTCTCGACCGGACTCGAGTATCGGTTCGTCGCCGAAGGGCCGGCCGTGACGGCGGCCGAATTTGCGCAATGCCGCGAGGTGCTCGAGTCGCTAGACTTCGACTGGCTGGTTGCCAGTGGGAGCCTGCCGCGCGGCCTCGCGCCCGACTGCTACACCGAACTGGCGCGGGTCGCCGCGGCCCGCGGCGCCCGCTTCGTGCTCGACACCTCCGGGCCGGCGCTCGCCGCCGCGATCGCAGACGGCCACGTCTATTTCGCCAAGCCGAGCCTCGGAGAGTTGCAGGAGCTGGTCGGGCACCCGGTCGACGCGCCGGCCGCCCAGGACGCGGCAGCCCTCGAACTCCTTGACCGCGTCGGTCTGCTCGTGGTGACGATGGGGCATCACGGCGCGTTGCTCGCCCACGCCGGAAGGGTGACCCGACTGCTCCCACCGCCGGTGTCAGCGTACAGTGCCACCGGCGCCGGCGACAGCTTCCTCGGTGCCATGGTGCTGGAGCTGGCCAAGGGCTTAAGTCCCGAGGTCGCACTCCGCAGAGGCGTCGCCGCCGGCACCGCCGCCGCCCTGACACCCGGCACCGAGCTCTGTCGCCGTGCCGATGTCCTGCGCCTCGAGGCGGCGCTCGCCGGGTAGAACGCGGAAGGCCAGCGCCGGCGATTGCCGGATTCCGCAGAGGCGGCACGGCGCGCCCGCGGAACCTCACGAGGATCCTGCGCTCGGGCAGCCCCCGGTGTGTGCGTCGCAGAGATCAGGTGTATCCCTTGGCCTGGATGGCCAGGACCCGCAGCAGCGCCACGAGCAGCGCAAGCGGTGCCGTCGGTCCGTGGCCCGTGCCGATGACTTCCTCGTCGTCGCGCACACCCGATGGCCGGAGGGTGCAAGTCCAGTGGCCGTCGGGCTCGCGCGCGGTACCATCGAGGGCGATCGACCAGTTCGGCAGCTTTCGGGCCACCAGGTGAACCGCCATGTCGGTGGATTCCACGACTCCCGCACGAAGGTCCGAACTCGCCTCCGGCAACGCGGCGCGAAGCCCTGTCAGCGCCGTGATCGCCAGGCCGACGTCGAATTGCGGTGCGCCTTCGATCCTTTCCGCCAAGGCCTCCAACTGGTCGTTGTGCATGCGCATTCCCCTTTCCTCATGCCGGACACGCCACGGGCGCCGCGCGACGGATCATGCCGCAACGCCGGCGCCTTCTACTTGATGGAGGTCAATGCGGCCAGCGATCCGGATGGCCAAATGCTCATTGAGCCCCCACCCGCGCCGAAGGAGTACCCGATGTCCGAAGATACCCGAAGAGTAATCTGGTTCGACGATCTGTCGCGTCGGGATGTTGCCGTGGTCGGTGGCAAGAACGCCTCGCTCGGCGAGATGGTGCAAGCCATGGGATCCGAGGGTATCCGCGTTCCTCCGGGCTTCGCCACGACCGCCGACGCCTTTCGCGGCTATCTCTCGGCTAACCGTCTGAACGAGTTGATCTCCGAGACGCTGGCGCGCCTCGACGCCGGAAAGCTGGCGCTGCACGAGGCCGGATCGAAGATCCGCGCTGCGATCGTCGGGGGCGACTGGCCCGAGGACACCGTCACGGAGATCCTCAGGGCCTATCGCAAGCTCGAGAAGTCCCTCGGCGCGGAGAACCCGGCCGTGGCCGTGCGCTCCAGCGCGACCGCTGAGGATTTGCCGGACGCGAGCTTCGCCGGTCAGCAGGAGACATTCCTCAACGTCCGCGGCGACGCGGCGCTGCTCGATGCCTGTCGGCGTTGCTATGCGTCGCTCTTCACCGACCGGGCGATCACCTACCGGCGGCTCAAAGGCTTCGATCACGCCAATGTGGCGCTCTCGGTCGGCGTGCAGCAGATGGTACGCTCCGATCTCGGCGGCGCCGGGGTGATGTTCTCGATCGACACCGAGACCGGCTTCGACAAGGCGGTGCTGATCAACGCCGCCTGGGGGCTCGGCGAGAACGTGGTCCAGGGCGCGGTGGACCCAGACGAATACGCGGCATTCAAGCCGCTGCTCGCCGACGCGAGCCTGCGGCCGATCCTGGAGAAGCGGCTCGGCGCCAAGGATCGCAAGATGATCTACGCGAGCGAGGGCGGCGCTCTGACCCGCAACGTTCCCACCTCCAGGGCCGAGCGCACCGGTTTCGTGCTTTCGGATGAGGAAATCCTCTCGCTCGCCCGCCAAGCGGTCGCCATCGAGCGGCACTACGGCCAGCCGATGGACATTGAGTGGGCGAAGGACGGCGAGACGGGTGACATGTTCATCGTCCAGGCGCGGCCCGAGACGGTCCAGTCCCGAGATCGGGGCGGGCGCGCTGAAGTCCTATCGCGTCCGCTCGGCGGGCAGGAAGCTGCTGACCGGGCTCAGCGTCGGCGAGGCGGTGGTTGCGGGGCGGGTCTGCCTGATCGAGAGCGCCAGGGAAATTGATCGCTTCGTCGACGGGTCCGTGCTCGTCACCTCGATCACCGACCCCGACTGGGTGCCAATCATGAAGCGGGCGGCGGCCATCGTGACCGACCACGGCGGGCGCACCAGCCACGCGGCGATCGTCAGCCGCGAGCTCGGTCTGCCGGCGATCGTCGGCACCGGGAATGCGACGCACATCCTGCACGATGAGCAGGACGTCACGGTGTCCTGCGCCGAGGGCGACGAAGGCTTCGTCTATGCCGGTACCGCCGACTTCGAGGTCGAGGAACTGGACTTCGGCGCGGTGCCGGAGACCCGGACCAGGGTCATGCTGAACCTCGCCAATCCTGCGGCGGCCTTCCGCTGGTGGCGGCTGCCGGCCGACGGCGTCGGGCTCGCGCGGATGGAGTTCGTGGTCTCGAACGCGGTGAAGGTGCATCCGATGGCGCTCGTCCGCTTCGACGACCTGCAGGACGAGTCGGCCCGCGCCGAGATCGCGGCGCTGACCCGCGGCTACGCCGACCGGACGGAATATTTCGTCGAGACGCTGGCGCAGGGTTTGTCGCGCATCGCCGCCTTCTGCCACCCCAAGCCGGTCATCATCCGGATGAGCGACTTCAAGACCAACGAATATGCCGAACTGCTGGGCGGGCGGCAGTTCGAGCCGCGGGAGGAGAACCCGATGATCGGGTTCCGCGGCGCGTCACGCTACTATTCCGACGCCTACCGGGCCGGCTTCGCGCTGGAGTGCCGGGCGATCCGGCGGCTGCGCGAGACGATGGGCTTCTCGAACGTGATCGTGATGATCCCCTTCTGCCGCTCGCCCGCCGAGGCGGACAGGGTGCTGGAGGTGATGGCGGAGAACGGGCTCGAGCGCGGGCACGACGGCCTCCAAGTCTACGTGATGTGCGAAATCCCGTCCAATGTGATCCTAGCCAATGACTTCGCGGCGCGCTTCGACGGGTTCTCCATCGGGTCGAACGATCTGACGCAGCTGACGCTCGGGGTGGACCGCGACTCGGCCGAACTCGCCGGGCTGTTCGACGAGCGCGACCCGGCGGTACTCTGGATGATCCGCACCGTGATCGAGCGGGCCCACGCCGCCGGCGCCAAGGTCGGCTTCTGCGGGCAGGCGCCGAGCAACGACCCGGCCTTCGCGCGGCTTCTGGTGGAGGCCGGGATCGATTCCATCTCGGTCACTCCGGACAGCTTCCTCGCGGTCAAGCGGCACATTGCCGAGGCGGAGGCGAAACCGGGAGCGACGGCGCGGACGGCAGCGACAGCGTCTGCCGGATGAGGGAACGCGTGATCCGGGGGGGATCTGAAAGCCGCCCGGGCCGCGAGAGCCGGCCTGGATCGTCAGAGGGCGCGCCCCTCGCCGTCGAACAGATGGATGCGGCCGGCGGTGAAGGCGAGGCCGACGGCGTCGCCGGCGCGACCGGGGGAGTCGCCGCCGTCCTCGACCACGATGTAGCCGGCCGGGGTGTCGACGTAGAGCATCGTGGTGTGGCCGAGGTGCTCGACCATGCCGATCCGGCCGTCGAGGGCGGATCGGGCGTCGCCGGCGGCGGTCGGGGCGACATGCTCGGGACGGATGCCGAGTTCGAGGCCGTCGGGGTTCGCCGCGAGTGGCGTGCGCAGCCGCACGGCGACCGGCGTTCCGCCGGTGACGCTGACGGTGGCGTCGCGCCCCTCGGCACCGACCACGGTGGCGGGGAGGAAGTTCATCGCCGGCGAGCCTATGAAGGAGGCGACAAAGCGGTCCTCCGGCCGGTGGTAGAGGTCGAGAGGAGTGCCGATCTGGGCGATCCGGCCGCGGTCGAGGACGACGACGCGGTCGGCGAGGGTCATCGCCTCGACCTGGTCGTGGGTCACGTAGATCATGGTCGTCGCCAGCTCCTGATGCAGCTTGGCGAGCTCGAGGCGCATCTGGACGCGGAGCTTTGCGTCGAGGTTCGAGAGCGGCTCGTCGAACAGGAAGACCTCGGGGTCGCGGACGAGCGCCCGGCCGATCGCCACCCGCTGCCGCTGGCCGCCCGAGAGCTGGGCGGGCTTGCGGTCCATCAGCGCATCGAGCTGCAGGAGTGCGGCGACCTTGTCGGCCTTCTCGGCGATCTCGCGCTTCGGCGCGCCCGCGACATCGAGGCTGAAGCCGATGTTCTGCCGGACGGTCATGTGCGGGTAGAGGGCATAGGACTGGAACACCATCGCGATCCGCCGCTTCGCCGGCGGGACGCGGGTGACGTCGCGGTCGGCGATCAGCACCCGGCCGGAGGTGACGGTCTCGAGGCCGGCGATCATCCGGAGCAGCGTGGACTTGCCGCAGCCGGAGGGGCCGAGGAGGGCGCAGAACTCCCCCGCCTCGACCGAGAGGCTGAGCTCGCGGATCACCTCGACGGCGCCGAACTGCTTGTTGAGGTGATCGAGGACGACGTGCGGCATGCGGCTAGCCCTCGCGCAGCCAGACGGCCATCGGGCCCGGCTCGCGGTTTGCCCAGAGGTAGTAGGGAATTGCCGTCAGGGTCGCCGGCGCGGCCTTCGGCGGGGTAGCGCGGTAGAGCTCGCGGTCCCAGCCGTCCTTCAGCGCGGTGCCTCGGGCGGTCATCGCGACGATGCCGTCGAAAAGCTCGCGCTCCTCGGTCTCGATCGCCGCGTCGCGCGGCAGCGACAGCTGCGGGACCGGCGCGTCGCCGTTGTCGGTCTGCTCCAGGCAGTAGACGAGCGGGCCGCGGCGGAGCGCGACCTGGCCGAGGTCGGCGCGGACCCTGGGGTTGGCGTAGAGGCGCGCCGGGGGCATCGGCAGGTCGAGCGCGACCGTGTCGCCCGGCGACCACTCGCGGGTGAGATCGAGGTAGCCGCCGCTGGTGCCCTTCGCGACATCGACGGGCTCGCCGTCTCACGGAAGCGGTCGCGCCATCGGCCCAGGCGGGGATGCGGAGGCGGAGGCTGAAACGCTGCGCGGACCCGGGGTCGACGGTGATGCGGATGCGGCCGGACCAGGGATAGCGGCTCTCCTCGGTGATCTTCACCGGCCTGCCGTCGACCTCGAGCGATCGGCAGCGTTGCCGCCGTAGAGGTGGACGGCGACAAGCCCCGGGCCGGTCGAGTAGAAGTAGCCGCCGATCGAGGCGACGAGCCGCGAGACGTTCATCGTGCAGCAGGGGCACGGGTGCCAGGCCCAGCGGCGATTGGTGCCGTCGCTCTCGAGCTTGTTCTCGTAGAAATAGTGCTCGCCGTCGCGCGAGAGGCCGGACAGCGCGCCGTTGTACAGGGCGCGCTCGAGCAGGTCGGCGTAGCGGCCGTCGAGCTCGAGGTTCAGCATCCGTTGCGCCCAGAAGATGAAGGCGACCGAGGCGCAGGTCTCGGCATAGGCGGTGTCGTTGGGCAGGTCGTAGTCCGAGGTGAAGCCCTCGTTCGAGGCGGAGGGGCCGAAGCCGCCGGTCACGTACATCCGGGTCGAGGTGACGTCGTCCCAGAGCACCTCGCAGGCCCGTTGCAGGCTCGCGTCGCCGAGCTCGGCGGCGAGGTCGGCCATGGCGGTATACATATACATCGCCCGGACCGCGTGGCCGACCACCTTGGTCTGCTCGCGCACCGGCAGGTGGGACTGATTGTATTCGCAGGTGCCCTGGCCATAATCGGCGGCTGCCTCGCCGCGGGCATCGCGCTCGACGTCGAAATAGTGCGGCGGCTGGTGCCCGCGCTCGTCGATGAAATAGGCGGCGAGATCGAGCTGCTTCCGCTCGCCGGTCAGGCGGTAGAGCTTGACCAGCGCGAGTTCGATCTCCTGGTGGCCGGGATAGCCGCGCTTCTGGCCCTCGCCGGTACCGAAGGTGGCGCGGATGTGGTCGAGGTAGCGTTCCATCACGTTGAGCATCCTGCGGCGGCCGGTGGCCTGGAAGTAGGCGATGGCACCTTCGAGCAGGTGGCCGCAGTTATAGAGCTCGTGGTTGTCGCGGAGGTTGGTCCAGCGGTGGTTGAGGTCGCGGCCGATGTACCAGAGATTGAGGTAGCCGTCGCCGAGCTGGGCCTCCGCGAGCTTGTCGACGATGTCGTCGATCTCGGCCTCGATGGTGACGTCGCGGCGGTGGCGGAGCGCGTAGCTCGCGGCCTCGATCCACTTGCCGATGTCGCTGTCCCAGAAGATCTGGGTGGTGAAGCCGTTTGGCCTGCGCGGGATGCGCAGGGGCCGCGGCGGATCAGTCGGCAGCAGCGACTCGAGCAGGCCCTCGGACTCGAGCTTGGCGTACTGGCTCGGGATGGTGTGCGCGAGAACGGTGTCGAGTCGCTCGCGCCAGAAGTCGCCGGTCAGGGTGACCCTGGTAAAGTCGACCGGGGTGTAGCGTCGCATTCCGTGCTCCCTCGTGTTGTCGCGGCGATTGAGCTCTCGCGCACCGCAAGGGTGCAAGGGAGGCGCAGCACGCCGCGGAATTCCTCGCCGCCGATCAGTCGCAGGATGCGGCGGCCCGCCTCCTGCCCGAGGGCGTAGAGGTTCATGTCGACGCTGGTGAGGCGCGGGCGGGTGCCCTCGACCATCACGTCCCAGTTGTCGAATCCGACGACGGCCACGTCGCCCGGGACGGCGAGGCCGAGGTCGCGCAGCGCTTCGATGAGGCCGCGGGCGATCTGGTCGTTGCCGGCGAAGGCCGCGTCCGGGCGGTCGGAACCAACGAACAGCCTGGCGGCGGCCGCGCGACCCCAGGCCTCGGACCAGGCGCCGCTGAGACAGGGCGCCTCGGAAAGACCCGCCGCGGCAACGGCGGCGCGCCAGCCGTCGCGGCGCAGTCGGACGGCCTCGAAATGCTCGGGGCCGGTGACGTGGGCGATGCGGCGGCGGCCGACGGCGGCGAGGTGCGCGGTGGCGAGCCGGGCGCCCTGCTCGTCGTCCGGGACGAGGCAGAAGCTGTCGTCTTCGGGACCATGCGAGAAGACAAAGAGGGTCGGAATGTCGCCGAGGGGGACGCTCATGGCCGGGCGCCGGTCGGCGCGGCGGGCGGTGAAGATCAGGCCGTCGACGCGCTTGCCCATCAGCTGCTCGATGTGCTGGCGCTCGCGGTCCGGGTCGTCGGTGGCGTTGCACATGAAGATGGCGATGCGGCGGTCGGCGAGCTCGCGCTCGAGGCCCTGCATGATCGGCAGGGTGAAGCGGCCGAAGCTATCGTTGGAGATCAGCCCGACGGTGAAGCTCTGGCCGCGGTGCAGCGACTGCGCCAGGTCGTTGGGGCGGAAGCCGAGCTCGCCCGCGAGCTTGATGATGCGGGCGCGGGTCTCGACGCTGAGCGTGCCGGAGTTGTTGAGCGCCTTCGACACCGTGCCGATGCTGACGCCGGCGGCGACGGCGACGTCGCGGATCGTCTGCGGGCCGCGCCGGACGACGGGCACCTCCCCGGTCATTTCACCGCGCCGCTGAGCAGGCCCGCGACGTAGTAGCGCTGCAGCAGCAGGTAGATCAGCAGGCAGGGGATGATCGAGACGATCACCCCGGCCTGCAGCGCGCCCCAGTCGATGGCGCCGTAGTTGCCGGAATAGACGCCGGTCAGCATCACCGGCACGGTGAAGCTCAACTCCTTGCTCATGAAGATCAGCGCGGCGATGAACTCGTTCCAGGACATGATGAAGGCGAACAGCGCCACGGTGACCATGCCGGGCAGCACCAGCGGCAGGAACACCCGGCGCAGGGTCTGCAGCGAGCTGCAGCCGTCCATCACCGAGGCCTCCTCGATCTCCTTGGGGATGCCCTCGAAGCTGTTGCGCATCAGGTAGACCGAGAAGGGCAGCTGCAGGATGGTGTGCACCAGCGCGAGGCCCACCCGGCTGTTGGTCAGGCCGATGGTGGAGAACATCAGGTAGAGCGGCGTCAGCATCGCCTGGTAGGGGATCATCATCCCGGCGAGGATCAAAAGGAAGAACACCTCCTTGAACGGGATGGCATAGCGCGCCAGCGCGTAGCCGGCCGGCACCGACAAGAGCAGGCAGAAGCCGATGGTCAGGAAGGCGACGGTCAGGCTGTTGGCGACATAGGTCCAGAGGCCGGCCTGGTAGTGGATGACCGAGAGATAATTCGCGACGCTCAGGCTGCGCGGCAGGTAGTGCGGCGGCACGGCGCTGGCGTCGACCGGGGACTTGATCGAGGCGAGGAACGACATCACCAGCGGCATCATCATCAGCGCGATCAGGAAAATGCAGAGGGCCGCGAGCAGGTAGCGTGAGGCCCGGCTGCCGCCGACCGTCCGCGCCTCGGTGGTGCCGCCGGCGGCGGCCGAGCGGAGCGGGGCCGTTCCGGTCATGCCCGCGCGCCCCGCCGCGACACCGCGATCTGCAAGGCGGACCCGCAGAGTATGATCAGCATCAGGATGATCGACAGCGCGCTGCCGTAGCCGAGTTTGAAATAGACGAAGGAATTCTGGTAGATCCAGTAGACCGAGGTGAAGGTCTGGCCGCGCGGCCGCCCGCCGGTCATCAGGTAGAACTGGTCGAACGCCAGCATCGAGCCGATGGCGCTGATCAGGGTGGCGAGCAGAATGGCGCGCAGGCTCAGCGGCACGATGATCCGGCGCACCCGCTGGAACCAGCTCGCGCCGTCGATCATCGCCGCCTCGATGATCTCCTGGTAAATCGACTGGATGCCGCTGAGCATGATGATCATGCCGAAGCCCACCACCTTCCAGACCACCGAGATGATGACGGCGAACAGGCCGATGTCGGCCTTGGTAAACCAGACCATCGGCTTGCCGATCACGTGAAGATCGACCAGCATCTTGTTGAAGAGCCCGACCTGCTGGTCGAAGAGCCAGATCCACAGCAGGCTGGAGCTCGCGAGTCCGATCACCACCGGCAGGAAGATGACGCCCCGGGTCAGCCGGACGATCGGCCGGTTGGCAGTCGCCAGGAGCGCCAGCAGGAAGCCGAGGCCGATCAGGACCGGCGTGATGATCGCCGTGTAGCGGACGGTGAACCAGAAGGCCCGCCAGAACGAGCGGTCGTTGAGCGCGGTCACGTAGTTGTCGAACCAGACGAACTCGCCGCCGCCGAGCAGCGACTCGCTCGTCATCGATATGTGGAACAGCTGCGCCAGCGGGTAGAACACGAAGGACGCGACGAACAGCAGTGCCGGGGCGAGGTAGAGCAGACCGATCCATCGGTTGTTGCTGGCAAGCATCCGTCGCTTCCCGGTTGGCGGACAGGGGGCACCGGCCGCGCGATGGCGGCCGGCGGGGCGAGGCTACTGCCCGGCGATCTCGAGCATCCGGGCGCGGGCGTCCTCGATCGCACCGTCGACGTCGCCGTCGAAGATCGCCTGCTGCAGCATGTTGATCCAAGGGCTGGAGTCGGAGTTCACCATGTCGGCGAAGTGGAAGACCCAGGGCACGTAGCCCGCCTTCAGCGCCGCGGCGGTGGCCTGCACCTTGTCGTCGCCCTCGAAGTACTTGTTGTCGGCGAGATCGGTTCGGGTGGTGAGAATGTGATTTTTGGCGAGGCCCTCGAGCTGCGCCTCATCGCTCAGCACCCAGGTGATGAACGCGCGGCCGGTTACCTCGTTCAGCGAGCCCTTGGGGATCGCCACCACGTCGCCGCCGACGAAGCCGGAGACCTGCCCCGGCTCGAGTCCGGGCAGCAGCGTCACGCCATAGTCGAAATCCGGGAACTGCCGCCGCATCAGCGACAGCAGGAACCCGCCGGTGCCGGTGATGCCGACGTTGCCGTTGGTGAAGGCGGACACGAAGTTCGCGCCGGTGTCGGCCTCGGCGCTTTCCGGGATCAGCCCCTCCTCCCACATCTGCCGGTACTGGTCGAGGACCTCGTGGACTGCCTTGCCCTCGAGGGCGGCGTCGTCGCCGTTCCGCGGCAGTATCTTCGCGCCGCCCGCGACCATCAGCGGCGAGGTGACGAAGATGTTGCAGCCGGGACAGGAGCCCGCGAAGTAGAAGCCGTAGGTGTCGTCGCCGAGCGCGCCGATCTTCGTCGCCATCTCGTGGATCTCGTAGATGGTCTTCGGCGGCGTGTCCGGATCGAGGCCGGCGTCGCGAAACAGCTTCTTGTTCCAGACCAGGATCGAGACGTCCGGGGTGAAGCCCACGCCGTAGATCTTGTCCTCGTAGGTGGCGACGTCCTTGTAGGCCTGGACATGGGTGACGTAGTTGGGATCGGCCTTGAGTTGGTCGGTAAGGTCGGTCAGGAAGCCGGCCTTCATGAAATCGGGCATGTAGATCAGGTCGAACGACATCAGGTCGGGGGCGTCACCGGCGCGCACGCTGGTCGCGAGCTTCGTCACCACCTGGTTGTCCGGGATGGCGGTCAGCTCAATCTGCGCGTCATGGGTCGAGTTCCAGAGATCGGTCATCAGCGTCGCCGGATCGGCCGCGCTTTCGCGCACCCACATCTGGAGCGTCTGCGCGAAGGCGCCGGCGGGCGTCCAAGCGACGAGCGAAGCAGCAAAAAGCGGGACTCCCGCCTTCAAGGCCCTGAATAAATTCATCTTTTTCCTCCCGGACCGCCGCAATTCTGCCCGCGGCATGATTTCCCGCTGCTGCGCGGAAAAGCTTTTCCTAAATCTGGCACGGACGCGGCGGACTGGCAAGCGCATTGTGCTACCGACGAGTCTGCGAGCGGACTTCCTCGATCCACCGTTGTGCGCAGAGGGACCGGAGGCGGCCCCCGCTACCCCAACCCGGCCTACGCCAATCATCCCCTGCAGGCCAGGGTCGAGAAAACGCTCCTTCAGGTAGGCCGCGTTGCCGAGCATCTGCGGGTCGTTCTTCACGGTGCCCCAATACCGGGTGACATCGCAGAGGGTCTTGACCCCCACCAGGTCGAACATGCCCATCGGTCCCATGGCGCAGCCGCGATGGGCGGCGAAGGCTACTACCGCCGAGCCTCGCTTCCTCGCGGTGCCGGACGTCGCCGCCGCGGCATCCGTCGCGCGCCTCGCCGGACTCGAGCCGCAGGAGACGACGGCACAGGACATCGGCTTGCCGGAGTTAACCTCTCTTGCGATCCGGTTGACGCCGAAACGATCTTCTATGTTTTTCAATGCCATAGCTGGTTTGGCACGCGTGCCCCGTGCGGCGGGCAGATCCGTCATGCCGAACGCCGGGATGATGTGGCGAGAAGGTCGAGCAGTCCCTAAGCATCCGGACGCGGTCCGAGCCGGCCTCCTCCGGGGCGACGACGAGCCAGCAGGCCGCATCGATAAGGGGGCCGGATCACCAACCGGTATCAGCCGCTTCTCGGCCACGTCGTCGCCGATCAGCACCGTCCGGCCAAGCGCGACGCCCAAGCCCGCTGATCGCGGCCAGCAGCATCAGGTCGGCGCGTGCCTGTCGCCGCCTTCTGTGCACCGGCGATCGTCGCCCTGCGCGAACGGCCGGCCGAGAGGGTCGCGGTGCGCCTCGCACCGGTCGATGCCGAACTCCCGGCCGTGACCCACGCGGCCGCGGCACTTGCCCAAGGGCCGCGGCCGAGGAAGGCCTTCGTCTCGGCACCTTAAGTCGCGAGAGCAGCGCGGTGGCGGCTCACGCCGCCGCCCGGACGATCAGACCGAGCCGCCGCCGGACATGCGCCGGACGGCGGCGATCAGTTCCGCGTTGGAGAACGGCTTGGTGAGGTAGAGATCGGCGCCCCCGCCCATCGCGGCTTCGCGGTCGGCGGCGCGTCCCTTGGCGGTCAGCACGATCACCGGCACCCGTCTGCCCCGGGCGTCGGCGCGCAGCCGTCGCAGCACCTCGAGGCCGCTGAGCAGCGGCAGCGCCACGTCGAGGATCATCACCGAAGGCGGGTTACCCAGCGCCGCCGCCAGCCCCGCCTCGCCGTTGGTCTCGGTGGACACCTCGAATCCCGCGCGCTCCAGAAGATAGGTGAGCGTCACGACGATGTTCGGCTCGTCCTCGACCAGTTGAACGCGAAGCCCCATCGCGCCGATCTCCCCCCTGCCGTCCGCCGAACGCCGATCTCACACGGAAATCTAGGCGAACGGCGCGCCGTTGTCTGCAGGCGATGCGCCGTCAGCTGGACATCAGGTCGTCGACGCGCTGCGGGCAGGTGTAGCGGGAACAGATGCGGCAGGCGGGGCCGACCTCCTCGACCGGCACCCCGGCGGCGGGCGCGTAGACGGTGATGCCGGCGTCGGCCTCGGTCATCGCCAGCATGTCGGTCAGATAGTGGCGTGGCTTTCCGAAGCCGGTGGGCCCGGTGTTGCGCGCCCGTGCGATGAACACGAAGCCGTCGCCGTTCGGGAAGCGCGCGCGCTGGCGGATCACCGCCTCGGGCGACTGCTGGGCGCGGTAGAGCACCCAGAGCGGACAGGCCGGCGCATAGCGCGGCGCCACCAGGCGCGGCAGCCCGCGCCGCTCGACGATGGTGCCCGCCGCATTGACCCGGAAATAGCCGAACCGCGGCGTGCCGGGAGCCGCGAGCGCGACCAGCCGCTGGCACACGGTCTCGACCGCCAGCGCGAAGGTCGCGGCGAGCGCTTCGATGTCATACCCGAGCTCCGCCGCCCTGAGGCGGAACACCTCGATCGGCGCGAGGATCGCGCCGGTGGCGTAGTCGAGAAGCGCCGTCCGCGCGCGGTCGCGGGCCCGCGCCGTGCGGATCTCGGACCGGCCGTCGATGATCCCGTCGACCAACCCGGCAAGCCGCTCGGCCGCGAGGGCGCGGGCGGTCGTGCGACGCGGCGCCGGGGTGGCGTCCTCCAGCAGGTCCGACAGATCGGCCGCCGCCGCCTCGAGCGCGTCGAAGTGGTTGTCGCAGGCCTCGAACAGCGCCTCCACCTCGTCGAGCGGGGTCAGCGAGCGCGCGCTCTCCCCGGCGTTGTCGAAATAGGCGGCGAGGGCCTCGCACACGTCGGTCAGGACCCGGCTCTCGTCGTTGACGATGCCGAGGAACTGCTCGCGCCTGTCCGCCGGCGCGTCGGGATATTCGGTGAGGATCTCGGCGGCCGAACGGATCGCCGCGACCCGGGTCAGCATGCGATGCACCGAACTCCCCAAGAAGGTGTCGTGGGTCATCCGGTCCGAGAGCGCCTGGATCTCGGTCGTCGCGGCGCGCTCGGACCGTGCCAGTGCCGCGAGTGCGCGCGCCCAGCCGGGGTAGCGGCCGATCAGCTCGCCCGCGCCGGCCGCCTCGACGCCGAGTGCGGCGATGTCCGGCGCGACGGCGATCTCGTTCAGGGTCTCCAGCAGCCGCCGCTCCGCGGCATCGTCGAGTTCGTCGAGCCTCAGCCCGAGCGCCTCGGCGGTCCGGCGCAGCAGCGGACCGGCGATGCCGCGCTTGTTGCGCTCGATGAGGTTGAGGTAGGAGGCGGAAATGCCGATCCGCCGTGACATTTCCGCCTGCGTCACGCCCATCGCCCGGCGGCGTTCGCGAATGCGGGTTCCCACGATGGTCTTGGGCATCGGACGGTCGTTCCCCGGGCTGAGCCAGCGGCCAGAGTGTAAATGATTTACAACTTGTCATGTCAATAGATGAAATGATTGACTGATTTTTCCATAAAAATCAATACTATGTTGAAGATCTGACACTGGAGCGTCATAACGGCCGCCAATGGCGAATTCACCGAACTCCTGGGGAGGATGCAGAATGCTTGAAGAAGACAATGTCCTGGAACACGGCGGAGTGCCGATCCCGGAGGAGGTCCGGGCGCACGCGCATGTCGGTCCGGCGCGGTATCGCGAGATGTACGCCGCCTCGGTCGCCAACCCGGAGGGGTTCTGGGCAAGGCAGGGGAAAAGGCTCGACTGGATCGCGCCCTACAGCCGGGCCAAGAACACGTCGTTCGCCTGGCCCGACGTCTCGATCCGCTGGTTCGAGGACGGCGTGCTCAACGCGTCGGCCAACTGCATCGACCGCCACCTCGCCGAGCGCGGCGACCAGACCGCCATCCTGTGGGAGCCGGACGATCCCGCCGAGGCGGCCCGGCACATCAGCTATCGCGAGCTGCATTCCGAGGTCGGCCGCATGGCCAATGTGCTGAAACGCCTCGGCGTCGGCCGGGGCGATCGGGTGGTGATCTACCTGCCGATGATCCCCGAGGCGGCCTTCGCCATGCTGGCCTGCGCCCGGATCGGCGCGATCCACTCGATCGTCTTCGCCGGCTTCTCGCCGGACGCGCTGGCGAACCGGATCAACGATTGCGACGCGCGTGTGGTGATCACAGCGGACGAGGCCCCCCGGGGAGGCCGGGTCACGGCCCTGAAGACCAACGTCAACAAGGCGCTGCTGCACTGCCCGCACGAGGTGAGCTGTCTCGTCGTCCGGCGCACCGGCGGCGAGGTCGCCTGGCAGGCCGGCCGCGACCACTGGCTGCACGAGCTGGCGGCGGAGGTCTCGTCCGACTGCGCGCCGGAGCCGATGGGCGCCGAGGATCCGCTGTTCATCCTCTATACCTCCGGTTCCACCGGCAAGCCGAAGGGCGTGGTGCATACCACCGGAGGCTACCTCCTGTACGCGGCGATGACCCACGAGCTGGTGTTCGACTACCGACCGGGCGAGGTCTACTGGTGCACGGCGGATGTCGGCTGGGTGACCGGCCACAGCTACATCGTCTACGGACCGCTGGCGAACGGCGCCACCACGCTGATGTTCGAGGGCGTCCCCACCTGGCCCGACGCCTCGCGCTTCTGGCAGGTCTGCGAGAAGCACAAGGTCAACACCTTCTACACCGCGCCCACCGCGATCCGCGCCCTGATGGGTCAGGGCCGCGAATGGGTCGACAGATGCGACCTGTCGTCGCTGCGCATCCTCGGCTCGGTCGGCGAGCCGATCAACCCCGAGGCCTGGAAGTGGTACGACGAAGCCGTCGGACACGGTCGTTGCCCCATCGTCGACACCTGGTGGCAGACCGAAACCGGCGGCGCCCTCATCACCCCGATTCCCGGCGCGATTGCCGCAAAGCCAGGATCGGCGACGCTGCCGTTTTTCGGGGTGCAGCCGGTGGTGCTCGACCCGCAGACCGGCGCGGAGATCACGACCACCGAGGCGGAGGGCGTGCTTGCCATCCGCGACAGCTGGCCCGGGCAGATGCGCACCATCTGGGGCGACCACGCCCGTTTCGCCGAGACCTACTTCACCCAGTACAAGGGCTACTACTTCACCGGCGACGGCTGCCGGCGCGACGCCGACGGCTACTACTGGATCACCGGGCGGGTGGACGACGTGATCAACGTCTCCGGCCACCGCATGGGCACGGCGGAGGTCGAATCCGCGCTGGTCGCGCACGAGAAGGTCTCCGAGGCGGCGGTGGTGGGCTATCCGCACCCGCTGAAGGGGCAGGGCATCTACTGCTACGTCACCCTGATGCACGGCGAGGCCCCGTCCGACGCGCTCCGGACCGAGTTGCGCAACTGGGTGCGCACGGAGATCGGCCCGATCGCCAGCCCCGACCTGATCCAGTGGGCGCCGGGCCTGCCGAAGACCCGCTCGGGCAAGATCATGCGCCGCATCCTGCGCAAGATCGCCGAGAACGATCATGGCGCGCTCGGCGACACCTCGACCCTGGCCGAGCCGGCGGTGGTCGAGGATCTGGTCGCCAACCGCATGAACCGGGACTGACCCCCGGACCTGAAGCGGCCACCGATGCAGGGACGCGGATCGCGCGTCGGGCCGCTTCAGTCACGAAGGAAGACTGACGGAACGCCAATCACGCTGAGCTCGCCTGCGCATGCGCGGGCAACCTGGGAAGGACGACGCGATGACCCCCACGACGCTGGAGGATCGGATAGAAGCCGATCCGAACTATCAGACGCTGAAGTCGAAACGAACGCGGCTCGGGTGGACGCTGACCTTTGCGATGATGATCGTCTACTACGGATTCATCCTGCTGATCGCGTTCAGGACGGGCGTGCTGGCCGCCCCGATCGGCGACGGCCCCATGACCTGGGGCATTCCCATCGGGTTCGGCGTGATCGTGTTCACGATCGCCATCACCGCGTACTACGTGCGCCGCGCCAACGGCGAATTCGACGACCTGTCCGAGAAGGTCAAGCGGGAGGCGCTGAAATGATCTCCGCTCGCAACAAGACGTGGTCCGCCGCGAGCTTCGGCGTTCTGGCGATACTGCCGACGACGGCGTTCGCGGCGGAGACGCTCGGGACGCTGGAGAAGCAGGCGACCAACTGGACCGCCATCGTCATTTTCGCGCTCTTCGTGGTCATGACCCTGTTCATCACCAAGTGGGCGGCCTCGCGGACCAAGTCCGCCGCGGACTTCTACACGGCCGGCGGCGGCATCACCGGCTTCCAGAACGGGCTGGCGATCGCCGGCGACTACATGTCGGCCGCGTCGTTCCTCGGCATCTCGGCGGCGGTGATGGTCTCGGGCTACGACGGGCTGATCTACTCGATCGGCTTCCTCGTCGGCTGGCCGGTCATCACCTTCCTGATGGCCGAGCGGCTGCGCAACCTCGGCAAGTTCACCTTCGCCGACGTGGCCGCCTTCCGCTTCTCGCAGACTCCGGTGCGGGTCTTCGCCGCGTCGGGCACGCTGGTCGTGGTGGCCTTCTACCTGATCGCGCAGATGGTCGGCGCGGGGCAGCTGATCAAGCTTCTCTTCGGACTGGACTACTGGGTCGCGGTGGTTCTCGTTGGCGGCCTGATGATGGTCTACGTCCTGTTCGGCGGCATGACCGCGACCACGTGGGTGCAGATCATCAAGGCCTGCCTGCTGCTGGCGGGCGCGTCGTTCATGGCGTTCATGGTGATGTGGCGCTACGGCTTCAGCCCCGAGGCGCTGTTCCAGGGCGCCGTGGACGTCAAGACCAGGCTCGCGGAAACCTCGGGCGAAACGCCAGAGGCTGCGCTGCAGAAGGGACTGGCGATCATGGGACCCGGCAACTTCATCAAGGACCCTATCTCCGCCATCTCGTTCGGCATGGCGCTGATGTTCGGGACCGCCGGGCTGCCGCACATCCTGATGCGCTTCTTCACCGTGCCGAGCGCCAAGGAAGCGCGGAAGTCGGTGATGTGGGCAACCGGCTGGATCGGCTACTTCTACCTGCTGACCTTCATCATCGGCTTCGGCGCCATCACCTTCGTGCTGACGAATCCGGCGTTCCTCGACGACAGCGGAGGGCTGATCGGCGGCAACAACATGGCGGCGGTCCATCTGGCCGGGGCGGTCGGCGGGAACGTGTTCCTCGGCTTCATCTCGGCCGTGGCGTTCGCGACGATCCTGGCGGTCGTCGCCGGGCTGACCCTGTCGGGCGCCAGCGCGGTGTCGCACGACCTCTACTCGACCGTCATGAAGAAGGGGAAGGCGGACGGCGGATCGGAGCTGCGCGTCTCGCGGATCGCGACGATCTGCCTCGGCGTGCTGGCGGTCCTGCTCGGAATCGTGTTCGAGAAGCAGAACATCGCCTTCATGGTTTCGCTGGCGTTCGCGGTCGCGGCTTCGGCGAACTTCCCGGTGTTGTTCATGTCGGTGCTGTGGAAGGACTGCACCACCAAGGGAGCGGTCGTCGGCGGCTTCCTCGGGCTGATCTCGTCGGTGGTGCTGACGATCCTGTCGCCATCGGTCTGGGAGGCAACGCTCGGCAATCCTGCCGGATCGGCGCCGTTTCCCTACGCCTCGCCGGCGCTGTTCTCGATGACACTCGCCTTCGTGGCCATCTGGCTGGTCTCGATCCTCGACCGCGGCCCGAGGGCACGCCTAGACCGGGCCGGCTTTGCCGCGCAGACGATACGCTCGGAAACCGGTATCGGTGCCGCCCGGGCCTCCGGGCACTGAGCGAAGGACGAGAGGGAGCGAGCGTGCCCATCTCACGCGACAGAGCAAACCAAGCCGGCCCGCCCCTTCCGGGGCGGGCCGATCCCGCGACGGGGCGCGCGTTCTCATCGCTGATGACGTCACCCGTCGGCGACGCATTCGTGCGCGAGCCGTTCTTCGTCGACGGCGCCACCGACCTCGTCACCCTCTGCCGCGAGCTTTCGCGCCGCAACCTCGGCGACGCCCTCGTTCGCGACGGCGATCGCATCGGCGTCTTCACCACCACCGATCTCCGGGATGCGCTGCTGCGGCCGGAGCCGCCGGGCGCGCTCGCGGTGCGCGAGGTCGCGCGTTTCGAACCTTGGACGGTGTCGGTCCACGACGAGATCTTCGGCGCGATGCTGCTGATGCTGCGGCACCGCATCCACCGGGTGGTGGTGCGCGATGGCGACGCGGTCGTCGGCATCCTCGGCCAGCTCGAGCTGATGGCCTTCGTCGCCAGCCACTCGCACCTGATCGCGCTCGAGGCGGCCGAGGCCGGCGACCTGACCGAGCTGGCGGCGGCGGCGCGACAGATCGACGGCCTGATCCGGGTGCTCCACCGCGACGGGGTGCGCGTCGACGTCATCGCCGGCCTCGTCGGGGCGCTGAACCTGCAGGTCTTCTCCCGTCTCTGGGAAATGGTGGCGCCCCGGGAGCTGCGCGAGAGCAGCTGCCTGATTGTCATGGGCAGCGAGGGCCGGGGCGAGCAGATCATCAAGACCGATCAGGACAACGCGCTCATCCTGCGCGACGGCTTCGCGTTCGAAGGGCTCGAGGCCGTGACCGAGGCATTCACCGCCGCGCTGATCGACTTTGGCTACCCGCCATGCCCCGGCGGGATCATGCTGAGCCGCCCGCTGTGGTGCCAGCCGGTGGCGGGATTCCGGGACACGCTGCGCGACTGGACCCACGGCGCCGATCCGGAGGGGCCGATGAACCTCGCGATCTTCCTCGATGCGGCGGCGGTGGCCGGCGACGCGACGCTGCTTGCGGAGGTGCGCGTCCACGTAGACGACCTCGTCTCCGGCAGCGACGCCTTCTACGCCCGCTTCGCCAGCGCGGTGGAGCAGTTCGGCCGTGCCTGGTGGACGCGTCTGCCGGGCCTCAGCGGCCGCGCCGCCGCCGAGATCGACCTGAAGAAGCTCGGCATCTTCCCCCTCGTCCACGGCGTGCGGACGCTGGCGCTGCAATACCGGGTGCGGGAGCTCGGTACCGCCGACCGCTTGCGCGCCCTCGTCGCGGCGGGGCGCATCGACCAGCCGCTGGCCCGGGACCTGATCGACGCGCTCCACGTCCTGATGGGCCTGAAGCTCACGAACAACCTCCGCCAGATCGACGAGGGTCGGCCGCCCGGCAACGGCATCAGGCTGGCCGAGCTCGGCACGCTGGAGCGGCACGCGCTGAAGGAGTCACTCGCGATCGTGCGGGCCTTCAAGCAATGGCTGGGCCGGCACTACCGGCTGGACGCGCTGTGAGACGCCGGCGCTCGCCCCGCGGACCGAGCCCGCAGCTCATGATCGCGCTCTGGGGCGCCGGCATGATCCTGTTCAACTTCCCGATGCTGATCGTCTTTGGCGGCGACGCCACGATCCTGGGACTGCCGCTGCTGCCGGTGGCGATCTTCGTGATATGGGCGGCGCTGATCGGCGTGCTGGCTTGGGTGGTCGAACGCCGCGCCCCGCTATCTCCGGGCGAGGGCGGCGAGGGTCGGGCAGCCGCGGACCAGGCCGCCGGCCGACCGATGATCTCGCCGGCGCTGGTCATCGGGGTATCCGCCGGCTACCTGCTGCTGCTGTTCGTCATCGCCGCCTTCGGCGACCGGCGCGCGGCGCTCGGCCGATCGGTGATCGGCAGCAGCTGGATCTATTCGCTGTCGCTCGCGGTCTATTGCACTGCCTGGACCTATTTCGGCAGCGTCGGCCGGGCGGCAATGTCGGGCGTCTGGTTCCTGCCGATCTACCTCGGGCCGGTGCTGGCGATGCTTCTCGCCTGGATCGTGGTTCGCAAGATGATCCGGATCGCCCAAACCTACCGGATCACCTCGATCGCGGACTTCATTGCCAGCCGCTACGGCAAGAGTCCGTCACTGGCGGCGCTGGTCACGGTGATCACCGTGATCGGCATCGTTCCCTACATCGCACTGCAGCTCAAGGCGGTGTCCGCCGGCTATCATCTGTTGACCACGCGCCCGGATTTGCCGGCGGTTCCGGCGATCGGCTGGTGGCGGGACGGCACGCTGTTCGTGACCCTGGCGCTGGCCGCGTTCACGATGATCTTCGGCACGCGCCACCTCGACAGCGCCGAGCGGCACGAGGGAATGGTCGCGGCGGTGGCCTTCGAGTCGGTGGTCAAGCTCGTCGCCTTCGTCGCCGTCGGCGGTTTCGTGACCTGGGGCCTGTTCGACGGCATGGGCGACATCTGGGCGCGGGCTCAGGCCTTCCCTGAGCTGCGTGGGCTCCTTCGGCTCGGCGGCGAGAGCGGAGCCGGCGCGTTCGACTTCGCGCAATGGTTCGCGCTGACCCTGCTCGCGATGCTCTCGGTGCTGCTGTTGCCGCGCCAGTTCCAGATGATGGTGGTCGAATGCGTCGACGAGCGGCACCTGCGGCGCGCCGCCTGGGTCTTTCCAGCATACCTCCTGCTGATCAACATCTTCGTCCTGCCGATCGCCATCGGCGGCCTGGTGATCTTCGGCCCCGGCAAGATGGATGCCGAGACCTTCGTGCTGTCGCTGCCGCTCTCCCACGGCGCGCCGGGGCTCGCGGTCTTCGCCTATATCGGCGGCCTGTCGGCGGCCACGGGGATGCTGATCGTCGAGACGGTGGCGGTCTCGACCATGGTCTGCAACGACCTGGTGATGCCGTCGCTGCTGCGGCTGCCGGGCTTCGGCGGCGGTGCCGGAGGCGACCTGACACGGCTGCTCCTGAACATCCGCCGCGCCGCGATCCTCGCGATCCTGATGCTCGGCTACCTCTACTTCCGCGTCGCCGGCGAGGCCTACGCGCTGGTCTCGATCGGCCTGATCAGCTTCGCCGCCGTCGCCCAGTTCGCCCCGGCGCTGCTGGTCGGGATGTACTGGCGCGGCGGGACGCGGGCCGGGGCGCTCGGCGGTCTCGTCGGCGGGTTCACGCTCTGGGCCTACACGCTGATGCTGCCGTCGGTGGCGAAGTCCGGCTGGATGCCCGACGGGTTCGTCGAGCACGGTCCCTTCGCGATCGAACTGCTCGCACCCGAGCGGCTGTTCGGCCTCGTGGGGCTCGACAACGTCACCCACGCGCTGTTCTGGAGCCTTCTCGTCAATGTCGGTCTCTATGTCGGCCTGTCGCTCTGGCGCCAGCCGGAGGCGCGCGAGGCGAGCCAGGCCCTGCTGTTCGTCGACGTCTTCGAGCGCGGGCAGCCCGCCGAGGGCCTCGCGCCGGTATTCTGGCGGGGCCGCGCCCGGCTCGCGGACCTGGAGGGGCTGGCGAGCCGGCTGCTCGGCGCGGGCCGGGCGAAGGCGCTGTTCGAGGAGCACGCGCGCGAGACCGGGGTGGCGGGCGCCGGGAACCTCGCCGCCGATGCCCGCCTGGTCGATCGCGTCGAGCGGCAGATCGCCGGCGCCGTCGGCAGCGCCTCGGCGCGGGTGATGATCGCCTCGGTCGCGCAGGAGGAGCCGCTGGCGATCGACGACGTGGTCGAGATCGTCGAGGAGGCGTCGCAGCTGCGCGGCTACGCCCGGGCGCTGGAGGAGAAGTCGCTGTCGCTGGAGAAGGCGACCAGCGAGCTGCGCGCCGCCAATGAGCAGCTGAAGAGCCTCGACCATCTCAAGGACGACTTCGTGTCCTCGGTCACCCACGAGCTGCGGACCCCGCTCACCTCGATCCGCGCGCTGTCCGAACTGATGCTGGACGCCCCGGAAATGGATGCAGCCCAGCGCGGGACGTTCCTCAGGATCGTCGTCGCCGAGAGCGAACGCCTGGGCCGGCTGGTCAACCAGGTGCTCGACATGGCCAAGTTCGAATCCGGCCTCGCCGAGTGGCACAGCGCCGAGGTGGACATGCGGTCGCTGATCGAGAATGCCATCGCCACGGCGTCCGGCCTGTTCGGCGCCAACGAAACGCGCGTGGAGTTCTCGGTCGGGGGCGCGATCCCGCTGATCCGCGCCGACCCGGACCGGCTTACCCAGGTGCTGGTCAATCTCCTGTCGAACGCGGCGAAGTTCGTCCCGGCCAAGGGCGGCAGGGTCGATGTCGCGCTGCGCCGCGAGCGGGACGGCCTGGTCGTCGAGGTGCGCGACAACGGCCCCGGAGTGCCCGCGGAAGAGCGGGCGAAGGTATTCGAGAAGTTCCGCCAGGGTGGGGATACCCTGTCGCGGCCGGCCGGCACCGGTCTCGGCCTGCCGATCAGCCGCCAGATCGTCGAACATTTCGGCGGGCGCATCTGGCTGGAAGCCAATCCGGGCGGCGGCGCGTGTTTCGCCTTCCGGTTGCCATTGGTGACAGCGGCGAAAGGAAGATCATGAGCGTGAAGGTGCTGATTGCCGACGACGAGCCGAACATCCTGGTCTCGCTCGAGTTCATGATGAAGCGCGAGGGCTACGAGGTGCTGGTGGTTCGCGACGGCCCGAAGGCGCTTGAGGCGATCCGCCGGGAGCGCCCGCGGCTGGTGCTGCTCGACGCGATGATGCCGGGCATGTCGGGGTTCGAGGTCTGCGAGGCGGTGCGCGCCGACGAGGATCTGCGCGACATCCGGATCCTGATGCTCACCGCCAAGGGGCGCGACACCGACATCGCGCGCGGGATGGGGGTCGGCGCCGACGCCTACGTCACCAAGCCGTTCTCGACGCGCGACCTGGTGCAGAAGGCCCGGGAGATGCTGTCGTGAAGCTCGATCGCCGGCTGGTGCTGGCGATGCTGGCGCCGGCCCTGGCGCTCGGCGTCTGGCTGGCGGTGGGCGGGGTGCTGCTGCGGGCGACACTCGACCCCAGGCAGCGGTCCGCCGTCGATGCGGCGCTCGGGCCGCTGGTGGCGACCCACGGCATGCTGGCGGTGTCCTGGTGGCTGATCGCGGCGGCGCTGGCGGCCTGGGCGGTCCGCCACCTCTACGATGCGCATGTCGCCGCGCCGGCCCGTCTGGCGGATGCGACCCGGGTTCTGATCGGTGAAGCCGCGGCGCCCGATATCGTGGCGTCGGGAGGGGCATCGGCGCGCGCGCTGACGGAGGCGATCAACGGGCTGGCCAACAAGCGGCGGTCGCTGCAGCAGGAGATGGCGCGCCTGGTGGCGGAGGCGAGCCGCGAGGTGGCGCAGCAGCGCGACCAGCTCGGCGCCCTGATGGCCGAGCTGAACCAGAGCGTGGTGGTCTGCAACCCCGACGGGCGGATCCTGCTCTACAACGAGCGCGCCCGTCAGCTGGTGCGCCGGCTGTCCCGCGCGCCGGAGGGGGCGTCGGGCGCGGAACTGATCGGCCTCGGGCGCTCGATCCATGCCGTCGTCGATCGGGCGCTGATCGCGCATGCGCTCGAGACGGTCGCGGCGCGTAGCGCCCGCGGTGCCGATGGGGCGGCCCCGTCGGGGCGATTCGTGACCAGCACGCCGGCGGGGCATCTCCTGGCTGTGAACCTCGCGCCGGTGCGCCCAGCTTCCGACGGGGCGGCCCTCGCCGGCTTCGTGCTGTTGCTCGACGACATCACCGACGCCTACGAGACGGACACCCGGCGCGACCGTCAGCTGCTCGCGTTCATCGAGGCGAGCCGGGCGGCGCTCGGCGAGCATGCAGGCGGCGCTCGAGCTGCTCGACTACCCCGACATCGACCCGGACGATCGCGACCGCTTCCAGGCGGTGCTTCGCGACGAGGTGGCGGCGATCAGCGCCCGCGTCAGCGCGTTCGCCGCGAGCACGTCACAGGTCCTGATGACCCGCTGGCCGTTGCAGGAAATGCTCGGAGCCGACCTTCTGGCCGCCGCCGAGCGGCAGATCGAGGCAGACCTGGGCCAGCCGGTGACGCTGGAGGCGGACGACCCCGACCTCTGGCTCGATGTCGACAGCTTCGCGCTGATCCAGGCGCTGGCGTTTCTCGCCGGGCGGCTGGCGAGGGCGTTGGACCATCCCGATCTGCGGCTGCGGCTCGCCCGATCCGGCAGCCGCGCGCGGCTGGACCTGGCCTGGCACGGGGTCGGTCCGCGCCCCGAGGGAATGAGCGACTGGCAGACCGAGCCTCTGGACGCCGGGCGCTCGCCGCTGACCGTGCGGGACGTGGCGGAGCGCCACGGCGGAGAGTTCTGGATCGAGCACGGCCGCTCCGGCACGCTGTCGTTCTTCCGTTTCCTGCTGCCCCTGGCCACGTCCGGGCCGGCACCCTCGCCGGCGCGGGCCGGCAGCCGGCCCGAGTACTACGACTTCGATCTTTTCGCCGGCTCCAGGAGCAGCCGCGCACTCAACGACCGGCTGCTGTCGGACATCGCCTATACCGTGTTCGACACCGAAACCACCGGACTGGACCCGACCCAGGGCGACGAGATCCTCCAGATCGGCGCCGCGCGCATCGTCAACGGCAAGCTGCTACGCGGCGAGTGCTTCGACCAGCTGGTCGACCCGCACCGCAGCATTCCCGAGGCATCCATCCTGATCCACGGCATCCGGCCGGAACTGGTCCGCGGCAAGCCTTCGATCGCCGAGGTCCTGCCCGACTTCCACGCCTTCATCGGCGATACGGTGATGGTCGGCCACAACGTCGCCTTCGACCTGCGGTTCCTGAAGCTCAAGGAGGCCGCGAGCGGAGCGCGTTTCGACCAGCCGGTCCTCGACACCCTGCTCCTGTCGAGCGTCGTCCACCCGAACGAGCCATCGCACGGTCTCGAAACAATCGCCGCGCGCCTCGGGGTCACGACATCGGATCGCCACACCGCGCTCGGGGATGCGCTGGTTACCGCCGAGATCCTCCTCAGGCTGCTTCCGCTCCTCGGCCAGCGCGGCATCTTGACGCTCTCGCAGGCCCGCGAGGCGGCGCGCACCTCCCAGTATGCAAGACTGCGGTATTGACGTGATCTTCATCCGCGTCCCGAACACTTGACGCCGTCTGCGCCGGCGCCACGAACCCTGCCTCGCAACGGCGACCGCCTGCGACAAATCGACGATCCAGCCTCCCCTTCCGAAAGCTCCGGACAAAAAATGAAATCCTTTCAAAGCCGAGCCAGCTCAACGCCGAGCTTCGCGGACCTCTACACGCCGAAACTGCTGACGGTGCTGCGCGAGGGCTACGGGCTCGCGCATTTCCGGGCGGATGCGGTCGCCGGACTGACGGTCGCCATCGTCGCGCTGCCGCTTTCGATGGCGATCGCCATCGCTTCGGGCGCGACCCCTGCGCAGGGGCTCTATACCGCGATCGTCGGCGGTTTTCTCGTCTCGACGTTCGGCGGCTCGCGCTTCCAGATCGGCGGGCCGGCCGGAGCCTTCATCGTGCTGGTCGCGGCGACCGTGGCCCAGCACGGCGTCGACGGGCTGATCCTCGCGACCTTCCTCTCCGGCCTGATGCTCGCCGCGGCGGGCCTGCTCCGGTTCGGCACGTTCATCAAGTTCGTCCCGTTCCCGGTAACGGTCGGGTTCACCGCCGGTATCGCGGTGATCATCTTCGCCAGTCAGATCAAGGAGCTGCTTGGCCTGTCGCTCGACCACGAGCCGGGCGAGCTGCTTGAGAAGCTGCCGGCGCTGTGGGCGGCGCGGGCGAGCCTGACGCCGGCCGCGATCGGGCTCTCGCTGGCAACGATCGCCGTCATCGCCGGCCTGAAGGCGCTGCGGCCGCGCTGGCCCGGGATGCTGATCGCCGTGGGCGGCGCGGCTGCGGCAGCGGCGTTGCTCGGCCTGCCGGTCGAGACGATCGGCACGAGGTTCGGCGGCATCCCCTCGTCGCTGCCGGTCCCGAGCCTCCCCGACTTCTCGATGGCCCGGATCGTCGCGGTGCTTCCCGCCGCGCTCTCCTTCACGCTGCTCGGGTCGATCGAGTCGCTGCTGTCCGCCGTCGTCGCCGACGGCATGACGGGAAGGCGGCACCGGTCGAACTGCGAGCTCGTGGGGCAAGGCATCGCCAATGTCGGCGCGTCGCTGTTCGGCGGGTTCTGCGTCACCGGGACCATAGCGCGCACGGCCACCAACGTGCGCTCGGGGGCGCACGGGCCGATCGCCGGGATGCTGCATGCGGTGTTCCTGCTCCTGTTCGTGCTGATCGCCGCACCGCTGGCGGCCTACATCCCGCTGGCCGCGCTCGCGGGCCTTCTGGCCGTGGTCTCCTGGAACATGATCGAGAAGCCGGCCATCGCGGTCCTGATGCGTTCCGGCCGGGGCGAGGCTGTGGTGCTCGCCGCGACGTTCCTGCTGACGATCTTCCGAAGCCTGACCGAAGCGATCGTGGTGGGGTTCGCGCTCGGTTCGGTGCTGTTCATCCAGCGCATGAGCCGCGCCACGGCGGTCGAGACCCATACCCCGTTCGTCGGGCGCGACACGCCGGACGACGTGGCGCCGCGGGGCGACTACGACGAGGCCAGGGCGTCGGACCCCGAGGTCGCGATCTACCGCATCACCGGCGCGCTGTTCTTCGGAGCGGCAGCCTCCATCGGATCGGTGCTCGACCGGATTTCCGATACCCACAAGGCCCTGATCGTCGACCTGACCGCAGTGCCGTTCCTCGACGCCACCGGCGCCAACATGATCGAGGGGCTCGCCCGCAAGGCGCACAAGCGCAGGGTCGCGCTCTGGATCACCGGCGCGAACCGGGAGGTCCGCAGGACGCTTCTGACCAACGGGCTCCGCCCGCCGGTCTGCCGCTATGCGTCCGAGGTCGAGAACGCGCTGGAGTCGCTTCGGGCGACGGAGGCGGAAGCCGGCGCCGCATGATCGGGATCCGCAGGCGGTGACCGGCCCGGGGTCGGGTCAGTGCCGGGGCCCGATCGAAGCGATGGCGATGCGGCGGGTTGCAAGGCGGTGCGCCTCGGGCCGGTGAGAGGTCAGGATCAGCCCGGTGCCCGTTGCGTCCAGCCAGGCGCCGAGAGTGGCGATCAAGTCGGCCTCCGTCGCCGCGTCGAGCCCCTCGGTGGGCTCGTCGAGCAGCAGCCACGGACGGTGGGACAGAAGGGCGCGGGCAAGGCAGAGGCGCTTGCGCTCGCCTCCCGAGAGGATGCCCCCGCCTTCGGCGAGCCAGGTGTCGAGGCCCTCGGCGAACGTGGCGACGCGGTCGTCGAGGCAGGCGACGGCGAGCGCGGCCTGCATGTCCTGTGGCGTGACGCCGGGGCGCGCTAGGCGGAGGTTGTCGGCGATGGTGCCGGCGATCAGGGTGGTGTCCTGGGGAGACAGGGCGAACTGGGCGGCGAGCCGGGCGCCGGCGCAGTTTTCGACGGGGGTGCCGTCGAGCGTCAGGGCATGGACCGGGGCACGCAGGCCGGCAAGGGCTTCGAGGAGGCGGGTCTTGCCGGAGCCCGACACGCCGGTGATGGCGATCCGTTCGCTTGGGCCGACGATCTCGGTGCCGATCCCGACCGGGGCGGCGGCAGGAGCTTGGCCGCGGGCTGCCTTGACGGGTTCGCCCCGGAGGGCGTCGAGCACGGTCAGACGGGCGAGCGCGGTTTCGACGCTGGCCTGGCGCAGGGCGGAGCGGGCGAACGCCGACATCGCCTCGACCGATGCGGCGGCGGCGAGCGTGGCGAGGGCGACGTAGGGCGCCGGACCTTCCGAGAGGGCGAGGGTGACGGCGACGGTGAGGATGCCGAAGGCGGCGAGCAGCCCCGCCATCCTGCCCTCGCCACGGAAGAGCGCGGCGCGGGCGCGGTCGAGGCGGGCAGCGGGTGCATGAAGCTCGGCGGCGACGCGGTCGGCAACGCCATAGGCGATGATCTCCGGGCGGGCGGCGGCGTAGTCGACGAAGGCGCTGCGGAGAACGCCGAGGGCGTCGGCGGCTTCGGCCGCCGGGGCGCGGGTCCAGCGGCCGGCGTTCAGTTTCAGCAGCGCCGGGAGGGCGGCGAGCAGGAGGGCGAGAGCGAGCGCCGCCTTCCAGCCGGCGAAGAGGGCGAGAGCGACGGCGAAGCCGGCGGCGACGAGGCTGGCCGGCCGGGTCGGGCGGCGGACGACGAGGTCCTCGAGGGCCTCGATGTCGCCGATCAGGCGGGCGCTGGCATCGCCTCCGGAGAGCGCTGGGGCGGTGCGGCTGTCCTGGGCGGCGAGCTTGCCGAAGAGCCGGGCACGGAACTCGGCCATCGCCCCGAGGGCGGCGCGGTGGGACAGCAGGCGCTCGCCGTAGCGGGAGGCGGTGCGGGTGATCGCGAGCCCGCGGATCGCGGCGCTGGGCAGGAGGTAGTTGAAGGCGAGGGCCGACGCGGTGCCGGCGGCACCGGCCACCGCGGCACCGGTCAGGAACCAGCCGGAGAGGGCGAGGAGCAGGATCGAGGAGAGCCCGGCGAAGACGGCGCAGACGAGCGCCCAGCGCAGGGCGGCGCGGCCCGGACCGGCGACGGTGAGGGGGCCGCGTGTCATGCGCGCCTCCGGCCGCGCACAGTGCGCAGAGAGGGCAATGCACTGATTATACTGGACAATGCCTCCACGATCAACCCTGTGTTCATACTACACGAAGCAAGAATGAAGAGGTTCCGGTTTCCGTCCCGCCCGGGCTTCCGCCCGGGCAGCGGCCGACCCGCCCCCCAGGGGCGGCCGCTTTCGCGCCCACCCCACGGGCCGGCCACTGCCCTTCGCGCCTGACGGTGCCGCCCTAGCAGTAAGCAAGGAGAAATCGGCGGGTTCGTGCCGTGCAGTGTGCCCCGCGTCTCCCCGGGTCTCCGAGTACAAGGGAGATGTCATAGCAAGACCTCGCGATCGGCGGCGGCAATCAGGCGCGCGTCGTAGGTGGCGACGACGATGGCGCGGGTCCTGGCGAGTTCCCTCAGAAGCGCGGCAATCAGCGCGGCGCTGGCGTCGTCAAGGTCGGCGGTGGGCTCGTCGCAGAGCAGCAGCGGACGGCCGGACAGGAGGGCGCGGGCGAGACCGAGGCGGCGGCGTTCGCCGCCGGAGAGGCCGGAGCCGCGATGATCGAGCGGGAGGTCGAGGCCACGTACGGCGATAAGCGGGGCGAGGCCGACCCCGGTGGCGGCCTCGAGGGCCTCCGCGTCGGTGGCCTCGGGGCGGGCGAGGGTGAGGTTGTCGTGCAGGGTGCCCGGGAGGATCAGCGGGTGCTGGGCGGCCCAGGCGATGTTTACGGGGTTGAGCGGCGTGACGCGGCCGGCGGTGGGCGCGATCTGGCCGGCGAGGGCAGCGAGGACGCTGGTCTTGCCGCTGCCGGTGGGGCCGGTGAGGGCCACGAGGCCGGTCGGACCGATGGCGAGGCTGACCGGGCCGATCCGGCGTCCGGGCCAGGCGATTTCGAGCGCCTCCGCCTCGAGCCCGCGAAACGGAGCGGCGGCCGGCGCCGGCGCGGGATCGCCCTGGGCGTCGAGCCCGGTCTGGGCGGCCTCGCCGAGCTGCTTCTCGTGGTATGCGGCCGCGAGGCGGCGCATCGGCAGATAGAACTCCGGAGCCATCGCGAGGGCGAAGAACGCCTCGGTGAGGGTCAGGGCCTCCGGGGCGGGGAAGGGCAGAAGGGCGAGGAGGCTGAAGCCGCAGTAGACGGCGACCAGCGCCACCGACAGGGCGGAGAAGAACTCGAGCACCGCGCTCGACAGGAACGCCGCGCGGAGCACGGCGACGGTGCGCTCGGCGACCTCGTCGGTAGCGAGGCGGACGTGGCGGGCGATCCGCTCCTCGGCGCCGAAGTGGCGGATGATCGGCAGGGTCCGCACCCGGTCGACGAACAGGCCGGAAAGCCGCCCCAGCGCTTCGAGCTGGCGTTCCGACGCCCGCCGCGCCAGCGATCCTGCCATCGCCATCCCGACCGCGAAGGGTATCAGCGTGAACAGCAGGATGCCGGCGGCCACGGGGCTCGCGAAGGCGACGATGGCGGCGACGGCAAGCGGCGCGGCGACGGCGGCGAGACGCGCGGGAACGAAGCGGGCTTCGCGGTTCTCCAGCGCCAGCGTGTGGTCGATCGCCAGCACGGCGGCCTGACCGATCGAAGGGGCGTGCGCCGCGGACCGGCCGAGCAGACGCGGGAACAGCCCGCGGCGCAGCTCTGCGACCTTCGCCTGAGCGGCGGCGATCGCCCAGACATGCACCGACCAGGCGGCGAGCCCCCGGATCACCGCGCTGGCGAGAAGCGCTGCCAGCGTCCATGCCGGCAGGGCGTCACCGCGCGCCAGCGCATCGATGGCGGCCGCGAGACCCAGCGCGAACAGCGCAGCGCCGGCGACGTCGATCAGCCAGGCGAGACCGGCGAAATTCTTTCGATGCATCGGCAGGTGTCTAGGGCTCCGGGGTCGCGGGACAATTGATCCAGGTCAAGGGAACGGCTCCCGGGAAGTGCAAGGGTCCGCACCAATTCATAGCAGGGTCCTGACCATGAACATGGCCGTTGTCGAACTCTCGCGACTCCAGTTCGCGCTCACCGCGATGTACCACTTCCTGTTCGTTCCGCTCACGCTCGGGCTTTCGTTCATCCTCGTCATCATGGAAACCATCTATGTGATGACGGATCGGCCGATCTGGCGCGAGATTACCCGGTTCTGGGGCAGGCTGTTCGGAATAAACTTCGTTCTCGGCGTCGCCACGGGACTGACCATGGAGTTCCAGTTCGGGACGAACTGGTCCTACTATTCCCACTATGTCGGCGATGTCTTCGGGGCGCCGTTGGCGATCGAGGGCCTGATGGCCTTCTTCCTCGAGGCGACCTTCGTCGGGCTGATGTTCTTCGGCTGGGACCGGCTGTCGAAGCCGGGGCACCTGTTCGTCACCTTCATGGTGGCGCTGGGGTCGAACCTGTCGGCGCTGTGGATCCTGGTGGCGAACGGCTGGATGCAGAACCCGACGGGCTCGATCTTCAATCCGGTCACCATGCGCATGGAGGTCAACGACTTCATGGCGGTGATCTTCAACCCGGTCGCCCAGGCGAAGTTTGTCCACACGGTGAGCGCCGGCTACGTGACCGCGTCGGTGTTCGTGCTCGGGATCTCGGCCTGGTACCTGCTGGCGGGGCGGCATCTGGAGATCGCCAAGCGCAGCTTTGCGGTGGCGGCAGCCTTCGGGCTGGCGTCGGCCCTGTCGGTGGTCATCCTCGGCGACGAGAGCGGCTACGCGCTGACCGAAAACCAGAAGATGAAGCTCGCCGCGATCGAGGGCGCGTGGGAGACCGAGCCGGCGCCGGCGGGGATCGCGATCTTCGGGGTCCCGTCGTCCGTGGATCACGACACCCGCTACGCGATCAAGATACCCTACGTCCTCGGGCTGATCGCGACGCGAAGCCTCAGCGGCGTCGTCGAAGGCATCGAACCCTTGGTGGATCATGCCAAGCTGCGCATCGCCAACGGCCAGACCGCCTATGACGCGGTGGAGCGGCTGAAGGCGAACCCCGACGACCTGGCGGCGCGGGAGGACTTCGAACGGACCAAGGACGACCTCGGCTATGCGATGCTGCTGAAGCGCTTCGTCGCCGACCCCCGCACGGCAGACGCCGCTACCATCGAGAAAGCAGCTTGGACGACGGTGCCGAACGTGCCGGGGCTGTTCTGGCTCTTCCGGATCATGGCGGGGCTCGGGTTCTTCTTCATTGCCTTCTTCGCGGCGGCGCTCTACTTCGCCAATGTCCGCGATTTCAGCGGCAGGTGGTTTCTCCGGCTGGCGGTGCTGATCATCCCGCTCCCGTGGCTCGCCGCCGAGGTCGGGTGGGTCGTGGCGGAGCTCGGGCGACAGCCCTGGGCGGTGGACGGGGTTCTGCCGACCTTCCTCGGGGTGTCGAGCCTGACGCTGCCGCAGATCTGGCTGACCATCATCGGCTTCACCGTGCTCTACGGCGCCCTGGCTGTGATCGAGGTGCGGCTGATGCTGCACAGCATCCGCAAGGGGCCGGAGACCGGCGCCCCGCCGGTACGTCCGCAGAACGATCCCGAGGCGCCCGGGCCCGACCGCTACAACCCCGTCCCGGCCGAATAGCCGCCGAACCGGAGACCGACACAGATGTCCATTCCCCTCGACTATGAGACCCTTCGGGTGACCTGGTGGCTCCTCATGGGGGTGCTGCTGATCGGGTTCGCGCTCGCCGACGGCTTCGATCTCGGCGTGGCGGCCCTCCTGCCCTTCGTGGCCCGCAACGACGTGGAGCGGCGGATGGTGATCAACACCGTCGGCGCGACCTGGGAGGGCAACCAGGTGTGGTTCATCCTCGGGGGCGGCGCGATATTCGCGGCGTGGCCGTTCGTCTATGCGGTGAGCTTCTCGGGCTTCTACATCGCGATGTTCCTGGTGCTGGCGGCGCTGATCCTGCGGCCGGTGGGGTTCAAGTACCGCTCCAAGCATCCCGATCCGGTCTGGCGGGAGCGCTGGGACTGGGCGCTGTTCGTCGGCGGCTTCGTGCCGGCGCTGGTGTTCGGGGTCGCGGTCGGCAACGTGCTGCGGGGGATCCCCTTCCGCCTCGACGGCGACCTGCGGGCCTTCTACGACGGCAGCCTGCTCGGGCTGTTCAACCCGTTCGCCCTGCTCTGCGGGCTGTTGTCGGTGGCGATGCTGGTGCTGCACGGGGCGGGGTGGCTGAGCCTCAAGCTCGGGCCGGGACCGGCGCTCGGCCGGGCGCGGGCCTATGGGGAGATCGCGGCGCCGGTGGCGATCGTGCTGTTCGCGCTGGGCGGGGTGTTCGTCGCCTGGGGCGGGCTCGGGTTCCGGGTGGACGGCGTGGCGGTCCCGGGGGGGCCGTCCAATCCGCACCTGGTGGGGGCGGTGGCGGCGCCGGGCGCGTGGCTGGAGAATTTCGGCCGCTATCCGTGGATGATCCTTGCGCCGATACTCGGTCTTGTCGGGCCGGTGCTGGCGTTCGCCGGGATCCGGCGGCGGCGGGACTGGCTGGTGTTCACCGGGTCATCGCTGGCCAACGTCGGGATCATCGCGACGGTGGGGCTGGCCATGTTCCCGTTCATCCTGCCGAGCTCGGTCGATCCCGGCTCGAGCCTGACGGTGTGGAACGCCTCGTCGAGCCACCTGACCCTGTTCATCATGCTGCTGGTGACCGTGGTGTTACTGCCGGTCGTGCTCGTCTACACCGCCTGGGCCTACAAGGTGATGTTCGGCCGGGTGACCAGCGAGGACGTCGCCACCAATCCCGACTTCTACTGAGGAGACCGGCGCCATGTGGTACTTCGCCTGGATACTCGGGACCGGACTTGCCGTCGCGGTCGCCATCCTGAACGGGCTGTGGCATGAGTATCATACCGATCCGCGGCAGGACCGGACGCCGGTGGACTAGACCGCTACATGGTGTGCAGTGGGACGGGACAGGGATCTGTCGCGGGTCGGCTTCGGCAGGCCCGGTGGTGACTCCGGTGTCGGCCTGACCGTCTTGCCCGGGCGCCCCGCGCACGCCGCCGAGCGACGCCGGCTGGAGGGACCGATCGTGACACTCCGGCATGTCTGGCGTGGGCACCGGGCGACGGTGCTGGCCTTCGTTCTGGCGGCGCTTCTGACCGTTTTCCTCGGGGCCCGGTTCACGGTCCACGCGGTCTACTGGAGCCGGCATCGCGACGACGCGCTCGCGGAATGGATGACGCTCGGCTACGTGGCGCAGTCCTGGCACGTCGAGCGCGACGACCTGGCCTCGTCGCTCGGGGTCGAGCCGGCGGCTGCGCGGCGCATGACGCTCGCCGAGCTGGCGCGCCTCACCGGGCGGCCGGTTGCCGAGGTCGAGGCCGAACTGCAAGCCTCCATCGCCGCTGCGCGGGCCTCCCCGGAGGCCGGCCGATGATCGATGCCGTGCTTGCGCTCGTGCCCGCGTACGGTGCCGCCGCGCTGTTCGTGGTGACCGGGCTCAGCTGCCTCGGGGTGCCCGTCCCCGGCTCGATCGCCCTGCTCGCCGCCGGGGCGTTCGTGGCGGCTGGGGACATGACGCTGGCGAGCGCGGTGGCCGCCGGGCTGGCCGGAGCGGTCGCCGGAGATCAGGCGGGCTACTGGCTGGGTGCCGCAGTGGGTCCGCGGCTGATCGGGATCATCGGGCGACAGCGCTCGACGCGGACGGCGCTGGCGTCGGCGCGGGCGTTCTCCCTGCGGCGCGGATGGCTGGCCGTGTTCCTGAGCCGCTGGCTGGTGTCCCCGCTCGGACCGCCGATCAACCTCGTGAGCGAAACCGTCGGTGTGGGCTGGACCCGGTTCAGCACGGCAGGCGTGCTGGGCGAAATGGTCTGGGTCGCGATCTACATCGGCCTGGGCGCCGCTTTCAGCCGCAGCATCGTCGGGCTGGCAGAGGTGCTGGGCGACCTGAGCTGGTTCCTGGCGGCGGGCCTGGTCGCGGTGTTGCTGCTCCTGCGGCTGGTGGCGCACGGCCACGCCGCCCACAGGCCGGCATGACGCCCGGCGCGCTTCAGAAATCGGCGCGGCCCTGCCTGGTCGTGATTGCCGCGGCGAGGCTCGCGACGGGCCTCGCCGGCCGGGGGGCCGGGATGCCGGGCTGGGCGGCGGCGCTCTGGACGGCCGCGACGCTGCCGGTGCAGGGGGCGCTGCTGCAGGAGGTGATCGACGTGGCGGTGATCCTGAACGCGCTGCGGGCGCTCAGGAGGTGGTTCGGTCGGGGCTCGGGCGCAATCCGGCTGAACGAGGCAGCACCGGATCGAAAGTTGCATGATGCTAGCGGTTTACGCCGGCTCGTGTCGTCTGGAACGCGTATGGCATGCATATGGAATCCGTATTCATGGCAAAATAGTCGGGATTGAATCGCTAACGCCGGCCCGCGCGGGCGACGCGCTCGCCGGCGGCGAGCTCGACGATCTCGGCGGTGATCTCCTCCTGTCGCACCTGACGCCGGGTGGCCTCGAGGCCGTCGAGCTTGCGGTCGATCTGGCCGTGCGCGGCCGCCATCGCCTGCATCCGTGCCGCGTTCTCGGCGGCGAAGGCATGGAGCGCCGCCATGCAGAGCTGGGCGTGGACGTAGTCTTCGGTCAGCTCCTGCAGCAGCGCCTCCGGCGTCAGGGTCAGGAGCGGCGGCTGGCCGTCGCCGGAGGCGAAGGCCGCGGCCTCGAGCGGGAACAGTCGGCGGCGGACGATCGCCGGCGCCGGGCCACCGGCCGCGTCGCTGCTCCAGACCGCCTCGAGCCGGTCGACGCGGCCGGCGGCGATGCCGGCGAACACCGCCTCGGCGATGCGGTCGGCGAGACGGGGGATGCCGGGCGGATGCGGCGGCATGGACGCCGTCCAGACCGGGGCGAGGCCTCGCTCGGCGGCGGTGGCTGCGGCGCGGGTGCCGACCAGGAACAGCTCGAGCCCGGGGTCGCCGGCCAGGGCATCGAGCACCCGGTCGCTGAAGCTGCCGACGAAGCCCTGTTCGGCGCCGAAGACGACGATGGCGGCGCGGGCGGACCTGCGCCTTTCGGGCGGGGACGCGGACGAAACGGCAAGCACCCGGCGGATGGCGCCGGCGATGATCGCGGCGTGGCCGTCGGCGGCGGCGAGCGCGTCGCGCGCCTGGGCGGCGCGGGCACCGGCGATGCCGCGCATGGCGTTGACCACGGCGCCGAGCTGGCGGATCGCCTCGATGCGGGCGGTGATCTGGCCGTAGCGCTCGGTCATGCGCCGGGGGCCAGGCTTGGATCGAGGCGCGCCGCCCGAGCCTCGAGGACGCGCAGGAGCGCCGCCCGGCCCTCCGCGTCGAGGGTGCCGTCGCGGGCGATCTGCTGGCCCGCCTCCGCCGCCTCGGCGTCGATGGCGGCGGCGAGGCCGTCGCGGAAGGCAGCGACCGCGGCGGACGGCAGCGGGTCGAGAAGACCGGCCTGGACCGCCAGCACCAGCGCGACCTCCTCGGCGAGGCCGAGCGGCGCGTGCTGCGGCTGGGCCAGCGCCGCGCGGATGCGCTCGCCGCGGGTCAGCTGGGCCCTGACCCGGGCATCGGGCATGCCGCCGAAGCGGGTGAAGCTTTCGAGCTCGAGGAACTGGGCATAGTCGAGCCGCAGGCTCTCGGCGGCCTCGCGCAGGGCGCGGGCCTGGGTCTTGCCGCCGACCCGGCTGACACTGGTGCCGACGTCGACCGCCGGCTTCTGGCCGCGGTGGAACAGGCGCGTGTCGAGCACGATCTGGCCGTCGGTGATCGAGATCAGGTTGGTCGGGATGTAGGCGCTGAGGTTGCCGGCCTCGGTGACGGCGATCGGCAGGGCGGTCAGCGAGCCGGCGCCCATGTCCGGGGACAGCCGCGCCGCCCGCTCCAGCAGGCGGGCGTGCAGGTAGAACACGTCGCCGGGATAGGCCTCGCGTCCCGGGGACTGGCGGGTCAGGAGCGCGATCTCGCGGTGGCTGGCGGCGTGCTTGCTGAGGTCGTCGAACACGATCAGCGCGTGCTGGCCGCGGTCGCGGAAGTATTCCGCCATCGACATGCCGGCAAAGGGGGCGATCCATTGCAGGCCGGGGGCGCTGGCGGCGCCGGCCACCACGAAGATGCAGCGGTCGGGGGCGCCGTGTTCGGTGACCGCATCGATGACCCGGCGGACGCTGGAGGTCTTCTGGCCGATCGCCACGTAGACGCAGACCATGTCGCTGGTGCGCTGGTTGATGATGGTGTCCACGGCCAGCGTGGTCTTGCCGGTGGCGCGGTCGCCGATGATCAGCTCGCGCTGGCCGCGGCCGAGCGCGAACAGGGTGTCGACCACCAGCTGGCCGGTCTGCACCGGCTGGGTCACCAGGTCGCGCTCGATGATCGCGGGCGCCGGCCGTTCGGCGGGGAGGTGCCCCGTGGCCGTCACCGGACCCTTGCCATCGAGCGGGCGGCCGAGCGGGTCGAGGATGCGGCCGAGCAGGCCCTCCCCGACCGGCACGCGCACCACGTCGCCGCTGCCCCGCACGGTCTGGCCGGCCTCGACCGGCCGCGGCGTGTCGAGCAGCACGCAGCCGATGCGGTCGGGCTCCAGCATCTGGGCGTAGCCGAAGCCGCCGCCCTCGAAGCGCAGCAGTTCGTCGAGCCGGGCGCGCGGCAGGCCCGAGATCATCGCCACGCCGTCGGCGACCTCCTCGACGCGGCCGGTCGACTCGGCTTCCGGTCCCAGTGCCGCATCGTCGAGCCGGGCGCGGGCGGCGTCGAGCCAGTCGGAGGCGGGATCAGGCGCGGTGGTCATGGCGGAGCTCGGCGAGGATGCGCGCGAGATCGGCGCGCCAGCTGTTGCGGACGGTGAAGCCGGGGCCGGTGAGTTCGAGCCCGGCGATCAGGCCCGGGTCGGCGGCGAAGTCGATGCGCGGCTCGGCGCCGAGCGCCTTGGCGATGCGGTGGCGGCAGGTGTCGGCCTCGGCCGGGTCGAGCGGCGTGGCGCTGGTCGCCTGCAGCGCCGCTCCCGGTGCCGCCGCGGCGGCGCGGTCGGCGGCGGGCAGCGCGGCGAGAGCTGCGACCAGCCAGTCGAGGAAGCGGGCGCGGGTGGCGGCGGCGTCGTGGCGGGCGAGCAGGCGGCCGGCGATCTCGACGGCGAGATCGCCGGCGCGGTCGCGCCAGGCCTGTTCTGCGGCGGCGCGCTCGCGGGCGAGCGCTGTCGCAGCGGCGGCGCGGGCGGCCTCGGCCTCGGTCCGGGCGGCCTCGAGGATCTCGGCCCGGGCCCGCTCCGCCTCGGCCCGTGCATCGGCCAGCAGCTGGTCGTGCTCGGCGGCAAAGCCGGCGCGGGTGGCGGCGATCGCTTCGCGCTCGGCCGCGACCGTCCTGCCGGCGGCCTCGGCGTCGGCGACCATCTTCGCAGCGGCGTCGCGCCGGGCGGCGATCATCGCCGCCACCGGGCGCCAGAAGAAGCGCCCGAGCAGCCAGATCAGGATGACGATGTTGACGGCCTCGATGCCGAGCGTCCACCAGTCGAGCGTCATCAGGGCAGCAGCGGGTTCGCGAACAGAAGCAGGAGCGCGATCACCAGGCAGTAGATCGCCGTGGTCTCGATCATCGCGAGACCGACGAACAGCGTGCGCGAGATGGTGTTGGCCGCCTCGGGCTGCCGGGCGATCGCGTCCATCGCCGCGGCCACCGCGCGGCCTTCGGCCAGCGCCGGGCCGAGCGCGCCGAAGGCGACGGCGAACGCCGCGCCCAAGATGCTGCAGAGAGCCAACCAATCCATCACGTGGTTCCTTCGGTCGTGTCGGGTTCGGGCGCGCCCACCGCGTCGGCGATGAACACCATCGCGAGGACCGCGAAGATGTAGGCCTGCACCGCACCGGTGAGCAGGTCGAGCGCCATCAGCGGGATCGGAACGATCAGCCGCGCAAGGGTGCCGACGACGCCGATCAGCACCACCCCGCTCATCACGTTGCCGAACAGGCGCACCAGCATCGAGAAGCTGCGGGTGATGCTCTCGACGAAGTTCAGCGGGACCATGAAGATGGTCGGGCTGGCGAAGTGGCGGAAGTAGCCGCCGACGCCGCCGGCGCGGATCCCGAAGACCACCACCGCGACGAAGACGACGAGCGCCAGAGCCGCGTCGGTTTCGAGATTGGCCGTGGGCGGCGCGACGCCGGGGATCAGCGACGACCAGCTGGCGATCAGGATGAACAGGAACAGCGTGCCGATGAAGGCGCGATAGGGGGCGGGATCGGCGCGGACGATGTCGCGGATCTGGCTGTCGACGACGGCGACGATGGCCTCGAACGCCGACTGGGTGCTGCCGGGCACCGAGGCGAGACGCCGGGACAGCCACACGCCGAGGCCGAGCATCACCAGCATGATCGCCCAGGTCGTCAGCACCGGGGTTGTGATCGGCACCGGTCCGAGACGAAAGACCACGGCGGTCTCGAGCGGCGAGATCATCGGGCGTCTCCCGCGGCGCGGCGCATGACGGCGGCGCGGCCGATGAGCAGCCCCAGGGCGGTGGCGACGAGCGGCAACGCGCCGGCGCGGGTGGCGAGCGCCAAGCCCGCCACGACCAGCGCGAGCCGGAGCGCGGCGAGGCCGAGGACCTGCGCCACGCCGTCGCCGCGGGCGAGCCGCCGGGTGCCGGCGCGGAGCAGCGCGAAATAGGCCAGCCCGAGCAGCGCGCCCGCGGCGGCGTGGGCGGCAAGCGAGACCAGGGTCGCGGTCATTGCCGGACCACCCAGCGCCAGGCCGACCAGCAGCCGAGAACCAGGCCGAGCACCAGCAGCGCGCCGGTCCAGGTCAGGCCCGCGTCGAAGCGGTGGTCGAGCCAGCGGCCGGCGAAGAGACCGACCAGCGTCGGGGCGACGATCATCCAGCCGAGCACGCCGATCTGGGCCAGCCGGCGGGCGGCGCTGTCCTCGCCGAGCAGGCGCCAGCGGCGGTGGCGTTCGGCGCGGCGGCGGGTCTCGGCCACCAGCGGATCGCTGTCGGGATCGAGATCGGATTCGGGCATCACGGCGCCTCCGCTCCGGCCTGCAGCTGGCGCATGATCTCGCGGATCGCCGCGAGGTGCAGCTGCGTGCTCTCGACCCGCTCGGTCCGCTCGGCGTCGAGGTCGGCGGCGAAGCGGGCGAGCACCTCGCGGTGCAGGGTCTCCAGGTCGTCGCCGGGGACCGCCTCGCGGGTGGCGATCGAGAATCTCGGCGCCGCCGATGACGCTGAACGCGCCCTGGCGCACCGCGCAGTGCCGGCGGGCACCGTCGGCGCCGGTCCAGCTGACCACCGAGATCGCAAGCGCGGTGAGGAAGTCGGCATGTCCCGGCAGGATGCCGAAGCTGCCGCTGGCGTCCTCGGCGCGCAGCGCGGACACGCCGTCCTCGTCGACGGCGATCGAAAGCGGGCTGAAGATGCGCAACCTCATGCCGCGTTCATGCCACGTTCAGCCACGTTCATGCCGCGCGCGTCCCGGCGGCGGCTTCCTTGGCGCGCGCGTCCGCGAGCGTGCCGATCATGTAGAGCGAGCTCTCGGCCCAGTCGTCGGCCTCGCCGTCGAGGATGGCCCGGGCGCCGGCCAGGGTGTCGGCGCGCGGCACGCTGACCCCGGGCGTGCCGGTGAAGGCCTCGGTGACCGCGAAGGGCTGGGACAGGAAGCGTTGCAGCCGCCGAGCGCGACGGACGATCAGCCGGTCGGCGGCGCCGAGCTCCTCGACGCCGAGCAGCGCGATGATGTCCTGCAGCTCGCGGAACCGCGCCAGCACCTCCCGCGCGCGCTCGGCGACCGCGTAGTGCTCGGCGCCGACCACGCCCGGGTCGAGCAGGGCGGAGCTCGAGGCGAGCGGATCGACCGCCGGGTAGAAGCCCTCGGCGGCGAGGCCGCGCGACAGCACGATGATGCTGTCCATGTGCGCCGAGATGGTGGTGACGGCGGGGTCGGTGAAGTCGTCGGCGGGCACGTAGACCGCCTGGATGGCGCTGACCGCCGCGCCGGCCACAGAGGCGATGCGTTCCTCGAGCGCGGCCACCTCGGTCGCCAGCGTCGGCTGGTAGCCGACCCGGCTCGGCAGCCGGCCGAGCAGGCTCGAGACCTCGGCCCCGGCCTGGACGAAGCGGAAGATGTTGTCCATCAGCAGCAGCACGTTCTGGTGCCTGGCGTCGCGGAAGTGCTCGGCGACGGCCAGCGCCGCCAGCGCCACCCGCCAGCGGGCGCCCGGCGGCTCGGCCATCTGGCCGTAGACCAGAGCGGTGCGGGCGAGCACGCCGGTGCCCTGCATCTCGTGGCGCAGCTCGTGGCCTTCGCGCGAGCGCTCGCCGATGCCGGCGAACACCGAGATGCCCTGGTACTTCTCGACCATGGCGTGGATCAGCTCCATCACCAGCACGGTCTTGCCCACGCCGGCGCCGCCGAACATCGCCGCCTTGCCGCCGCGGGCCAGCGGCGCCAGCAGGTCGATCACCTTGATGCCGGTCTCGAACACGTCGGTCGCCGAGGTCTCGTCGGCCAAAGCCGGCGGCGGGCTGTGGATGGCGCGGTGCGGCACGTCGGCCGGCAGCGGCGGCCCGCCGTCGCCGACAGCACCGGTGACGTCGAGCAGGCGGCCGAGCACCGCCTCGCCCACGGGCACCGACAGCGGCCCGCCGGTCGAGCGCACCGGCGTGCCGCGGGCGAGCCCGGCGGTCGACTGCAGCGCGACGGCTGCGCAGGGTGCGCTGGTCGAGGTGCTCGTGAACCTCCAGCAGCAGCGGCCGGTCGTGCTCGACGACCAGCGCGGTATCGAGCGGCGGCAGGGCCCCCTCCGCGAAGCGGGCGTCGACCACCGCGCCATGCACCGCGATGACTGTGCCGGTTCCGGGTCTCTCGTCCATGGCTCCCCCGATGCGGGGTGATCGACCGTCGCGCCCCACACGATCTTCGCCCCGACACGCAGGCGCTGCGTTGATATCGATCAACGCGCCCGGCGGCGCAAGCGGTCCGGTCGCCGCATCCGGCCCCGGGCTCAGGCTGCCGTCTCCTTCGGCGAGCGTCCACCGCCGAAGGAAACGGCGCCCGGACCGGGCCGCGCCGCCGGACGCATCCCCCCTCAGGACGCGCGAAGCACGGTCAGCGGGGCGGGTTCCATCCGAACGGCATCGGGCCGAGCGCACAATGATCTGGATCAATCGGCGGTTTGCGCCAAATCAAGGCACCGCCCGCCGACAGCGATCAGACTTGCCGGCATGGACGACGATACCGGAATTTTTCGGACAGGGTCAGGCAAGGTCCGCTGCACGGGCCCGGCCCTGGCGCCGCATCCGCCGGTCGAGATCGTCGTGGAGCCGGGCCGGGTGCCGCGCTGCCCGATCTGCAACCGGCGGCTCCGCCACGCGAGGCCGCCGGATCGCGTGGGACCGGCGGCGTGGCCGCGGCAGGAGTGAGTTTGGCGGGCGTCGCCGCTCAGGCCGCGTCGGCGAGCGCCTCGATCCGAGCCAGGTCAAGAATGCGGATGTGGCTCGGGGTCTCGAGCCGGATCAGACCGAGGCCGTGCAGCTCGCCGAACTTGCGGCTGACGGTCTCGATGGTGAGCCCGAGGTAGTCGGCGATGTCGCTGCGGGTCATCGGCAGCTCGATGCTGTCGTCCCCGCGCTCGCCGGCGACCGCCAGAAGGAACGAGGCCAGCCGCTCGGTGGCGCTCATCCGGCCGAGCAGCATCATCTGCGTGCGGGTGGCGGCCAGTTCGTCGCGCAGCGCCTGCACCACCCGCCGCCTGAGATCGCCGTCCGCCGCCATCGCCGCGTCGAGCGTGCTCAGGCGGTGGCGGCGGACCGCCACGCCGGTCACCGCCTCGGCGGAGTAGCCGTAGGATCCCGGCGCAGCCGACGCCCAGCATCGCGCCAGGCCCGGCGAAGCGATGGATCTGCCGGCGGCCGTCGTGGGTCAGCCGGCAGCAGCGCAGCGTGCCGCTGGCGATCTCGTAGAAGGAATCCGCGTCCTCGCCCTCGAAGAACAGCGTCTGGCCGCGTGCCAGACGCACCTCGCGCCGGCCCTCGGCCGAGGGCGCCAGCGACGGCGACGGCGGTTCGGCCCCGGCTGTCCGGCGTCGGGCCGGAGCGGGAAATCGCGCCACGGTGGTCGACCGGTCTTCGACGATTGCTTCCATTTCCTAGCCTCCTGCCCGGCAGCCGGGCCACCCCTCAGGGGAGCGATCAAACGGCCAAAGCCGCGGCGGGGACAGTCGGGAAAACCCCTTATACAGGCTGTCCCGCCGGCGGCACCGCGCCCTCCAGCGCACCCTGGAGCGCCGCGAGCAGCGTCTGCTCCGGCACGGGCTTGGTCAGGAACGCGCGCGCGCCCAGTGCCATCGCGCGGTCGCGCAGGCGTTCCTCGCGGCTGGCGGTCAGCACCAGCACCGGCGGCGCCGGCTCGAGGCCGGACAGGCGCGCCAGGAGCTCGAGGCCGCCCATGCCCGGCATGCTGATGTCGATGAGCAGGCAATCGCCCGGGCCGTCCGGCCGGGCGAGGTAGGCCTCGGCCGAGTCGCAGGCTTCGACCCGGTAGCCCCAGACCGACAGCAGCGCCTCGAGCGACTCGCGCACCGCCTCGTCGTCGTCGATCACCCATACCTGGAAGCCGTCGCGATCGGTCATGATCCGGTCCCGGTGCTCCGGCGGCGCGCCGGGGCAAGCGGTCAGATTGCGCGCATTCCCGGGCGCAGTGGAGTCCGCAATCTCCCCTACTCCCCGGCGTCCCCGGCAGCGTAGCCGGCGCGGATCGCCATGCGGACCAGATGCGCCAGGCTTCGGGCGCCGGTCTTCTGCATGACCCGGCCGCGGTGGATCTCGACGGTGCGGGGGCTCATGCCGAGCGCATGGGCGATCAGCTTGTTCGGCAGCCCCTCGACCATCTGAAGCATCACCTCGGTCTCGCGCGGGGTCAGCGGCGCGAACCGCGCCCTGAGCTCGGCGTCGGCCCCGGGTGACGGCGGCGGCGGGCGCGCCATGGCGGCGGCGATGCTGTCGAGAAGCGCTTCCTGCTCGAACGGCTTCTCGACGAAATCGGCGGCGCCGGCGCGCATCGCCCGGGCCGCCATCGGCACGTCGGCATGGGCGGTCATCATGATCACCGGGACGCCGGAGCGGGCCGAGCCGAGGGTTTCGAGCAGAGTCAGGCCGTCCATTCCGGGCATGCGCACGTCGAGCAGGATGCAGCCGGCGTCGGCGGGATCGAAGCCGGCGCGGAAGTCGGCCGCCGATCCGAACGTCCGCGCCCGGAAGCCCGCCGCCGTCAGCAGCGCCTCGAGCGACTCGCGCACCGCCTCGTCGTCGTCGACGATGTAGAGCCGACCCTGGCTCACTCCCCTGCCCCGGTCGACAGCGTGAAGGCGAAACGGGCGCCCTGCCCCGGCGCCGGCTCGACCCGGATCCGGCCGCCGTGGTCCTCGACGATCGAGCGGCTGACCGACAGGCCGATGCCCATTCCACCCTGCTTGGTGGTCATGAAGGGGGTAAAGACGGTCTCCGCGGCATCCGGTGCCACGCCGGGACCGGCATCGGAGACGGCGATCTCGATCATGTCCCCGGCAACCAGCGCGGTGGAGATCGCCAGCCGGGGGTCCGGGGTCCCGGCCTCGAGCATGGCGTCGATGCCGTTGCGGATCAGGTTGACCACCACCTGCTGCACCTGGATGCGGTCGGCGGTGATCTCGGGCAGGTCGTCGGCCAGATCGAAGCGGGTGCGGACCTGGCGGTCGGCGGCGCCGATCAGCGCGAGGTGGGCGGCGTCGCGCACCACATCGTTGACGGCGATGACCTCGCGCTCGCCGGGCCCGCGCGAGACGAAGTTGCGCAGGCGGCGGATCATGTCGCTGGCGCGGTGGGCCTGGCGCACCGCCTTTTCCATGTATTCGGCGGCGCGCGGCCCCTGCTCCGGGCCTTTCTCGAGCAGGCGCCGGGCGGCCTCGCCGAAGTTGGCGATCGCGGTCAGCGGCTGGTTCAGCTCGTGCACGATCATCGAGGTGATCTCGCCCATGGCGGACAGCCGGGCGACGTGGCTGAGTTCCTGCTGCAGCGTGCTGGCGCGGGTCTGGGCCGCGACCCGCTCGGAGATGTCGCGGATGAAGCCGGTGAAGACGTGGCGGTCGCCGCTCTGCACCTCGCCGACCGCGAGCTCGATCGGAAAGCTGTGGCCGTCGCTGTGACGGGCGATCACGGTGCGGCCGATCCCGATGATGCGCTTCTCGCCGGTGGCAAGGTAGCGCGCGAGGTAGCCGTCGTGCTCGGCCCGGTAGGGCTCGGGCATCAGCAGACGGACGTTGCGGCCGATCACCTCGGCGGCGACGTAGCCGAACATGCGCTCGGCGGCCGGGCTGAAGCCGTCGACGATGCCCTGCGGGTCGATGGTGACGATGGCGTCCGGCGCGGTGTCGATCACCGAGCGCAGCAGCGCCGCGTCCAGCCTGCGGCCCTTGTCGGCCGCCTCGTCCGAAATCGTCGCGCAGAGAAGCTCGGGGCCGATCCGGTGCAGGCGGACCAAGACCGCGAGCTCCCCGCCGTCCTTGTGGCGCAGCGTCGTCGCGAAGCCCGACATGTCGCTACGGCGCGCGGCCATACGTCTCAGGAGGCGGTGGAGGACCGCGGCGGGGACCTGCGGCGCCAGATCGGGGAAGCTGAGGGCCGCCATCTCGTCGGCCGCGTAGCCGAGCGACGCCCGCGCCGCGGGGCTCGCCATGCGCAGGCCGAGGCCGGGAAGGTCGAACAGGAGCAGCCGATCCGACGCGGCGTCGGCTACTTCCTCGGGCCGCGCGCCCGCCGAGTCGGTGGCAAGGCCGGACATCGCTCTCCCATCGCTGCTGACGCGTCCCGTCCGGTCCTAGCCGACCCCGGCGCGGCGGTCTACCGCGGCCGTGCCGGACCCGGGCCGGAACCGGGATCACCGCAGCCAGACGGCGACGGCACCGACGGCGAGGACCGGGAGGTAGGCGGCGATCACCCGGAGCCCGAGACGCCGACCGCCGACGACCAGCGCGATGCCGGCCTTGACGACGGTATTGACCGAGACGGCGGTGACGACGGCGCCGGCGGCCACCCCCGGCGTCAGGACATCGCCGGTCATCCGGGCCATGGAGACCGTCACGGCATCGACGTCGGTGATCCCCGACAGCGCCGCCACCGTGTAGACGCCGGCGGTGCCGAACCAGGCCTGGAAGTAGTGGGTTGCAAGCACCACGAACGCCAGCAGGGCGCCGAACTTCAGCGCCATTCCGAGCTCGAGCGGGTTGGTCACCCGCGGCAGATCGGGGGTGGTGGTTTCGTGCGGCCCGGGCGCGAAGCGGAGGACCAGGACCGCGGCAAGGCCGGTGGCGGCCATGGCGAGCATGGGCACCGCCACCGCCGCGGCGAGCGGCCGGCTGAAGACGGTGGCGAGCGCCAGGATGCGCAGGAAGGTCACCGAGCCCGCGAGCACCGTGCCGACCGCGAGGACCGGGGCGAGCGCTTCGGCGCGGCGGGCCATGCGGGCGAAGGACAGCGTCGTCGCGGTGGACGAGACGAGGCCGCCGAGGAGCCCGGTGATCAGGGTCCCGAGCCCCGGACCGGCGATGCGGATGGCGAAGTAGCCGACGAAGGAGAGGCCCGCGACCAGCACGACCGCCCACCAGAGCTGGTAGGGGTTCAGCCCGCCGCCCGGGCCGAAGCCGCGGTCGGGGAGCAGCGGCAGCATCACCACCGAGATCACCGCGAGCTCGATGGCGGCGGCAAGCTCGAGTTCCTGGATGCGGTCGATCCAGCGGTGCAGCGCCGGCTTGATCGCCAGAAGCGCGGTGGCGACGACGGCGGCGGCGGCGGGTGGCGCCATGTCGCCGAGCACCGCCGCGGCGCCGAGCAGGAAGACCAGCAGCGCGGCGATCTCGGTGGTTATGCCGAAGTCCTTCTCCTCGCGGCTTCCGGCCCAGTAGCTCAGGGCGACCAGCGCGGCGAAGCCGGCGAAAACGAAGCCGAAGGCGACGGCGCCGAGCTTGGTGGCGAGCCACCCGCTCATGCCGCCGAGCAGACCGGTCAGCGCGAAGCTGCGGATGCCGGCGACCCGGGCGCCCGCGGGCTCGGCTCGGGCGTGCCAGCCGCGTTCCAGTCCGACGAGCAGGCCGATCGCGAGCGCCAGCCCGAGCCGTCTGAAGATCTCGGGGTCGTCCATCTGCGGTCAGGTCCCCCGTGGCCCGATCAGGATGCCTCAGGTTCGCAGCACGCGGTAGATCGCCGGGATCACCAGGACGGTCAGCAGGGTCGAGGAGGCGAGGCCGAACAGGAGCGAGATGGCGAGGCCCTGGAAGATCGGGTCGGTCAGGATCACCGCCGCGCCGATCATCGCGGCCAGCGCGGTCAAGAGGATCGGCTTGAAGCGGATGGCGCCGGCCTCGATCAGCACCTCGGTCAGCGGCCGGTCGGGCGAGGCTGCGTGGCGGATGAAGTCCACCAGCAGGATCGAGTTGCGCACGATGATGCCGGCCAGCGCGATGAAGCCGATCATCGAGGTGGCCGAAAACGGCGCGCCGAACAGCCAGTGGCCGGTGAGGATGCCGATGAAGGTGAGCGGGATCGGGGTCAGGATCACCAGCGGCACCTTGAACGAGCCGAACTGCGCCACGACGAGGATGTAGATGCCCAGCAGCGCCACACCGAAGGCGGCGCCCATGTCGCGGAAGGTGACCCAGGTCACCTCCCACTCGCCGTCCCAGAGCAGCGTCGGGTGGCTCTCGTCCTCGGGCTGGTTGTGCAGCTTGATCACCGGCTTCGGCAGGCCGGTCCAGTCCTGGGCGTCCAGCGCGTCGCGGACCGCCAGCATGCCGTAGAGCGGCGCCTCGAACGCGCCGGCAAGCTCGGCGGTGACCATCTCGGCCGGCCGCCCGTTGTGGCGGAAGACCGGGAAGGAGGCGGGCTCGGCGGCGACGTGGACCACGTCGCCGAGCTCGACCACGCCGCGGTCGCCGGGCAGGACATTGGCCGGGATCGGCGTGGTGAGGAAGCGCTCGTCGAGGGTGCGGGCGCCGGCCGGGCGCTCGATGCGGATCGGGATCGGCTGGCGGCCGCCGCCGCGATGCGAGTAGCCGACGGTCTCGCCGCCGTTGAGGATGGCGATGGTGTCGAAAACGTCGCGCTCCTCGACGTGGAAGAATTCGGCGTCGTCGGTGGAGATGGTCGCGCGCAGCCGGCGGGCGGGCTGGCCGTAGGAGTTGTCGACGTCGACGATGAACGGCACCGATCGGAACGCGGCCTCGACCCGGGCCGCGACCTGGCGGCGGGTCTCGGCGTCGGGGCCGTAGATCTCGGCCAAGAGCGTCGCCAGCACCGGGGGCCCGGGCGGCGGCTCGACCACCTTCAGGCTGGTGCCGGCCGGGACCGGGACCGCGGCGATGCGGCTCCGGATGTCGAGGGCGATGGCGTGGCTCGGGCGGTCGCGTTCGCCCTTGGGGACGAGGTTGATGGCGACGTCGCCCTGCTCGGGGCTCGCCCGCAGGTAGGAATGTCGCACCAGGCCGTTGAAGTTGAACGGCGCCGCGGTGCCGGCGGCGACCTGGACCGAGCGCACCTCGGGCAGCGCCAGCACCACCCGGGCGATGTCCTGCGCCACCGCGTCTGTCGCCTCGACCGAGGCGCCCTCGGGCAGGTCGATCACCACCGAGAGCTCGGACTTGTTGTCGAACGGCAGCAGCTTCACCGTGACGTGCTTGGTGTAGAACAGCGACAGCGAGCCGAGGGTCAGCAGGCCCACCACGATCAGGAACGCCCAGCTCCGCGGCTTGCTTCGCAGCACCGGGCGGGCGACGGCGGAGTAGATCCGTCCGAGGGTCCCGCCGTGGGCGTGCGCGTCGTGGGCTACCGCCGGCGCGCGCCCGGCGATCTTGAGCATCAGCCACGGCGTGACGGTGACGGCGACGAAGAACGAGAAGATCATCGCGGCCGAGGCGTTGGCCGGGATCGGGCTCATGTAGGGGCCCATCATGCCGGAGACGAACAGCATCGGCAGGAGGGCCGCAACCACGGTGAGGGTGGCGACGATGGTGGGGTTGCCGACCTCGGCCACCGCCTGGATCGCCGCCTCGCGGCGCGGGCGGTCGTCGCCCATCGCCCAGTGCCGGGCGATGTTCTCGATCACCACGATGGCGTCGTCGACCAGGATGCCGATGGAGAAGATCAGCGCGAAGAGCGACACGCGGTTCAGGGTGTAGCCCATCAGCCAGGAGGCGAAGAGCGTCAGCAGGATCGTCACCGGGATCACGATCGCCACCACGAAGGCCTCGCGGCGGCCGATCGCAAGCGCCACCAGCGCGATGATCGACAGGGTGGCGAGGCCGAGGTGGTAGAGGAGCTCGTTGGCCTTCTCGTTGGCGGTCTCGCCGTAGTCGCGGGTGACCTCGATCGCGATGTCCGCCGGGATCAGCGTGCCCTCCAGACCCTCGACCCGGTGCAGGATCGCGTCGGCCACGGTCACGGCGTTCGACCCGGCCCGCTTGGCGATCGCGAGCGTGACCGAGGGCACGCGCAGGTCGCCGGCGTCGCTGGCGGCGACTGTGGAGACCAGCGCGTCGCCGCCTTCGACGGCGAAGCCGACGTCGGCCACGTCGCGCACGTAGACCGGGCGGTCGTCGCGGGTGGTGACGAGCAGGTTGCCGATCTCGTCCGGGCTGCGCAGCGTCTCGCCGGCGACCAGCGTGATCTGGCCGCCGGCGTCGCGGACCCGGCCGGCCGGCGAGGCGGTGTTGGCGCCGGAGACCTTGGCCGCGAGCTGCTGCAGGGTCACGCCGTAGAGCGCCAGCCGCTCCGGGTCGGGGGCGATGCGGATCATCTCGTCGGTCTCGCCGACGAGATAGGTGAGGCCGACGTCGGGGATCTTGGCGATCTCGGTGCGAAGCTCGCGGGCGATGCGGGTGAGGTCGTTGGCGGTGATGCGGTCGGCCGCCGCCGGCGTCGGCGACAGGGTCAGCGCCAGGATCGCCACGTCGTCGATGCCGCGGCCGACGATCAGCGGCTCGGGGACGCCGACCGGGATGCGGTCCATGTTGGCGCGCACCTTCTCGTGGACGCGCAGGATCGCCGCATCCGACGAGGTGCCGACCTCGAAGCGCGCCGTCACCATCACCTGGTCGTCGGCGGTCTGGGAGTAGACGTGCTCGACCCCGTCGATGCCCTTGACGATGGTCTCGAGCGGCTCGGTGACGAGCTTCACCGCGTCCTCGGCCTTCAGGCCGTCGGCGCGGACGTGGATGTCGACCATCGGCACCGAGATCTGCGGCTCCTCCTCGCGCGGCAGCGAGACCAGCGCCACGAGGCCGAAGACGAACGCCGCCAGCAGGAACAGCGGTGTCAGCGGCGAGGTGATGAAGGCGCGGGTCAGGCCCCCCGCGAGCCCGAGGCGCGGTGCGGGCGGGGTCACGGGGTGACGACCTCGTCGCCCGGGGCGAGACCGGTCAGCACCTCGACCATGCCGTCGCCGTCCGGGGCGCGCGGAGCGTCGAGCACCACCGCGCGCTCGGTCTCGGTGCCGTTCTCCTGCACGGTGACGAAGTCGATGCCGGAGCGGGTGGTGACCGCGGCCTGCGGCACCATCAGCGCGTCGCGGGTGCCGACCGGCACCTCGACCAGCACCCGGGCATCGACGAAGGCGGTCTCGAGGCTGTCGACCGAGACGTCGGCGATGACCCGTCCGTTCTCGATCTGCGGGTAGACCTTGGCCAGGGTGCCGGCGGATTCGTGGCCGTTGGCGGTGATGCGGATCGTCGCGCCCTCCTCCAGCGTGGCGGCGTGGCGCTCCGGGATGGCGAGGCGCAGGAAGAAGCCGCCGCCGCCGATGGTGGCGATCGCCTCGCCCGGCAGCACCACGGCGCCGCGGGTCACCGGCACGCTGAGCACGCGGCCGTTGCCGGGCGCGACCACCTCGCCCTCGGCGCCCTGCTGCACCACGACGTCACGCTGGGCCTGGGCGGCGGCGAGCTGGTTGCGGGTGACGTCGACGGTGGTGCGCAGCTGGTCGAGCCGCTGCGCGGTGGCGACACCCCGCTCGACCAGCGTCTCGCCGCGGGCGAGCTCGGTCCGGTCGGTGGCGAGCTGCGCCTCGAGCGCCCGGATCTGGGCGTCGAGCGCGGCGATCTGGAAGGCGATCTTGTCGTCGCGCACCGTGGCGATGCGCTGGCCCGCCGTCACCGTGTCGCCCTCGCTGACCGTCAGCTCGACGACGATGCCGCCGATCCGCGCGCGGGCGGGCACGGTGTCGCGGGCCTCGACCCGGCCGTAGACCGCCTTCCACTCGGTCACCGTGGTCGGCGCGAGCGTCAGCGTGCCGGCCGAGACCGGCCCGGCGGCCATCAGCACCACGAGGACAGCCAGCGACCGCATCGCTCAGAACGCGGTGCCCGGCTTCACGCCGAGCCGGCGGAACACCGCCGCGGCCGGGCAGAACCCGGTGAACGAGGCCTGCAGCAGGTTCAGCCCGACGAAGACGGTGAGCCACGCCCAGAGCGGCGAGACCCAGACGGTGAGCGCCACCGACAGGAGCACCATCGCTCCGGCGAAGGCCATGACAGCGCGATCGATCGACATTTCGGGGTATCCTTTGGTGAGAGGAGGGAGGCGGCCTTCAGGCGGCCGGCTCCGGGGAAATCGCGGCGGCCTTCAGCTTGTCGATCCCGAGCGCCTGCAGCGCCAGCTTCTCGTAGAACGGCTCGGACTTGCCCGAGCGGACCTTGTGCAGGAAGTAGCGCTCGAAGCCGATCTTGGCGGTGTGCACCCACTTGCCCGAGGACGACCAGTTGACGTTGCGCGGCGGGATCTGCGGCTGGGCCACGAAGGCGATGCCGCCGTCGCCGAAGTCCGCGAGGCAGACCGCGTTCCAGCTCGCCTGCGCGTCGGGCTGCTGGCCGGCGACCAGCCGCTCGATGTTGCGCGCGGTGGCGGTGACCATCAACTCGATCATGAAACCGGTCTTCGGCACGCCCACCGGCACCGGGGTCTTGCCGACCGGCGGGATCGCCACGCAGACGCCGATGGCGAAGATCTCGGGGAAGGCAGGGTTGCGCTGGTGCTTGTCCACCAGGATGAAGCCGCGGGGATTGGCGAGGCCCTCGATGTCGCGCACCGCCGCCACGCCGCGGAACGCCGGCAGCAGCATCGCGAACTTCTGCGGCAGCTCGTGCGCCTGCTTCACCGCGCCGTCCTCGGCGATCTCGGAAACCAGCATCCGGCCGGCCTCGACCCTGTCGACGCGGGCGTTGGTGATCCACTTGATGTGGTGCTGGCGCAGCTCGCTCTCGAGCAGGCCCTTGGTGTCGCCGACGCCGTCGAGCCCGAGATGGCCGATGTAGGGCTCGGAGGTGACGAAGGTCATCGGCACCCGGTCGCGCACCTTGGCGTCGCGCAGCGCCTTGTCGAGAATGAAGGCGAACTCGTAGGCCGGTCCGAAGCACGACGCCCCCTGCACGGCGCCGATCACCACCGGGCCGGGGTCGGCCACCAGGGCATCGACGGCGCGCTTCGCCTTCAGCGCGTGGTCGACGTGGCAGACCGACTGGCTGTTGGCCTCCGGCCCGAGCCCCTCGATCTCGTCGAACGCCAGCTCGGGACCGGTGGCGATCACAAGATAGTCGTAGCTGATCGAGCCGCCGTCGTTGAGCTCGATGCGGCGTTCCGCCGGGTGCACCCGCCTCGCCCCCTGGGGATGGAGGGCGATGCCCTGCCGGGCCATAGGCGCGGCCAGCTTGACCTCGATCGCCTCGCGGTCGCGCCAGCCCACCGCCACCCACGGGTTGGACGGGACGAAGAAGAAGCTGCTGCCTTCGCCAACCACCGAAACCTGGTGCTGCTTGCCCAGCATGCGGCGGATCTCGTAGGCGGCGATCGTGCCGCCGAGCCCGGCCCCCAGAACAACGACATGCGCCATGCCAATCACCTTTCGTTCATCCTGCCGCCAACAGTCGCAGGCCCGGCTGGAGGCCGCGTTGACGCAGATCAACGCCGGACCGCACGGCCCGGCGCGCCTCGCCTCAGGGCGTGATCGCCACCTTCAGCACGCCGTCGCGCTGGTTGGCGAAGAGGTCGTAGGCCGCCTCGATGTCGTCGAGCTTGAAGCGGTGGGTGACGAGCGGCCGGGTGTCGAGCCGGCCGGAGCCCACGACCTCCATCAGCCGGCGCATCCGCTCCTTGCCGCCCGGGCAGAGCGTGGTGACGATCCGGTTGTCGCCGAGGCCGGCGTGGAAGGCGTCGAGCGGAATGCGCAGGTCGGAGGAATAGACCCCGAGCGAGGACAGCGTCCCGCCCGGCCGCAGCACCCTCAGCGCCGCCTCGAAGGTCTGCTGCTGGCCGAGCGCCTCGACCGCCACGTCGACGCCGCGGCCGTCGGTCAGCCGCAGGATCTCCTCGACCGGATCGACCCTGGCGAAGTCGACGATATGGTCGGCGCCCATCCTGCGCGCGATCTCCTGGCGCGCCGGCACCGTCTCGACGCCGATGATGGTGGTGGCGCCCATCAGCCGGGCGCCGGCGGTGGCGCAGAGGCCGATCGGCCCCTGGGCGAACACCGCGACGGTGTCGCCGATGCGCACCGCGCCGCTCTCGGCACCTGAGAACCCGGTCGACATGATGTCGGGGCACATCAGCACCTGCTCGTCGGTCAGCCCCTCGGGGACCGGCGCGAGGTTGGTCATCGCGTCCGGCACCAGCAGGTACTCCGCCTGGGCGCCGTCGATGGTGTTGCCGAAGCGCCAGCCGCCGAGCGGCCGGAAGCCGTGCCGGGTGCCGGCGCCGTCCTGGGAATGGAAGCCGCAGAGGCAGGCGGCGCTGTGGCCCGACGGGGTGATCGCCCCGGCGATGACCCGCTGGCCCTCGGCGTAGCCCTCGACCGCGGCGCCGAGCTTCTCGATCACCCCCACCGGCTCGTGGCCGATGGTCAGGCCCCGGGCGACCGGATATTCGCCTTTCAGGATGTGGATATCGGTGCCGCAGATCGTCGTGGTGGTGATCCGGATCAGCGCGTCGAGCGGTCCGACCTCGGGAACCGGCTTGTCCTCGAGCACGATGCGGTTCGGCTCGACGAAGACGGCGGCCTTCATCTTCGCCTTGCTCGGCCGGCGGCCGCGGGCTTCGTCGTGCGAGCTCAGTGAGACATCAGCAGGCATTGAGCAATCTCCGTTGTCAGAAGGTCGTGGGTGACGCCGCCGAAGATCCACTCGCGGGTGCGGCTTTGGCCGAACGCGCCCATGACGATCAGCTCGGCGCCTTCGTCCTCGGCGAGCCGGCGAAGCTCGGTGGCGGGATCGGAGATCAGCGGCTGGCAGCGCGCCTCGGCGGCAATACCGTGGCGGCCGAGCCAGGCCGCCACGTCGCCGGCGGCGGCGTGGGCGTCGTGCTGCCCGGCCTCCTCCGCGACCGCGGCGACGATCACCCGACCGGCGATCCGGAGCAGCGGCAGCGCGTCGCAGGCGGCGCGGCGGGATTCCCGGGTGTCCTTCCACCCGAGGACGACGGTGCGGGCATCGAGCGGCCGGTCGTGCGCCTCGGGAACGAACAGGATCGGGCGACCGGCCCGCATCACCAGATCACCTCCATCGAGGCGCCAGTTCGGGTTGGGCAGGAACTCGGGCGGGCGGGTGCCGGTGATCACGAGATCGGCCGCGCGCGCCTCCCGGGCGACATACCGGGCGGGCGGGGCGAAGGCATCGCGCCACTCGATGCGGTTCTCGCGGCGCTTCAGCGCCTGGCGGAAGCTGGCCTCGGCCTTGTCCATGGCGTCCCGGGCCGACTGCCGGTCCACCTCGAAGGTGTCGACCGGATAGGTGCCGTCGGCGAACACCGGCGGCTGCGGGTTGGCGGCCGCGGTGCCGATCAGGAGCGCGTCGAAGCGCTCGGCGAGATCGGTCGCCACGGCGAGCCGGGCGGCGTTGGACTGCTCGAGGTCCATGTGGAGAAGCAGCGTGGGATAGCTCATCTGGGGCCTCCGAAAGTCGGTTCCTGCCGCGCTTGTCGCATCGGGCAAGGCCGCGCGCCTTGATCCGCGTCAAGGATTCGGAGCGCCGCCCCGGCGCGGGAATTTGACGCAGATCATGTCGCGGTCGGCGCGGAGCGGACATGCTGGGGTGTCGGAGACATCGGGAGGGAAACCCCATGAAGATTTCGCCCCGCGCAGACGAGCTCGAGGCCGCCGCACCGAGCATCGCGCTGATCGGCAGCGGAGCGCGCGCCTTCCAGGCGGCGACGGTCGCGCAGCAGCATGCGGTGGAGCGTGCTGGCCGGCTCTACGGCGAAGGCATGCGCTTCGTGACCCGGCGCCTCGAGGCGAATCGCCGCGCCATGCACGAGATGGCCGGCTGCCGGACCCTGCCGGACACGCTGTCGACCTGGAACGAGTACCTGGAGACGACGGCAAGGCAGTATGCGGAGGAAATCGAGGCGGTGACCGGCCTCTGCGCCGCGCAGGTGCGCGAGGCGACCGAGGAGGTGCAGCGCGAGGTCGGCGAAACGCTGACGCCGGCGCCGACGCCGGTCGAAGCCGAGGCGTGAGGCCGGGCGAAGCGGGACGGCCGGCGTGAACCGGATCGTGCCGAGCGGGCGGCCGGTGTCGCGGCCGCGGGTCCGGCCGGGCTCTGAGGCCGGGCCATCGGTGGAGTCCGAGCCGATGGAGGCGGCGGCGCTGATCCTCGACCGGTCGCTGCACGCCCTGGCCGCGCGGGCGACGCTCGGGCTGTCGCCGGCGGCGCTGCTGGCGGCCTGGGGCGACTGGGAGGTCCATCTTGCAAGCTCGCCGGGCAAGCAGGCCGAACTGGCGCGCGCGTGACAGACGGTCTTGAGGTCGACGAGAACGTCGAGGTCGGCGGTCGCAATGTCGGTCATGGGTTTCCTCGTTGGCAAGATGTTTCGACAAGAAGGAGATCGATCCGCCTTGCGACGGGCGGAAATCCAGCGAGACAGGTTCGCTGAGAGCCGCGGACCGGCCCGGCCACGAGTTTCCTTTACTCCGGCCCGTTGGCGGGGGCCCGTTCCTGCCCGATAGAGTTTCCGCCAAACGCCGAAGGACAGGTTCAGGCAGCTACCGCGCGACGAAGAAGCGCGGCATGCCGCCGCTGGCGGTCCTGCCGGATCATGCGCGTCTCTGCCATGTAAGACATGGGTCGACGCCCGTCCTGATCTGCCAATTCAGGAAGCCGATCCAGAGCACGAGCTCGGCGATAGGCACGGCGCGGGGGTTGAGCTCGAGCCCGTAGAGCTGGTGCGGATCCACCGTAAGCGCCCGCCCCCGCTTCGGTGCCGAAGGTCTCGGTCCATTCGTCGAACGGCAGGTTGCTGGTGATCAGCGTGGCGCCGCGCTCATAGCGCTGGGAGATCAGTTCGAACAGCAGTTCGGCGCCGGTCTTGGACAGCGGCACGAAGCCCAGCTCGTCGATGATGAGAAGCTTGTGGCCGGCCATCTGTTTCTGGAAGCGCAGCAGCCGACGCTCGTCGCGGGCTTCCATCAGCTCGTTGACCAGAGCGGCGGCGGTGGTGAACCCGACCGACATGCCCTTCTGGCAGGCGGCCAGACCGGCCTCTTCAACGTCGGCATCGCCGGCTTCGTCGCTATCGGCGGCTACACCTCGGCGCTGCTGACCACCCCCGACGCGGCGGACCGGATCGGCGGCTTCGGCCTGCCGATCGCCGTCGGCTGGGCCGGCGGCGCCCTGGCGGCCGGCTTTGCCAGCTTCATCGTCGGCGCGGTGACCATCCGGCTCCGGGCCGACTATCTGGCGATCGCGACTTTCGGTGTCGCGGTGGCGGTACACCTCTGCATGCTCAACCTGGAACCGCTGACCGGCGGACCCTTCGGCATTGGCTTTATCCCGCGCCCGTTCGCCGCTACCGCGAGTAATCCGGCGCTCTTCGCGGGGCTGAACCTGGCGCTGCTCGGCGTCGTGGTCGGGCTGCTCTATCTCGGCCTCGAGCGGCTGCTCCGCAGCCCCTGGGGCCGGGTGCTGCGCGCGATCCGCGAGGACGAGACGGCCGCGAAGGCGCTCGGCAAGAGCGCCCTCCGCTTCCGGCTGCAGGCCTTCGCCATCGGCGGCGCGATCATGGGCCTCGCCGGCGCGGTGCAGGCGCACTTCATCGGCTTCATCGCCCCCGACAACTACGCGCCCACCCTGACCTTCCAGGTCTGGGCGATGCTGATCGTCGGCGGCTCCGGCAACAACCGCGGCGCGATCCTCGGCGCCGTGGTGGTCTGGGGTCTCTGGGCGGTCTCCGCCGGCGTGGTCTCGTCGCTGTTCCCGCCTGACCAGCAGGCTCGCGCCGCATCGCTGCAGATCGTTCTGATCGGCGTCACACTCTGCGCGATCCTGCTCGTTCGGCCGCGCGGCATCCTCGGCGAGCTGCGTACCGTCTCGCGCCATCTCGCCCGCAAGTCCACGCCTCCCCTTCCTGCCGACGGATCCCGCCATGCCAAATACCCTTGACCGTGTCGCCTTGGAAGGCGGCCCGAACATCAGCCGCCTGATCTGTGGTCCCTGGCAGGTCGCCGATCTGGAGAAGGACGACGGCCCGGTCGACCTCGACCGCGGCGCGGAGGCGCTCGAAGCCTATGCCCGTGCCGGCTTCGACACCTTCGACATGGCCGACCACTACGGCAGCGCCGAGCTGATCACCGGACGCCTGATCGCGCGGCCTCGCGCCGCCGGCCCGCCCCTTGCCCTGACCAAATGGTGCCCGGAGCCCGGGCAGATGACGGCGGACATCGTGCGGGCGGGGGTGCAGGCCCGACTCGACCGGCTCGGCGTGAAGAAAGTCGACCTGCTGCAGCTGCACTGGTGGACCTTCGAGCATCCGGCTTGGCTCGACGCGCTTCACGAAACGAACCTGCTGCGCGAAGAGGGCATGATCGGCGCGATCGGCGTGACCAACTTCGACGCCGCGCATCTGGCCCTCGCGCTCGCCGACGGGATCCCGGTGGCCAGCAAGCAGGTCTCGTTCTCGCTGATCGACCGCCGGGCGGCCGGTCCGCTCACCGAGATCTGCTCCCGGACCGGCGTGCCGCTCCTCGCCTACGGCACGCTCTGCGGCGGCTTCCTTGCCGACAAATGGCTGGAGCGCCCCGAGCCCACCAGCATCGCCGACTGGAGCCGCTCCAAGTACAAACGCTTCATCGATACGGCCGGCGGCTGGGAACCGCTGCAGGCGATCCTTTCGGCCGCGGCCGAGATCGCGCGCAAGCACGGCGTGTCGGTCTCGAACGTAGCAACCCGCTGGGTGCTCGACCATGCCTCGGTGGCGGCGGCTATCATCGGGGCGCGGATCACCGAGAGCGAGCACCGCGAGGACAACCGAAGGGTGTTCGAGTTCTCGCTCGATGCCGAGGACCGGGAGCGGCTTGAGGCGGCGTTCTCGGCCACGACGCCGATTCCGGGCGACTGTGGCGACGAGTATCGCAAGCCGCCGTACCTGACCGCCTCCGGCGACCTCAGCCATCATCTCGTGGCTATCCTCGGTTTCTACCGCGCCGAGCCGGTCCCAAACCGGCCCGGCCGACTGCGCGCGCCGTCAGGCAGCGTGTGGGAAGCTGTCGCCGGCTACAGCCGAGCGGTGCGGGTGGGCGACCGCATCTGTGTGTCCGGCACGACCGCGACCCGCGGTGTCGACCGCTGCGTCGCGCCGGGCGACCCGGGGGCGCAGGCCACCTACATCCTGGACAAGATCGCGGCAGCGATCGCCGGCCTCGGCGGCCGCATCGAGGACGTGGTCCGCACGCGCATCTTCATCCGCGACATTGCAAAATGGGAGCCAGTTGCGCGAGCGCACGGCCGCGTGTTCGGCGACGTGCAGCCGGCCAATACTATGGTTGAGGCGAAGCTGGTCGGCGACTACGAGGTCGAGATCGAGGCTGAGGCCGTCCTCCAACCCTAACAGCGAAGCCCACGCGACCCCTGTGGCCGTTCGACAACGTCATCCGGCGGACCTGCCGGCCCTCGTGTCGGCAGGGCTTTGTTCTTTCTGAGATTTCCTTCACCCGACTCAGGGTTAATCACCGCCGAGCGCCGTAGGAATTCCTACGGGCAACAGTTTGGCGTCAATCTTGTCCTCGAGCTTCGTTTCTGCGCGAAACGGCCAATCTCCTTTGGCGCCCGTAGTCTCGACGGCGGTTGATCTCCGACATGGGCGCCGACTGGATCGGCTATGCCGACGTGCTGCCGGTGAACCGCGCCATGCCGTTCTGGATCGACCTCGAGCCGGGCGAGGAGATCGATCCGTTCACGCTCGCCTGGGCGCAGGGATCGGGGTGGATGTGGCGCATCCCGACCGCGCGGCGCTACGGCTGCGGCTACGTCTATTCCGACCTGCACCTGACGCCGGACGCAGCGAAGGCCGAGATCGAGGCGGCGCTCGGCCGCCCGATTGAGCCGCGCAACGAGATCCGCATCGCCGCCGGGCGGCTGTCGCGGAGCTGAATCGGCAACTGCGTGGCGCTGGGGCTTTCCTCGGCGTTTCTCGAGCCGCTGGAGGCGACGTCGATCCACGGCACTGTCGTGCAACTGATCCTGCTGACCACGCTGCTCGGCAAGTCGTCTGAGAAAAACCCCGAGCGCTACAACGCGGCGGTGGCGCGGCAGGTCGACGATTTCCGCGACTTCATCCGGCTGCACTATGTCTCCGGCCGCCGCGACACCGCGTTCTGGCGCGAGGTGGCGGCGAGCCATCCCGACGCCATCCGCGAGCGGCTGGCGCTCTGGTCGCGCAAGATGCCGGGCGCGGAGGATTTCGCCCCGTTCCCGCTCGGAATGCCACACGTGGGCCACCATCTGCACATGCCGGTACTGGACGGGCTCGGGCTCCTGAACCCGGCCGTGGCCAAGGCCGAGCTGGCCGCGCGGCCAAAGGTTCGCGCCCATGCCCGCAAGACCGCGGCCGAGCTGATCCGAATACCGGATCGCGGCGGGCCGGGCGGAAGGCCACCGCCGCTTTCTGGACTCCCTGACCGAGGAACTCGCAACATGACCGCCTTCAAGATCGCAATCATCGGAGCCGGCAGCGTCGGCTTCACCAAGAAGCTCGTCTCCGACATCCTGAAGGTGCCGGAGTTCGCCGACATCGAGATCGCGCTGACCGACATCAACGCCCACAATCTCGACATGATCGCGCAGATCATCCGTCGCATCGTCGAGGTGAACCGCCTGCCGACTCGCGTCAGCGCCACCACCGACCGCCGCGAGGCGCTGGCGGGGGCGCGCTACGTGATGAACTGCGTGCGCATCGGCGGCCTCGAGGCGTTCGCCGACGACATCGGCATCCCGCTCAAGTACGGCGTCGACCAGTGCGTTGGCGACACCATCTGCGCCGGCGGCATCATGTACGGCCAGCGCGGCATCGTGGCGATGCTCGAGTTCTGCAAGGACATCCGCGAGGTCGCCGAGCCGGGCGCGTGGCTGCTCAACTACGCCAACCCGATGGCGATGATGACCTGGGCGGCGCTTGAGCACGGCGGCGTGAAGACGGTGGGACTGTGCCACGGGGTGCAGAACGGCCACCGCCAGATCACCCGCGCGCTCGGCGTGCCGATGGGCGAGGTCGAGATCGTCTGCTCGGGGATCAACCACCAGACCTGGTATCTCGACATCCGGGTGAACGGGCGGGAGGTGGACTGCGACGAGATCCTCGCCCCGTTCGAGCGCCACCCGGTCTTCTCCAAGCAGGAGAAGGTCAGGATCGACGTGTTGAAGCGGTTCGGCTTCTACTCGACGGAGTCGAACGGGCATCTGAGCGAGTACCTGCCCTGGTACCGCAAGCGCCCGGAACAGATCATGGACTGGATCGATCTCTCCGACTGGATCCACGGCGAAACCGGCGGCTACCTGCGCTACACCACCGAGAACCGGAACTGGTTCGAGGAGAACTTCCCCAGGTTTCTCGCCGAGGCGGGCAAGCCGCTCGACCAGCACGAGCGCACCGACGAGCACGCCAGCCATATCCTCGAGGCGCTGGAGACCGGGCGCAGCTATCGCGGGCACTTCAACGTCCGCAATGGCGGCACCATCACCAACCTGCCCGAGGACTGCATCGTCGAGAGGCCGGGGTTCGTTGATCGCTTCGGCATCAACATGATCGAGGGAATCACGCTGCCGCTCGCCTGCTCGGCGACCTGCTCGGCGAGCGTCAACGTGCAGCGCATGGCGGTGCGCGCGGCGATCACCGGCGACGTCACGCTCCTGAAGCAGGCGGTGCTGCACGACCCGCTGGTGGGAGCGATCTGCACCCCCGACGAGGTCTGGCAGATGGTCGACGAGCTGCTGGTCGCGCAGGCGAATTGGCTGCCGCAGTACGCCGACAGTATTCCGGCCGCGACCAGGCGGCTCGAGACCCCGCGCGTGGCGACGCGCGACTGGGCCGGAGCGGCGCGTCGCGACCTGCGCAGCGTCAAGGAACTGCGCGCCGGCAGCACCGCCGCGGAAGGCCATGAGCTCGGGACCAAGGTCACGGGCTGACCCCCACGCAATATCAGTGGCCCGAGCCGACGACTCTCTTCCCGCTTCATACCGGCGCGCATACTCCTTGCGCGAGTTCAGCCTCCGATGTGCTTGTCGTGCTGCATTGAGCGAGCCCTCCGGCCGAGGCTACTCGTTTTCAAATGAGCGGGGGCGCGGCGACGACTGTTCGGACCGCAAAAGATGCAAGCTGGCGAGCTCGCGAGGCGGAATGGCATGCTGCGATGCAGCTGCTCGCACTCGCTGAATGACCGGTCAGGGCCGATCACGAAGGGCGGGATGCGGTCGATAGCAGTCGCAGCAAAGCTTGGCTGGACCTATCGGACATTGGATATTGCCAAGTTCTCGCAAACTCAGCCATGAATCCGCGCGAAGTTTCAGACATACCCGTCGGCCGAACTGATATGTGATTGAAGTCTTTCGTTGCCGAAGTCGAGAAGGTCGTGCGAGCGCGACTGTTGGGCATATTGTAAAGGCTTTCGCGCCGGCCAAACCGGTTGCTCCTAATGGATGATTGTCAATCCGGTTGAGCGCTCCCTTCACAGCGCTCGGCTGCTGCGGCCGCTTTGGCTGCGTTCAGCTGGTTGCGTCTGCGGCAGACTTGCTCGGCGCAGTCGAATCCGGAGCATCGATAAGCGACGTGGGCTTTGCCAGTCTTGCAAGATGCTCGGGCCTTTCGATCACTATGCGCGAGCCGTCCACTCGGACACCATAAGGCTTCAGCGCCCCGAAAGCGCGAGAAAGGTTCTCGGGGGTCATCCCGAGGAACGAGGCGATCAAGCGCTTGTCGTGGGGCAGATTGACAAATCCGTTGTCACCGGAAGCCGTGTGTTCCGCGAGGAGATAGTTGGCCACGCGTTCGATCGATGTTCGAAGCTTGAGGTTCTTGGTGAGACGGATCGACTCACGGAAGCGGCCTGCAAGTTCATCGACGACGGCGCAGGCGAAGTCGCTGTCGTTCGCGAACACCTCGCGCACATCTTCCGAGGGAATGAGCGCGATCCGGCTCCGGCCGATCGTTCGCGCCGACATGAGGTACGGGTGATCGGTGATCGTCGCCGCCAGGATGAACGTCGAGTCCCGACCCATCGTAAACAAGGTGGCTTCGCGGCCGTTCCAGCCGGCAAGTAGTTCGACGGCACCTTCGACGACCACATGCAGGAAGTCGGCGCGGCCGCCCTCGCGGACGAGCTCCATAACCGGCGGGAAGGTCTGGAGGTAGGCGCCGCGCATCATGGTGTTGAAGCCCGAGGCGGAGATCGTGCGGAACAGGGCGAGTTGTCGAATCTCCGAGACATCCTCTTCGCGCATCGCACCCCCAAAGCTTCCTGCTTGATAGTTATCAAGGCTACAATGGAGGCGTGTCAACGACGCCGTCGTCGTCGCTCAGCCGGCCGATCCAAAATTGTCCGGAATTGAATAAAAATAATCATCGGACGTTTTGGATGGACCATTAAGTAGCTCAAACTTGATGCGGATCAATTTTCTATGTCTAAACTCCGCAAAAAGGGAGTTCGTCAGGCCTGTGGCCCACCCATGAACGCGACGAGGGTTTCGCATGCTTCCAATTGACCCCGCTGTTTCATCAAAAAGCAACCGCGCGCTCGGACTGAGCACGGTGGCGTTCACGATCTGCTTCTCGGTCTGGACAATCTTCGCAATCATCGGGGTCGAGATCAAAGCCGAACTCGGATTGAGCGAAACCGAGTTCGGCCTGCTCGTGGCAACGCCGGTGCTGACTGGGTCGCTGACGCGTCTGATCCTCGGGATCTGGACTGAACAGTTTGGCGGCCGGGTGGTGTTCACCGCACAGATGTTGCTGACAGCCTTGGCGACCTGGGCCCTGACCAACGCCGACAGCTATTCCGAGTTCCTGCTGGCGGCGCTCGGCGTCGGGCTCGCCGGCGGCTCGTTCGCGATCGGCGTTGCCTACGTGTCGCACTGGTATCCGAAGGAGCGGCAGGGCACCGCGCTGGGGATCTTCGGCGCCGGCAACGTCGGCGCCGCGGTGACGAAGTTCATCGCGCCGCTGGTGATGGTGGCCTGGGGCTGGGAGGCCGTCGCCCAGATCTGGGCCGCCGTGCTCGCGGTCATGGCGGTCGTCTTCTGGTTCGCGGCCAAGGACGATCCGGAGTCGGTGGCGCGGCGCAAGGCGGGACAGCGGCCGACGATCGAGTCACAGCTGGAACCGCTGCGGAACCTGCAGGTCTGGCGCTTCTCGCTCTACTACTTCTTCGTGTTCGGCGGCTTCGTGGCGCTGGCGCTGTGGCTGCCGCATTATCTCGTGAACGTCTACTCAGTCGACATCCGCACGGCCGGCATGGCCGCAGCGACGTTCTCGCTGTCGGCCAGCCTCTTCCGTGCCTACGGGGGGCACCTCTCGGACCGGCGCGGCGCCCGCACGGTGATGTACTGGACCTTCGGCTTCTCGATGGTCGTGCTCCTGATGCTGTCCTACCCGCCGACCAACTACGTGATCCACGGCGTGAATGGGCCGATCGCGTTCTCGACGCAGATGGATTTTGGGCCGTTTGTTATCGCCATCTTCGTGCTGGGCTTCTTCATGAGCCTCGGCAAGGCGGCGGTCTTCAAGCACATCCCGGTCTACTATCCGGCCAATGTCGGTTCGGTCGGCGGGCTCGTCGGAATGATCGGCGGGCTGGGCGGTTTCGTGCTGCCGATCGCGTTCGGCGCGCTGCTCGACCTGACCGGGATCTACACCTCGTGCTTCGCCTTCCTGTTCCTGCTGGTCGGTCTGGCGCTGACCTGGATGCATCTTTCGATCCGCGCCATGGAGCGCGCCGCCGGCACCGTTCCGCTCGACGAGTTGCCCGAACTGCCGGAGATGCAGGATATCCATGTGCCGGGCGTCCATTCGCCTGCCTGGGTGCTGGCGGACTGGAAGCCGGAGGATCCGGATTTCTGGGAGAAGACCGGGCGCCGGATCGCCACCCGCAACCTGTGGATCTCAATCGCCTGCCTGCTGTTCGCCTTCTCGGTCTGGATGGTGTGGTCGGTGGTGGTGGCCAAGCTGCCGCTGATCGGCTTCGACTTCACGCCGAGCCAGCTGTTCTGGCTGGCGGCGCTGCCCGGCCTCTCGGGCGCGACGTTCCGCATCTTCTACAGCTTCATGGTGCCGATCTTCGGCGGCAGACTGTGGACGACCGTCTCCACCGCCTCGCTGCTGCTGCCGGCCTTCGGCATTGGCTATGCGGTGCAGAACCCGGAGACGCCGTATTTCATCTTCCTGGTGCTGGCGCTGCTGTGCGGGTTTGGCGGGGGCAACTTCGCCTCGTCGATGGCCAATATCGGCTTCTTCTTCCCGAAGAAGGAAAAGGGCGCGGCGCTAGGCAAGAATGCCGGTCTCGGCAATCTCGGCGTCTCGGTGATGCAGTTCCTGATCCCCATCGTCATCACCGCCGGGGTGTTCGGTGGGCTGGGCGGCGCTCCGCAGCAGATCTCGGAGACCGAGCAGCTGTGGCTGCAGAACGCCGGCTTCGTCTGGGTGCCGTTCATCGTGCTCTGCACGATCGCGGCCTGGGTCGGCATGAACGACATCGCCGACGCCAAGGCATCATTCTCCGAGCAGGCGGTGATCTTCCAGCGCAAGCACAACTGGATCATGTGCCTGCTCTATACCGGCACCTTCGGCAGCTTCATCGGCTTCTCCGCGGGCTTCCCGCTGCTGGCCAAGACTGCATTCCCGGAAGTGAATTCGCTGCAGTTCGTGTTCCTCGGACCGCTGGTCGGCGCGCTGAGCCGGGCCTGGACCGGTTGGGTCGCGGACAAGTACGGCGGCGCGCGTGTCACCTTCTGGGTGTTCCTCGGGATGATCGCGGCGGCGCTGGGCGTCCTGTTCTTCCTGTCGACGGGCTCGTTCATCGGCTTCTTCGCGATGTTCATGGCGCTGTTCTTCTTTACCGGCGTCGGCAACTCCTCGACCTTCCAGATGATCCCCCACATCGTGGGCGACTACGTTCCGCAGCTGATGCCGGGCATGGGGGTCGATGAGACGCGCCGCCAGGTCGAGCGCGAGAGCGCGGCGATTACCGCCTTCACCTCGGCGATCGCCGCCTACGGCGCGTTTTTCATCCCCAAAGCCTACGGCACCTCGATCGCCATGACCGGCAGTGCCGCGATGGCGCTGTGGGGGTTCGTGGTGTTCTACGCGATCTGCCTCGCCGTGACCTGGGTCTGGTACAGCCGGCCCGGCGGGCTGCTGCACGACATCGAGCGCCGCCGCTCGGCGCCGTCCCCCTCCGCCGCCGTGCCTGCCTGACCGAAGGGAGCCAAGCCCATGAGCCATCTTCTCGACCGACTGAACTTCTTCCAGAAGAAGAGCCTCGGCACCTTCGCGGACGGGCTTGGCGAGCTGACCGGCGAGAGCCGGACCTGGGAGGAGGTCTACCGGAACCGCTGGCGGCACGACAAGATCGTGCGCTCGACGCACGGGGTGAACTGCACCGGATCGTGCTCGTGGAAGATCTACGTGAAGTCCGGAATCGTCACCTGGGAGACGCAGCAGACCGACTATCCGCGCACCCGGCCGGATCTGCCGAACCACGAGCCGCGCGGCTGCTCGCGCGGTGCCAGTTACAGCTGGTACCTCTATTCGGCGAACCGAGTGAAGACGCCGCTGGTGCGCTCCCGGCTGCTGAAGACCTGGCGGCGGATGCGGGAGACCAAGAGCCCGACGGCAGCCTGGGCGGCGATCCAGGCCGATCCGGCACTGCGCCGGGACTACGTGCAGGTGCGCGGCAAGGGCGGCTTCGTGCGGGCCTCGTGGGACGAGGCGGCGGAGATGGTCGCGGCGGCCAACGCCTATACCACGAAGAAATACGGCCCGGACCGGGTCTTCGGCTTCTCGCCGATCCCGGCGATGTCGATGATCTCCTACGCCGCCGGGGCGCGCTACCTGTCGCTGCTCGGCGGCACCTGCATGTCGTTCTACGACTGGTACTGCGACCTGCCGCCGTCCTCGCCGCAGACCTGGGGCGAGCAAACCGACGTTCCGGAGAGCGCTGACTGGTACAACGCCGGCTTTCTGATCCTCTGGGGCTCGAACGTGCCGCAGACGCGCACCCCGGACGCGCATTTCTACACCGAGGCGCGCTATCGCGGGGCGAAGTCCTGCGTCGTCAGCCCCGACTATTCCGAGGCCTCGAAGTTCTCCGACATCTGGCTGTCGCCCAAGGCGGGCACCGACTCCGCGTTGGCGATGGCGATGGGTCACGTGATCCTGCGCGAGTTCCATCTTGACCGGCAGGTGGAGTATTTCGAGGACTATGCGCGGCGCTACACCGACATGCCGATGCTGGTCCGTCTCGACGTGCGGGACGGGCGCTACGTGCCGGGGCGGATGCTGCGGGCGCGCGACTTCGACAATGCGCTGGGGCAGAAGAACAACCCGGACTGGAAGACCGTGGCCTGGGACGAGCGCAAGGGCGAGATCGTCGTGCCGAACGGCTCGATCGGCTTTCGCTGGGGTGAGGGCGGCAGGTGGAACCTCGAGGAGAAGGCCGGCCGGGCCAATACTTCGCTGCGGCTGACCCAGATCCTGGAGGAGCATCGCGACGAGGTGGTGGGGGTCGATTTCCCCTACTTCGGCGGCGCCGCCACCGGGCCGTTCGTGAAGTGTGAGCACCCGGAGGTGCTGACCCGCAACGTGCCGGTGCGCCGCATCCGGACCACCGAGGGCGAGGTGCTGGTGGCCACCGTGTTCGACCTGTTCTGCGCCAACTACGGGCTCGACCGCGGCCTGGGCGGCGACTGGGTCGCCAGCGACTACGGCGCGGACGTGCCCTACACCCCGGCCTGGGCCGAGAAGATCACCGGGGTCAAGGCCAACGCCATCGCCACGGTGGCCCGCGAGTTCGCGCTCAACGCCGAGAAGACCAGGGGCAAGTCCATGGTCATCCTCGGGGCCGGGCTGAACCACTGGTACCACATGGACATGGCCTACCGCGGCATCATCAACATGCTGGTGATGTGCGGCTGCGTCGGCCAGTCGGGCGGCGGCTGGAGCCACTATGTGGGCCAGGAGAAGCTGCGTCCGCAGACCGGCTGGACGGCGCTCGCCTTCGCCCTCGACTGGGCGCGGCCGCCCCGCCACATGAATTCGACCTCGGCCTGGTACGCGCATACCGATCAGTGGCGCTACGAGACGGTCAGCCCGAAGGAAATCCTGAGCCCGACCGCACCGGAGGGCAACTGGGACGGCACGCTGATCGACTTCAACATCCGCGCCGAGCGCATGGGCTGGCTGCCGTCGGCGCCGCAGATCAAGACCAACCCGCTGGAGGTGGGCCGTGCGGCAAAGGCGGCCGGCAAGGACGTGAAGGACTACGTGGTCGAGGGGCTGAAGTCGGGCGCGCTGGAGATGTCCTGCGAGGATCCGGACGCGCCGGAGAACTGGCCGCGCAATCTCTTCGTCTGGCGCTCGAACCTGCTCGGCTCCAGCGGCAAAGGGCACGAGTATTTCCTCAAGCATCTGCTCGGCACCCTGCACGGGGTGCTCGGCAAGGATCTCGGCACGGAAGGAAGCGCCGGGTCGCGCGAGGCGAAGTGGCACGAGACGGCGCCGGAGGGGAAGCTCGACCTGCTGGTCACCCTCGACTTTCGCATGTCCACGACGGCGGTCTATTCCGACATCGTGCTGCCGGCGGCGAGCTGGTACGAGAAGGACGACCTCAATACCTCGGACATGCACCCCTTCATCCACCCGCTTCAGGCGGCGGTGGACCCTGCCTACGAATCGCGCTCGGACTGGGAGATCTTCAAGACCATCGCCCGCAAGTTCAGCGAGATCGCGCCGGAGCTGCTTGGGGTCGAGGACGACGTGGTGCAGCTGCCGCTTCAGCACGACAGCCCCGGCGAGATCATGCAGGGCGAGGTGCGGGACTGGAAGCGTGGCGAGTGCGAGCTGATCCCCGGGCGGACCGCGCCGAACTACATCGCCGTGCAGCGGGACTATCCGAACCTCTACAAGCGTTTCACCTCGCTCGGGCCGCTGATGGAGAAGATCGGCAACGGCGGCAAGGGCATCGCCTGGGACACCAAGGCGGAAGTCCAGCAGCTCGTCGAGCTGAACGACGCGGTGCTCGAGGACGGCGCGACCAGAGGGCTGGCGAAGATCGAGACGGCCATCGACGCGGCGGAAGTGGTGCTGATGCTGGCCCCGGAGACCAACGGTCAGGTGGCGGTGAAGGCCTGGGAGGCGCTCGGCAAGATCACCGGGCGCGATCACACCCACCTGGCGGAGGTCAAGCAGGACGAGAAGATCCGCTTTCGCGACATCGCCGCCCAGCCGCGCAAGATCATCTCCTCGCCGACCTGGTCCGGCATCGAGAGCGAGGAGGTCTGCTACAACGCCGGCTACACCAACGTCCACGAGCTGATCCCGTGGCGCACCCTGAGCGGGCGGCAGCAGCTCTATCAGGACCACCCGTGGATGCGGGCGTTCGGCGAGGCGCTGGCCGTCTACCGCCCGCCGGTGGACCTCAAGACCATCACCAAGGAGGTCAATCTGGATGCGCGCGAGGGGACGCCGCATGTGGTGCTGAACTTCATCACCCCGCACCAGAAATGGGGCATCCACTCGACCTACACCGACAACCTGCTGATGCTGACCATGAACCGCGGCGGCCCGGTGGTGTGGATCTCGGAGGACGACGCGAAGACCGCCGGCATCGTCGATAACGACTGGATCGAGCTCTACAACGCCAACGGCGCGCTGACCGCGCGCGCCGTTGTCTCGCAGCGGATCAAGCCCGGCACCACCTACATGTACCACGCGCAGGAGAAGATCGTGAACACGCCCGGCTCGCAGCTCACCGGGCGGCGCGGCGGCATCCACAATTCGGTGACGCGGACGGTGCTGAAACCGACGCACATGATCGGCGGCTATGCGCAGCTGAGCTACGGCTTCAACTACTACGGCACGGTGGGATCGAACCGCGACGAGTTCGTGATCGTGCGCAAGATGACCAAGGTGGACTGGCTCGACCAGCCGGCTGCAACCAAGGCGGCTGCCGAGGGCGCGGTCGCGAAGATGGAGATCTGAGATGAAGATCCGCGCGCAGATCGGCAAGGTCCTGAACCTCGACAAGTGCATCGGCTGCCACACCTGCTCGATCACCTGCAAGAACGTCTGGACCAGCCGCGAGGGCGTCGAATACGCCTGGTTCAACAACGTCGAGACCAAGCCCGGCATCGGTTACCCCAAGGACTGGGAGAACCAGAAGCGCTGGAACGGCGGCTGGGTGCGCAACGCCAGCGGCCACATCCAGCCGAAGCAGGGCGCCAAGTGGCGCATCCTCGCCAACATCTTCGGCAACCCCGACCTGCCGGAGATCGACGACTTCTACGAGCCCTTCACCTTCGACTACGACCACCTGCAATCGGCGCCGGAGATGGAGCACTTCCCCACCGCCCGCCCGCGGTCGCTGATCTCCGGCGAGCGCATCGAGAAGATCCAGTGGGGTCCGAACTGGGAGGAGATCCTCGGCGGCGAGTTCGAGAAAAGGTCGAAGGACTACAATTTCGACGGGGTGCAGAAGGAGATCTACGGCCAGTTCGAGAACACCTTCATGATGTACCTGCCGCGGCTCTGCGAGCACTGCCTCAATCCGAGCTGCGCCGCCTCCTGCCCCTCCGGCGCGATCTACAAGCGCGAGGAGGACGGGATCGTGCTGATCGACCAGGAGAAGTGCCGCGGCTGGCGGATGTGCGTGTCGGGCTGCCCGTACAAGAAGATTTACTACAACTGGGAAACCGGCAAATCCGAGAAGTGCACCTTCTGCTACCCGCGCATCGAGAGCGGCCAGCCCACTGTGTGTTCGGAAACCTGCGTCGGGCGCATCCGCTACCTCGGTGTGGTGCTCTACGACGCGGACGCCATCCAGGCCGCCGCCTCGACCGAGAACGAGCAGGATCTCTACCAGGCCCAGCTCGACATCTTCCTCGACCCGCACGACCCGATCATTCAGGAAATGGCGCTGGCCGACGGCGTGCCGCAGGACTGGATCGAGGCGGCGAAGCGCTCGCCGGTCTACAAGATGGCGATGGACTGGAAGATCGCCTTCCCGCTGCATCCCGAGTACCGCACCCTGCCGATGGTCTGGTACATCCCGCCGCTCAGCCCGATTCAGAACGCCGCCGAGGCCGGACAGATCGGCCACGACGGCGAGATGCCGGATGTCAGAAGCCTCCGCATCCCGGTGCGCTACCTCGCCAACCTGCTGACGGCGGGCAAGGAGGCGCCGATCGTCACCGCGCTCGAACGGATGCTTGCGATGCGCGGCTACATGCGCGCCAAGACCATCGACGGGGTGATCGACGAGGCGATCGCCGCCCGCGTTGGCCTGACCCCGAAAATCATCGAGGACATGTACAAGATCATGGCGATCGCCGACTACGAGGAGCGCTTCGTCATCCCGACCGCCCACCGCGAACTGGCGGAGGAGGACATCATGGGCCTGCGTGGCGGCTGCGGCTTCACCGACGGCAACGGCTGCTCCACCGGCTCCTCGGGGCGCACGCTGTTCGGCAACAGGAAGCGCGGCCTGACGATCCCGGAGGCAATGAAGCAATGATCGTCACGCTCAAGGCGCTGTCGGCTCTGCTGACCTATCCGGGCGTCGACTTGCAGGCGGCAGCGCCGGAGATCGCCCCGGCGCTCCGCGCCGAGGGATTGCTCGATGCGGCCCGGATCGAGGCGCTGGAGCCGCTGCTGCGCGAACTGGCGCAGAACGACATCTTCGATCTGCAGGAACGCTTCGTGCTGCTCTTCGATCGCTCGCGCACCCTGTCGCTCAACCTCTTCGAGCACGTCCACGGCGAGGGGCGCGAGCGCGGCGCCGCCATGGTCGACCTGCTCGAGACCTACCGCGCCGGTGGCTTCGAGCCCGTGGGGCCGGAGTTGCCCGATCACCTGCCGATGCTTCTCGAATTCCTCTCGACCCGCCCGCTGGCCGAGGCCCGCGACATGCTGGCTGATGCGGTTCACATCCTGATCGCGCTGGCGGAGCGGCTGGAGCGGCGCGGCGCCAGCCCCTATGCCTCGGTGTTCCGCGCCCTGGAGGCCCTGGCCGCCAATCCGGCGGTCGCCGAGCTTCTCGCCGAGATCACCGCCCTGCCCGACGACGACCCCGAGGATCTCGAAGCCCTCGACGCGGTCTGGGAGGAGGCCGCCGTCACCTTCGGCCCCGATCCCAACGCCGGCTGCCCGACGGGCCGCGACCTGCTCGCCCGCATGGGACCCGGCCCCGCGCCCGCCTGGACCGACGCCAAGACCGCGCAAGGAGGACGGACATGAACTTCCTGCTGTTCCAGATCTATCCCTACATCGCCCTCACCGTGCTGGCGCTGGGCTGCATCGCCCGCTACGAGACCGTCCCGTTCACCTGGAAGTCCAGCTCCAGCCAGCTCCTGCGCCGCAAGCAGCTGATCATGGGATCGGTCCTGTTCCACATCGGCGTGCTCATCATCTTCTTCGGCCATCTCGCCGGCCTGCTGACCCCGCTCTGGTTCTTCGAGCTGGTCGGGATCACCCACGGCTTCAAGCAATGGCTCGCCATCATCGTCGGCGGCGTCGGCGCCATCCTCGCGCTCACCGGCGGGGGCATGCTCCTGCACCGCCGCCTGACCGACCCGCGCATCCGCGCCACATCGAGCTTCGCCGACATCGGCATCCTGGTGCTGCTGCTGGCGCAACTGGTGCTCGGCGTGCTGACAATCACCGTCTCGCTGCAGCATCTCGACGGCGGCGAGATGGTCAATTTCATGACCTGGTCGCAGGGCATCTTCACCTTCCGGACCGATGCCTGGCAGAGCGTCGCGGACGCCAACATCCTCTTCAAGCTGCACATCTTCCTCGGGCTGACCATCTTCCTGCTCTTCCCCTTCACCCGTCTGGTACACATGCTCTCGGTGCCGGTGCGCTACCTCTGGCGTCCCGGCTACCAGATCGTGCGCACCCGCCGCCGGATTTCGCCCCCGGCGCCCGAGCGTCCGTGGGAAAAGGCATGAGGCCGCCGCTCCAGCCCGAGGTCGAGGTGAACGGCGAGGTGATCCCCTCGGCCCTCATCGCCGCCGAGGCGCAGAACCACCCCGCGCCGCCAGGCAAGCCGGGCCTCGCTTGGCGGGCGGCGGCGCGGGCGCTGGCGGTCCGGGCCCTGCTCCTGCAGGAGGCGCGACGGCTTGACCTCGCCCCGTTGCCGCGTGAGGTCGCGCCGGGCAGGCACGAGACCGAAGACGAGGCTCTGGTGCGAGCCGTGATCGAAGCCAACGTGCGTCCTGTCCCCCCGGACGAAGCCACATGCCGCGCCTTCTATTCGGCCCATAAAGATCGTTTCCGCGCGCCGAATCTCTATGAGGCGTCGCATATCCTGCTGCTCGCGGCGCCCGACGACCCCGCCGCCTGGGCCGCTGCCCGCGAGATCGCCACGGTCTTCATCAGCGACATCACCCGCGATCCTGGCGCTTTCGGGCGGATCGCCCGCGAACATTCCGCCTGCGACTCACGGGCCAACGGCGGCCGCCTCGGCCAGATCAGCGCGGGGGATACCGTGCCGGAGTTCGAAGCGGCGCTGGGTTCGCTCACCGAGGGCGCCATCACCCCCGAGCCCGTGGCGACCCGCTACGGCTTCCATGTCATCCGCCTCGACGCATGTGCCGAGGGCGCCATCTTGCCGTTCGAAAGCATCGAGCCTCGCGTTCGTGACATGCTTGAGCGCGCTGCCTGGGCCCGCGGCGCGAAAGCGCTCGTGGCCCGTCTGCTCGAAACAGCACAGGTTCGCGGTGTCGACTTTCCCGAGCCTGCTCATGCCGCATGACCTGCGCGAAAATCTGACGCGGCCGAGCCGTTCAAGCCATTGGGTCTCCATGCCTCACACCAGTATCCAGGCCAGCGCTTAGGTCGGCGGTGCGGTGCAAGAAGAGTAATCCGGACAGCGGCTTCAGCGAAGCTGCGCAGCACCAATGGCGAAAGGGCGGATGACCGGTAAGGGCCGACAAGGTCGATGGCTGATCCGCTGCAGCTCCGACGGCCCGTCGCTGCGTCGGTCCAGCCGGTCGAAGTGGGCAGAACGTACCGACGGCGGCATGGCGTACGCCGGGCCTCTTGAAGCTTGGAGCAGGCCCCGAAGGGCTCTCGATCTGCCGCCTCTCGCAAAGGTTGAAAGGATCTCGGCTGCTCAACCCATGGCGGGCTTATGGGTCGAGATTTTCAGTGTTTATGGGTAAAATCACAACACATGTGAAACGGCTCATAACCTGAGATCCGGCCTTGAGTCAGATGAAGGACTTGGGGGACCTCGACCCAAAACCAACCGACCCGGACTCGACCCCATAAGCACGATCTGATCTGCAAATTCGACCCATAAGCACGACATTCTCGGACGAAGGACCGTACTCGATCATAGCTCAGACCGCCGCGTTCGTCGATCGCTTCGGGCCGACCTCGAGCCGGGGGCCGTTCTGTCGTTCAGGGTGAGAGACGCCATCCGTCGCGCTATAACTGCGCGGGCCAAACTGCCCAACAGCGGTTATGGCGAGAACCAACCTCAATCAGAAGCGTCTTCTCACTCCTTCGTGGCGAAGGCCCAGGCGGGGTTCTCTTCGACCACTATGTCCGCGAGAGCATACCGCACGAGAGGGGTAACGCCGTCCTAGTCCTTCGGCATGGCGCGGCCGAGCTTCTGGTCCTCCTCTTTGATGACCATGCAGATGACCAAGATTCGGTCGAGGATGAATGGCTTTGACGGCTACAGGTGTGGGATCGGCAAGCTTCATCAGCTCGCCCTGAACGATATGGACCGGGATGGGTCGAAGTCGAAGCTGTCGAGGGTCTTGCCGGGCGGCAGGCGCGCCTCGGCCAGGTGGCGCTCGATGCGGCGGCGGGCGCGTTCGGTGAGCTCGTGCTCGGCGAGGGCTGCGAGGAAACGAGCGGCGGGCCAGCCCTCGTTGTCGGCGCGTTCGGCGAAGCTCGGCCAGATGTGCTTGATGCCGGGCAGGCGCAGCTCGCCCAGCAGAAGGCCGAGGCGGGCCTCGTCGATGGGGCCGGTCGCGGTCAGCCAGCCCGTACCGCCGAGCAGCTCCTCGGCCGCTGCGACCATCTCGGGCTTCCTGAGCCCGGCGATGCGATCGGCGGCGTCCGCGCCATTCGCCTCGCGCACCGCCTCACGGATGCGCGCCTTGGTGACCCGGCCGAGATAGGCGCCGGCGCTCGGCGTCCAGCCCGCGGCGGCCATGTCGAGGCCGAGCCGCGTCGCCAGCAGGTCGGCATGGGCGAGCGCAGGGGGCCGGTGGTTGTAGGCCTCGTCGACCGCATTGACGGTCAGCGCGGCGCAATGCGCGAACAGCGCCTCGCGGCTGTCGACATCGAACTCGACCAGCGCGTCCCAGAGGTCCTCCGGCGCCTTTGGCAGCGCTTTCGTCCAGCGCTCGGTGCGCGCGTCGATGGACCGGGCCGAACCGCCGGCACATGTCGTCGATGGGGTCGATGACCTTAGCGGCGACGAGGCGGGACGGCGCCTTGCGAATCTCGCGCAGGCGGTCGCGGGTGGTGACAATCTCGTCGAACCCGTCACCCATAGCCGGCTCCGGCCTGCGCCAGCCGCGCCTCGACGCCTTTCGGCGTCGTCACCGTGTCATGGATCGGCGAGAGCTTCCGCGTGGCCTCGAGGATCTCGCGCCGCACGTCCTCGCCGGCGTCGCTGTCGACGTGGAAGGTCAGGCGGATATCCGTGATCCCCGGCGGCGTCGGACGGATGCCGAAAAAGCCGTTGAGGTCGATCCGCCCCTCGACCTCCGCCTCCAGGCGCCGGAGCGCGACGCCCCGGGCCGTTGCCTGCGCGGCATAGGTCCCAGTCATGCAAGCGCCCAGCGCCGCCAACTGCGTCTCGATCGCCGTCGGCCCGGTGTTGCGGCCCAGCAGCTCGGGCGGATGATCGCCACGCAGGGTGAAGGCCGCGTCATCACCTCGCCCATCTGGCCGATGCCGAGCGTCCTGACATCGAGGCCGAAGCCGCCGTCCCAGGCGACACGGCTTTTCCAGCTGAGGTTGCCCGTCTCAGGCGCGGCGCTTACGCCCTCCACCGCCTCGGTCATCTCCTGCACGTCCCAGCCGTTGAGTTCGATTGCCATGATGTCTCTCCCGTCTTTGGTTGATGCCCCACTCTGCCGGTTGCAGGCCCGTCCATCGAGGTCCAGACTCGCCACTCCCGGTCTGTATCCGCCAGAAGGGCGCCCGATGACCGAGCCGATCCGCGTCAGCCTCGTTGCCACCGAGGACACCCAGGTCGCTCCGCTGAGCGGGCTCTACGAGACTTTGACTGCGTTCCCGCTGCTCGCCCGCATCGAGCCGGAGGTGCCCGCCGACCCTTTCGAGGTCGAGATTGTCACCGAGGGGACCGCGCCGCCCCGCGCCGCGCACGCCCTGCCGCGTGGCGCGCATCGCCCGTGCGGCGAGGTCGCCCGAACCGACATCGCGATCGTGCCGCTGATGATGTTCGAGGGGTCGGACTGGGTGCCCGGGCGCTCGCCCGCGCTCGCGGATTGGCTCAGGCAGATGCACGGCCAGGGCGCGACGCTTTGCTCGGCCTGCACCGGCGTGCTGCTGCTTGCCGAGACCGGGCTGCTCGATGGCGGTGAGACGACGATTCACTGGGCCTTCGCCCCGGCGTTCCGGCGCTGCTTTCCCGACGTGCGGTTACGGCTCGACGAGGTTCTCATCGTCGGCGGCGCCCGCGGCGAGCTGGTGATGACCGGCGGTGTCGCCTCCTGGCACGACCTCGCCCTGCATCTGATCGAGCGGCACGTCGGCCCGGCCGCGGCGGCCGGCATGTCCCGGCTGATGATGCTGGAGTGGCATGGCAAGGGACAGGCGCCATTCCGCGGCTTCCTGCCGCGCCGCGACCACGGAGATCGGGTGATCCTGGAGGTCCAGGATTGGGTGGAACGCCACTATATGATAGCGAACCCGGTCGAGGAGATGGCGGCGCGCACAGGCATCGCCCGGTGCAGCTTCAACCGGCGCTTCGCCCGTGCCGCCGACCGCTCACCCATCGCCTATGTCCAGGCGCTGCGAGTGGAAGCGGCGAAGCGCCGGCTCGAGCGCGGCGACACTTCGGTGGAGGAGATCGGGGCCGCCGTCGGTTACGAGAACACCAGTTACTTCCGGCGGCTGTTCAAGCGCTCGACGCGGATGACGCCGGCGGGCTACCGCCGGCGCTTCCGGATTCCGTAATTGGTAGCGGTCAGTAGGCCGCGCAGCACAGGCCGGCCGGATGACCACGCTCCTTCAAATCGTGGCGAGCGGACCTCGATGCCGCGCCTGACTTTGCAAGCCGCGTCGGAGAGATGATATGATAGCGGGATGGGAACCGCAGGCAGCAACGTGCGGGAGCGGGCCTGGAGAGCCTACGTGGACGGTGCATGGTCGGACGCGACGGACCTGTTCCTGCTCGCCGATTCCGCCGCGCCTCTCGCGGCCGGCGACATCGAGGCGCTGGGCTGGGCCGCGGCCATTTCCGGCCGGGATCAGGACATGCTCGCCGCCTTCGAGCGTCTCCATGCGCATTGCGCCGCGCTGGACGACGATGTCGGGGCGGCACGCGCCGCATTCTGGACCGGCCTGCGGCTGATGATGATCGGCGAGGTCAGCCGGGGCGCCGGCTGGCTGCAGCGCGCCGGCGGTCATGCCGAGAGGACGCCGCCGGACTGCGCGCAGCGCGGATACCTGCTGTTGCCGCAGATCCAGATGCACCGCTCCAGGGGCGCCTTCGATGCCGCCCTCGACGCCGCGGACCGACGCCATCGCGATGGGGCAGCGTGCCGGCGACCCCGACCTGGTCGCGCTGGCCGGATGCCTGAAGGGCGGCATTCTGTTCGCGCTCGGGCGCATCGCCGACGGCTTCGTGCCGATCGACGAGACCATGTTGCTGGCCACCGATGGCCGCCTCTCGCCGCTGGTCTGCGCGGTGGTCTACTGCGACGTCATCTCGGCCTGCTGCCGGGTCCAGGAGATGGTGCGCGCGCGCGAATGGACCGCCGAGCTGACCGCCTGGTGCGCGCGCAACCCGCAGGCCCGCGCCTTCAACGGCCAGTGCCTGGTGCACCGCGCCGAGATCATGCAGCTCGAAGGCGACTGGGCCGCCGCACTTGAGGAGGCGCGAAAGGCATCCGAGCAGCTGCAGGGCACGAATGAACGCACGGCGATGGCCTCGGCCGCCTACCGGCGGGGCGAAATCTGCCGGCTGCAGGGACGGTTCGCCGACGCGGAAGCGCACTACCGCGAAGCCAGCGACCTCGGCCGCGATCCGCAGCCGGGCCTTGCCCTCCTGCGCCGGGCGCAGGGACGGACGGAGGATGCCGGGACCATTATCCTGCGGGCCGTCGAGACGGCAGCGGAGGATCTGCTGGGACAGGCCGCGCTGCTGCCGGCCTGCGTCGAAATCCTTCTCGCGGCGGGGGCGCTCGACCAGGCGGCGGACGCGGCTACGCGGCTGCGGCACATCGCCGAGAGGTTCGACACCGAGATGCTGGCGATGCTCTCCGACCAGGCCTGGGGGGCGCTCGACTTCGCCAACGGCAACGTCGCCGGGGCCATCGCCCTGCTGGCGAAAGTCAGGAATTTCTGGGCCGAACTCGGCGCGCCTTATCTTGCCGCGCGGTTGCGAGTTGAGATCGCCCGGGGTTATGCGTCGCTCGGCGACGCCGAGAGTGCGGACCTCGAGCTGACGGCGGCCGAGAAGGTGTTCCGCGATCTGGGTGCGGAGCCCGACTTGGCGGCCGCCCGCGCGCTCCGCAGCAGCGGCGGCCGGCGCAACCCGCTGACGCCGCGGGAACGCGAGGTGCTTGCGCGGCTCGCCGAGGGGCTGACCAACCGCGAGACCGCGGACGCGCTGGGCCTCAGCGCCAAGACGGTGAACCGGCACGTCGAGAACATCTTCAACAAGATCGGCGTCTCGACCCGGGCTGCCGCGGTCGCCAAAGCGATGAAGGCGGACCTCCTCTGATCATCCTCCGGACGTGGGGCGAACGCCCCATGCCCGACCGTTTCCCGCATGGGACGTCCTCACGATGTGCGACTGGCCGCGCCCCGATAGGCTTGCTTCCTGTTCTGAAAAGGAGGGATCCCCATGCAACGCCAGTCTGCCAGCCGCCGGTCCGAACACGGCACGCCGCAGGCCGCGCATCCTGCCGACATGATCGAGGCCGGTTCGGCTTTCCGCAGCCTCTCGCCGGCGACGCCCGCAGCGACGCGCGACGCGTCGCGGCAAGCTACTCCGCCTCGCGACAGGGCGGAGCCGCGACACCACGAGGTCGTCGTCATCGGCGCGGGTCAGGCCGGACTCTCGGTCGGCTATCACCTGCAGCGTCGGGGCATCGACTTCGCGATCCTCGAGGCCGCGCCGCGCGTCGGCGACACGTGGCGCCGCCGGTGGGATTCCCTACGCCTATTCACGCCGGCCAAGTTCGATTCGCTCGACGGCTACCGCTTTCCGGGCGACGGGGACGCCTTCCCGACCAAAGACGAGATGGCCGACTATCTCGAGGCCTACGCTGCGAGGTTCCGGCTGCCCGTGCGCCTGGGCACGCGAGTTGACCGCCTCCGTCGCCAGGGCGTATGGTTCGTCGTCGACACCGGGTCCGGCCGATACACGGCGCGACAGGTCGTGGTTGCCGCCGCCAGCTACCAGGCGCCCCGAATCCCGGCTTTCGCGCACGACCTGAGGACCGACACGTTCCAGATGCATTCGCACGACTACCGCAACCCCGGACAGCTGCCCGATGGTCCGGTGCTGCTGGTCGGAGCCGGCAATTCGGGGGCCGAGATCGCAATGGACCTCGCGCCGCGGCACAAGGTCTACCTGTCCGGCCGCGATGTCGGCAACGTGCCGTTCCGCATCGCCAGCTACCTGGGCCGCAAGCTGCTGATCCGCATGGTCGTTCGGGGCGTGTTCCACCGCGTCCTGACCATGCGGACGCCGATGGGACGCAGGTTCCGAAGCAAGATGCACGGTCACGGCATGCCGCTGATCCGCACGCGTCCGGGCGACCTCGAAGCCGCTGGCGTGGTGCGGGTCGGTCGGATCGACGGGGTCCGGGACGGCCGGCCGCTTCGCGAGGACGGCCGTGAGCTCGAGGTGGCCAGCGTCGTCTGGTGTACCGGTTTCGACTCCGGCTTCGACTGGATCGACCTTCCGGTGCTCGATTCCAATGGCGCGCCCCGCCACAGGTTTGGCAAGGCGACCGACGTGGAGGGGCTCTACTTTGCCGGACTGCATTTCCAGTACGCGGTTTCCTCGACGATGATCCACGGCGTCGGTCGCGACGCCCTCCGGACTGCCGGCTGGATCGCGCGCCTCGCAGCGTCGGCGCCCAAGTAGTGCGGGATCGTCTCCGTCCGGAGCGGCCAATAGCGAGGATGGTCCGGAATGACGGCTATCTGGAGGTTGGTCCACGAGAGCTCAGCATTGGCGCAATGAATGCTTTGGGCCGAACACGAAGGGCGGAGAGCCGCCGTTTGTTGCGATGCCACCGCAGAGGAATCGGGGCCATTGAACCGGTCATTCGGAGTCGCCCGCTGACCTCCGGCCCGCGGACAAGGCTGCCAAGCTCCTTCTTGGCTTGGAATGCCCAGACCGGCATTTAACGTTGGAGTGCCGGGGCGGGCATGTACCTTCATCCGGTCATCGCGCGGTAGGTGCGGATCAACTGGCTGTCGTCGGCACCGCCTTCGCCGCGGCCCGAAGTGGCCAGGAACAGCTGATGGGCGGCGGCGGCGAGTGGGAGCGGTGACTTCGCTTCGCGGCCGGCCTCCATGACGATCCCGAGGTCCTTGACAAAGATGTCGATGGCGCTCGTCAGATCGGGGTCCGCCTCAAGCATCCGCGGACCTCTGTCATTCAGCATCCAGCTCGCGGCCGAAGCGCCGGAGAGGATGGGCAAGGCGACCGCGGGGTCCACGCCCATCCGGGCGGCGAGGGCCAGCGCCTCGGCGGCGGCGGCGATGTGTACGCCGCAGAGGAGCTGGTTGACGGTCTTGACCGCGGCGCCCTGGCCGGGCCGTTCGCCGACGTGGAAGATCTTGTCGCCGAGCGCCGCGAACGCCGGGCGCGCCAGGTCGACGAGGTTGGCGGGCGCGGCCGCCATGATCGACAGGGTCGCTGTCTTGGCCCCGGCCACGCCGCCCGAGACTGGCGCGTCCACGAAGCCGCGGCCGAGCGCCTTGACGCGGGCCGCGAGTTCGGCCACCGCACCGGGCGGGCAGGTGGACATCAACGCGACGATGCCGTCCGGCGGCAGAGCCGCAGCCGCGCCATCGCCGAACAGGACCTGCTCGGCCTGGGCCGCGTTGACGACCATGAGGATCAGGAGATCCGCGCCGTCGGCGGCCTCGGCGGCCGAGGCCGCCGGCTTGCCGCCGGCGTCGGTGAGGCGCGCGACGGCTTCCGCGCGGACGTCGTAACCGCGAACCTCGAAGCCGGCCTTCGCGAGATTTTTCGCCATCGGCGTGCCGATCGCGCCGAGGCCGATAAAGCCGATCGTTTTCATCGGATGCTTTTCCTTGAGGAAGAATGGATTTAGCCGCCCACGGCCGGTGGCCGGGGCGGCTCTCGTCAGTAGAGGGTGAAGGCGGGGACGTAGGAAATCAGCGCCAGCACGGTGATCGCGACCAGGTAGAACGGCCAGAGTTCTCGGACGATGGCGCCGATCTTCTCCCGCGAGATCGCCGCGGAGATGAAAAGCGTGGTGCCGATCGGTGGGGTGAAGAGCCCGATCGAGAGGTTCACCACCATCATCACCCCGAGCTGGATCGGGTCGATGCCAATGCCGTGACCCACCGCGATGAAGGTCGGTCCGAGCAGCAGGATCGCCGCGGGCAGGTCGAGGAACATGCCGACCACCAGCATCACCAGGTTCATGGCGAGGATGATGAGCCAGGGCTCCTTGAGCACGGTCGTCGCATAGGTCGTCACGGTGGCCGGGATGGCCTCCGCGATCAGCACGTAGCTGACCAGGTTCGACGCCATGATCACGAGCATCACCACGCCGGTCGTCACGACGGTGCCGACCAGCGCGGCGTAGACCCGCTTGACCGTCAGATCGCGGTAGATCACCGCACTGACGACAAGCGCATAGGCGACCGCGATGACGCTGACCTCGGTTGGCGTGGCGATGCCTGCCCGAAGCAAGAAGACGATGAAGGCGGGCATGAGCAGTGCCGGAAGTGCCGTCACAAGCGAGTTCAGGATGTCGCGCGCCGTGATCGTCTGCGCCAGAAGCGGAAAGCCACGGAGTCGGCCGCTGAAGTAGCAGACGAGCATCATGCCGGTGGCGAGGAGTAGTCCGGGCAGCACGCCGGCGAGGAAGAGCGAGGCGATCGAGGCGTTTGACACCGCCGCATAGAGGATCAGTGGGATCGAGGGCGGGATCAGGCCGGCGATCACCGCCGAAGAGGCCGTGGTGGCCGCGGCGAAGGCCGCTGGGTAGCCCTCGCGTTTTTGCCACGGGATCAGCATGGAGCCAAGCGCGGAAGCCTCGGCGACGGCCGACCCGGAGACGCCGCCGAAGATCGTCGAGCCGACTACGGTGACCTGGGTGAGGCCGCCATGAAAACGGCCGACAAGCGAGGCCGCGAAGTTGACGAGCTTCTGCCCGAGGGTGCCGCTCATCATCAGGGCGCCCGACAGGATGAAGAACGGGATCGCCAGTAGCGGGAAGCTTTGGGTTGGCTGGAACAGCTTCACCACGGCGATCGCCGGCGGGACCGTGCCGAGGGTCAGGACCGCGAGGCCGGAGCTGATGACAAGGGCATAGCCGACCGGGAACGCCAGAAGCAACAGCGCGGCGAAAACGAGGATCATAAGAAGTGTCATAGCTCTTCCTCCGCTTTGTGCGCCCGCACCGACCGCGGCTCAGGGGCGGCAAGGAGACGGGCGAACGTGGTGGCTGCGGTGATGCCGACGCCGGCGAACCCGGCGATCAAGGCGAGATAGGCCCAGCGGGCGGAGACACCGGTGACCGGATAGACCTCGTTGCCGGTGATCTTCAGGACATCGAGCCCCACCCAGGCCAGGTAGAGGAACGTCGCGCCGATCACGACCTGCATGGCGAGAAGCAGCGAACGGGCGGCCTGCTTGCCAAGCTTGTCGAGCAGCACGCCGACCGAGATGTGCGCGCCATGCTGGGCGGCCAGCACGATTCCGGCCATTACCAGCCAGGGAAACATGAAGTTGGGCAGTTCGGTCGGCCAGCCGAGGCTCTGCTTGGTGACGTAGCGCACCACGACTTCGGCGGAGAGGGCCAGAAACATCGAGATCAGCGCGAAGAGCGAGATCGCCGTTGCCGCGAAGCTGATCGCAATGTCGATCATCTCCGCGAGGGAGGCCGGACGTCCGGCCTCCCGAAGGTTCGCGGCCATCACGAGCCCGCCGCCTTGGCGGCTTCCTGCTCGACGAGGTCGACCAGATCGGGAAACTGCGCGTGCCACTTCTCGTAGACCGGCTTTGTAGCCTCGATGAAGGGCGCCGGATCGACGTCGTTGAACTGGACGCCGGCCTCCTCCATCTTGACCTTGAGTTCGGCGTCAGCTTTCTGCGACAGCTCGCGGTTGAAGGCGCCGGCCTCGACGGCGGCGGCTCGGATCGCCTCCTGGTCCTCCGGCGAGAAGGTGTCGAAGACGACCTTGCTGGCGAAGAGGGGTGTCGACTTGTACTTGTGCGCGGTCAGCGAAATGTACTTCTGCACCTCGAAGAGCTTCGAGGAATAGATGTTCATCAGTGGGTTTTCCTGGCCGTCGACCACGCCCTGCTGCAGCGCGATGTAAAGCTCGGAGAAGGCCATCGGCGTCGGGTTGGCGCCGAGGGCCGTGAAGATGTCGACGGTCATCGGATCGGGCGGTGTCCGGAGCTTGATGCCCTTGAGATCCGCCGGCGTCTCGATCGGGCGGGTGTTGTTGCTGACCTGGCGGATGCCGTTGTCCCAGAGTGCGAGCAGGACAAGCCCTTGCGCGTCGGCGGCCTCGGCAAGCTTGTCGCCGACCGGTCCGTCCAGCACTTCCCATGCCTGCGGCAGGGTCTGGAACAGGAACGGCAGGCCGATCACGCCGAACTCCGGCACCACGCCTGAGGTCGCGCCTTGCGAGTTGGCGCTGAAGGCGACGGTGCCAAGACGCATGCTCGTCAGGGCCTCGACGTCGTCGCCGAACTGGGCGCTCTCGCCAACTGTGATCTTCACCCGCCCGTCGGTCTTCTGGTCGACGAGCTCGGCGAACTTGAGCGAGGCCTCGGCCTTGGGATTGCCGGCAGCGGCGTTGTGAGCCAGTTGCAGGCCTTGGCTCCAGGCAGGAGAGGTTGCGAGCGTGACGCCCACGCACAGGCCGTAAAACAGGTTCTTCATGACTTCCTCCTTGGTTTTGTTCACTTGCCCGGCGCATGGCCGGGCGCTCGCCGCCCGCGAGCGGGCGACGTCGTCCCGGGCCGGCGAGCCGGCCGCGGATTCTTGGCTTGGGCGCGGGGTAGCCGGCCGCGCTACCGTGTCAGAGCCAGCCCTTGATGCTCTCGGACATGGCTTTCGTTGAAATGCCGTAGCGGTCGTGCAGCGTCGGAAGCGCGCCCGCCGCCAGGAACGCGTCGGGCAGGCCGATGTGCCGGAACCTCGGCGTGACGCCTTCGCGGAGGAGGACCCCCGCGACAGCCTCGCCGAGTCCGCCGATGACCGTGTGGTTCTCGGCGACGACCACCATCCGACCGGTGCGGCCGGCCTCGCGCAGGATCGTCGCGGTGTCGAGAGGCTTGATCGTCGGCACGTGCAGTACTGCGACCGAGACCTTGTCGGCCTCCAGTTCCTTCGCCAGCTCCAGCGCCCGCATCGTCAGCAGGCCAGAGGAGATCACCAGCACGTCGGCGCCGTCGCGGATCAGCTTCGCCTTGCCAAGCTCGAACTTGTAGTCGTACTCGTCGAGCACCAGTGGCACCTTGCCGCGCAGGAGCCGCATGTAGACCGGCCCCTTGTGCGCGGCGATCGCCGGAACGACCTGCTCGATCTCAAGCGCGTCGCAGGGGTCGATCACCGTCATGTTCGGCATCGCCCGGAACAGCGCCAGGTCCTCGGCCGCCTGATGGCTCGGACCGTAGCCCGAGGTCAGCCCCGGCAACGCCGCGGCAATCTTCACGTCGAGGTTCTCTTCGGCGATGGTCTGATGAATGAAGTCATAGGCCCGGCGCGAGGCAAAGACCGCATAGGTCGTCGCGAAGGGCATGAACCCCTCGTGTGCGAGCCCGGCGGCGGCGCCGAACAGGAGCTGCTCGGCCATGCCCATCTGGTAGTAGCGGTCCGGGAACGCCTCCTTGAAGATGTGCAGGTCGGTGTACTTGCCGAGGTCCGCGGTCATGCCGATGATCTCGGGCCGCGATCGGGCCAGCTCGACCAGCGCGTGGCCGAACGGTGCGGACCTGGTCGCCTGGCCCTCGGCCGCGATCGAGGCAATCATCGACGAGGTGGTGAGCTTGGGCTTCTTGACCGCGGGGGCCTTGGTGTCGATCGTGCTCATGATGCGGTCCTCCCGGCGTCGAGGGCGTCGATCGCGAGTTGCCATTCGTGCTCCTCGACGCGGATGAAATGGTTCTTTTCCCGGGCCTCCAGGAAGGGAACGCCACGACCCATCTTGGTGTCGCAGATGATCATGCTGGGCTTCGGTTCAGGGTTGGCCTTCGCCGCGTCGAAGGCGGCGCGCACCGCCTCAATGTCGTTGCCGTCGACACGCTGGGTGAACCAGCCGAAGGCGTTGAGCTTGTCGGTCAGCGGCTCGAAAGCCATCACCTGGCTTGAGGGGCCGTCGGCCTGCTGATTGTTGACGTCGATGATGCCGATCAGGTTGTCGAGCTTCCAGTGGGCGGCCGACATGATCGCCTCCCAGACCGAACCCTCGTCGAGCTCGCCGTCGGAGAAGAGGGTGTAGACCCGGTTGGTCGAGCCCTTGCGCTTCAGCCCCAGCGCCATGCCGACGCCGATCGAGAGGCCGAGGCCGAGCGAGCCGCCGGACATCTCCATTCCCGGGGTATAGGCCGCCATGCCCGACATCGGCAGCCGGCTGCCGTCGCCGCCATAGGTCTCGAGCTCGTCCTCAGGGAGGATGCCGGCCTCGAGGAGCGCGGCGTAGAGCGCGATCGCATAGTGCCCGTTCGAAAGCAGGAAACGGTCGCGACCTTCCCAGTGCGGGTCCTCCGGCCGGTAGTCCATGGCGTGGAAGTAGGCGGTCGCCAGCACGTCGGCGATGTCGAGCGCCTGGGCGATGTAGCCCTGGCCCTGGACCTCTCCCATCCGGAGCGCATGGCGCCGGATGCGGTAGGCCCGCTCGGGCAAGTCGACGTTGTGCCCTATGATTGTGGTCACGGGGTTCCTCCGTTGTTGTGGGTTCGGTTCAGTGGATCAGCATGCCGCCGTTGACGTCGATGACGGCGCCGGTGGTGTAGGAGGCGAGGTCGGAGGCCAGGAACAGGCAGGCCCGCGCGACGTCCTCGGCGTCGCCGAGGCGATTCATCGGGATGCCTTCGAGGATCTTCGCCCGCAGATCGCCGGTCAGCTTGTCGCCGGTGATGTCGGTCTGGATCAGGCCTGGCGTCACCGAGTTGACCCGAATGTTGTCTGGCCCGAACTCGCGCGCCATCGCCTTGGCGAGGCCGAGAACGCCGGCCTTGGCGGCGCTGTAGTGCGGGCCGCCGAAAATTCCGCCGCCGCGTTGCGCCGAGACCGACGACATGCAGACGATCGAGCCCGTCTTCTGCTGCTGCATCGAGGGGATCGCCGCCTGGCTCATGTAGAGTGTGCCGCGGAGGTTCACGTCGAGCACGGCATCGTAGCCCTTGGCGTCGATGCCGAGGAACTTGACCGGCTGGGTGATGCCGGCATTGTTGATCAGAACGTCCACCCTGCCGAACTCGGCGACGACGCGTCCGACCGCTGCCTCGCAAGCGGCCTTGTCGGTCACGTCGCAGGCGTAGCCGCGGTGCGCGCCGCCGAGCTCTTCCGCTGCGGAAGCGGCGGCATCGGCGTCGAGATCGAGAATGATCGCCCGCCCGCCGTGCAGCGCGAAAAGCCGCGCCGTCGCCCGGCCAATGCCACGCTGCGAGGCCGCACCTGTCACGATGCAGATCTTGTCTGCGAGAAGCATCGCTGCTTTCCCCCTTTTGAAATTTGATCTTTGCTTGACGTGAGCTTTCCGACTCGTGAGAGCCACTAGATCGCTCGCTACTTACACCCTCGAACGCTTCGTCGCGTCCGTATTGTGCCTAATGCATACCTGCTTGCCACAAATTGCTCAAACGAATAAAAAAGGCTATCGATGAGTTAAGCTCACTCAAAGGTCGCGGCGCCGTGCGCACATCTATCAAGGCGGTTCAGGCATTTGAGGCAGCAGCGCGCCTCGGGTCCTTCGCACTCGCAGCAGACGAACTGGCTGTGACGCCCTCTGCGGTGAGCCATCAAATCCGCCTGTTGGAGGAGCAACTCGGCGTCCTGCTGTTCCATCGCGTGCACCGATCGGTCATCCTGACCGACATCGGGCGCGAGTATGCCGCAGAGGTCATGGCCGCGTTCGCCCGAATCGAGGCGGCGACTACGACGGCGGCGAGCGCCAGCGGCACGACGGCGTTGACGATCCATTCGACGCCCAGCATCGCGACACAGTGGCTGATGAAGCGGCTGCCGCTTTATGGTGATCTGCATCCGGAGATCGACCTCCGTCTGCAGGCGTCAGTCAGCCAGATCGATCTCGGTCAGGGCATCGTCGACATCGACATTCGGTATAACCCCGGCCCGCCGCCAGCCGGCGCAATCATCATCCCGTTTCCGGACGACGTGGTCGTGCCGATGTGCTCACCGCGGCTCGCCAACGGCCTGAAGCCGATCCGCACCGTCGAGGACCTCGCCGGCCATACGCTGATCCACGGCGAGATCAACATCCTCAGCTGGCGCGACTGGAGCCGCCGAAATCGCCGGGCGCGGCTCGAACTCGACCGCGGACCGCGCTTCGATCGCTCGTTCATGGGGATCCGTGCAGCTGCCGATGGCCTGGGCGTCTGCCTCGACAGCATGCTGCTCGCCGAGCAGGAGCTGCGCAGTGGACAATTGGTGCTCGTCCTGCCGGAGACCGCGATGACCGCGCGCGGCCACGGGTTCGCGACCCTGCGCTCCAAGAACACGACGCGAAAGGTGTTGGACTTCCGCGAGTGGCTCTTCGCCGAGCTTGCCCAAACCCAAATGTGGTGGGAGGCCCTCGTCATCGAGCATCATCGCAGTCAGTAGTCGATCATTGCAGAGAAGCTCTCTCGGCCGCGGCTCCATTCGGTCGCTTGACGACAGGACGGTTTCGACCAACGCATGTCGGCACTCAGCTCGAGGCGGCCGAGCGAGCCATGGGCGGAATGACCGCTAAGGAAATGCCGCGTCGCAAGCGATCAACCTCGGCTCAATGACGCCTAAGGGCCGGCTCTGGCTCTTATATTACGCCTCTCGACCACCGGGTTGTCGGCAGCTCCCGCGCGGGCAGCGCTAAGCGTCCCGGAGTCGCTCGCGACCTGGTCAGCCGCTACATGGGGCTGACTATCCTTGCCATGGACATCCAGTTCGCGCGCCAGAGGTTCGAATCATAATAAGCAGACGCCAGTCTTCCGGCCTTTCGGGATGATGTCGGAACCAACGATCAACCACAGTTTGTACGAAAGCCCTGCTCGTGTATCAGCCCCGCGCCTGCGCGGCTTCGAGCCGGTCCCAGTCAAAGGTAACGCCGATGCCCGGCGCATCCGGGGCCACCGCGCGGGCGCCCTCCACCACCAGCGCACGGCGGGTATAGGCGTCGATCGGGAAGGAGTGCACCTCAAGCCAGCCGGCGTTGGCCCAGGCGGAGACCAGGCTCACATGCAACTCCTGCATGCCGTGGCTGCAAACCGGGATCCCCGCCGATGCCGCGCGCTCCGCCACAGCCAGCCAACCGGTGATGCCGCCGCAGTTCGAGGCGTCGGGCTGAATCCAGGAGAGCTGCGACAGCGCGAAGGCGCGGTCGAACTCTGCGAGCGTGTGCAGGTTCTCGCCCATCGCGAGCGCCATCCCGGTCTTCTCGGCAATGTGTCCATAGCCCTCGAAATCGTCGGGATCGATCGGCTCCTCGAACCATAGCAAGTCGAAGGGCCGGAAGGCCTGCGCCGCGCGGATCGCCTGCGCCACGCTCATCGAGTAGTTGGCGTCCACCATGAACGCGATGTCGGGCCCGATCAGGTCGCGGACCGCGGCGATGCGCGCGACATCGTCGGCGAGGTCGGGCTGGCCGATCTTGATCTTCACGCCGTCGAAGCCGCGTGCGAGGTAGCCGCGTACGCTGTCGAGAAGCTTCGGCAGCGGAAAGGCGAGGTCGATGCCTCCGCAGTAGGCGCGGCAGCGGTCGGACGCTCCGCCGGCCATCACCCGCAGCGGCTCGGCCCGCGCCTTGCCGCGAAGGTCCCAGAGCGCGATGTCGACAGCGGAGATCGCGAACCCCGCGATGCCGCCGCGGCCGACGTAGTGCAGATGCCAGGCCATGGCGTCGTTCAGCGCCTCGACCGCAGTGCCGTCCCGCCCGATCAGGAACGGCGTGAGATCGCGCTCGATCACCGCCAGGATCGCGTGCCCGCCACGGCCGCCAGTGTAGGTGTAGCCGGTGCCCGCACTGCCGTCGGCCAGCGTCACCGTGACGGTGATCAGCTCGAAATGCGAGTGATCGCCGTGTTTCGCATCGGTCAGCACCTCGGCCAGCGGCACGGCGAAACGCCGCGCCTCGACCTTCTTAATCGCGCTCATGCGTCCCCGCTCCGTTTCGCTACGCCGCGGGTCATGCGCGTCTGCACCAGGATCACCAGGAAGAGGAAGGCGCCGCGGATCACCAGCTGCCAATAGGCGCTGAGGCTGATCGCGCCCCGGCCGTTCTCGAAATTGAGGATGTTGAACACCAGTCCGAGCAGCAGCGCGCCCGCAACCGTCGCCGGCACCGACCCGAGCCCGCCGGTCAGGAGAGTCCCGCCCACCACCACCGAGGCGATCGCGGACAGCTCCCAGCCCACACCTTCGAGCGGCTGACCGGCGCCGAAGCCCGAGGCGAGAAACACCCCCGCGAGCCCGGCGCACCCGCCACTGAAGATGTAGACTGCCGCCTTGGCTCGGGTGACCCTCAATCCCATCAGCACCGAGGCGTCCTCGCCGCCGCCGATCGCGAGCACCGTGCGACCGATCGAGGTCTGCTCCAGCACCACCCACGCCGCCACCGCCACCAATCCCACGACCAGGATGCTCCACGGCAGCAGCCCGCCGACCGAGCCCATGCCCATCCTTGTGAAGTTGCTGCCCCAGTCCACCGAGATCGTCTGCGCTCCGCTGATCACCAGCGCGCCGCCCTTGGCGCCCAGCATTGTCGCCAGCGTGGCGATGAACGGCGGGATCCGCATGGCGATGATGAAGAAGCCGTTCATCGCCCCGAACGCCATCCCCGCCAGCACTCCGCCGGGCAGCGCCACCTGCAACCCGTGCGGGCTGAGATAGGCAGCGACGACGGACGTAAACGCCGCCACGGACCCCACGGAGAGGTCGATCCCGCCGGTCATGATGACGAAGCACATGCCGATGGAAATCACGATGAACATCGAATTGTAGTTCAGGAACGACACCACGTTGTAGGCGCTGTCGAAGTTGTCGTAGCGCACCACACCGAAGAGGATCAGCGCCGCCAGCACTACCCATACCCCGGTGGTCTGGGCGTTGCCGCGCATGTAGCGCCGGAGATCAAAGCTCGCCTCATCCATCATCGCTCATGCCTTCCGTGACTGCTGCAGCCAGACGGCCACGACGATGATCCCCGCCTTGACGATCAGCGCCACCTCGTCCTCGATGCCGTTGGCGAGCAGCGTGTAGCGCACCAGCTGGATGATCACCGCCCCGAGGATCGCCCCGAAGATCGGCGCGCGGCCCCCCTGCAGCAGCGCCCCGCCGACCACCGCCGCGGCGATGGCGTCGAGCTCCATCAGATTGCCGTTGCGCGCCGCGTCGGAGGCCGAGTTGATCGCCACCACGATCAGCCCGGCGATCCCCGCCAGCACGGCGCAGATCATGTAGGCGCCGATCTTCACCCGCCGAACCGGCGCCCCGGCCAGCCGCGCCGCCCGCTCGTTGCCGCCGATGGCCAGCAGGTAGCGCCCGAAGGTGGTGCGGTTGACCGCCCACCAGATCACCGCCGCCAGCGCCAGCGCCAGCCAGCCCTGGAAGGGCAGCCCGAGCACCTTGCCGGTGCCGAGATAGCTGAAGCCCTTGTTGCCGAAAGTCTGCAGGTTGCCGTTGGTCAGCACCTGGGCGATGCCGCGCCCGGAGATGAACAGGATCAGCGTCGCGATGATCGGCTGCACCCGCAGATAGCTCACCAGCATTCCGTTGAAGAGCCCGCAGAGCGCCGCGGCGACGAGCGGCAGCGTCAACGCGGCGATGAGCCCGAGCGCCGGATACGCGACGCTGACCTGCGAGCCGAAGATCAGCGGCGCCAGCGCACCCGCCAGCGCCATGACCGCGCCCACCGAGAGGTCGATGCCGCCGGTGGCAATCACCAGCGTCATGCCGATGGCGACAATGGCGATGGTGGCAACCTGGCTGATGTTCACGAACAGCGTCTGCAGCTGCAGGAAGTTCGGCGTGACGAGCGCGTTGAACGCGAGCAGCACCAGCAGCGCCACCAGCCCGCCATGCGTCCGCAGCTGGAACCGCGGCCTTGACCACCCATGCTCCGCCCCGGTGCCGGTCGCGCTCACGCCACCGTCTCCTCGTCGGCCTCGTGGGCAATGGCGGCGAGCAGAGCGTCCTCGGTGATGCCGGGGTTCTCCAGCACTGCCACCGAACGCCCGTCGCGCAGCACCACCACCCGGTCGGCACCCTCGACCAGCTCCTCGAACTCCGATGAAATCAGCACCACGCCGTTCCCCTTGGAGACGAAGTCGCGGATGATTGCCTGGATCTCGCGCTTGGCGCCCACGTCCACCCCGCGCGTCGGTTCGTCGAGCAGCAGCAGCGCCGGCTCGGTGGCGAGCCAGCGCGCCAGCAGCACCTTCTGCTGGTTGCCGCCCGACAGCTCGCGGATCGGCTGGTCCATATGCGCGGCCTTGATACCCAGCGCCCTGATGAATCCCGCCACCAGCTCGCGCTCTGTCCCGCGGCGGATGGCGCCGCGCCGGGTCAGCCGAGGCAACAGCGCCAGCGTCATGTTCTCGCGCACCGACATGTCCGGCACGATGCCCTCGGCCTTGCGGTCCTCGGTGAGGAACCCGATCCCCGCCGCGATCGCCGCCGCCGGGTCCGCCGGCGCCGCCGCGCCCTGCACGCTGATCGTGCCCGCGCTCAGCTCGTCCAGCCCGAAGATCGCCCGCGCCGCCTCGGTCCGTCCCGATCCGAGCAGCCCGCCGAGGCCGACGATCTCGCCCCGATGCACCGTGGCGTCGAACCTGCGCAGGTTGCGGTCGGTAGCGATGCCGCGCGCCTCGAGCAGCACCTCGCCGCGTTCCGCCCGGCGGCCGCCGAGCTCAGTCATCCCCGCCGCCTCGATGTCGGCGATGCCGCGGCCAAGCATGTCGGCGATCAGCTCCAGCTTGGTCGTCCCCACAATCGCCCGGGTTCTCACATCGCGCCCGTCGCGCATGATCGTCACCCGGTCGCAGATCTCGAACATCTCGTCGAGGAAGTGGGAAACATAGAGCACCGAGACGCCGGCCTCGCGCAGCCCCCGCACCACTCCGAACAGGACCTGAACCTCGCGGTCGTCGAGCGAGGAGGTCGGCTCGTCCATGATTACAAGCCGAGCGTTCAAGGACACCGCCCGTGCAATGGCGACGAGCTGCTGGATCGCGGTCGAGTAGCTCCCCAGGGGCTCGCGCACGTCGACATCGATACCGAACCGCGCCAGGATCTCCCGCGTCCGCGCATGCGCCTTCGACCAGTCGATCAGCCCCAAGCCGCGGCGCGGCTCGTAGCCCATGGTCACGTTCTCGGTGACGCTCCTGAGCGGCACGAGGTTCAGTTCCTGATGGATCGTCGAGATGCCCGCGTCCTGCGCCTCGCGCGGCGTCGTGACGGCAAGTGGTCTTCCCTGATACTTGATCTCGCCGGCGTCGCGAGCATAGACCCCGGTCAGTACCTTGATCATCGTCGACTTGCCGGCGCCGTTCTGCCCGATCAACCCCAGCACCTCGCCGGGCCGGATCTCGAGCGCGGCGCCGTCGAGCGCCGTCACCCCGGCGAACGCCTTGAAAATGCCCGTCATCGCGACGAGAGGCTGCATGGCCTGAGCTCCGACATCACAGGATGCGGGACGACGACGAGGCGCCGTCCCGCGCACGCTTCAGTAGGCGCCGTCGATGCTCTCGGCGGCGTTCTCCTCGGTGAAGATGCGATCCTTCACCTGCACCCACGGCTCGATGGTCTCGCCGTCGGCGTAGCGTTTCATCGTCGCGCACGCGAGCGGGCCAAAGAACGGCGAGGACTCCACCGTCACGCCCATTTTGCCGTCGATGATTGCCTGCAGTGCATCGCGGGTGCCGTCGATTGAGACCACGGTCACGTCCTCGCCGGGCTTGCGCCCAGCCAGCTCCAGCGCCTGAATTGCGCCGATCGCCATCTCGTCGTTGTGGGCGTAGACGATGTTCACGTCCGGATGCGCCTGCAGGAGCGTCTCCATTACCTGCCGGCCCTGGTCTCGGGCGAAGTCGCCCGACTGCGACGCGACGATCTCGAAGCGCGGGTCGGTGGCGATCTCATCGTCGAAGCCCTTCTTGCGGTCGTTCGCCGGCGACGAGCCCGTGGTGCCCTCGAGTTCGACGATGATGCCCTTGTCGCCCTTGAAGTTCTCGATGGTCCAGTCCGCCACCCGGCGGCCCTGATCGACGAAGTCCGAGCCGAGGAACGCCACGTAGTCCTTGCCGGCGGTGGCCACGTTCGGATCGACCGAGCGGTCGACGAGGAACGTCGGGACGCCCGCGGCCTTGGCCTTCATCACCGCTGGGATCAGCGGCTTTTCCTCGCGCGGCGGCAGGAACAGCACGTCGATGCCCTGGGCGATCATGCTGTCGACGTCGGCGACCTGCTTGGCGGCCGAGCCGGCGGCGTCGGTCGAGACCAGATCCCAGCCGCACTCCGCCGCGGTGTCCTGGAACGACTTGGTCTCGGCGATGCGCCAGGGATTGTTGCTCTCCATCTGCGAGAAGCCCACCTTGTAGGTGTCCTTCTTCTCCAGCGGCGGCAGATCCTGCGCCCAAGCCGAACTCATAGCCGTGAGCGCGATGCCCGCCACGGTCATGAACATGGCAGTTCTTTTCATCTCGTTCCTCCCCTGATGGCGGGTCGACCCGCACGCTCAACGAAGCCCTGATATTTATCAGTTGTCAAACTAATAGCTATCACCCATGCTCGCCAGATCGTCGCGAGGGAGATGATATGGCGGCGGCGCCCGACGGCCTGGAACGCGGCGCGAAGGCACGGCCTACCGGGCGGCGCCGGGTAACGATGACCGACATCGCACGCGCCGCCGGGTGCTCGCAGCCCACCGTCTCATGCGTGCTGAACGCCAACGCGTCGGTACAGATTTCCGAGGCCACTCGCGCGCGCGTGCTCGCCGCTGCGCGCGAGCTTGGCTACGAGCCGCCGACCCGTCCCGGCCTCGGCAGCGTCGTCGCCCCGGTAGCGCCTGGCTTCGTCGCCTTCGTGATCGACAGCCTGGTGACCAGCCCCGAAGGCGTCGTCGCGCTCGACGGCGTCCGCCAGGCTGTCAAGCCACTTGGCCATGTCGTCGTCGCCGCGGAGACCGGCAACGACCCGGTGCTCGAGCCGACCACCCTGGCGATGCTCCTCGAACAACGCGTGGCGGGAATCGTCTACGCCTGCCTGTTCACCCGCAAGGTGGCCTTGCCCGCGACGCTGCGCGACACCGCCACCCCGGTGATCCTGCTCAACTGCTACACCGGCGAGCTGGAACGCCCGGCAGTGGTGCCGAGCGAGATCGCCGGCGGACAGCGCGCCACCGCGGTGCTGGTCGCCGCGGGCCACCGGCGTATCGCTACCGTCACCGGCGAGAGCTTCATGGAGGCGGCGCGCGACCGCTTGAAGGGCTACCGTCGGGCGCTGGCCAGCGCCGACATTCCGTTCGACCCCGGCCTCGTCCTCCAGGGCGACTGGAGCCCGAGCGCAGGCTACCGGGCGACCCGCGCTCTGCTGGCGCTGGACGCACCACCAACGGCGATCTTCTGCCAGAACGACCGAATGGCGATCGGCGCCTACGAGGCACTCAAAGAGGCCGGGCTGTGCATCCCCCGCGACATGTCGGTGGTCGGCTTCGACGACGACGAGATCGCGCGCCACCTGTTCCCGCCGCTCACCACGCTCGTCCTGCCACTGCGCGCCATGGGCGCCTGGGCGATAGAGCAGATGCTTCACGGGCCCCGCGCCCGCGGCGGCAAGTATCCGTTGACCAAGCTCGAGTGCGAGCTGGTCGAGCGCGACTCAGTTGCCCCATCGCGGCCGACACTTTGAAAGCTTCCCGGACGAGTTGCCTCGCCTATGGAGGAGCCGAAGAAAACAACCGGCCTGGGCGGCGGTGGCCTCGGGCGTCAGGCCGCAGACCTCGCGCAGGTCAGCGCGGCGCAGGCCACTTCCGACAGGCCGGGATGGAGGCAGGTGAAGATCAGCCGCAGCCGGTCGTCCTCGACGGCCTCGCGCTCGTCCGGGGCGGGTTCCCCCGGTCTCGCGGAAACCAGAAGCGCCGGCCCGAGGTCGACGGCCGGACCGGACTTGGCGACGATCCTCGCCGGCCTGGCCGGATCGCCGATGAGCTCGACGGCATCGGCGGTGCCGCCGACCGTGGCAGCCCTGAGCCCGAGCCCCGGGATCCGGTCGACGAGCTCGAAGATGAATCGGAGCTGCTGGTCCTTGCTCAGCACCACCCAGAAGGGAAATCCTGTCGGCTCCTGTCCGGCTGCCGGCGGCAGGTTGGACGGAAAGGAAGGCGTGAGCGTGAGCTTGCACGGGGCGGGATCGACGAACGCAGTCGGCAGCTCGAGCCCGAAGTCGAAGCCGGGAAGCGGGCTCTTGCTGAGGGCGCCGTTGATTGCGACATGACCGGTCCGGGTTGACGCATCGATCCTCGTCATGGTGCCGAGATCGCCGTCCGTCGGCGGTGAACCTTCGACGAAGTCGACGATATTCAGCCGGTCGAGGAACAGCTCAATCTCCAAGGGAAGCAGCACATGCCGGAGCACCCCGCTGTCCTCGAGGGCGGCGCGAACGGTCTTGTTGCCCATCTACGACCTCATGGCGTCCAGGACGGCGGCGCGGGACGAAATGACCGCACCAGCAGAGTCGAAGGTGCCAGCGTACCCCTCCGGGCCCGGCGTGGCACGCTCGCGTCGCACAGGAGCGGAATACGCATGTGGGCGATCAGTGCAACGTGTCGCGCAGCGTCTCCCGAAGCGGACGCGGCTTCCACCCGAGTTCGGTCCTTGCAAGCGTCGTGTCATACCACGCATACCTGTTCCAGAGTTGCAGGATGGAGCTGGGGACCTTGGGCGATCGGCTGATCTTCCCGTAGAGCGCCAGCGGGCGACGGAACATCCAGAGCTTCAGCGGCACCGACCAGCGCGGGGGGACTCTCCCGTCGCAGCAGCGATCTCGTCAGGGAGCGCGTCGAGCGTCACGTTTGTCCGGCTCTTCTCGATGTCCGAACCGAGGCCGCCCGCGCCGCCGACCCGCGGCTGGTGCCTGCCGCCCGCCCGCTCGGCGAGGCGGCAATCGACTCCGGTGCATTGGCGCAACTCTCCATAGGCCTGACCGAGCCCGTTGTCGTCATATGCACCGAGGGGAAGAGGCGTAGTCAGGGTGTCGCCGCCGTGCTTCGGAGCGAGGGCGTCCCAGCCGAGTATCTGGAGCGCGGACAGGCTGCTTGGGTCGCGGCGGCGCTTCCCCTCGTCAACCCTGGCAAGCTCCCCGCGCGCGACGCCGAGGGACGAACCGTCTGGGTTACGCGCTGCCGTCCCAAGATCGACCGGATCGCCTGCCTCTGGCTGATCCGGCGGTTCGTCGATCCGCGGGCAATTTTCCTCTACGTCGCGCCCGCCGAAGTTTTCGGTGTCGCGGAGCTGTTCAGGGCGACGCCCTGCGACATCGAGGAGGTATTCTGGAGCCATCGCGGCGAGCGGTTTACCTTCGACACGCTGCTCGACGAGTTCGGACTCTCGATGCCGGCGCTCGATCGGCTGGCATCCATCGTTCGCGGAGCCGACACAGCGCGCCTCGATCTTGCGCAGGAAGCCGCGAGGCTGCTTGCCGCCTCCCTCGGCCTCTCCCGGATGTACGCGGACGACCTTGAGCAACTCGAGGCCGGCATGCCGCTCTACAACGCGTTCTATCGCTGGGCGCGCGACGCCACCGACGAAACGCGCAACTGGCCGGCCAACCGGCGCGGAGCGGCGAGATGACAGATGCGTCAATGGCACCGCGCGGAGATGCGCCGGCGCTGGCCTATCCGACGCTGGCCGAGGCGTCGCGTGTCTGGGCGCGCATCGCGCTTCTGTCCTTCGGCGGGCCGGCCGGTCAGATCGCGGTGATGCACCGCATCATCGTCGAGGAGAAGCGCTGGCTCGGCGACGGGCGGTTCCTGCATGCCCTGAACTTCTGCATGCTGCTGCCGGGACCGGAGGCGCAGCAACTCGCTGTCTATATTGGCTGGCTGCTGCACCGGACCTGGGGCGGGGTGATCGCCGGCGTCCTCTTCGTCCTCCCCGGCGTGATCGCAATCATGTCGCTGAGCTGGGTCTACGTGATCTTCGGTGACGTCGGCTTCGTTGCGGCGCTGTTCTTCGGCCTAAAGGCGGCGGTGCTCGCCATCGTGCTGCAGGCGGTCTTCCGTGTCGGCGGGCGAGCGCTGAAGAGCGGCGCGATGCGCGCGATCGCCGCGCTGTCGTTCGTCGCGATCTTCGCCTTCGGCGCGCCGTTTCCGCTGATCGTGCTCGCGGCCGCCCTGACCGGGTTTGTCGGCGCGCGGGCTGGACTGCAGGCCTTCGCACCCGGCATAGGCCACGGGTCGGTCGGCGGCGCGCAAGTCGAAGACTCCGATACGCTGCTGGGCGCCGAGATGGCCGAGATGCCGGCGGCGGCACGGCGTGGGGCGCGCCTGGCGGGCGGAGTCGCGCTGATGCTCTGGCTCGCGCCGGTGGCGTTGTTGGTCCTCATCCTGGGACACGTCAATGTCTTCGCCGACATCGCCACTTTCTTCACGAAGATGGCGGTGGTTACCTTCGGCGGTGCCTATGCTGTTCTCGCCTATGTGGCGCAGGAGGCCGTCGGGACCTACGGCTGGCTCGAGCCCGGCGAGATGCTCGACGGCCTCGGGATGGCCGAGACGACTCCCGGGCCGCTGATCATGGTGATCCAGTTCGTCGGCTTTCTCGGCGCCTTCCGGGAAGCCGGCTGGGAAAGCGCGCTCCTGGCCGGCACGCTCGGCGGTCTTCTCACGACCTGGGTCACCTTCGCGCCCTGCTTCGCCTTCATCTTCCTCGGCGCGCCGCATATGGAGGGCCTGCGGTCCAACCGGTCGCTGTCGGCCGCGCTGACGGCGGTGACGGCGTCCGTCGTCGGGGTGATCCTGAACCTCGGGATCTGGTTCGCGATCCACGTCATCTGGACTGAGATGCGTCGGATCGAGGCCGGACCACTCTCGCTCGAGCTTCCCATCCTCGGCTCGGTCGACTGGGCCGCGGCCGCGCTGTCGGCGCTTGCACTCATCGCGGTGTTCCGGCTCAAGCTCGGGATGGCGACCGTGCTGGGCGGGTCCGCTATCCTCGGCTTCGCGCTCTACGCCCTCGGCCTGACATCGTTGTCCGCTTAGAGCCTGTCCGAGAAGCTGCTGAGATCGGTTGAGTAGCCGCCGCCGGGCTGATTCACCGTGGTTTCTGGCAAGAGACGACGGAGGATCGAATGGCGTGGACGACGGCCATTCGGGGCGACTATGTGCGCGCGAGCGGGACGTGACGGATCGGGAGTGGGCGCTGATCGCACCCTTGCTCCCGGAGGCTCGGAAGGGCGGGCGACCGCGGACGACCTGCCTGCGGCGGGTGGTGAATGGCATATTCTACCTGGCTCGCAGGCCGTGCCAGTGGCGGATGCTGCCGCGGGACTTCCCGCCGCGCAGCACCGTCTACGGCTACTTCCGGGCCTGGATCGCGGCCGGGGTCTGGGCGCACGTCCACGACGTGCTCTACCGCCGGACCCGGGAGCTGGAGGGTCGCGACGAGAGCCCGACCGCGGCGATCATCGACAGCCAGAGCGTGAAAACCAGCGCGGAGGCCCGTGAAATGGTCGGATACGACGCAGGAAAGCGCATCAAGGGCCGCAAGCGCCACCTGGTCACCGATACCCTCGGTCTGATGCTGCGCATCGAGATTCATTCGGCCAGCGTGCAGGATCGCGACGGCGCGGCGCTGGTCCTCGACCGGATCACCCGGCGCTTCCCGTTCCTCGAGCGCATCTTCGCGGATGGCCGTCGCCCGCAGACGGGGTAGCGCGGCTGACCTCGGCGCAACTGGCGATGCTCTGGGAGGGGATCGACTGGCGCCGGCCTTCCTGGAGCGCGCCGCCCGAGCGCGTGGCGTGACTATCGCGCTGATTCAATGAGATAATGCTGTCTACTACGGATGCAGGCGGATAGACTCCGACCATGGACGTTCGCCTTGACGCGCTGCCTTCTGACCCCGCCGCCCTGCAGGCGATCATCCGGGCCCAGGCCACCGCGTTGCGCTCGCGCGACACGCTGATCGACCGGCTCAGGGCCCAGCTCGCGGCGCTGAAGCGCGCCCGGTTCGGCGCCTCGTCCGAGAAGCTCGACCGGGCGATCGAGCCGCTGGAACTCATGCTCGAGGATGGCGAGGCGACCCTGGCCGAGACCGCCCTGACAACGCCGTCCGCCGAGCCGGCGGAGATGCGCGACCGCCCCGCGCGCCAGGCGCCGCCGCCGCACCTTCCGCGCGAGGAGGTGCGCCACGAGCCCCCGTCGGTCTGTCCCGACTGCGGCAGCCGCACCTTGCGCAAGCGCGGCGAGGACGTCACCGAGGTGCTGGAGTACGTGCACGCCTCGTTCCGGGTGATCCGCCATGTCCGGCCGCGCTACGCCTGCTGCGATTGCGACGCTCCGGTGCAGGCGCCGACGCCGAGCCTGCCGATCGAGCGCGGCAAGCCAGGACCGGAACTCGTCGCCCATGTGCTCTGCGCCAAGTACTGCGATCACCTGCCGCTCTACCGCCAGTCCGACATATACGCCCGCGAGGGGGTCGACATCGCCCGCTCGACCATGGCCGACTGGGTCGGCCGTGCTTCGGCGGCGATGGCGCCGCTGATCGAGGCGCTCGCCGCCCATGTCTTCGCCGGCGACCGGCTGCACGGCGACGACACGCCGGTGCCGGTGCTCGACCCCGGTCGCGGCCGCACCCGGCAGGGCCGACTCTGGGTCTACGTCCGCGACGGCCGGCCCTTAAGCCGGCTTCAACGACATCTATCGCGCCCGTAGGCCCGACGGCGCTCCACGGGTTCTCGAGGCCGCCTGCTGGGCGCATGTCCGCCGCAAGTTCTTCGACCTCGCGGCCACCGGCCCGGCGCCGATCGCCGAAGTCGCGCTGAGCCGCATCGCCGAACTCTACGCCGTCGAGGCCCGAATCCGCGGCACCCCGCCCGGCGAACGCCACCGCGTCCGCGCCATCGACGCCGCGCCCAGGGTCGACGCGCTGAAAGCTTGGCTCGAGGCCCAACTCGCCCGCGTGCCGGCCAAGAGCGCCACCGCTCAGCCATCCGCTATGCCTTCTCCCGCTGGATCGTACTGCGACGCTACCTCGACGATGGACATCGACCTGATCGACCGGATCAATCCCTTCGGCGAGGCTTATGCGATCCTCGCCAAGGCGATGAGCGAGGAAAGCCTGAAGCAGGTCGCCGCTGTCATTGGGGCGAAGAAGGGCCCAGATGACGATGGACGAGGCGCGCGAGCTTGCGAAACCCGCGCTGCGCTTCAAGCAGGAGCGCGGACGCCTGCCCTCGATAACCTCTCCGGATGCCTGGGAGAAGCGCATGGCCGAGGGCGTGGCGTTCCTCCAGCGCGCCAGGGCGGAGGCGACGCGTGTCTAAGTTCACCGACGAGGACGATGCGCTCCTCGACGAGCTCGGCGTCGAGGTAGAGGGCAAGAAGCCGGGAAGCCGTACCCCGCGAGAGGAATGGATCATCGCCGGCTTCGAGGAGATTCAACTTTTCGTCGAGAAGCACGGCCGCGCGCCCCAACACGGCGAAAACCTCGACATCTTTGAGCGGCTCTATGCGGTGCGCCTCGACCGAATCCGCAAGCTGGACGACTGCCGAACGTTGGTCGATCCTATGGACCACCAGGGACTTCTGGCTGGAAATTTCGCCCAGCATGCCGGTGCCGACGAAATCGACGACGACGAGCTTCTGGCCCAGCTCGGCGTCGATGACAACGCCGTTGAGGACATCACCACCCTTCGTCATGTCCGCTCTGCCGACGAAAAGCGCGCGGCCGAGGAAATCGCGAACCGCCAGACGTGCGAGGATTTCGATCAGTTCAGACCCGTCTTCGAGCAGATACAGAAGGAGCTGGCCTCCGGCCTGCGCCAGACGCGGCGCTTCGAACGCAAGTCGGAATTCGCTGCCGGCAGATTCTATGTTCTCGGAGGCCAGAAAGCTCTCGTCGTGGCTATGGAGGAACCGTTCAGCAACGAGCACGGGAATGTGGACGCCCGGCTGCGGGTCGTTTTCGACAATGGCACGGAGAGCGATCTTCTGATGCGTTCCTTCCAGAAGGCCCTTCAGCAGGATTCCACAGGCCGGCGCATCATTGAGCCTTCGGCCGGGCCTTTGTTCGCCGACGAGAGTGAGGAAGGCGACGAGCCGAGCGGTGTTGTCTATGTCCTGCGAAGCAAGTCGGACATCCCGTCATCGCGGCCAACCGCACAATTCTACACAAGATCGGCGTGACTGGCGGCAACGTGCCTCGTCGGATCGCCAATGCCCGTCTTGATCCGACTTTCCTCTTGGCGGACGTCGAAATCGTCACGGCCTACGAGCTCCACAATATAGCGCGCAGCCGTCTTGAGAACCTGATCCACCGAATCTTCGGCGCGGCGCGTCTCCACATCGAGATCACGGACCGTTTTGGCAATCCGATCATCCCGCGCGAGTGGTTTCTTGTGCCGCTCTTCGTGATCGACCAGGCGATCGAGAAGATCAGGGACGGGACGATTACCGGCTTCACCTACGATCCCAAGACAGCCTCGCTATCCCACACGAGCGGATAAATGCGCCACATGGGCCGGCGGAATGCGCCGGCAACCATCAGGACGCGCGCAGATCGCCTTGCTGCTATGAAGGTGATAGAAACTCGCGGGCCGGGACGCTCCGTAGTCCCAGCGCAGTCCCGGCCCCAAACCAGCGAGGAGGACCCGGATCGATCCCGTGCATCTATCTGATATTTCGAGAAAAAATTGGTAGCGGAGGAGGGACTTGAACCCCCGACACGCGGATTATGATTCCGCTGCTCTAACCAGCTGAGCTACTCCGCCGTCGCGCTGGGTCATTATGCAGCATCGCGAGGATCGTCAAGGGCATCGTGCGGCGCCCGCCAGGCGCGCGCGCCCGCACATCTTCGCCGGTCCCCCCTCCGCCATCACCCCCCGCCGAACGGGCCGGCGTCCGGGTCGTGGGGGTCCGGGCTCATCTCGAGGTGCAGGCGGTCGCCGGCAAAGGGGCGCGCGCGCGCGACAATTTCGTCGATCTCGACGCCGAGGCCCGGCGCCTGCGGCGGCAGGACGTATCCGTCTTCCCAGGCGATCGGCCGCTGCAGCAGGTCGGCGTGGACGCCGCCGGTTCCGATCGTCTCGAGGATCAGGAAGTTCGGGATCGACACCGCCAGCTGGATCGCCGCCGCCCACGCGATCGGCCCGGCGTAGAGGTGCGGCGCCACCTGCACCGAGAAGCCTTCGGCCATCGCCGCCACCTTGCGCGCCTCGAGCAGCCCGCCGACCCGGCCGAGGCTCGGCTGCAGGACGCCGGCGCCCCCCGCGCGCAGCACCGTGGCGAATTCCGCCTTGGTGGTCAGCCGCTCGCCCACCGCCAGCGGCACCGGCGACTGCGCCGCGACCCGCGCGAGGTCGAGCGGCGCGTCCGGCGGGATCGGCTCCTCGAACCACAGCGGGTCGAACGGCGCGATCCGCCGCGCCATCCGGATCGCGCCGGCCGGGGTGAACTGGCCATGGGTCCCGAACAGCAGGTCGGCCCGGTCGCCGACCGCATCGCGGATCCGCCGGCAGAACGCCTCGGACCGGTCGAGGTCCGCAATCGTCGGCTGATGCCCTCCGTGGATGGTGTAGGGCCCCGCGGGATCGAACTTCACCGCCGTGAAGCCGAGATCGGCCATCCGGGCCGCGCAGGCGGCCGACGCGTCGGGATCGTTGTAGAAGCCCGCCGGATCCTCGCCCGCGTCGGGATAGAGGTAAGTGTAGCTCCTGAGACGGTCGCGCAGCCGCCCGCCCCAGAGCGCATGCACCGGCCGGTCGCGGGCCTTGCCGAGAATGTCCCAGCAGGCGATCTCCAGCCCGGAAAACGCGCCCATCACCGTCGGATCCGGCCGCTGGGAGAACCCGGCCGAGTAGGCCCGGCGGAACATCAGCTCGACGTTCTCGGGATTTTCGCCGGCCATGTGGCGCTCGAAAACGTCGGCGATCACCGCCCGCATCGCATCGGGTCCGACCGTGGCGGCATAGACCTCGCCCCAGCCGACGATCCCGTCGTCGGTGACAAGCTTGACGAAGATGAAATACCGCCCGCCGAATCCCGGCGGGGGATTGCCGACGACCAGGATCTCGAGATCGCGGAGCTTCACCCGAACACGATGACGTTTCGCCGCACGCGTCCGGTCCGCGTGGCGGCCACCGCCTCGTTGATGTCGTCGAGACCGTAGCGCCCCGAGATCAGCGGCTTGAGCTTCAGCCGCCCGAGCCGCCACTGCGCGATCAGCCAGGGAATGTCGCGGGCGAGCACGGTCTTGCCCATGCGCGAGCCGAGGATCGCCTGGTTCTTGCCGACGAGCGCCGTGGGCTTGTAGGGCACCTCCGCCCCGCTCGGCGGCATGCCGACCAGGACCAGGCTGCCGCCGACCGCCAGCATCGCCGGCGCCGCGGCGAACGCCTGCGGGGCGCCCACCGTCACGAAGACATGGTCGACCCCGCGCCCGTCGGTGATCTCGCGCACCGCCGCCGCGGCATCCGCGTCCGCCGCGATGGCGTCGGTCGCCCCGAACTCGCGCGCGGCCTCCGCCTTCTCCGCGCTCAAATCCACGGCGATGATCCGCGCCGCCCCGCCCAGCGAAGCGCCCTGGATCGCGTTCAGTCCGACGCCGCCGGCGCCGATCACCGCCACCGTCGCACCGGGCCGCATCGCGGCGGTGTTGAGCACCGCGCCGACCCCGGTGATGACGCCGCAGGCGAGCAGGCACGCCTCCTCCGGGGCCATGTCCGCCGGCAGCTTCACGCACTGGCTGCGGTCGACCACCGCCGTCTCGGCGAAGGCAGCCGTGCGCAGGCCCTGCACGATCCGCCCGCCGCCGTGCTCGCTCAGGGGCGACGGCGGGATCTCCCAGGCGTGGTCGCAGGAGGTAGGCACCCCACCCGCGCAGGCCGGGCAGGTGCCGCAGGCGCGGATCAGCGTCACCAGCACCGCGTCGCCCGGGGCAAATCCGGTCACGCCCGGACCGGTCGCGGTGACGTGCCCCGCCGCCTCGTGGCCATAGACCACCGGCAGGTCACCGCCCCAGTCGCCGTCGGCCGCGGAGATGTCGGAGTGGCACACCGCGCAGGCGGCGATCCGCACTTCGATCTGGCCGGGCCCCGGCGGGTCGATCGCGATGTCCTCGATGGTGAACGGCGCTCCGAAGGAGCGGCAGACGGCGGCGCGCATGTGGTGTTCTCTCCCAGACGTGATCGCATCAGCCTAGTCGATCGGCTGCGGATGTGGAATTCGGCATTAAGGCCGATCCAGGTAACCTGCCCCGGAGTTTCAGATGTCCGCCCGATCCCTTTGCGCCGTCGTCCTTGCATCGATCCTGATCGCCCCGACCGTCGGCGCGGCCCAGACCGCGGGCCTGACGCTGGCCCAGGTCGAGAGCCGCTATCCCCGGATGAACGCCGTGCACATCCGCAAGTGCGACAAGAACGGCGACGGCATCTACACAAATGCCGAGATGGCCTGCGTCCAGGCGATCTACCGGTCGATGTACCTCGCCCGCTGATCGTCTTCCGACGACGGCGGCCGGTGCCGCGATCCGGACGCTTGCAGCCGGCGGACCCGCTGCTAGGGTCGCGGGCATGAGCCAGCCGCGATTCATTCACCTCCGCCTGCACTCCGCCTGCTCGCTGCTCGAGGGCGCAATCCCGGTCAAGGCGATCGTCAAGCTCTGCACCGCCGCCGACATGCCGGCCGTGGCACTCACCGACACCGGCAACCTGTTCGCCGCCCTCGAGTTTTCCGAGACGATGGCCAAGGCCGGCCTCCAGCCGATCATGGGCTGCCAGCTGGCGCTGGCCTTCGCCCAGGCGGCCCATCCCGGCGACAGGACGCCCGCGCCCGCGCCCGTGGTCCTGCTGGCACAGAACGAGATCGGTTTCGGCAACCTGATGCGGCTGTCCTCGCTCAACTATCTCGACTGCGGCACCGAGCTGCCGCACGTCCCGCTCGACGCGCTCTCCGCCCATGCCGAGGGCCTGATCTGCCTGACCGGAGGCGCCGACGGCCCGCTCGGCCGGATGATCCGCGACGGCCACGGCGCCCGGGCGCGCGCGCTGGCCGAACGCCTCGCCGCGCTGTTCCCCGGCCGCCTCTACATCGAGATCCAGCGCCACCCCGAGAACGGCGCCCCGCGCACCCCGGCCGAGGAGGCGAGCGAGCCCGGCCTCGTCGGCCTCGCCTACGACCTCGATCTGCCGCTGGTCGCGACCAACGACGTGCATTTCCCCGATGCGAAGATGCACGATGCCCACGACGCGCTGATCTGCATCGCCGAGGGCGCCTACGTCGACCAGCAGGAGCCGCGGCGCCGCCTGACGCCCGAGCACGGCTTCAAGTCCCAGGACGAGATGGTCGCGCTGTTCGCCGACCTGCCCGAGGCGGTCGAGAACACCGTCGAGATCGCCCGCCGCTGCGCCTACCGCCCGTTGAAGCGCAAGCCGATCCTGCCGAGGTTCGCCGAGAACGAGATCGAGGAGCTGCGCCGCCAGGCGCGCGAGGGCCTCGCCGCGCGCCTCGCGGTGATCCCGAAGTCCGCTCCCGACGCCGACTACGCCGCCCGCCTCGACTACGAGCTCGGCGTGATCGAGGGCATGGGCTTCCCCGGCTACTTCCTGATCGTCGCCGACTTCATCAAATGGGCCAAGGCGCACGACATCCCGGTCGGCCCGGGCCGCGGCTCGGGCGCCGGCTCGCTCGTCGCCTACGCGCTCACCATCACCGACCTCGACCCGCTGCGCTACGGCCTCCTGTTCGAGCGCTTCCTCAATCCCGACCGCATCTCGATGCCCGACTTCGACATCGACTTCTGCATGGACCGCCGCGAGGAGGTCATCGCCTACGTGCAGGAGAAGTACGGCCGCGACCGCGTCGCCCAGATCATCACCTTCGGCGCGCTCCTGTCCAAGGCCGCGGTGCGCGACGTCGGCCGCGTGCTGCAGATGCCCTACGGCCAGGTCGACCGGCTTTCCAAGCTGATCCCGGTCGAGGGCGTCAAGCCGGTCTCGATCGAGAAGGCGCTGGCCGACGAGCCCCGCCTGCGCGAGGAGGCCCGCCGCGAGCCGCAGGTCGCGCGCCTGCTCGAGATCGCCGGCGCCATCGAGGGCCTGCTGCGCAATGCCTCGACCCACGCCGCCGGCGTGGTGATCGGCGACCGGCCGCTGGTCGAGCTGGTGCCGCTCTACCGCGACCCGCGCTCGGACATGCCCGCGACCCAGTTCAACATGAAATGGGTCGAGGAAGCCGGCCTGGTGAAGTTCGACTTCCTCGGGCTGAAGACCCTGACGGTGATCCAGAACGCCCTCGATCTCCTGAAGGCGCGCGGCGTCGCCGTCGACATCGGCGCGATCCCGCTCGACGACCCGAAATCCTACGAGCTCTACGCCTCCGCCGCCACCGTCGCCGTGTTCCAGGTGGAATCCACCGGCATGCGTTCGGCGCTCCGCCAGCTCAAGCCGACCTGCATCGAGGACATCGTCGCGCTGGTCGCGCTCTACCGCCCCGGCCCGATGGAGAACATCCCGAAGTTCTGCAACGTCAAGAACGGCCGCGAACCCCGCGAAAGCATTCACCCCTCCATCGACCCGGTCCTCGACGAGACCCAGGGCATCATCGTCTACCAGGAGCAGGTGATGGAGATCGCCCGCAAGATGGCGGGCTACTCGCTCGGCGGCGCCGATCTGCTGCGCCGGGCGATGGGCAAGAAGATCCAGGAGGCGATGGACGCCGAGAAGCCGAAGTTCCTCAAGGGCGCCGCCGACAACGGCGTGACCAAGGCCAAGGCCGAGGAGGTCTGGAACCTGCTCGACAAGTTCGCCAACTACGGCTTCAACAAGTCGCACGCCGCCGCCTACGCGGTGGTGAGCTACCAGACCGCCTGGCTCAAGGCCAACCACCCGGTCGAGTTCATGGCCGCGGTGATGAACTGCGACATCCACCTGACCGACAAGCTCGGCCCCTACCGCCAGGAGGTCGCCCGGCTCGGCATCGAGGTGGTCCCGCCCTGCGTCAACCGCTCCGACGCCACCTTCACCGTGTCCGAGGGCCGCGTCGTCTACGCCCTCGGCGCCCTGAAGAACGTCGGCGTCGAGGCGATGCGGCTGATCGTCGAGGCCCGCCGCGCCGGTGGCCGTTTCGACGGCCTGTTCGACTTCGCCGCGCGGGTCGATCTGCGCCGCCTCGGCAAGCGCGCGCTGGAGATGCTGGCGCGCGCCGGCGCGCTCGACACGCTCGACACCAACCGCCGCAAGGTCTTCGAGAGCCTCGAGGCGCTGACCGCCTATTCCGCCGCCGCCCACGACGAGCGCGCCTCCGCCCAGGTCTCGCTGTTCGGCGAGGCGACCGACGCCCTGCCCGCCCCGCGCCTCACCCAGCCCGACGACTGGGCGCCGATGGAGCGCCTCGGCCAGGAGCACCAGGCCGTCGGCTTCTACCTCTCCGGTCACCCGCTCGACGACTACGCCGGCGCGCTCCGCCGCGAGCAGGTGCTGACCCACAGCGATCTCGTACGCCGGTCGTCCGGCGGCGCACCGACCATCGCCAAGATCGCCGGCACCATCGCCGCGATCGACCAGCGCAAGTCCGCGCGCGGCAACCGCTTCGCCTTCCTGCGGCTCTCCGACCCGACCGGCCTTTACGAGGTGCGCATGTTCTCCGACGTGCTCGACCAGGCCCAGAACCATCTGGAGGCCGGCCGCAGCGTGGTGCTGACCGTCGAGGCCACGCTCGAGGGCGACGAGTTGAAACTGCTCGCCCGCGCCGCCCAGCCGATCGACGTGGCGCTCGCCGGCGCCGCGAGCGCCGGCCTGCGCGTCTACGTCGACGACGCCACCGCCGCGCCCTCGCTCGCCACCCGCCTCGCCGCCGTCGCCGGCGAAGCCGGCAACCGCAAGCGCGGACCGGTCAACCTGATCCTGATGCACCCGGACCTGCCCGGCGAGGTCGAGATCGCGCTGCCCGACCCCTACCCGATGAGCCCGCAGATCGTCGGCGCGCTCAAGACCCTGCCCGGCGTGGTTCACGTCGAGGAGTTCTGAGCCGGCCGCGAAGAGCCGCCGCCCCGCGCTCACTCGCGCCGCAGCACCTTGTCCACCACGAAGTCCGCCGCCGCGCCGCTGCGATACGCCTCCATCAGCGCATCCGGATCGTAGCGGGTCTCGACCCAGGTGCGAAAGCTCATCGGCGTCTCCGCCGTATCCGCCGCCACCCGCTCCAGCAGGAAATGCAGCACCCCGGTCGACCCCGCCCGCAGGTGCAGATACCGCCACGACAACTGCCGCTGCGCCTCTTCCGCCGACATGCCCCTTCGCAGCATCAGGTAGAGCGCCGCTGCGAACCCCGCCCGGTCGGCCCCGGACTTGCAGTGCATCAGGAACGGCCGCGGCAGCCGCTCGAAGATCGCGTCGAGCGCGAGGATCTCCTCCCGGCTCGGCAGCACCCGCGAACTCAGCTTGAAATCGACCAGCTCGATCCCCGCCGTCCGGCACGCCTCGCGCTCCAGCAGATAGGACCCGTATTCGGTCGCGCCCCGCAGGTTCAGCACCGCCCTGAATCCCTGCGCCGCCAGCTTGCGGATCGTCCCCGGATCCGGCTGGTTCGACCGCCACACCCCGGCGTCTATCTCGTGGGCGTTTCGCCAGGCCTTGCGCAGCAGCCCGTGGTCGAACACCAGCATGTCGATCGCCGCGTTCCGCCGCGCGCCCGGTGCGTCCAGATCCCCGACCCAGCCGTCCTTCCAGCGCCGCTGCCAGCGCTTCAGCGGGCCCCGGCGGCTCATCAGCCCGGGTCCGACGCCACCCGGCACGGACCGGTCAGCTCACCCAAGCGCCGCCGCTGCCGCCCGCCGTCGTCGAGGTTGTCCGGCGCCAGCCACCGCTCCCACGCAGGCTTCAACCGCGCCCAGTCGCCGTCGGTCATCGCGAACCAGGCGGTGTCGCGGTTGCGTCGCTTCACCACCAGATGGTTGCGGAACACCCCCTCGAACGAAAACCCGAACCGCTCCGCCGCCCGCCGGCTCCGCCGGTTCAGCGCGTCGCACTTCCACTCGAACCGGCGGTAACCCTCGCGGAACACCCAGTCCGCGAACAGGAAGATCGCCTCGCTCGCCGCGCGGTGTCCGCTGCAACGCCGGCGACCAGCAGATGTGCCCGATCTCGATCGACCCAGCCTCCGGCGCGATCCGCATCAGGCTCGCAACGCCCCCCGCCGCTCCGCGCGCACGATCGATCACCGCGAAGAACAGCGGATCCGGCTTGCCGGCCATCCTGTCCACCCACGCCGCATAGGCCGCCTCGCTGTCGAACGGCCCGTAGGGCAGATAGTCCCAGATCGTATCGTCGGTCGCGTTGGCCGCATGAAGCGCCGCCGCATGTCGCGGCGCCAGCGGCTCCAGCCGC
>CAVZCB010000011.1:0-22942 GCA_963773555.1 uncultured Alphaproteobacteria bacterium
TCGCCTCGCTGGGCGTCGGGGCGCCGCGCGAAAGCAGTCACTCCCGCGGATTTGTCCGTCGACAAATCCGCGCGCGCCTGCCTGCCGTCGTGCCAGAGGCACGCCTTCGGCGTGACAGCAGGCGCGTCTCCGACGCACCCGCCCAGGCAGGCGCGCACGGATTGCAACCCTACGGTCCAGGCCGCACCCCCCTCGGCCTCCGCGCTCGCGCGCTACAGCCGACGAACCGGCGCGACGCAATGCGTCGCTCTCGCTCTGAAAAGCGACGGTTTCCCGGCGAGCGGTTCAGCCGGTGCCCTTATGAGGTCAGTCGAGCGTCGCGCGGGTGTCGACGATGGTCCAGTCCCAGCGCAGCGTGCCGGCGACCGGCGGCAGGTCGCTGAAGACGAAGTGCGCGGAGAGGGCGCGGATCTGGCCCGGCGGCACGTCGGGTCGGGCGATGGCGCGGGATTCGCCGATCACCGGGCAGTCGGCCGGCGGGGTGTCGGACGCCGGGCAGTCGCGCAGCCGCAGGGTCAGGGTGAGGTCGCGCAGGCGGAAGCGCTCGGAGTTGTTCTGGATCCGGCCGGTCAGGGTCGCGCCGCGGAGGTTGTCCGACAGCGCGAGGTCGCTGAGCACGATCTCGTCCGGCTCGATGCGGACGGCGGCCCGATCGGATTCGGTGCCTGCAGCATGAAATAGGCCGCGAGCGCCGCCGCCACCAGCACGCCGCCGATCAGGCCGGGGCGGCGGAACTCGGGGTAGCTGAGCATCGCGTAGCCGTAGGCGACGAGCGCGAGGACCAGGACGGCGATCGGCATGGCATTCTCCGGGCGCGGGGCGCCATCCGCTGGGCCCGAGCAGGATTTCTAGCCGATGCGCGGGGGGATGCCAAATGGCCCGCGATGGTCGAGTTCAAGAGCCAAGATTCGGTAAAGGTGGGCGCGGCGCTTCGGCAACGGCGGGGCGGGCCTTCGCGCGTCGGCGCCGTCGCGGGAATTATGATCAGGTAATGCGGTGAAGTGGGTCGGGTTGTTCGCGTGCCGGTTACCTGCTGCGGCCGTCGACGTGGCGGGTCGGGAGGGCGGTCGGGTCGATGCCTTCGAGACAGTTCACGTTGATCGCGATCATCTCCTGTCCGTCGCGCGTGCGGCCGCGGGCGAAGCTCTCGATGCCGCAGATCCGGCAGAACTGGTGACGGATGGCGTGGGTGTTGAAGGTGTATTCGGTCAGATCGTCGTCGCCCTTCAGCAGCGTGAAGTTGTCGGGCGAGGTGAAGGCGAGGCGCGAGCCGAGGCGCTGGCAGCGCGAGCAGTTGCAGGTGATCGGCTCGGAGATGTCGACGGTCGCCTCGAAGGCGACCGCGCCGCATTGGCACGAACCGTGATGGGGATCGGCGGGCATTCCGGTAGCTCCTCGTGACGTCGGGGTTCGGGGGTCGGAGGCGTTCAGTGGTCGCGCATCAGGATCCAGGTGCCGGCGGCGAGAAGCGAGGCCACGCCCATCGCGGTCGCGGCGCTGCCGGGCTGGTGCGGCTGGAGGGTATGGACGGAGTGGGGGAAGGCGGCGACCGGCGCAAGGCTGAACGCGAGGGCGACGACGAAGCTGAAGGCGGAACGGCGCATGCGAAGGTCCTCATCGTTAAGGATTGCCGGACAGCGACGGGCGGTGGCTGTTGCGCCCGGGCGGCATCAGAGGGCGGATCGGGCGTTCGTTCAAGTAGCGACCTCGTGAGGCGGTGGCGGGCTGCGGGATCCTGCCGTTCGTCGCCAAGGCACAGGGGCCGCGGCCAAGTTTTACCGTTTGATAAAAAATCGACCCTATGCCAGCCTCGGGTCCGACCAGAGGCAGGGAGAGGTCCATGGGATCCAGTCCGCAGACGCCGGGGATCGCCGCCGGGCGGCTCGACGCGGAAACGCTGGCGGCCAACTTCGCGGACATCGCCCCGGCGCTGAACGCCCATGAGGCGCAGGTGGCGGCGGACCGGTGCTATTTCTGTCACGACGCGCCGTGCATCGCCGCCTGTCCGACCTCGATCGACATTCCGATGTTCATCCGCGAGATCGCCGGGGGCGTGCCGAACGCAGCGGCCCGGACCATCCTGAGCCAGAACATCCTCGGCGGCATGTGCGCGCGGGTCTGCCCGACCGAGACGCTCTGCGAGGAGGCCTGCGTGCGCGAGATGGCCGAGGGCAGGCCGGTCGAGATCGGGCGGTTGCAGCGGTTCGCCACCGACGCGCTGATGGCCGGCGGCGGCCAGCCGTTCGCGCGGGCCGAAGCGACCGGCAAGCGCGTGGCGGTGGTGGGCGCGGGGCCGGCGGGGCTCGCCTGCGCGCATCGTCTGGCGATGCTGGGGCACGACGTCGTGATGATGGACGCGCTTGAAAAAGGCGGCGGTCTCAACGAGTTCGGGATTGCGGCTTACAAGACGGTCGAAGGGTTCGCGCAGGCGGAGCTGGCCTGGCTGCTCGGGATCGGCGGGATCGAGGTCGCCTACGGACGGCGGCTCGGGCGCGACGTGACGCTCGCGGATCTGGTGGAGACGTTCGACGCGGTGTTTCTCGGCATCGGGCTCGGCGGCGTGCGGGCGCTCGAGGCGAAGGGCGCGGAGCGGGACGGGGTGCGGCCGGCGGTGGAATTCATCGCGGAGCTGCGGCAGGCCGCAGATCCCGGCGCCCTGCCGATCGGGCGCCGAGTGGTGGTGGTCGGCGGCGGCATGACGGCGATCGACGCCGGCGTGCAGGCGAAGAAGCTCGGCGCCGAGGAGGTGACGATCGTCTACCGGCGCGAGCGCGCGCGGATGGGGGCGAGCGGCTACGAGCAGGACCTGGCGACGAGCGCGGGCGTGCGGATCGTCGCGGGCGCGGTGCCCGTCGGGCTCGAGGGGAAGGGCGGGGTGCGCGCGGTGGAGTTCCTCTATACCGCGGAGGGCGAGGATGGCCTGCGCGAGACCGGCGACGGGTTCGCGCTGGCCGCGGACGAGGTGCTGGTGGCGATCGGGCAGAGCCTCGGGGCGGTGCCGGAGGGGCTGAAGACCGAGGGGGGCAAGATCGCGGTGAGCGGCGCCGGCCGCACCAGCCTCGAAGGGGTCTGGGCCGGGGGCGACTGCGCCAGCGGCGGCGACGATCTGACGGTGACGGCGGTGGCCGAGGGTCGGGATGCGGCGATGGACATCCATGCATCCCTGAGCGGCCCGTCGTGAGACTCCCTGCGGCGGACGTGCTAGCCTCGCCATCGGGTGTGGCGGAGGCGGGACGATGAGCGAGGTCGAGGAGACGGTGGCGGCGCACTATGCCGGCGCCGGAATGCACGATCGGATCATGCAGCGGCTGGCGGCCGCCGGAATTCCGGCCGAGGCGGTGACGGCCGCGCATCTGAGGCCGGTCGACGAGTTCCATATCGGCGATGCCGAGGCCACCGCCGCGCTGCTCGACCAGCTCGCCATCGGGCGCGAGACCAGGGTGCTCGATATCGGCTCCGGCATCGGCGGGCCGGCGCGGACCATCGCCCGGCGCTACGGCGCGCAGGTGACCGGCGTCGACCTGACCCCGGATTTCGTCGACACCGCGCGGAAGCTGACGGCGCTCTTGGGGGACGAGGTCGAGTTCGTGCTCGGCAGCGCGCTGGACCTGCCGTTCGAGGCGGGCCGGTTCGATCTCGCCACGCTGATCCACGTGGGGATGAACCTGCCGGACAAGCGGCTGCTGTTCTCGGAGGTCGCGCGGGTGCTGGGGCCGGGCGGCACCTTCGCGGTCTACGACGTGATGCTCTTCGGTGAGCATCCGGCGTTCCCGCTGCCGTGGGCCGGCGATCCGGCGGGTTCGTTCCTGGAGGCGCCCGAGGTCTATCTCGCGGCGGCGGAGGCGGCGGAGTTCGATCTCATGGCGCGGCGCGACCGCGGCGACATCGCCGTCGACTTCTTCGCGCGGATGAAGGCGGCGATGGCGGAAAACAAGGCGCCGGTCGTCGGGTTGCCGATCGTGATGGGAGATGCGGCGGCGGCCAAGATCGCCAACATGGCGGCGGCGGTCGCGGCGGGCGACATCCAGCCGGTCGAGATGATCTTCCGCAAGGGTTAGGAGAGGGCGATGGCCGATCTGCGCAGCGACTTCGTGGGGATCCGCTCGCCCAACCCGTTCTGGCTGGCCTCCGCGCCGCCGACCGACAAGGAATACAACGTCCGGCGGGCGTTCGAGGCGGGCTGGGGCGGGGTGGTGTGGAAGACGCTGGGGCTCGACCCGCACATCGTCAACGTCAACGGGCCGCGCTACGGGGTGATCTACGGGGCCGACCGGCGGGTGCTGGGGATCAACAACATCGAGCTGATCACCGACCGGCCGCTGGAGACGAACCTGCGCGAGATCAAGGCGGTGAAGCGCGACTGGCCGGACCCATGCGGTGGTGGTGAGCCTGATGGTGCCGTGCGACGAGGAGAGCTGGCGCACCATCCTGCCGCTGGTCGAGGAGACCGGCGCCGACGGGGTGGAGCTGAACTTCGGCTGCCCGCACGGGATGAGCGAGCGGGGCATGGGGTCCGCGGTGGGGCAGGTGCCGGAATACATCGAGATGGTGGCGCGCTGGTGCAAGGCGCACACCCGGATGCCGGTGATCGTGAAGCTGACCCCCAACATCACCGACATCAGGGCCCCGGCGCGGGCGGCGAAGGCCGGCGGGGCGGACGCGGTCAGCCTGATCAACACGATCAGCTCGATCACCTCGGTCGATCTCGACACCTTCAGCCCGGAGCCGTCGATCGACGGCAAGGGCAGCCACGGCGGATACTGCGGCCCGGCGGTGAAGCCGATCGCGCTGAACATGGTGGCGGAGATCGCCCGCGACGTGCAGACGGTGGGGATGCCGATCAGCGGCATCGGCGGGATCACCACCTGGCGCGACGCGGCGGAGTTCATGGCGCTGGGATCGGGGCCGGTGCAGGTCTGCACGGCGGCGATGACCTACGGGTTCCGGATCGTGCAGGAGATGATCTCGGGGCTGTCGTCCTGGATGGACGAGAAGGGGCACGGCGATCTGGCGGCGTTCCGGGGACGGGCGGTCGGGAACGTGACCGACTGGCAGTACCTGAACCTGAACTACGTGGCCAAGGCGCGAATCGACCAGGATCTCTGCATCAAGTGCGGGCGCTGCTTCGCGGCGTGCGAGGACACCAGCCACCAGGCGATCGCCATGCTCGAAGGGCGGGTGTTCGAGGTGAAGGACGACGAGTGCGTCGCCTGCAACCTCTGCGTCAACGTGTGTCCGGTGGAGGATTGCATCACCATGGTGGCGATGGGTCCGGGCGAGGTGGACCCGCGCACCGGAAAGGTCGTGGAGCGCGAATACGCGAACTGGACGACCCATCCCAACAACCCGATGGCGCGGGCGGCCGAATAGGGGCAGAATACCCCCGGGATCGAGTCCCGGGTCGTCCGGTAGCCGGAAGCGAGTTGTTGGTATGGACGTAAGTGTTGTCATGGCGTGCCGGAATGGCGAAGCGACGCTTGTCGAGACGCTGGAATCGATCGTCTCGCAGGACTGGGACCGTCCGTGGGAGATCGTCTTCGCCGACAACGGCTCGACCGATGGATCGGTGGCGGTGTTCAGGGGCTTCGCCGAACGGCACCCGGAGATCGCGATGCGCGTGGTCGATGCCTCGATGGTCGCGGGCAAGGCGCGGGCGCTGAACCTTGCGGTGCCGGCGGCGCGGGCCCGGGCGATCGTCCTGGCGGACGCGGACGACGTGATGGCGCCGGGGTGGCTGGCGGCGATGGGAACGGCGCTCGACGACAGCGATCTGGTCGCGGCGGCGACCGAGTTTCGCCGGCTGAACCCGCCGTGGGTTCTGGAGTCGCGGATGCCGGACCCTGCAAGCCGCGACAGGATGCAGGAGGCCTATCAATTCCACTATCAGAACCGGCCCTACGTGAGCGGGCATTGCATGGGGTTCAGCCGCCGGCTGTTCGACGACATCGGCGGTTTCGACGCGGACTATGCGGTGGGCGACGACGTGGATTTCTCGCTGCGGGCCCAGTTGAAGGGCTACGCGATCCGGGCGGTGCCGGGGGCGGTGGTGCACTACCGGTTTCGCGACAACCTGTCGTCGATCGGGCGGCAGGCGCGGGTCTATGCCCGCGATCAGGTGAAGCTGTCGCACCGGCTTCCCGAGGTGGCGCGGCCGCTGCGCAAGCGCTGGCGGTCGTTCTCGAAGGAGTCGCGCGCGGTCGCCCGGCAGAGCTGTCGCTACCTGCTGGCGCGGGGCTGGAGCGATCCGGTCGAGCGGGCCAGGATGCGCTGGCAATGGGGCTGGTATCGCGGGCTGGTCTCGGGGATGATCTCGTTCCGCTCCCCGCCGCCCTGAGTCGCGGGGCGCGCGGCGGCGTGAAAGGGGAGGCAGGGGGATGATCGAAAGGCTCGATCATATCAACGTCAGGACGGCGCGGCTCGAGGCGATGATCGACTGGTACGGGCGGGTGCTGGAGATGCATCCGGGCGACCGGCCGGACTTCGGGTTTCCCGGGGCGTGGCTCTATGCGAAGGGCCAGCCGCTGGTGCATCTCGTCGGCGTGCGCGAGGAGCCCGGAGCGGATGCGAGCGATCTGAAGATCGAGCATGGCGCCTTCCGGGCGACGGGATACGCGGGCTTCGTCGCGCGTCTCGGGCAGCTCGGCGAGCGGTTCGAGGTCGGGCGGGTGCCGGGATTTCCGATCGTGCAGGTCAACGTCTGGGATCCGGACGGGAACCACCTTCACATCGACTACGACGCGGCCGAGGTTCCGGCGGACTGATCGCGGGCCGGGTGGCGCGGTCCGGGGGCGCTTCATGCCTTTGGCTGATCGGTTCGCGGCGCCCGGACGGCAACCGGTCAGGCGGTCCGGTCGACGATGAGGCCGGGGAGGAAGCCGTTCCCGGCCGAGAAGGCGCGGGCGGCGGCGGCGGCGCGGGCCGGCGAGGCCAGGGGGGTCCGTTCGCCGGGAAACTCGTCGGGCCCGGTCGTCCGGCGGTCGGCGCCCGCGCAGGATCCGGGTTTTTGTGACGGGGCGGCGTCGGCCGGCGTGCGCCGCCTCGGCTTGCTCGTCGTGCGACCGGCGCTGACGGTCATCCCCCACTCCCCACAGAACCGCCCCAGGTCCTGTCAGCATACCGCAAGGGCGGGTCGGGCGATGCCCCGTCGTGCAGGAGGGTTAAGGCGAAGGGACGCATTCGGGAGACCAACGGCAATGCCCGGGTTGCGCCGCTCCGGCGAGCGGCGCAACCCGTTGTCATATGCGGTGAGCGAGGTCCGGGCTGTCCGAAGGCGGGAGCCCTTGCAGCGCCCGCGCGGCCTTGGCGAGGTCGCCGGGGTGGGGGAGCGAGACGTGCGCCGGCGGTGGTCCGACCGGTTCGTCCGACTGGCGGGCGGCGCCAAGCGATGTCGCGATGTCCGACATCCGCCAGAGCCTCTGCATCTTGAAGGCGTGTGTGCGCGCGGCGTCCTCGTCGAGGGCAGCGGCGTCGGCGGCTCCGAACCCGACCTTCACGGCGGACGCGTCGACCGGGGTCGGCGCGGCGCCGGACGGGGACTGGCTGGCGGAGGTCTGTGGCAGACCGGACGGTTCCGAACCGGGCGCAGCCGGGGTCGATGCGGCGGGTGTCGGGTCCGATGCTGCCGGCTCGGCCACGGCACCGCCACCCGGCATCTCCGGTGTCGGATCGCTCGTGACGGGCGGTGGCGCCGGCGGCGCCGGCGGCGGCTGCGGTGGTCTGGACGGTCCGAAGATCGCTCCAAGAATGCTCATTGTGGTTTCCCCTCTCCTGCCATTATGGCGACGCGAAATCTAACATGCACAGCAGGCGGCAAGGGGTTTCCGAAGTGGAAACCCGTGAATGCACCGCGACCGACCCATGACAGCTTTCCCGAACAAACCCATGAAACGATTGCTGCAATGCGGATGCCCGTCGGCGTCTGGCCGTTTACCAGCTATGTCGAAGTGTCCGGGTCGGGGGCGAGCGCGCGAGCATAGAGCCCGGTGAGGAAGCGCTCGGCGTCGCTGAACCGGACCGGCCGGTCGGGACCGAGCACGGCGTGGAGCTGGGCGTCGAAGTCGGCGTAGTGCTGGGTGACGGCCCAGATCGAGACGATGAGGTGGCGGGCGTCGACCGGGGCGATGCGGCCCGCCGCGGCCCAGGCGCGGATCACCTCGGCCTTGGCGTCGACCAGGGTCCTTCAGGGGGCCTTCGAGCACGTCGACGATGTGCGGCGCGCCCTGCAGGATCTCGCCAGCGAACAGGCGGCTCTCGTGGGGGTGGTCGCGGGCCATCTCGAGCTTGCGGCGGATATAGCCGGCGATCTCGGCCACCGGGTCGCCGTCGGGATCGAGGCGGCGCAGCGGCGCGAACCAGGTGTCGAGCTGGCGTTCGAGCAGCGTCCGGTGGACCGCCTCCTTGGAGGCGAAGTAGTAGAGCAGGTTGGGCTTGGAGATGCCGGCGGTCTCGGCGATCTGATCGAGGGTGGCGCCGTGAAAGCCGTAGGTCGCGAACACGTCGAGCGCGGCCCCGAGAATTGCATCGGTCTTCTCGCGCTGGATGCGGGTCGGATTTCGGCGCGCGGCGGCGCGGGTCATCGTGGGGCCATGGGGCGGAACCCGGAAACCAGCTTGACGCACCCCGGCGTGGTGGTAGCGTCCGGAAATTGACCTGTCGGTCGATAAGAACACGAGTAGCGGCTCCGGGTCGAGCAGATTCCCCGGAGCCCGCGCGCGATCAGGGAAACAGAGATGTCCGACCGAGCCAACCGAGCCCCGAACGATCTGCGCGCGTTCTGGATGCCGTTCACCGCCAACCGGCAGTTCAAGCAGGCGCCGCGGATGCTGGTGGCCGCGTCGGACATGCACTACACCACCAGCGACGGGCGCAAGGTTCTGGACGGGACGTCCGGCCTCTGGTGCTGCAACGCCGGGCACTGCCGGCCGAGGATCACCGAGGCGATCCGGGCGCAGGCGGGCGAGATGGACTACGCCCCGGCGTTCCAGATGGGGCACCCCAAGGCGTTCGAACTGGCCAACCGGCTGGTCGGGATGGCGCCCGAGGGGATGGAGCACGCGTTCTTCACCAACTCCGGCAGCGAGAGCGTCGAGACGGCGCTGAAGATCGCCATCGCCTATCAGCGGGCGATCGGGCAGGGGTCGCGGACCCGGCTGATCGGACGCGAGCGCGGCTATCACGGGGTGAACTTCGGCGGGATCTCGGTTGGCGGGATCGTCAGCAATCGCAAGTTCTTCGGGACGCTGCTGACCGGCGTCGACCACATGCCGCACACCCATGATGCGAAGCGCAACGCGTTCTCGAAGGGCCAGCCGGCGCACGGCGCGGAGATCGCGGACGAGCTGGAGCGGATCGTCACGCTGCACGACGCGAGCACCATCGCGGCGGTGATCGTCGAGCCGGTGGCGGGCTCGACCGGGGTGCTGATCCCGCCGAAGGGGTATCTGCAGCGGCTGCGCGAGATCTGCACGAAGCACGGGATTTTGCTGATCTTCGACGAGGTGATCACCGGGTTCGGGCGGACCGGCGCGAGTTTCGCGGCGGAGAAGTACGGGGTGACGCCGGACATGATCACCTGCGCCAAGGGGCTGACCAACGGGGTCATTCCGATGGGCGCGGTGCTGACGACCGGCGCGATCCACGATGCGTTCATGACCGGACCGGAGCACATGATCGAGCTGTTCCACGGCTATACCTATTCGGGCAATCCGATCGCGGCGGCGGCGGGGCTGGCGACGCTGGAGACCTACGCCGAGGAGGGGCTGTTCGAGCGGGCGGCGGCGCTGGCGCCGGTCTGGGAGGAGGCGTTGCATTCGCTCAAGGATTGCCCGCACGTGATCGACATCCGCAACGAGGGACTGATCGGGGCGGTGGAGCTGGAGCCGATCGCGGGCGCGCCGACGCGGCGGGCGTTCCAGGCGTTTCTCGCGGCCTTCGAGGCCGGCTTCATGATCCGCACCACCGGGGACATCGTGGCGATGTCGCCGCCGCTGATCGTCTCGGAGGCGCAGATCGACGAACTGGTCGGCGGCCTCAGGAAGGTGCTGCAGGGGCTTTCCTAGCCGGGGCCCTCACGAGCGGCCCGGCGCGGGCAGGTCGGAGGAGCGATGTTCGATACGCTGCGCGCGGCGGGGTTCGACATCCTGACGCGCAACCACGCCGAGGCGATCCTGAAGGGGGATTTTCCCGGGGAGACGGCGGAACTGGTCCGCGCGCTCGAGGGCTTCGCGATCCCGGCGGCGGAGTTGATCGGCAGCGGCGGTGGTGAGGCGCGCTCGACCCAGCGGCTGCGGCGGGTGCTGGCCGGGCGCGGCTGGCTGAAGCATCGCTTCGAGCTGGCGCTGACCGTGGACGGGCGGGTGAAGGACGCCATGACCCACGAGATCGACCACGTGCGGCGCGGGGCGGAGGGGACGCTGGCGCTGGAGATCGAGTGGAACAACAAGGATCCGTTCTTCGACCGGGATCTGGAGAACTTCCAGCGTCTGCACGCGCAGTCGGTGATCAGCCTCGGGATCGTGGTGACGCGGGGGGCCGCGTTGCAGGCGGGGATGGCGGCGACGATCGCGGGCTATCTGCGCCAGAACGGGATCGACGCGGCGGAGCGGCTGATCCCGCTCGGCATGAAGCGGCGCACCGACCGGCAGGCGCTGGCGGTGGAGCGGCTGGTGGCCGGCGGCGCGGAGTTCGCCGAGGCGTTCGCGCGGACCTTCGTCGCCGACAAGTTCGGGCCGGCGACGACGCACTGGCGCAAGCTGGCCGACCGGGTGAGCCGCGGGGTGGGCAATCCCTGTCCGCTGCTGCTGATCGGGCTGCCGCTGGCGGCGGTGACCGACGCGGCGCCGGTGGCGGCGGCGGAGCCGGATCTGCTGGGGTAGCGGCTGCGGAAGCCGGGGGAGGCCGCCGTTGCGGCCATCAGGAGCGCGCGGTTGCGCGCAGGTTTTTTTCGGGTTTTCCGTCTGTTGACGGAAAACGACTGCTCTCCAGGTTAGCAAACCTGTATGAAACTGGCTATTCGGCGGCGAGGCTGCCGGAATTGTAGGCGTAGGTTTCCCAGTCGGGGGTGTAGTCCTCGCTGGCCTGGTTGCCCCAGACGGTCCAGTTCTTGCGAATGCCGCGGCCGAACAGCTCGAGGTGCGGGCCGGGGCTGCAGGCCTCGATCAGGGCGTATTGCTCGTCGGGCTTGCGGGAATGTTCGCGCTTGCGGGTGGCCAGCATGTTCACCTGGCGGCGGCCGGGGGCGAGGGTGCGGGCGTTGGGGCCGCGGGTGCCGAACAGGATGATCTCGGTGACGTTGCGGAAGTAGAAGCCGACGCCGCGGCCGTCGGAGCCGCCGTCCTTGCGGACCTTGTGCCAGATGAGGTTCGACTTGTACTGGAAGCCCCAGGCCGCCAGCACCGCGAGGCCTTCGGGCAGCAGGGCGTTCGGGACCCAGAGGTAGCAGTGCGCGGTGGTCTCGAGGTGTTCGGCGACGGGGAGGGCGCAGATTTCGTCCACGGTCAGGGTCGGGTAGCGGCTGAGGCGGCGGTGCTCGGGCGCGACCTTGCCGGTGCGGTTGACGAAGCGCCACGGCGGATCGGCGAGGACCGTGGCGAAGCGGCATCCGGCGAGGTCCTGCCTCAGGTCTTGGGCGGCGTCATTTGTCATCATCAACATCTAGCGAAAAATCGGGGCGCGGCACAGTGGAACATTGCAGGAACGGGTGCCCGGTGCAATAGCTGTTGTTGCGCGGTCGTTGCGCGGCAGGTGTGAGTCGGGGAGACGAGGAAGAATGGCAGATCACGTCACCACCGCTCTACCGTGCGTCGGTCCCGGTGTTCATCGCGGTGCTCGATCGCCTCGATGTCGCGCTCGACAGGGCGCGAACCCATCTCGGGTCGGGGATCGAGGAGGCGCTGGCGCGGCGGCCCGGTCCGCAGATGCTGCCGGCCAGCAGGCAGATCGCGACCGCAGTGCAGTTCACGCTGCGCGCAGCCTTCCCCCTGATCGGGCGTCGGCCGCCGGAACTCCGCGACGGCCTCGATGCGGCGGGACTGGTTGCGCGTATCGGAGGTGCGCGGGAGCTGCTGGCCGGGCTGCCGCCGGCGGATTTCGCCGGGGCGGAGGCGCGACGGGTGCGGGCGCAGGCGGGGTTCGCCGAGCTCGATCTCGACGGCGAGGCGTTTCTCTACGGGTTCGGGCTGCCCAATGTCTATTTCCATCACGCGATGGCGCATGTGGCGTTGAAGCAGGCGGGCGTGCCGCTCGGCAAGGCGGATTTCGACGGGCAGCACGACTATCCGGAGGGGTTCTCGCTCGGCTGAGGTGCGGGCTCGTCGGACCGTTCGTCGGCGCGTTCGTCGGCTCTGCGGCGGCGGATGACGTCGGCGATGAACAGCCGCGAGAGGGCGTGGTAGAGCGGCTGCGGGGTCAGCAGGCGCGCGGTGCCGTAGCCGAGCACCGCCGAGGCCATCAGCGGGATGACGTTGTCGTGGTTGCCGGTCATCTCGAGAATGATCACGAAGGCGGTCATCGGCGCCTGGACCACGCCGGAGAAGTAGCCGGCCATGCCGAGGATGGCGGCGAGGCCGATGTCCGAGCCCATGATCAGCCCGATGGTGCTGCCAAGGCCGGCGCCGACCGAGAGCGCGGGGGCGAACAGGCCGCCCGGGATGCCCGACACCGTCGAGGCGAGGCTGGCGACGAACTTGGCCGCGAAGAAGCTGGCCGGCAGCGCCTCGCCCTCCACCGCATGGCGCGCCTCTTCGTAGCCGGTGCCGAAGGTCAGCCCGCCGGTGGCGACGCCGGAGAGCGCGACGGCGAGGCCGGCGACGGCGGCGACCACCAGCAGGCGCATCTGCGGCCGGTCGGGACGCCAGCGGCGGATGCGGCGGGTGATCCTGAGGGTGAGCGAGCTGAACGCCGCGCCGAGCGCGCCGCCGACGACGCCGCAGACCACGGCGAGCGGCAGGTCGCGGGGGAAGATCGCGGTGGCGTGGGTGACGCCGAAGTAGGTGTAGCTGCCGAGGATGCCGAGCGAGGACAGGCCGGCGATGATCACCGCCGAGAGCACCACGCCGTTGGTGCGGGCCTGGTAGGTGCGGCTCATCTCCTCGATGGCGAAGACGATGCCGGCGAGCGGCGCGTTGAAGGCCGCTGCGATGCCGGCGGCGGAGCCGGCGAGGATCAGGCCGCGGGCGTGCGCCATGCCGCCGAACCGTGCGGCCTGGAGCATGATCGAGGCGCCGAGCTGTACGGTCGGGCCTTCGCGGCCGATCGAGGCGCCGCTGAGCAGGCCGACGATGGTGAGGCCGATCTTGCCGACCACCATCCTGAGCGACAGGAAGCGGCTGCGCTCGGCGTCGTCGCGCAGGTGGCGGGCGGCGATCGCCTGGGGGATGCCGCTGCCCTCGGAGCCGGGAAAGTAGCGCCAGGCGAGCCAGGCGCAGAGCACGAAGCCACCGGGGGTCAGCACCAGCGGGATGAACCGGCGCGGGCCGGGGCCGGCGGTGACGAGATTGAAGAGATCGTCGGCCCCGTTGGCGAGCCAGGCGAATCCGGCGCTGATCAGCCCGATGGCGAGCGCGCCGAACCAGAACACCAGCCGCGGCTTCCAGTAGCGGCCGGAGGTGACGAGGGTGCGCGAGCGGCGCAGCCACCTGATCCGCGATGCCGGGTGCACGGTGAGCGGGCTCCTCGTCCTTGTCCAGTCGGGTTCCATCCCGAATGCACCGTGGCGGGGCCGGGTGCAAGTCGCGAGCGCGAACCGGGTCGCCCGGAGCAGGGCGTTGCCTGGCAGGCGGACGAGCGCGGGGCCGTAGGTGTCCGCGCGGGATATTAAGCTAACCTGTTGATTCGAAAGAATCCGAGGTGCCCGATTTAACGCAATCTTTACCGACTTCTCAAGGACCAGGAACAGATCCGGAGACGGGTCACCAGGCGATTGCCTGCGCTCCGTGCCGGCCTTTTCCGTCGTCCCGTGCGATTTGCCCGAGCCCGCCACGATTGATTTTCAACGGAAGGCGGAAGGCGGCGGAACGGATGCCGCCGCCCTCGCTCCTTGGGCGAGACCCCGAGGAATTCCTCAGTTCATCGTCTCGGGGGTCGAAAAGTCCTTAGACGGGTCGACGACGAACATGATCAGTTCCTTCAGCGTGTCTTTACCCGTGCTGGCGGCGAGCATCGGCGTGTGCGGCGGCTGGCCCGAGCTGCCTTCGCCGGCCTTGATGATGGAGGTCTTGCCCGGCCAGCGCACCGTCGTCTCACCCGACATCACATACATCGCTTCCGAGCCCGGATGCGAATGGACGGCGGTCTCGGTTCCCGGCGGCGCGTCGCTGACATTGATGCGCAGCATGTAGGCGGGCGCCTCGAACCGGTCGATCGGACCGATCGATGTCACCCAGTCGCCGCCGTGACCGTTCTTGTCCTCCGGCCCGAGGGTCAGGAGCCACGCCGTTCCGTCGATCTCGACGGCGACCGCGTCATCCGTCGTGGCCGCCTTCGCGGCATCGAGGGTCGAGAAGGTCTCGGCCGTCCAGTAGAGATCGCCCGTGGGCAAGCCGGTCACGGACTTTTCGGCCACCTTGGTGACGACGAACTTGGGCGCATCATCCGCAAACGCCGCGCCGGCCAGCGCTCCGGCCGACACGCCAACGGTGGTAGCGACGATGCGCGATGCAAAAAGCAGTTCCAGATCATTTCGACCTCCCTCTTGAGTTAACGACTGCGCCCCAAGACCGAAGGTCGCGGGACGACGGCCGACGCATTCACGGCGACGGGAGACTCAGATGTTCAGGCTGTCGGTTGGCAGGCCCACATGGGGCCGTACAAGAGGGGTAATCGCCCTCTCGCGATCACCATATCACAGTTTGGGGGCGGCTTAACCCATATTGAGCAGCGGCACGCAGCGGCGACCAAACCGCGGGGTTGCGGCCGACGCCCCGGCGATCCGGCCAAGGCGCTTTTGATATTCCGAGCGCTGCCGCCCATCGCCCAGACGTTCGATTCCGACTTCGCCACCGGCGACGACGTTGCAACGGGCCTTGGACCTGCGACGGTGCGGCGTGGCCGATCTCCGCGCCTCGCTTCGCGGCGGTTGGCCGGCATTCCTTCGGCCGGGGGACGGGCGGGGCGGACCGCTTGCCCTCGGGCGCGGCGGCGTGCGATTGGTCGGGAAAACCTGCGAGGGCGACTGACATCATGGCGGAGCTGGGACAGGAACTGACGGAGTGGACCCCGCCGCCGTGGCCCGGGCCGATGGCGCTCGACGGAAGGTATGCGCGGCTGGAGCCGCTGGCGCCGCGACATGCGGCGGCGCTTCATGCGGCCAACGCGACCGACGATACGATCTGGGACTATCTGCCCTACGGGCCGTTCGACAGCGAGGCGGCCTATGCGGCGTGGGTGGACAGGATGGCCGGCAAGCCGGATCCGCTGTTCTTCGCGGTGATCGATCGTGCGCGCGGAGCGGCGGGGGGCGTTGCGAGCCTGATGCGGATCGCGCCGGAGGCTGGGTCGATCGAGATCGGGCACATCTGCTGGTCGCCGGCGCTGCAGCGGACCCGGCGGCGAGCGAGGCGATCTTCCTGTTCGCGGACTGGGTGTTCCGCGAGGGTTACCGCCGGTTCGAGTGGAAGTGCGACGCGCTGAACCGGCGGAGCCGGCGGGCGGCGGAGCGGTTCGGGTTTTCGTTCGAGGGGGTGTTCCGCAACCATCTGGTGGTGAAGGGACGCAACCGCGACACCGCCTGGTTCGCGATGACCGACGGCGACTGGGCGCGGCTGAGGCCGGCGTGGGAGACGGTGGCTGGCGCCGGACAACCTCGACGACGGCGGGCGGCAGCGGCGGCGGCTGGGCGAGCTGACCGGCCCGTGCCGGGTGGCGTCGGACCCCGGCTGATGAGCCGCCGGGGCCCGCTGAAGCGCTGGCAGCGGCGCTGGAAGGACGGCTGGGTCGGGGATCTGGACGCACCGGGCGCGCGGCGGAACGCGGCGATCGACATGCTGGTGTTCGACCACGGGCTGCTGCGCAAGGCCTGGCGAAACGCCCACGAGATCGACGCCGGGGTGTGGCGGTCGAACCAGCCGGATCCGGGGATGATCCGCAAGCTGGCGGCGCAGGGGTTCAGGGCGGTGCTGAACCTGCGGGGCGCGACCGAGTACGGGTCCTATCTGCTGGAGCGCGAGGCGTGCCGGGCGGCGGGGATCGAGCTGGTCGATTTCAAGCTGAGTTCGCGGGTGCTGCCGAGCCGGGAGGAGATCCTCGCGCTCGACGCGATCTTCGAGCGGCTGCCGCGGCCGTTCCTGATGCACTGCAAGTCCGGGGCCGACCGGGCGGGGTTCGCGGCGGCGCTCTACCTGATGCTGCGGCGGGGGATGTCGGCGGAAGAGGCGCAGCGGCAGCTGTCGTGGCGGTATCTGCACCTGCGGGCGGGGTCGACCGGGGTGCTGCATTTCCTGCTGGAGCGGGTGGCGGCGGATACGGCGGAGACGCCGATGAGCTTTCGCACCTGGGTCGAGACCCGCTACGATCCGGATGCGCTGATGGCGGCGTATCGCAGCGGCGCGGCGGCGGACTTCGTGGTGGACAAGGTGCTGCGGCGCGAGTGAGCGGGGCGGCGGCTCTTCGCGGCCGGCTCAGAACTCCTCGACGTGAACCACGCCGGGCAGGGTCTTGAGCGCGCCGACGATCTGCGGGCTCATCGGGTAGGGGTCGGGCAGCGCGATCTCGACCTCGCCGGGCAGGTCCGGGTGCATCAGGATCAGGTTGACCGGTCCGCGCTTGCGGTTGCCGGCTTCGCCGGCGACGGCGGCGAGGCGGGTGGCGAGCGAGGGCGCGGCGGTGGCGTCGTCGACGTAGACGCGCAGGCCGGCGCTCGCGGCGCCGGCGAGCGCCACGTCGATCGGCTGGGCGGCGCGGGCGAGCAGTTTCAACTCGTCGCCCTCGAGCGTGGCCTCGACGGTCAGCACCACGCTGCGGCCGGCCTCCAGATGGTTCTGGGCCTGGTCGAGCACGTCGGAGAACATGCGCACCTCGTAAAGGCCGGTCGGGTCGGAGAGCCGCAGGAAGGCGAAGCGGTTGCCGCGCGCGGACTTGCGCTGGTCGATCGCGGCGATGGTGCCGGCGATCTTGGCGATGGTCGGTGCGCCGCCGGACGACCGGCGTACCAGATCGCTGTGGGTCAGCACCTGCTCGCGGCGGAGCGCGCCGGCGTAGTCGTCGAGCGGGTGACCGGAGAGGTAGAAGCCGACGGCCTGGTGCTCCTGGCCGAGGCGCTCCATCGGCGCCCAGTCGTCGGGCTGGGTGAGGCGCGGGGCGGGCAGGGCGTCGGTCGCCTCGCCGAACAGCGAGACCTGGGCGGAGGCGCGCTCGTCGTGGGCGGCGGCGGAATAGGCGGTCAGCGCCTCGAGGCTCTCGAAGACCTTGCGGCGGTTGGAATCGAGCGTGTCGAGCGCGCCGGCGCGCGCCAGCATCTCCAGCGCGCGCTTGCCGAGGCGGCGCAGATCGACCCGCGCGGCGAAGTCGAACAGGCCGTCGAACCGGCCACCGGCGCGGCGGGCCTCGACGATCAGCCGCATCGCCTCGACGCCGACGTTCTTCAGGGCGCCGAGGGCGTAGACGACGCGGCCCTCGGACACGGTGAAGGTGGCGTCGGAGCGGTTGACGCAGGGCGGGACCACCTCGATGCCGAGCCGGGCGACCTCCTGGCGGTAGGGGCCGAGCTTGTCGGTGAGGTGGATGTCGCAGTTCATCACCGCGGCCATGAACTCGACCGGGTGGTTGGCCTTGAGCCAGGCGGTCTGGTAGCTCACCACCGCGTAGGCGGCGGCGTGCGACTTGTTGAAGCCGTAGTTGGCGAACTTGTCGAGCAGGTTCCAGACCTCCTCGGCCTTGGCCTTGGTCACGCCGTTGTCGGCGGCGCCCTTGAGGAACTTCGGCTTCTCGGCGTCCATCGCCTCCTGGATCTTCTTGCCCATCGCCCGGCGCAGCAGATCGGCGCCGCCGAGCGAGTAGCCCGCCATCTTGCGGGCGATCTCCATCACCTGCTCCTGGTAGACGATGATGCCCTGGGTCTCGTCGAGGACCGGGTCGATGGAGGGGTGAATGCTTTCGCGGGGTTCGCGGCCGTTCTTGACGTTGCAGAACTTCGGGATGTTCTCCATCGGGCCGGGGCGGTAGAGCGCGACCAGCGCGACGATGTCCTCGATGCAGGTCGGCTTGAGCTGGCGGAGCGCCGAACGCATGCCGGTGGATTCCACCTGGAACACGGCGACGGTGGCGGCGGAGGCGTAGAGCTCGTAGGATTTCGGGTCGTCGAGCGGGATCGCGCCGATGTCGACGGCGACGCCGCGCGCCTTCAGGAGATCGAGGGCGTTCTGGATCACCGTCAGGGTCTTCAGCCCGAGGAAGTCGAACTTCACGAGGCCGGCTTCCTCGACCCATTTCATGTTGAACTGGGTCGCGGGCATGTCCGAGCGCGGGTCGCGGTAGAGCGGCACCAGCTCGACCAGCGGCCGGTCGCCGATCACCACGCCGGCGGCGTGGGTCGAGGCATTGCGCAGCAGGCCCTCGATGGCGCCGGCGATCTCGAGCAGGCGCGCGACCTGCGGCTCGCGGCGGGCCTCCTCGCGCAGGCGGGGCTCGTCGGCCAGCGCCTTCTCGATCGAGACCGGCTTGACGCCCTCGACCGGGATCAGCTTGGAGAGCCGGTCGACCTGGCCGTAGGGCATCTGCAGCACGCGGCCGACGTCGCGCACCGCGGCCTTGGACAGGAGCGCGCCGAAGGTGATGATCTGGGCGACGCGGTCGCGGCCGTACTTCTCCTGCACGTAGGCGATGACCTCCTCGCGGCGGTCCATGCAGAAGTCGATGTCGAAGTCGGGCATCGAGATGCGGTCGGGATTGAGGAAGCGCTCGAACAGGAGGCCGTAGCGCAGCGGGTCGAGGTCGGTGATGGTGAGCGCGTAGGCGACGAGCGAGCCGGCGCCCGAGCCGCGGCCGGGGCCGACCGGGATGTCGTGCGCCTTGGCCCATTTGATGAAGTCGGCGACGATCAGGAAGTAGCCGGGGAAGCCCATGCCCTCGATCACGCCGAGCTCGTAGTCGAGCCGGGCGGCGTAGTCGGCGTCGGGCGCGGACTTCGGGATCACCGCGAGGCGGGCGGCGAGGCCCTCGCGCGCCTGGCGGCGCAGCTCCTCGACCTCGTCGTCGGCGAACCTCGGCAGGATCGGCTTGCGCTTCTGCGGGCGGTAGGCGCAGCGCCGGGCGATCTCGACGGTGTTCTCGACCGCCTCGGGCAGGTCGGCGAACAGTGCTGTCATCTCGTCCTGGGACTTGAAGCCGTGCTCGGGCGTCAGGCGGCGCCGCGGCCCCTGCTGATCGACGTAGGCGCCGTCGGCGATGCAGATCAGCGCGTCGTGGGCGTCGTGCATCTTCGCGTCGGGGAAATGCACGTCGTTGGTCGCGACCAGCGGCAGATCGAGGTCGTAGGCGAGGCCGACGAGGCCGGGCTCGCTCGCCTCCTCGGCCGGGGTGCGCGGGGCGCCGTTCTCGGGGTGGCGCTGGATCTCGATGTAGAGGCGGTCGGGGAAGATCGCGGCGAGGCGTTCGGCGAGCGCCCGCGCCCGGGCGCCGTGCCCGTCGCGGATCATCCGGCCGAGCGGGCCGTCGGCGCCTCCGGTGAGGCAGATCAGGCCCTCGGCATGGGCGGCGAGCGCGTCGAGCGGGACATGCGGCAGCTCGTTGCCGCAGTCGAGGTAGTTGAGCGAGGAGAGCCGCATCAGGTTTCCGAAGCCGACCTCGCTCTGCGCCAGCAGCACCACCGGTGCGGGGGCCGGCGCCCGGTCACCGGGATGGACGGCCGGGGCGATAGGCGAGCGACAGCTGGCAGCCCATGATCGGCTGGACGCCGGCCTTGGCCATCATCTCGGAAAACTCGAGGGCGGCGAACAGGTTGCCGGTGTCGGTGAGTGCCACGGCCGGCATGTCGGCGGCGGTGCAGAGCTTGACGATCGCCTTGACCGGGATCGCGCCCTCGAGCAGCGAGCAGGCGGAGTGCAGGCGGAGGTGAATGAATCGCGGCTGGCTCATGCCCGCGACCCTAGCAGCGGGTCCGCCGGCTGCAAGCGTCCGGATCGCGGCACCGGCCGCCGTCGTCGGAAGACGATCAGCGGGCGAGGTACATCGACCGGTAGATCGCCTGGACGCAGGCCATCTCGGCATTTGTGTAGATGCCGTCGCCGTTCTTGTCGCACTTGCGGATGTGGACGGCGTTCATCCGGGGATAGCGGCTCTCGACCTGGGCCAGCGTCAGGCCCGCGGTCTGGGCCGCGCCGACGGTCGGGGCGATCAGGATCGATGCAAGGACGACGGCGCAAAGGGATCGGGCGGACATCTGAAACTCCGGGGCAGGTTACCTGGATCGACCTTAATGCCGAATTCCACATCCGCAGCCGATCGACTAGGCTGATGCGATCACGTCTGGGAGAGAACACCACATGCGCGCCGCCGTCTGCCGCTCCTTCGGAGCGCCGTTCACCATCGAGGATATCGCGATCGACCCGCCGGGGCCCGGCCAGATCGAGGTGCGGATCGCCGCCTGCGCGGTGTGCCACTCCGACATCTCCGCGGCCGACGGCGACTGGGGCGGCGATCTGCCGGTGGTCTATGGCCACGAGGCGGCGGGGCACGTCACCGCGACCGGGCCGGGCGTGACCGGATTTGCGCCGGGCGACGCGGTGCTGGTGACGCTGATCCGCGCCTGCGGCACCTGTCCGGCCTGCGCGGGCGGGGTGCCGACCTCGTGCGACCACGCCTGGGAAATCCCGCCGTCGCCCCTGAGCGAGCACGGCGGCGGGCGGATCGTGCAGGGCCTGCGCACGGCGGCCTTCGCCGAGACGGCGGTGGTCGATCGCAGCCAGTGCGTGAAGCTGCCGGCGGACATGGCCCCGGAGGAGGCGTGCCTGCTCGCCTGCGGGGTGATCACCGGGGTCGGCGCGGTGCTCAACACCGCCGCGATGCGGCCCGGCGCGACGGTCGCGGTGATCGGCGCCGGCGGCGTCGGGCTGAACGCGATCCAGGGCGCCTCGCTGGGCGGGGCGGCGCGGATCATCGCCGTGGATTTGAGCGCGGAGAAGGCGGAGGCGGCGCGCGAGTTCGGGGCGACCGACGCCGTCGCCGCAAACGCCGATGCCGCGGCGGCGGTGCGCGAGATCACCGACGGGCGCGGGGTCGACCATGTCTTCGTGACGGTCGGGGCGCCGCAGGCGTTCGCGGCGGCGCCGGCGATGCTGGCGGTCGGCGGCAGCCTGGTCCTGGTCGGCATGCCGCCGAGCGGGGCGGAGGTGCCCTACAAGCCCACGGCGCTCGTCGGCAAGAACCAGGCGATCCTCGGCTCGCGCATGGGCAAGACCGTGCTCGCCCGCGACATTCCCTGGCTGATCGCGCAGTGGCGGGCGGGGCGGCTGAAGCTCGCGCCGCTGATCTCGGGGCGCTACGGGCTCGACGACATCAACGAGGCGGTGGCGGCCACCCGCACCGGACGCGTGCGGCGCAACGTCATCGTGTTCGGGTGAAGCTCCGCGATCTCGAGGTCCTGGTCGTCGGCAATCCCCCGCCGGGATTCGGCGGGCGGTATTTCATCTTCGTCAAGCTTGTCACCGACGACGGGATCGTCGGCTGGGGCGAGGTCTATGCCGCCACGGTCGGACCCGATGCGATGCGGGCGGTGATCGCCGACGTGTTCGAGCGCCACATGGCCGGCGAAAATCCCGAGAACGTCGAGCTGATGTTCCGCCGGGCCTATTCGGCCGGGTTCTCCCAGCGGCCGGATCCGACGGTGATGGGCGCGTTTTCCGGGCTGGAGATCGCCTGCTGGGACATTCTCGGCAAGGCCCGCGACCGGCCGGTGCATGCGCTCTGGGGCGGGCGGCTGCGCGACCGTCTCAGGAGCTACACCTACCTCTATCCCGACGCGGGCGAGGATCCGGCGGGCTTCTACAACGATCCCGACGCGTCGGCCGCCTGCGCGGCCCGGATGGCCGATCTCGGCTTCACGGCGGTGAAGTTCGATCCCGCGGGGCCCTACACCATCCACGGAGGGCATCAGCCGACGATTGCGGACCTCGAGCGGTCCGAGGCGTTCTGCCGGCGGATCCGCGATGCGGTCGGCGACCGGGCCGACCTGCTGTTCGGGACCCATGGCCAGTTCACCCCGGCCGGCGCGATCCGGATGGCGCGGCGGATCGCGCCGTTCGATCCCTTGTGGTTCGAGGAGCCGATCCCGCCGGACGCGCCGCTCGACCTCGCGCGGGTCGCGGCGCAGTCGCCGGTGCCGCTGGCGGTGGGCGAGCGGCTGACCACCAAGGCGGATTTCGCTACCGTGCTGCGCGCGGGCGGTGCGGGCATCCTGCAGCCGAGCCTCGGGCGGGTCGGCGGGCTGCTCGAGGCGCGCAAGGTGGCGGTGATGGCCGAAGGCTTCTCGGTGCAGGTGGCGCCGCACCTCTACGCCGGGCCGATCGCCTGGGCGGCGGCGATCCAGCTGGCGGTGTCGATCCCGAACTTCCTGATCCTCGAGACGATCGGAACCGGCGCCGTCCACGCCGACCTGCTGCAGCGGCCGATCGCCTGGGAAGACGGATATGTGCTGCCGCCGCAGGCGCCGGGCCTCGGCGTCGAGATCGACGAGGCGGTCGCGCGCGCGCGCCCCTTCGCCGGCGACCGCCTGCACCTCGAGATGAGCCCGGAACCCCACGATCCGGACGCCGGCCCGTTCGGCGGGGGGTGACGGCGGACTGCGGGGGACGGCGAAGATGTGCGGGGCGGCGCCTGGCGGGCGCCGCACGATGCCCTTGACGATCTTGGCGATGCTGCATAATGACCCATCGCGTTGGCGGAGTAGCTCAGCTGGTTAGAGCAGCGGAATCATAATCCGCGTGTCGGGGGTTCAAGTCCCTCCTCCGCTACC
>CAVZCB010000012.1:0-301341 GCA_963773555.1 uncultured Alphaproteobacteria bacterium
CCGGAGGCGGAGTGGCCGCGCGATGCCGGCGGCGGGCTGGCGATGGTGACCCGGCGGCTCGATCTCGACGACCTTCTGGCCGAGACCGCCTAGCCGGGCTTCAGGGCGGCGACCAGGAACTCCGCGTTGCCGTCGCCGCCCGCGATCGGGCTCGGGACCACGCCGAGCACCGTCCAGCCGGCGTCCGTCAGGAAGTCCGAGACATCGGCGCAGGCCGCGGCGCGGGCCGCCGGATCGCGTACGATGCCGCCCTTGCCGACCCGCTCCGGCCCGACCTCGAACTGCGGCTTTACGAGCGCCACAAGCGTCGCGCCGGGCCGGGCGAGCGCCAGCGCCGGCGGCAGGGCCTTGGCGAGCGAGATGAACGACAGATCGGCAACGATCCAGTCGGGCGGCGGGACGTGCGCCGGCGTCAGGTCGCGCGCGTTCAGGCCCTCGACCGCATGCAGGCGCACAGCCGTGCGCAGCTCGGGCGCAAGCTGGCCGTGGCCCACGTCCACCGCCCAGACCTCGGCCGCGCCCGCCTCGAGCAGCACCTGGGAAAACCCGCCGGTCGAGGCCCCGAGATCCAGCGCGACCGCCCCGGCGGGATCGAGCCGGAAGACGTCGAGTGCGTGCCGAAGCTTCAGCGCCCCCCGCGACACGTAGGGCAGCGGATCGCCGGTCAGCGCCAGCGCGGCATCCGGCGCGACCCGGGCCGCCGGCTTCGCCGCCGGGCGGCCGTCGACCCGCACCACGCCCGCCGCGATCAGCGCCTGCGCCCGGGCGCGGCTGGCCGCGAGCCCCGCCGCCACCAGCGCCTGATCGAGCCGCCGGGTCATGCGCCGGGCGGTCTTTCCCCCGACCGCCGTGGAGGCGCCGACGCACGCGCTGCCGGCCGGGCGGCGGCGCGCACGCAACGTTGCGGCCGGCGCGACGGCGACGCGCCGCCTCCGCCGGGGGCGGGCGCGCCCGGCCTCATTCGGCGGCGAGGTTGATGAAGCCGCCGGACTGGCGCTCCCAGAACCGGGCGTAGAGGCCGCCCCGGGCCAGCAGCGCCGCGTGGGTGCCTTCCTCGACGATGCGGCCGTCGTCGAGCACCACGATGCGGTCCATCCGGGCGATGGTCGACAGCCGGTGGGCGATGGCGATCACCGTCTTGCCCTCCATCACCGTGTCGAGCGTGTCCTGGATCGCCGCCTCGACCTCGCTGTCCAGCGCGCTCGTCGCCTCGTCGAGCACCAGCACCGGCGCGTTCTTCAGCATCACCCGGGCAAGGGCGATGCGCTGGCGCTGGCCGCCCGAGAGCTTGACGCCGCGCTCGCCGAGGTGCGCGGCGTAGCCGTCGCGACCGCGGAAGTCGCGCAAGGACAGGATGAAGTCGTGCGCCTCGGCACGGGCGGCGGCGGCGTGGACCTCGGCCTCGGTGGCGTCGGGCTTGCCGTAGCGGATGTTCTCGAGCGCGGAGCGGTTGAACATCGCCGTCTCCTGCCGGACGGTGCCGATCTGGGCGCGCAGCGCGTCCTGGGTCAGGTCGCGGATGTCGACGCCGTCGAGCCGGATGCGCCCGCTCTCGACCTCGTAGAGCCTGAGGAGCAGCGAGACCACGGTGGTCTTTCCGGCGCCCGAGCGGCCCACCAGCGCCACCCGCTCGCCCGGACCGACGTGCAGGGTGAACCCGTCGAGCGCCGCGGTCGGCCGGCCATAACCGAAACGGACGTCATCGAAATCCACCGCGCCGAGGGTTTCGCTCGGTGTCACCGCGCCGTCGCTGTCGACGATGTCGTGCGGCGGCGCGAGGGTGCGCATGCCGTCCTCGATCTCGCCGACGTTGGTGAAGATGCTCATGGCCGTCATCGAGACCCAGCCCGACATCTGCGCCAGCCGGGTGGAGAGCAGGCCAGCGGTGGCGATGTCGCCGGCCGAGGCCGCGCCCCGGCTCCAGAACCAGAGCGCGCCGCCGACCAGCGCCACCGGCAGGGCGCCCGCGAGCGTCATCAACCAGAAGCGGAAGCTGGCGCTGGTGGTGCCGAAGTCGATCGTTGCCCCCCGGTAGCCGGCCAGCGCATCCAGCGCCGCCGCGTCCTCGTGCATGCCGTGGCTGAACAGCTTCACGGTGGCGATGTTGGTGATGGTGTCGACGACCTGGCCCGTGACCACCGCGCGGGCGGCGGCGCGGGCCTTGGAGCGGATGCGGATCCGCGGCATGTAGTGGCGGATCAGCACCGCGTAGCCGCCGAGCCAGATCACCATGGCGAGCGCGAGCCAGAGGTTGATCGACCCGACCACGACCGCGGCACCGACGATCGCGGTGACGGCGAGGCCCAGCGTGTTGACCGACTCCGACACGGTGTCGGTGATGGCGCGGGCGGTCTGCTGCTGCTTCTGGGCGATCCGGCCGGCGAAATCGTCGTCGAAGAACGACAGGCTCTGCCCGAGGGTGTGCCGGTTCAGCCGCGACAGCACCAGCGGATAGAGGTTCGGCCCCAGCGCCACCGCGTTCAGTGCCGCACCGAACCCCATCAGCGCGGGCCGCAGGACCAGGAAGAACGCCGCCGCGCCGAGGAGCCAGTGCCAGTTGGTGACGAACAGCCCGGCCGGCCCCTCCGCCTGGGCGAGGTCGATCAGCCAGCCGATCACCGCCGCCGCCCCGACCTCGGTCGCCCCCACCGCCACCGAGACCACGAGCCCGAGCATAATCGCCGGAAACGCCCCTTTCAGCGCCCAGCGGAGGAACCGCCCCAGCCGGTCGGGCGGCGGCCCCTCGGCGCGGGCGAAGGCGTCTATCAGGTTGGCGAGCAGCTTCACCGGTGCGAAACCACGCATTTCGCGCGCGAAACTACAGGTAAGAGGTTGTAATCGCTTGGAGTCGGACTAGCCGCAATACTTCCACCGCACCGCACGGCAGTATGGATCAGGGCGCGCCGGGCGAGCCGTCCCGCCCGGGCTTCAGCCCGGGCAGCGACCGAACCGCCCCCGTCACGCCAAGGGCGTGCCTGCGGCACGACGGGCGGCCGCTTTCGCGCCCGCCCCGCGGTCCGGCCGCTGCCCTTCGCGCCTGACCGTGCCGTTTTTGGCGCGGGAAGAGCGGGGCGTCTGGCTTGTGTCGTGCCGCGTGCGTGCCAGATGGACGTGCGTCCTCCGCCGACAGGCGGGGGACAGGGCGGGGGGATGAGCAGAGCGTTTGTCACGCGTTGCGATATAGGTGCGGGCGGGGGGATGTCATCACCCGCGGCATCAGGACACCGGCGCGGCGAGGCTCGTGTCCACCACTTCGAAATCGTGGGCAATCGTCGCGGTCTTGGCCATCATCGCCGACGCCGAGCAGTACTTCTGCACCGAAAGCTCGATCGCGCGGGCGACCTTGCGCGGGTCGACCGCCCGGCCGGTGACGACGAAGTGGAGATGGATCCGGGTGAACACCCGCGGCTCGGTCTCGGCGCGCTCGGCGTCGAGTTCGACCACGCAGTCCTCCACCGCCTCGCGCCCCTTCTGCAGGATGCTGACCACGTCCAAGGCCGAACAGCCGCCGGTCCCGATCAGCATCAGCTCCATCGGGCTCGGCCCGGGCTTCAGGCCGTCGCCGTGCGGGGTGCCGAGGACCACGTTGTGGCCGCTTTCGGTGCCGCCGACGAACGTGCGGTCCTCGACCCATCTGACGCGCGTCTTCATGGGACCTGCCCTACTCCAGTTCTTCGGTCGGCCTGGCGTTCAGCTGGCCCCAGTTCTCCTCGCCGATCCGGCCGACCAGATCGATCTGGGTCTCGAGGTAGTCGATGTGCCCCTCCTCGTCGCGCATCAGTTCCTCGAACAGGTTCTTGCTGACGAAATCGCCGACCTTCTCGCAATGGCTCCGCGCCTCGGCATAGAGGGTGCGGGCGTCGTATTCGGCCGCCAGGTCGCAGTCGAGCGTCTCGCGCGGGCTCTCGCCGATCCGCAGCGGATCGAGGGTCTGCAGGTTGGGATGGCCCTCGAGAAAGATGATGCGGTCCATGATCCTGTCGGCATGGTGCATCTCCTCGATGCTCTCCTTGCGCGACTTCTCGGCCAGCCGGCCGTGGCCCCAGTCGTCCTGAAGGCGGTAGTGCAGCCAGTACTGGCTGATCGCCGTGAGTTCGCTGCGCAGCGCCTTGTTCAGGTAGTCGAGAACCCCGTCGTCGCCCTTCATCGCCCATCCCCTTCGGTCATCGCACCGGCACGACGCCAGCCACGGCGAACCTACGGGAGGCGGCCGCGCGCCGCAATACGGGGGAGAGCGGCTCCGAATCGCCCGGCCCTAGGCGTCCTGCGCTCCGGCCCGACGCACCGAGACGCGGAGCCGGCGCAGCTCCAGCGGAACCGCGAGATTGTCGTCGTCGCGCATCCGCTCGACGAAGTGACGGATGCAGCCGCCGCATTCCGGCGACTTGCCGAGCGCGCGATAGACCTTGCCCGGGGTGATGAGCGTGTGGGGATCGGAGGCCCGCATCCAGGCGATCGCCTCGCGGATGTCGGCATCGGTGACCCGGGCGCAGGAACAGACGATCATGCGACCGCGCGGGAAGTTGCAGGCTCGATGGGGAACGGCATGGCGCAATCCGGAATCGACTGTCACCCGATACTTGACAAATCCAGTCGGAAAAATCAAGCGCCGAGCGCGCATCCTGGGCGCATCCGCGAAGCGTGAAGGGGCGCCCCGGTCAGGCAACCGCGCGCGACAGCGCGCACTGGCTCCAGAGCGCCGTCAGCGCGCCGACCAGATGGTCGAGATCGGCGTCGGTGTGCAGCGGCGAGGGCGTGAAGCGCAGCCGCTCCTGTCCCTTCGCCACGGTGGGGTGGTTGATCGGCTGGACGTAGATGCCGTAGGCGTCGAGCAGGATGTCCGACAGCATCTTGCACTTCACCGGGTCCTTCACCATCACCGGCACGATGTGGCTCGGGTTCGGCAGGTGCGGGATGCCGAGCCGGTCGAGGCGGGCGCGCAGCTTCGCCACCATGTCGCGCTGGCGGCGGCGCTCGACGTCGCTCTCCTTGAGGTGGCGGATGCTGGCGCGGGCACCGGCGGCGATCGCCGGCGGCAGCGCAGTGGTGAAGATGAAGCCGGAGGCAAAGCTGCGGATGAAGTCGATCAGCGCGCCGGAGCCGGTCACGTAGCCGCCGACGACACCGAAGGCCTTGCCAAGCGTGCCCTCGATCAGCGAGACCCGGTCCATCAGCCCGCGCTCCTCGGCCACGCCGCCGCCCCGGGGGCCGTAGAGACCGACGGCATGCACCTCGTCGAGGTAGGTCATCGCGCCATGCTTCTCGGCCACGTCGAGGATCTCGGCGATCGGCGCGATGTCACCGTCCATCGAATAGACGCTCTCGAAGGCGACGATCTTCGGACTGTCCGGGCCGATCAGGCCGAGCTGGCGGTCGAGATCAGCCGGGTCGTTGTGCCGCCAGATGCGTTTCTCGCAGCGCGCGTGCCGGATCCCCTCGATCATGCTGGCGTGATTCTGCGCGTCGGACAGGATCACCGCGTTCGGCAGGCGGCTGCCCAGGGTTCCGAGCGAGGCCCAGTTCGAGACGTAGCCCGAGGTGAACAGCAGCGCCGCTTCCTTGCGGTGAAGATCGGCGAGCTCGCGCTCGAGAAGGATGTGGTCGTGGGTGTTGCCGGAGATGTTGCGGGTGCCGCCGGCGCCGGCGCCGGCCCGGTCGATCGCCTCGTGCATCGCCGCGATGACCTTGGGATGCTGCCCCATGCCGAGATAGTCGTTGGAGCACCAGACGGTGACCTGCGAGGGTTTGTCGTCGACATAGCGCCGGGCTTTCGGGAAGGCGCCGCTCAGCCGCTCGAGTTCGGCGAACACACGGTAGTTGCCCTCCTGGCGCAACCCTTCGAGCTGTCGGCTGAACAGGGCGTCAAAGTCCATCACAACTCTCCTCGCCTTCCGCGGCGCCTCTCCCCGTCCCCACAACACTCGCAACAGCGGCCGGCGACCTCTGCCCTCGATCCCCCAGCCCGGCCGAAATGTCAACCTCGCGGGCGCCGGCGCGGGCGCGAAGCACCTTCCCGAGTATCGCGAACGATGTCTGGGGAATTCGCCGCCGCACCCGGAATGGTCTATCACGTTTCGGCCCCCGCCCGCACATGTCGAGGTTTCGGGCGGGCGAGTTTTCTGCGACGATCCGGCCAGGAACCGCGGCTCCGGACGCCCGGGCGAGCGGACCCGCAGACCAGAAGGAGGCCGCCCCGTGGACCACGTCTATCCGGTTACAGAAGTCTATGGCTCGTCGAGCACGTCGCTCGACGATGCAATCCGCAACGCGGTGTCGTCCGCAAGCCAGACCCTCCGGAACGTCGAGTGGTTCCAGGTCACGGAGATCCGCGGTCACGTGGGAGACGACGGGTCGGTCGGGCACTTTCAGGTCGGTGTCAAGCTCGGCTTCCGGCTCGAGCGGAATGCGGCGCCGACCGCCTGACAACTCAGGTCCGCTCGGGCTTTGGGCGCAACGGGCCTGCATTCACGTCGCTGCATTTGTCCGTCGACAAATCCGCGCGCGCCTGCCGTCGTGCCAGATGCACGCCTTCGGCGTGACGGCAGGCGCTTCTGCAACGCGCCAGCCAGGCAGGCGCGCGCGGATTACAGACCGACGGTGCAGGGCGGCACCCCCCTCGGCCTCCGCGCACGCGCTCCGGCCGGCGAACCGGCGCGACGCATGCGTCGCCTGTGCCGGTTCGGAAGACGGCGTCGACCGCTGACGCCCGCCGCAGAAACTGCGGCCACGATGCGACAAGACGACGCAGGGCGCGAAGATCCCGGCAGCGTGCGCTCCCGCTGGCCCGCGCCCGCCGTGAAGATGAACGGGCCGCCGCGCGCGGGATCGGCCGATTCTCTTCGACCGGCGTGAAACCATTTTCCGCAGGGCCTCGTATCGGCTTGGAGCGGCGTACGGCCGGATCGCGCTGCACGCTGCTGGCTTGGCGACATGCATGGGAGCACGAAGATGACACGACACGCCTCGACATGGCTGGCCGGAGCGGCGCTCGCGGCAGGTCTCGCATCCGCCGCCGTGGCGCAGGACGCGCCGGAAAGCCTCAAGGTCTACTTCGCGACCGGCAGCGCGACCATCGCCGCCGATCAGGACAAGACCCTCGACGAGGCGGCGCGTCTGTTCCGCGATGGCAGCCCGATCGTGATGATCGTCGCCGGCGTCGCCGACACCGTGGGCTCTCCGGACCGCAACCTGCAGCTGTCGCTGGCGCGGGCGAGCGCGGTGGCCGAAGGCCTCTCCGATCGCGGCATTCCGGCGCGCCGCCTGCAGGTTCTGGGGCGCGGCAACAGCGAGCTCGCGGTCGAGACCGCCGACGACGTCGCCGAGCCCGGAAACCGCATCGCCGAGATCACCTGGCGGTGACACGTAGGGCCGCCCTCCTCGCCGCACTTCTCGCCTCGGCGCAGCCGCCGGCCGCGCAGCCGGCCGACACCGGCGACGCGGCGTTCGCCCGGCGCGACTTCGCCGCGGCGGCCGCGCTCTGGCGGCAGGAAGCCGCGGCCGGTTCGGCACCGGCGAAGCTCGGCCTCGGGCTCGTCAACGATCTCGGCCTCGGCATGCCGCGCGACGCGGCCAAGGCGCTGCGGTGGTATCTCGAAGCCGCCGCGGGCGGGGTGGCCGAGGCGCAGTTCAACGTGGGCGTGATGATGGATGCCGGCACCGGCGTGCCGCGGGACGCGGCGGCGGCGGCGGTCTGGTACGCGCAGGCGGCGGCGAACGGCCACGACCGCGCGGCCTACGACCTCGGCCTGCTCTACGAGTCGGGCGACGGCGTGCCGCGCAACCCCGATCTCGCGCGCTACTGGCTGGGCCGCGCCGCGAAGGCGCTGCCGGCGGCGGCCGAGCGGCTTGCGGGGCTCGAGCCGACCCGGGCCGGGGATCGGCATCTCGAGGCGCCGGTCGCGCTGGCGGGCTCGCTCGCCGCGACCGGCGGCCGCTGGCGCGGCGCGCTGGTCTGGTCCGCCGCGCCCCAGCCCGACGGGACCCGCTTTCTCGTCGAACTCGCGCAGCTTCCCGACAAGGGCGAGACCTGGGGCCGGGTGATCGTCTCGGAGACGACCGAGGCCTCGGCGGTGATCGTGACCGTGCCGGATGAACCGGCCTCCTACGCGTGGCGCGTCGTGGCGGTCCTGCCCGATGCCGCGCGCGAGGCGGCCGCCGACTGGCAGCGGCTCGGTTCCCCGAGCGCGGACGTCCTGCCGCAAGGCCGGGTCACGCTGCACGTCGGCGTCGAGGACGTCGCGGCCGCGCGGCTGGCGCGCGAGCTGACCGCCAGCTTCTCCGACGCCGGACTCTGGGTGCGGACCGAGATCGACGCCCTGCCCCCGGCCGCCTCGGACGTGCGCTACGGCTATGGCGAGGACGCGAGCCTCGCCGGCGCGATCGCGGCCTTCCTGCCGGTGCTGCGCAGCGGCGACGCCCGGCGGGTCCCCGGGCTCGCGGCCGCCCCCGGCGAGATCGTCGTGCGCCTCGTCGGCGGACCGTCGGACGAGGCGCCGGCGGCGGTGGCCTCGATCGCCGCGGAGGCCGGCCGGGCGCCGGCCGTGCCTCAGGGCAGCGGCCGCTTGGCGCCCTGATCGTCCACCGCCACGAAGACGAACTTCGCCTCGGTCACCTTCAGCCCGGCGCCGGCGGGCAGACGCCGCACCCAGGCCTCGACCTCGATCACCATCGACGTCGTCCCCTCGTGCAGCATCTCCGCGTGCATCGACACCACGTCGCCGACGCGGACCGGGCGGTGAAACGTCATGGTCTCCACCGCGACCGTCGCCACCCGGCCCTGCGCCCGCTCGCGGGCCAGCACCGAACAGGCCGAGATCCATCTGCGCCATCAGCCAGCCGCCGAAGATGTCGCCGCTGGCGTTGGTGTCCGCCGGCATCGCGATCGTCTGCAGCGTCAGCTCGCCCCGCCGTTCAACCTGGTCCATCGTCCGCATCCCTCCATCCCGCTCACGCGCGATGTTTGCAAAGCGCCGTGCCGCGGTCCATACCTTGCCGCGCTGCCAGTCAGTCGTGCCAGTCTAGAGGGACCCGATGGATTACGCCGGTATCGCCACGACCATCCGCCGCCTCGCGCTCGAAGCCGGCGCCGGGATCATGGAGGTCTATCGCCGGGACGACTTCGAGGTCCGCGCCAAGTCCGACGCCTCGCCGGTCACCGAGGCCGACGAGCTCGCGGACGCGCTGATCTCCCGCGGCCTCGCGCGCGCCCACCCCGATATCCCGATCGTCACCGAGGAACAGGCCGCGACCCACGAGCTGTCGGCCCCGGTGTTCTTTCTCGTCGACCCGCTCGACGGCACCAAGGAATTCGTGCAGCGCCGCGGCGACTTCACCGTCAACATCGCGCTGATCGAGAACGGCGTCCCGACCCGCGGCGTGGTCTACGCCCCCGCCAAGGAGCGGCTGTTCTACACCGACGCGGACGGCCGCTCGCAGGAGGAGGCCGCGCCGTTCGGCGACACGCCGGGCGCGCTGACCCCGCTGAAGGTCGCGACGCCCGATCCCTCGGCGCTGGTGGTCGTCGCCTCGAAGTCGCATCGCGATCAGGCGACGGACGACTACATCGCCCGCTACAACGTCGCCGACTTCCGCTCCGCCGGCTCCTCGCTGAAGTTCTGCCTCGTCGCCGCCGGCGAGGCCGACCTCTATCCGCGGCTGGGACGGACGATGGAATGGGACACCGCCGCCGGCCAGGCGGTGCTGCTCGGTGCCGGCGGCAGGGTGGTGCGGTTCGACGACCACACCGACCTCGTCTACGGCAAGGGCGGGTTCGAGAACCCGTTCTTCATCGCCCACGCCCCGGGCGTCGCGCTCGTCGGCGCCTGATGGCGGTCCTGCTGGTCATCCCGGCGCGGTATGCCTCGAGCCGCTATCCGGGCAAGCCGCTGGCCGAACTGAGGGGCGCGACCGGCGAGGCCCGCAGCCTGATCCGCCGCAGCTGGGACGCCGCGCGCGAGGTGCCCGCCGTCGATCGCGTCCTCGTCGCCACCGACGACGACCGGATCGCCGCCCACGCCCGCGGTTTCGGCGCCGAGGTGGCGATGACGCCCGACACCTGCCGCAACGGCACCGAGCGCTGCGCGGTGGTCGCCCGCGAGCTGGGCGCCGGTCCGAACGACATTGTGGTGAACCTGCAGGGCGACGCGCCGCTGACCCCGCCGGCCTTCGTCTCGGCGCTGATCGAGGCGCTGGAGGCCGATCCGGAGCGGCAGATGGCGACGCCGGTGCTGCGCTGCGACGCCGAGGCGCTGGCGGGCTTTCTCGAGGACCGCCGGCACGGCCGGGTCGGGGCCACCACCGCGGTGTTCGACCGGACCGGGCGCGCGCTCTATTTCTCCAAGGAAGTGGTGCCCTACACCGGCCGGCCGCTCGGCCCCGGCGAGACGATCCCGGTGTTTCACCACGTGGGGGTCTACGCCTACCGCCCCGGCCCGCTCGCCGCCTATCCGGACTGGCCGGTCGGCCCGCTCGAGACCTGGGAGGGGCTGGAGCAGCTCCGCTTCATGGAGAACGAGGTGCCGGTCCACTGCGTCGAGGTCGAGGCGCGCGGCCGCGCCTTCTGGGAGCTCAACAATCCCACCGACATCCCGCGCATCGAGGCGATCCTGCGCCAGCTCGATCTTCCCTGAGGCTGACGCAGTTCCTTCGGGAATTGTCCGTCGACAAATCCGCGCCCGCCTGCCTGGCCGTCGTTGCCAAAGGCACGCCCTTCGGCGTGACGGCAGGCGCGCGCAGATTGGAGAACGACGGTCCCGGCTGCACGCCTCCGGCCTGTGCGCTCGCGCGCTCCGGCCGACGAACCGGCACGAGACAATGCGTCAGAGCGGCGCTTGCCGAACGCTTCGAGCCGGGCGCGCCCCCGTGTCAGCTCTCGAAATGCGCCTTCAGCCGGTCGATCTCGGCCGGCGTCCAGCCCTCCGGCGCCGTGACCGCCACCCAGCCATCGATGTAGTGCTGCGGCGCGTAGTAGTGCCCGTGGCCGATCGGCACCCCGAGGCCCACGGCGGTGTCCACCATGAGCTGCAGGAACGTCACCACCGGATACCAGCGCAGCTCCGGCGAGACGTCCGGGCCGACCGGCGCGTTCATCCAGTCCGGCTTGCGCCAGAACAAGTCGAGGCTGAAGAAGGTGATCGGGTCGCTCGCGTACTGCAGGTAGACGATCCGCATCGGTCCCCACCGCGCACCGGGATGATCGAGCGCGTTCTGCTGGTTGGTGAAGCGGATGATCGAGCCGTCGCCGAACCGCGGCAGCCATTCGGGCGACCCCGGCTCGCGCTCGCGCGTCGCGGCCTGCCAGTCGGGGTTGCCGAAGGTCGGCCCGCTCCAGAGCGCGCCGTTGAACGGGTCGCCGATCACGTCGAGCAGCCGGAACGACTGCTCCGATCCGAAGGAGCCGAGGCTGAGCCCGTAGAGGTAGAGCCGCGGCCGCCGGTCCTTCGGCAGTGTCTTCCAGTAGCCGTAGACGGCCCGGAACAGCGCCCGGCCCTGGGCCCCGCTGTTGCCGGGCTCGACGAGGAGCGAAAGCGGGCTCGACAGGTAGGAGTACTGCACCGCGACGATGGCGGTGTCGCCGCCGTGGAGGTATTCCAGCGTGTCGGTCGCCGCGGGGTCCATCCACCCGGTGCCGGTGGGCACCGAGACCACCAGCACCGATCGCTCGAAGCCGCCGGCCCGCCTGAGCTCGTCGAGGGCCAGCTTCGCCCGCGTCTCGAAATCGTCCGCCGAGTTCAGCCCGACATAGACCCGGATCGGCCGCAGCGCCTCGCGGCCGAGGAAGGCGCCGATCTCCTCGCGGCCCGGGCCGGAGCCTATGAACTCGCGCCCGGCGCGGCCGAGCCCCCGCCAGTCGAGCAGCGATGCGGCGCTGCCGGTGGCCATCGGGTCGTCGGGACGGGCCACCTCCGGCTCGATCCGCGCGTCCAGCGCCCGGAACGAATAGTCGGCCGAGCGGAGCAGCGCCTTGAACAGCAGCCCGTCGATCACCGTCGCGAACAGGATCACCGCCACGACCACGGCGACGATCCGCGACACCCGCACCGGCACGTAGCGGCCGGTCCGGCGCTCGACCCGGCGGAACACCACGGCGAAAAGCCGCGCCAGCAGGATCAGCATCGCGAACACCGCGGCGGCGATCAGCAGCACCTCGAGCGGCCGGGCGCTCTCGACCGGCGGCATCTCCATCAGCACCCGGATCGAGTTCTGCCAGTCCGCCGCGCGCCAGACGAAGGCGAGGACGATCGCCGCCGCGATGGCTGCGGCCGCCCAGGTTCCGGTCCGGCGGAGCGAGGCCCGCGCGACCGGCAGCCCGAGGTAAAGCCAGACCAGCCGCCCGAGGACGCCGAGGCCGTAGCCGAAAGCGAAACAGGCGCCCGCCAGGGCGCCCTGCAGAAGGAAGCTCCGGGGAATCAGCGAGGGCGTCAGCGAGGCGGCGAGGAATACCGCGCCGATCAGCATGCCCGGCCCCGAGAGCGATCGCCAGGCGGCCCGCAGGCGGCTGGGCCCTGCCGCCGGCGCCGCCGGCGCGAAGGTTTTCTCGGACATTCCCGGCGAGACCTCTTTGCTGCCACGCGCCGGTCCACATAACAGCTTGGTCCGGACTCGGGAAAGCGAATCATTCTGTTGACAGCTCGCGGTGCGGGGTGCGACATCGGCGCGGTCGCGGGCCGGCACGCCGCAGATCGCTCCGGTTCCCGTGCCGGCGTTTTTCCGGAGAGATCATGACCGCACACATCGATCGACGGCACCATGGCCCAACAGGCGCAGGTGCGCGTCGGCGTCAAGCGCCACTCCGGGCTGATGCTGCTGCAGGCGATCCTGCTCGTCATCGGCGGGGTGATCGCGCTGATCTACCCGCTGGTCTCCACGCTCGCGGTCACGCTGTTTCTCGGCTGGATGCTGATCTTCTCCGGCATCGTGCAGGCGATCTCGGTCATCGCCGCGCGCCATGTCCCCCATTTCTGGTGGCAGCTGATCTCGGCGGTGCTGGCGATCATCACCGGGCTGATCTTCGTGCGCAATCCGGGCATAGGCGTGGCGACGCTGGCGCTGCTGCTGGTCATCTTCTTCATGGTCGAGGGCATCTCCAAGGTCACCCTCGCCCTGACCGTCCGGCCGCTCGCCAACTGGGCTTGGGTGCTGGTGAGCGGGCTGATCGGCATCGCGATCGGGATCTACCTGCTCATGAACCCGGCGCTCAGCCTTCTGGTGCTCGCGATCTTCATCGGCATCCAGTTCATCGTCGAGGGCATCGCCATCGGCTACCTCGCCTGGGCGGCGCGCAACGCCTGAGCCGCGGCGGCCCGCGGACGGGCGCCCGGATGGAGACCCTGCCCCTTCCGCCGCTCGCCCGGGCGTTCCTGGCCGCCGGGCTGACGTTCTTCGTGATCGGCACGCTCTACTTCGCCGCGCCGGTGCTGGTGCCCGCGGCCGAGGCGGTGGTGGTCTGGTTCGTCCTCAACGCGGTGGCCGGCGGCCTCCGCCGCCTGCCGGTGCTGGGCCGGCATCTCTCCGCCGGGACCGCGCTGGCGCTGGCGGCGGTGGTGGCGCTGGCACTCGGCTTCTACGTGGTGCAGAACTCGGTGCGCACCGTGGCACTGCTCGGCCCCAGCACGCTGGGCTTCCGCGAGGCCTTCGCGCCCCTGCTGCGGTGGCTGGCCGGGGTGCTCGACATCCCGCAGGACGCCCTGCTGGACCGCATGGCGGACGGCCTCGGCCTCGAAGGCATCCTGCGTCAGGTGGTCGCCGGGATGCTCGCCACCATCAACCAGTTCAGCATCGTCGCGATCTACGTGGCGTTCCTGCTGGTGGACCAGCAGTTCTTCGACATGAAGCTCCGCGCGCTGGTGCGCGACCCGGATCGGCAGGCGCGCCTGCGGGCGCTGCTCGACCGCATCCGCAGCGCCGTCGAGGCCTACCTCCGGGTGATGACCCTGATGAGCGGCCTGACCGCGATCCTGAGCTACGGCATCATGCGCTGGGTCGGGCTCGACTATGCCGGGTTCTGGGCGACCACGATCTTCTTCCTGAACTTCATTCCGACCATCGGGTCGATCCTCGGCACGCTGCTGCCGGCCGCGTTCGCGCTCCTGCAGTTCCAGCAGGTGGGGCCGGCGGCGCAGGCGCTGGCCGGCATCGGCGTGGTGCAGTTCCTGGTGGGCAACGTCCTGCTGCCGCGCATGGCCGGCAGCACGCTCAACATCAGCCTGTTCGTCACCCTGTTCTCGCTGTTCGCCTGGGGTGCGCTCTGGGGCGTCACCGGCATGTTCGTGGCGATGCCGATGACCGCGATCCTGATCATCGTCTTCAGCAATTTCGAGGCGACCCGGCCGGTGGCGGTCCTGCTGTCCCGCACCGGCACCTTCGGGCCCGCACCGGAGGATGGCGAGGGATAGCCGTTCCTCACGCAGCGCCCCACGAACCGGCACAAGCGACGCATGCGTCGCGCCGGTTCGTCGGCGGGAGAGCGCGGACGCCGAGAGGGGTGTAGCCAGGACCGTGGCTCTCCAATCCGCGAAGTGAATGCTGCACCGTTGCGCCCAAAGCAGACTCAGACCGCGCGGATCAGCTTCCGCTCCAGAACCCGCAGCACCTGCGAGAGGTCCGAGCCGCGCTTCAGGATCCGCCCGTCCATGCCGATCACCGCATACTGCCCCTGACGCCCGGCGAGGCGCGGGCGTTTCTCGATGCGATAGACCGGGTGCTCTGCAGTGTGACGGAACACCGAGAACACCGCGACCTCGCGCAGCATCGAGATGCCGTAGTCGCGCCACAGCCCGGCTGCGACCATCCGCCCGTAGAGCCCGAGAATGATCGAAAGTTCCTTGCGGTGAAAGGCGACCGCGTCGGGAAGGCTCGGAAACTGGGCGATCTCGGCGCTACCGATCATGGGCGAGAGAATGGCCGGACGCGGCGGTTTTGGCAAGCGCGACGAATGCCGTTGCCTAACGCCATCCCGAGCGCTTGAATATCCGCGGAAGGGAGCCGAACCCCGATGCGCGATTTCCAGAGGCCGGGGCGTTCGCTGGTCTATGCCACAAACGGCATGTGCGCAGCCTCGCACCCGCTGGCGGCACAGGTGGCGGTGCGGATGCTGCAGGACGGCGGCAACGCGGTCGACGCGGCCATAGCGGCGGCGGTGCTGCTCGGGTTCGCCGAACCGCCGTCCTGCGGGATCGGCGGCGACGCCTTCGCGCTGGTGAAGCCGGCCGGAACCGAGACGGCTCGTCGGCCTCAACGGCTCGGGCCGGGCGCCGGCGGCGCTCGACGCCGAGGCGCTGCGCGCGGCCGGGCACACGGCGATGCCGCTCCATGCCGCGGCGGCGGTGACGGTGCCGGGCGCGATCGACGCCTTCGCGCGGCTCGCCGCCGACTGGGGCCGGCTCGGGCTCGCCGCCTGCCTGGCGCCGGCGATCGCCTATGCCGAGGCCGGCGTGCCGGTGGCGCCGCGCACCGCCAGCGACTGGGCCACGGCCGCGGCGCACCTCAGGGGCGACGGGCGCGCCCACTTCCTGATCGACGGCGCGGTGCCGCGCGAGGGCCAGGTGTTCCGCGCACCCGGGCAGGCCGAGGTGCTGCGGCGGATCGCCCGCGACGGTCGCGACGGGTTCTACGCCGGCGAGGTGGCCGAGGACATGGTGGCCTCGCTGCGCGCGCTCGGGGGGTTGCATACCCTCGAGGACTTCGCCGCCACCGCGTGCGACTACGTCGAGCCGGTCGACGGGCGCTACCGCGGCCACGAGCTGGTCGAACTGCCGCCGAACGGCCAGGGCGCCACGGCGATCCTGATGGCGAAGATCCTCGGGCACTTCGATCTCGCGGGGCTCGACCCGCTCGGTGCGGCGCGGGCGCATCTGGAGACCGAGGCGGCCAAGCTCGCCTACGACGCGCGCAACCGCTTCGTGGCCGACCCGCGCGCCACGCTCCGGCTCGACCACATGCTGTCGGACGACACCGCCGAGCGGCTGGCGGCGCTGATCGATCCCTGCCGGGTAATCGCCAATCCCGCCGCGGCGAGCGAGGCGATCCATCGCGACACCGTCTATCTCTGCGTCCTCGATCGCGACCGGATGGCGGTGTCGATGATTTACTCGACCTTTCACGGCTTCGGGTCGGGCCTCGCCTCCAGCCGCTTCGGCATCAACTTCCAGAACCGCGGCGCGGGCTTCACCCTCGCCCCCGGCCACCCGAACGAGGCCGGCCCGGCCAAGCGGCCGCTGCACACCATCATCCCGGCGATGCTGCGCCGCGAAGGGCGGCTGATCATGCCGTTCGGGGTGATGCAGGGCGACTACCAGCCCGCCGGCCACGTCCGGGTGATGAGCAACCTCGTCGATTTCGGCATGGACCCGCAGGCGGCGCTCGACGCGCCGCGCAGCTTCCCCCGGGACGGCGACCTGCAGCTCGAGGCCGGCTACGCCGACGACGTGGCGGCGGCGCTCGGCGCGCTCGGCCACCGGGTGGTGCGCCCGACCGCCCCGCTCGGCGGCGCGCAGGCGATCGTGATCGGCGAGGACGGCGTGCTCCGGGGCGCGAGCGATCCGCGCAAGGACGGCTGCGCGCTCGGCTATTGAGCCGGCGCCGGCGGCGGGCTGGCCTCCCCGGCACCATGTCCGGTGCCGCAAGTCTCCGCGCCCACCCCCGCCAGGCGCGCACGGATCAGAGAGGATGGGTCCCGGCGGCACTCCCCTCGGCCTCCGAACTCGCGCGCTGCGGCCGACGAACCGACGCTCGCAGGGGCGAATGATGCAGGCGGATCCCTGAAGGAGGGTCTGGAACGGCGCTAGTGCAGGTGGCCGTCGAGGTCGTAGCGTCCGCCCTCGCGCAGCGCGCCGAACATCTCGGAGACCTCCGGATGATCGACCGGCTCGCCCGAGTCGTCGCTGACCAGGTTCTGCTCCGAGACGTAGGCCACGTAGTACGAGGTCTCGTTCTCGGCCAGCAGGTGATAGAACGGCTGATCCTTGCTCGGGCGGCTTTCCTCGGGGATCGACTCCCACCACTCGTTGGTGTTGTTGAAGGTCGGGTCCACGTCGAACACCACGCCGCGGAACGGGTGGATGCGATGCCGCACCACCTGCCCCAGTCCGAACTTTGCGGAAACCCTCAACATGCCCCGTGTACCCGCCGCATCGATCACTCCTTCATCATATAGTTCCGTTGAGTTTCTGTCCACAGAAGGGGACAGCATTCGCCGCGCCGAGGTAAACGCCTGAGGCAAAACTGTCACGTCCGGGGCGCCGCGCGAGCGGGTCGCGAGGCGCGCCGGCGTCTGCCCGCCGACCCGGCCAACGGCGATCCCGATCGTTTTAGCCGATTTTGTCTGAGCTTTCGCTTGGCAGAGCGGCCGCGAACTGGCACACTTCGCTCCACGACGTGCAGCAAGACACGCGAGCAGTTGAGATGAAGGCAGGTTTCAGGCGCGGGCGCCAGCTCGCCACCATCGCCGTTTGTGCGCTTCTTTCCGCCTGTTCGGGGCACGACAAGCCGCCGAGCACGACGATAGACGCGTGCCGGATGCAGAGCGAGCGGCCGCAGTGGTTCGCCGCCATGCGACGAACCGAACAACGCTGGGGCGTGCCGGTGGCGGTGCAGCTCGCCACCATCAACCGCGAATCGAGCTTCCGCTATGACGCGCAGCCGACCAAACGCATCGGCAGCGGCCTGTTCTCGCGCGAGGTTCCCCGCTCGAGCGCCTATGGCTACGCCCAGGCCCTCGACGGCACCTGGGACGACTACCGCCGGGCCACGGGCCGGCGGGGGGCCGACCGCGACGATTTCGCCGACGCCTCCGATTTCATCGGCTGGTACATGAACGGCGCGGCCCGGACCAACGGCGTGCAGCTGCACGATGCCTACAACCAGTACCTCGCCTATCACGAGGGCCAGGCCGGCTACGCCCGCGGCAGCTACCGCGGCAAGGCCTGGCTGCCGCCGGTCGCCCGTGACGTCGAGGCCTGGGCCGCGCTCTACCAGCAGCAACTCCAGACCTGCCCGATGCGCCGCTGATCCACCCGCAGTGCCCCGTCCGCCGGCGGCGGAACCGGACGCCACCTCGCACGTTGCTCGCGAGCAATCGAAATCAAGGGAGTGCTTCATGGAAATCCTGATCGGGCTGGTGATCCTGGTCCTCGACATCTGGGCGATCGTGAAGGTCATCGGCAGCGGCGCCTCGGGACTGGCAAAGGTATTGTGGTGCCTGGGGATCCTCATCTTTCCGGTCGTCGGCTTCATCGTGTGGCTGATCGCCGGCCCGCGCGGCCCGACGTCCAGCACCGTGTAGCCGCCTCCACGTCGGTTCCACGATCCGGCTGGAGCCGGATCAGACTCTGGTGGCAAATCGGTCAGTTGGTTGGCAGGCGTCTGCGGAGCAGTCGCCACTCGTGCCAGACGAGGACCATCACGACGAGATCGAAAATCGTCAGCACGATCAGCCCGATCGAGTGGGTGTAGCTGTACCGGTAGAGCTGGTAGACGATGAAGCCGCCGAGCGCGATCAACGACAGTGGATAGGCAATCAGTTTCTCCCGAAGCAGACCGGCCACCAGCACGACTTTGATCAGGCCGTGGCTGACGAGGTAGAAGGCGTAGAACGACTGGGTCGCTCCGGTCAGATGCTGGGCGGAACTCAACAGATGGGTGGCGACGAAATCCCTCGGGTCCTCGGTGAGTTCGTCGTAGGTCAGCAGGTTTACCCAGTGCAGGACGGTTCCGGCGGAGACCATGTAGAACACGAGCCCGCCGGCGATTTCCGTGAGCGCGTGCAGGCCCTTGAGGATGACGCTTACGCGGAAGATCTGATGGATGCGGTGTTCGCTGATGCGATGTTCGCTGACCTTCATGACCGTGACGACCTCTACTTCACCGCAAGCGGGACGGCCTTCCCGATTTCCGTCGCGCAGGGCGTTGGCCTTCGGGACTTCTGACTTCCCCCTCGGTATCATGACGTGACTTTCGGGGGACAACGGTGGGCCGGCCTGCTGGAAGAGCAGGCCGGCCAAAGACCCACTGAGGGCAGCCTCCGTCGAGAGAAGTGCCGAGATCAGGCCAGCGTGCGCTCGACCGTCTCGGTCTCGAAAATCTCGATCACGTCGCCTTCGCGGATGTCCTCGTAGCGCTCGAAGGCCATGCCGCATTCCTGACCGGCCTGCACCTCGCGCACCTCGTCCTTGAAGCGCTTCAGCGTCTTCAGCCTGCCCTCGTGGATCACCACGTTGTCGCGCAGCAGGCGCACGCCGGCCGAGCGGCGGGCGACGCCGTCGGTGATGCGACAGCCGGCCACCTTGCCGACGCCGGTGACCTTGAAGACCTGCAGGATCTCGGCGTGGCCGATGAAGGTCTCGCGGATCTCGGGGCTGAGCAGGCCCGACGCCGCCTTCTTCACGTCGTCCACCAGATCGTAGATGACCGAATAGTAGCGGATCTCGACGCCCTTCTGGTTGGCGCTCTCGCGGGCCGGCGCGTTGGCGCGGACGTTGAAGCCGATGATCGGCGCACCCGAGGCCTCGGCCAGCGTCACGTCGGATTCGGTGATCGCGCCGACGCCCGAGTGCAGCACGCGGATGCGCACCTCCTCGGTCGAGATCTTCTCCAGCGCCTGGACGATCGCCTCGGCGGAGCCCTGCACGTCGGACTTCACCACCACCGGAAGCTCCTTCAGGTCCTTGTCGGCCTTGGCCTTGGCCAGAAGCTGGTCGAGGGTGGTCGCCGACCCGACCGCCGCGCGCTTGTCCCGCGAGAGCCGGCCGCGATAGTCGGCGATCTCGCGGGCGCGGCCCTCGTCGTCGACCACGTTCAGCACGTCGCCCGCCTCCGGGGTGCCGTTGAGGCCCAGCACCTCGACCGGCACCGACGGCCCGGCCTCGTCGACCCGCTCGCCCTGATCGTTGATCAGCGCGCGCACCCGGCCCCACTGCTCGCCGACGACGAAGATGTCGCCGCGCTTCAGCGTGCCCTTCTGCACCAGCACCGTGGCGACCGGACCGCGGCCGACGTCGAGCTTGGCCTCGATCACCGCGCCCTCGGCCTGCCGGTCGGGGTTGGCCTTCAGATCGAGCACCTCGGCCTGCAGCGCGATGTTGTCGAGCAGCGTGTCGAGGCCCTTGCCGGTGATCGCCGACACCTCGACGTCCAGCACGTCGCCGCCCATCTCCTCGACCACCACCTCGTGGCTGAGCAGCTGGGTGCGGACCTTGTTGGCGTCGGCGCCCGGCTTGTCGATCTTGTTGATCGCCACGATCATCGGCACGCCCGCCGCCTTGGCGTGGTTGATCGCCTCGATGGTCTGCGGCATCACGCTGTCGTCGGCCGCCACCACCAGAATGACGATGTCGGTCACCTGCGCGCCGCGGGCGCGCATCGAGGTGAAGGCCGCGTGGCCCGGGGTGTCGAGGAAGCTCACCAGCGCGCCGTTCGGCGTCGTCACCTGGTAGGCGCCGATGTGCTGGGTGATGCCGCCTGCCTCGCCGGAGACCACGTTGGTCTTGCGGATGGCGTCGAGCAGCGAGGTCTTGCCGTGGTCGACGTGGCCCATGATGGTCACCACCGCCGGGCGCGGCGCGAGCTTGCCCTCGTCGTCGCCGGAGGCCTGGACGATGACGTCCTCGATGTCGGCCTCGGAGACGCGCACCACCTTGTGACCGAACTCCTCGACGATCAGCGTCGCGGTCTCCGGGTCGATGGTCTGGTTCTGGGTCGCCATGATGCCGTTCTGCATCAGGGTCTTGACCACGGCGGCGACCCGTTCGGCCATGCGGTTGGCAAGCTCCTGCACGGTGATCGCGTCAGGGATGCTGACGTCGCGCACCACCTTCTCGCGCTCGCCGGTGTGGCTCTGGACCCGGCGCTTCTCGCGCTCCTGGCGGCGCTTCATCGCCGCCATCGAGCGCTGCCGGCCTTCCTGGTCGGTGGCGTTGGCGATGGTGAGCTTGCCCGAGCGGCGGCGGGCGTCGTCGCCCTTGCCGCGGCTGCGCTTCTCCTCGACGGCAGGCGTCTTGTCGCCGGCCTTTTTCGGTCCGGTGGGCCGGCCGGCCTCGGCGCGCGCGGCCTGGGCCTGCGCGGCGGCGGGGTCGATCACCTCCTCGGCGCGCGCGGCGGGCTGGGCCTTGGCCTTCGCTCCGGCGCGGGCGGCACCCTCGGCCTCCTCGGCCGCGGCGGCGGCGGCGCGCTGCTCCTGGATCTCGCGCTCCTTCTCGGCGCGCTCGGCGGCTTCCTTCTCGGAGCGCAGGCGCGTGAGTTCGGCTTCGCGGGCCTCGGCGGCCTCGACCTCCTTCTGGCGGCGGTCGGCCTCCTGCGCCTTGGCGGCCTCGACCGCCTTCAGCCGCCGCTCGAACTCGGCGTCCGAGAGGTTGGGGGTGGTGCCGGGACCGGCGGCGTTCTTGCCGCCCGCGGGCGCGCCGGGCTTGGGGACGAGAATCCGCTTGCGCTTGTGCTCGACCGTCACCGACTTGGTGCGGCCGTGGCTGAAGCTCTGGCGCACGTGGCTGGTTTCGGTGCCGCCGCCGCGCAGTCCGAGCGTCTTGCCCTTGCCGTCCTTGGTATCCATCATCGTCGTCTCTAGCCTTTCCCGCGGGGGCCTTCCCCCGCCAATCCGTCCGCGGCGTCCGCCGACGCCGTACCCATCGTCACATCCCGGATGCCTGACAGCCGCAGGGCCTCGTCTCTTATCCGCTCGCCAAGACCGCCCGCCAGCACGGCGGCATGTATCACACGATCGCGCCCGAATGCCAAACCCAATTCGTGCCCAAAAAGGCACCAAACAAGGGTGTTCTGCCCCTCCGGCGGACGAAGTCGTCCGCGTTCGCGCTCCGATCCGTCCATCGCCTGCAAGAGCAGCGCCGCCTCACCCGAGACCAGCGCCGCCTTGGTCTTCTCCAGTCCCGCCACCGCCTGGCCCGCCTTGCGCGCCAGCGCGACGAATTCGATCACCCGGGCGGCAAGCAGCGCCTCGACCCGGTCCGCCAGATCGGGCGGCACCCGCACCTGACGTTTCGCCGCGCGGGCGAAAAACCCCTTCGATCCGGCCTGCCGCAGCGCACCCGCATCGGCGCTCACCCACATGCCGCGGCCGGGAAGCCGCCCGGCCAGATCCGGCACCACCTCGTCGTCCGGTCCGGCGACGAAGCGGATCAGCCCCGCCTTCGGCCCGGTCTCGCGGGTGACGATGCAGCGCCGTTCCGGCTCGTCCCGCGTCTTCACCCGCCCCCCGCGCGTCACCTCAGACCCGGTTCTCCTCCGTCGCGGCGGCCTCGGCCGGCTCGGCGCCCTCCTCGGGCTCGCTCTCGACCTCGGCGGTCACGAGATCGGCCGGATCGACCCAGCCGAGCTGGACCCGGGCGTTCATCACCAGCGTCTGCGCCTCCTCGAGGCTCATGTCGTACTTCTCCAGCAGGCCGGTGTCCTTCACCCGCTTGCCGTCGACCGTGGTATAGCCGCCGGCCAGCTCCCAGTCTGCGCAGGTGGCGAAGTCCTCCAGCGTCTTTATGCCGTCCTCGGCCAGCGTCTCGATCATCTGCGGCGTCAGACCCTCGAAGTCGAACAGGCTCTGCTCGACGCCGAGCTCGCGGGCATGGTCGAGCGCGCGGGCGTTGATCTCCTCAAGGCTCTCGCGGGCGCGGGCCTGCAGCTCCTCGGCGGTGTTCTGGTCGAAGCCGTCGATCGAGACCAGCTCGTCGACATCCACATAGGCGACCTCTTCCAGGGTTGCAAACCCTTCGGCCACCAGAAGTTGCGCCACCATCTCGTCGACGTTCATCGTCTCCATGAAGTGCTGGGTGCGCTCGGCGAACTCGGCCTGGCGCCGCTCGCTCTCCTGGGCATCGGTCAGGATGTCGATGTCGAAGCCGGTCAGCTGGCTCGCCAGCCGCACGTTCTGGCCCCGCCGGCCGATGGCGAGCGACAGCTGTTCGTCGGGCACCACCACCTCGATCCGCTCGCTCTCGTCGTCGAACACCACCTTCGACACCTCGGCCGGCTGCAGTGCGTTGACGAGGAAGGTCGCCGGATCCTGATTCCACGGAATGATGTCGATCTTCTCTCCCTGCAGTTCGTTGACCACCGCCTGGACACGGCTGCCGCGCATGCCGACGCAGGCACCGACCGGGTCGATCGAGCTGTCGTAGGAGATGACGCCCATCTTGGCACGGGAGCCGGGATCGCGGGCGACCGCCTTGATCTCGATCACCCCGTCGTAAATTTCCGGCACCTCCATCTTGAACAGCTCGGCCAGGAACTCCGGCGCGGTGCGCGAGAGGAAGACCTGCGGCCCCCGGGTCTCGTGGCGCACCTCGCGGATCAGCGCCCGCACCCGATCTCCGTTCCTGAACGCCTCGCGCTGGATCAGCTGGTCGCGGCGCAGGATCGCCTCGCCCCGGCCCACGTCGACGATGACGTTGCCGTATTCGGTGCGCTTGACGACGCCGTTGATGATCTCGCCGGCGCGGTCCTTGAATTCCTCGTACTGGCGCAGGCGCTCGGCCTCGCGCACCTTCTGCATGATCACCTGCTTGGCCGACTGCGCGGCGATCCGCCCGAAGTCCACCGGCGGCAGCGGATCGGTGATGTAGTCGTCGAGCTGCACGTCCGGCTTGATCTCCCGCGCCTCGTCCAGCGTCATCTCGATGAACAGGTTCTCCGGCTCCTCGACCACGTGCCGGTAGCGGGTCAGCTCCAGCTCGCCCGACTTGCGGTCGATCACCGCCCGGATGTCGTACTCCGCGCCGTAGCGGGAGCGGGCAGCCTTGCCCAGACTGTCCTCCATCGCCTCGATCACCAGGGCGGGGTCGATCATCTTCTCGCGGGCGACCGCGTCGGCGATCTGCAACAGCTCGAGCCGGTTGGCAGAGGTCACGCTCATTTTACTTCTTCCTCATCGGACGCGTCTTCATCGTCGGTCTCTTCTTCCACGTCATCGAACGCCGCCGCATCGAACTCCGGATCGAACCCTTCCGCCTTGCGGCCGGCCAGGCTCTCGGCGATCAGCGCATCGCTCAGCACCAGCTTCGCGTCCGACAGCATGTCGTAGGCGAGGCCGATGGTGCCCTCGTCGATCTCGACCAGCACCTCTCCGTCCTGCACCCCGGCGAGCACGCCCTTGAACCGGCGGCGGCCGTCGATCGGCTCGGCCGTCTCCAGCTTCGCCTCGTAGCCGCTCCAGCGCTCGAAGTCCTTGACCCTCGTCAGCGGCCGGTCGATGCCCGGGCTCGACACCTCGAGGACGTATTCGCCGCTGATCGGGTCCTCGACGTCGAGCACCGCCGACACCGCGCGGCTGATCCGCGCGCAGTCGTCGACCTCGATGCCGCCGTCCGGGCGCTCGGCCATGATCTGCAGCACCGCTCGCCTGCCGCCCATCAGCCGCAGCCTCACCAGCTCGAATCCCAAGCCCTCGATCGTCGGGCTGACGATCCCGGCGAGGCGGCGGTCGATGGCGGCTTTGGCGATCAGATCGACCAAGCGTAGGCTCCAGAAAACAAAAAACGGGCCGTGCGGCCCGTGAAAACTTCCGGTGGAGGATCGAGCCGAAGTCCGATCCGCCGCTGATGTCGGTGATATAGGCTCAGGGATTTGCGGATGCAAGCGCAATCCGCGGGGCGCGCGCGCGACTATCCCGCGTAGGGCCGCAGGATGTCGGAGGATCCGAGTCGCTGGAACAGCACCACGCTGCCGAGCGAATGCCGCGGGTCGTAGACGAAGCCGTGGCCGGCCATCGTGGCGAACAGCCGGCGCACGCCCGAGAGGCCTGTGACGTGGTCGTGCATCTCGAGGAAGATGCGGTCGACCCCGGAGAGATCGGCGTCCTGGAACAGCATGGTCTCCGCACCCTCGACATCGCAGACGATGAGATCGATCCCCTCGTCGCGCAGCAGCCGGTCGAGGTTCATCGTCGGAACCTCGACGGTGCCGACATAGGGGTTCGGCCCTTCCGACAGCGAGCCCATCCAGAAGTCGGGCCGCAGATAGAACGTCGCCGTCTCCACCGCTTCGTTGGTCAGGACCGCGTTCAGGCGCCGGACCTTGCGCACGCGGTTGCGGGCATGAAGCCGGGTCATGAAGTGCATCAGATGGGGATTGGCTTCGACCGCGATCACCCGCGTCACCCGCTTCTGCCGGGCCAGCAGCGTCGAGATGAAGCCGATGCCGGCGCCGATCTCGAGCACCCGGTCGCCGGGGCGGACGATGTGCGGGATCTGGCTCGATTCCTCGGCCTCGAACCGACCTTCGAGGATCGCCCTGTGAATCGACGGGGTTATCACCGCCGGATCGTCGGGAATCAGCACCCCCGCAACCTGCAACACTGCCTCAGACGAGTAATCAAGGGCCTTTAAGTCGATCATGGGTTGCAATTGGCAAGAATCCGCTCATTCGTCCAGCGTGCAGGTCGTTTGAATGTAAACGACCTGAACGTGTGTTGCCCGCGAGGCACATCGCCCGGGCGAACGGATACCCTCGCGGGTATGGATTGAGATTTTATTTAGGGCTGCGCTTGGACAGGATGCGCTGCAGGGTGCGGCGGTGCATGCCGAGCCGTCGCGCGGTCTCCGAGACGTTGCGATCGCAAAGCTCGTAGACCCGCTGGATGTGTTCCCACCGCACCCGGTCGGCCGACATCGGATGCTCGGGCGGCTCGGGCCTGCCTGCCCGCGGCGCCAGCAGCGCGCAGGTGATGTCGTTGGCATCCGCCGGCTTCGCCAGGTAGTCGGCCGCGCCGATCTTCACCGCCGCCACCGCCGAGGCGATAGCGCCGTAGCCGGTCAGCACCACGATGCGGGCGTCCGGCCGCCGGGCGCGCAGCAGTTCCACCAGTTCGAGGCCGTTGCCATCGTCGAGCCGCAGGTCGACGAGCGCATAGGCCGGCGGACGGGTCTCGAGCATGAGGCGCGCGGCAGCGATCGACTCGGCGGCGGCGACGTCGAAGCCGCGCTTCTCCATCGCCCGGGCGAGCCGGTGCCGGAACGCGTCGTCGTCGTCGAGGATCAGCAGCGACCGATCGGGTCCGAGCGGGCGCAGGACGTCTTCGACGCCGTCGGGGCGCGCCTCGACGTTCACAGGTGCCCGGCGAAGCACTGGACCGAAGCGGCCATGGCGTCCGCCGTCGTTGCGGAGGGATAGAACTCGAGGAACCCGACCCCGGGCGCCATCAGGTAGGTGAACGAGGAGTGGTCCATCAGGTAGGTAATCCGGATCGTCGCCATTCTTCTTGTAGTAGACCCTGTAGGCCTTGGCCGCGGCATCCACCGCTTCGGGCGATCCGGTCAGGCCGACGATCTTCGGGTCGATCGCGCCGGTGAAGTCGCCCACCACCTCGGGCGTGTCGCGTGCCGGGTCGATCGAGATGAAGATCTGCCCGACATCGATCCCCCGGCCGGCCAGCGTCTCGGCCGCGTCGGCGTTGCGCGACACGTCCATCGGACAGACGTCGGGGCAGAAGGTGTAGCCGAAGTAGACCAGCGTCGGCCCGGTGATCGCCGCGGCATCGGTCACTGGCTGGCCGTCGGTGCCGGTCAGCGTGAAGGGGCCGCCGATCGCTGCCGTGCCGCCGGCGATGGCGGTACTGCGGCAGTCCGCGAAGGGATCGCCACCCGACAGAAACCGCGGCGCCAGCGCCGACCCGGCGATGCCCACCACCAGCACCGCCGCGGCGAGGATCGCGTAGGTGCGGCGGGTCGGCATGGGCGGAAATCCTCCGACGGCTTCGGACGCGGCGTTTTGGCACGCCCCCCGACGGGCCACAAGCCTGCGCCCCCATCACATAAGCCCATCACATAAGATTGAGCCCCGGCGGGGGCCGTGGCGCCGTGGCCGCGCCGCTGCTATGGCGCGCGGATGGCCGACACCCCGCTGGACCTGCTGCCGAGCAATGCGCCCAGCGCCTGGCTGCGGCTGCGCACGCTCATCGCGCTGCGCTGGCTGGCCGTGGGCGGACAGATCGCGGCGGTGCTGGTCGCCGACCTCGGCTTCGGCGTGCGGGTGCCGCAACTTCCCTGCGCCCTGATGATCGGCGCCGCGGTGGCCTTCAACCTCGTCGCGACGGTGCTGGCTGCCGAGAACCGCCGGCTGACCGAGCGCGAGGCGGTGCTGAGCCTCGGGTTCGACCTCTGCCAGCTCGGGGCCCTGCTCTGGCTGACCGGCGGGCTCGGCAACCCGTTCGCGCTGCTGATCGTGGCGCCGGTCACCATCAGTGCATCGGTGCTGTCGCTGAGCGCCACCGCGGTGCTCGCCGGTCTCGCCACCGCGATCATCACCCTGCTGGCCGGGTTCCACCTGCCGCTGCTGCTCGACTCGGGCGTGGAGCTCGCGCGTCCGCCCGTGCTGGACCTCGGGTCATGGGCCGCGCTGATCATCGGGACGGTGTTCCTCGCGTTCTACGCCCGGCGGGTCGCCGGCGAGACCTTTTCGATGGCGCAGGCGCTGGCCGCGACAGAGATGGCGCTGGCCCGCGAGCAGCGCTTGAGCGCGCTCGGGGGCATGGTGGCGGCCGCGGCGCACGAGCTCGGCACGCCGCTCGCCACGATCAAGCTCGCCGCCACCGAACTCGTCGAGGAGCTCTCGGACCAGCCGCACCTGCAGGAGGACGCCGTGCTGGTCCGCACCCAGGCGGAGCGGTGCAGCGGCATCCTGCGGGCGATGGGGCCGCGGCAGGACGCGGACGCGCTGCTTCATGCGGGCGCCGATCACCAGCGTCGTCGAGGAAGCCGCGGCGCCGCATGCCGACCGCGGCATCCGCATCGTGACCCGCACCTCGGGCGCGACCGGCCCCGCACCTGACCTCGACCGCCGGCCCGAGATCGTCCAGGGCCTGCGGAACCTGGTGCAGAACGCCGTCGATTTCGCCGGCTCGACCGTGTGGATCGACCTCGACTGGACCGAAACCGCGCTGACCGTCGCAATCGGCGACGACGGCCCGGGATATCCCTCCGAGCTGATCGGCCGCATCGGCGATCCCTTCGTGCGCCGCCGCGCCGGGGCGCCATGCGCCCGGCCGGGCTATCAGGGAATGGGCCTCGGCCTCTTCATCGCCAAGACCCTGCTCGAGCGCAGCGGCGCGCGCCTGCGCTTCGCCAACGCGACCGCCGCGGCCGACGGACCGAGCGGCGCCGTCGCGGAGGTGAGCTGGCCGCGCCGACGGCTCGCCGGCGGGCGCGACCGGGCCGGCGGGCCTCGGCCGCTCGACTAAGCCTCGTCGGCCGGGCATTGTTGCGCGCATGTTCTGGAAACTCCCCGTGTTCGGCAAGATCAGCAAGATCGGCATCGTGCCGCCACAGCCCCTGCCGGGCCGTGCGGGTGTCGCGGTGGCGCTGATCGTGAAGAACGAGGCCCGCCATATCCAAGAGTGGGCGGCGTTTCACCTGCGCGCCGGGGTGACGCGGTTTCTGATCTACGACAACGGCGGCACCGACGCGACGCTCGAAACCTTGTGCGCGACGCTGCCGCAGGACGCCCGGACGGTGGTGCCTTGGGCGCAGATCTTCAGCGACGCGCGGATGGGGCGGGAGATCCACAACCAGGTGCTGGCCTACGCCCACGCCGCAAGCAACTTCGGCGGGGCGTTCCGCTGGATGGCGTTCATCGACGCCGACGAATTCCTGATCCCGACGCAGGCGGCGAGCATCCCGGACGCCCTGGCGCATCTCGAGGAGGCGCGGAACGTCTCGCTGCCCTGGCACATGTTCGGCCGGTCGGGGCATGCCGACGCGCCCGAGGGCGGGGTGCTGGCGAACTACACCCGGCGGGCCGCGGACCCGACGAGCGACGTGCGCGGGATCCGAGCCTTCAAGTGCATCGTCGATCCCTGCCACCTGACCGCGCTCCGGGTGCATTCGATGGAGACCGACGGCGACGACCGCACCTGCAACGACCGCGGCGAGGTGGCGACGGAAAAGGACCGGGAGCGGCCGCGGTTCTATTCCGCCGATCACCTTCAGCTCAACCACTACTACACCCGCTCGGAGGCGGAACTGGCGGCGAAGATCGGGCGCGGTCCGAACCTCGCGGCGAAACGAGAGGAATACGAGCGCAAGGTGCGCCGCACGGTCGCCAACATCGAGGCGCGGGAGGTCGAGGACCGGGCGGCGCTCGACTACCTGGCGCGGATCGGATCGAGCCCATGCGCACCGAGCTGATCGTCGCCACCTACCAGAACCCGCGGGCGCTGACGCTGTGCCTGACCTCGGTGGCGGGCCAGGCGGTGCCGCCGGACACGATCTGCATCGCCGACGACGGCTCGGGACCGGAGACGAAGCAGGCGGTCGACGGTTTCGCGGCGACGCATCCGGAGATGGCGATCCGCCATGTCTGGCACGAGGACCGGGGCTTCGAGAAGAACACGATTTTGAACCGGGCGATCGCCACCTCCGAGGCGGAGTTCCTGATCTTCATTGACGGCGACGTGCTGATCCGCCCGGATTTCATCGCCCGCCACCTCGAACTCGCGCGGCCCGACCGGTGGTCGTCGGGCAGCCTTATCCGGCTCGACGCGGAGGCAAGCGCGGCGGTGACGCCGGAACTCGTCGCCAGCGGCGCCGTCTTCACGCGCGACTGGCTCAGCGCGCACCGGGCGATCGACCGCTTCGGCACCTGGCTCAAGTCCCGGCCGCTGCCGGCGCCGGTGCTGGCGGCCCTCGAGGTGGCGACACCGGTGCAGAAGGCCTGGGGCGGGGCGAATTCGTCGGCGTTCCGCGCGGCGATCCTGGGCGTCAACGGCTTCGACGAGAGCATGCGCTACGGCGGCGAGGACAAGGAGCTGGGCGTGCGGCTGACCAACAGCGGCGTGCGCGGGCAGCACCTGCGCTACACCGCCTCGGTGGTGCATCTCGACCACCCGCGCGGCTACGCCGATCCGGCGACCATCCGGGCGAACAAGGCGCGGGTGCAGGCGGTACGGCGCGACGGCCGGACCTGGACGCCGGACGGCGTGGTGAAGGGCGCGCCGGCATGATCGGACGCGTCATCAACCTCGCGCGCTCCCCCGAGCGTTGGGCCTCGATCCGCCGCCTCGCGGCCGAGCGCGGTCTCCCGGTCGAACGGATCGAGGCGGTCGACGGACGCGACCCCCAGGCACTCTCCACGAGCGCGGCCGCACCCGACAGCGGCCTGCGGCCCGGCGAGATCGCCTGCTTCGAAAGCCATCGCAAAGTGTGGCGACGGATCGCCGACGACCCCGCGCCGTTCGGTCTGGTGCTGGAGGACGACGTGTTTCTGGCCGCCGACATCGTCGCCCTCCTGACCGAGATCGAGGGCGTGGCCGCGGCATCCGGGCTGGCGATCGTCAAGCTCAACGCGCATCCCCGCGGCATGCTGCTCCGGCGCACGCCGATCGCCACCGTCGCCGGCCGCAGCCTGCTTCGGCCCGTCCAGGGCACCGGCGACTCGAGCGCCTATCTGATTGCCCGGGACTTCGCCGCCCGGGCGCTCGAAATCCACCAGGGAGTACCGGGCGCCGCTCGACGTGGCGCTGTTCGACCCCGCGACCTGTCCGGAGATCGCGCAGATCGACCCGGCCGTGACCATCCAGCAGCGCTACGCCGACTTCGACTTCCTCGAGGACGGCACGCCGCACACCGAGATCCAGCTGCCGAAGACCGGACCGCGCCCGCGCCGGAGCCTGGCCGACACCGTCCGCCTCGAAGCCGCGCGGACCTGGCGGCGCCGGGTCGTTCCGGCGATCCAGCCGCTCCTGAACCTCGCGCGGCCCGAAGCCGAGCGCATCCGGTTCCGGCGCATTCCGTTCCAGAACTGAAATGGGGGAGCGCACCCAGTGACACGATCAGGACGCGGCGTCCTCTACATCGCCACAGGCGCGGCGCACACCGAGGCCGCGCGGGCGTCGGCCGCATCGGTGCGGCGCACCAATCCCGGGCTCGGCATCGCCATCTGCACCGACCGGGAAATCACCGGCCCGGAGTTCGACCGGGTGGCGCCGGTGGCGGCGCCGCACATCCGCTCCAAGGTCGACTACCTGGCGGAAACCCCGTTCGCCGAGACGCTCTACCTCGACACCGATACCCGGGTGCTCGGCGATCTGTCGGAAGCCTTCCGGCTGCTCGAGCGGTTCGAGATGGCGCTGACCCAACGGAACCACGTGCCGGCGAGCCCGGCAAAGGCGGTCTGGCGTCACGCCGTGCCGTCGTCGTTCCCGCAGGCCAACGGCGGCGTGGTGCTCTACCGCTCGTCGCCCGCGGCGCTCGGGTTCATGGCCGACTGGCGCGCGGCCTACGCCGAGGCGGGGTTCGGCGTCGACCAGATCACCCTGCGCGAGCTGCTCTGGGCCAGCGACCTGCGCTTCGCGGTGCTGCCCGCGCGGTTCAACTGCCGGCGCTACACCTGGGTCGAGCACTGGTTCTCCCGGGCGCCGGCGCCGGTGATCCTGCACACCAACCGCTATCATCCGACGAAGTTCGGGCCGGTCAGGGCGTGGCTCGACGGGCTGACGGGGCCGTATCGCTAGGAGCCGCGGCCGGGTTCAGTCGCCGAGCGGCCCGAGGATCGCGTTCCCCGTCGCCACGAACGCCGCGAAGTCGGACGAGTCCCGCGACCAGCCGCACAGGAACGGATGATTGCGCCGCTTCATCTCCGTCAGCACCCGGTCGAGCGCCACATACTCCTTCGAGCCCCCCTCATGCTGCCCGATGGCGATGGCGTCGGCGATCCGCCGGTAGGAATCGGCATTGAACTTGAAGTGCCGGAGCGGAAGCAACGCCCGGCTGGTCGGCTCGATCGTCGAGCGGTGAGCGCCCCGCAGGCTGTCGTCCAGACGCCACTTCCGCAGAAACGGCTTCTGCAACATGTTGTATCGCGGATAGCGACGCTTGCCGATCAGCCGGTTGAACCTGTCCTTCAGACTCGGCCTGACGATCCCGAGCTCCGCCATCAGCCTGGCGCGCACGCCCGGGTAGAGCACCCGTGGATCGCGCCCTTCGCGCAGCTGGAGGTGCCGCGCGCCGTCGAAGAACCACCTGGCGTCCGGGTCGAACGCGCCCTGCCGCTCGAAATCCTCGAGCGCCGGCGGGTAGACGTCCAGCATAACGCCGGTGACACAGCGCGTCTTGAGACGGTCGGCCAGCCGGGCGACATCGGGCAGCCGCACGCCGGCAGGCAGCACCACGAATTCGTCGGCGTCCGCGAGCACCGACCAGCGATCGGGCGCGAAGCGTGCGGCCAGCAGGCACTTCCAGATGATCTCCATCCGGACCTCCGACCCCGCGAGCGGACCCTCCGAGGGCCGGATCAGGTCGCCATAACGCCGGGCGCTCGCCGTCAGCGTGACGTCCGGCTGGGACGCGAGAAAGTCGCGCGTGCCGTCGTCGGAAAGGTCGTCGACGATGACGAAGTGCCCGACGCCGGCGTCGCGGTAGTGCGCGACGAAGGCCGGCAGGAAGTACATCTCGTTGCGGACCACCGCGCAGAGCGGCAGGCCGTCCCGCGGCGCGCGCGCCGGGGCGATGACCTCCAGGTCGTCCAGCTCGGCATAGAGCATTGGCGCCGGCATCGCTTCAACCTCCGGTGAGCGCGCGCCAGAGGCGGCGGAGCGGGAACGCGGCAATCCGGGCATAGTAAGGCAGGACGCCCCCGAGGCCGGCGGCGAAGGCGCGGAGCCGATCGCCCGGCGTGGGCAGGCGCGGCTCCTGCCCATGCATCCGGGCGAGCGGCCGGTCGGCGGCGAGGATCATCGGCAGGCGGGCGGCGGTCATAGGGCCGAGCAGGTCACGGATGGTCGAGACCTCGCGGCGCCTGCCGGTGAAATGCTTGTGCAGGCGGTAGTGGTGGATCAGCCGCGGCGCGGTGCGGAACCGGTTCCACCGGCCAACCCCGCCCTTGTCGAGCAGGTTGTATTCGGACGGCAGCGTGGCGATCCGCAGGTCGCTCTCCCACAGCAGCTCGCGCAGCGCCGGCTGGTCGCGCTTCATCCCGCTCTCGCGCAGCGCCTCGGCCCATCGCGCGAGAAAGCCGAGCACCTCCGGGCTGCGGCGGTAGGCGATGACCCCGCCGTTGAACTGCGGGAAGGCGTTCGGCAGGTCTCGGCGCCAGATCGCGTTGGCGGCCGGGCTGTTGCGCCACTGGTCGTGGGCGAGCGCGATGTCGAACCGGTCGAGCACCGCGAACACGTCCCGCAGGTCGGCCATCGCCAGCACGTCGGCGTCGAGGTGCAGCGTGCGCTCGAACCGGGTCCGGGCCATCGCGTCGATCCGCGAGCGGAACCAGACGTCCTCGAGCACCACGACCCGGTCGAACACCCCCGCCCCCTCGGCTTGGTCGGTGAAGAGGTCGATCGGCAGGCCGGGCGAAACCCGGGCCACCGACTCGGCCGCACGGCGGGCGAGGGTCCGGTAACCGGCGCCGGTCGCGACGAACAGAACGCCTTGCGTCAAGAACTCGCCTCCAGGCACCGCCCCCGCCGAGGGACGTCATCGGCGGTGTCATCCCGCCAACATTCCCCAATGCCGTCAACCCCGCGTCGCGCGGCGCCCGAGCCGCCGAAAGCGTTGACGATCGGTTAAAACCGCACCCCTGCATGTAACGATATCAGACAGTTGACCGAATATCCCGTGCGGACACGGGCGGCGCCCCGGCCACCGAAATCAGCCGACCGGCTCGACGATGCGCTCCGCGCTCGCGAGATCGACGGAGACCAGCTGGCTCACCCCCTGCTCGGCCATGGTGACGCCGAACAGCCGGTCCATGCGCGCCATCGTCACCGCGTGGTGGGTGATGATCAGGAACCGGGTGTCGGTGCGGCCGGTCATCTCGTCGAGCAGGTCGCAGAACCGGGTCACGTTGGCGTCGTCGAGCGGCGCGTCCACCTCGTCGAGCACGCAGATCGGCGACGGGTTGGCGAGGAACACCGCGAAGATCAGCGACAGCGCCGTCAGCGTCTGCTCGCCGCCGGACAGCAGCGACAGCGTCGAGAGCTTCTTGCCCGGCGGCTGGCACATGATCTCGAGACCGGCCTCCAGCGGGTCGTCGCTCTCGACCAGCACCAGGTTGGCCTCCCCCCCGCCGAACAGGTGCTTGAACAGCGCGCCGAAGTTGCGGTTGACCTCGTCGAAGGCGGCGAGCAACCGGCCGCGGCCCTCGCGGTTGAGATTGGCGATGCCGTGGCGCAGCTTGCCGATCGCTTCCTCCAGGTCGTCGCGCTCCCGGGTCAGGGTCTCGGCTTCCTCGCGGATCTCGCGAGCGTCCTCCTCGGCGCGCAGGTTGACGGCCCCGAGCCCGTCGCGGGCGCGCCGCAGCCGGTCGACTTCGGCGTCGAGGCTGGCGGCAGCGGGGACGTCGCCCGCCTCGACCGCAAGGTCGGCGAGCAGGTCGGCGGCGCCGCGGCCGGTCTCCGACTGAAGCCGCTCGGTCGCAGCCGTGGCGCCGGTCTCGGCCGCCTCGGCCATGGCTTCCGCCCGCGCCCGGGCCTCGCGCGCGTCCCCGGCGGCGCGTTCGGTCGCCCGGGCGGCGGCGTCGCGCTCGCGCAGCGCGGTCTCGCCCAGCGCGAGCGCGTCGCCGGCCCGGCGGCGGCGGTCTTCGGCCTCGGCGGCGCCGGTGGCGAGCTCGGCGCTGCGGGCCTCGAGTTGCGGCGGTCTGGAGCGGGCCTCGGTCAGCGCGATCTCGGCGCGGGCGGCGCGGGCGTCGAGATCGGCGAGCCGGCCGGTGGCGGAGGCGCCGCGCGTGGCCCAGCCTTCGGTCTCGCGGGCGATCTCGGCGAGGCGGCGGGCGCGCGCGGCGCCGGTGCGGTCGAGCTCGTCGGCGGCCGCGCGACGGGTCAGCATGGTGATCCGCGCCGCCTCGACGCGCATCCGCTCGGCCTCGACGGCGGCACGGGCCTCGGCCGGATCGGCCAGCGCGGCAGCGGCGGCCTCGGCCTCGGCCTCGGCGGCGCGGGCCGCGGCGAGGTCGTCGCTGCGGCGGGCGCCGGCGCTGCGGAGCGTGGCGAGGCGGGCGTCCAGCGTCTCGAGCGCGCTTTCCGCCCGGCTGCGGGCGCGGGCGGTGTCGCTCGCCGCCAGCTCGGCGGCCTTGCGGGCGGCGCGGGCGGCGGTCTCGGCGCCGGCGGCGCGGGCGTAGCGTCGGCGGCGTCGGCCTGGGCCTCGCGGGCGGCGGCAAGCTCGGCCTCGGCGGCGCGGGCGGCGGCGCGAACCTCGGTCAGCCGGTTTGCCTGCTGCAGGCGCTGCGCGGTGGCCGAGGGCGCCGCGCCGGCGGCGACGTGGAGGCCGTCCCAGCGCCACAGGTCGCCCTCCCGGCTGACCAGCCGCTGGCCGGGACGCAGCACCGCCTGAAGGCGCGGGCCGTCCGCGCGCGCGACCACCGCCACGGCGGCGAGGCGGCGGGCGAGCGCCGGCGGCGCCGTGACCTGCGGGGCGAGCGGTGCGGCGCCCTCCGGCAGGGGGGTCGCGGGATCGAAGGCGGGCAGCGCGTGCCAGCCGCCGGGCGCGCCCTCGGTGGCCAGCGGCAGCGTCAGGTCGTCGGCCAGCGCCGCGCCCAGCGCCGCCTCGTATCCCGGCGCGACAGCGACCGAATCGAGGATCGGAACCGACTTTCCCGGCGGCCGGGCGAGCAGCCGTTCCAGACCACCGGCCTCGGCGGCGAGCGCCTTGGCGGCGCCCTCGGCTTCGGAGAGACGGGCGCGCAGGCCGGACTCCGCGGCGCGGGCATCGGTCGCTTCGGCCTCGGCGCGGGCGAGCTGCGCATCGGCATCCGCGGCGGCGGCGGCGGCGGCTTCGGCGGCCGCGGTGGCGGTGTCGCGGGCGGCCGTGGCCTGATCGTGCTCGCCCGACGCGGAGGCGAGCGCGCCCTCGGCGGCCGCGAGGTTGCGGGCCAGCTCCTGCACGCGGCGGCGGGCGTCGTCGAGGGTGCGACCGGCGGACTGGTGCTCCGCGACCAGCCGGGCGGCGGCCTCGGCGCGCGCGTCGAACGCGGCCTCGACCGATTTCAGCTCCGCCGCGGCGTCGTCGGCGGCAGCTGCGGGCGGCCGCGAGGGCCGCGTCATGGCCCTCGGCCTCGGCTTCCAGCCCGGCGCGCTCCTTCGGCGAGGTGCGCGGTCATCGCCACGGCGTCGCGATCGAGCGCCGCCTCGCGCTCGCGATCGGCGGCCAGCTGGGCGATCTGCGCCTCGAGCCCGGCGATCTCGCGCCGCGCCGCGTCGGCCTCGGCGTCGAGCCGCTCGCGCTCCAGGGTCAGGCGCTGCAGCACCGCGCCGGCGATGGCATCCTCGTCGCGCAGCGCAGGCAGCGCGTCTTCCGCCTCGGCGCGCAACCGGGCCGCGACGGCGGCCTCCCCCTGCGCCGCTCCGGCGGCGCGGGTGGCGGCGGTGAGGGCGGCGGCGGCGGTGGCGCGCGCGGTCTCGGCGTCGTGCCAGTGGCGCCAGAGCAGCATCGCCTCGGCCCGGCGCAGGCTCTCGGCGATCTCGCGGTAGCGCTGGGCCTGCCGGGCCTGCCGGGCGAGGCTGGCGAGCTGGGTGTCGAGCGCCTCGATCACGTCGGCGACGCGGGCGAGGTTGGTCTCCGTCGCCCGCAGCTTCAGCTCGGCTTCGTGGCGGCGCTGGTAGAGGCCGGAGATGCCGGCGGCCTCCTCGAGGATGCGGCGGCGGGCCTTGGGACGGGCGTTGATCAGTTCGGAGATCTGGCCCTGGCGGACCAGCGCGGGCGAGGTGGCGCCGGTCGAGGCGTCGGCAAACAGCATCGACACGTCGCGGGCCCGCGCCTCGCGCCCCGACACGCGATAGGCGGAGCCGGCGTCGCGGGTGATCCGGCGGATGATCTGCAATTCGTCGGCGTCGTTGAAGCCGGCCGGCGCGGTGCGGGCGCGGTTGTCGAGCGTCAGCGTCACCTCGGCGTGGCTGCGGGCCGGGCGGGCCGACGACCCGGCGAAGATCACGTCCTCCATGCCGTCACCGCGCATGATCGACGGGCGGTTCTCGCCCATCACCCAGCGCAGCGCCTCGAGCAGGTTGGACTTGCCGCAGCCGTTGGGACCGACCACGCCGGTCAGGCCCGGGGCGATGACCAGCTCGGTGGGGTCGACGAAGCTCTTGAACCCCAGGAGGCGGAGGCGGGTGAACTGCAAGGCGAAGTCCCGCGATCATAAATCGGCTGGCGCAGGATTCCGGCAAGCGGCACCGCCTGTCAATCGCTTTCCCCACGATATCGCGCGTCGGACGCTGATTCGCGCTATATCTCGATGCGCAAAGCCGCTTGACCTGCGCACGCTTTGGCCCTTGCATCCGGAAGACGCGGCGCAAGGGGACCGGGCATGGCCTACGAGTATGACGACCAGAACATCTTCGCCCGGATCCTGCGTGGCGAGATCCCGAACAACACCCTGCTCGAGACCGAGCACACGCTGGCGTTCCACGATATCCGGCCGCAGGCGCCGGTGCACGTGCTGGTGATCCCGAAGGGGCCCTATGTCACCTACGACCACTTCGGAGCGGCCGCGAGCGACGCCGAGGTCGCCGACTTCACCCGGGTGGTCGCACGGCTCTGCACCGAGCTCGGCGTGGCGCCTGGCGATGGCGGCGCCGGCTACCGGCTGATCGCCAACGCCGGCGCGAACGGCGTGCAGGAGGTGCCGCACATGCACGTCCACATCCTCGGCGGCCGGACCCTCGGCCGGATGCTGCCGGGCTGAAGCGCGCTTCGCCCGATCGGTTCGCATCGCCCGGGACCGGCGTCGGCCGTGCCGCGCGGGCGTGGACTTCGTTGCCATCGGGTTAATTCGGCAAGTCGTTTCCCATCATTCCATTGAAGCCATGTGATGAGTGCCAGTTCGGGGCGATTGGCTCACAAGGCGCTGAGATTGCGTGATTTTCTGCGTATGGAGTCCGTATGGAACGCATATGGACTCCATATGGGCTTTTCGGTCTTGCGGCACGTGTCAGGGGCCGCGGCCCCGCGCTCGACGTGCCGCGGCGGACCGATCGGGCGGGGCCGGTATGAGATCAGTCGCGCGTCACGCGCGCGTCACCGGCGACCAGTTCGCCCTCCGCCCGGTCGAACCGCAGGTAGGCGAGGCCGCGGCCGCCGGCGGTGGTGAAGAGCGTGCCGACCGGGCGGCCGTCGCGCAGGATCTCGGTGCCCGGAGCGGCGGCGCCGTCCAGCGCGACGCGGGCGAGTCCCTTGCGCAGCTCGGTCTTGTGCTTCATCCGCGCCGTGACCTCCTGACCGACGTAGCAGCCCTTGCGGAAATCGACCCCGTTCAGGCGCTCGAAGCCCATCTCCAGGATGTAGGAATCGTCGGGCAGGAGTTCGGCGCCTGCCTCGGGAACCACCAGCGCCACCCGCCGGGCTTCGAGTTCCGCGGGATCGAGCGGGTCCATCCCGCCGAGGACCGAGGCGGCATCGGCGGGATAGCTGCGCCAGCCGAGGTCGGGATGGCGGGGGTCGACGACGCCGCCGGCCGGCACGTCACCTGTGCCGCGAACCACGGCGAGCCCGGTCGGCTCGACCGCCACCTTCGCCCGCAGCCGGTAGAGGCCGAGGCGCTGGGCGAGGGCCGCGGCCCGATCGGCGGTCACGTCGATCAGCACGTCGTCGCCGTCGGGCACCAGGAAGAAGTCGAACAGATACTTTCCCTGCGGCGAGAGCAGCGCGGCGTAGACCGGGCCGTCGTCGAGCCGGCGCACGTCGTTGGTGACGAGGCCCTGCAGGAACTCGCGGGTGTCGGGGCCGGAGACCCGGAGCACGGTGCGGTCGGTGGCGTGGAAGCCGGCGGTCATGGCAGTCTCCTTCGCCGCCAAGATAGGCCGGCTGCGCCCGGGCGCAATCCCGTCAGGCGCCGGCGAACTGCAGCTGGTAGAGGTCGGCGTAGAGGCCCTGGGCCGCGAGCAGCTCGGCGTGGGTGCCGCGCTCGACGATGCGGCCGCGGTCCATGACGATGATCAGGTCGCTGTCGAGCACGGTCGAGAGGCGGTGGGCGATCACCAGCGTGGTGCGGCCGCGCGCCAGCCGGTCGAGCGCCTCGCGGATCAGCGCCTCGCTCTCGGCGTCGAGCGCGGAGGTGGGCTCGTCGAGCAGCAGGACCGGCGCGTCGCGCAGGATGGCGCGGGCGATCGACAGGCGCTGGCGCTCGCCGCCGGAGAACTCGGCCGCCGACGGCGCGATGGCGGTGTCGTAGCCCTGGGGCAGCGCGCGGATGAAGCCGTCGGCGGCGGCGGCGCGGGCGGCGGCCTCGATCTCGGGCCGCGGGGCGTCGCGGCGGCCGAAGCCGATGTTCTCGGCGATGGTGCCGGTCAGCAGCACCGAGTCCTGGCTGACGACGGCGATCTGGTCGCGCAGCGAGGCCAGCGTCAGCGAGCGGATTTCGTGGCCATCGAGCAGGATGCGCCCGGCCGTCGGGTCGTATAGCCGGGGGAGCAGGTTGAAGACGGTGGACTTGCCGGCGCCGGAGCGGCCGACGAAGGCCACGCGCTGGCCCGGCTCGACGGTGAAGTTGACGTCTTCCAGGGCGATGTGGCCGTCGGGGTAGGCGAAGTGCACGTCGATGAACCGGATCTGGCCGATGGCGCGCGTGAGGGTGTCCGGGCCATCGACAATGGTGTTCTCGGCGTCGAACAGCATGAACACCCGGTCGAGCGCCGCCGCGCCTTGCTGGACGGTGGCGAAGTTGCCGCCGAGCCGGCGCGCGGGGCCGGAGATCACCCCGAGCCCGGTCAGCAGGCCGGTGAAGTCGGCGACGGTGGTGGTGCCCGCCTGCATCCGGACCCCGACCACGAAGAGCAGCACGGCGACGGCGAGGCCGACGAGGATCTCCATCAGCGGCGCGACGCGCGCCTGCCAGCGGTTCTGGCGGATGCGCAGTCCGAACAGGCGCTCGAACACCCCCTCGGCGTTCTCCGACAACGGCTCTTCCAGGCGGTAGGCGCGGGCCATGCGGATGCCGGCGAGGCCCTCGGTGACTTCCGAGGTCATGCTGGCGACCTGGGCCTGGGTGTGCTTGGCGAGCCCGCGCAGCCGGGTGCCGATGCGGTTCACCGGGACGAGGGCGAGGGCGAAGATCGCGCAGATCCCCAGCGTCAGCGCCCAGTCGATCGACAGCATCACCGCGAAGGTGACGGCAATGGTGAGGATCCCGGTGATGCCGCCGAGCAGGGCCTTCACCGAACCGCCCACCAGGCCGATGTCGGAGGAGAAGCGGGCGGCGAGGCCGGCCGGCGCCTCGGTCTGCAGGCGGGCGAGATCGCTGCCGACGAGCCGCGCGAACATGGTCTTGCGCAGCTCGGTCTCCATGCGGGTGGTGGCGTGGGTGCCGGTGGTCTCCTTGAAGTACTGGCCGATGCCGTTGGCGCAGCTGAGGCAGATCACCCCGACCGGACCCCACCAGATCACCCCGGGCTGGCCGGCCTCGAAGGCCGCCATCACCAGCTGGATCAGCTTGGAATACCCCGCCGAGGCCACCGCCACCATGGCAGTCATCACCACCGCCACCGCCAGCAGCCGCCACTGCGGCACCATCCAGTCGCGCCAGAGCCGCCACCAGGGCGACGCGGTCGGAGGGCTGGTTGGCTCGCGCATGCGGCTCCCGATCCCGAGGGCGGCCGGGCAGTCCGACCGCAGGCGACCTAGCATGCGCCCGCGCAGTCGACAAAGGCGAAAAACGCCATTTCCTCCGCCGGGCCGCGGGGCTAACGTCCCGCCCGCACTGGCCCGGAGCATCCCCAATGACCCTTTCGCGCGGCCGCGACATCGTCGCCATCCCCGGTCCCTCGATCATCCCCGACCGGGTGCTTGGCGCCATGCACCGGCCGGCGCCCAACATCTACGAGGGCGAGATCGTCGAGATGGTGGAATCGATCGTCGAGGACCTGCGCCGGGTGGCGCGCACCGACGGCCGCGTCGCGATCTACATCGGCAACGGCCATGCGGCCTGGGAAGCGGCGATCGCCAACATCCTCGCGCCCGGCCAGAAGGCGCTGGTGATCGTGACGGGACGCTTCGGACTGGGCTGGGCCGACGTGGCGCGGCGGATGGGGGTGGACGTCGAGCTGCTCGACTTCGGCTTCCAGTCAGCGATCGACGCCGGACGGGTGGCCGAGCGCCTCAGCGCCGACACCGGCCACGCGATCCGCGCGGTGCTGGCGGTGCAGACCGACACCGCCTCCTCGGTGCGCAACGACGTGGCGGCGCTGCGCGGCGCGCTCGACGCGGCCGGGCATCCGGCGCTGCTGGCGGTCGACTGCATCGCCTGCCTCGCCTGCGACCGCTTCGAGATGGACGCCTGGGGCGTCGACGTGATGGTGGCGGCCTGCCAGAAGGGGCTGATGACCCCGCCGGGGCTCGGCTTCACCTTCCACGGCGAGCGCGCCGAAGCCGCCCGGGTCGCCTGCCCGAGCCCCTACTGGGACTGGGGACCGCGCACCGATCCGGAGGCGTTCTACCAGCGGTTCTGCGGCACCGCGCCGACCCATCACCTCTACGGGCTGCGCTGCGCCCTCGACATGATCCTGGCCGAGGAGGGGCTGGAGCAGGTCTGGGCGCGGCACGGCGTCTTCGCCCGCGCCGTGTGGGCGGCGGTCGAGGCCTGGGGCGCGGTGGGAGCGCTCGGGCTCAACATCGCGGACCAGGCGGAGCGCAGCCACGCGGTGACGACGATCCGCACCGGGCCCGGAGACGGCGCGCGGCTCAGGCGCTGGTGCGCCGACACCGCCGGCGTGACGCTCGGGATCGGGCTGAGCGTGCCGGGCGTCGATCCGGAGGGACTGTTCCGCATCGGGCACATGGGGCACCTCAACCCGCCGATGCTGCTCGGGACGCTGGCGACGATCGACGCCGGTCTCACCGCGCTCGGCATCCCGCACGGACCCGGTGCGCTGGAGGCCGCCGCTGCGGTGATCGCCACGGCGCAGCGGCGTGAGGGTGGCATAAATGTGGTGGAACGAACGGCCGGAAGGCCTTAGAACTGCGCGGGCGGTCGCCTTGCGACCAGATAACAATGGAGAACACCTGATGAAGAATGCCCTGATCCTGGTCGCGCTCGGTCTCGCCGCGGCCGGTTGCGCCAATCCGCAGACCAACAAGGAGTTGCGGTGCGCAGGCGGCGTGCTCGGCGGCGCGGCCGTCGGCGGCATCCTCGGCAATCAGGTCGGCGGCGGTACCGGCAAGCAGGTCGCGACCGCGGTCGGCGCCGGCGCCGGCGCGGCGGTCGGCACCCAGAACCCGGACTGCCGGTAGCAGAACCGGCCGGCGCGGTCTCGTCCGCGCCGGTCCGATTGCGAATTGACAGCCGACGCCCGCCCGCGGTTAATCGCCGCGCGCCGCTGCGGTATAGCCGCGCAAGCGAAACAGGGGGAATAGACGATGGCTGATCTGATTGCTGTGGCATTTCCGTCCGAGGAAAAGGCCGAGGAGGTTCGCGACAAGATCCTCGGCATGCAGAAGGACTACCTGATCGAGATCGGCGACGCGGTGATCGCCACCCACAACAACGGCAAGGTCAAGCTGAACCAGCTGTTCAGCACCACCGCCGCCGGGGCCGCGGGCGGCAGCTTCTGGGGCCTGCTGGTGGGCGTGCTGTTCCTCAACCCGCTGCTCGGCGTCGCCGCCGGTGCCGCCAGCGGCGCGATCGCCGGGGCGCTGACCGACGTCGGGGTCAACGACAAGTTCATGAAGGGCCTCGCCGGCCAGGTGCAGGACGGCCAGGCGGTGCTGTTCGTGCTGGTGAAGAAGGTGACCGGCGACAAGGTGCTCGACGCGCTGAAGGGCGTCGGCGGGACCGTGCTGCAGACCTCGCTCGACCACACCCGCGAGGACAGGCTGCGCAAGGCGCTGGCCGGCGAGGTGGCCAACGCTCCCGCCGCCGATGCCCCCGTGGCGTCCGAAGCGGCCGGCACGAGCTGACCTCGCCCGGCTCGTCCCCGGGCCGCTTTGCCGGGGACGAGCCGCCCGCGACGGTCCGGCCCGGTCGCGATCCGGCGGCGTCCGGTCCGGGAACGGGCGTGAACCGGCAACGTTGCGGTCGCAGAAGCCATTCCCGGAGGCCCGCGATGCTCTGGAACGTCTCCCGCCTCGGCGAATTCCGCCTCGAGGCCAGCGACGGCGCGATCGGCACGATCCGCGACTGCCTGTTCGAACGCGACACCTGGTCGCTCCGCTGGTTCGTCGTCGACACCGGCAACTGGCTCTCGGGGCGAAACGTGCTGTTCGCGCCCGCCAGGGTCGGCACGGACCGGGCCGAGGATCGGGTGCTGAGGCTCGATGCGACGCGCGCGCAGGTCGAGGACAGCCCGCCGCTGGAGACCAACTCGCCGGTCTCGCGCCTCTACGAGACGCAGCTCGTCGCCTACTACGGCTGGCCCGCCTACTGGATGGGAATGCCCTACGCACCGGCCGAGGGGATGCCGATCCCGATGCCGCCGGATGAACCGGAGCCGGAGCCGGAGCCGGAGACGTCGGTGGACGACCATCTGCGCTCGACAGGGGACATGACCGGCGCCTACGTCCATGCGACCGATGGGGATATCGGGCACATCGACGACTTCCTGCTGGATCCGGACGGATGGACGATCCGCTATCTGGTCGTCGACACCCGCAACTGGTGGCCCGGCAAGCGGGTGCTGATCGTGCCCCGGACGCTCGAGGACATCGACTGGACCGGGCGGGCCGCCCGCGTCAACCTCAGCCGCGAGCAGATCCGCAACGGACCGGAGTTCGATCCGTCGCAGACCATCGACCGGGCGTGGGAGGAACGCTACCACGCCCACCACGACCTTCCCCGCTACTGGGTCTAGGCCTCAGCCGGCCGCCGCCAGCGCCTCGGGCAGGGCGGCGGCGAAGGCGTCGAGGTCGGCCGCGCGGCCGACGGTGACGCGGATGCAGCGGTCCTGCGGCGCGACCGAGGGCTTGCGCACGAAGATGCCGCGCGCCGTCAGCCCGTCGAGGACGCGGGCCGCGAAGGCGCCGTCGCGGCCGCAGTCGATCGCGACGAAGTTGGTCGCCGACGGCAGCGCCGCGAGGCCGTTCGCCCGGGCGATCTCGCCGATCCGCACGCGGCCGGCGGAGACCTCCGCCACGACCCGGGTCAGCCAGTCGCGGTCCGCAAGTGCCGCCTCGGCCCCCGCGAGCGCCAGGCGGTTGACGCCGAAATGGTTGCGCACCCGGTCGAAGGCGGCGATCAGGTCGGGATGGTCCGAGCGCGTAGCCGATCCGCGCCCCGGCCATGCCGTGCGCCTTGGAGAAGGTCCGCATCCGGATCACCCGCGTCTCGTGCGCGTCGAGCGGCGGCAGGGCGTCGGGCGGGGCGAAGTCGGCGTAGGCCTCGTCGAGGCAGAGCACCGCGCCGCCGGGGAGGCGCGCGATCATCTCGGCGATCCGGGCGCCGGAATGCCAGCTGCCCATCGGGTTGTCGGGGTTGGCGAGATAGACCAGCGGCGCGCCGGCCTTGCGGGCGGCGAGCAGCAGCGCCTCCGGATCCTCGGCGTCGTCGCGGTAGGGCACCGCGATCAGCCGCCCGCCGAAGCCCGCGACGTGGTAGTTGAAGGTCGGATAGGCGCCGGCGGAGGTGACGACCGGCGTGCCCTCGGCCACCAGCAGGCGCACGAGGTTGCCGAGCAGGCCGTCGATGCCCTCGCCGACGGCGATGTTGGCCGGCGTCACGCCGTGGTGGGCGGCGAGCGCCGTCTTCAGGTCGGCCGCCTCGGCGTCGCCGTAGCGCCAGACCTCGGCCGCCGCCGCCGCCATCGCGGCGATCGCCTTCGGCGATGGGCCGAACACGCTCTCGTTGGCGCCGATCCGGGCGACGAACGGCCGGCCCAGCGCCCGCTCGGCGGTCTCCGGCCCGACGAACGGCACCGTCGCCGGCAGGCTGGCGGCGAGCGGGGTCAGGCGCATGAGGCGCGGCTCCCGGTGCGGACGAGCGCTGGTATGTCCTTGATTTCTCTTGGCTTCATCTTCGGCGCTCCTCCGGTCCCCGGTGGCACCATGAGACGGAAGTCGAGCTGCGCGCAAGGGCTTTGGACGGCCTTGCCGGTGCCGGGAGACTGCGGCTAGGATGGCCTGCCGCCCTCCCGACGGCGATGGGTTTTCCGGTGCTGCAGAGTCTCGGCGATCTCCTGCCCTATGCGGTTCCGGTGGCGTTGAGCCCGCTGCCGGTTATTGCGATGGTCGTGCTCCTGCTCGCGCCGGCGGGGACGCGGGGCGGGATGGGTTTCCTGATGGGGCGGGTGGCGACGCTGGCGGTGATCGCCTTCGGGGTGGCGCTGCTGGCGGGGCGGATCGCGGCGGAGCCGGGGGGTGCGGATCGCGGCGGCTGGCTCCGGATCGGGCTCGGGTGCCTGTTGAATCGTCGGAGCGTTCGTGACGTGGCGGCGGCGGCCGGCGCAGCCGCGATGCCGGCCTGGATGCGGTCGCTGGACCGGGCCGGCGCGGGGCGGGCGATGCAGCTCGGGGCAATGCTAAATGTCTTGAACGTAAAGGAAATTGCCTTCGTCGTCGGCGCCGGAACATTATCGGGGCGGCGCCGATGACCGTCGGGGCGTCGCTTGTACTGGCGCTGGTCTTTACCGTGATCGCGGGGGTCGGGGTGGCGGTGCCGCTGGTCTGGGCGATGACGGCGGGGGCGGCGGCGCGGGGGCGGCTGGTGGCGCTGCGGGATTGGCTGGTGCGCTACCAGGCGGTGCTGATGGCGCTGGTTCTGCTGGTGATCGGGGTGATGCTGATCGGCAGCGGACTGGAGGCGTTGTGACCGGTTCCGGCCTACACAATGCATGCACCATGCATGCACCAGGCGTGCACACAAAATCGGGGCACCGCCCAAAGGTTGACGCCGCGCGCGGTCGGCGGCGGCCAGGTTTCAAAGCCCGGCCAACCGCGCTTCTGCCGCCTTCAGCACCGCGATCTCCTCCTCGAGCGCCTCGAGCCGCGCCCGCTGCTCGTCGACCACCTCCTCCGGCGCCCTCGCGACGAAGTTCGCGTTTCCGAGCTTGGCGCGCGATGCCCCCCGCCTCCTTGCCGAGCTTGTCGAGCGCCTTGCGGAGCCGCGTCGCGCTCGGCGTCGATGTCGATGATCCCGGCCAGCGGCAGGCAGAACGTGCCGCCGTCGCGGGCGATGGTGATCGCGCCCTTCGGCGCCTCGGCCGCCTGCTCGAACCGCTCGATCCGCGCCAGCCGCGCCACCAGCGGCCGGTTGCGCTCCAGCGCCGCGCCTTGCGCCGCGCCGACCTCCAGCGCCACCAGCGTCACCCGCGCGCCGGCCGGCACGTGCATCTGCGCCCGCACCGAGCGGATCTCCTCGATCAGCCCGATCACCCAGCCCATCTCCGCGTCGGCCGCCGGGTCGAGCAGCTCCGCGCCATAGCCGGGCCAGTCGGCGTGAGCCAGCAGCTTCGGCCGCGCCGCGATCTGCCCCCAGAGCGCCTCGGTGATGAACGGCATCACCGGGTGCATCAGGATCAGGCACTGATCGAGCACCCAGGCCATCGTCGCTCGGGTCTCCGCCGCGCCCTCGCCGTCGAACAGCGGCTTGGCGAGCTCCACGTACCAGTCGCAGACCTTGCCCCAGACATGGGCGTAGAGCGCGCCCGCCGCATCGTTGAACCGGAACGCGGCGAGGTGCGCGTCCAGCGTCTCGCGCAGCCGCCCGGTCTCGCCGACGATCCACTTGTTGGCGGTGAGCGTGACCGCCCGCGGATCGAAGCCCGGGTCGGGACGGCAGTCGTTCATCTCCGCGAACCGCGCGGCGTTCCAGAGCTTGGTGCCGAAATTGCGATAGCCGGCAATGCGTTCCCGGCTGAGCCTCAGATCCCGTCCCATCGCGGCCATCGCGGTGAGGGTGAAGCGCACGGCGTCGGCGCCGAACTCATCTATCAGGTCAATCGGGTCGAGGATGTTGCCGAGCGACTTCGACATCTTCTTGCCCTTGTCGTCGCGGACCAGCGCATGGATGTAGACCTCGCGGAACGGCACCTCACCCGTGATCTGAAGCTGCATCATCATCATCCGGGCGACCCAGAAGAAGATGATGTCGAAGCCGGTGACCAGCACGCTGGTCGGATAGTAGCGGGCGAGCTCCGGCGTCCGCTCGGGCCAGCCGAGGGTGCCGATCGGCCAGATGCCGGAGGAGAACCAGGTGTCGAGCACGTCGGGGTCGCGGCGCAGGGTGACGAAGGTGGTGCCGGGCTCCTCGGGGAATTCGCCCGCCTCGTCCTCCGGCTCGCCGTCGAAGCGGACGATAACCCGGTGGCCCATGCGGGCGCGGTACCAGTTCTCGGCGTCCTCGCGCACGGCGTCGGGGGTCACGCCGCAGAACGCCCGCACCCAACGGCCGTGTTCCAGAAGGACATGCGGCTCATCCGGCTCGGGCGGCCGCCCGTTCAGGTGCTGAAACGCGCCGTCATGGTCGGCGTAGTCGCCGTACCAGACCGGAATCTGATGCCCCCACCAGAGCTGGCGCGAGATGCACCAGGGCTCGATGTTCTCCAGCCAGTGGAAGTAGGTCTTCTCGTCCCGCTCCGGCAGGATCCGGGTGCGCCCGTCCCGCACCGCGGCCAGCGCCGGCTTCGCCAGCGTCGCCGCGTCGACGTACCACTGGTCGGTCAGGAACGGCTCGATCGCCACCTTGGAGCGGTCGCCGTGCGGCACCATGTGGGTCTCGGCGTCGATGCCGTCGAGCCAGCCCTGCGCCTCGGCCAGCGTGACCACCAGATCGCGCGCCTCGTAGCGATCGAGCCCGTCGAAATCCGACAGCGCTTCGTCCGGGCTGATGCCTTCGGAGAACGCCGGATCCGCCTTCAGCGCGATCCGCGCCCGGGTGTCCATCACGTTGATCGCCGCGAGCCCGCAGCGCTGGCCGACGTCCCAGTCGTTGAAGTCGTGGGCGGGGGTGATCTTCACCGCGCCGGTGCCCTTCTCCGGGTCGGCATAAGCGTCCGCGACGATCGGGATGGAGCGGCCGACCAGCGGCAGGCGAACCGTCTTGCCGACCAGGTGGCGGTAGCGGTCGTCGTCGGGATGGACCGCGACGCCGGTGTCGCCGAGCATGGTCTCGGGCCGGGTGGTGGCGACGACGAGGTAGTCGCGGGTCTCGAACGCCGTCGGCCTGCCGTCGTCGTCCCAGGCTGTCGGGTGCTGGTAGGTCTCGCCGTTCTCCAGCGGATAGCGCAGGCGCCAGAGGCTGCCCTTGGTCTCGACCTGCTCGACCTCGAGGTCGGAGATCGCGGTCTCGAAGTGCGGGTCCCAGTTGACCAGCCGCTTGCCGCGATAGATCAGCCCCTTGTCGTAGAACTCGACGAACACACGCAGAACCGCGTCGTGGAAGTTGCCGTCCTCGCCGGCCGGCGCCCCCGGTGCGCCGGACATGGTGAAGGCGTTGCGCGACAGATCGAAGCTGTCGCCGAGGCGGCGGGACTGTTCGAGGATGGTGCCGCCGGACTGCTCCTTCCATTCCCAGACCTTCGCGACGAAGGCCTCGCGGCCCATCTCGCGGCGGGAGGCATTGCCGGTGCGGGCGAGCTCGCGCTCGACGACCATCTGGGTGGCGATGCCGGCGTGGTCGAGGCCGGGCTGCCAGAGCACGTCGTGCCCCCGCATCCGGTGCCAGCGGGCGAGGATGTCCATCAGCGTGTGGTTGAAGGCGTGGCCCATGTGCAGGCTGCCGGTGACGTTCGGGGGCGGCAGCAGGATCGAGAACGCCTCGGCGCCGGGCTTCGCGTTGGCCCCGGCGCGGAAGGCGCCGGCGGCTTCCCACGCGGCGCTGATCGCGGGCTCGGCGGCCCTGGCGTCGAAGGTCTTTTCCATCGGCATTGCTTGCGTGTCCCCGGCGCTGGTTCCGGGCCGGTTCTTAGCGCCGGAGCGAGGGGAGGAAAAGGGGCGCGGGCCCCGCTCGCAGGGCTCTCGCATATGACGGCCGCGGGGCCGAGCGTACGCGGGTGACGTCGTCCCGCCCGGCGCCCGACGCCGGGCAGCGGCCGCCCGCCCCCTCGGGCGGCCGCTTTCGCGGCCCCCCGCGGGCGTGCCGCTGCCCTCATCGCGGGCGGCCGCGGCCGGGCGGGCCGGCGACGCTGGGGGCGTGCACCCTTCCGCCACCGCGGTTTGTCGAATGCGATTCCTCTGGCCTCGCTCGGTCCCGGCTCAGGTCTCGCGCATCACCGGTCTCTCCTTGGCAAGCGCGTCGAAGGCGGCGAGATCGGCGATCAGCGCCGGCATCCGGTCGAGCGGGATCATGTTCGGGCCGTCGGACGGCGCGGTGTCCGGGTCGGGGTGGGTCTCGATGAACACCGCCGCGACGCCGAGCGCCACGGCGGCGCGGGCCATCACCGGCGCGAACTCCCGCTGGCCGCCGGAGGAGGTGCCCTGCCCGCCCGGCTGCTGCACCGAGTGGGTCGCGTCCATCACCACCGGCCAGCCGGTCCGCGCCATGATCGGCAGGCTGCGCATGTCGGCGACCAGCGTGTTGTAGCCGAACGACGCGCCGCGCTCGGTCAGCAGGATCCGCTCGTTGCCGGTGGAGGCGATCTTGGCGGCGACGTTGGCCATGTCCCACGGGGCGAGGAACTGGCCCTTCTTGACGTTGATCGCCGCGCCGGTGGCGCCGGCGGCCAGCAGCAGGTCGGTCTGGCGGCACAGGAACGCCGGGATCTGCAGCACGTCCACCGCCTCCGCCACCGGCGCGCAGTGGTCGGGCAGGTGCACGTCGGTCAGCACCGGACAGCCGATCCGCTCGCGCACCGTCGCGAGGATCGCGAGACCCTCTTCCATGCCGAGCCCGCGCTGGGCCCCGAGCGACGTGCGGTTGGCCTTGTCGTAGGAGCTCTTGAAGATCAGCCCGACGCCGTTGTCGGCGCAGGCCGCCGCCAGCGCCTCGGCGATCCGGAGCGCATGGTCGAGGCCCTCGAGCTGGCAGGGTCCGGCGATCAGAGTGAGCGGCAGGCGGTTGGAGACCCGCAGGTCGCCGATCCCGACAATCCTGGCGTCCGTCATGCGCTTCCCTCCCGGCCGGCTCCGAGAGCGATAGCGCGGCGCACGCCGGGGTGTAAAGCGCGCCCGGGCCCGACCCGAGCTTGACCTCGCGCCGCAGGCGGGCTTGGCTCGGCCCGCAATCCCAGGGGAGGTGACAGGGCATGCTCGAGGACATTCGCGGCAAGGGGGTGCTGGTGACCGGCGCGAGCACCGGCATCGGCGCGGCCGTGGCGGCGGGGCTGGCCGGGCTCGGGGCGAAGGTGGCGGTGCACTACAACCGCAGCGCCGAGGCGGCGGAGGCGGTGGTGGCGGCGATCGACGGATGCTGGCGGCGACGCCTTCGCCATCGCGGCGGATCTCGCGGAGACCGGGACCGGCGAGCCGCTGGTGACGGCGGCGGCCGAACGGCTGGGGCGGCTCGACATCCTCGTCAACAACGCCGGCGCGATCCTCGACCGGCGGCCGTTCATGGAGCTCTCGCTCGACCTCTACCAGGCGGCGCTCGATCTGAACGTGCGCTCGGTGATCGAGGTGTCGCAGGCCGCGGTGCCGCACATCGCGGCGCAGGGCGGCGGGAGCATCGTCAACGTCGGCTCGATCGCCGGCGCCAACGGCGGCGGGCCGGGCTCGGCGCACTACGCCTGCGCCAAGGCCTACATCCACAACCTGACGCGCGCCATGGCGACCGAGCTGGCGCCGAAGGGCATCCGGGTGAACGCGCTGGCGCCCGGGGTGATCGACACGCCGTTCCACGCCGCCACTCCGGCGGAGCGGATGGAGGCGATGAAGCAGGCGGTGGCGATGCGCCGCCTCGGCACGGCGGAGGACTGCGTCGGGCCGGTGGTTTTCCTCGCGTCCGGGATGAGCGACTACGTCACCGGGCAGATCCTGCACGTGAACGGCGGGCAGTACATGCCCTGACCGGGGCGGAGCGGGCAACCCCGCGCGATGGACGTCGATCGCGAGCGGCGTTTCGCTCCGCCTTGTCGTGGGAACGACGTCGGCAATGCGGGACAATGCGGCCGTTCGCTGAACGACGATTCCGGAGCGAGACAGCAACGGTCGTTTTCGCATTCTGCTGCCTGACGACATCAGACAAGAATAAGGACAATAGCATAGCCGCCGAGTCCGAGTGCGAACGGCAAAAAGCGGCTTTGCCGCTCTTCAGGCAGTTCCTCTTTGAGGACATTCAGCACGACGCCGCCGGCCAGGAAGGCGAACAGGAATCCGATGACGATTCCGGAAATGCTCGTTAGCGCCCCGAGCGTCCAACCGGCCATGACAGCGGTGGCTATGAGCCAGCGGCCACGCTGGTCATAGCGTTCCTTGTGATCCTCCCGCAACCCGAAGTCGTTCGTCACGAAGTGCAGGCTCATGGCCACGAAGTAGATGACAAGCGACCACAGGCCAGCTTCTTCACGATGCAGCAGCAGGTATCCGATCAGCACGTTGTAGAGGCCGAACGAGCCGATGATGCAGCCAGAACACCTTGGCTTCCACAGCGTCCTTGCCGCTCTTGCCGCGCGAGCGGCTACGAGAGGCTTTGGCGGCGCGTTCCAGTCCGTAGAAGATCGCAAGACCCGCCAGTGCCACCAGGTACACCCACGTCTCGGCGGCCTGTTCGCTGAGGCCGAGACCTTTCGCGAACGTTTTTTGGTCCGCTTCGGGACCCCGCCGGCAGCTGAGAGCCAGGCGGCTACAGGGGTACGACATCGAGAAAGCGTAGATTGCCAATGAACAGGTGAACCGCAGCGAAGGTTCCGGCGAAGATGGCGGTGAGGTAGATCATCCTTACTGAACAGCCGCGTAGCCTAACGGGTTCCCAACCCGGAGAAGTCGCTGAAAACCGTGGTTGTCGCCCCTGGTCGCAGTTGGTTTGCTGGCCAATGAGGATACCTCGGTCGGACAGCCGCGTAGCCTAACGGGTTCCCAACCCGGAGAAGTCGCTGAAAACCGTGGTTGTCGCCCCTCGTCGCAGTTGGTTTGCTGGCCAATGAGGATACCTCGGTCGGAAGGAGGCAAAACCCGTGATGTTTCGGCAAGATCGCGTCCGGTCGGATTTGCCGCCGTCGGGGGCAGTACGACGAGCGAAAGGAATGGGGCTCGAAGCAGTCTTCCGTGTCTCGACAATATCGTCAGGGTGGTTTCTTCCGATGAGCCAACTCAGGCCGTCCTGCATCAGGAATCAAGAACCGGCTCCGCTCCCCCTGCCGGTTGCCCTTCAGCATTCCTCGTGAGAGCGTTTCCGGGCTCCGGCTCTACTCTAAAACCCCCGCCTGCGCCGTCTCCACCGTCGCCTTGAGGTTCGCGAGTCCCTTCTCGAACACCGGCCCGACCGAGCGGTCGATCATCAGCCCCTTGTAGCGCCCGTCCGGCGAGGTTCCGGTATCGACCTGCAGCCCCCAGGTGACGCGGGTGCCGCTGCCTTCGGGCTTCAGCACCAGCCAGGAGGTGGACACGCCCATGTCGTCGAAGCTCAGCGCCGTCTCGACGCGCTGGTCAGGAACGCTCGCCATGATCTCCTGGCTGCCGGTGCCGATCCGGGGATCGTCGCTCGACCAGGTCATCCGGCTGCCGACCCCGCTGTCGGGACCGGCATAGTTCACCTCGATCTTCGCCTTCGGGTCGAGGCCGGTCCAGGGCGACCACTCCTTCGCCTTGTGCAACGAGTTCAGGTACGGAAAGATCCTGTCGGGCGGGGCGTCGATGACGATCTCGCGGGCGACCGTGACCTCGCGCGGCAGGAGATAGGCGGCGCCGACCGCCACGGCGAGCAGAGCCAGGACAGCGAACACCAGATACCCGAGAAACCGCATGACAATCCTTCCGCCGGGGCCCGATGGTCCGGCCTTGTTTCACGAAGCGCCCGCCCGGGCAATCGCCGGGGCGATGCCGGGCAGGGCTATCGCATATGACGACCGCGGGGCCGAGCGTGCGCCGGTGACGTCGTCCCGCCCGGCGCCCGACGCCGGGCAGCGACCGCGGCCGGGCGGGCCAGCGACGCCCGGGACGTGCAACCTTCCGCCACCGCGCTTGGTCAGATGCGATTCCCCTGCCATGCCGGAGCCCCGATGATGCGAGCGATGCAGATCCGCGAGCTCGGACGACCGCTGGAGCTGGCCGAGGCGCCGACGCCGACGCCCGGCCCGGGCGAGGTCCTGCTGCGCATCCATGCCTGCGGGCTGAACTTCGCAGACACCCTGCTTGCCACCGGCCGCTACCAGGTCCGCCCCGAGCTGCCCTTCGCGCCCGGGATGGAGGTCTGCGGCACCGTCGAGGCGCTCGGCCCCGGCGCCACCGGCCCCGCCGTCGGCACCCGCGTCGCCTGCTTCGCCGGCCGCGGCGGGCTGGCCGAACGCATCGCGGTACCGGCGGCGGGGTGCGTGCCGGCGCCCGCGTCGATGCCCGACGAGGAGGTGGCGGGCTTCCTCGTCGCCTACGGCACCAGCCACGTCGCGCTCGCCTGGCTGGCGCGGCTGCGGCCGGGCGAGACGCTGCTGGTGCTCGGCGCCTCCGGCGGCGTCGGCCGGACCGCGGTGGAGATCGGCAGCGGCATGGGCGCCCGCGTCGTCGCCGTCGCGCGCGGACCCGAGCGGCTGGCGATCGCCGAGGCCGCCGGGGCCGCGCACCTGATCGACGGCGCGGACGGCGACCTGCGGACGGCGCTCAAGGCGCTCGGCGGCGTGGACGTGGTCTACGACCCGGTGGGGGGCGCGGCCTTCGACGCCGCCTTGCGGGGCACCCGGCCCGGCGGCCGGCTGGTGCCGATCGGCTTCGCCAGCGGCGCGGTGCCACAGGTGCCGGCGAACCTCTTGCTGGTGAAGAACCTAACCGTGATCGGCTTCGACTGGAGCGCGTGGACCCGGCTGGCGCCGCGCCCCATCCGGGCGAGCTTCGAGACGCTGTTTTCCTGGCACGCCCTCGGCCGGCTGAAACCCCACGTCAGCCACGTCCTGCCGCTGGCGGACGCCAACGCCGCCCTCGACCTCATCCGCAGCCGGCGGGCCACCGGCAAGGTGGTGGTGCGGATCGACTGACTATTCCGCCGCCAGGCACTCCGCCACGCCATAGGCCTGCCGGACCAGCCCGGCCAGCCGTTCCGCGAGCTCCGCCCGCGGCCCCGGCGCCACATACATGTTCACGCAGTGCTGCGGCAGATCGGGCAACGCGCCGCCGTGACGCACCGCCTCGCAGCGCGGCGGCACCCCGCTCTCCATCTGCACGCTGACCGCCAGATCCGCCGCGACGCTGGCGTCGACCGCCGCGGTCGAGATCGAATCGACCGCGATCTCCCAGTCGATCCCCGCCGCCTCCAGCGCCTCGAGCGCCGGGCGCTTGAACACGCAGTTGGCGCACGACGCGAAGCGCAGCGGACGGGCGCGCCAGGCCTGCCCGCCCGGCGCCCCGGCCCAGACCAGCGGCTCGCGGCTGAGGGTCTCGCCGCCGGCGTCGACCTCCGCCTCGGTGGTCAGGATCAGGTCCATCTCGCCCCGCGCCAGCAGACCCTTCAGCCCGCCGGTGTAGAGCGAGTGGAGTTGCAGCTTCACCCGCGGATACGCCGCAGCGAAACGCTGCAGCACCAGCGGCACATGCGGATAGATGATGTCGTGCGGCACCCCGAACTCGAGCGTCCCCTCGAAGGCCGGATGGGTCAGCCGCCCCCACGCCTCGTCGTTGAGCGCCAGCAGCCGCCGGGCATACGCCAGAAGCTGCTCCCCCTGCGCGGTCAGCGCGATGGTCCGGGCCGAACGATCGAGGAGCGGCAGGCCGAGGCTCTCCTCCAGCCGTTTCAGCTGCATCGAGACCGCCGACTGGGTGAGGTTCAGCTGGCTCGCCGCGCGGGTCACCCCGCCGGCGTCGGCCACCGCGGCGAACGAGCGAAGCGCCGTCAGATCGAGGTTCCGAGCCATATCACGTTCCTTGATGCTTAACCGAACAAACATTCGTTTCCACTATGCATCAGCGGCGAGTATGAATCAAGCACGGTGATACATCCACCACAACACAGCAATCCCTGTTATGGAGACACGATCATGCATGCAACCACAGCTCCGCGCTCCGTCCGCACTCCTCCGGTCGCGCCCGACCCTGCGCGGCGTGCTCGACCGTCTCGCGACGCTGAACGCGCGCCACCGGGACCGAACGCACCTCGCCGAACTCGACGACCGGATGCTCCGCGACATCGGCCTCAGCCGCGCCGACGTCGCCGAGGAGCTGCGGCGCCCGATCCGCTGGTAGGCGCTCAGCCGAGCGGATAGCGCGCCAGTTCCCGGTAGACCGAGCCGCCCGACCCGAGATGCGAACGATAGAGCCGGAAATCCTCCACCGCGAAGCGCGGCGCCGCGTAGACCCCGCGCTTCGCCACGAACGCCTCGAGCCGCCCGCGGTCAGCCAGCCGTCCGGGCAGGCGCGCCAGCGTGACGTGCGGCGTGAACCGGCGCGCGGCCACGTCGACCCCGGCGCCGCGCGCCGCCGTCACCACCCGCGCCTGCAGGTGATGCAGGGCCGGGCAATGCGACACGCCGACATGGACGCTGCGCGGCTTCGATCCGCCGAACAGGCCGAGCCCCGCCAACGACAACTCGAACCCGGGCGCGCGGATCGCGCCGAAGGCGAGGTCGACGTCCTCGATCAGCCGGCCTCCGACCTCGCCGAGAAACACCAGCGTCAGATGCAGGTTCTCCGGCGGCACCACGCGCGGCACCGGCAGCCCCTGCTGCACCAGCATCAGATCGAAGCGCACCCCGTCCGGCACCGCCAGCGCGGCGAAGGCGCGAATCACTCCCGGGCCCTTGCCACCAGCTTCAGCACCGACGGCCCGATCGCCGCGACGTTGGCGCGCACGCCGCGAAAGTTCGGATGGATGCGGTCGGACTGCATCATCGACACCACGTCGGCGATGTCGCGCCCGCTCATGCCGCCGAGAAACGAGCTGACGTAGATCGCCCCGTGCTGGCTGGCGAGATCGCGGAACGCCGCCTTGAAGGACTTGCGATACTCCGGGCCATAGTTCGGCGGCGCCGGCAGGCCGGCGAGCAGCACGGGCAGGCCCTTCGCGTCGATCGCGGTCAGGATGCCGTCGAGATTCTGCCGCATGGCGCCCGGATCGAGCCCGCGCAACAGATCGTTGCCGCCGAGCGCGACGATCACCCCGTCCACGTCGTCGCCGAGCGCCCAGTCGATGCGCGCCAGCCCGCCGGCGGTGGTGTCGCCCGAGACCCCGCCGTTGATCACCGTCACGTCCGGCGCGCCGTTCGCCCGCAGCCAGGCCTGGAGCTGGGGCACGAAGCCGTCCTCTTCCGGCAGGCCGTAGCCCGCCACCAGCGAATCGCCGAAGGCGAGGATCCGCACCTCCGCCGCCGCCGTGCCGGCCAGCGCGATCAGCGCGGCCAGCGCCAGAACGAGGTTGCGCATCACCGCGACCGCCCCATATCCGGGCGGGGCAGCACGTCTCGAGGCAGGGTTCATATGGCGTCTCCGGTTATCGCACTCGAGGATGCGGCGCTTACGCTGCGAGGCAATGCCGGCCCGGTCAAGATCCTGCGCGGCATCACGCTGGAGGTGGCGCGCGGCGAGACGCTCGGCCTCGTCGGCCCGTCGGGCTCGGGCAAGTCCTCGCTCCTGATGCTGATGGGCGGGCTGGAGACCGCGACGGCGGGCCGCGTCACCGCCCTCGGCCATGACCTGACCGCGATGGGCGAGGACGCGCTCGCCCGCCTCCGGCGCGATCACATCGGCGTGGTCTTCCAGTCGTTCCACCTGATCCCGACGATGACCGCGATCGAGAACGTCGCGACCCCGCTCGAACTCGCCGGCGACAGGGATGCCTTCGTCCGCGCCGCCGCCGAACTCGACTCGATGGGCCTGTCGGCGCGCCGCGACCACTATCCCGCCCAGCTTTCCGGCGGCGAGCAGCAACGCGTGGCGCTGGCGCGCGCCGCGGTGACGCGCCCCGAGATCCTGCTGGCCGACGAGCCGACCGGCAATCTCGACGGCGCCACCGGCGAGACGATCATCCGCCTGCTGTTCGAGATGCGCGACCGCCACGCCGCGACGCTGGTGCTGGTCACCCACGCGCCCGACCTCGCCGCCCGCTGCGACCGCGTCCTGAGCCTGCGAGACGGCGAACTCGAGTCCCTTGCCGAGGCCGCCGAATGATCCTGCCGCCCGGCGCCGGCCGCTCCGGCAGGCCCCATACAGGTTTGCTAACCTGGAGAGCAGACGAGGCGCGCGCGAACACGCGCGCGCCAGACCAAAAGACCTGCGCGCATCTGCGCGCTCCTTTGGGCGGCAAAGGCCGCCGCGCGGCGGCAGCCGCGCCCGACCGCGCCGCCGCGTTAACGAACATTAATCCTATATCTATCATTGCGATGCCGGGAATTGCGCGCGCGCAACGCCGCCGTTGCGCGCCGGCAACCGCATGAGGCTGCCGCCGGCCCTCCGCCTCGGCCTGCGCGAACTCCGCGGCGGGCTCGCGGGCTTCCGCATCTTCCTCGCCTGCCTCGCCCTCGGGGTCGCGGCCATTGCCGCGGTCGGCTCGGTGCGCGCGGCGATCGACCACGGGCTCGCCCGGGAGGCCGCAGCCCTCCTTGGCGGCGACGCCGAGATCGAGTTCACCTACCGCTTCGCCGACCCCGCCGAGCGCGCCTGGATGGATGCGAACGCGGCGGAGGTCTCGGAAATCGTCGACTTTCGCTCGCTGCTCGCGATCCCGCACGCCGGTGCGGAGCCCGACCGCACCCTGGTGCAGGTCAAGGCCGTCGACGCCCCCTACCCGCTCTACGGCCGGGTCGCGCTCGACGGCGGCGGCGGGCTCGACGCGGCCCTCGACCCGCACGACGGCCTGCCCGGTCTGGTCGCCGAGAAGATCCTGATCGACCGCATGGGCCTCGCGCCCGGCGCGGTGGTGCGCCTCGGCACCCAGGACTTCCGCCTGACCGGCACCCTCGTCGCCGCCCCGGACAGCCGGCGCCTTCGCGTTCGGCCCCCGGGTCATCGTCCGCCTGGCGGCCCTGAGCGACAGCGGTCTCCTCAGCGAGGGCTCGCTCTTCGACTCCTCCTACCGCCTGCGCCTGCCCCCGGCCGCGGATCTCGCGGCGCTCCGCCAGGACGCCGAGAGCCGTTTCGCCGAGTCCGGCCTGCAATGGCGCGACCGGCGCACCGGGCCGCCCGGCGTCGGCCGCTTCGTCGACCGGCTCGGGGACTTCCTGATCCTGATGGGCCTCGCCGGCCTCGCGGTCGGCGGCGTCGGCGTCGCGGCGGCGGTCCGGGCGCACCTCGAGACCAAGACCGCGACCATCGCCACGCTGAAGACCCTCGGCGCCACCGGCGGCACGATCTTCGCGATCTACCTGGTGCAGATCGGCCTGCTCGCGCTCCTCGGCATCGCCATCGGCCTCGCGCTCGGCGCCGCCCTGCCGCTGATCGCCGCCCCGTTCGCGGCCAGCCGCCTGCCGGTGCCCGCCGAATTCGGCCTCTACGCCCGCCCCCTCGCGGAAGCGGCGCTCTACGGCGCGCTCGCCACCGCGCTCTTCACGGTCTGGCCGCTCGCCCGCGCCCGAGACATCGCCGCGGGCGAACTGTTCCGCGACCTCGCCGCCACCCGCCGCGGCTGGCCGCGCCCGCCCTACCTCGCCGCCACCGCCGGGCTCGCCGCCCTGCTCGTCGCCGCCGCCACCCTGCTTTCGGGCGCCCGCGAACTCGCGCTCTACACCGCCACAGGCATCGCCGGCGCGCTCCTGCTGCTCGTCGCCGCCGCCGTCGGCCTGCGCTGGCTCGCCCGCCGCCTCGGCCGGACCGGCCTCACCCGCGGCCGCCCCGCGCTGCGCTGGGCGCTGGCCGCCCTCGGCGGGCCGTCGGGCGAGACTGCGTCGGTGGTGCTCGCCCTCGGCCTCGGCCTCAGTGTGCTCGCCGCGGTCGGCCAGATCGACTGGAACCTGCGCAACCTGATCACCCGCGACCTGCCGGACCGCGCGCCGGCCTACTTCTTCGTCGACATCCAGCAGGACCAGCTCGACGGCTTCCTCGCCCGCGCCCGCGCCACCGACGGCGTGAGCGAGATCGACACCGCCCCGATGCTGCGCGGCATCATCACCGGCATCGACGGTCGCCCGGCGCGCGAGGTGGCAGGCGGCCACTGGGCGCTGCAAGGCGATCGCGGCGTCACCTACGCCGCCGCCCCGCCCAAGGGCACCGTCATCACCGAAGGCGAGTGGTGGCCGGAGGACTACGCCGGGCCGCCGCTGATGAGCTTCGCCGCCGAGGAGGGCCGCGAGATGGGCCTGAAGCTCGGCGACACCCTGACGATCAACGTGCTCGGCCGCGACCTCACCGCGACCATCGCCAGCTTCCGCGACGTGCAGTTCCAGTCGATGGGCATCAACTTCCTGATGATCCTCGACCCGGCCGCCCTCGCCGGCGCCCCGCACACCCACATCGCCACGGTCTACGCCAGCCGCAGGCCGAGGCGCCGCTGCTGCGCTCCGAGGCTGACGCCTTCCCCAACATCACCGCGATCGGCGTGCGCGACACCATCGAGCGCATCGCCGGCTCGCTCGCCGGCGTCAGCGCCGCCGCCCGATGGGCCGCCGCCGCGACGCTGATCACGGGCTTCGTCGTGCTGATCGGCGCTGCGGCGGCCGGCGAGCGGCGCCGGGTCTACGAGGCGGCGGTGCTGAAGACCCTGGGGGCGAGCCGCCCGCTTGTCCTCGCAAGCTTCGCGCTGCGAGCCGCCATGATCGGCGCGGCTGCGGGGCTGGTCGCCATCGCCGCGGGCGGGATCGCCGGCTGGTGGGTGACGACCCGCGTGATGCAGGGCGAGTTCCGCTTCGAACCGGTCGGCGCGGTGCTCATCGTCGCGGGCGGAGCGCTGGCGAGCCTCCTCGCCGGGCTCGGCTTCGCACTGCGTCCGCTCGCCGCCCGCCCCGCCCGAGTGCTGCGCGCGAGAGAGTGATGGCGAAACGGGTGACAAACATGAGAATTTTGGTCATATTGAGCGCCAGGCGGCGCTGCTGACCGTTGAAAACCGGCTGAGCGCTCCCGATATTGAAATCGAAACCCCGGCAGAATCGGGGGGCCGCTCTTACGGAGGGATTCGATGGCCGAATACGGGACTGTTCGCCGGACTGGCGCCGGCGTCCGAACGGCGCAGATCGACGAAGGTCTGCGCGCCCACATGAACAAGGTCTACGGCACGATGTCCGTGGGCATGCTCATCACAGCGCTGGCCGCCTGGGCGGTCGCGGGGCTCGCGGTTTCGCCGACGCCGACCGAGTACCAGATCGGCGCCAACGCGTTCCTGACGCCGTTCGGCGCCGCGATCTACGCATCGCCGCTGAAGTGGGTGGTTATGCTCGCGCCGCTCGCCTTCGTCTTCGGCCTGTCGGCCGGGATCAATCGCCTGTCGACCGCGGCGGCACAGGTGATCTTCTACGCCTTCGCGGCGGTGATGGGCATCTCGCTGAGCTCGATCTTCCTGGTCTTCACCAGTGCCTCGATCGCACAGGTGTTCCTGATCACCGCGATCGCCTTCGCGGGCCTCAGCCTCTGGGGCTACACGACCAAGAAGGACATCTCCGGCTGGGGATCGTTCCTGATCATGGGCGTGATCGGGCTGCTGGTGGCGATGGTCGTCAACATCTTCCTGCAGTCTTCGGCGATGATGTTCGCGATCTCGGTGCTCGGCGTGCTGATCTTCGCGGGCCTCACCGCCTACGACACGCAGAACATCAAGAACACCTACCTGCAGATGCAGGCGTCGGGTGAGCAGTACCTCGGCAAGGCGGCCATCATGGGCGCGCTGCGGCTCTACCTCGACTTCATCAACATGTTCATGATGCTCCTGAACCTGTTCGGCCAGCGCAACTGACGCGCGGCCCACGGCACCGATACGAGGGCCGGCGGCAACGCCGGCCCTTTCGCTTTCTGGCGCGCCCTTCCGAACCCCGAGGCCGGAGATGACCGAAGCCGCGACGCTCGCCGCAGACGCCATCGCCATCCTGCGCGAGAACGACCGCGGCGCCTACACCGTGCCGACCCGCGGCCTCTACCCGTTCCAGTGGAACTGGGATTCCTGCCTGACCGCCCTCGGCCAGCGCCACTACGACGAGGACCGCGCCTTCACCGAGATCGAGACGCTGTTCGCTCACCAGTGGCCCGACGGCATGGTGCCGCACATCGTCTTCCACGTCGCCGACGACGGCTATTTCCCCGGCCCCGAGGTCTGGTCGACCGGCCGCCCGGTCGCCACCTCCGGCATCACCCAGCCCCCCGTCGCCGGCTTCGCGCTCCGCCGGCTCCGCGACGGCGCGGCCGACCGCGACCGGGCCGACGCCCGCGTCCGCGGGCTCCTGCCGAAGATCGCGGCCTGGCACCGCTGGTTCCACGCGATGCGCGACCCGCAGGGGCAGGGGCTGGTCGCCATTCTCCACCCGTGGGAGTCCGGGCGCGACAACTCGATCGACTGGGACGCGCCGTTCGAGCGGGTCCCGGCCGAGGGCATCGCCCCCTATGTGCGGCGCGACACCCAGCACGCCGATCCCGCGCACCGCCCGACCAAGGCGCAGTACGACCGCTATATCTGGCTGGTCGAACACTTCCGCGGCCTCGGCTGGGACAACGCGAAGCTGCACGACGCCTCGCCGTTCCGCGTCGTCGACCCCGGCTTCAACGCGATCCTGATCAGATCCTGCACCGATCTCGCCGTTCTCGCCGAGGCGCTCGACGAGCCGATGATCGCCGCCGAGAACCGGCGTTTCGCGGCCAGGGGCCTCGCGGCGCTGGAGGAGCTCTGGTCCGAGCCGCACGGCCAGTACCTCTGCCACGACCGGGTGACCGACCGCCCGATCGAAAGCGCTTCGATCGGTGGCCTGCTGCCGGCGTTCGCGGCGATCCCCCTGCCGCGCGCGGAGGCCATCGCCGCCCGGATCGACCGCCTCGCCGGCCGCGTCCGCCATCTCGTTCCGAGCCACGACCCGGCCGATCCGCGCTTCGACGCGGCCCGCTACTGGCGCGGGCCGGTCTGGCTGGTGGTCAACTACATGATCGCCGACGGCCTCGCCGCTGCGGGCCGGACCGCGACCGCAGGCCGGATCCGCGACGCCTCGCTGGACCTGATCCGGACGGGCGGCTTCGCGGAATACTACGACCCGCTGACCGGCGAGCCGCTCGGTGGCCGCAGCTTCTCCTGGACCGCGGCGATGGTGCTCGAATTCCTCCGGCCGGGCGGTTTCGAATAGCGACGGAGGCCTGGTTTCACCGGAGGCGCCGAAATCTTCGCCTCGCCGCTTTTCCTCGAGTGCGGCTTCGGATACCACGGAAGCGACCCGGGGAACCGCCGATGATCATCGATCTCAACGCTCTCGACGACGGCACGACGATCGAAGCCGACGTCGCCATCATCGGCGGCGGCGCGGCGGGCATCGCGCTGTCGCTCCAGATGCTCGGCTCGGGCGTCGACGTCGCAATGGTCGAGAGCGGCGGGCTGGACTACGAGGCGGAGACCCAGGCGCTCTACGAGGGCGACATCACCGGCCTCGACTATTTCCCGCTGGATTCGGCCCGCCTGCGCTTTCTCGGCGGCAGCACCAACCACTGGGGCGGACAGTCGCTGCCGCTCGAAGCCCTCGACTTCACCGAACGCGACTGGGTGCCCGACAGCGGCTGGCCGGTGAGCTTCGAGGAGTATCTGCGCTACCTGCCGAGGGCCGAGCCGTTCTGCCGGCTGACCGTGGCGGAAGCCGGTCCCGCGGTGTGGAAAGTCGGAGCGGACATGCCCGACTTCCCGTTCGACGAGACCGCATTCCAGCCGACGATGGTGCGCTACCCCGAGGCCGGTTTCAGCTTCGGCAGCCTGCATCGGCGCACCCTCGAGCGGGCCGAGCGCGTCACCTGCTATCTGCACGCCAACGCCGTGGGCTTCGACACCGGACCGATGCGCCGAGGCATCGAAGGCGTGCGGCTGGCGAGCCTCGACGGCCGCCGGGCCACGCTGCGGGCGCGGACCTATGTGCTCGCGACCGGCGGCATCGAGAACTGCCGCCTGCTGCTGGCGGCCGGGCTGGGCAACGACAACGATCTGGTCGGGCGCTACGCGATGGAGCATCCGAACTACGATACCGGGCCGGTGCTGATATCGGAGTCGCAATGGTTCGCCAACGCCATCCGCAAGGTCGACAGCCAGGTCGTGCGGCTCGACACCAGGCTCGACGCCGCGGCGCAGGCAGAGGCGCGCATCCTGAACCACTCGGCGTTCCTGCTGCGCCGGCCGGAGCCGCGCCAGGGGCGCGTCGCCCGGCTGTGGGACCGGCTGAGCGACCGCTTCACCGGGCCGGAGATGGCGAGCTTCGACCTGCGGGTCCGGCTCGAACATGCGCCGAGGCCCGAGAGCCGCATCACCCTGACCGACGCCACCGACGCGCTGGGAATGCCGCGGGTCGCGTTCCACTATCAGGTGGGCGATCTCGAGTCGCGGACCCTCGCGCATGTCTGCGACGAGTTCGCCCGTGCCGTCGGTGTGGCCGACATCGGCCGGATGAAGGTGGATGCGGATCTGGGCAGCTGGACCGAAAGCATGGACTGGCAGTATCACCATTGCGGCGGGACGCGCATGCACGCCGATCCGCGCAAGGGCGTGGTCGATGCCGACTGCAAGGTTCACGGCATCGACAATCTCTATGTCGCCGGCAGCTCGATCTTTCCGACCAGCGGGCAGGCCAATCCGACGATGAACCTGCTCGCGTTCACGGTCCGGCTGTCCGATCACCTCAAGGCGGGGATGCGGGCATGATCCCGGTGTTCCGCCGCCGGGGCGTGCTTGGCCTGCTCGGCGGGGTCGCCGCCGCGCCCGCGCTCGCGGGAACGCCCGCGGCCGCCGGCGATCCGCTCGCCCGGATCTGCGCCCGTGCCGGCCGGCATGGCGACCTTGCGGCACTCGGCCGCGCCTGGTGCGCCCGGAACCCCGGCGTCACGCGCGCGGCATGGCTGCAGGCGCTCGCCGCCGATCTTCCCCCCGATCTCGATGGCGGGCGGGCCGACGAGGCCCGGCTGATTCGCAGCCTCCGCGCGCGGGCGATCGACGATTTCCGCGAGCGCCGGATCGTCGCGCTTGACGGCTGGCGGATTTCGCTGACCGAGGCGCGCATCTGTGCGGCGGGCGTGGCCAGGGAACCGCCGGCGGCCTGAACGGCCGAACGCCGCGCGGAAGAGCGCAGGGCTGGCGTTCCGTCTCCCCGGGCAGGCGGGCTCCGTGCCTGCCCCCGTCTCAGTCGAACCAGCGCGGGTAATCCGACACCAGCAGGTGCAGCGGGTCCTCGTCCTCGTCGATCTCGGCGAAGCGGCCGATCGGCTCGGCGAAGATGTTGTCGGTCAGATCGTTGTTGACCGTCGAGACCTCGCCGATCAGCACGTCGCCGCCCTCGCCCCAGAACGCGTGCCAGTTGCCCGGCAGCAGCGTCACGCTTTCGCCCGGCTCGAGGCGCAGGATCTCGCCCGCCTTCTGCCGGCGCAGTACGCCGTCGGTCGCCACCTCGACCTCGGTCTCGGGATCGACCTTGCCGTCGGCATCGGAATTGTGCAGCTTCAGCGCCAGCGTCGCGCCGCCGCGGTTGATGATGTCCTCGGCCTTCACGATGTGGCGGTGCATCGGCGAGATCTGGTCCTGACGCGAGATCATGATCTTCTCGGCGTAGCACATGCCGCCGCCGCGCTTCAGGTCCGCCTCCGAGCCGTTGCGCACCGTGAACAGGAACAACCCCAGCTCGTCGAACCTGCCCTGGCCGTAGTCGGTGATGTCCCACCCGAGCCGCGCGTCGATGATGCCGCCGATCTCGCCACGCCGGTCCCGCATCTCGCCCGGCGACCAGTGCGCGAACGGCGGCAGGATGAACCCGAACGATCGGATGAAGTCGTCCGCCGCGCGGATGATGTCGTTGACCTGCGAGCGTTTCATCGGCCCCTCCCCTGTCCGTTGCCTGCCTGGGTTCCGATAGCACACCAGAGGGTCGCCACGCCACCGGCTACCGTGCCCCGCGCCCACCGCCGGCCTTCGGATTTCATCTCGATTTTCGCACCGGGCGGCGGAACCGAACACCACCTTCGGTTGTTTTACACTTGCCATGACCAAAGTTCCGTTCAGGCCGCTCGGCATTGCCACCGCCCGGGAGAAACTCCGCAAGGCGGAGGCGGTCGTCGGCATCCTCCGGGAGATCCTCGCCGACGCCCGACCGAACCGGCCCATGATGCGGTTCTCGCGTGGCTCAAGGTCACCGAGCGCGCCGCCTTCAACCGCAGGCTCGAACTGGACATGCTGCTGCGGGAGCGCCATCGCCAGCTTACAAACGGCGGCCTCGTGCCCCCGCTCGTTGTGGTAGAGAGGAATTTCGAACCCAGCTAGCGGCCAGGGTCCCTCGCTGAGGGCACTTTCCGGGGGGAGACCAGCTAGCAGGAATAGTAGTCGCGGTACCACTCGACGAACCGCTGTATCCCGACCTGAACACTGGTCTCCGGTTTGAATCCGACGGCCTTGGACAGCTCGGAAGTATCCGAAAACGTGTCGGGCACGTCCCCTGACTGAAGGGGCACCAGCTCCTTCACGGCCGTCTTGCCCAGACTGGCCTCCAGCGCCTCGATGTATTCCGAGAGCTTGACCGGCGCGTTGTTGCCTATGTTGAAGATGCGGAACGGCGCGTTCGAGGTCGCCGGATCGGGCGCGGCGCCCGTCCAGTCCGGATTCGGCTCCGCGATCTGGTCGCTCGCCTTGACCACACCCGTGACGATGTCGTCGACGTAGGTGAAGTCGCGCGTGTGGTTGCCGTGATTGAACACCCGGATCGGATCGCCCTCGAGGATTGCCCTGGTGAAGAGAAACAGCGCCATGTCCGGCCGGCCCCACGGGCCGTAGACGGTGAAGAAGCGCAGTCCGGTGGTGGGAAGAGCGAAGAGGTGGCTGTAGGCGTGCGCCATCAACTCGTTGGCGCGCTTGGTCGCCGCGTAGAGCTGGAGCGGGTGATCCGCGCCGTCGTGCTCGGAAAACGGAAGCTTGGTGTTGGCGCCGTAGACGCTCGACGTCGATGCGTAGGTGAGATGCGGGGTCTGCAGGTGGCGACAGGCCTCCAGGATGTTGAGGAATCCGACCACGTTGGCCTGCACGTACTCGTGCGGGTGCGAGAGGCTGTGCCGGACGCCCGCCTGCGCCGCAAGGTGGATCACCCGGTCGAAGCGATGCCGGGAGAAACACGCCTCCACTGCGTCCTGGTCGGTCAGATCCGCCCGGACGAAGGTCCATGTCCCGGTCGACGCACCGCCGTCCCTCTCGAGCTGCGCGAGCCGCGCCTCCTTGAGCGACGGGATCGTAGTAGGCATTCACGTTGTCGAAGCCGACCACGTCGTCGCCCCGGGCGAGCAGCCGACGAGCGGTGTGGAAGCCGATGAAGCCGGCGGCGCCGGTGACGAGAATCTTCATCGGGACACTTCCACTGTCCACCCGACGTCCGGGACCGAACCGGGGAACCCGTGGACCCTTGTCCGTTGCGTCAGCAGGTTTTCCATGGCCGCCCCTCCTCGCCGCGCCGCGGGTTCATCTCCCGCGCATCCCGGTTCTCGCAGACCGATGATCGTCATTCCGTGGGCGGGCGCAAGCAGCCGGTGATCCGGGCCCGAGCCAGGGACGAGCAAATCCGCCGGTCGCCGCCCGGTCAGTCCGGCCGCCGACGTATCGCTTCCACGGCCCGGGCGCGTGCCGGCGGCAGGCCGCGCGGGAGACCGGGCGCCACCCGGGCCTCGAGGAAGAAGCCGGTGAGGTGAAGCGCGGCGGCGACCTCTCCGCTGTGGGGGGTCTCCTGCCAGCCGCCGCGCAGGAAGCCCGGCAATTCGAGCAGCCGGTCGGCCCAGGCGCCGGCGGCCCGGCGGCTGACCGCCCGCCCGGATTTCGGGGACACCCACACCAGGTCCTCGGTGTCTCCCGTCACCGCACAGGCCGCGAGATCGAGCCCGAAGCCGAGTTCGGCCAGCAGGGCCAGTTCCCAGGCGGCGTAGCGGGCCGGCCAGTCGGGCGCGGTCCCGAGCGCTTCGACGAGCGCGAGGGTGCGGGTGTAAAGCTCCGGATGGGCGTCGCGCTCGGGCAGCGTCGCCGCCACCAGCGCGGTGAGCGCGCCGAGGGCTGCCAGCGCGGCCCGGTCGGCCATGATCGCCGCGGTCCGCGAGGCGATCGGCTCGACCCGGAAGGTGCCGATGTGATCCTCGAGCCGGGCCGACCACGCGACCGACAGTCGCGCGCCGGGCTGCAGCACCGGCGCCATCCGCCGCCCGCCGCCGCCGCGCACCACGCCGGCGTGCCGGCCGTGCTCGCGGGTCAGCATCTCGACGATCGCCGAGCTTTCGCCGTGGCGGCGCGCCGCGATCAGGATGCCTTCGTCACGCCAGTCCACGCCGCCGTCACTCCGCCAGCCCCGGCTGGTCGAGCAGGTGCCGCCCCTGCCGGTCCTCGACCTCGATCACCCAGAGGTCCGGGTCGAAGCGCCGCTGCCGGCCGACCGCCTGCTCGACGTCGGGCTCGGGGCCTTCGGCGAGCGGCGTCCAGACCCGCACCCCCGTCGCGTCGTAGCTGCGGGCGAAGGCGCGGGCGGCGCCGTCCAGCGTGTTGAGCTTGACCACCACCGCGCCGGCGGTCGCGTCGCCGCGCGCGGTCACGAACGCCGGGATGTCGGCGAGCCGCAACCGGGCGAGATAGGCCTGCACCCAGAATTCCGCCGTAAGCCGCGCGGTCATCTCTCGCCGTCGGAGTAGTCGAGGCCCATCTCGCCGTAGCGCTCGCGTTCCTCCAGCCAACCGGGGCGCACCTTCACCGTCAGGAACAGATGCACCTCGCGGCCGAGGAACGCCTTGATCTCCTCGCGGGCGGCCTGGCCCACCGCCTTGATCGTCGCGCCCTTCGGCCCGAGCGTGATCCCCTTGTGGCCGTCGCGCGCCACGTAGACCACCTGGTCGATCTTCACCGAGCCGTCGCGGCGCTCCTCCCAGCCCTCGGTCTCGACCGTCAGCTCGTAGGGCAGCTCCTGGTGCAGCCGGAGCGTCAGCTTCTCGCGCGTGGTCTCGGCGGCGATCATCCGGAGCGGCAGGTCGGCGATCTGGTCCTCCGGGTAGAGCCACGGGCCCTCGGGCACCTGGCCGGCCAGCCAGCGGCGCAGATCCTCGACCCCGTGCCCGCGCTCGGCGGAGATCATGAAGGTCGCGGCGAAGGCGCGGGCGTCGTTCATCTCCGCCGACAGCGCCAGCAGCCGTTCCGCCGGCACCCGGTCGATCTTGTTGATGGCGAGCGCGACGGTCTGCCCGGCCGGAAGCTGATCGGCCAGCGTCTCCAGAACGGTCCGCACCCCTTCGGTCAGCCCGCGGTGCGCCTCGATCAGCAGCACGACGACGTCGGCGTCCGCCGCGCCGCCCCAGGCCGCCTTGACCATCGCCCGGTCGAGCCGCCGACGCGGGCGGAAGAGGCCGGGGGTGTCGACGAAGACCAACTGCGCGTCGCCCTCGATCGCGATCCCGCGGATCCGGGTGCGGGTGGTCTGGACCTTGTGGGTGACGATCGAGACCTTGGCGCCGACCATCCGGTTCAGAAGCGTCGACTTGCCGGCGTTGGGCTCGCCGATCAGCGCCACGAGGCCGCAGCGCATTCCGCCCTTCTGTTCCGCGTCGGTCATCCCGCAGGCTATGGCGGGCAACCAGCCGCTTGGCAAGCGCCGGCCGCCGGACGACCCGGCCGCGATCCTCGGGGTTTCCGACCGCGCGTTGCGCGCGCAGTGCCGGTTGCCCGAGGTCGATCCGCCGGTTCAGTCACGTTGCACGCATCGCGGGGCTTATGTAGCCTCCGCTGCCTGGCCTCGAACCTGGGAACCGGATGTCACCGTCAAGGCTGAAGCAGATGCTGGCGACCGCGGTCATGCTGGTGGCGGTCACCGCCTGCAGCCAGAACCCGCAATTCAGGATGAACATCGCGAATCAGGCGTACAGTTCGCTGAGCGAACTCTATGTGCTGCTGGCCAAGGCCGATCTGGGCGCGCTCCGGTCCCCGGCGTCGTTCGGCGGCGAGGTCGACAGTTACGCCCAGATCATCGGCGGGTTCCAGGTCGGGCGCCTTATGGTCGCCGGCCGTCCTGCCGGATCCGCTCGGTCCAAGGCGGCCGCGCTCGACGAGATCGACGCCGCGATCGGCCGATGCGCCGCGCAGGTGAGGTCGATGTCCGACGTCCATCGCAGCGCCGGCATCGCCCCGGGATCGGACACGATCCGGACCGTGCGGGCCAGCTGCGATGCGGCCGCACAGCTGGTTGCCGCCAACGAGGTCTCGTCCTGGCTCTTCACAACCGTGGCCGGCGATCTCTGAGCTCACGCGTGCAGTCCGCGGCCCAGCGCCTTCAGCGCCGCCTCGGGGAACGCCTCGCTCTGGGTCGGGTGGGCGTGGATCGTCCCGGCGATGTCCTCGAGCCGCGCGCCCATCTCCAGCGCCAGCGAGAAGGCGGCGGAGAGCTCCGAGACCCCGGCGCCGACCGCCTGGATGCCGAGCACGAGGTTGTCGTCGGCCCGGGCCACCACCCGCACGAAGCCGTCCTCGGCGCCAAGGGTCATGGCCCGGCCGTTGGCGGAGAACGGGAACTGACCGGTCCGGATCTCGCGCCCCGTCCGCCTGGCCTCCTCGGGCGACAGCCCGGCGGTGACGATCTCGGGATCGGTGAAGCAGACCGCCGGGATCGCGCGCTTGTCCCAGCCGCGGCGCTGGCCGGCGACGATCTCGGCGACCATCTCGCCCTGCGCCATCGCCCGGTGCGCCAGCATCGGCTCGCCGGTCACGTCGCCGATCGCGAAGACGCCGCGCATCGAGGTGCGGCACTGGTCGTCGATCCGGACGAACCCGCCGTCGCGGTCGAGGTCCAGTTCCTCGAGGCCCCAGCCCTCGGTCGCGGGCTTGCGGCCCACCGTCACCAGCACCTTGTCCGCCTCGAGCCGCCGTTCGGTGCCGTCCTCCGTCTCGACGTTGAGCGCGCCGCCGCCGCTGGCGAGCCGCCTGGCCCTTGCGCCGGTCAGTACCGTGACGCCGAGGGCGTCGAGGTGGCGGGCGACCGGACGGGTGAGTTCCGCGTCGTATTGCGGCAGGATGCGCGGCAGCGCCTCGACCACCGTGACGTCGGTCCCGAGCTTGGCGAAGGCGGTGCCGAGCTCGAGCCCGATGTAGCCCGCGCCCACCACCACCAGCCGGTCGGGACGGGTGGTCAGCGCCAGCGCCTCGGTCGAGGAGATCACCGGGCCGCCGAACGGCAGCGACGGCAGCGCCACCGGCACCGAGCCGGTGGCGATCACCACCGTCTCGGCGCGGATCACCTGCCGGCCGGTCTCGGTCTCGACCTCGACGGTCTTGCCGTCGCGGAACCGCGCCCAGCCGGCGATGGTCTTGACCCCGGCCCGCTTCAGCAGCCCGGCGACGCCGGTGGTGAGCCGGCCGACGATCCGGTCCTTCCAGGCGACGGCGCGGCCGAGATCGAGCGCCGGGTCGCCTGCGGTGAGGCCGAACGGGGTGGCGCCGGCGGCCGCCGCGGGCCAGCCGCGCGTATTCGTCCGCGGCATGGATCAGCGCCTTCGACGGAATGCAGCCGACGTTGAGGCAGGTGCCGCCCTCCTTCACCGCCTCGACGATCACGGTGTCGATCCCGAGCTGTCCCGCGCGGATCGCGCAGACGTAGCCGCCCGGTCCGGCGCCGATCACCAGGAGCCTGCAGCCGATCTCCTTCATGCCCCGGCCCCCAGGAAGATCATCGCCGGGGTCTCCATCAGCGCCTTCAGCCGCTGGACGAACACCGCCGCGTCCCAGCCGTCGATCACCCGGTGATCGAAGCTCGACGACAGGTTCATCATCTTGCGCGGCACGAAGCCCGCCCCGTCCCAGTGCGGCCGCATCGCAATCTTGTTGACCCCGACGATCGCCACCTCCGGGCGATTGATCACCGGCGTCGACATCACGCCGCCCATCGCCCCGAGCGAGGTGATGGTGATGGTCGAGCCGGTCAGCTCCTCGCGGGTCGCGCTGCCGGCCTTGGCCGCGGCCGCCAGCCGCACCAGCTCCGCGGCGCAGTCCCAGAGATCGCGCGCCTCGGCATGGCGCACCACCGGCACCATCAGGCCGCCCTCGGTCTGGGTGGCGATGCCGATGTGGACGCCGCCGTGCCGGGCGATCACCCCCGCATCGTCGTCGTAGAGCGCGTTGACCGCCGGCTGCTCGGCGATCGCCCGGACCATCGCCCGCATCAGGAACGGCAGGATGGTCAGCCGCGGCCGGTCGGCGCGCTTCTCGGCGTTGAGCCGCACGCGCAGGTCCTCCAGCGCGGTGACGTCGATCTCCTCGACATAGGTGATGTGCGGGATCCGCGCCTTGGCGAGCGCCATCTTCTCGGCGATGCGCCGGCGCAGGCCGACGACCCTGATCTCCTCGACCCCGGTGTTGCGCCCGAGGCCGGCGCGCGCCGGCTGGCGGCCGCGGGCGAGGAAGGCGTCGAGATCGTCGTGGCCGATGCGCCCGGCCGGGCCGGTCCCCGGCACCTGCCGCAGGTCGATCCCGCCCTCGCGCGCACGGAGCCGCACCGCCGGCGACGCCAGCGGCCGCTCCCCCTCCGGCCGCGGCGCGCCGCCGGACAGGCCGGCGGGCGCCGCGCGCGGAGCCGGCTTCGGCTTCACTCGCTCGGGCTTGGGCCCGGGATCGGGTTCGGGCTCGGGCTCGGGCCGGGGCGCCGGCTCCGCCGAAGTCTCCCCGTCCTGCGGCGCCGGAGCGGCGGCCACCGGCTTCGCCTCGGACTCGGCATCGGCGCCGGCGACCTCCAGCTTCACCAGCGCCGCGCCGACGGTCACCGTGTCGCCCACCTCGGCGCCGAGCCAGCGAGACGGTGCCCTCGACCGGCGCCGGGATCTCGACGGTCGCCTTGTCGGTCATCACGTCGGCGAGCACGGTATCCTCGCGCACGATATCGCCGACCTTGACGTGCCACTCGACCAGTTCGGCCTCGGCCACGCCCTCGCCGACGTCGGGAAGCTTGATGACGTGCTCGCCCATCTCAGGCCTCCATCACCGCGACCAGCGCCTCGCCGACGCGGCCCGGACCGGGGAAATAGTCCCATTCCTGCGCGTGCGGATACGGGGTGTCCCAGCCGGCCACCCGCGTCACCGGCGCCTCGAGATGCCAGAAGCAATGCTCCTGCACCAGAGCCACCAGCTCGGCGCCGAAGCCCGAGGTCAGCGTCGCCTCGTGCACCACCACGCAGCGCCCGGTCTTCTTCACCGAGGCGGTGATCGCGTCGAGGTCGACCGGCAGCAGGGTGCGCAGGTCGATCACCTCGGCGTCGACGCCGGTCTCCTCGGCGGCGGCCTGCGCCACGTGGACCATCGTGCCGTAGGTGAGCACGGTCGCCGCCGCGCCCTCCCGCCGGATCACGGCCCGGCCGAGCGGCTCGGTGAAGTGGCCGTCGGGCACCTCGCCCAGCGGGTGCTTCGACCACGGCGTGACCGGGCGGTCGTGGTGGCCGTCGAACGGGCCGTTGTAGAGCCGCTTCGGCTCGAGGAAGATCACCGGGTCGGGGTCCTCGATCGCCGCGATCAGCAGGCCCTTGGCGTCGCGGGGGTTCGAGGGCACCACCACCTTCAGCCCCGAGACGTGGGTGAACAGCGCCTCCGGGCTCTGGCTGTGGGTCTGGCCGCCGAAGATGCCGCCGCCGGTCGGCATCCGGATCACGATCGGGCAGGTGAACCCGCCGTTCGAGCGGTAGCGGATGCGCGCGGCCTCCGAGACGATCTGGTCGTAGGCGGGATAGACGTAGTCGGCGAACTGCATCTCCACGCAGGGCTTCAGGCCGTAGGCCGCCATGCCGATCGCCGCGCCGACGATCCCGAGCTCGTTGATCGGCGCATCGAAGCAGCGGCTCGTCCCGTATTTCGCCTGCAGCCCCTGGGTGCAGCGGAACACGCCGCCGAAGTAGCCGACGTCCTCGCCGAACACCACCACCGTCTCGTCGCGGCCCATCGAGACGTCCATCGCGCCGCGGATCGCCTCGATCATCGTCATGCGCGGCACGGGCCTCAGACCCCCGCCTGCTGGCGCTGGCGGCGCAGGTGCGGCGGCATGGTGGCGTAGACGCCCTCGAACATGTCGCGCGTCGAGGGCTTGCCGCCGGAATGCAGCGTGCCGTGCTTCTCGGCCTCCTTCTGCGCCGCGATCACCGCGTCGCGGATCTCGGCCTCGGCCTGCTTGTGGCGCTCGTCCGACCAGGCGTCGATGGCGATCAGGTGGTTCTTCAGCCGGATCACCGGATCGCCGAGCGGCCAGGCGTCCGACTCGGTCTTCGCGCGATAGGCGGAGGGATCGTCGGAGCTCGAGTGCGCGCCGACCCGGTAGGTCACGTATTCGATCAGCGTCGGCCCGAGGTTGGAGCGCGCCCGCTCCACCGCCCATTTCGCCACCGCGTGCACCGCGAGATAGTCGTTGCCGTCGACCCGGAGCGCGGGGATGCCGAAGCCGAGGCCGCGGGCGGCGAAGGTGCCCGAGCCGCCCCGGGCGATGCCCTGGAAGGTCGAGATCGCCCACTGGTTGTTGACGATGTTCAGCACCACCGGCGCGCGGTAGGTCGAGGCGAAGACCAGGGCTGCGTGAAAGTCGCTCTCCGCCGTCGAGCCGTCACCGACCCAGCCGGCGGCGATCCGGCTGTCGCCCCGGATCGCCGAGGCCATCGCCCAGCCGACGGCCTGCGGGAACTGGGTGGCGAGGTTGCCGGAGACCGAGAAGAAGCCGTATTCCTTCGACGAGTAGAGGATCGGCAACTGCCGGCCCTTCAACGGATCCGCCTCGTTGGAGTAGATCTGGTTCATCATCTCGACCATCGGGTAGCCGCCGGCGATCAGCAGGCCCGCCTGGCGATAGGTCGGGAAGTTCATGTCCCCGGGCTCGAGCGCCCGGCGGAAGGCGCAGCTCACCGCCTCCTCGCCCATGTGCTGCATGTAGAACGAGGTCTTTCCCTGGCGCTGGGCGGTCTGCATCCGCGCATCGAACGTGCGCAGCGTCATCATGTGGCGCAGGCCATCGAGCAGTTCTTCCGGCGTCAGGGTGCCGCCCCAGGGGCCGACCGCCTCGCCGTCGCGGTTCAGCACGCGGATGATCGAATAGGCGAGATCGCGGATCTCGCGCGGATCGACGTCGACCTCCGGACGCGGCACGGAGCCCGCGCGCGGGATCGGCACCTTAGAGAAATCCGGCTCGTCCCCCGGACGGACCTCGGGTTCGGGCACATGCAGCCGCAGCGTTCCGCGTTCCGACATCTGACCTTCCTCTGTCGACCGTTTCCCCGAGCCTACAGGAGCGTCCCTCAAGAACCTACCGGCGTCCAGAGGGTCGCGCCGCAGAAAGCCCCCGCTATCAGGACGGGCCGCGCAAGGGGATAACACCCGACCGTGCGATCCGCGCGTTCGCGGCCCGGTTCACCTCCACGTAGGCGTCAACGACGATCTGCCGGATCCAGCGGCTGCCGGGATCGTTGGCGAGGCGCGCGCTCCAGAACAGCCGGCAGGCGAGATCGGGCAGCGCCATCGGCGGCGCCAGCGCCCGCAGCCCGTAGGTGTCCATGTCGTGGGCGATCAGCACCGGCGAGGTCGTCGCCAGCATGTTGGTGCGGGCTAGCAGCGGCGCCACTCCGGCAAAATCGGGGATGCGCGCGCCGATCCGGCGGGCGAGACCGGCCTCGCGGAGGGCCGCTTCGGTGGTGTGGCGGGTGGAGTTGACCATGCTGACCATGACGTGCGGCCATTTCAGCCACGCCGCCATATCCCAGCGGTCCAGCGCGGGGTGCCCTTCGCGGGCGAAGACCATCCGGACGATCGGCGCCATCTCGATGTGCTTGATACCGTCGGGAAGCACGATATCGCTGCCGAGATAGGCGATGTCGATTTCGCCGTCGAGCACGCCGGCCGCGGCCTTCTCGGTCGCGGGCAGCCATTCCAGCCCGACGCCGGGCGCGGTCGCGTCGACCCGCTCGAACACCGCGGCCATGAGCGGCGTGACCGCCGGCATCGCGATCCGGAACACCCGGTCGCTGGCGTTCGGATCGAACGGCGGCGGCGGCGTGATGACCCGCCGGAGGTTGCGCAGGATCGGCCGGACGTCCTCGATCAACCGCAGCGCGAACGGGCTCGGCTGCATCCGCCCGCCGACCTTGACCATCAGCGGATCGCCGAGTTGCTCGCGCAACCGCGCCAGCGCGTGGCTGACGGCCGACGCGGTCTTGCCGAGCCGGTCCGCCGCGCCCACCACGCTGCGCTCGTCCATCAACGCCTCGAACGTCACCAGCAGGTTCAGATCGATGCGGCCGAGATTAATTTCCTTCATGCCGCGTGAAATCTTTTCCCTAGGGAAACGCCGCATTATAGCTCATAATCTCTGCAATTGTTACGAATATTACCGCCGGTTGGCGCAAGGCCGCACGACGTCGCCCAAGGCGATCGGCCCTGAACTTTATCGAGCCATTCTGGACCGGCGACAATATCCGCACCCCGGATCCGAGATGCTTTTCTGCAGCCCGTGCCGGAACGGCGCCGTATCGAGTGACGCCGTCCGGCCTTTTTTCAGGGAGGGCGCTTCGATGACCACATACATTCAATCCCCTCGCATTCGACTGACCGTGCTGACCGCCGGCATCCTCGCCTCGGCCGCCATGCCCGCGGCGGCCGACAGTATCCGCCTCGAAGGCCCGATGGCGGCGGCCTCCCTCTTCGACGGTGGCGTCGACATGGTGGTTTACTATCTCGCCCATCGGGACGACTTCGAAGTGGTCGCCACCTACGCGCTGCACGATGGTCATTCCGACCCGGCGCGGCTTCGCATGGGGCTGTCGGACGGCGACCGCGTGTCGTTCGGCCTGCCCGGCGTGTCCGGGGTGTCCTACACTTTCTCCCGCGCAGGCGCCTTGATCTCCGTCGAGGCGACGCAGACCGGCAGGCCGACGCGCCCGGACAAGCCCGAGCTTGTGGTCGTGGCCGCGCCCCATTTGGTTCCGGGCCAGCCCGGCGACGCCTCGAATGCCGGGCGATGAACCCGGCGCTGGCACGTGGCTCTGTACAGGATCCGGCGGAACCGGATGGCCCGCCCCCGCGCGCAACCGCAACGCGCGGGATCGGTCGAGGTGGCCATGACTGACACGGAGCGGATCGCCCGGATCTGGCACGAGTCATGGGACCGGCGGGATCCCGATCGCGGCGCCGCCGTCGTCGCCGACGATTGTTGTTTCGACAGCTTGGTTTGCGGCGAGCCCCGACGCGCGCCCGACGGATACCGGAAAGAATACGAACGGTGGCGCACCGCCTTTCCCGATGGCGCTTGCAAGATCGTGAAGGTGATCGCGCGGCGCGACCTCGCCATCGTCCAGCTCGTCAACCGGGGAACCCATACGGGCGTTCTCTACACCGGCGCCGCCGCGCATCCCCCGAGCGGCCGGCGAATCGAGTTGCGATATTGCAACGTCATGCGGGTCCGCGACGGAATGGTACTGAGCGGACGCGACTACCACGATACCGCCAGCCTCGCCCGGCAGCTCGGACTGATGCCGCTGTCGGAAGGAAAGGTGGACCGGGCGACTTCAAGGAGCGGGCTTAGGTATCACCGATCGGGTGGGCGGGCCTGCGGGTTACGGTTGGCACAAGCATGAACCCGGGGATCTGAACCGCATGTTCGAGATGCAGACCTCTCACCCGATTCCGGCCGGATGGAACTGGAGACTCCGCGTTCGCACGTGGTGGATCACGACAATGCGCCGCGCCGGGTCGGAAAGTCGCTTCGAGGAAGCAAAGCTCACGTCGGGCAATGCTGACGGAGATCGTGGACAGGAACCCGGATGCCTTCGCGAGCGAGCTTGACCTTCAGGCGATGATGTCCGTCTTTACCCGGAGATTCTGAATGCCCGCGATGACGGCCGCCGACCCTGCCTGAACGATCGCTGACAATTAAGGGGTCCCGTTGCAGTCGACCAACCCGGAGCGCGGCCGTCCGACCCCGCCAGATCTCAGGAGGAAAAATGACGCTCGAGGTCATCGGCACCGGCTTCGGCCGCACGGGCACGGATTCCATGCGCGAGGCGCTGGAGATCCTCGGCTTCGGCCCCTGCCATCACATGCGCGAGCTGCTCGGCAATCCGGAGCGCAGGCAGCACTGGCGCGATCTCGCGGTGGGCAAGCCGGTGGACTGGGAGCTGCTGCTCGGCGAGCTACCGCTCCTGCGTCGACTGGCCGTCGGCCCACTACTGGCCGCGGCTGGTCGAGGCGTTCCCCGAGGCACGGGTGCTGCTGACGTGGCGGACGGCGGAGAGCTGGTGGACGAGCTTCGAGAGGACCATCCTCAAGGCGATCGAGGCCGACACCGAGACCGAGGAAACCGCGCCGGGAAGCCAGCTTCTCACCCTGCGGGTGTTCGGCGGCCGGCCGATGGACCGCGACCACTGCATGGCGGTCTACGAGGCCAACGTCGCCGCGGTGAAGGCGCAGGTGCCGGCGGACCGGCTGCTGATCCACAAGCTGGGCGACGGCTGGGAGCCGCTGTGCGCCCACCTCGGGGTGCCGGTGCCCGACCAGCCCTATCCGCGTGGCAACACGCCGGAGGATTTTCACCGGGCGCTCGACCAGGTGGCAATGGACAAGGACGCCGTCGCACGATGAAGGCGGCGACCGAACCCAGAAACGCCTGCCGCTTACGAAGGTTAGCCCTGCACCGTCAACGACTTGCTTGCATTTGGCATTTGGCGCGTTAGCACCCGATGCAAGCGCGCCGCTAGACCGCCGCGTCGGGCTCGCAGGCATCCGGGCAAGTATCGGCCTACGCGGCGCCTCCAGCAGCCTCCGGGCGATGACCTGGGCCTGAATCTCGGCGGCGCCCTCGAAGATCGACAGGATCCGGGCGTCGCAGAGCACCCGGCTGATCGGGTATTCCAGCGCGAAGCCGTTGCCGCCGTGGATCTGCAGCGCGTTGTCGGCCGAGCTCCAGGCGATGCGGGCGGCGAGCAGCTTGGCCATGCCGGCCTCGAGGTCGCAGCGCCTCCCTTCGTCCTTCTCGCGGGCGGCGAAGTAGGTGAGCTGGCGGGCGATCATGATCTCGACCGCCATCATCGCGAGCTTGGCCGATACCCGCGGAAACGCGACCAGCGGCTTGCCGAACTGCCTGCGGTCCTGGGCGTAGCGCAGCCCCAGTTCCAGCGCGCATTGCGCCACGCCGATCGCCCGGGCGGCGGTCTGGATGCGCGCGCTCTCGAAGGTCTGCATCAGCTGCTTGAAACCGCGCCCCTCGATGCCGCCGAGCAGGTTGGCCGCAGGCACCCGGAAGCCGTCGAAGCCGAGCTCGTATTCCTTCATGCCGCGATAGCCCAGCACCTCGATCTCGCCGCCGGTCATGCCGTCGGCCGGGAACGGATCGCCCTCCGTCCCGCGCGGCTTCTCGGCGATCATCATCGACAGGCCGGTGTGATCGGTGGTCGCGGGGTCGGTGCGGACCAGCATGGTCATCACGTCGGTGCGTGCGGCATGGGTGATCCAGGTCTTGTTGCCGGTCACGGCGTAGGCGTCGCCGTCGCGCACTGCCCGGGTGCGCAGGCAGCCGAGGTCGGAGCCGGTGTTGGGCTCGGTGAAGACCGCAGTCGGCAGCACCTCGGCCGGTGGCGATGCGCGGCAGCCAGCTGCGCTTCTGCTCCTCGGTGCCGCCGCCGAGGATCAGTTCGGCCGCGATCTCCGAGCGGGTGCCGAGCGAGCCGACGCCGATGTAGCCCCGGCTGAGCTCCTCGGAGACCACGCACATCGCGGTCTTCGACATGCCCGCCCCGCCGTATTCCTCGGGGATGGTCAGGCCGAACACGCCGAGCGCGCCCATCTCCTCGACGATTTCGATCGGGATCAGCTCGTCGCGGAGGTGCCAGCCGTGGGCGTGGGGCACGATCCGGTCGTCGGCGAAGCGGCGGAACTGGTCGCGGATCATCTCGTCGTCCTCGCCGAGCCCGGTGGCGCCGAAGCTGGCGACGCCCTGGCCCTCCAGCATCAGCGCGACGAGACGGGCGCGGGCGGCGTCGGTGTTGCCATGCGCGATCAGCGTCTCGACCTCCGGCGTGCGGAAGGCGGCGAGCGCCGGGGCGGGCAGGCCGAGGTCGCCGGGGCGGACGATCTCGGTCTGTGACATCGGGATGCCGCCCGCGAGCTGGGCGAGGTACTCGCCGCAGGCGATCTGCAGGATCAGCCGTTCGATCTCGCCGAAGCGGCCTTGCGCGTCGAGCGCCTGCGCCCAGGCCGACATCTGGCGCAGCCCCTCCGCATAGGTCGCCATCCACGCCAGCCCGTGGGCGGCGGTCTGCTCGGTCTCGAGCGCGGCGGCGGAGGGACGCCCGGACGGGCTGACCCGGGCCGCGAGCCCGCCTCGCGCGGCGGCGACGAGGGCGGCGGCGGCTTCGGCGGCGGCAGCGGCCTGCGGCAGCAGGTCTGCGACGAGCGGGCTCGCGGGTGGCTCGGCACGGGCGGTCTGGGTCATCGGCGGGCCTTTCGGACGGGGAGGTTGTGCGGCGCGGAATCGATTGCTGCGATTGCGCGCACGATAGGCAAACCGCTTGCCGCCGTCAATTTTGAGGCGCAAGAAACTTGCCTCCAAACGCCTCGCACCGACAACTTTATTAGCGTTGCCTCCGCCGTCGCCGCCTGCCAAGAGCGCGGGGGAGGCAGGCGCATGGTCGGGCTGGACGGATTCATCGGGCTCTACGGCACGCTGGCGGCCTTCGGCGCGGCGGCGGGCATGGCGGCGGGCGGCTTCACCAAGGGGGTGGTCGGTTTCGCGTTGCCGCTGATCGCGCTGAGCGTGATGGGGTCGTTCCTGCCCTACGAGGTGGCGGTGGCGCTGCTGATCGTGCCGACGCTGGTCTCGAACCTGTTCCAGACCTTCCGCAATGGCGTGGGGCCGGCCTGGGGGACCTTCCGGCAATTCTGGCTGCTGAACCTGGTGCTCGTGACGATGATCGCGCTGGCGGCGCAACTCGTGCTCGCGCTGCCGGATCGGCTGCTGTTCGGCGTCCTCGGGATCACGGTCGCGGCGTTCGGGGCGAGCCAACTGAGAGGGTGGCAGCCGCGGTTCGACATGCGGCACCGCACCGCGATCGAGATCGGCGTCGCGTTGGTCGGCGGGTTCTTCGGCGGGATTTCCGGGATCTGGGGGCCGCCGATCGTCATGTACCTGCTGGCGGTGCGGATGCCGAAGGTCGAGATGGTGCGCACCCAGAGCCTGTCGTTCCTGCTCGGATCGGTGGTGCTGCTGGGCGCGCATCTGCAGTCGGGCGTGCTGAACGCGGTGACGCTGCCGGCGTCGGCCTGGCTGGTGCTGCCGACGATGGCGGCGATGTTCGTGGGCTTTGGGGTGCAGGATCGGCTGGATCAGGCGGTGTTCCGCAAGGTGACGCTGGCGGTGCTGGTGCTGACCGGGCTCAACCTGCTGCGCCGGGCGCTGTTTTAGGCAAATTGCCGAAACCACATCGGCCCGGCGTTCGTCTCTCGTTAAGGCGCCGGGCGCAGGTTCTCCCGCGGGTGGACTCGTCGGGGGGCGTGGCGGTGGCGCTGGATGCGAACGCGGAATTCGAGCGGCTGAACGCTCTGCGGCGCTATGCCATCCTCGATACCCCGGAGGACGGGGCCTTCGACCGGATCACTCAGCTTGCCGCCGAGTTCCTCGACGTTCCGGTGGCGGTGGTCAGTCTCGTCGATACCAACCGGATCTGGTACAAGTCGGTGCACGGGCCGCTCGGCAGCCGCGAGGTCGACCGGCTTCCGGCGCTCTGCGGTGCGGCGATCGGCCACGAGGGCGCCTACGTGGTGGAGAACGCCAGCGCCGATCCGCGATGCCAGGAACATCCGCTGGTGGCCGGGCGGTTCGGGCTCGAGTTCTACGTGGGCCTTCCGCTGAAGACCTATGACGGGCACGTGCTCGGCATGCTGTCGTGCATGGACCGGCGGCCGCGGGGGGTTACGCGGCAGCAATTGCGCTTCCTCGAGACGCTGGCGGCGATCGTGATGGACGAGATCGAGCTTCGCCGGTCGGCGGCGCAGATCTCGCGGCTGAGCGAGGCGCTGGCCGACACCTGCACCGACCTGGAGCGGCGGGCGAGCTTCGATCCGCTGACCGGGGTTCTGGCCCGCGCCGCGATGCTCGAGCGAAGCTCGGCGCTGATCGGGAGGGGGTTCGGCGGCGCCAAGGGGACGGCGCTGCTGATGGTCGACATCGACGCCTTCAAGGCGATCAACGACGCGCACGGGCACGGCGTGGGCGATCTGGTGCTGAAGGAGGTCGCAGGGCGCATGGCGGCGAGTTGCCGCGGCGGCGATCTCCTGGGTCGGATCGGCGGCGAGGAGTTCCTCGCGGTGTTCGCGGACGTGACGGGCACGGAGGCGGCGGTCATCGCCGAGCGGCTGCGAGAAGCGGTCGAGCGCACGCCGGTTACGGTGGGCGGATTGGCGCTCCGGATGACGATCAGCGGCGGGCTGATGTCGCTGGCGCCGACGGATGACGGACTGGCGCTGTCGGACGCCATGTCGCGCGCGGACGCGGCGCTCTACCGCGCCAAGGCGGCGGGGCGCAACCGCATCGTCAGGGCCGAGTAACCCGCCAGCGGTCGCTCGCGAACGCGACTTCGCCTCGTGGTCGGGGTGCCGCGGCAATTTCAACCGATGCTTGCGTGGCGGCGGCAATCCCGGCAGGAAGCTGGCGATGGTCATTCGGCGGACGCGGCGGCTCGTGAGGCGGCTCTGGCGCGGGCTGGTGCGGGCGGTGTTCGCACTGGCGCTGCTGGCCGTGGCGCTGGTCATCGCGTTTCGCTGGGTGAACCCGCCCCCGGGCTACCTGATGATCGCGGAGCGGATCCGGCTCGGGCATATCGAGCGCGACTGGACGCCGCTGGGCAAGATGTCTTCCTGGCTCCCGCTCTCGGCGGCGGCGGCCGAAGACGCCAACTTCTGCACCCACTGGGGCTTCGACGTCGAGGGCATCCGCGCGGCGCTGGCCGACACCGAGCGGCTGCGCGGCGGATCGACGATCAGCCAGCAGGTGGCGAAGAACGTGTTCCTCTGGCCGGCGCGGTCCTGGGCGCGCAAGGGGCTCGAGGCCGGGTTCACCGTGCTGATCGAGCTCGCCTGGCCGAAGCGGCGCATCATGGAGGTCTATCTCAACGTCGCCGAGATGGACGAGGGCGTGTTCGGGGCGCAGGCCGCTGCGCGGCACTACTGGCAACGCGACGCGGCCGAACTCGGGCCGCAGCGGTCGGCGCGGCTGATGGCGGTGCTGCCCGACCCCAGGCGCCGCTCGCCGGTTTCGGGAACGCGCTTCATCGCCCGGCGGGGGACCGCGATCGAGAAGGGTGCCGCGACGCTTCGGGCGGACGGCCGCGCGGACTGCTTCCTGTGATTCGGGAGCCGGGTTGAATCGGGCGGCCGTTTGCGGGAATAGTCGGGCACGGAGCCAGGAAAGGGCCATGAATGCGCCGTCTCTATCACCAGCCGCTGTCGCCGTTCTGCCGCAAGATCCGCCTGGTGCTGGCGGAAAAGAAGATCGAGGTGGAACTGGTGGAGGAGCGGACCTGGGAGCGGCGGATGGACTTCCTGCGGCTGAACCCTGCGGGAAAGGTGCCGGTGCTGAAGATCGACGACCTGGTGCTGTCGGATTCGGGAGCGATCTTCGAATACATCGAGGAGACCAACCCCGAGCCGCCGCTGTTGCCGCGCGACCCGGCGCTCAGGGCCGAGGCGCGGCGGCTGTCGGCCTGGTTCGACGACAAGTTTCACGACGAGGTGACGGCGAACCTGCTCTACGAGCGGGTCAACAAGAAGCTTTCCAAGGCCGGTTACCCCGAGAGCGAGAAGATCAAGGCGGGGTCGCGCAACATCAAGTACCACCTCGATTATATCGGCTGGCTTGTGGAGCATCGTCGGTGGCTGGCCGGCGACATGCTGACGATCGCGGATTTCTCGGCCGCCGCGCAGCTGTCGTGTCTCGATTATGTGAGCGATGTGGACTGGGCGCGCAACACCGGGCTGCACGAGTGGTATGCCAAGATCAAGTCGCGGCCGGCGTTCCGGTCGATCCTGGCGGATCTGGTGCCGGGGTTCACGCCGCCGCAGCACTACGCGGATCTGGATTTCTGACATGGACGGCGCGGGACCGGGCGACCTGGCCCCGCGGCTGAAGGCGCGGGCCGTCGAGGAGGGCTTCAGCGCCTGCGGCATCTGCGGGCCCGACGCGACACCGGGGACCGCCGAGCGGCTGGAGGCGTTCGTCGCGCGCCGGCTGGCACGGGCAGATGGCCTGGATGGCGGAGCGGATGGGCTGGCGTGGGTCGGCGGCGGCGCTATGGCCAGAGGCGCGGTCGGTGATCATGCTGGCGGAGGTCTACACGCCGGACGAAGACCCGCTGCGGGTGGTAGGGATGCCCGACCGGGGGGCGGTCAGCGTCTACGCCCGCGGTCGCGATTACCACGATCTGGTCAAGAAGCGGCTGAAGCGGCTGGGGCGCTGGCTGGTGGCCGAGACCGGGGCCGAGATCAAGGTGTTCGTCGACACCGCGCCGGTGATGGAGAAGCCGCTGGCGCAGGCGGCGGGGATCGGCTGGCAGGGCAAGCACACCAACCTGCTCAGCCGGGGCTTGGGCAACTGGTTCTTTCTCGGCGCGATCTTCACCGACCTCGACCTGCCCCGCGACGCGCCGGAGCGGGACCACTGCGGCGGCTGCCGGGCCTGCCTCGACGCCTGTCCGACCGGCGCGCTGCCCGCGCCCTACCGGCTCGATGCCCGCCGGTGCATCTCCTACCTGACCATCGAGCACGACGGCCCGGTCGACGAGGATCTGCGCGCGCTGATGGGCAACCGCATCTACGGTTGCGACGACTGCCTGGCGGTCTGTCCGTGGAACAAGTTCGCCGCGGTGGCGCACGAGGCCGGCTACCGGGCGCGCGAGACGCTGGACGCGCCCCGGCTCGACGAACTGGCGGCGCTCGACGACGCCGCCTTCCGGCGGCGGTTCAGCGGCTCGCCGATCAAGCGGATCGGTCGCAACCGCTTCGTGCGGAACGTCGCCTACGCGATCGGCAACTCGGGCGACCGGAGCCTGCTGCCGGTGGCGCGGCGGCTGGCCGACGACACCGATCCGGTGGTGGGCGATGCCGGCGCCTGGGCCGTGGCGCGGCTCAGTTGAGACGCTGGAGGTTCGAGCGGGCGAGAGCGGCGAGCTTGCTGTCGGGATGGGCTGCGATCAGCGCCAGCCAGATCTCCGCGGCGCGATCCGGCTGGCCGGTCTCCGCGAGCGCCGCGCCGGATTTCGAACAATGCTTCGGGAAGGGCCGGATCGAGGCGGCGCGCCTGCTCGGCCTCGGGCAGCGCGGCCTCGGGATCGCCGAGGTTGCGCAGGGTGGCGGCCAGAAGCGCGTGGGCGAGCGCGTCGTCGGGCCGCTGTTCGAGCAGGGCGCGCAGGGTGGTTTCCGCCGCCGCCCAGTCGCCTTCGGCGGCGTCGGCGCGCGCGGCGACCAGCTGGCGGTCCGCGTCGGGCGGCGTGATCCGGTCGGCCTCCGCCAGCGCGGTTCGGGAAAGGTCGGCACGGCCGGCGTCGAGCCACTGGCGCGCGGCGTCGGTGAGAACCGTGGCGCGCAGGCCCGCCGACATGGCGCGGTTGGGATTGGTCGCAACCCCGGTCAGCAGCTGCGCGGCGGTCGCGTGCGCCCCGAGGGCCGCCAGCGCCTCGGCTTCGCAGAGCCGGGCCGGAACCCCGCCCCCCATCCGCTGCCAGATCGCCGCCTCCTCGCGCGCGGCGGCCGGATTGGCGGCGACCGCCCTGGCGCAGTCCTCGGCGGAGCGGATCGCCGCGGTCGCGATGCCCGGGGTGGTGCAGAGCAGGAGCACGAGAAGTCGGCGCATGGGCGGATGGCCTTCGGGGGACGCGCGGTGAGCGGGCGGACGATGCTGATGCTCGGGCATGGCTACTCGGCGGCGGCGCTGGCCGCAAGGCTCGACGGCTGGCGGGTGTCGGGCACCACGCGCTCGGGCGAGCGGGCCGCGGCGATGCGGGCCGCGGGCGTCGCGCCGCTGGACTGGGCCGACGCGGCGGCGGTCGACGCGGCGATCGGCTCGGCCGACGCCCTGCTGGTCTCGCTGCCGCCGGATGCGAGCGGCGACCCGGTGCTCGCGCGGCATCGAGCCGCGCTGGCCGCGGCGCCGGCGGGCTGGGTCGGCTATCTCTCGACCACCGGTGTCTATGGCGATCGCCAGGGCGGCTGGGTCGACGAAGACAGCGCGCTGGCGCCGGTGAACGACCGCAGCCGCCGGCGGGTGGCGGCGGAGGCCGCCTGGGCCGCGACCGGGCTGCCGGTGGAGGTGTTCAGGCTCGCCGGCATCTACGGACCTGGACGCAGCGCCTTCGACCGGCTGCGCGAGGGGCGGGCCCGGCGGGTGGTGAAGCCAGGCCAGGTCTTCAGCCGCATTCACGTGGGCGACGTGGCCCGCACCCTCGAGGCCGCGCTGGCGAAGCCCTGCCCCGGGCGGATCTGCAACGTCGCCGACGACGAGCCCGCGCCGCCGCAGGACGTGATCGCGTTCGCCGCCCGTCTTCTCGATCTGCCGGTGCCTCCCGAGGTTCCGTTCGACGCCGGGGAACTCAGCCCGATGGCCCGGAGTTTCTGGAGCGAGTCCAAACGGGTCTCGAACCGGCGGATCCGCGAGGAGCTGGGCGTGGACCTCGCGTTCCCCGATTACCGTGGTGGTTTGCGGGCCATCCTCGCCGCCGGCGGTTGAGGCGGTTGAGGACGCGGCGCAACAGCCGGCGGCAAATTGACCGGAAAGCGCACGTTCCGGGGTGGCATTCCGGCTGCGCTTCGGCCATGGATTGAGGCAAAGCCACAAGAACGGCCGTGAATGGCCGACGAGGTAGGTGGAATGAGGCACAGGCGCCTGCGCGCAGGGACGGCCATTCTGGCGGTGACCGCCGCGTTGGCGCCGGGCACCATCGCCCCGGCGCAGGAGGGGCGCCCGAGCTACAATCTCTATGGCGTGACCGGCCTGATCGACATGCCGAGCGGACAGGCGCAGCCCGACGCCCAGATGGGCGCGAGCTACGCGGTGTTCGGCAACACCACCCGGCGCAACTTCACCTTCCAGATCCTGCCGCGGCTGTCAGGCACCCTGCGCTATTCCACGATCAACAACTGGGGCCGGCCGAACGACCCCGCCTACGACCTGTTCGACCGCAGCTTCGATCTGCAGCTCCAGATCCTGAACGAGAAGGGCTGGCAGCCGTCGCTGGCGCTGGGCTTCCGCGACTTTCTCGGCACCGGGGTCTACTCGAGCGAGTACCTGGCCGCCTCGAAGACCGTGGCGCAGGACTTCACGCTCTCCGCCGGGGTCGGCTGGGGCCGGCTGGCGGGCGTCGGCGGGGTCACCAATCCGTTCTGCTCGATGTCCGACAGCATGTGCACGCGCGACAGAGATTTCGGCAAGGGCGGCACCGTCGCGTGGGACCGGTTCTTCCACGGCGAGGACATGGGGTTCTTCGGCGGCGTCGAGTGGCGCACGCCGATCGACAAGCTGACGCTGAAGGCGGAGTACTCCTCGGACGCCTATACCCGCGAGCAGCAGGGGGTGGACGCGGGCTTCGAGCGCAAGTCGCCGCTGAACTTCGGCGCGGAATACCGGATCCGGGACGGGGTGACGCTGGGCGCCTACTACATGTACGGCTCCACGGTCGGGGTGAACTTCGTGCTGTCGGGCAATCCCTACGATCCGCCGTTGCCGCAGAACCTCGGGACCGGGCCATTGCCGGTCAATCCGCGGCCCGAAGGCGGGCGGGGCACCGACTGGGTCAACGACCCGAACGCCCGGACGCAGCTGATCGACGCGGTCGGCAAGGCGCTGGACGCGGACGGGATCACGCTCGAGGCGGTGGAGTTCGGCCCCGACGCGGTGGAGGTGCGGATCGTCGATCGCCAGATCAACGCGATGCCGAAGGCGATCGGCCGCACCGCCCGGGTTCTGGCGGTCGCCATGCCGTACTCGGTCGAGACCTTCCGGATCACGCCGGTCGAGGACGGGCTGCCGACGACCACCGTCACGGTCGATCGGACCGATCTGGAGAACCAGGTCAGCCGGCCGAATGCCGGTCAGGAGAACTGGGACAGCATCGGCCTCGCCGGCGCCTGGCCGGGCCTCGGCAGCGACAGCTGGCGCCGCGATGTCTATCCGCTCACCAGCTGGGCGATCATCCCGGTGCCGAGCTTCCAGTTCTTCGGTGGGAACAACGGCTTCAAGCCACAGTTGAGCGTGGAATTCCGCGGCGGCGTCAGGGTTACGCCGAGGCTGTCCTTCTCTACCCAGATCCGCCAGCCGATCCTGGGCGAGTACCAACGACCCCGGGCAGGACAAGGGCGACATCAACAATCCGTTGCCCCCCGTCCGGCGCGAATCCAGCCGCTACTACGCCGGCTGGGATCCCAAGCTGATCCGCCTGACCGGCGATTATCTGTTCAAGCTGAACCCCGACACCTACGCCCGCGCGTCAGTCGGCTATCTCGAACGTGGCTTCGGTGGCTTCGACGGCGAGGTGCTGTGGAAGCCGGTGGACCAGACATGGGGTCTCGGGCTGGAGATGGCGTATGTCTGGCAGCGCGACTTCGAGGGCCTTGGCTTCAGCTATTACGACTACGACGTGGTGACCGGGCACGCCTCGGTCTACTGGGACACAGGTTGGCACGGCATCGAGACCGAGTTCTCCGCCGGACGCTATCTCGCCGGCGACTGGGGCGGCACCCTGTTCGTCAGCCGCACCTTCGCCAACGGCTGGTCGCTGGGGGCGTTCGCGACCAAGACCGACATCAGCGCCAAGGAGTTCGGCGAAGGCAGCTACGACAAGGGCATCCTGCTCACCATCCCGCTGCGCTGGGCCACGCCGTTCGAGACGCGGCAGAAGATCAGCGGCAGTCTCCGCTCGCTGGGAAGCGACGGCGGCGCGTGGCTCAACATCGCCAACCGGCTCTATCCGACGGTCCGCGAACTCGACCGCGGGCATCTGAAGGAGAACTGGGGAGCATTCTGGGAATGAAGCGGATCCTGGCTGTATTGGCGCTCGCGACGCTCTCCGCCTGCGGCAGCGGCGAGCGCGACCCGATCGTGCAGGCGGCCCTTGACGAAGTCGGCGGCTACTGGGGGTCGCGTGCCAAACCTGCGCCGGCGCCGAAGCGGCAGGTCACACGGGCGCAGATCGACGCGGCCGACACCGCGGCAATCTGGGCGCGGCTCGCCACGGATACTTCGCTGAGCCTGCTCTACGCCGCGGCGGACAATGGCGGCTACATCACCTACGTCTCGCCGTTCCAGCAGTCGGTGACCCTGCGCGGTTCGCAGATCACCGGGACACGCGGCCTCGGCACCGATCTGCTCTCGGCCTGGAGCAGCTCGCCCGACCCGCTGGCGCAGCCGATCGCGCCGGCGCACTGGCCCTCCGTGGTCCGCCGCAGCTACGAACTGCCCGCCGACGCGCCGCAGGGCCGGATCGAGACCTATGAGTGCCGGTTCGAGCGCGGCGCCACGCGGGAGATGACGATACTCGCGGTGCGACATGTCGGGGTGGAGATCAGCGAGACCTGCACCGGCCCGCAGGGCAGCTTCGAGAACCTGCATTTCGCCGACGCCGCCACCGGCTTTGTCTGGCGCAGTCTGCAGTGGGTCGGGCCGAAGATGGACATGCTCGACCTCCAGATCATCGAACCGTTCACCGGCTGATCGGTGTATCCGCGGCCGGGTGACGGCACAAGCTGGCCGCGTCGAAACGCAGTCGAACAGAAAACCAAAGGGGCAGCGCCGATGGCGCTGCCCCTGGTTTCCCGCATCCGGCGCCGCGATGAACGCAACGCCGGGGAGTGTGCTTGCTAGTTGTTGATCGGCTGAAGGACCGGTTCGGTGGTGCTGTTGTCGTTGTTGTTGTTGTCGTTCGAGATCGCGTAGGCGATCGCGGCGAGACCGATCACCGGAATGATCCAAGCTGCGTTGGAGCCACCCATCGGGGCGGGCTCGGCAACGACCATCGGCTCTTCCGGAGCTTCGAAGACCAGATTGCCGGCGAAGGCCTGGCCGGCGAGCAGAAGCGCCACCGCAGTGCTAGCGATAAGTTTCATTGATATCCTCCTCAGAGTGCGGGTCTGCGATACTGCTAGCTAGCCCGGACCTGCGAGCGGACAAGCTAATGCCAGAGCAGCTAACCAACTTTCCCCTATCGTTTCAATCGGTGAAAGCGGCCTCCTCGACTAAATCACAGGTGTTGTCAAATTAGCAACACCGGCGTCCCGACCTGCGCGCGATCGTACACCTCGATGATCTGCTCGTTGAAGAGACCGATGCAGCCGCTCGAGCTCTGCCGGCCGATCTTGCGGATGTCGTTGGTGCCGTGGATGCGGTAGGCCGGCCACCCGAGGTTGAGCGCCCGAACGCCGAGCGGGTTGTCCGGCCCCGGCGCCACATAGGTCGGCAGGTCCGGATGCCGCTGGAGCATGTTCGCGGTCGGTCGCCAGTCAGGAGCGGGCCGCTTGAGCGTGATCGTGGTGCGGCCGCGCCGGGTCATGTCCTCGGTGAGCGGCACGGAGGTGGGATAGATCCGGTAGAATCCGTCCGCTCCCCAGTAGTGCAGCACCCGGTCGTTGACCCTCACCAGGATCGCGTCGTTCGCAACCGAGCTGAAATGGTCCTGCCAGCGCTCGGTGTGAAGCCCCGAGATCCGCCGCAGCAGCCGCGGCGCGTCCTGCGAATCCGGCACGTAGTCGTGCAGCGCCTCGTCCGATTCGCCGGCGAAGGCAGCCCCCCCCGCGATCATTCCGGCGGCCCCAACCGCCGCGCCCGCGGCCAGCCGCGCAAAGGAGCGCCGGCTGAAGCGCCCGCGCGTATCGTCGTCCCGGTTCATTCAATCCTCCGGATAATCGTTCATCGGAAACCGCCGCGCAGTATGCGGCAGAGCGCACCGCCTCCGCAACTCACAGTTGGGTAAGAGGTTTCCCGCCGGTTTTGCCTCCCCGGGGCAGAGTCCGGGGGGTGGATAGGATTTGAACGGTCGGGGGAAAGTCGATAGAGACGGGAGCGAACAACCACCTGACGGATAATCATCAATGCTCCGCCCCTTCCTGGCCGCCCTGGCAGTCACCCTTGCGCTCGCGGCCTGCGAAACCAATCAAGGTGGCGGCGGCATACGCCTGAGCCAAGCCGATGTCACTCCGATCCAGCTGCGGCACCTCGACGCGGTGAACGCGGTGCGGGCCGAGCACGGCCTGCAGCCGGTGCAGCTCTCGGCTGAGTTGAACGCCGCGGCCGAGACCCATGCCCGCGACATGTCGGTGCAGCAGCGGGCCTGGCATTTCGGCTCCGATCTTACCAGCCCGCGCGAGCGCGCCTTCCGCGCCGGCTACCGCGGCGAGATCGTGGGCGAGAACCTGTCCGAGGGGTCCGACTCGGATCTGACGGTGCTCCAGAGCTGGCTCGGCTTCGCTGATACCCGCGAGGTCATTCTCGACCCCGCGGCGCGCGGCCTCGGCATCGGCTGGTACCAGGAGCCTTCCGGCAAGATCTGGTGGGTCGAGCTGCTCGGCGAATAGGGCCGGCTCCACGTCGATCACGCTCGCGTGTAGCGGTAACGCCACCCGTTTCGTGGCGAACTGTCCTTCACGCGCCAGACAAGGCGCGGGATCGACAGGAGAAGATCAATGTCCACCAGAACCACGGTAACCTCGACGGTTCTCGCCGGTGCCGTCGCAGGGGCGCTCGCGTCGATGGCGCTCGCGGCACCGCTGACGCCCGATCAGGTCAAGGCCGCCAAGGACGCCGGCATGGAGCAGTGCTTCGGCGTGGCGCTCGCCGGCCAGAACGACTGCGCAGCGGGTCCCGGCACCACCTGCCAGGGCACCTCTACCGTCGACTATCAGGGCAACGCGTGGAAGTTCGTGGATGGCGGCACCTGCGCCAGCATGGAGCTGCCCGATGGTCGCCACGGCTCGCCAGAGGCACTGACCCGCGACGTCCCGGCGTAAGAGCCGCGCCAGGCGGGGTTGCGGGAGGACCGCAGTGGCTTCCGCGCGCGTCCCGGCCCGGAGCGGCCGGGACGAAACACCGGAAAGCGGAGGATCGACGATGACCGAGACGACCGACACGGCGGCGCGCGGGCCCGGCGTTCGCCGCTTTCCGGCGTATCCCCTCGCAGGGCTGGCCGGCACCAGTTTCAAGCATCAGCATCTGCCGGCGATCCTCGAGGACGAGGTGCAGGACGGGTTCTTCGAGGTTCATGCCGAGAACTACATGGGCGCGGGCGGAGCGCCGCACGCGGCGCTGGCCCGGATACGGCGGGATCACGCGGTGTCGCTGCACGGGGTCTGCATGTCGATCGGCGGGACGCAGCCGATCGACCGGGACCATCTCGGGCGTTTCCGCGCGCTGGTCGAGCGCTACGAGCCGGCGCTGGTGTCCGAGCATCTCGCCTGGTCGACCCATGCGACGACCTACTTCAACGACCTGCTGCCGCTGCCCTACACCCTGGCGACGCTGGCGCATGTCGCCGACCACATCGCGCAGGTGCAGGAGGCGATCGGGCGGCCGATCCTCCTCGAAAATCCGTCGAGCTATGTGGTGTTTCCGGAATCGACCTACAGCGAGACCGATTTCCTGCGCGAAGTGGCGCGGCGCAGCGGCTGCGGCCTGTTGCTCGACGTGAGCAACGTCTTCGTCTCGGCGACCAACCTCGGCACGAGCGCGGAGGCCTATCTCGCGGAATTCCCGCTCGGGCAGGTCGGTGAGATCCACCTGGCCGGACACAAGGCGCAGGCGGACGACGAGGGCGACATCCTGCTCGTCGACAGCCACGACGCCCCGGTGCCCGACCCGGTGTGGGCGCTCTACGACCGCGTCATCGCCCGCGCGGGCGGGGTGCCGACTCTGGTGGAATGGGACAGCGACATCCCCGACTGGCCGGTTCTCAAGGCCGAGGCGGCCGCCGCGCGGGCGATCCTCGATCGTCACGCGCGCATTCCCGCGCGGGAGCGGTTGCATGCCATCTCCTGAGACGCCCGGTCATGCCGCGGGGTTCGCCGCGGCGCTGCTCGATCCCGGGCTTCCGGTGCCCGCCGCGATCGCGGGGCCGCGCGGCAAGGCGGCGACGCGGCGCTATGGCATCTATCGCAACAACGTCACCGTCAGCCTGATCGACGCCCTCGCGGCGGTCTATCCGGCGACGCAGCGCATCACCGGCCCGGAGTTCTTCCGGGCGATGGCGCGGTCTCATGTTCGCGCCAGCCCGCCGACATCGCCGCTGCTGTTCGAGTACGGCGAGGGATTTGCCGACTTCATCGACCGCTACGAACACGCGCGGGACATGCCGTGGCTTGGCGACGTGGCGCGGATCGAGCGGGCCTGGCTCGACGCCTACCACGCCGCCGACGCGGATCCGCTGGCGCCGACGGCCCTAGCCGCGATCAGGCCGGAGCGGCTGTGCGATGCGGTGCTGGAGGTGCATCCGGCCGCGCGGATCGTGCCCTCGCGCCATCCGGCGGTGAGCATCTTCGCGGCGAACCGCGGCGAAGGGCCGGTCGGCCGGATCGCCGCCACAGGGCCGGAAGTTGCGCTGATCACCCGGCCGGCGCTCGATGTGGTGGTGCGAAGGCTGCCGCCCGGAGGAGCCGCGTTCCTCGGCGGGCTCGTTGCCGGCGAGACATTGGGAGCGGCGGCCGCCGCTGGCGTCGCCGAGGCGCCCGGCTTCGATCTGTCCGCCGGCATCGCCGGGATGATCGAGGCTGGTGTTTTCATCGCAGTGCGCACGGGAGATTGAAAATGGCGCCGATGACCACGACGCAGGCGGCCGCCGGCCGGTTCCGGCATGGCCTGGGCGCGCTTGGCCGTCGGGCGACCGTCCTGGCGCAGACGATCGCCCAGCCCTCGCTCACCCAGTTGGTGCTGCGTCTCGGGCTCGCTGTGCCGTTCTGGCGCTCCGGGGTCAACAAGTGGGATGGATTCCTGCAACTCAAGGACAGCGCGGCGCTGTTGTTCAAGATCCAGTTTCAGCTTCACTTGCCGGGCGGCCCGTATCCCTATCCGGCGCCAGGGCTGGTGGCGTTTGCTTCGGGGACGGCCGAGATCCTGTTTCCGGTGCTGCTGGTGATCGGATTGGCGACCCGTCTCTCGGCGCTGGCCCTGCTGGCGATGACGCTGGTCGTCCAGCTGACCGTGCCGGAAGGCTGGCCGATTCATATCACCTGGGCAGCGATGGCGCTCGGAATCATGGCCTGGGGGCCGGGACGGTTGTCCCTCGATCAACTGCTCGAGCGGTTCGCGCGCTAGCCTTCTATCAGCCCGTCGCGCGAAGGATCTCGAGGAAGGCGCCGCCGAAGCGCTCCGCCTTCTGCGGACCCATGCCGCTGATCTGCTGCAGCGCATCGAGGCTGTCGGGCCGCAGTTCGGCAATGCGCGAGATGGTCGAGGCGGTGCAGTTCAGCGGCTTGCCGAGCCCGTCCGCGCCACGCGAGAGTGCAACCTGGGCGGCGTGCAACCGGTCGAACAGTGCCCCGGATGGCTGGCCCGCGAGCTTGCGGCGGGCCGGGTGGACCGGCGCCGGGGCGCTGCCGGTCAGGATTTCGAGGAAGGCCGGTCCGAAGCGTTCGAGCTTGACCGAGCCGACGCCGGTGATGCCGCTCAGGGCGTCGAGGGTCTGGGGGCGGCGGGTCGCCATCTCGATCAGCGTGCGGTCGGGGAAGATCACGTAGGCCGGAACGCCGGCGGCGTCGGCGAGCGCGCGGCGTTTCGATTTCAGCGCCGCGAGCAGGCCCTCGTCCTCCTCGGCCACCAGCGCGGCCGGTGCGGCGCGGGTCGGCGCGCGGGCCGCGTGGCGCAGGCTGTCGGCGCGAAGTTCCAGCGTGGTGTCGCCGCGCAGGAGCGGCCGGGCGTCTTCGGTCAGGCGCAGCGCACCGTGGCGGGCGGGGTCGGGGCGCAGCAGGTCGAGTCCCATCAACTGGCGGAAGATCGCCTGCCATTCGGCCCGCGATCGGTCCTTCCCGACGCCGAAGGTCGGCAGGCGGTCGTGGCCGCGGCGCAGCACGTTCTCGGCCCCCTCGCCGCGCAGGATGGCGATGAGGTGCCCGGCGCCGAAGCTCTCTCCGGTGCGCAGCGCGGCGGAGAAGGCCATGCGGGCGGCCTCGGTGGCATCGAACAGCTCGGGCGCGTCGCGGCAGAGGTCGCAGTTGCCGCACGGCTCGGGATGGGTCTCTCCGAAGTAGGCGAGCAGGGTCTGACGGCGGCAGCGCTTGGCTTCGGCGAGGCCGAGGAGCGCGTTGAGGCGCTTGTGGTCGGCCTGCTTGCGCTCCACCGGCGAGGCGCCTTCGTCGATCTGGGTGCGGCGGAGGCGGATGTCGTCGGGTCCGTAGAGGGTGAGGGTGTCGGCGGGGGCACCGTCGCGGCCGGCGCGGCCGATCTCCTGGTAGTAGCTCTCGATCGACTTCGGCAGGTCGGCGTGGGCGACGAAGCGGATGTCGGGCTTGTCGACGCCCATGCCGAAGGCGATGGTGGCGCAGACGATCAGGCCGTCCTCGCGCTGGAAGCGGGTCTCGCCGAGGCGGCGGTCGTCGGGCGACAGCCCGGCGTGGTAGGCGAGCGCGGTGTGGCCCTGCTCGGAGAGCGCCACGGCGAGGCTTTCGGTGCGGGCGCGGCTGGAGCAGTAGACGATGCCGGACTGGCCGCGGCGGGCGGCGGCGTAGGCGAGGATCTGGCGGCGCGGGTTGTCCTTGGGCGCGAAGGCGAGCGTGAGGTTGGGGCGGTCGAATCCGCGCAGGAAGGTCTCGGGGGTCTGGCCGCCGAACAGGCGGCGGGCAATCTCGGCGCGGGTTTCGGCGTCGGCGGTGGCGGTGAGCGCGACGGTCTGGACGCCGCCGAGCGCGCGGCGCAGTTCGCCGATGCGCAGGTAGTCGGGGCGGAAGTCGTGGCCCCACTGGCTGACGCAGTGCGCCTCGTCGACGGCGAGCAGCGCGAGATCGATGCGGCGGAGCAGGGCGCCTGCGCTCGCGAGCCGCTCGGGGGCCATGTAGAGCAGCTTCATCCGGCCCTCGTCGAGGGCGGCGAAGGTGGCGTCCATCTCGTCGCGGTCGGTCTGCGAGGTGAGCGCGGCCGCCTCGACGCCGGCGGCGCGGAGTGCGCGGACCTGGTCGCGCATCAACGCGATCAGCGGCGAGATGACGAGGGTGACGCCGGGGCGGGTCAGCGCGGGCAACTGGTAGCACAGCGACTTGCCGCCGCCGGTCGGCATGATGGCGAGCACGTCGCGGCCCGCCTCTACGGCCGAGACGATCTCCTCCTGGCCGGGGCGGAAGTCCGGAAAGCCGAAGACCCGGCCCAGCAGCCGGCGGGCCTCGGTCATGGCTCGAAGACCGGCAGCGGCGCGGTGGAGCGGTAGATCGCGATCATCGTGTCCCCATAGCGGCGGCTGTCGAGGCGGGTCAAGCCGGGCGGCGCCCTCTGGTCAACGCGCTCCTCCCACACAACCAGCCCGCCGGTCGCCACCCAGCCGCCGGACAGCGCCGAGGCGACCGCCTTCTCGCCGAGGCCGAGGCCGTAGGGCGGGTCGAGAAAGACGAGGTCGCAGGCGGCGCCGGGGTTGCGGCCGAGGCGCGTGGCGTCGCGGGTGACGACGCGGGCTGCGTCCTCGGCCTGCATCCGGGCGAGGTTGCGGCGCAGGAGCGCGAGCGCGGCGCGGCCGTGGTCGACGAAGGTGGCGTGGACGGCGCCGCGCGACAGCGCCTCGAGGCCGAGCGCGCCGGTGCCGGCGAAGAGGTCGAGGACATTGCGACCTTCGGGCGGGGCGGGATCACCGTAGGGGCCGTGGGCGAGCAGGTTGAACAGGCTCTCGCGCACCCGGTCGGAGGTCGGGCGCAGGTGGCCCGCGGGATCCCCGGCGCCGAGATCGGCCAGCGTCAGGCCGCGATGGACGCCGCCGACGATGCGCATCAGGCCAGGGCCTTCAGGTCGGTGGCGGGATCGGCGGTGGCGTCGGGGTCGGGGGAGACGCCGGACTCGATCCAGCGCTTGGCGGTCATGTAGGCGCGCGGGTCGTTCATCGCGTCGACGGCGAGCAGGCGGTCGCCGCGCCAGTACCAGACCGACTGGCTGCCGGGGCGCGCGCCGGGGCGGGTGGTGGTCCGCTCCCAGCCGGCGTTGAGGCCGGCGATCTGCAGCTTGACGTCGTACTGGTCGGACCAGAACCACGGGCGGGGGTGGTAGCCGGCGGGATCGCCCAGCATGGCGGCGGCGACCGCTTCGCCGTGGTCGATGGCGTTGGGCACGCTTTCGAGGCGCAGGCGGGCGCCGGCCCAGGGGAAGCTGGCGCAGTCGCCGGCGGCGAAGATGGCCGGGTCGGAGGTGCGGCCGTGCTCGTCGACGCGGATGCCGTTTTCGAGCGCGAGGCCGGCGGCCTCGGCGAGCCCGGTGTCGGGGTCGATGCCGATGCCGACGAGCGCGAGGGTGGCGGCGATCCGGGTGCCGTCGGCGAATTCCGCGCCGGTGAGGCGGCCGTCCGCGCCGGTGAGGCGGGCGAGCCTCGTCGCCTCGCGGATCGCGACGCCGTGGCCCTGGTGCAGCGCGCGGAAGTAGTCGGCTGTGGCGGGGGCGGCGACGCGGGCGAGGATACGCGGGGCCTGTTCGATCAGCGTGACGGCAAGGCCCTTCTCCCGCAGCACCGCCGCGGCCTCGAGGCCGATGTAGCCGCCGCCGACGATCAGCGCGGCCGCCCCGGGGCGGACGGCAGCGGCCAGCTTGTCGGCGTCCGCGAGGTGGCGCATCGCGAGCACGCCCGCGAGATCGCCGCCGATCGCGGCGGGCAGGCGGCGGGGACTTGCGCCGGTGGTGAGCGCCAGCAGGTCGAACGGCAGGACGCGGCCGTCCTCGAGCGCCACCGTGCGGGCGCTCCGGTCGATGGCCGTGGCGCGGGTGGAAGTGAGGAGCGCGATGCCTTCGGTCTCGTAGAAGCTCTCGGGGCGCAGCAACAGCCGCTCGCGCGCCATCTCTCCCTTCAGATAGGCCTTGGACAGCGGCGGGCGCTGGTAGGGTGGCGACGGTTCGGCGCCGACGAGGGTCAGCGGGCCGGTATGCCCGAGCGCGCGGAGCTTCGCCACCATCGAGGCGCCGGCCTGGCCCGCGCCCACCACCACGATCCGCGCCGTCTTCGGGTCCATGGCCCCTGCGTGTCCGTTTGCTTCCCGACAAGTCCGTCTATATGTCGCCGGTCAAGCACCGCAACCCCACGGGAGGAAGAAGCCATGACCATAGCGACCGGCGAAACGCTGCCCGAGGCGACGTTTCTGGAGAAGGGTGTGGAGGGGGTCGAGACGGTGACGGGCGCGGCGCTGCTTCGCGGTCGCAAGGTGGCGCTGTTCGGGCTTCCGGGGGCCTATACCGGCACCTGCTCGACGCTGCACGTCCCGAGCTTCATCCGTGTCGCGGACGCGTTGCGCGCCAAGGGAGTGGACGACATCGCCTGCGTGTCGGTCAATGATCCGTTCGTGATGCAGGCCTGGGGCGAGGCGACCGGCGCGATCCCGGCCGGGATCCGGATGCTGGCCGATCCGTTCTCGGAGTTCACCACCGCGATCGGCCTCGCCTTCGACGCCGCCCCTGTCGGGTTCCAGGCCCGCTCGAAGCGCTACGCGATGCTGGCCGAGGACGGGGTGGTGCGGATCCTCAACGTCGAGGCGAGCCCCGGCGCGTGCGAGATCAGCGCCGGCGAGACGCTGCTCGACGCGATCTGAGCCGGCCGCTGGCGTTTTGGCGGTCCGTCGCCTATCTATGGCCCCAAGCCAGCCGATGTTGAACCGACCGATGTTGAACCGATGACCGCGACCGCTCCGATCACGCCCGATCTCGTCACCCTGCCGCGCGCACGGGCCGCGGCGGCGTTGCCGAACCTCGTCGGCATGAGCCGCGAGGACATGCGGGCGGCGCTGATCGAGGCCGGGACGCCGGAGGCGCAGGCGACGATGCGGGTCAGCCAGATCTGGCAGTGGCTCTATCATCGCGGCGCGCGCGACTTCGAGGAGATGACCAACCTCGCCCGGCCTTACCGCGCGCGGCTCTCCGGGCACTTCGCCATTGTCCGCCCGGAGGTAGTGACGCGGCAGGTCTCGGCGGACGGCACCCGGAAGTATCTGCTGCGGATCGAGGGCGGGCACGAGATCGAGACCGTCTACATTCCCGAGACCGACCGCGGGACACTCTGCATCTCGTCGCAGGTCGGCTGCACGCTCACCTGCTCGTTCTGCCACACCGGCACGCAGCGGCTGGTGCGCAACCTGACGGCGGCCGAGATCGTCGGGCAGATCCTGGTCGCCCGCGAGGATCTCGACGACTTCGGCCGCAAGCCCGACGAGAAGCGGCTGGTGTCGAACGTGGTGCTGATGGGCATGGGCGAGCCGCTCTACAACTTCGAGCCGGTCCGCGACGCGATGAAGATCGCGATGGACGGCGAGGGCATCGCCCTGTCGCGCCGGCGCATCACCCTCTCGACCTCGGGGGTCGTGCCGGAGATCGCGCGGGTCGGTGCCGAGATCGGCTGCCAGCTGGCGATCTCGCTGCACGGGACCACCGACGAGGTCCGCGACAGGCTGGTGCCGATCAATCGCAAGTGGAACGTCGCGGCGCTGATCGATGCCTGCCGGGCCTATCCGCGGCTGTCGAACGCCGAGCGGATCACCTTCGAGTACGTGATGCTCGACGGGGTGAACGATTCGGACGCCGACGCCCGGCGGCTGGTCCGGCTGATCGCCGGGATCCCGGCCAAGATCAATCTGATCCCGTTCAATCCCTGGCCCGGCGCCCCCTACGAGCGGTCCGCGCCCGGGCGGATCGAGGCGTTCGGGGCCATCGTCAACCGCGCCGGCTATGCCTCGCCGGTGCGCACCCCGCGCGGCGAGGACATCATGGCGGCGTGCGGCCAGCTGAAGAGCGCCTCCGAGCGGGCGCGGCGCACCAGGAGCGGGATCGGATCAGCCGGCAGCGCTCTGAGAACGGCTCGGCCGGTCGCTTCGCCTCCGGTCCGGTCGGCAGGGTGTCCGCACTGTCCGCACGGGATATTATGGTAAGTGATTGAAATCACGGCGTCCGAGTCGTTAAATTAACCGACTGGCAAGGAAGTCACGCGCCTCGCCGCCCGTCCGACGCCAGTACCGGCACCGCGAACCGATCAGACGAGAGGCCGCCCGTCGCCGGAATCGCCGATGAAGAACACGCGATTTCGGCCGTCGGCCTTGGCGCGATGGAGTGCCGCGTCGGCGCGCTGGGCGAAGCTTTCGGCGGTGTCGTCGTCGCGGCGCTCGCAGACGCCGAACGACGCGGTGACGGTGCCGATCTCGCCGCCATCCTTCTTGCGGGTCCAGCTGAAGGCCTCGAGGCTGCGGCGGATGTGCTCGGCCTTTTCCACCGCCGACTGGCCCCCACCCTTGCCCATCAGGATCGCGAACTTCTCGCCGCCCCAGCGCCCGACGAAGTTGTCGGGACGCACGCCGTTGCTCAGGATCTCGGCGAGCTTGCGCAGGATGTTGTCGCCGATGTCGTGGCCGTGGACCTCGTTGACCTGCCGGAAGCCGTCGACGTCGACCATGATGAAGCACTCGGGCGACGCCGGATTGAGCGGCCGCGCCAGCAGCGCGTTCAGGCGATGATGCAGCGCGCGGCGGTTGGCGAGCTTGGTCAGATGGTCGGTATTGGCCACGGCGATGTGCTCGAGAAGCTCGTTCTCGAGGATCGAGAGCCGGTTCTGGGTGTAGTGCAGCCGTTCGCGCAACCGCACGTTGGCGGAAAGCTGGGCCAGACCGATCTCGCGCATCCGCAGCGCCTGATCGACCAGCGTCTGCCGGTTGGGCTCGCGGGCGATGGCGGCGGTCAGGCGGGCGAGTTCGTCGCGTGTGGCGTCGCCGGCCTGGATGCCTTCGCTCAGCGCGCCGGAGGCGTCCTCGACCTCGCGGCCTATGCCGGCGCCGATCTTGCCGAGGCGCTGCGCGGCGGTGCCCGAATTCAGGAACTCGTCATGGATGCGCATGACCCCCTGCTGGGTCAGCGGACCGCTCGCCAGCGCCGTCTCGATGCAGGTGCTGAGGCCCGGGTTCTCACCCCCGAGATGGGTGTAGATCGCCTCGTAGACCGGCGGCGCCGGCAGAAGCCCCTGCGACTTGCAGAACGCGATGGTGGCTTCGGGCAGGGACCCGACCTCGGCCGGCGCGCCGCGCGGCATCGCCCGGGCTTCCCGGACGCCGCGCGCCTCGGTATCCGGTGCCTTGTCGAGGCCCATGCGTCTCAGGAAGCCCATGCCCGTATCCAGCCCGAATTCATCCGCTCTGGCCGGGCGGATCGGTTTGACCGTTTTCCGCGGCGAGCGAACCACAAAGGCATTTGCGATGTGCTAACGCGGCGCCGTGAGGAAAGGGGCCGGGCGGCTGCCGAACAGGCCGAAGCGGCCGCAGATCACCGCTCGGCAGATTTTTGCCGAACAGACTTCCCGAATCTCCCCGATTAGGGGTATGTCAACCATATCAAGCAGAAATCACGTCGTCCTCAAGGGCGCATCAAAACAACGACAAAGAGCAGGCAAAATGAACGAGCGGACATGGCTTCACGAGGAGGATGAGCATCCTCTTTCCGACGATACGAGGGACGAGAGCCTCTGGACCAGGCGCAGCGCACTGGCGCTGACCGCGGGCTTCTTCGCGGTGGGCGCGACCCAGCCGGCGCGCGCGGCCTACGTGCAGACCGCGGCCCCGCGGGCGAACAGCATCGTCGTCTCCAAATCCAACCGCGTCCTGGCCCTGATGGCCGGGGATCGGACGCTGAAGCGCTACAAGGTGCATCTCGGCTTCACGCCGGACGGCCCCAAGCAGCGCTCCGGCGACGGCCGGACCCCGGAAGGGCGCTACTACATCGACCGGCGCAACCCGCGCAGCGATTTCTACCTCAGCCTCGGGGTCAGCTATCCCAATGCGCTCGACATCGCCCGGGCACGGGCGATGGGGGTGCGGCCGGGCGGCGACATCTTCATCCACGGCGGACCGACCCGCGCCGCCGACCAGCGCAAGCCGGACTGGACGGCGGGGTGCATCGCGGTCTCCGACAGGGAGATCGAGGAGATCTGGTCGATGGTGCCGACCGGAATTCCGATCACCATCCTGGCCTGAACCGGGCGGACCCGGCGGCCACGAAAGAAAGCGCCCCGCGGGGCGCTTTTTTGTGTCCCGGAGCGCGGAACAACCCCGCACCCAACGCCCGCACCGCCTATTCCGCCGGAACGCCCTCCGGGCTCTCCTTCGCCGCATCGCGGTGGGAGATCAGCGTGTAGAACATCGGCACCACGAACAGCGTGAACATGGTGCCGACGATCAGACCGGAGAAGATCACCAGGCCCATCGAGTAGCGGGCGGCGGCGCCGGCGCCAACGGCGATGATCAGCGGCACCACGGCCAGCGCCATCGCGGCGGTGGTCATCAGGATCGGCCGCAGGCGGATCTTGGCGGCGGCGATGATGGCGTCATGGCGGGAGAGGCCGCGCTGCTCGCGCTGCTGGTTGGCGAACTCCACCATCAGGATGCCGTGCTTGGTGATCAGACCGATCAGGGTGATCAGCCCGACCTGGGTGTAGATGTTGAGGGTCCCGAGCCCGAGGTTGAGCGGCAGCACCGCGCCGAAGATCGACAGCGGCACCGCCATCAGGATGATGAACGGATCGCGGAAGCTCTCGAACTGGGCGGCGAGCACCAGGTAGATGACGAGCAGCGCCAGCCCGAAGGCGATCAGGATGGTGTTGCCCTGCTGGACCTCGAGGCGCGACTGGCCGGAATAGTCGATGAAGAACCCCTCGGGCAGCACCTCGCGCATGATGTCCTGGATCGCCGCCAGACCGTCGCCGGTGCTGACGCCCGGCAGCGGCAGGGCCGAGATGGTGGCCGAGTTGAGCTGGTTGAACTGCTCGATCGCCGCGGCGTCGGTGGTGGTCTCGATGGTGACGACCGAGCTCAAGGGCACCATCGCGCCACTGGCGGCGCGCACGAAGAACTCGCCGAGGCGCTCGGGGTTGTTGCGGTACTCCTGCGGCACCTGGGTGATGATGTCATAGCTGTTGGAATCGCGGTCGAACTGGCCGACGGCGGCGCCGCCGACCATCAGCCCGAGGGTGTTGCCGATCTCGCTGATCGGCACGTTGAGGCTGGCGGCGCGGTCGCGGTCGATGGTGACCCGCACCTGCGGCGCGTCGAAGGAGAGGCTGTTCTGCACCACGATGAAGCGGCCGGTGGCCTCGGCCTTGGTCTTCACCTCCTCGGCGATCTCGTAGACCCGGGAGGCGTCGTGGATCGACTGGATGATCACGGTGATCGGCAGGCCACCGCCGGAGCCCGGCAGCGACGGCGGCGAGAAGACGAAGCCCTCGACGCCCGCGACCTTGCCGAGGCTGCCCTGGATTTCCTGCTGGATCTCCTTCTGCGAGCGGTCGCGCTCGGCCCAGTCCTTGAGCGCCCAGATGTAGAAGCCGGAATTGGTGGCGCCGCCGAAACCGACGATGGAGAACTCGGTGCGGACCTCGGGGATGCCTTCGGTCAGCCGGTGGATCTGGTCGGTGTAGAGCTCGGTGTAGTCGAGGGTGGCGTAGCGCGGGCCGTTGAGGATGGCGAACAGCGCCCCCTGGTCCTCCTCGGGGGCGAGCTCGGTGGTGGTCTTGAGGAACATGAACCCGGTGGCGCCGACCAGCGCCAGCACCAGCAGCAGCGTCACCGGACGGTAGTCGAGCGAGCTCGAAACCCGCCGCTCGTACCAGTTCGCCACCCGGTCGAAGGTGCCGTCGACGATGCGCTGGAACCGGCTGCCGTGGCCGGATTTCAGCAGGCGCGCCGCCATCGTCGGCGTGATGGTCAGCGCGACCACCCCGGAGATGATCACCGCGCCGGCCAGCGTGAAGGCGAACTCGCGGAACAGCGAGCCGGTCAGCCCGCCGGTGAAGCCGAGCGGCGAGAGCACCGCGGCGAGCGTCAGCGTCATGGCGATGACCGGGCCGGTGATCTCCTTCATGCCGAGGATGGCGGCCTCCATCGGCTTCAGGCCGTCCTCGATGTGGCGGTGGATGTTCTCCACCACCACGATGGCGTCGTCCACCACCAGGCCGATCGCCAGCACCATGGCCAGCAGCGACAGAAGGTTGATCGAGTAACCGAGCCCCAGCAGGATCGCGCAGACGCCGATCAGCGACAGCGGGATGGTGACCACCGGCATCAGCACGGAGCGGAACGAGCCGAGGAACAGCAGGATCACCACCACCACGATGGCCACCGCCTCGCCGATGGTCTTGAACACCTCGCGGATCGAGCCGCTGATCGTCTCGGTGGAATCGTAGACGAGCTCGAGCTTCATGCCCTGGGGCAGCGTGTCGTTGATCCGCGGCAGTTCGTCCACCACCGCGGCGGCGGTGTCGAGCGGGTTCGCCGCCGGGGTCGGGAAGACGCCGATGAAGGTGCCGGGCTGGCCGTTGAAGGTGACGACCTCCTCGCGCTCGGCGCCGGCGAGCTGCACGTCCGCCACGTCGCGCAGCCGCACCACCGCGTCGCCTTCGGATTTCAGCGGCAGGGCGCCGAACGCCTCCGGGTCCTGCAGGGTGGTCTGCATGGTGATGTTGAAGGCGACGTACTCGTTCTCGGTCTTGCCCGGGGCGGCGAGGAAGTTCGAGGCGCGGATCGCCGTAAGCACGTCGGTGGCGGTGACGCCGCGGGCGGCCATCTGGTCCGGCTGGAGCCAGACCCGCATGGCGTAGTTCGAGGCGCCGATGATCTGGATCTCGGCGACGCCCTCGATGGTCGACATCCGCGGCCGGATCACCCGCTCGAGATACTCGGTGAGCTGCTCCTGGGTCATGTTCGGGTTGAGCGCGGCCAGGTACATCAGCGCGAACTGCATGCCCGTGCCCTTGACGATCACCGGGTCGTCGGTCTCGTCGGGAAGCTGGCCCCGCACGCCCTGAACCTTGGACAGCACCTCGGTCAGCGCCACGTCGGGATCGGAGCCGAGCTTCATGTGCACGCTGACGACGCTGGCCGACGGCGTCGACGACGAGGTGACGTAGTCGATGTTCTCGGTGGTGGCGACCGCTGAGGCGATCGGCGCGGTGATGAAGCCCTGGATCAGGTCCGGCTGGGCGCCGCGGTAGACGGTGGTGATGGTGACGACGGTCTCCTCCACCTCCGGATACTGGCGCACCGGCAGGCGGAAGATCGCCTGGAAGCCGAGGAGCAGGATGAAGGCGGCCAGCACGGTGGAGAGCACCGGCCGCCGGATGAAGATTTCGCTCAGCATCCGGGGCGGCCTAGTTGGTCGCGGCCGCGGGCTGCGGCGCCGGGTTCACGGCGTTGTCCACCGTCACCCGCGCCCCGCCCGAGAGCCGGTTCTGCCCTGCGGTCACCACCTCCTCGCCGGCAGTGACGCCATCGACGATCTCGACGAGGCCGCCGGAGCGGCGGCCGGTCTTGACGAACACCTGCTCGACCTTCTGGGTCTGGTCGTCGCCCTCGCCCTCGCTGCGCACCACGTAGACCGCGTCGCCGAACAGGTTCGAGCTCACCGCGGTCTGCGGCAGCGCGATGACGTTGGTCTCCTCGGGCAGCTCGACGCGGACCTGCAGGAACTGGCCCGGGTTGAGCTCGCCGTTCGGATTGTCGACCTCGGCGCGGACCGTCACCAGCCGGCTGTTGGGATCGATCCGCGGCTCGATCGCGACGATCTGGCCGCGCAGGCGGGTGTCGCCGACCTCGCTCGAAACCGTCAGCGGCATGCCGATCCTGATCAGCCGGATCTGCTGTTCCGGCATCGAGAAGTCGACCCGCATGTTGTCGAGGTCCTGCAGCGTCGCATAGACCGTGCCGGGCACCACGTACTGGCCGACGTCGACCTGCGGAATGCCGACGATGCCCGCGAACGGTGCCTCGAGGCTCTTCTGGTCGCGCACCGCGGTGAGCTTGACCACCTGCGCCTGGGCGCTGCGTTCGGTGGCCTGGGCCTGATCGAGCTCGTTGATCGCCGTGACCCCGCGATTGCGAAGCTCGGTGGCGCGGTCGAGCTGGGTCTGGCTGAGCTCGAGCGAGGCCTGCGCGGCCGCCAGGTCGGCGGCCTCGATGCTGTCGTCGAGCTGGACCAGGTGCTGGCCCTGCTCCACGTGGTCGTTGGCGTCGAACAGGATGTCCTGGACGATGCCCCCGGTCTCGACCGCAAGCTCGACCCCCTGCTTGGCGCGGGCGCTGCCGATGGCGCTGAGGCCGGGGTGCCATGTCACCGGCGCGACCTCGGTGGTGGACACGGTGACGGGCGGCGGCTGCATCGAGGCGAAGTAGCCGGCGATCATCTTGTCGCGGAAGAGGTTGAACCCCACGATGCCGCCGACGATGGCGACGAGGAGTACGACGGCCAGGATCAGTCGCCAGAACATCGCTCCCCCCTCATTCACTAGCAAACGCGTCCGCCGGCGCAGGCCCGGCGGGTACTGCACGAAAGCCCATGAGTTGTCTAGACTGAACGGTAAAGTCAATCCCCCGCTCGCGTCCAGATGGTTCATCCTGAGTGGGTGGCGCTGACGGGGCGAACCCGAGCATTCACCGATTCTTAAGGGGGCGGCTCTCAATTGGGGGGGCGCTTCCGTGTCGGGCGCGAGACGAAGATTGTCTCCCTTCTGGAGGAGCGGATGGACGGAAATCTCGCGGACCACCTCGCGTCGGAAAGGCAGCCCGCGCAGCCCGGCCATGCCGTCACCCACGACCTCGCCGAGCACCGCCGAGACAAGCCGGCGATGGCCGACTGGCTGCGTTACGCCCACAAGGCGAGCGGGCGGTCGCCGATGGAGCTGGTCGGGGAGTTCTTTCGGCTGAAACGTGGTCCGGGAAAGCTGACGCTGCAGGAATACGTGGAGTACGGGGTGTACGACCGGGAGCGCAACGGCCTCGGCGAGCAGGCCCGGTTCATCACCAACACGCTGCACTGGCCGATCACCCGGTCCTGTTGCGACATGACCTGGCAGGCGGCGACCGAGGACAAGTGGCTGTGCGGGCACATCCTCGCACGGTCGGATGTGCGGGTGCCCGAGACGCTGGCGGTGATCGACTCGACGGATCGGTCGTTTCCGGGCACGCGGAAGATTTCCACGGCGGCCGATCTCGAGGCGTTCCTGCGTTCGGGCGAAGTCCTGCCGGTCTTCGCCAAGGAGAACCGGGGGATCTGCAGCTACGGCACCTTCCTCGTCGAGGAGGCGGATGCGACGGGGCTGCGCCTGAAGGGACGCGGCTGGATGGGCTACGCGGCGCTGATGGACGAGTTCGTGGGCGGGACGAGCTACCTGCTGCAGCGGCTGGAAACCAACCACGGGTTCTTCGCGCCATATACCGACGGTCTGGCCACGGTGCGGGTCTGCGTCCTGGCCTCCGGGACCGACGTCGAAATCCCCTTCGCCGTCCTCAAGCTGCCGGCGCGGAACAACATCGCCGACAGCTTCTGGCGGCCCGGCAACCTCGCCTGCAGCATCGACGTGGCCAGCGGGCGGGTGTCGACGGCGCGCAGCCGGCATCGGTTCGGAACCACCGATCATGTCGAGCACCCGGACACGGGGGCGGCGCTGGTGGGGGAGACGGTGCCGATGTGGGACGCGGTGCTCGATCTCGCCCGGGCGTGCGCGCCGATCTTCCGGCCGCTGCGCTACCAGTCGATGGACATCGCGGTGACGGCGGACGGTCCGGTGCTGATCGAGATCAACACCGGCGGCGGTTTCGACCTGCCGCAGCTGGCGAGCGGCAAGGGGTTCCTGACCGACGAGGTGCGGGAGTTCTTTCGCGCCTGCGGCTACCAGAAGGTCTGAGCCATGCACCACCAGCCTCCCGGCGGCTTCCGCCAGGACCGCCCCGCACCCCTCGACGCGCGACCCGATCCCAGCCGTCGCAGCGCCTCGGTGGTTCCGGCCCCGAACGTCCACGACGCCGAGCCGATCCCGGAGGCCGCGCGCACCGAAATCGAGGCGCTGCTCGCCACCGGCGATCTGTTCCGCTACCGCACCGCCGACGCGCCGGTGGCGCGGCTCGAGGCGGAGTTCGCGGCGTTCATGGGGGTGCCCTACGCGCTGGCGGTCAGTTCCTGCTCCTCGGCGCTGTTCCTGTCGCTGAAGGCGCTCGACCTTTCCCCGGGCGGCCGGGTGCTGATCCCGGCCTTCACCTTCGCCGCGGTGCCGTCGGCGGTGGTGCATGCCGGCGGCGTGCCGGTGCTCGTGGAGGTGGGGGAGACCTATCGCATCGACCTCGCCGATCTGGAAACCAAGCTGGCGGCGGGCGCCGAGGCCGTGCTGGTCAGCCACATGCGTGGCCACACCTCGGACATGGACGCGATCATGGCGCTGGCGGCGGCGAACGGCGTGCCGGTGATCGAGGATGCGGCGCATTCGCTCGGCACCCTCTGGGCGGGGCGCAGGATCGGGACGATCGGGCGGATCGGCTGCTTCTCGTTCCAGTCCTACAAGCTGATCAACGCCGGCGAGGGCGGCATGCTGGTGACCGACGACCCGGATCTCATCGCCCGCGCGATCGTCATGTCCGGCGCCTACGAGCACAACTGGAAGAAGCACGCCGTCGGTCAGGAGCGCTGCGGCTTCTGGCAGAACCGGCTGCCGCTCTACAACCTGCGCATGAACAACCTTTCGGCAGCGGTGCTGCGACCACAGATCGCCGAGGTTCCGCGCCGCGCCCGCGACGGGCGGGCAAACCACGACTACGTGGCCGCGTTGCTGAACGCCTCGCCCTGGCTCGAGGTGCCGCCGCCGCTCGATCGCGAGCTGCGCGCGCCGGATTCGATCCAGTTCAACCTCCGCGGATTCGATACCGACGACGAGGCGCGGGCCTTCCAGCGCGAGGCCGAGGTCCTCGGGGTCGATGTGCAGGTCTTCGGGCTTTCGGAGGGCAACGCCCGCGCCTTCTGGAACTGGGGCTTCCTCGGGCCGCAACCCGACCTGCCGCGCACACGCGCCATGCTGATGCGGGCCTGCGACGTCCGTCTCCCGGCCCGCCTCGGCCGCGACGATCTCGACTTCGTGGCCGGCGGGCTGGTTGCCGCAGCCGCGGCGGTGAAGCGACGCCCCTAGCGGACGGCGTCAGGGGTTGCTGGTGAGCCCGGAAGGATTCGAACCTTCGGCCAATTGACCAGAAGACTGGGTTACCATTGCCATTCATCTGGGAGGATTCTCGTGGGTCGAAGGATCGGTGCCTGCGAAAAGTCCGACGACGACGGAGATCTGTATGGCGGGGAACTGGAACCGGGTGATGGAGCGAAAGGCCGTTGTCATGGCCTTCTTTCGGCATAAATTGTAATGGGAACGAAGCACCGACGATCGGGCCTAGGTTCCCAGCGGCGGAAGTTGGCGGTTCTTCTGGACCTGCTTGGCAATTTTGATGAACGGGATGGTGTGCCGGTGCGCTCTGCGAATTTCGACAATCAGCAGGCTAGCTGAGACCGGGCATTTCATCAAGCGATCTCGGTCCTCGGGCCTACCAGGTTCCGAAAATTGTCCGCCCGTAAGCGCGTCCAGAAGATCGGAAGCGGAACGATCTAGCACTGAAGATCCTCGTATCTCACTGTGGACTTGAAATCTGCATACAGGCCGTCCATCAGAGCTTGCGCGCCGAATATCTTACTCTCTGCCAGCCGCTGAAGCTCAACGTTGTGCCCAAAGCCTCGCGACCAGTAGTCAGTCGCGAGGTTCATGGCTTCGTAGATAGCTCGGCACAACTCATCGGAGCGGGCACTACCCTCCCCCCGATGGAACTCCCAGATATGAAAGAACGAAACGCTTAGAGCACCGACAAGTGTACCAAAGTCTTCACTAGAGATATCAGCTATCTGTTCGATGACGTCTGAATCAGAGTTTGTAAGACAACTCGATCACGAGGCTTTTCAATGAAGATAACTCGCCGTTTCATAGTGCCATAAAGGCGTTAGGGGTATATTCGATTAGAGGGGGACAAGTAGGAAAGGGTTCAACACAGAATCTCCGTAGTATTAGAATCATCAAACGGCTCGTCTGAGCAGATCATGAAGTAGCAGGGAACTGTGTTTGACCAAGCCATTGCTACCCAGGCAGCGTATCGTTCGCGGCGAAGAGATATACTAAACATTAAGCCTGAGATGCATAGATTTTCAAATAAATCCGATATCAACGCGGTAAGAGTCAGACTGAATAGAAGTCTGTCGTGCCGGCCTATCGGTGTCGGCCTCTCGAGCCTTCGCGGCTCAGCTCATAAAGTTTGGTTCGCTGTCTTCTTAACCCGTAAGCGTCGGGCTGGTATAGCATTTGCACACGATTCGGTCTCAATCGTGCGATACAGATGAGAGCGATAGCGTTCGGGTTGACGCGATTTTGTGGAGCTGCTCTTCCTTTATGGTGCGGGTCGATAGTGTAGCTTATTTTTGCGACATGGATGCGTAGCGGACTTGGTTGCTGCGTTGTTTTCTGCACGGCCTTCTTCACTGACGCTGTCGCCGATCTAGTCGGGCTGCTCGCCTCGTGAGCCAGCGCCGTCGGTCGTGATCAATCTTTTTCAGTGTTGCTCTACTTGGGACCCTTTGCTCCGCACGATTGATGAAGCTTCTATCCCAAAACCTTACGCTATCCGGGAGTTACCCGACTGATGCTCTCGCACAAGCTGCGGTAGTCATTCTTCAAATGAACTACTGGAATTGCTGGTGAGCCCGGAAGGATTCGAACCTTCGGCCAATTGATTAAGAGTCAACTGCTCTACCACTGAGCTACGGGCCCTCACGCAACACTTCGACGCCTTGGTGAGCCCGACAGGATTCGAACCTGTGACCCACTGATTAAAAGTCAGTTGCTCTACCGACTGAGCTACGGGCCCAAAGCTGCGGGACAACTATGCGCCAGTGTCTCGGCGGTCAAGCCGCTTATCCTGCCCCGGGCGCGCCGCATATGGCCGCGCCCGCGGCCTTCGCCTATATAGCGCGCATGGATGGCGATTCTCACCCCGATCGTCAAGCCCGCGGTCTGAGGTTCCTTAAGATGCACGGGCTTGGCAACGACTTCGTCGTGATCGACGCCCGTGCCGGCGGCGCGGACGTGACGCCTGCGCTGGCGCGGGCGCTCGGCGACCGCAACCGCGGGGTCGGCTTCGACCAGCTCGCGGTGATCCGCGACGGCGCCGGCGTGGCGGCGGAGGTCGATTTCTGGAACGCCGACGGCTCGCAAGCCGACGCCTGCGGCAACGCGACCCGCTGCGTGGCGCGGCTGTTGATGGCCGAGAGCGGCGCGGACGCGCTCGAGCTGCGCACCGGGCGCGGCGTCCTGCGGGCCGAGACCACGGCGGCGGGACTGATCCGGGTCAACATGGGCGAGCCCGGGCTGACCTGGGACACGGTGCCGCTGGCGCGGGCGATGGACCTCGACGCGCTGCCGCTGGACGGCGATCCGGGCGCGGCGGGCATGGGCAATCCGCACTGCGTGTTCGTGGTTCCCGACGTGGACGCGGTCGACGTCGCCACGATCGGCGCGCGGATCGAGCACCACCCGCTGTTCCCCGAACGCACCAACGTCGAGTTCGTGCAGGTGATCGACCGCGAGACCCTGCGGATGCGGGTCTGGGAACGCGGCGGCATGATCACGCTCGCCTGCGGCTCGGGTGCCTGCGCCGCGGTGGTGGTCACGGCGCGGCGCGGGCTGACCGGCCGGCGGGTCACGGTGCGGCTCGACGGGGGCGATCTGGAGATCGACTGGCGCGAGGACGGCGTCTGGATGTCCGGGCCGACAGCGCTGGTGTTCGAGGGCTGGCTGTCGCCCGACTTCCTCGGGGCGATGGCATGAGCGCACCGGTCTTCACCACCTTCGGCTGCCGGCTGAACGCCTACGAGACCGAGGCGATGAAGGGGCTCGCCGAAGGCGCCGGCATCTCGGACACGGTCGTGGTCAACAGCTGCGCCGTGACCGCCGAGGCCGTGCGCCAGGCGCGCCAGCAGATCCGGCGGCTGCGGCGGGACAATCCCGGCGCGCGGATCGTCGTGACCGGCTGCGCGGCGCAGACCGAGCCGGGCCGCTTCGCGGCGATGCCGGAGGTGGACGTGGTGCTCGGCAACGCCGAGAAGCTGACCACGGAAGCGTGGGACCGGCTGGCGTCGTCCGCCGAGGCGCGGGTCGAGGTCGGCGACATCATGGCCGAGCGGCGGCCCGCCGCGCCGCTGGTGGATGGTCTCGGGACGCGGGCGCGGGCCTACGTGCAGGTGCAGACCGGCTGCGATCACCGCTGCACCTTCTGCATCATTCCCTACGGCCGCGGCAACTCGCGCAGCGTGCCGGCCGCGACTGTGGTGGAGCAGATCGCCCGGCTGGTCGACCGCGGCTTCAACGAGGTCGTGCTGACCGGCGTGGACCTGACGAGCTGGGGAGCGGATCTCGACGGCACGCCCCGGCTCGGGGATCTTGGTCATGGCGATCCTGCGCCGGATACCGGGCCTGCCGCGGCTGCGGCTCTCCTCGATCGACTCGATCGAGGCCGACCCCCGGCTGATGGAGGCGATCGGCGGAGAGCCGCGGCTGATGCCGCACCTGCACCTGTCGCTTCAGGCCGGCGACGACCTCATTCTGAAGCGGATGAAGCGGCGCCACCTGCGCGACGACGCCATCGCCTTCTGCGCGGCCGTGCGGGCGGCGCGGCCCGAGGTGGTGTTCGGCGCCGACATCATCGCCGGTTTCCCGACGGAGACGGAGGCGATGTTCGGCCGCTCGCTCGATCTGGTGCGCGACTGCGGCCTCACCTGGCTGCACGTCTTTCCCTACAGCGCGCGGCAGGGTACGCCTGCGGCGCGGATGCCACAGGTCGACGGTGGCGCCATTCGCGACAGGGCCGCCCGCCTGCGCGCGCTCGGCGAGGCCTGCGTCAGCACCCATCTCGCCCGGATGCAGGGCCGGAGGGTCGAGCTGCTGATGGAGCGCAGCGACCTCGGCCGCACCGAGGGCTTTACCCGCGACCCGGATCCCCGGCCGCCACGTTCCCGGCGAGATCGTGTCGGCCCGGATCAGCGGCCAGCAGGAGAATATCCTGCTGGCCGAAGCGGCCTGAGGCCCGCAGGCCCTTTTACATGCCGGACTGAGCGTCCTGGGCTTCGTCACTTATCGCGTTGCCCGCGGTGCTGACGTCCTGACCCGCGCCGCGCATGGTGTTGCAGCCGGCGAGTGCGATCAGCGCGAGTACGGCGAAAACGATCTTCGGCATCATCTGTCTCCTCTATCCGTGTCGCCCGTCGACTTCTCTTCCGAAGTCCGGGCACTCGCCATTGAACGCACGAACCGGAAACGGGTTGCAATGCCCGAAGATCCTCGTCGACGCGTTTGCACGACCGGCTCGGCTGCATTATATTCTTTAGAGGCGGCGCCTGTGGCCGCGGATGAGGAGAGAGCCCCGGTGCCTGCATTCGTGACGTCACCCATTGCGTGGAGAGCGCTGCGCCTCGGCATGCTGGCGGCGATGGCGCTCTATGCCTCGCGCCAGAGGACATCCGAGCCGAAGGATGCGGCGCGCGAAAGCACGCTCGACGATCTTCCCGAAGGGATCAGCGCGCACGGCCACCGTGCGGAGGCGGAGCGGGCGGTCCACGGCACCGGCAGGTTCCGCCGCGTGGTGCGGCTGCCGAACGGCCGCGCGATCGAGATCGAGGCGGCGGGCCTCGGCCGGGTGCGCGTGCGGCGCGCCGAGTGAGATGCGGCCGAAGCGGGCGCACCTGTCCCTTACCCTTCGCCGGCTTGCATTTCCCTTCCGCGTCGAGCAGGTCTAGGCTGAAGGCCGGGAGCCGCGCATGACCGACAGCATCACCTTCACCCTCGACGGCCGCGAGGTCACCGCCGCGCCGGGCGAGAGCATCTGGCAGGTGGCCAAGCGCGAGGGCACGCGCATTCCCCACCTCTGCCACAAGGACGCGCCGGGCTATCGCGCCGACGGCAACTGCCGGGCCTGCATGGTCGAGATCGAGGGCGAGCGGGTGCTCGCCGCCTCCTGCATCCGCAAGCCGGCCGACGGCATGGTGGTGACGACGGAGGGCGAGCGGTCGGTCAAGGCCCGCGCCATGGTGATGGAGCTGCTCCTCGCCGACCAGCCGGCGCAGGCGCAGGCGCACGACCGCTCGAGCCAGCTCTGGCGCATGGCCGGCCAGCAGGACGTCCGCACCAGCCGCTTCCCGGCGCGGCCCCGGGACGAGGTGCCGCTCCTCGACGACAGCCACGTGGCGATGCGGGTGAACCTCGACGCCTGCATCCACTGCAACCTGTGCGTCCGCGCCTGCCGCGAGGTGCAGGTCAACGACGTGATCGGCATGGCCGGGCGCGGCTTCGGCGAGCAGATCGTCTTCGACATGGCAGACCCGATGGGCGCCTCGACCTGCGTCGCCTGCGGCGAATGCGTGCAGGCCTGCCCGACCGGCGCGCTGATGGAGGCGAGCATCCTCGACGAGGCGCAGCACGGCGACAGCGCCGCGGTCGACGAGGTGGTGCGCTCGGTCTGCCCCTACTGCGGCGTCGGCTGCCAGATCGACTACAACATCCGCGACGGACGGATCGCCTGGGTCGACGGCGTGGACGGTCCGTCGAACCAGAACCGGCTGTGCGTCAAGGGACGGTTCGGCTTCGACTACATCACGCATCCGCACCGGCTGAAGGTGCCGCTGATCCGGCGCGACGACGCGCCGGCCAAGGGACTGAACGTCGATCCGGAGAACCCGCTGACGCACTTCCGCGAGGCGAGCTGGGACGAGGCGCTGGACGTGGCGGCGCGCGGCCTGCGCGATGTCAGCGACCGGATGGGCGGCAAGGCGATCGCCGGCTTCGGCAGCGCCAAGTGCTCGAACGAGGAAGCCTACCTGTTCCAGAAGCTGATCCGTCAGGGGTTCGGGACCAACAACGTCGACCACTGCACCCGGCTCTGCCACGCCTCGAGCGTGGCGGCGCTGATGGAGAACGTCGGCTCCGGCGCGGTGACCGCGACGTTCAACGAGATCGAGAACGCCGATGTCGCCATCGTGATCGGCGCCAATCCCACCGAGAACCATCCGGTCGCGGCAACCTACTTCAAGCAGTTCGTCAAGCGCGGCGGCCGGCTCTACGTGATGGACCCGCGCGGCATGGGGCTGAAGCGGCACGCCACGCGGATGCTGCAGTTCCGGCCCGGGACCGACGTGGCGCTGCTGAACGCGATCATGAACGTGATCGTCGGCGAGGGGCTCTACGACCGGCAGTACGTCGAGGGCTTCACCGAGGGCTTCGCGCCGTTCGCCGAGCACCTGAAGGGGTTCGAGCCGGAGAAGATGGCGCCGCTCTGCGGCGTCGAGCCCGACGTGATCCGCGAGGTGGCGCGGGACTTCGCGCGGGCGCGGGCCGGGATGATCTTCTGGGGCATGGGGATCAGCCAGCATATTCACGGCACCGACAACTCCCGCTGCCTGATCGCGCTGGCGCTCATGTGCGGGCATGTGGGGCGGCCGGGCACCGGGCTGCATCCGCTGCGCGGGCAGAACAACGTGCAGGGCGCCTCGGACGCGGGGCTGATCCCGATGTTCATGCCGGACTACAAGGCGGTCGGGGCGGCGGAGGTGCGCGAGCTCTACCGCGGGATCTGGGACGGGGCCGAGATCGATCCCAAACCCGGGCTGACGGTGGTCGAGATCATCAACGCGATCCACGCCGGCGACATCCGCGGCATGTACATCATGGGCGAGAACCCGGCGATGTCGGATCCGGACGTCGAGCACGCGCGCGACGCGCTGGCCGCGCTCGATCATCTGGTGGTCCAGGACATCTTCCTGACCGAGACCGCGAACTACGCCGACGTGATCCTGCCCGCGACCGCCTGGGCGGAGAAGACCGGGACGGTCACCAACACCAATCGCCAGGTGCAGATGGGCCGCAAGGCGGTCGAGCCGCCGGGCCAGGCGCGCGAGGACTGGGCGATCACCGTCGATCTGGCCAAGCGGCTCGGGCTGCCGTGGACCTACGCCCATCCGCGCGACGTGTTTCCCGAGATGAAGGCGGCGATGCCGAGCCTCGACAACATCACCTGGGACCGGCTGGAGGCCGAGAACTCGGTGATCTACCCCTCGCTGTCGCCGACCGATCCGGGCCAGCCGGTGGTGTTCGGCGACGGCTTCCCGCGCGCCGGCGGCCGGGCGCGGTTCGCGCCGGCCGAGGTGACGCCGCCGGCGGAACTGCCCGACACCGAGTATCCCTTCGTGCTGATCACCGGGCGGCAGCTCGAGCACTGGCACACCGGCTCGATGACGAGGCGGGCGAGCGTGCTCGACGCGCTGGAGCCGGAGGCGACCTGCGCGCTGCATCCCGCGACCCTGCGCCGGATGGGCGTTGCGCCGGGTGAGCCGGTGCGGCTGACGACGCGGCGGGGCGCGGTGGCGCTGAAGGCGCGGGCCGACCGGGCGGTGGCCGAGGACATGGTGTTCATCCCGTTCGCCTACGTCGAGGCGGCGGCGAACATCCTGACCAACCCGGTGCTCGACCCCTACGGCAAGATCCCGGAGTTCAAGTTCTCGGCGGTCCGGGTCGATCCGCTCGAGGCGCTGGCGGCGGAGTAATCTGCAGGTTGCAGGTCCGCGCGCCGGAGCCGATCCGGTTGCCGGAAGAGCTACCGCTTTCTCGGCCGTCGACGGGTCGCCTCAATCGCCCAGCAGCTTCCCCGTCCGCTCCGGCAGCGGCTCGCGGCCGGCGATCTTGCCGATCACCTTGCCGGGCCAGGCATAGGGCTGGTCGTGCCGGGCGAACAGCACGCCGCCGGTGCGCGCGGCCACCGCAACCCCGGGCCCGAGCGGATCGACGATCTCGGCCACGACCGCGCCCGCCTCGACCCGATCGCCGGACGGCACCTTGTAGACCACCAGCCCGGCGGCCGGCGCCTTCACCTGCTGCATCGCCTCGAGCGGTGTCGCCTCGCACAAAGGCTCCGCCAGCGGCGGAACCTCGCCCGAGAGGATGCCGCGCCGGGTCAGGAACCGCATCAGCGCGCCGGCGTCTTCCCGGGCAAGCCCCACGTCGACATCGTTGTTCGAGCGCAGCTCGACGGTCGCCGCCAGGCACGCCGGCGGAATCGCCGCCTCGGGGAACCGCCGGGCCAGCGCCCACCACGGCCCGCTGCACGCCTCGTCGAACGGATTGCCGCCGGAGACCTCGGCGAGCAGCACCGCCCGGGCGCCGAGATCGGCCGCAAGATCGGCGGCGTCGGGCCAGAGCGGCGTACCGAGATAGAGGTGCATCACCGCCTGGTTGTCGGCGTGCAGGTCGAGCACGATGTCCGCGTCGTGCGCCAGCCCGAGCAGCGCATGGCGCAGCGACGCGATCTCGCCCTGAGGTGCCTCCGCGTCGAGCGCCGTCCGCATCGCCGCGCGGATCGCCGCGACGTTGGCCGCCGCATCGGGCCCCAGCCCCGCGCCGACCGTGTCCCCGACCCGCGCGAGATCGAGGTAGTCGCGATTGAAATTGCCGCCGCTGTTCGCCTCGTAGCGCCCGCGCAGATAGCCGTTGACCTGCTGCGCCAGGCCGATCGGGTTCGCCACCGGCACCACCACCACCTCGCCGGTCACCGCCCCCGCCGCCTCCGCCGCCGCGAGCAGGCCCGCCAGCTCGCGCAGCACCAGCATCCCCGGCAGCTCGTCCGCGTGCAGCCCCGCCTGCAGATAGACCTTCGGCCGCGCGCCCGGCCTGCCGAACCGCAGCACCGTTATCTCGCGGCGCACGCCCGGCGCGACGGGCGGCAGCGGTATCGCCTCGCGGCGGATCCGCGGATCGGTCGGCTCGGCCATGCTGGCGCTCCTCTTCCCAATGGCACGGCGGAATTCGCCGGCCCGCCAACTATTGCACCGTCGGACGGGCGGATTCGAGGCCCGGCCGGGTCCGGCGTGCAATCAGCCTTTCCCGCGCGCCCGCCGGAGGCTAGGACGGAACCAGCGAGACGCGGACCCCGGGGGACATCGACATGGAAATCGTTTCGACCGCCGTCTACGTCGGCCCGAACGTCTACGCCAGGCTGCCGCTGATCCGGCTGACGGTCGACCTGCATCGCCGCGCCGACAAGGCCGTGCGCGACTACGACGACGAGATCGAGCCGCTCTTCTCCCTGCTCCCCGGCCTCGCGACCGCGAAGACCGAGGACGGCCAGCCGCTTCCCGACCGGCTCCGCGATCCCGACTGCCGGCTGGGCGAACTGATGGCGCAGGTGGCGGTCGCGCTCCAGAACCGCGCCGGCGCCCCGGCCGAGCTCGCCTTCACCCGTCCCGCCGGCGAACCGGGCGAGGTCGAGGTGCTGTTCGGCTACGAATCCGAGGAGATCGGCCTCGAAGCCGGCGAGGTGGCCCGCGCCGTCCTCCTCGAACTGATCGCCCCGCGCGAAGGCGACAGCCTCGACATCGCCGAGGCGATCGACGACTTCGACTATTTCGCCGGCCGCCGCGCGCTCGGGCCGTCGGCGCTGGCGCTGGTGCGCGCGGCCGAGGCGCGCGACATCCCCTGGGTGCGCCTCAACGACGCGAGCCTGATCCAGGTCGGCCAGGGCAAGTATCAGAAGCGCATCGAGGCGGCGCTGACCAGCCAGACCTCGCACATCGCCGTCGAGATCGCCTCGGACAAGGAGATGTGCACGCGCCTCCTGTCCGACCTCGGCCTGCCGGTCCCGAAGCAGTTCCACGTCCGCGACGCCGAGGACGCGATCGATGCCGCCGCCCACATCGGCTACCCGGTGGTGGTGAAGCCCGTCGACGGCAACCACGGCCGCGGCGTCGCGGTCAACCTCACCACCGACAGCGAGGTGGCCGCCGCCTTCGAGATCGCCGCGAACGAAGGCTCCGGCGTGGTGGTCGAGAGCATGATCGAGGGCGACGACCACCGGCTGATGGTGATCGACGGCACGCTCGTCGCCGCCGCCCGGCGGATGCCCGGCCACGTGGTCGGCGACGGCCGGCACACCGTCGCCGAACTGGTGGCGGAGGTGAACCGCGACCCCCGCCGCGGCGCCGGCCACGAGAACATGCTGACCCGCCTCGAGCTCGACGCCGCCGCCGACCGGCTGCTGGCGGCGAAGGGCTACGGCCACGACACCGTGCCGCCCGAGGGCGAGACGGTGTTCCTGCGCAAGACCGCCAACCTCTCGACCGGGGGGACAGCCATCGACGTCACCGACGTCATTCACCCCGACAACCGGCTGATGGCCGAGCGCGCGATCTGCGCCGTCGGCCTCGACATCGGCGGCGTGGATTTCCTCACCACCGACATCACCCGGAGCTACCGCGACACCGGCGGCGCGATCTGCGAGATCAACGCCGGCCCCGGCATGCGCATGCACATCGCCCCCTCCGAGGGAAAGGGCCGCGACGTCGGCGGCGCGGTGATGGACATGCTGTTCCCGGCCGGTACGCCGTCGCGCATCCCGATCGCGGCGCTGACCGGCACCAACGGCAAGACCACCACCGCCCGTATGCTGGCGCACGTGCTGAAGATGGCGGGCTTCGTGGTCGGCCAGACCTCGACCGACGCGGTCTACATCGACGGCAACGTGACGGTGCGGGGCGACATGACCGGCCCGAAGTCCGCCTCGATGGTGCTGCGCGACCCGATGGTCGACATGGCGGTGCTGGAGACCGCCCGCGGCGGCATCGTCCGCGCCGGCCTCGGCTACCGCTACTGCGACGTCGGCGCGGTGCTCAACGTCACCTCCGACCACCTCGGCCTCGGCGGCGTCGACTCGGTCGAAGAGCTCGCCGAGGTCAAGCGCCTGGTGGTCGAGGTCGCCAAGGACTGCGCGGTGCTGAACGCCGACAACGAGCACACCCTGAAGATGGCGGCGCGCACCGAGGCGAGGCACATCTGCTACGTCACCCGCCGCCCCGAGCACCCGCTGGTGCGCGAGCACATCAAGCTCGGCAAGCGCGCCGTGACCCTCGAGAAGGGCCTCAACGGCGACCAGATCGTCATCTACGACAACGGCAACCAGATGCCGCTGATCTGGACCCACCTGATCCCGGCGACCGTCGAGGGCAAGGCGCTGCACAACGTCGAGAACGCGATGTTCACCGCCGCGATGGCCCACGCGCTCGGCCTCACGCTCGACCAGATCCGCACCGGCCTCCGGACCTTCGACAACACCTTCTTCCAGAGCCCCGGCCGGATGAACATCTTCGACGAGCACGGCTTCCGGGTGATCCTCGACTACGGCCACAACGAGGCGGCGGTCGGCGCGATGGTCGATCTCGTGGAGCGCCTGCAACCGCTCGGGCGCCGCATCGTCTGCGCCACCTGCCCCGGCGACCGGCGCGACGAGGACCTGCGCGACATCGCCGCCAGGATCGCCGGACACTTCGATCACTACATCTGCCACAGCGACGACAACCCCCGCGGCCGCGCGCCCGACGAGATCCCGAAGCTGATGCGCGCCGCGCTGATGGACCTCGGCGTGCCGGAGGACCGGATCGAGCTGGCGCCGAGCGAGGTCGATTCGATCCAGACCGCGCTGGAGATGGCCCGGCCGAACGATCTCGCGCTGATCTTCTGCGACGGCATCACCCGGTCCTGGAAGCAGATCATCTACTTCCAGCCCGAGGAGAAGGCCGCACCCGTGCCGCCCGAGACGCTGGTCGCGGCCTCGGGCTTCGACGTGCCCGACGGCTACCGCATCGTCAGCGACGAGCGCGGCGTCCGCATCGTCCCCACGGACTGAGCCGCGCCGTGTCAGCCCCCGCGACCCCGCCCCCCGGCCTGCCGGGCGGCAACAAGCTCGCCGTGATCGGCGGGCGGCTGGAGGACGGCAACGCGGCGGTCTACGCCGAGATGCACCGGCTGGCGGCGGGGCGCATCCTGGTGTTCCCCACCGCCTCCGGCGAGCCCAAGGCGGTCGGCGAGGAAACCGCCCAGGTGTTCCGCAGCCACGGCTTCGAGGTGGAGGTGGCGTCGCTGACCGCCGCCAACGCCGGCCGCATGGCCCGCGACCCCGATCTCGTCGCACGCATCGAGCGCTTCGGCAGCGTCTACTTCACCGGCGGCGACCAGGCCAAGATCATCGACGCCCTCGCGCCGCGCGGCGCGGAAAGCCCGGTGCTCGCCGCGATCCGCGCCGCCCAGGCCGCCGGCGGACTGGTGGCGGGCTCCAGCGCCGGGGCGGCGATGATGTCGCCCCACATGCTGCTCGGCGGCACCTCGATCGAATCCGTCGTCCACGGCGTGACCTCGGATCCGGAGAAACCGGGACTGCTGCTCGGTCAGGGCCTCGACTTCTTTCCGTTCGGCATGGTCGACCAGCACTTCATCAAGCGCGGCCGCCTCGGCCGGCTGGTCGTCGCCCTGGCGCAGGCGGGGGTGCGGCGCGGCTTCGGCATCGACGAGAACACCGCCCTGCTGATCGAGGGCGGCGCGGCGCGGGTCTGCGGCGAATACGGCGTGATGCTCGATCGACATGGGCACCGCCACCGTCGATGCCCGCGCCCGCAGCTACCGCGACTTCCGCCTCAGCTACCTCGACGACGGCGACGAGATCGACCTCCGGCACTTCCGGCTGCGCGCCGGCGCCGCCAAGCGGCGGGTGAAGAAGCGCGAGATCGCCTATCGCGCCCCGGCCCGCTCGCGGCGCAACGTGTTCGGCGCCTACACCCTCTACGACCTGATGGCCCGCCTGGTGCTCGGCGATCCCGAGACCTACACCGCCGACCGCGCCGAGGCGTTCGACGCCCGCTCCGGCATCAACGTCACCGTGGAGATCGAGCGCCAGCCCCGCCGCTCGCGCGGGCTGATCGCCACCCCCGAGAGCGGCCTCCGGATGACCGCGCTGAACTTCCGCGCCTCGATCAGCAGCCAGCGGCTCAGCGCCACCCTGATCGCCGACCGCATCGGCCACCGCTCGCGGATCTACGGCATGGCGCCGAACCCGGAGGCCCGGATCGTGCTGCTCGGCTCCTCGCCGCTGAAGGGCGCGCCCGAGATGATCGCCGCGGCGCTGGCGTCCGCCGGCAACGGCCCGGTCGGCGTGTTCGCCGCGGCCTCGTCCGAACCGCGCCGCACCGCCGCCGAGCACATCGACCTGCTCGCGCGCCACGGGGTGCAGGCGGCGGACATCGGCGTCAACATCGACAACGTCGACTACGCCTCGCACGACGCGGATCTGCTCGACGGCATCGCCGGCTACCGCGCCATCCTGCTCTGCGGCGGCAACCAGATCCGCCTGGTCGAGACCCTGCTCCACCGCGGCGAGGAAAGTGCCGTGCTCCGCGCCATCGCCCGCGCCCACGCCAAGGGCATGACCCTGATCGCCGCGAGCGGTGCCGCCTCGGCGCTCTCCGGCGTGATGATCGCCGGCGGCTCGACCTGGGAAGCGCTGCGCTACGGCGTCTCGTCCGACACCGGGCACCGCGGGCTGGTCATCCAGGAGGGCGTCGGCCTGTTCGGCGGCGGCATCGTCGACCAGAACCTGATCTCCGGCAACCGCCTCGGCCGCCTGGTCGTCGCCTGCGCCGAGGAGAACGAGCGCTTCGGCATCGGCGTGTTCGAGGACAGCGCGGTGATCGCCTCGGAGGCCGGCACCCGCCTCGAGGCCGCCGGCAGGCACGGCTTCATCCTGATCGAGATCGACCCCGCGGCCCTGGTCCTGCAGAGCGACAGCTTCATCGCCAACGGCATCCGGCTCACCGTTCTCGCCCCCGGCGACCGCATCCACCTCGGGACCGGCGCCGTCGAACGCGCCGGTCCCGAGGCCCCGGCCGCGACGCTTCTCGCCCGTCTCCTCGCCGAACTCGCGCGCGAGGGCGGCCACGGACAGCGCCGGCTCACCATGGCCGTGCGCGACCAGACCGGCGCCACGGCGACGCTCGACCTGGAGTGTCCCCGCGACGAGAACGCCTGATGTCATCCCGACGGGCGCGCCACCTGACCCGCGGCGCAAAGCCGAAAACGCCCATACGGAGTCCATATGCGTTCCATACGGAGTCCATACGTAGAAAATTATGGCATTTCAGCGCCTTGCGCGCTCCTCAGACTGGGCGGTCGTCTTCGTCCGGACAAGCGGCCCAAGGTCGGTCGCCGGGGCCGCTGGTATCACGAGCTCCAACCGGATCGGACACTCGAGGAACCGGTCAGGCGGAACCCGTCTCCTCGATCTCGTCCGCCCAAACCTCGAACCCGGTCAGCGCGTTCGGCCCGAAGGTGTGGGTCAGCGGCACGTCGGCGGCATCGCGCCCCCGGGCGATCAGGACGCGGCCGATCCGCCGGGTGTTGTTGCGCGGATCGAACGTGTGCCACTGGCCGCCGAGATAGACCTCCATCCACGCGGCGAAGTCGCCCGGCGGATACGGCTTCGGCTCTCCGACGTCGCTGAGATAGCCGGTGCAGTAGCGCGTCGGGATGTTCATGCAGCGACAGAAGGCGATCGCAAGATGGGTGAAGTCCCGACAGACGCCGACACGCTCCTCGAACGCCTCGGCCGCGGTGCGGGTGGCGCGGGCCCGCGCGTAGTCGAAGGTGATGTGGCGATGCACGTAGTCGCAGATGGTCTGCACCCGCCCCCAGCCCGGCGGGCTGTCCTGAAACAGCTGCCAGGCCTGCTCCGACAACCGGTCGGTGTCGCAGTAGCGGCTGCCGAGCAGACAGGACAGCGTCTCCGGCGGCAGATCCTCCACGGCAAGCTGCGCGGCGTCCGGCTGCACCGGATCGGGATCGCCGGAGTCGCGCAGGACCACGTCGGTCCCGAGCGCGAACGCCCCCGCGGGAGCGACGAGGCGCGAGCACCAGTTGCCAAAGCCGTCCCGATAGCTGTCGATCGGAACGCTCGGCGTGGTGACGAGGTGGTCGGGACGCTCGAGATCGCCGACGCGCGAGAAATGCACGTTGAGCAGCGCGATCATCGGAGTGGGCTGCAGCAGATCGTAGCTGAGCCGGCAGCCAAGTCTCAACAGCATGCGGGAAACCTCCCTCGGGCTATGTTCCGGACGACCGCCGGCCGGCCGCACCGGCGGCGGCCGCGAACCTCAGCGCGCCACCGCCAGATACCGGTTGTAGCGCTTCTCCAGCCACCGGAAGATCGCGCTGATCACCAGCGTCAGCATGTAGTAGATGATGCCGGCGATCCCGAATACCAGGATCGGCTGGTAGGTGTCGGACGCCGCGAGCTGCGCCATGCCCATCAGTTCCAGCAACGTGATCGTCGAGGCGAGCGCGGTCCCCTTCATCAGGATGATCACCTCGTTGGAATACGCCGGCAGCACGATCGAGAACGCCCGCGGCAGGATCACCAGCCGGTAGGTCGTGAACGTCGACATGCCCGCCGCCCGCGCCGCCTCCACTTCGCCGCGCGGCACCGCGAGGATGCCGCCCCGCACGATCTCGCCCGAATAGGCCGCGGTGTTCAGCGAGAACGTGATCAGCGCGCAGACATACGCCTCGCGCAGCACCGGCCACAGGAACGAGTCGCGCACGACCTCGAACTGGCCGAGCCCGAAGTAGACGAGGAAGATCTGCACCAGGAGCGGCGTGCCGCGAAAGAACAGCGAATAGGCCGTGGTCAGCCAGCGCACCAGCCGGTTCCTCGACAGCCGCCCCAGCGCCACCGGCACCGCGATCAGGAACCCCGCAACAGCGGAGATCACCACCAGCTGGATCGTGAGGAACGTGCCGCTCAAGAAAGTCCCAGCCATAAGTCGACAGGATGCCGCTCATCGCCCGCCCCCCGGCGCGTGCCCCCGGCTCGCCCGCTTCTCCGCGAGCCCGAGCAGCGCCATCGAGACCAGCGTGATGGCAAGGAAGATCAGCGAGGCGAGCAGGTAGAAGTTGAACGGCTCGCGCGTCGCCTGCGCCGCCTGGTTGGACTTGCGCATCAGATCGTCCAGCCCGACGATCGAGACCAGCGCCGTGTCCTTCACCGTGCCCTGCCAGAGATTGCCGAGCCCCGGGATCGCCACCCGCCAGATCTGCGGCATCTGGATGTACCGGAAGGCCTGCCAGGCCGAGAAGCCATAGGCCCGCCCCGCCTCCACCTGGCCCTTGGGCACCGACTGGAAGGCGGCGCGGAACGTCTCCGAGGCATAGGCGCCGAACACCAGCGCCAGCGCGGTCAGTCCGGCACCGAACGGGCTGATGTCGATGCTCGACCCGAAGATCCAGCCGAGCGCCTGGGTGCCGCCGTAGTAGATGACGAGCAGCACCAGGAACTCCGGGATGCCGCGGATGAAGTTGGTCACGGCAAAGGTCGGCCGCGACAGCCAGGCGTGCCGCGACAGCTTGGCCATCGCCAGCGCGAGGCCGAGCGCCAGCCCGATGATCACCGTCGAGACGGCGAGCATCAGGGTGATCTTCAGCCCCTGCATCAGGAGCGGGAAATACGCGACCAGGTTCTCCACGTCCGTCCCTCGTTCGGCGGGCGCGGGGCCCGCCGCCGGCCTTACTTCGGCAGGATGCTGACCTTCATGTACTTGTCGTTGATCGTCTTGTATTCGCCCGAGGCGATGATCGCCGCCAGCGCGTCATTGAACTTCTGCTTCAGCTCGGTGTCGTCCTGGCGCACCCCGATGCCGGCCCCGGAACCGAGAATCTCCTTGTCGTAGATCGGCTCCCCGACCTGCGCGAAGTCCGCACCGTCGGGGCTGTCGAGGAAGTCCTGCAGCACCACGGAATCCGCGAACACGAGGTCGATCCGCCCGCTGGCGAGATCGAGGTTCGCCGCGTCGAGCGTGTCGTAGAACTGCACCCGCGCGCTCGGCAGGTTGGCCTTCACGTAGTCGGCCATCGTCGAGCCGCGCTGCACGCCGATGGTCTTTCGCTTCAGCGCCTCGTCGCTGATCGCAAGGTCGCTGTCCTTCGGCCCCACGAAGATCGCCGGCACGCTGTAGTAGGGCCCGGCGAAGGCGATCGCCTGCTCCCGCTCCGGCGTGATGAACATCGAGGCGATGATCGCGTCGATCTTGCCGGCGTTCAGGGCCGGAATCAGCCCGTCATAGGACTGGTTGATGATCTCGCAGGTGACGCCCATCTGCTTGCAGAGCGCGTTGGTGATGTCGATGTCGAACCCGGTCAGCTCGCCCGACGGCAGCACCCAGGCGAACGGCTTGTAGGAGGCTTCGGTCCCGACCTTGATGCTGTCCTGCGCCAGCGCCGGCAACGCCAGCGCAAGCAGGGCCAGACCACCGGCAAGAACGCTGCGCGCGATGCTTCTCATGAGTTAGCTCCCTGATTGGGAGCGGTCCCCCGGGACCGCTCGAGACTTACTTCAGGCTGCCGGACAGGAACTGCCGGAACCGCTCGGACTTCGGGTTGGCCATCACCTCACGCGGATCGCCCTCGTCCTCGACGAGACCCTGATGCAGGAAGAGCAGCCGGTTCGCCGCCTCCCGCGCGAACCCCATCTCGTGAGTGACGACCAGCATGGTCCGCCCCTCCTCGGCCAGCGCCCGCATCACCCGGAGCACCTCGTTCACCAGTTCCGGATCGAGCGCGCTGGTCGGCTCGTCGAACAGCATCACCTCCGGGTCCATCGCCAGCGCCCGGGCGATCGCCACCCGCTGCTGCTGCCCGCCCGAGAGCTGCCCCGGATAGTGCCCGCGCTTGTCGCCGACGCCCACCTTGGCGAGCATCGCCTCGGCCTTCTCCGTCGCCGCCTTCTTGTCCCGCCCGAGCACGTGGATCTGCGCCGCCGTCACGTTTTCCAGCACCGTCATGTGCTGCCAGAGGTTGAACTGCTGGAACACCATGGCAAGCTTCGCGCGGATCCGGTCGACCTGCTTCATGTCCGCCGGCGCCGGCCCGCCGTGCCGCCGGCCCATCCTGATCAGCTCGCCCTTGACCCGCACCTCGCCGCTGTCCGGCGTCTCGAGCAGGTTGATGCAGCGCAGGAACGTGGACTTGCCCGACCCCGACGAGCCGAGGATCGCCACCACGTCATGCTCGTGCGCGACCAGCGAAATGCCCTTGAGGACCACGTGGGCGCCGAAGGACTTGCAGATGGACTGGACGTCGAGCGCAACCGGCGCCGCGGATGCTCCATTCGCCGTCACGTGTCCCCTCCGGCTGCTCTCTCCGGGGGAAGCCCGTCGGGACCGCCGGCCTTTCGGCACGAGCCAGGTCCGTCGTCGCCCCCGCAACACACTGTAAGCGCATTGCAACGCCCTCGTCTACGCGTCCATGCGCCCCCGCCGGCCGGCAGCCCGATGGCTGCACGACCATTGGGCAGGATCACCCCTGAACGGGCACTCCGGCCGCACACCGCGGCCGCGTCGGCCGGAGCGGGACGATGACGGCCACCCTCACCCGCGGGCGACCGCCTCGAGATGCTCCCCGAAATCCGGGCTGGCCATCAGCGCCTTGCAGCGCGCGAACCGGCCGGTCGCGTAGGCCCAGAAATCGTCCGCCGGATTGCCGTTGGCGTGCTGGATCAGCCCCCAGAGGGTCCAGAGCAGATCGCACATCGCCTTGCTGGCCACCATCCGCCCGACCAGCGCCGCCGACGGCGGGCCGTCGCCCCAGGCCTCCAGAAGCTCGCGATCCTGCGCCGCGCTCAACCCGGCCTCCACCGACAGATCCCCCAGATCCCAGACCGGATCGTTCATGCCGGAGTATTCCCAGTCCACCAGCCACATCCGCGATCCGGTATCGATGAAGTTCTCGCACAACGGATCGCAGTGGCACGGCGCCAGCGCCGCCGGCCGCGCGTCCAGTGCCGCCCGCACCGCCTGCGCTTCCGCGACCGTCGCGTGATAGCCCTCGGGCAGGTCCGCGCCGCGCCGGCCGAGCACGCCGAGATAGTCCTCGATCATCGCGAACAGCTCGAAGCGGAACGCGAACCGCTCGCCGCTCCGGTGCAGCCGCCGGAACGCCTCTCCCGCCCGCGCCGGCGCGCCCGGCACGCAGCGAAACGCCTCCGGCGTCATCGTCCGCCCCGCCACGTGCCGGCTGACCATCACGCCGGCGGCGGGATCGACGTGCAGCACCTCGGGCGACACCCCCGCCCGCGCCGCTGCCTGCGCGTTCACGGCCTCCACCTCGCGATCGATGTAGTCCTCCGTCCCCGCGCCGGGCAACCGCAGCACCACCGGCCCGTCCGGCACCTCCACCCGCCAGACCCGGTTCGTCAGCCCGCCCAGCCGCTCGACCGCCACCCCGTCCGGCACCGCCCCGAATCCGGGAATGCCGCGAAGCATCCGCAGCGCCTCCTCGCCCTCGTCCATCCTGCCCCCTTTCGGTCCGACGGCAGATGACTATGCTGAACGCTCGGCGGTCAACAGGAGACGGGATGCCCGAACACGTTCGATCAGCGAACCTCCACGCCGTCTACGGCGCCACCAGCGCCGAGGACATCGCCCGGACCTACGACGGCTGGGCCGAGAGCTACGATGCCGAGATGGCCCGCCTCGGCTACCGCCACCCGGCGGTGTGCCTCGCGCTGATCAGCCGCCACGTCCCGCGCGGCGCGGCACCCATCCTCGACGCCGGCGCCGGCACCGGGCTGATCGGCGCCTGGCTCGGGATCCTCGGCTATCCCGAGACCGACGCCCTCGACATCTCGCCGGGCATGCTGCGCGTCGCCGAGCGCAAGGGCATCTACCGCCGGCTGCACGAGGCCGCCCTCGGCGGCCCGCTGCCGTTCGCCGACGCGAGCTACGCCGCGGCGATCAGCGCCGGGGTGTTCACCACCGGCCATGTCGGCGCCGAGGGGCTCGACGAACTCGCCCGCGTGGTCCAGCCCGGCGGCGTCCTGGTCCTGACCGTCAAGGACGAGGTCTGGGACGGCGGTTTCGGGCCGCGGGTGGACGAGATGCAGCGGGCAGGCGGGCTGCGGGTGCTGGAGATGACCGATTCCTACGTGTCGATGCCCGGCGAACCCGATACCGTCCCGAGCCGCGGCATCGTCCTCGGCATCGGCCAGTCGGAGTGAGCGTTCGCGAGCGCGATCTTCGCGTGCGAAAAGGGATCAAATAGTTGATCTTGAATGGTATTTCCAGAACTGGTTGACTCAGTCAACTTCTTCCCGGCGCGAATACCTTAACCCGAGCCGCCGGCGTGATGCCGTCAGGCCTCGGCCGGCTCGCCGCCGAACCGCGACCAGAAGTCGCCGCCGTCGTTGAGCCGAGGAAACGGCGTGTCCGGCACCGGCACTCCGAGAAACGCGCAGAGCGGCGTCCAGCCGTCGCCCACGGCGAACACCAGCAGCCGCTCGGCGGGAACCGCGGCACGGACTTCGGCAAGCTGGCGGTGGAAGGCCGCGATCGCCGCGGCGCGACCGTCCATCTGGTCGATGCCCTGGCGGATCCGCACCCCCTTCATCGCGTCCAGCGTCTCGGCCACGCCGGCCTGCACAGGCAGCGTCGGGTAGAGCCGCCGCAACGTGCCGACGGTGCGCGAATACGAGGTCCACCAAGCCTCGGCCGGCCGCGTGCTGAACACCACCCGAGCCTGGGGAAAGGCCTCGACCAACTCGCGCCAGACAAATGCGCCGGGCCAGTCCATCTGCGAGCGGAACCCGGCGAAGACCTCGCGCCAGTCGACCGTGCCACCCGCGGCGAGGGTCTTCCAGAACGCCAGTTGGGCGGGATCGGCGAACAGCGTCTGCATGTGGTGGCACGGGCCAAAGCCCAGTACCTCCAGCGCCGCCTTCAGCGACCGGGTTCCGGTCCGGCCGAAGCCAGGCCCGATGATCTGCAGGGACATGGATATCCACTCCACGGGGCGGGTTACCGGCATGGGCCCCTCGCCTGGGAAAACTCTGCGCGCACTCGAGGAGTCGGGCAAGGCCGCTCTGCCGCCGGCCGAACCTTCGGCACGGAGCCGGCGCGACCTCGCCGCGAGCGGCCGCCCCCGAGGGAGATCAGCGGCGGGCCGGGCAATCTCATGGGTTCCGGCTGGCCGCCGCCTTCCGAACCGGCAGAAGCGACGCATGCGTCGCGCCGGTTCGTCGGCTGGAGCGCGCCAGCGCGGAGGCCGAGGGGGGATGCAGCCTAGACCGTCGCTCTGCAATCCGCGCGCGCCTGCCTGGGCGGGCGCGTTGCAGACGCGCCTGCCGGGGGCAGGCAGGCACGCGCGCGGATTTGTCGACGGACAAATCCGCGAAGTGAATGCGGCGCCGTTGCGCCCGACGCCAGGCGCTTGCCGCCCTTGCGCACGCGTGCGCCCGACGCGCCTCAGACCGGCCGCACCCAGATCACGATGCCCTCCGCCGCGATCACCTTCACCCGCGCGCCTACCGCCGGCGTCGTCGCCGTGCCGTCGAGCCGGGCGGGCCAGGGCACGCCGTCGAGCTCGACCTTGCCGTCGTGGTGGTCGAAGGCGAGCACGGTGCCCTCGCGCCCGACCAGCTGCTCCGCCCGCCGGTTCAGCTTCGCGCCGCCGTCCTTGCGGCCGTAGCGGTCGACCAGCCAGCGCCCGGCGAAGGTGAAGCCGATCGACAGGGCCGCGAACAGCGCGATCTGCTCCGCCAAGCCCATCCCCGGCGCCGCCCACAGCGCCAGCGCCGTCACCAGCGCCGCGAGCCGAGGACCAGATCAGCAACGTGGTGACGGTCACCATCTCGATCGCCGCGAGCAGGATCGCCAGCGCCACCCACCACCAGGGCGACAGGCCCTGCAACAGTTCCAGAACCGGCATCGCGATCATCTACTTGCGGGCGCCGGCGTCGCGCGCCAGCTCCGCGATCCCCGCCACCGACCCGATCAGGCTCGCCGCCTCCAGCGGCATCAGCACGGTCTTGGAGTTCGGGCTGGCCGCGATGTCGCGCAGCGCCTCGGTGTATTTCTGCGCCACGAAGTAGTTGACCGCCTGGATGTCGCCCGCCGCGATCGCCTGGCTGACCATCGTCGTCGCCCTGGCCTCCGCCTCGGCCGACCGCTCGCGCGCCTCGGCGTCGAGGAACGCCGCCTGCCGCCGCCCCTCGGCCTCGCGGATCTGCGCCTCGCGCTCGCCCTCGGCCTTCAGGATCGCCGCCTGCTTCTGGCCCTCGGCGGTCAGGATCTCGGCCCGCTTCAGGCGCTCCGCCTTCATCTGCCGCCCCATCGCCTCGCTGATGTCCGGCGGCGGCGCGAGGTCCCGGATCTCGACGCGCGTCACCTTCACCCCCCAGGGTGTCGATGCCGCGTCGATCACCTCCAGCAGCCGATGGTTGATCATGTCGCGATTCGACAGCGCCCCGTCCAGATCCATCGACCCGAGGACGGCGCGGATGTTGGTCTGGCTGATGTTCCTCAGCGCCTGCTCGAGGTTGCGCACCTCGTAGGCGGCCTTCGCGGCCTCGACCACCTGATAGAAAGCGATGGCGTCCGCCACCACCATGGCGTTGTCGCTGGTGATGACCTCCTGCTCCTCGATGTCGAGCACGGTCTCCATCATGTTGATCTTCGAGCCGATGCGATCCATCAGCGGGACCAGGAAGTGCAGCCCCGGCTGCAGCGTCCGGGTGTAGCGCCCGAACCGCTCCACGGTCCAGTTCTCGCCCTGCGGGACGGACTTGACCATGGTGAAGACGAGGATGATCGCGAAGACGAGAATGGCGATGGCGGGAGCGGCGAATGCCGGCATGGGCTTTTCTCCTGTGCGCCCGCAGGGTATGCCCTGCGGGCGTGATCCGATCCCCCGGTCTCGCGCCGATAATGCTGCAACACAAGCCGGTTGGAAAGCTCTGTCGCCCGGCGTAAGGTCGCGCGACGCCCGCGCGCGCCCGAGGAGATGCCTTGTCGAAGATGGTGCTCAGCCACACGAGCGAGCCGCAGTTCGCCCAGCCGGTCCGCCAGATCGTGATGATGCTGATCGTGCTCGGGCTCACCGCCGCCGGGGCGGTGCTGCTCTTCCCCTCCGTCAAGCCGGTGTTCCTGTCCTCGCCGTATCTCAACGGATTCATCGGCGTGGTCTTCCTCGTCGGCGTCGCCGCCTGCTTCTGGCAGGTGTTCGGCCTCATCGCCTCGGTGAGCTGGATCGAGGGCTTCGCGCTCGACCGCCCCGGCCAGGAGTTCACCAAGGCCCCCCGCCTGCTGGCGCCGCTCGCGGCCATGCTGTCGGGTCGCCGGGCGCGGCGCGGCCTGACCTCGAGCTCGTCGCGCTCGATCCTCGATTCCGTCGGCACCCGCATCGAGGAACAGCGGGATCTGACCCGCTACCTGATCAACCTGCTGATCTTCCTCGGGCTGCTCGGCACGTTCTACGGCCTCGCCACGGTGGTTCCGGCGGTGGTCAACACCATCCGCTCGCTCGCCCCCCAGGAGGGCCAGAGCGCGATCGACGTGTTCGACAACCTGATGACCGGCCTCGAGGGCCAGCTCTCGGGCATGGGCACCGCCTTCGCCTCGTCGCTGCTCGGCCTCGCCGGCTCGCTGGTGGTCGGCCTGCTCGAGCTGTTCGCCAGCCACGCGCAGAACCGCTTCTACCGCGAGCTCGAGGAATGGCTGTCCTCGATCACCAAGATCGGCATCACCGGCGTCGATCCGGAGGAGGCGCTGACCGCGGCCAACGTGCTGACGGTGATCGGCCAGACCGCCGAGCAGATCGACGCGCTGCGCGAGGTGGTCGAGCAGGGCGTCGCGCGCAGCACCGAGACCGAGGCGCGGGTCGCCGAACTGATGCAGGTGCTGGCGCGGCCGAGGCACGAGGGCAGCGACAACGCGCTGCTCGAAAGGCTGGTCGCCTCGCAGGAACACATGGCGATGCTGCTCGCCCGACGCGGCGACGGCGACGGCGGCGGCGGCGCGATCGACGCCGAGACCCGGGCGCGGCTGCGCTCGATCGACACCCAGGTGCTGCGCATCCTCGAGGATCTCGCCGCCGGCCGGCAGGACATGGTGACCGAGATCCGCCAGGACATCGCCGGCCTGACCGAGGCGCTGCGCGGGGTCGCGGCGCGGGCCAGGTACTGAGATGGGACTGAGCCGGCGCGGCACCCGGTTCCCGACCTCGATCTGGCCGGGGTTCGTCGACGCGATGACCGCGCTGATCCTGGTGCTGTTCTTCGTGCTGTCGATCTTCATGATCGTGCAGTTCGTGCTGCGCGAGACCATCACCGGCCAGGGCCAGCAGCTCGAGGAGCTGTCGGTGCAGGTGGCGAACCTCGCCGACGCGCTCGGCCTGCAGCGCAGCCGCGCCGACCGCCAGCAGGCGCTGGTCGCGACCCTGACCGACGAGAAGGCGGCGGCCGAGGCGCGGATCGCCAGCCTCACCGATGCACAGGCGGCGGCCGAGGCGCGGATCGCGACCCTCACCGACGCAGAGGCCGCGGCGCGGGCGAAGATCACCGACTTCGAGGCGCAGGTGGCGCGCCTGATCGCCCGCAACACCGACCTCGGCGGCCAGCTCAGCGCCGCCCGGTCCGAGAGCGCCGACCGGCTGACCGCCAATCAGGCGCTGGAGGCCTCGCTCGCCCAGGCCCGGACCGAGATCGACGCCGGCGCGGAAGCCGCCCGGCTGGCGGCGGCGCGGCGCGAGGCGCTGGAGGCGCTGACCGCCTCGCTGAAATCCGACGTCGCGGATCTGAAGGGCGAGACGACGGACCAGGCGCAGAAGCTGCAGGCGGCGGAGGCGGCACAGGCGGCGCAGGCGAAGAAGCTCGACGACGCCGAGGTGGCGCGGCTCGCCGAGGCCGCCGCCGCCGAGGCGCTGCGCCAGAAGCTCGCCAGCTCCGACGCCGAGCTCACCGCGATGACGCTGAGCCTCGAGGCCGCGCGCAAGAAGGCGCAGGACACGCTGACGCTCCTCGCCGCGGCCGAGGCGGCGAAGAAGGAGCTGCAGGGCGACAGGACGACCGCACTCAGCGAGGCGGACAAGCGGGCGGCCGAGCTCGCCCAGGCCAACGCGCTTCTCGCGGACCAGAAGGAGATCTCCGCCGAGGGCCAGCGGCAGGTGGCGCTGCTCAACCAGCAGACCGCCGAATTGCGCGCGCAGCTGAGTTCGCTCCAGGACCTGCTCGACACCGCCGACGCCAAGGACGCAGCCAGGCAGGTGCAGATCGAGAAGCTCGGCTCGAACCTCAACGCGGCGCTGGCCCGGATCGCCGTCGAGAAGAGCCGGAGCGCCGAGCTCGAGGCCCGCGAGAACGAGCGGCTGAAGGCCGAGGCGAAGGATCTCACCCGCTACCGCTCGGAGTTCTTCGGCCGGATGCGGGCGATCCTCGGCGAGCGCGAGGGCGTCAAGGTGGTCGGCGACCGCTTCGTGTTCCCCTCCGAGGTGCTGTTCGCCCCGGGCTCGGCCACCCTCGGCGCCGAAGGCAAGGCGCAGATCGCCCGCGTCGCCGCGGTGATCCGCGAGATCTCCGGCCAGATCCCGCCGGACATCAACTGGATCCTGCGGGTCGACGGCCACACCGACAAGACCCCGGTCAGCCCGACCAGCCCGTTCCGCGACAACTGGGAGCTGAGCGAGGCGCGGGCGCTGTCGGTGGTGCGCTTCATGACCGAGGAGCAGGGCATCCCGCCGGACCGGCTCGCCGCCACCGGCTTCGGCGAGTACCAGCCCATCGACCCCGGCGACAGCCCCGAGGCGCTGGCCCGCAACCGCCGGATCGAGCTGAAGTTCACCGAGCGGTAGCGGGTCACCTCCGGTCCGCACGTTGCGCAGATCCTTTTCGGCAAGTCGAAGATCCCTTGAAGGTCCAGGTCCAGAAAGTGGACTGGACTATGTCTTCGAACGGGTCTTTGCTGGGTGGACTACTGCGACGTCCATGACATCTGCCAACCCACTTGTTGTAAAGGAATACATCATGCCGGACACTCTATTCACACGCCTGGGCGGCACCGAGGGATTGACCAGGATCGCCTCGGACCTGGTGGACAACCATCTCGCCAATCCGCTGATCGCCAGCCGTTTCTCGGGAAGCGATCCGATCGCCATGAAAAAGAAGGCGGCCGATTTCTTTTCCCTCGGTTCCGGCGGGCCGAAGGTCTACGAGGGCAAGGACATGTTGAGCGCACATCGCCACATGAACATCTCCGACAACGAATACATGGCGTCCGTGGACGATCTGATGAAGGCTCTCTCGAGCTCGAATGTCGGCGATCGTGAAAAGGCCGAGGTCCTCTACATCTTCTACAGCTTGCGGCCCCAGATCGTCGGCGTCTGACGCGTCTCCCCGACCCTGGACGCGCAAGGGGTCGTCCGGTCGAGCCGGCGGTGTCTGTCAGGACTTCGCCCGAATTGCACGGTCTCCGGGTGCGGGACGCGAATTTCATTGACCGGCGGTGTGCTCTGCCGCGACGATGACGGCACAACAGGGATCAGTCGGCCGCGCCCCAAACGGTCCGTGCCGGCCAAAAACGGGGAAAATCCATGACTGAACGCGCAAGGACGCTTGCCAGCCTGACGGCTGCGCTGGTCATCGGGGCGAGCGTGCCCGTGATGGCGCAGGACTCCGGCGATCCGATCCGGCTGACGTTGCACGACTGGACCGGGCAGCTCATCACCACCCACATCATGGGCGAGGTGCTGCAGAAGGCCGGGCTGAACGTCGAATACGTGCAGGCGGACTACCTCGCCCAGTTCGCCGGCCTCAAGACCGGCGATCTCGACGTGGCGATGGAGATCTGGGCGACCACCGGCACCGACGCGCTGAACGAGGCGGTCGCCACCGGCAAGGTCGAGAACGTCGGCGAGACCGGGATGCAGGCGATCGAGGAGTGGTGGTACCCCGCCTACATGGTCGAGAAGTGCCCCGGCCTGCCGGACTGGAAGGCGCTGCTCGACGAGGCCTGCGCCGAGGCGTTCTCCACGCCCGAGACCGCGCCCGACGGCCGCTATCTCGGCGGGCCGGTGACCTGGGGCGGGTTCGACGAGGAGCGCATCGATGCGCTGGACCTGCCGTTCCAGGTGATCCACGCCGGCACCGACGCCGCCCTGTTCGCCGAGCTCGAGAGCGCCTACCAGCGCAAGGCGCCGATCATGCTCTGGATCTACGCGCCGCACTGGGCGCCCATCAAGTACGAGGGCGACTGGGTGAAGTTCCCGCCCTACGAGCCGGCCTGCTACGACGATCCGTCCTGGGGGGTGAACCCCGACGAGACCCACGACTGCGGCAAGCCGCGCGGGCCGATCTGGAAGGCGGCCTGGGTCGGCGTGAAGGACAAGTGGCCCTCGGGCTACGCGGCGATCCAGGCGTTCACCGTCTCCAACGACGAGATGGGCCAGATGATCGCCGCGGTCGATCTCGACGGGCGCAGCGTCGACGACGTGGTGGCCGACTGGATGGGCGCCAACGAGGATCGCTGGTCGGCCTGGATCGGCCAGTAACCCATTGGAGAGGCGCGACGCCAAGCTCGCCTGCCGCGGGGTCTGGAAGCTGTTCGGCGACGGCGCCGAACGCTTCCTCTCCGGCCGCGCCGCGCCGCCCGCGCCCGACGAGATCGCCGGCGCGGGGTTCGTGCCGGCGGTGATCGACGCCGACCTCGCGGTGGGCGAGGGCGAGAACTTCGTGATCATGGGGCTGTCGGGGTCGGGCAAGTCGACGCTGGTGCGCTGCCTGTCGCGGCTGATCGAGCCGTCGGCCGGCGAGGTGTTCTTCGAAGGCCGCGACCTGCGGCAAATCTCCGAACGCGCGCTGATCGACCTGCGCCGGCACCGGATGGGCATGGTGTTCCAGCACTTCGCGCTGCTGCCGCACCTGTCGGTGCTCGGCAACGTCGCCTTCCCGCTGCAGGTGCAGGGGGTCGCGCGGCCCGAGCGCGAGGCGCGGGCGCGGGAGATGATCGAGCTCGTGGGGCTCGCCGGGCGCGAGGCGAACTTCCCGCGCGAGCTGTCGGGCGGCCAGCAGCAGCGGGTCGGCATCGCCCGCTCGCTCTCGGTCGGGCCCGAGCTCTGGTTCCTCGACGAGCCGTTCTCCGCGCTCGATCCGCTGATCCGGCGCGAGATGCAGAACGAGTTCCTGCGGCTGCAATCGGTGCTGCAGAAGACCATCGTCTTCATCACCCACGACTTCGACGAGGCGATCCGCCTCGCCGACCGCATCGCCATCATGCGCGGCGGCCGCATCATCCAGATCGGCACCGCCGAGGAGCTGGTGGTCGCCCCCGCCGACGCCTACGTCGCCGAGTTCACCAGGGACGCCCCCCGCGCCCGCATCCTCAGCGCCCGCGCGATCATGCTTCCCCCCGGCGAGGGTCCGGTCGCCGGCGAGATCGAGGCCACACGCAAGGTCGCGGACTTCGCGGCCGAGGTGGAGGCCGCGAACCTGCCCTTCGCCGTGGTCGAGGCCGGCCGCAAGATCGGCGTGGTCGGCCGGGCCGAGGTGATGGACGTCCTGATCGAGCGCGGGTCCGCCGCGATGACCGTGGCCGCCACCGATCCGCCGCAGGCGATCGGCGCCGCCTGGCGCGGCCGGCTGCTGTGGCTCGCGGTCGCGGCGGTGACGATCGGGTTTTCCTACCTGCCGCGCGGCACGCTCCAGGGCGCGTGGAAGGAGGTGCCGCGCGGCTGGCGCTTTCCCGTCGAGACCTGGATCGGTCACGCGATGGACTGGCTGGTCAACGACGCGAGCTTCGGGCTGTTCAGCTTCCAGGACCTCACCCGCGCCTTCGCCGCCGTGCTCGACGTGCCGTTGCAGGCGGCGACGGCGCTGCTCGCCACCGGCCTGATGCGCGGCGAAGGCTCGGCGGCGGTGCAGCTCCTGCCGCCGCTGCCGTGGCTCGGCGTGCTGGTCGCCGGCGCGCTGCTCGGCCTCCACGCCGGCGGCTGGCGGCTCGCCGCCCTCGTCGGCGGCGCGCTCGGCTATCTCGCGGTGTTCGGCCAGTGGCAGAGCGCGATGCTCACGCTGTCCTCGATCGCCGTCGCCGTGCCGTTCGGCGTCGCCGGCGGCCTGCTGCTCGGCATCGCCGCCTGGCGCAGCCGCGCGGTCGAGCGGGTGCTGGCCCCGCTGCTCGACGCGATGCAGACCGTGCCGGTGTTCGCCTACCTGCTGCCGATCCTGATCCTGTTCGGCTTCGGCCCGGTCTCGGCGCTGATCGCCACCATCATCTACGCCATGCCGCCGATGGTGCGGGTGACGCTGCTGGCGCTGCGCGGCGTGCCGGAGGAGATCGTCGAGTTCGGCCGCATGGCCGGCACCACGCCGCGCCAGCTGGTCTGGCGGGTGATGGTGCCGGCCGCCCGGGTGCCGCTGATGGTCGGCGTCAACCAGGTGATCATGCTCTCGCTCAACATGGTGATCATCGCCTCGATGATCGGCGCGGGCGGGCTCGGCTACGACGTGCTGACAGCACTCCGCCGGCTCGACATCGGCGGCGGGCTCGAGGCCGGCATCGCCATCGTCGTGCTGGCCATCGCCCTCGACCGCCTGAGCCAGGCCTACGCCGAGCGCGCCGGTCGGGCGCACGCCGGGCGCAGGCACCTGCCGCTCCTCGCGCTCGCCGCCGCGCTGGGGCTCTGGGCGCTCGCCTTCGTCGCGCCGGCGATCGCCAGCTACCCGCCGGGCTGGGAGGTCTCGACCTCCGGCCTGTGGGAGGCGCTGATCAGGTGGCTGAACGTCACCTACTTCGACACCTTCGAGGCGATCAAGACCGCGGTGCTCACCAACCTGCTCCTGCCGGTGCGCCGGGTGCTGGTCGCGATCCCGTGGTGGTGGGGCACGCTTCTGGTCGCGCTCGCGATGTGGCGGGTCGGCGGCGCGCGCCGCGCCGCCATCGCCGCGCTCTTCGCCCTCTTCATCGCCTTCACCGGCTACTGGGAGCCGGCGATGATCACCGTCTATCTCTGCGGCGTCTCGGTGGCGATCGCCGCCGCGATCGGCCTGCCGGTCGGCATCCTCGCCGGCCTCGACGCCCGGGTCTGGCGGGTGGTCCAGACGGTGATCGACACGCTGCAGACCCTGCCGAGCTTCGTCTACCTGATCCCGGTGGTGATGCTGTTCCGGGTCGGCGAGTTCACCGCGATGATCGCCATCGTGCTCTATGCGCGTGGCGCCGGCGATCCGCTACACCGCGCTCGGCATCCGCGGCACCGATCCCGCCCTCGTCGAGGCGACCCGCGCCATGGGCACCACTTCGGCCCAGCGGCTCGTCCGGCTGCGCCTTCCGCTGGCCGCTGCCCGAAATCCTGCTCGGGATCAACCAGACCATCCTGCTCGCGATCTCGATGCTGGTGATCACCGCCCTCGTCGGCACCCGCGACCTCGGCCAGGAGGTCTACATCGCGCTCACCCGCGCCAACGTCGGCCAGGGCCTCGTCGCCGGCGCGTGCGTGGCGATGATCGCGATGATCGCCGACCGGCTGATGACCCAGGCCGCCGCCCGCACCCGCGCCCGGCTGGGGCTCGTCCGATGACCGACGCCGTCGAGACCGCCCGCGACCGCGCCGCCCGCCTGCCGATCTGGAGCGGGCGGGTCCGGCCCGAGCAGCTGACCGGCGGCATCACCAACCTCAACTTCACCGTCCGCGATGCCGGCCGCCGCTACCTCGTGCGCATCGGCGGCGACGTGCCCGAGCACAACATCGTGCGCGCCGCCGAGCTCGCCGCCAGCCGCGCCGCCCACGCCGCCGGCCTCGCGCCCGGCGGTGCGCTACTGGGAGCCCGGCGCGCTGGTGCTCGACTTCATCGAGGCGGCGACGATGACCGCCGACGCGGTGCGCACGCCCGGCAACCGCGCCCGCCTCGCCACGCTCATGCGCACCTGCCACCGCGAGATCCCGAAGCACTTCCGCGGCCCGGCGCCGATGTTCTGGGTGTTCCAGGTGGTTCGCGACTACGGCCACACGCTCCACGAGAGCCGCAGCCCGCACCGCACCGACCTGCCGGCGCTGCTGGCCGCTGCCGACACGCTCGAAACGGCCGTCGGCCCGGTCGAGATCGTGTTCGGCCACAACGACCTGCTGCCGGCCAACATCCTCGACGACGGCGACCGGCTCTGGCTGGTCGACTGGGAATACGCCGGCTTCAACTCGCCCCTGTTCGACCTCGGCGGCCTCGCCTCCAACGCCGGCATGGACACCCACGAGCGCGCCGCCCTGCTCGAAGCCTACTTCGAGGCCCCGCCCGACGCGGACCTGCTGCGCCGCGCCGCCGCGATGACCGCGGCCTCGCTGCTGCGCGAGACGCTGTGGAGCATGGTCTCCGAGCTGCACTCGGCGATCGCCTTCGACTACGCCGCCTACACCGCCGACAACCGCGCCCGCTTCGAGGCCGCGTTCGCCGCCTTCAGGAGAACGCGCCATGAGCGACCTGCCGGCGTCGGCGAAGATCGTCATCGTCGGCGGCGGCATCGTCGGCTGCTCCACCGCCTACCACCTCGGCGCGATGGGCGTGACCGACGTGATCCTGCTCGAGCGCCACAAGCTGTCGTCGGGCTCCACCTGGCACGCCGCCGGCCTCGTCGGCCAGCTCCGCTCCAGCGCCAACGTGACGCGGCTGCTCGGCTATTCGGTCGCCCTCTACGACCGGCTGGAGGCGGAGACCGGCCTCGCCACCGGCTGGAAGATGAACGGCGGCCTGCGCCTCGCCTGCACCCCGGAGCGCTGGACCGAGGTGCGCCGCCAGGCCACCACCGCCCGCTCGTTCGGCCTCGAGATGCAACTCCTCACCCCCGCCGAGGCGCAGGCGCTCTGGCCGCTGATGACGGTCGACGACGTGATCGGCGCGGCCTACCTGCCGACCGACGGCCAGGCCTCGCCGTCCGACATCGTCCAGGCCCTCGCCCGCGGCGCCCGCACCGGCGGCGTCACCATCCGCGAGGACACCGCCGTCACCGCGATCCGGGTCGAGAACGGCCGGGTCAAGGGCGTCGTCACCGACCGGGGCGAGATCGCCTGCGAAACCGTGGTCAACTGCGCCGGCCAGTGGGCGCGCGAGGTCGGCCGGCTGGCCGGCGTCAACGTGCCGCTGGTCAGCGTCCAGCACCAGTACCTGATCACCGACCGCATCGAGGGCGTGACGCCGGACCTGCCGACGCTGCGCGACCCGGACCGGCTCACCTACTACAAGGAGGAGGTCGGCGGCCTGGTGATGGGCGGCTACGAGCCGAACCCGAAGCCCTGGGCCGAGGCCGGCATCCCCGACGGCTTCCACTTCACCCTGCTCGACGGCGACCTCGACCACTTCGAGCCGATGATGCGACTCGCCCTCGGCCGCGTCCCCGCGCTCGAGACCGCCGGCGTCAAGGAGTTCATCAACGGCCCCGAGAGCTTCACCCCGGACGGCAACTTCATCCTCGGCGAGGCGCCCGAGGTCGCGGGCTTTTTCGTCGGCGCCGGCTTCAACGCCTTCGGCATCGCCAGCGGTGGCGGCGCGGGCATGGCGCTGGCCGAATGGATCGTCAACGGCGCGCCGCCTTACGACCTCTGGCCGGTCGACATCCGCCGCTTCGGCCCGAACCACCTCTCCACCGCCTGGGTCCGGGCCCGCACGCTCGAAGCCTACGGCCGGCACTACGCGATGGCCTGGCCGCACGAGGAATACGCCTCCGCCCGCCCGCTCCGCCGCTCGCCGCTCTACGACCGGCTGCGCGGCCAAGGGCGCGGCGTTCGGCGAGAAGCTCGGCTGGGAGCGCCCGAACTGGTTCGCGCGACCCGGCGAGACCCCCGAGGACGTCCCGACCTTCGGCCGCCCCAACTGGTTCGAGGCGGTCGCCCGCGAGCACCACGCCTGCCGCGAGGCGGCGGCGCTGTTCGACCAGACCTCGTTCGCGAAGTTCATGCTCACCGGCCGCGACGCCGAGGCCGCCCTGTCCTGGATCGCCGCCAACGACGTCACCCGCCCGCCCGGCGCGCTCACCTACACCCAGATGCTGAACGCCCGCGGCGGGATCGAGTGCGACCTCACCCTCGCCCGCCTCGCCGAGGACGCGTTCTACATCGTCACCGGCACCGGCTTCGCCACCCACGACTTCGACTGGATCCGCCGCAACATCCCCGAAGGCCTCGACGCCCGCCTGACCGACGTCACCTCCCGCCATGCGGTGCTGTCGCTGATGGGACCGCGCGCGCGCGACATCCTCGGCCGCGTCACCGAGGACGACATATCGAACCCGGCGTTTCCGTTCGCCACCGTGCGCCGGCTGACCGTCGCGGACGCGCCGGTGATCGCGCTCCGCATCACCTACGTGGGCGAGCTCGGCTGGGAGCTGCACGTCCCGGTCGAGTTCGCCGTGACCGTCTACGACGCGCTGATGGCGGCGGGCGCGGACGCCGGGCTGGTCGACGCCGGCTACCGGGCGATCGAATCGCTGCGGCTGGAAAAGGGCTATCGCGCCTGGGGCGCGGAGATCGGCCCCGATCACTCGCCGCTGGTGGCGGGCCTCGGCTTCGCGGTGAAGCTGGGCAAGACCACGGCCTTCCTCGGCCGGGACGCGCTCGAGGCGCAGCGCGCCGGCCGGCTGCCGCGGATGCTCGCCGGATTCGCGCTGAATGACCCGAAGGTGATGCTGCATGGCCGGGAGACCATCTTCCGCGACGGCGCCCGGGTCGGCTGGCTGGCGAGCGGCGGCTTCGGCCATACTGTGGGCCGGCCGCTCGGCTACGGCTACGTGCGCGATCCGGACAACGGCGTCGACGCCGGTGGCGTGCTTGCCGGGAGCTACGAGATCGAGGTTGCGACCGAACGGTATCCGGCGGAGGTATTCCTCGCGCCGCCATACGATCCGGAGATGTTGCGCGTGCGCGGATGACAGGCCAAGGAGCGGACATGGAATTCGAAGGGAAACGCGCGTTCGTCACCGGATCGAGCGGCATGGGTCTCGCCTGCGCGCTGCGGCTGGCGCGGGACGGGGCGGTGGTGCATCTCTGCGGGATCGACGACGGCCTGAACGCTGCGGCGCGCGATGCGGGCGCCGGGCTGCCGCTCCACGTCCACCGCTGCGACGTCGCGAGCGAGGCGACGCTGCGCGAGTTGGTGGCGAAAGCGCGGGGTCGCCCGGGTTCGACATCCTGATCAACGCCGCGGCGGTGCAGACCTACGGCACGATCGAGACCACCGATCCCGACCACTGGGACCGGGTGATGGCGATCAACCTGCGCGCGGCCTACCTGACCAGTTACCTGCTCTACCCGGGCATGAAGGCCCGCGGCGGCGGGTCGATCATCCATTTCTCCTCCGTCCAGGGCTTCGCCAACCAGCGCGGCGTGCTGGCCTACGCCACCACCAAGGGGGCGCTGCACGCGCTGACCCGGGCGATGGCGGTCGACTGCGCCCGCGACGGGGTCCGGGTCAACTCGATCAGCCCCGGCTCGATCCGCACGCCGCTGCTCGAGGACGGCGCGGCGCAGCAGGCCGGTCCCGACCGGACGGTCGACGAGGTGATCGCGGCCTTCGGCGCGGCCCACCCGATCGGCCGGATCGGAACGCCCGAGGAGGTGGCGGACCTCGTCGCCTTCCTCGTCTCCGATCGGGCCGGCTTCTGCACCGGCGCCGACTACCGGATCGACGGCGGCCTGACGGCCCAGCTGATCTGACGCGGGGCGACCGCCTTCCGAACCGGCAGAAGCGAGGCACTGCCTCGCGCCGGTTCGTCGGCCGGAGCGCGCGAGCGCGGAGGCCGAGGGGGGTGCAGCCTGGACCGTCCGTCTCGTAATCCGCGCGCGCCTGCCTGGCTGGCGCGTCGAAGACGCGCCTGCCGGGGGCAGGCAGGCGCGCGCGGATTTGTCGACGGACAAATCCGCGAAGTGACTGCGGCACCCGATCTAGATAAACGTTGACTCAGTCAACTATTTTTTAGTATATCAATTGAAAACAGTAGCTTAAATGCTATTTCGCACGCGCAACTCACCCGCGCCTCTCAACCCATCAGCCGCGGCAACAGCAGCGAGATCGCGGGGAAGCTGACCAGCAGGATCACCCGGACGATCTCGGAGGCGAAGAACGGCATCACCCCCTTGAAGGTCTCGCGCATCGGCACGTCCGGACTGAGCGAGTTGATGATGAAGACGTTGAGGCCGACCGGCGGGGTGATCAGGCCGAGCTCGACCACCACCAGGATGATGATCCCGAACCAGATCTTGGTCTCGTCCGGGGAAAGGCCGAAGTCGAGGCCGGCGATCACCGGCCAGAAGAACGGGATCGCCAGGATCACCATCGACAGACTGTCCATCAGGCAGCCGAAGATCAGGAAGGCGAGGATGATCAGCCAGAGGATCGCGAACGGCGGCAGGCCGCTGCCCTGCAGCCCGGCGGCGGCGGCCTGCGGCACGCCGGCGCGGGCCATGAAGATCTTCAGAAGCTCCGCCCCGAGCAGGATCAGGAAGATCATGCCGCTGGTGCGCGCGGTCTCGAGCAGCGCCCCGATGAAGCCCTGCCAGTCGAGCCGGCGGCGGGCGAGGCCGTAGAGGCCGACCAGCACCACGCCGATCGCCGCGGCGGGGGTGGGGTTGTAGATGCCGGCATAGATGCCGCCGATCACGATGCCGAAGATCAGCGTCACGGGGATGAGGCCGAGCGTCGCGGAAATCAGTTCGCCGCGGGGAACGTGCTGGCCCTCGGGTCCGGCGTCCGGGCACGAGGCGGACGTAGATGGCGATGGTGAGGATGAAGAGCAGCATCGCCAGCACGCCCGGGATCAGCGCGGCGGCGAACATGGTGACGATGTTGGTCTCGACGATGATCGCGTAGACGATCAGCACCACCGACGGCGGGATCAGGATGCCGAGCGTGCCGCCGGCGGCGACCGTGCCGGTGGCGAGCGACGGGGCGTAGCGGTAGCGGCGCAGTTCCGGCAGCGCCACCCGCCCCATGGTCGAGGCGGTGGCGGTCGAGGAGCCCGACAGCGCGCCGAAGCCGCCGCAGGCGGCGATCGCGGCCATCGCCACGCCGCCGCGGAACCGGCCGAGCAGCGCGTTGGCCCCGCGGAACAGGTCGCGCGACAGGCCGCTGCGCGACGCGAGGCCACCCATCAGGATGAACATCGGCAGCACCGACAGGTCGTAGTTGGAGAACTGGGCGTAGGCGAGGTCCTTGAGCTGGTTGAGGACGATGGGCAGGCCGGACTGGAGGACGGTGCCGCCGATGCCGGTCAGGATCATCGCGTAGGCGATCGGAACACGGACCGCGATCAGCGCGAGCAGCACGACGAGCCCGCCGAGGCCGAGCGTGAGGCCTTCGCTCACGGCTCCATCGCCATGGCGCGGTGGGGCACCAGCCAGGCGGGGCGGCCGCGCAGCACGCGCCAGCTGTCGACGAGGGTGGCGGCGCTCGCGGCGAGCAGCAGGGCGAGCGACAGGAGGATCGGCGGGAAGGCGGTCCAGAGCGGGAGCTTCAGCACCGGCGTGACCTCGACGAACTGCAGGTAGCTGTCCCAGCCGAGCCACATCTGGCGCAGCAGCAGGGCGGCGAAGGCGACCGCGAACACGGCGGAGAGGATCGCCATCGTCGCCTTGGCGCGCGGGCTCATGGCCTCGGTGAAGATGTCGACGGTGACGTTGGCGCCGGTCAGCTGGCAGTAGGGCAGGAAGCTGAAGATCACCACCGCGGTCAGGTGCTTCACCAGCTCGTAGTCGGCGGGGAACGGCCTGTGGACGAGCAGGTTGGAGACCGCACTGGCGGCGGACATGATCGCAAGCCCGGTGGCGATCAGCCCGCCGAGGATCGCCCAGAAGCGGACGATCGCGGCGAGGGCCGCGATGGCGCGCGGCGGACGGGGCGCGCCCGCCCCGTCCGGCGGGCGGTCGGGGTCGTTCAAGAGGCGTAGGTCTTCATGTTCTCGCGCGCCGCGTCGACCAGCGCCTGCGCGTCGAAGTCGGTGTGCTCGGAGACCCACTTGTCGACCACCGGCGCGAGCGCCTCGTCGAACGTCGCCATCTCGTCGGGGGTGAGGGTGACGTGCTCGTTGCCGGCGTCGACCGCGACCTGGATGCCGTGGTCGTCCGAGGCCCGCCATACCTTGGCGACGGTGCGCAGCCAGTCCTCGTCCGAGGCGGCGTCGAAGGCTGCCTGGATGTCCTCGGGGAACGACTCCCAGCGGGACTTGTTCATCGACACCTGGAAAGTGGTGGTGCCGAAGCGGGCCTTGTCGGGGCCCTCGATCTGGTACTTGGTCACGTCCTGCAGGTTCAGCGCCGGGATGATCTCCCAAGGGATCAGCGCGCCGTCGACCGCGCTGGTGGCGAGCGCCTGCGGCAGGTCGGGCACCGGCATGGTGACCGGTGTCGCGCCCATCGCCTCGACCACGGCGTTGCCGGTCGGGCCGGGCACGCGGAGCTTCTTGCCCTGGGTGTCGGCGACGGTGCGGACCGGGTCCGTGGCCATCTGGATCGCCTGGCCGGCGTGGACGTGGTTGAACAGCAGGTGCACCGGCTGGTACTCGGGCGCGAGCCACTCGTCGAACATCGCCCGCATCGCGAGGTTGGCGGCGGCGATGTCGTTGGTGAAGATCGTCGGCAGCTCGAACACCTCGGAGCGCGGGAAGAGACCGGGGGTGTAGCCGTTGACGGTCCAGATGATGTCGACGACGCCGTCGGCCACCTGGCGGATCAGCTGCGGCGGCGAGCCGCCGAGCGACATGGCGGGGTAGATCTCGATCTTCACCCGGCCGCCGGTTGCCTCCTCGACCGACTTCGCCCAGGGCTCCAGCATCTGGGTCTGGGCCGGCGCCTTCGGGCCGAGGAACTGGTGGAGCTTGAGCGTGTACTCCGGGCTCTGGGCGTAGCCGGGCCGGAGCAGCGCGGGCGTGGCGAGCGCCCCGGCCGCGGCGGCCAGAAAATGGCGTCTTTTCATCGAGCGTCCTCCTTGTCGGTCCCGCAGTGCCGCGGGTTCGTGATCGCTGGCGCTCAGTCGACCACTTTTCCCGTCCGGTTTCCAGCGTTTCGCGCGGCAGGCTGCCGCGAGGTCAGAGGTGGTCGAGCCAGACGTCGAGCACCGCCGCCCTGCCCTCCTCGCGCACCACCCGGAAGGCCTCGGCCACCGCGGCCTCCAGGTCCTCGGGGCGCTCGACCTTGACCGCGTGAGCGCCGCCGGCGGCGGCGGCGATGCCGGCGTAGTCGGGGGGCGGGTCGAAGGCGGTGTCGATGTGGCTGGCGCGGGCGGCGTGGCCGTCAGGGTGCACGGCGCGGGTCGAGAACCCGGGGGCCTTCCAGCCGCGGTTGTTGAAGACGACCTGCAGGAACGGCGTGCGGTAGTTCGCGGCCATCCAGTGGACGCTGGAGGGGACCGAGAACATGTAGGAGCCGTCGCCGGTCATCGCGACCACGGTGCTGTCGGGCGCCGCGAGCTTCGCGCCGACCGCCGCGCCGCCGTTCCAGCCGAGCGAGCCGCCGCCCGAGGCGAGGATCGAGCCGGGGCGGGTCATCGCGAGGTGGTCGGCGATCACGCCGTAACTGGTGATGCCCTCGTTCAGGACGAGGGTGTCGGCGTCGACGTGGCGGCGGACGCAGGCGGTGAGGTACTCCGGCGTGATGACGCCCTGCGGCATGGCCTCGCGCGCCTCCAGGGCGGCGCGGCGGTGGGCGCTGGCGGCGGCGTGGTGGGCGGTGCGCTCGCGCAGGGCTTCCGCCTCGACCGGCAGGGTGTCGAGGACCGCGTTCATCTGGCGGAGCGCGGTGGTGGCGTCGGCGCGCAGCGACAGCGCGGCGCCGATATACCAGAGCGGCATCTGCTCCTTGAGCGGATCCACGTCGATGTGGAAGATCCGGGCGTCGTCGCGCGGCCGGCTGACGGTCGGGATCCAGGGCACGTCGCTGTCGATGACCAGGATGACGTCGGCCTCGGCCAGCGCCTCGTTCTGGCGGGGGTCGTTCCACTGGTTGCCCCGGTAGAGCGGGTGGTCGTGCGGGAAGTTCATCGCCGACGGCACCGATTCGAGCACGCCGGCGCCGAGGGCCTCGCAGAACGCCACCAGTTCGACGACCGCCTCCGTCCGGCGGCCCGCGAACGACGTCACCACCAGCGGACGGCGGGCAGTGGCGAAGGCCGCGAGGATGGTCGCGGCGGCCTGCTCGGGCAGGGGAAGCGGCGGCACCGGCTGCCAGGCGGCGGGGTCGAGCGGCGTCGGCGGGGGCAGTTCCTCCTCCATCACCTCGCGCGCGCCCATCAGATAGACCGGCCCGCGCGGATCGGACATCGCGATCTGCAGCGCGCGGCGGGTGAGTTGACCGACGTTGCGGCCGGTGCGGATCTCGGCGTCGTACTTCATGTAGCCGCGCACGATGCCGCGCTGGTCGTGGACGTCCTGGATCCACTGGATGAACTCGTTGCGGCTTCCCCTGAGCTCGCCCTCTTGCGTGAACGGCGAGGCGCCGGCGAACACCAGCATCGGCACGCGGCACCTGGCGGCGTTGTGGACCGCGCCGGCCAGCGCCTGGGTGCCGCACTCGACGTGGACCATCACCGCCTGCGGCCGGCCGGTGACCTGGGCGAAGCCCTGGGCGGCGCTCATGCCCACCATCTCGTTGGGGCAGGTGATGATCTCGGGGACCGGCCGGCCGCCGGCGCGGGCCGCGGCGATCGCTTCGATGATCGCGGGATGGTCGCTGCCGAAGTTGGCGAAGATGTAGCCGACGCCCGCCTCGACCAGCGTATCGAGAAACGCCGTCCCGGTGGTGTAGCGGGCAGCGGTCATTCCAGCTCCGTCGCGATGCGCCGCAGGAGTTCGATCAGCAGCCCCTTCCGGTCTCCGGCGATGGCATCGAGGTCGGCGTCATGGGCCGCTGCGGACGCCGCGAGATGAGCGAGCGCCCCGGCGCCGGCCTCGGTCAGATGCAGCGCGTAGCTCCGGCGGTCGCCCGGCACCGCCTCGCGGCGGATCAGCCGCTCGCGCAGCAGCGCGCGCAGGACGGGCGTGATGGTTGACTTGTCGCGCCCGCTCGCGCGGCTGAGGGCCACCGGCGTGATCCCCGGGTTGTCGTTGATGATCGAGAGGACCGCGAACCATCCCTGTCGCAAGTTGTCGACGCCGGCGTGCCGCTTGAAGGCGCGGAACGACGCGCCCTGCGCCAGCCGGAGGTGAAAGCCGATGTAGGTGTCCAGTGCGCCGAGCCTGACCGCTCCCGCCTCTGCCGGCGGAGTGGCCGCGTCCGCCCGCCCGGTGTCGGATTTGGTCCGTGCCACGTCTGCTCTCCCCGCGTCCGTCGTCCCGGATAGGTGAACGCCTCCTGCCCGCGCCGCGCCCGGGGCAGGCCTTGGCACGGCGCTCCGGTCGGGAACAACGTGGTTTTGATGCGAACGATCCGCTTCGGCGGGAAGTTGCCGAGGTTTGCCGGGAAACTGACGGGGTTCCGGCGGATTTCAGCCGTTCTCCGCGCCCTCGCGGATGGCGTAGCGCTGGAACAGCGGAACCTGAAGCATGATGAAAAGGAAGTTCGCGGCCGGAAGGACGAATGTCCGGAAATTTACCCAGGTATCGGTGCCGTAGCTGCGCCAGACCACCTCGTTCAGCACCGCAAGGCACAGATAGAAGGCGACGAAGCGCGCGGTGAACTTGATCCAGCCCTCGTGCTGCATCGGTATCAGTTCGTCCATCAGGTATTTCAGGTAGCTCTGGCCGCGGATCAGACCGAATCCGAGGATGCCCGCGAACAACGCATAGAGGATCGTCGGCTTCATCTTCACGAAGGTGTCGTCGCGCAGGATCAGCGTCAGCCCACCGAACACTGTCACCACCACGGCGGTGATCACCGCCATTCTGGGCAACCGCCGGGTCAGCGCGTAGCTGACGGCGAGGGAGGCGAGGATCGTCGGGACGAACACCTTGGTGGAGAACAGGATCTGCTCGAGCTGCCGTTCGGTGTTGCTCAAACCCTCGGGCACCGGCGCCATGCGGTAGGCGAGGAAGAAAACCGCGATCGGCCCGACCTCCAGCAGAAGCTTCAGGAGCGGGTGCATGTGTCGTTCGGGGCGCGACGGGCTCGGAGTCGGATGCGACATGGACCCCGACATAGCTTCAGCGCGCGCCGAATTCCACCATGATCGCGCCCGAAGCGATCAGGACCACGAGAGCGGCGCGAAGCCGCCCGACCCGCTCGCCGAGCACCGCCCAGCCGATCAGGGCGGCGAAGACCACCGAGGTCTCGCGCAGGACCGCCGCCTGGCCCACCTTGTCGATGCGGGTCGCGAGCATCACCGAGCCGAAGCTCACGTATGCGACCAGGCCGCCGACGATGCCGCGGCGCAGGAGCGGCCCGAGCGCAGGGGGCATCAGCATCCGGCGGTAGCGCGCGAAGGCGATCCAGGGAAACATCAGGCCGTCGGCGACGAAGAACCAGGCGAGGAAGGTGAAGGGATCGGGCGTCGCGCGGATGCCGTAGGCGTCGTAGGTGGTGTAGAGCGCGACGAAGCCGCCGGTGACGAACGCCAGACCCACGGCGTGCGTCAGGAGCCGGCGGTCCAGGCTTGCCGAGGCGACGTTGACGCCCGAAAGCGCGAAGATCCCGCCCGAGAGCAGCAGCACGCCGCCCCATTGCGCGGCGCTGAAGTGCTCGCCGAAGACGATGCCGGCCGCAGCCACCGTGACGAGCGGGCCGGTGCCGCGCACGATGGGGTAGACCACGGTGAAGGCGCCGCGGTCGTAGGCCATCGCCTGCAGGTACTTGTAGCCGACGTGGATCACGATGGCGCCGAGCAGCAGCAGCCAGACCCGGCCCTGCGGCCACGGCACGACCAGCAGCGCCACCGGCAGCGCCATCACCGAGTAGCTGACGTCGATGGCGCCGCGGGTCAGCCAGGGGTCGTGCCGGCCCTTCTGCAGCGCGCCGAACACCGCGTGGGCGACCGCGGCCAGCAGAGCGAGGCCCATCGCGACGGTGTGGCCATGGGGCGTGCCCTCGATCCCGGCCAGCCAGCCGGTCATCAGAGCCCGGTGAGGGCGCGGGCGAAGTCCTGCGGGTCGAACGGGGCGAGATCGTCGATGGTCTCGCCGACGCCGATGGCATGGATCGGCAGGCCGAAGCGGTCGGCCAAGCGCCACCAGCACGCCGCCCTTTGCGGTGCCGTCGAGCTTGGTCATCACCAGCCCGGTCACGTCGGCGATCCTGACGGAAGATCTCCACCTGCGAGAGCGCGTTCTGGCCGGTGGAGGCGTCGAGCACGAGCAGCGTGTTGTGCGGGGCGTCGGGGTCGCGCTTGCGGATCACCCGGACGATCTTGGCGAGCTCGGCCATCAGGTCCTCGCGGTTCTGCAGCCGGCCGGCGGTGTCGACCAGCAGCAGGTCGGCGCCGTCGCGTTCGGCGCGGGCCATGGCGTCGAAGGCGAGGCTGGCCGGGTCGGAGCCCTGCGGCGCGGTCATTACCGGGACGCCGGCGCGGTCGCCCCAGATCTGGAGCTGCTCGACGGCGGCGGCGCGGAAGGTGTCGCCGGCGGCGATCACCACGGACTTGCCGGCGGCGCGGAACTGGCTCGCGAGCTTGCCGATGGTGGTGGTCTTGCCCGAGCCGTTGACGCCGACCACCAGCACCACCTGCGGGCGCCTGGCATAGATCGGCATGGGCCGCGCCACCGGCTCGAGGATCGCGGCGATCTCGGCGGCCAGCAGCTCGCGGATCTCGGTGGCGCCGATGCGCCGGCCGAACCGGCCCTCGGCGATGTTGGCCGCGACCTTGAGCGCGGTCTCGACCCCCATGTCGGACTGGATCAGCAGCTCCTCGAGGCTCTCGAGCATCGCGTCGTCGAGCACCCGGCCCTTCTCGGCCCCGAGCAGCCGGCCGACGAGGCCCGGCCGGTCCGGGGCCGGTTCGGGGGTGGAGGCGGCCGGTTCCGCCGGCGCGGGCGGCGGCGCGGCCGGGGCCTCGTCGATGATGGCATCGAGCCCCTCCTCGATCTTCGAGGACGACTTGAACAGCCGCTCCTTGAGTTTGCTGAAGAACGCCATTTCCCGCCCCGTCCGCCACGCGCGGCCTTCCCTAGACCGGCGGGTGGCGAGATGCAATTGCGCGCCGCGGCCCGCGCACGTCAGCTCGATTCTCACCCGGCTGCAGGCGTCGGCGGGGAGGCAGACGATCCCGGATCAGGCGTCGGGCGGCAGGACAAGGGAGGCCTTTTCCGCCGCCTTCTCGTCGCGGAACAGCGTCCAGGCGGCGAGGAACAGGGCGGCGATCAGCGGGCCGATGACGAAGCCGTTGATCCCGAAGATCGCGATGCCGCCGAGCGTCGAGACCAGGATCACGTAGTCGGGCATCCGGGTATCCCGACCGACCAGCTGCGGACGCAGGAAGTTGTCGACGAGGCCGATCACCCCGGCGCCGATCCCGATCAGGATGATCGCCTTGACCGTGGCTCCGGTGAGAAGGAGGTAGCCCGCCACCGGAACCCAGACCAGCGCCGATCCGACCGCCGGCAGCAGCGACAGCAGGATCATCAGCGCGCCCCAGAGCAGCGCGCCGCCGATCCCGAGCAACCAGAACGCGACGCCCCCGATCGTGCCCTGGATCACGGCGATGACGATGTTGCCCTTGACCGTGGCCCGGACCACGGCGACGAACTTCGCGATCAGTTCGCGATTGTAGCGGTCGCTGAACGGCATCGAGGCAACGATGTTGCGCGCGATGATCCGCCCGTCGCGGAAGAAGAAGAACAGCATGTAGAGCATGATGCCGGTGCTGACGAAAAACCGCAGGGTGTCCTGGCCGACGCTGAACGCCCGCGTGGCGAGGAACTGGCTTGCCTGCTTCAGGGCATCGACCAGTCGCTGACGCAACGCGTCGAAGTCGCCCATGCCGAAACGGTCGAGCAGGTGCTGGAGCCACTGGGGGATCGCGTCGTGCAGGGCGTTGAAGATCGTGGTGCTGTCGTAGCTGCCCTCCTGGACCTGTTTGGCCAGTTGCGCGCCTTCGTTGACCAGCGCGCCGAGCACCAGCGCCATGGGAATGATCGCGATGACGATGCAGAACAGCAGGCTCATCAACGCCGCGAGGTTGCTGCGAAACCCGAACCGGCGCTCGAACCTGCGCTGCAGCGGCTGGAACACGATGGCCAGCACCACGGCCCAGAACACGGCGCCATAGAACGGCACCAGCAGCCATACGAAAGCGACCGTCACCACAGCGAGAAGCAGCAGGAACGCCTTGTGTTGCTGGGTGTTGTCCACGGGCGGGGCCTCCGATCTCCCTCGACGGCGTCGCCGCCTGTGGGAGCTATACGCGGAACCGTGCGCGTAGCAAGCCGCCCAGGGGGCCGGAGGTGGACCGGTGGCGTTCCCGCGCCCCCCCCTTGTTGCATTCGGCCGTGGCGCCTCTATGTTCTGCTCTGCCTCGGGGGGTCCGGCGTCGGTCGGGCTGAGATGCGGTCTTCCGCAGACCCGTAGAACCTGAACCGGCTCATACCGGCGGAGGGAAGGCGCGGCGGGGTCCCGTCATGCTCTCTCGGCCTGCAGCCATTTAAGGAGAGATCATGCGTGCGACCCTTGCCTTCGCTGTCGGCTTCCTGCTCGCAACCCCGCTCGCCGCGCAGGAAAAGCCCGAGCTCGTCATCTATACCTACGAGAGCTTCACCACGGAATGGGGCCCCGGCCCCGCGATCGCGGCCAACTTCGAGAAGCAGTGCGACTGCACCGTCCGTTTCGTCGGCGCCGGCGACGGCGCGGCGCTGATCGGGCGGCTGAGGCTCGAGGGCGCGCGCTCGCCCGCGGACATCGTGCTCGGCCTCGACACCAATCTGACCGCGGAGGCCAAGGCCGCGGGCCTCGTCGTGCCCCACGGCATCGACGGGGTGAAGCTCGACCTGCCCATCGCCTGGGACGACGACACCTTCCTGCCCTATGACTGGAGCTACTTCGCCTTCGTCTACGACAAGACCAAGATGGCCGATCCGCCGCACAGCTTCGAGGATCTGATCGCCTCGGACGCCAGCATCGTCATCCACGATCCCCGGAGTTCGACGCCGGGCCTCGGCCTGCTGATGTGGGTCAAGGACGCCTACGGCGACCGGGCCGAGGAGATCTGGAAGGGCCTGCGGCCGCACATCGTCACCGTCGCCCCCGGATGGTCGGAGGCCTACGGGCTGTTCGTCGACGGCGAGGTCGACATGGCGCTCGCCTACACCACCTCGCCGGCCTACCACCTGATCGCCGAGCACGACGACACCAAGGCGGCGGCGATGTTCGACGAGGGCCACTACATGCAGGTCGAGGTCGCCGCGATCACCGCCGCCAGCGACCAGCCGGAGCTGGCGCGGGACTTCCTGCGCTTCATGCTGACCGACGGTTTCCAGGCCGTGATCCCCACCACCAACTGGATGTATCCCGCCCACACCCCCGCGGCCGGCCTGCCGGAAGGATACGAGACGCTGCAGGTTCCGGAGAAGCCGTTGCTGTTCTCCCCCGAGAAGGCGCAGGCGATCCGCGACGAGGCGCTGGCGGAATGGCTGGCAGCACTCAGCCGATAGGCCCGCTCGTCCGCTGGGGCGGCGGGCTGGCGCTGGCGCTGGTCGCGGCGCTGACGCTGGGCACCGTGGCGGCGCTGCTGACGCGCGCCGAGCCCGGGCGCGGGCTCGGCCCGGCCGAGTGGGCGGCGCTGCGCTTCACCGTGGTCCAGGCGGTGATATCCGCGGGCTCGAGCTGCCTGCTCGCGGTTCCCGCCGCGCGGGCGCTGGCGCGGCGGCGCTTCCGCGGCCGGGCGGCGATGGTGGCGCTGCTCGGCGCGCCGTTCCTGCTGCCGGCGATCGTCGCGGTGTTCGGCATCATCGCGATCTGGGGGCGGGCCGGCCTCCTCAGCGCCGGCCTCGAGGCGGTGGGCGCGCCCGGGCTCGACGTCTACGGCCTGCGCGGCGTGGTGCTCGCGCACGTGTTCTTCAACGTGGCGCTGGTCGCCCGGCTGGTGCTGCAGGGCTGGCTCGCGATCCCGGCCGAGCAGTTCCGGCTGGCCGCGCAGCTCGGGTTCGCGCCCGCCGGACGTGTTTCGCCGCATAGAGGCGCCGATGCTGCGCGAGGTGCTGCCCGGGGCGTTCGTGCTGGTGTTCCTGCTCTGCATGACCTCGTTCGCCGTCGCGCTGGTGCTCGGTGGCGGACCGCGCGCCACCACCGTCGAGCTTGCGATCTACCAGGCGCTGCGCTTCGACTTCGACCTCGGCCGGGCCGCCTGGCTGGCGCTGATCCAGTTCGCGCTGTGCGGCACCGTCGCCGTCCTCGCGCTGCGGCTTTCGGCCGAGGCGCGCTTTGGCGGGGGCCTCGCCGGCTCGGTCACCCGGTGGGACGCCGACCGAGCCGGGGCTGAGGCTGCTCGACGGCGCGGTGCTGGCGGCGCTCGCGCTGTTTCTCGGCCTGCCGCTCTGCGCCATCGCCGTGCGCGGCCTGGCCGCCATCGCGGCCGGGCTGCCCGCCGCGACCTGGCCGGCCGCCGCGCGCAGCCTGGGGGTCGCGCTGGCCTCGGCGGCGCTGGCCGTCGCGCTCGGGCTGGCGCTTGCCGGCCTGGTCGATGCCCGGCGCGCCCGCGGCGGGGGCCGCTGGCTGGAGGCCGCCGGCCTGATGAGCCTTGCCGCCTCGCCCTTCGTGATCGGCACCGGCCTGTTCATCGTGCTGTTCCCGATCGCCGATCCGTTCGCGCTGGCGCTGCCGGTCACAGCCGCGGTCAACGCCGCCATGGCGCTGCCGTTCGTGCTGCGCGCGCTGCTGCCGGCGCTGAGCGAGGCGCGCACCGCCGACGGACGCCTCGCCGACAGCCTCGGGATGCGCGGGCTCTCCCGGTTCCGGCTCGTGGTCTGGCCACGGCTTCGCCGCCCGATGGGGTTTGCCGCCGGGTTGGCCGCCGCCCTCTCGATGGGCGATCTCGGGGTCATCGCACTGTTCGCGCCGCCGGAGGTCGCGACCCTGCCGCTCCTGATGCAGCGGCTGATGGCCGCCTACCAGATGCGGGCGGCGGCCGGCGTGGCGCTGGTGCTGGTGGCGCTCACCTACCTGCTGTTCTGGGTGTTCGATCGCGGGGGGCGGGTCGATGCTGACGCTTGAGGCGCTGGAGATCGTGCAGGGCGACTGGCGCATGACCGCCGATCTCGCGCTCGCGCCCGGGAGCGCCACCGCGATCATCGGGCCGTCCGGCTCCGGCAAGAGCACGCTGCTCGCCACCATCGCCGGTTTCCTGCCGCCCGCCAGCGGCCGCGTGCTCTGGGACGATCGCGACCTGACGCCCCTGCCGCCGGCCGAGCGGCCGGTGACGCTGCTGTTTCAGGAGCACAACCTGTTTCCCCACCTCAGCGCGGCGCAGAACGTCGGCCTCGGCCTTCGCCCCGATCTGCGGCTCGGCCGCGACGGCTGGAGCCGCGTGGAGGACGCGCTCGGCGCGGTCGGCCTCGAAGGCCTCGGTGACCGACGGCCGTCGCAGCTCTCGGGCGGCCAGCGGCAGCGTGTCGCGCTGGCGCGGGCGCTGCTGCGCGCCAAACCCGTGCTGATGCTCGACGAGCCGTTCGCGGCGCTCGGTCCGGCGCTGCGCCTCGAGATGCTCGATCTGGTGGCCCGCATCCGCGCGGAACAGGACGCGACCCTGCTCCTGGTCACCCACGACCCCGGCGACGCGCGACGGATCGCCGGGCAGGTGGTGGTGGTGGACGGCTACCGCGCCCACCCCGCTATCGAGACCGGCGCGCTGTTCGCCGATCCGCCGCCCGAACTGGCCGCCTATCTCGGGCTTTGATGCGTCCGGCGATCCTCTCGCCGGGTCGGCATCAACCGAAAGTTATTGAAGATTAACGCCAGAGATATCAGACGGTTGCCCGAAATTTCGCGCGCGAAACGCGCGTTTTCGCGCATCCGCCCGCCGCGCTGCGCCTTCCGGCCGGATAGGGGGAACCGCTGTCAGACGTGCTCCTTGTGCGGCGCCCAGAGCTTCTTGTTGGTGAACCACAGCAGGACGGTCAGGAGCGCCAGGAACACCACCGCGGTCAGTCCGGCCGACTTGCGCACCATCATCCTCGGCTCGGCGGTCCACATCAGGAACGCCGCGACGTCCTGCGACATCTGCTGGACCGTCGCCTCGGTGCCGTCGGAGTAGGTCACCTGGTCGTCGGTCAGAGGCGGCGGCATCGCGATCCAGCCGCCGGGGAAAAGGGTGTTCTCGTAGAGTGTCGCACCTGCCTCCTCGCGCGTCTCGCCGGTGAAGCTGTGGATCAGCGTCGCGATGTATTCCGGGCCGCCGATCCCGTGAAGCAGCTGGTTGATGCCGAGCCCCACCGGTCCCGAAAAGCCGGCGCGGGCCTTGGCCATCAGGCTGAGGTCCGGCGCGGCCTCCAGCGACGAAGCGGCGAAGTGGTCCGACGGCTTCGCCGGCCGGGTTTCGCCGGTCGCGGGATCGTCGACGTCGTGCTGCGCCGCGTAGGCGCGCATCTGGTCCTCGGGCAACGCCGGCCCGCCCGGCTCGGACAGCTCGCGGTAGGGCACGAACTTCAGCCCGTGGCACGCCGAGCAGACTTCGGTGTAGACCTGCAGGCCGCGCTGCAGCTGCGCCTGGTCGAAGCTCCCGAACGGGCCCTCGAAGGAAAAGCTGTAGTCGGTGACATGCCCGCCGCCGTGTTCCTGGGCCAGCGCGGCGCCGGCGCCGAACGCCAGCAGCCCCGCGAGGATCGTCGTCTTCAGCATCTGCCCCGCTCCTCCGGTGCCCGTCGTTGACCCGCTCATTCGGCGGGGTTGCTCATGGCGGCGCGCGACATCGCCTCCTCGCCGGTGCCGTAGTGCGCCCGGAAATCCGCCTCGATCGTCTCGGGGACGGCATGCGGCTTTTCCAGCACGCCGAGCAGCGGCAGGATCACCAGGAAGAACACGAACCAGTAGAGCGTGCCGAGTTGGCTCATGATCACGAACGGCTGCTGCGGCGGCTGCGAGCCGCACCACATCAGCATCACGAAGTCGACGACCAGCAGCCAGAACCAGACCTTGAACATCGGCCGGTAGCGTCCCGACCGCACCCGGCTGGTGTCGAGCCACGGCAGCAGCAGCAGGATGCCGAGCGAGCCGAACATCGTCAGCACGCCGGCGAGCTTGGAGCTGATGAAGAAGATGTCGAAGGTGATCGCGCGCAACATCGCGTAGAATGGCAGGAAGTACCATTCCGGGACGATGTGCGCCGGAGTCTTCAGCGCGTTGGCCTCGATGTAGTTGTCGGGATGGCCGAGGAAGTTCGGCATGAACCCGACGATCATCGCGAAGATCGTCAGGATGAACACCAGCGCGAACACGTCCTTGATGACGAAATACGGCCAGAACGGCAGGGTGTCGGCTTCCGCTTCCGCGCGCGAGCCGCGCCGCACCTCGACCCCGGTGGGGTTGTTGTTGCCGGTGGTGTGGAAGGCCCAGATGTGAACGACCACCAAGGCGGCGATCACGAACGGCAGCAGGTAGTGCAGCGAGAAGAAGTGGGTCAGCGTCGAGTTGTCCACCGCCGGGCCGCCGAGCAGCCAGGTCTGCACCGATGGGCCGATCAGCGGCAGCGCGCCGATCAGGCCGGTGATGACCGTGGCGCCCCAGAACGACATCTGGCCCCAGGGCAGCACGTAGCCCATGAACGCGGTCGCCATCATCAGGATGTAGATCAGCATGCCGATGATCCAGGTGATCTCGCGCGGCGTCTTGTAGGAGCCGTAGTAGATGCCGCGGAAGATGTGGGCATAGACCGCGAAGAAGAACAGCGAGGCCCCGTTGGCGTGGACGTAGCGCAGCGCCCAGCCGCCGTTCACGTCGCGCATGATGTGCTCGACGGAGGCGAAGGCGCCGCCGACGCTGGGGTTGTAGTGCATGACCAGAGCGATGCCGGTGGCGATCTGCGACGCCAGGCAGAACGCCAGCACGATGCCCCAGATCCACATCCAGTTGAGGTTCTTCGGGGTCGGGATCGTCAGCGTCGAGTGCAGCAGGCCGAAGATCGGCAGCCGGCTCTCGACCCATTTCTCGACGGCGGTCTTCGGCTCGTAGGGGTCGTGCGGAATGCCGCTCATCAGGCCGCTCCCTTTCCGAGTTGCAGGACGGTGTCCGAGACGAAGGTGGCGATCGGGATGTGCAGGTTCTCCGGCGCCGGTCCTTTGCGGATGCGCCCCGCGGTGTCGTAGACCGAGCCGTGGCACGGGCAGAACCAGCCGTTGTATTCTCCCGCCTCGCCGATCGGGACGCAGCCGAGATGGGTGCAGACCCCCAGCATCACCAGCCAGTCTTCCTTGCCGGGCATCGCCCGGTTCACGTCGGTCGCCGGCGCGCCTTCGGCCCCGTTGGGATTGCGCGCCAGCGGGTCGCGAAGCGAGCTTATGTCGACGTCCTCGGCGGCGGTGATCTCGTCCGGGTTGCGCTTGCGGATGAACACCGGCTTGCCGAGGAACTTGACCGTCAGCTGTTCGCCCGACTCCATCGCCGACACGTCGACCTGGATCGACGCCAGCGCCTGGACGTCGGCGCTGGGGTTCATCTGGTTGATCAGCGGCCACACCGCCGCCGCCGTCGCGATACCCCCGGCCGCGCCGGTGGCGACGATACAGAAAGTCCCTGCGGGTGCCGGTTTGTTCGTCTACATGGGCCACGAATTGTCGCTCCTTGCTCGTTCCCGCCGGGCCTACCCTGCAGATGCGGTCCCCAGACACCAAGCGGTTTTTGCAGGAATTAGACGGTTCGGCCGGCATGGTCCAGCCGCATTCTGTCGCATCCCCGGCATCCGCCTTGATGTTCTGCACACTCTCGCGCCCTGTGCGCGCCAAGGCAACCCCGGCTCCGCCAGAACTCGCCAGCCGGACCTTTCACGAATTCGCAGATCGCGAAATCAACGGTTCGGGATCGACGGTGCCGGCTCAGGTGCCGCGATGATACGGGGTTCCGGCGAGGATCGAGGCCGCACGGTAGATCTGCTCCGCAAGCATCACGCGAACGAGCATGTGCGGCCAGACCATTCGCCCGAACGAGATCGTGAGCCCCGCCGCATCGCGAAAGTCCGCGTCGAGTCCGTCCGCCCCGCCGATGGCAAAGGCGAGGTCGCGGGCGCCCGCGTCGGCGGTCTCGGCGCAGCAGCCCGGCGAACCCGGGAGAATCGACCTGGCGTCCCCGCTCGTCGAGCGCAACGAGCACCGCACCCTTCGGCGTGGCGGCGGTCAGAAGCGCCGCCTCGGCCGCCGGTCCCCCGCCGCGCCGATCCTCGACCTCGACCACCCTCGCCGGCCCGAGGCCGAGCGCGCGGCCGGTGCGATCGAACCGCAGCAGATAGTCGGCGACGATGTCCGCTTCCGGGCCGGCCCGCAGGCGGCCCACGGCCACGATCGTCAGCCGCAAGGCGGGATCAGACGGTGTCTGCGGCCCGCGGAACCGGCGCCGGCTGCGGCTGCCACATCTTCTCGAGCTGGTAGAACTCGCGCACTTCGGGGCGGAAGATGTGGACGATCACGTCGCCCGCGTCGATCAGCACCCAGTCGCCGACGTCCTTGCCCTCGATCCGCGGGACCACCCCGGCGCCGTGCTTCAGACGATCCGCGAGCTTCTCGGAGATTGCCGCCACCTGCCGCGACGACCGGCCGGTGGCGATCACCATGTGATCGGCCATTTCCGACTTGCGCGCGAGCGGGATGGTTACGATGTCCTCGGCCTTGTCGTCCTCGAGCGAGGCCAGGATCATGGACAGCATATCCGTGCCGTCACTGGCCCCCGCCATGGCAAGTGCGCCCGCGGGGGAGGCGGCATGCGCCGCCGGAGTATGATGAGTCAGATCCGACTCCTCCGTTTGAAGCGCCGACCTTTCCCGACGCATGCCAAATGTAATGCAGATGCGGTCATGTCTCAAGGATCGACATGGTAAAGCCGTGGCCAAGGCCCCTGCCGGTCGCGCCCGGAAGGGGTCAGAGTGTTGCGATCCGCTCGGCGAGCAGCGCGAAGAACGCCGCGTCGTCCACCTCGCGCACGAAATGCACGTTGCGCGGCCGTCCGGTGACGCCCCACCAGTCGACCACCGTCTGGCCCATCGTCAGCTCGGAGCCGGTCTCGACCTCGACGTTGACGTCGCGCCCGCCGTAGATGTCCGGGCGCAGCAGCCACGCGATCACGTTCGGGTCGTGCAGCGGCCCGCCGTCGGTGCCGTACTTCTTCTCGTCGAACCGCTCGTAGTACTCGAGCAGCGCCGCCGTGGCGGTGCCCGCCCGCGTGCCCATGCCGTGAAACGCCGCCACCCGGTCGCGGCGGGTCAGGCACTTGTGCGTCACGTCGAGGGGATGCAGCACCACCGGAACGCCGGCGTGCAGCACGGCCTGCGCTGCGTGGGGATCGGCGAAGATGTTGAACTCCGCCGCCGGCGTCGTGTTGCCGCCCTCCGACCACGCGCCGCCCATCGCCACGATCCGCGCCACCCGGCTCCGCACTTCGGGCGCGCGGGCGAAGGCGAGCGCGATGTTGGTCATCGGCCCGAGCGTGCAGAGGGTGACGCTGCCCGCCGGTTCGCGCGCGAGGGTGGCGATGATGAAATCGACGGCATGCGCCTCGCGCGGCCGCATCGCCGGTTCCGGCAGGTCGTGGCCGTCGAGCCCGGTCCTCCCGTGCACCTCCTCCGCCGTCACCTGGCTCCGGACGAGCGGCCCGGCGGCGCCGGCGTGGACCGCCATGTCGGGACGTCCGGCGAGTTCGCAGATCTTCAGCACGTTGAGCGTGGTCATCGGGAGCGGCACGTTGCCGGCGACCGAGCAGATGCCGAGGACCTCGATCTCCCGGCTTGCCAGCGCCAGCAGGATCGCCACCGCGTCGTCCTGGCCCGGATCGGTGTCGATGATGATTCGCAACGTCACGACCGCTGCCACTGGCCACGGGCGCGGGTGCGGCAGGCAAGCTCACCGCGGACGACGATGCAGGCGACGCTCAGCACCGCCAGCCAGACCAGCGACTGCGGCAGGAGTGTCGTCATCAGCGCCAGCACCGCGCCGACCAGCAGCACCGGCTGCGCCGCGCCCTTCAGGCTGAACCGGTCGCGCACCAGCCACAGCCCGAAGAGATAGATCCCGACCGGGATCGCCACCGCGAGGTCGGCGGTCCGCCGCGTCAGGTGCGCGTGATCGGTGAGCACGTCGACCTGCACGGCGAAGCCCGCACCCGCGGCGGCGCCGGCAGCGAAGATCAGGAAATGTCCGTAGCCCCAGACGAAGGCGCGGGCGTTGGCCTCGCTGTCGAGGTGCTCGTCCTCGGTGAAGTAGAGCCACCAGAGCGCGAAGGCCGTCACCACCGCCGCGACCGCGACGACTGCCAGACCGGCCCCGAGCCCGCCGGTGTCGATCGCCGCGCGGATCGCCAGCACCGCGGCGAGCAGCGTCTCGCCGAGCACGATGATGTTCATCAGCCCGTAGCGCTCGACGATATGATGACGGTGCCAGGGCGTGGTGCCCGCCCGCTCGGCCCAGACCGGCACCGAAAGCTCGAACACCACGCCGATGGCGAACATCGGCAGGAGCGGGATGCCGGCCGTCATGCCGAGGAGCAGCAGGCACCAGTAGAGTTGAACCGCGGCGATGCCGGCGGCGTAGCGGCGGTTCACCACTCGTTGCGACGCGTCGCCCGCCGCCGCCCGCAACCAGAGCGTCACCATCGCCACCCGCATCAGCACGTAGCCCGCCACCGCGAGCCACAGCACGCCGCCTTCGAAGAAGGACGGGATTCCGGTGGCGAGGATCAGCGCCCCGCCCATGATCAGCAGCGTCAGCAGCCGGAACAGCGTGTCGCCGTTGTCATAGGCCGAGGCGAACCAGGTGTAGTTCATCCACGCCCACCAGATCGCGAAGAACGCGGTCAGAAAGCCGATCATCCCGCCGACGGCATGGCCTTCGGCCAGCGCGTGGTGGAGCCCGGCCGCCGCGGCGGCTATGGCAAGTACCGTCACGAGGTCGAAGAACAACTCGAGCGGGGTGGAGACCCGATGCGGCTCGTGCCGGTCGCGCGGCTCAAGCCGTCCCGCGAAGGGTCGACGCTTGCTCGGCAAGGGCATGGCTCCTGTGCGCTCGGCCGTGAGAAAAGCATGGCGGCGGGCGGAAGAAAAGCCGTTCCCGGGACTGCCGCGGCCGCTTCTCATGCGGTTGCGCGCGCGAAATTCCGGGTATCGTGTTGAAACTGAAGTCGATTAATGTTCTTTAATTCGTCGGTTTGCAGACTGCACAACAGAATGGATCAAGGCGCGCCGGCCGAGCCTCCCGCCCGGGCCTTCAGCCCGGGCAGCGGCCGAACCGCCCCCGCCGGGCGGCCGCTTTCGCGGCCGCCCCGCGGTCCGGCCGCTGCCCTTTGCGCCCGACGGTGCCGTTCTCGGTGCGGGAAGAGCGGAGCGGCTGGCTTGCGGTTGCATCCGGGGCTCCCGACCGTCGCGCTGAAGGTATTGATCGAGACGGCGTGAAGCGTGAGCGGGGACTCCCCTTGCGCGATGCGCCGTCGCGTGAGGTGTCGGTCAGGCCACCGCCACGGGCGTGCCGCGCACCAGCTTCTCGTAGTCGCCGGCGATGCTGCGGGTCAGTTCGCCCACCTCGAAGCTGTAGTCGCCGATCGAGCCGACCGGCGTCACCTCCGCCGCGGTGCCGGTCAGCCAGCACTGCTGGAAATCAGCCATCTCGTGCGGCTCGATGTGCCGCTCGTTCACCCGGATGCCGCGCTCCTTCAGCATCTGCATCACCGTCTGCCGGGTGATCCCGTTCAGGAAGCAGTCGGGCTCGGGGGTATGCACCTCGCCGTCCTTGACGAAGAACACGTTGGCGCCGGTCGCCTCGGCGACGTAGCCGCGATAGTCGAGCATGATCGCGTCCGAGCACCCCTTGGCCTCGGCGGCGTGCTTGGCCATGGTGCAGATCATGTAGAGGCCGGCGGCCTTGGCGAAGCAGGGGATCGTCTCCGGGCTCGGCCGCTTCCACGTCGCGAGGTCGAGCTTCGCGCCGCGCGTCTTGGCGTCGCCGTAGTAGGCGCCCCACGACCAGACCGCGATCGCCATGTGCACCGGGTTGCGCGCCGATGCGACCCCCATGTCCTCGCCCGATCCGCGCCAGATCAGCGGCCGCACGTAGCCGTCGGCGAGACCGCTCCTGGCCAGCGTCGCCGCCTTGGCCGCCTCGATCTCGTCGGCGGAATAGGGATGCGGGATGTCCATGTAGTCGCAGGATTTCAGCAGCCGGTCGGTATGCTCCCGGCTCTTGAAGATCGTGCCGCCATACGCCCGCTCGCCCTCGAACACCGAGCTTGCATAGTGCAGCGCGTGGGTCAGCACATGCACCTTGGCCTCGCGCCAGGGAACGAAGGCGCCGTCCATCCAGATGACCCCGTCACGATCGTCGTATGCACCAGCCATGGCCAATCCTCGAATCACGAATATTGCGCCACGGCCACGCGTTGCGACCGTTTCTTGCGCGGAATGTCGGACGGCCTAGCAGTCGGCCCTTGGAATGTCAACATGGCTGACATAAAGTGTGACCGGTACGGCAACAGGAACCCGGTGATGGCCCGCGGATATTCGACCAACGCGATGCGCAGCGAGCAGTTGCTGTTCCTGACGGACGACCAGCTTCGGCAGGGCATCGAGCTGATGTTCTTCGCCTATCGCGGCTTCACCGCCGATCCCGACCGCATCCTCGAGGGGCGGAACTACGGCCGGGCGCACCACAGGGCGATCCACTTCATCAACCGGCGCCCGGGCCTGACGGTCAACGAACTGCTCGACCTGCTCGGGGTGACCAAGCAGAGCCTGAACCGGGTGCTGCGCCAGCTCGTCGCCGACGGCCTGGTCGAGAGTCGGGTCGGGCTCGCCGACCGGCGCCACCGCAACCTGCACCTGACCTCGGCCGGCCAGGTGTTCGAGCTGGAGTTGTCCGCGGCGCAGCAGCGGCGGATGCGCGCGGCGTTCTCCACCGCCGGACCCGAGGCGGTGCAGGGGTTTCGCAAGGTGCTCGAGCAGATGATCGACCCGGAGCTGCGCGGGCGCGTGCTCGGCTGGCTCGAAAGCGGACGGCCGTGACCGCCGGCCTGCAGCCGCACGTGCTGGTGGTCGACGACGACGCCCGGCTGCGCGCGCTGTTGCAGAAGTTTCTCGCCCGCAGCGGCTTTCTCGTCACGCCGGCGCGAGATGCCGGGCACGCGCGCCGGTTGCTCGAGGGGCTCGAGTTCGACCTGATCGTGCTCGACGTGATGATGCCGGGCGAGACCGGGCTGCAGCTGACCGAGTCGCTGCGCGAGACGATGACCACGCCGATCCTGCTGCTGACCGCGCGCGGCGACGCCGACGACCGCATCCTCGGGCTTGAGGCCGGGGCCGACGACTATCTCGGCAAGCCGTTCGAGCCGCGCGAGCTGTTGCTGCGAATCACCGCGATCCTGCGCCGGGTGCCGACACCGCAGGCCAGGGCGGAGCCGCCGCGGACGCTGCACCTCGGCGAGGTTCGCTACGACGTCAACCGGGGCGAGCTCTGGCGCGGCCGCGAGCCGATCCGGCTGACCGCGACCGAGGCGATGCTGATGCGCCTCCTCGCCGCCCGCGCCCACGAGCCGGTAAGCCGGCAGGATCTGGTCGAGGATCTCGGCGGCGGCATCGCCGAGGCGCAGGAGCGCGCCATCGACGTGCAGATCACCCGCCTGCGCCGCAAGATCGAGGACGACCCGCGCGCGCCACGCTATCTGCAGACGGTGCGGGGATCGGGCTACATGCTGGCGCCGGATTGACCGTCCGGCGAGCTCGGCGGCGCGCCGCCCCGGGGCGGCTGGGCGGGGCTCGCCTGCGAGCTGCTCGTCTCCGACATCGCCGCGAGCCTCGCCTTCTGGACCGGGCCGCTGGGGTTTGCCGTCGCATACCGACGGCCGGAACAGGGCTTTGCCTATCTCGAGCGCCCGGAGGGGGCGCAGGTGATGCTCTGCCAGCGGGCCGGTCTCTGGGAGACCGGCCCGCTCGAGCGACCCTTCGGCCGCGGGATCCTGTTCCAGGTGCGGGTCGCTTCGCTCGCCGTTCCGCACGCGGCGCTGGCGGCGGCGGACTGGCCGATCCACACGGGGCCGCGCGAGGTCTGGCGACGGCACGGGGACCGGGAGGGCGGCCGGCGCGAGGTTGTCGTCCAGGACCCGGACGGATATCTGGTGATGCTGACCGAGGTGATCGGCGAGCGGAGCCTCGGGGCATTGCGCGGGACGATCGAACGGGAGGAATGACGCATGTCCGACGACTGGGCCCGGGTCGACGCCTACCTCGTCGACCGCCTGGTTCCGGCGGACCCGGCGCTGGACGCGGCCCTCGAGGCCAACGCGGCCGCGGGGCTTCCGTCGATCGACGTCTCGCCGGCCCAGGGCAAGCTGCTGCACCTGCTCGCCCGGATGACGGGGGCGCGGCGGATCCTCGAGATCGGCACGCTCGGGGGCTATTCGACGATCTGGCTCGCGCGGGCGCTGCCGGCGAGCGGCCGGCTGGTGACGCTCGAGGCCGACCCGCGGCACGCCGAGGTGGCGCGGAGCAACGTCGCCCGCGCCGGGCTGACGGAGGTCGTCGAGCTGCGGGTCGGGCGGGCGCTCGACACCCTGCCGACGCTGCCGGCCGAGCCGTTCGATTTCATCTTCATCGACGCCGACAAGCCGAGCAACCCGGACTATCTCGGCTGGGCGCTGCGCCTGTCGCGGCCGGGCAGCGTCATCGTCTGCGACAACGTGATCCGCGGCGGCCGGGTCACCGATCCCGACGCGCGCGAGGCGGGGGTGGCGGGCACACGGGCCCTGTTCGATCTGATCGCCGCCGAGCCGCGGCTGAGCGCGACCGCGATCCAGACCGTCGGCGCCAAGGGCTGGGACGGCTTCGCCATCGCGCTCGTCGACTAGGCCCCGAGCATCCGCTCGGCGACGCGCGGCCGGCTTGCCGTGCCGATTGACCGGCGGTAGGTCTCGATCGTCCGGCCCCGTTCCGGGCAGCTGAAGGGGAGACAGTGCATGCTCAAGGAATTCCGCGACTTCATCGCGCGTGGCAACGTGATGGACATGGCGGTCGGCATCATCATGGGCGCCGCCTTCACCGCGATCGTCACCTCGCTGGTGAGCGACCTGATCAATCCGCTGATCGGCCTGTTCACCGGTGGCGTCGACTTCTCGAGCCAGATGATCCGCGTCGGCGAGGGCGAGGACGCCGCCGCCTTCATGTACGGCAACTTCATCAACGCGGTGATCACCTTCCTGATCATCTCGTGGGTGGTGTTCCTGCTGGTCAAGGGCGTCAACCGGGTGAAGGAAATGGCGATGGCCGAAGCCGAGCAGCCCGAGAAGGAAACCCAGGACGCGCCGAGTTCCGAGCAGCTGCTCGCCGAGATCCGCGACCTGATCGCCGCGCAGCAGCGGCCGGGCGGGACGTCCGCGCAGGCCTGAGGCCGGCGGGGGCTCGCCGCGTGCTCGCTCGGGCGTGACCCGGGGTCGCCTTGAAACGCGACGGGCTTTCGGCCTAAAGGTCGCGGTGCCATCGGGGTCGGGAAAGTCTCATGCGCCTGCGCGCCTTCGTCTTCGCGGTGATCGTTCTTGCCGGGGCCGGCGCCGCGGCCTGGCAGGTGGGCGGGATGGGCGCGAAGTGGTTCGAGCAGCGGACCGCGAGCGAGTTGTCGACCGCGCTCGACGCCGCCGGGCAGGAGTGGGCCGAGGTCGCGACCGACGGGCTGCAGGTGACGCTGGCAGGGGCGGCGCCCGACGAGACCAGCCGCTTCCGGGCGCTCGAGATCGCCCGGCAGGTGGTCGATCAGGACCGGATCACCGACACCACGACGCTGGAGCTGGCCAAGCCGCTGCCGCCGGCGCCGTTCGCGCTGGAGCTTTTGCGCAACGAGGCGGACATCTCGCTGATCGGGCTGGTGCCCGAGACCGGCGGGCGCGACGTGATCCGCGCCGCCCTCGGCGCCGGCGGCATCGACGAGCACGTCACCGATATGCTCGAGTCGGCCTCCGATCCCGCCCCCGAGGGCTGGCGCGAAGCGCTCGGGTTCGGGCTTGCGGTGCTCGCGGAGTTGCCGCGCGCGAAGATCAGCGTCGCGCCCGGTCGCGTCAAGGTGATCGCGGTGGCGGACAGCGATGCGGCGCGCACCGCGCTCGAGAGCCGCCTGCAGCACGCCGTGCCCGATGGCGTGGCGCTGGCGCTCGATGTCTCGGCGCCGCGGCCGGTGATCGCGCCGTTCGCCTTCGACTTCGCGATCGAGGACGGGGTCGGCCACCTCGCCGCCTGCAGCGCGGAGAGCGACGACGCGGCCGACGCGATCGTGGCCGCGGTCCGCACCGCCGGCCTCGAGGGCGATGCCGACTGCCGGGTCGGCCTCGGCTCGCCCTCGCCGGACTGGGGCACGGCGATCGTGAGCGGGCTCGACGCACTGAAGGAGCTGGGGGGCGGGCGCTTCGTGCTGAGCGACATCGCGGCCCATCTGACCGCGCCCGAGGGAACCACGGCCGAACGACTGTCCGAGGTCGGCGCCGCGCTCGATTCCGACCTGCCCGACGTCTTTCAGCTCACCACGACGATGCCGCCGCGCATGGAGACCCGGGACGGTTCGCGGGTCTACGCACCGCGATTCAACGCCCGTCTCCTCGACAACGGCATGGTGCGACTGTCCGGCGCCGTGAAGGATTCGACCGCGCAGCAGGCGATCCTGAGCTACGCCAGCGCGCTCTTCGGCCACGACCGGGTGACCAACACCACGGTGATCGACCCCAAGCTGCCCGATGGCTGGCCCGGCCGGGTGCTGGCGGGGGTCGAGGCGCTGTCGGCGCTGAAGCAAGGGAGCGTCGAGGTGACCGACGATCAGGTCGAGATCGAGGGCTGGGGGCTCGACACCCACGTCTCCGACAAGGTCGAGGCGCTGCTGGCCGCCAAGGTCGGCAACGAGGCGGTGGTCGACGTAAGCTACAACGCCAAGGCCGCTGCGGCGGCCGAGCTTGCCGCCCGGCCGAGGCCGGAGATCTGCGCCGACCAGATCAGCGCGATCCTCGACTCCGACTCGATCCGGTTCGCCGCCGGATCGGCGGACATCGTGCCCGAGAGCCGCGGGGTGATCGCCGCGATCGCCGACGTGCTGCGCGGCTGCCCGGGCGCGGACTTCGAGATCGACGGCTACACCGACTCCCAGGGCGAGGCCGCGGCCAACCAGGACCTGAGCGAGACCCGCGCGCAGGCGGTGCTCGACGCGCTGCGGGCCGGCGACCTGCCGCTGGTGCGCCTGACCGCACGCGGGTTCGGCGCCGACGATCCGGTTGCCGACAACGCAACAGAGGCGGGGCGGGCGAAGAACCGGCGCATCGAATTCACGCTGGTCGATCCCGACGCGCCGGTGGCGCCCGCCGCCAGCGACGAGGAGACGGCAACCGATGCCGCCGGCGACTGCGCGGTGGAAATCGCAGGGCTGCTCGCCGAGGAGTCCATCCAGTTCGCCGCGGGATCGGCGGAGATCGCGCCGGAGAGCGCGGACGTGGTGGCGTCGATCGGCGAGACGCTCGGGGATTGCCCGGACGCGCGGTTCGAGATCGGCGGCCACACCGATTCGGTCGGATCGGACGCCGGCAACCTTCGGCTCAGCCAGGAGCGCGCCGACGCGGTGCTGGCGGCGCTGCGCGCCGGCGGGGACGCGCTGCCCGGGCTGGCCGCCAAGGGCTACGGCGAGGCGGAACCGGTGGCCGACAACGCCACGGCCGAAGGCCGGGCGGCCAACCGCCGCATCGCCTTCGTGCCGCTCGACCCGCCGGAAGCCGCGGCGGACGACGCCGCGTCGGAAACTGCCGCGGCTGACACGCCGGAGGACGGCGCGACCGGGACTGCGAACGCGGCGATGGACGCGCCGCCGGACGACAACGCCGGGGCGATCGACAGCCCGGCCGCGAGCCCGGACGAGGCCTGCGCCGCACGTATCGCAGAGGTGCTGGCCGACGGAACGATCGAGTTCGCGCCGGGCTCGTCGGAGATCGCGGCCGAGAGCGCGCCGGTGGTCGATGCGATCGGCGCGGCGCTGGAGCAATGCCCGGACGCGGCGCTGGAGATCGGCGGATATACCGATTCCGAGGGTTCGGAGACCGGCAACGCCCGGCTCAGCCAGCGACGTGCCGACGCGGTCCTCGCGGCGCTGCGCGCCAAGGGGCTGGCGTTGCCGCAGGTCACGACTCACGGCTATGGCGAGAGCGATCCGGTGGCGGACAACGCCACCCCCGAGGGCCGCGCCTCCAACCGGCGCATCGCCTTCGATCCCGTGATGGCGGAAGGAGGCGAGGGCAGCGATGATGGACAGGAATGATCTGACGCTGGCGATCGCCGGGGCGCTGGTGGCCGCCTTCCTGCTCGGCTGGATCCTGCGCTGGTTCTTCGGGCGCCTGAACGCCCACGGGCCACGCAACGCCGCCCGCACCGCCGACATGGCCGCCCAGCTGCACGCTGCAGAGGACGCGCTGCATCGCTCAGAGGCCCGCCTCGCCCGCTACGAGAAGGCCGGCTCGGAGCGCTTCGCCGAGCTTCAGGCGGAAATCGAGGCCGCCCGCGCCGCCCAGGCGACCGCGGAAGCCGATGCGGCGGCGCTGCGCGCCGGGGCCGTGCGATGACGGGCGCCCCGGCGCGCTGATCGAAGACCGCGCGTCGCGGGCGCGGCTCGACTCTCTGCAGGCCGCTCTACAGGCCGTTCGCCTTCATGATCTCGTCGGCGTTGTCCTTGGTGATGGCCATGGTATCGAGCACCACTTCCTTCGGCACCTCCTCGCCGCTCAGGAACGCCAAGGCCTGCCGCAGCCCCTCGGCGCCCGGAGTCGCGTAGAGGAAGGTCGCGTCGAGCTCGCCGTTGTGCACCCAGGTGACGCCTTCGTCGGGCAGACCGTCGATGCCGATGAACATGATGTCACCCTCGCGGCCGACGTCCTTGGCGGCGAGATAGGCGCCGTAGGCCATCGGATCGTTGTGGCCGTAGACGAGATCGATCTGCTCGTGCGAGCGCAGCGCGTTCGCCATGATGTCGTAGCCCTGGTCCTGCTTCCAGTCGCCCGACTGCTGGTCGAGCAGATACTCGATGCCCGGCTCCTTGTCGGTGATCTCGTGGAAGCCGTCGTGCCGGTCATGCGCCGGCTGGGTGCCGAGGCCGCCCCAGATCTCGACCACGTTGCCCTTGCGCGTTGCCCGCGCCGCCGAGCGCGCCGACGGCCCAGGTGCCCGCCGCCTTGCCGATCAAGCACGTTGTCGCCGCCGACGAACTGGGTGTAGCCGTCGGTCTCGACGTTGCGGTCGAGCACGAACACCGGGATCCCGGCGTCGATCGCCTGCTCGACCACGCCGGTCAGACCGGCGGATTCCTTCGGCGAGATCAGGAGCGCGTCCACCTCCTGGCGGATCAGGTTCTCGACGTCGGCCACCTGCTTGACGGTGTCGTCCTCGCCGTCGGTGATGATCAGTTCGACCTCGGGATGCTTGTCCGCCTCGGCGATGATGTCCTTGTTGAACTGCGCCCGCCACGGCTCGATGGTGGTGGCCTGGCTGAAGCCGATCACCCACTTCTTGTCCTGCGCCCGGGCGAAGCCCTCGGGCAGCCAGGCCGTGACCGCCAGGCCGGCGACACTGCCGCCCGCCACTCTCAGGAAATTCCGACGTTTCATTGTGCGCTTCCTCCAAGCTCGCGAGATCCGGTCTCGCCTTTTCCCCGCGCCTCTGCGCCGGGATCCGATCGCGCCGCCCGGAACCGGGAGAGGCGCAGGTTCGCCATGATCTCGCCGAGGTTGCGCTCCTGCAGGAGCACGGTGCCGACGATGATCAGCCCCTTCAGCACCAGCTGAAGGTTGGAATTGATGTTGTGAAGCTGCAGGAGGTTCGAAAGGAGCCCGAAGATCAGCACCCCGACGAAGGTCCCGGCGATCCCGCCGCGCCCGCCCATCAGGCTGGTGCCGCCGATCACCACCGCCGCGATCGCGTCGAGCTCCAGCCCCGCGCCGGCGTCGGGCTTGCCCTGCCGGTACTGCGCCACGAACAGCACCGCGGCGATCCCCGCCAGCATTCCGGAGAACGCATACACCGCAATCTTGGTCCGGGCGATGTCGATGCCCGACAGCCGCGCGGCCTCCTCGTTGCCGCCGATCGCGTAGACGTAGCGCCCGAAGGTGGTGAACCGCAGCACCGCGCCGTAGACCAGCACCGCGGCGAGGAAGAACAGCCCCGGGACCGGGACCACCCCGAAGACGAGGCTCCGCAGCCCGTCGAAAGCCTCGACGGCGTTGGTCCCGGTATAGACCGGCAACACCGCGTTGTTCTGGCCCGCGGTCAGGCGCGCCACGCCGAGGGCCGTCACCATCATCGCCAGCGTCACGATGAACGGTTGCAACCGCCCGCCGACGATGACGATGCCGTTGATCGCCCCCACCATCAGTCCGACGCAGGGCGTGACCAGCAGCACCCCGAGCACCCCGAACTTCACCGGGACCTGCGGCAGCAGGAACGCCAGCACCGCCGCCGCGCCCGCCAGCCCGACGGCGAGCGGCAGCCAGCGGCCGCGCGGCGGCTTGACGCGGCCCTCCGGTGCGAGGTTCGCGAACACGAACCGCGTTGCCGCGGCCAGCGCCAGCAAGGTGACGAGCGCCAGCGCCGGGATCCCCATCACCGCCGCCGGGGTCCAGCCGGGTACGGTCAGCAGCATGGCGCAGACCACGCTGCAGAGCGCCATGATCGAGCCGACCGACAGGTCGATCCCCGCGGTCAGGATCACCGCGGTCATGCCGGTGGCGATCAGCCCGACCGTCGAGACCTGGCGCAGCACGTCGAGCAGGTTGCCGTAGCTCAGGAAGATGTTGTTGCCCTTCGAGGACACCGGCGAGGTCGCCACCCCGATCAGGAAGATCGCCGCCAGCCCCCAGTAGAGCTTGGTGCGCGACAGGATCCGCAAGGCGGTGGTCACGATGCCATCGCCCGCACGCCCTGCGGCGCCGCCAGCCGCATGATCGCCGCCTCGCTCGCCTCCTCGCGGGAGAGCATCCCGGTCTGCCGGCCCTCGCACATCACCAGAATGCGGTCGGCGAGCAGCAGCAGCTCCGGCAGCTCGGAGCTTACCATCACCATCGCCAGCCCCTCGCGGCTGAGCGCCCGGACCAGCTCGTAGATCTCCTGCTTGGCGCCGACGTCGATGCCGCGGGTCGGCTCGTCGAGCAGCAGAACCCGCGGGCCGGTGGCGAGCCACTTGCCGATCACCACCTTCTGCTGGTTGCCCCCCGACAGCGTGCCCGTCGCCTGTTCGATGCCGGTGCAGCGCACCCCGAGCCGGGTGACCGCGTCGCGCGCGACCTCCGCCTCGCCGCGGGGCGAGCGAACGCCGAAATGCGCGATCCGCGCCAGCGACGGAAGCGTGACGTTGTCGCGGATGCTCGATCCCAGCTCCAGTCCCTCGGCCTTGCGGTCCTCGGTGACCAGCGCCAGCCCGAACCGGCGGGCAGCGCGCGGCGAATCGATCCGCACCACCTCGCCGTCGAGCCGGATTTCGCCGTCGCTGCGCCCCGCGCTGGCGCCGAAGATCGTCTCGAGGATCTCGGTCCGCCCGGACCCGAGCAGCCCGCCGATCCCCAGCACCTCACCCCGCCCGAGCTCGAACCCGACGCCGTCGAGTACCCGCCGCCAGCCATGCCGCGTCGGCACCTCCAGCGACAGATCGCGCACCGCGAGCACCGGCGCGCCCTGAACCTGCCGGGTGGCAGTGGCGCCCGCCGACGTCTCCCGCCCGACCATCGCCGCGATCAGCCGCTCGCGGCTCATCTCCGCGATCGGCGCGGTCACCACATGCCGGCCGTCGCGCAGTACCGTCACCCGGTCGGCCAGCGCCATCACCTCGTCGATCCGGTGCGAGATATAGATCACCCCAACCCCGTCCGCCGCCAACTGCCGCACGATCCGGAACAGCCGCGCGCATTCCGGCGGCGACAGTGCCGAGGTCGGCTCGTCCATGATCAGGATCCGCGCCTCCAGCGACAGCGCCTTGGCGATCTCCACCAGCTGCTGCTCGCCCATCCGGAGGCCCGCCACCCGCGCGTCCGGGTCGAGTGCGATCCCGAGCCGGTCGAGCAGTTCCCGCGCCTCCGCAACCATAGCCCGCCGGGCGAGGATCAGCCCGCCGATCAGCCGCTCGCGGCCGAGAAAGATGTTCGCCGCCGCACTGAGCTCGGGAACGAGGTTGAGCTCCTGGTGGATGATCGCGACGCCCGCCGCCTCCGCCTCCCGCACGTTCGCGAAGCGGACCGCATGCCCGCCGATCCGGATCTCGCCCGCGTCGGCCGGCTGGACCCCGGACAGGATTTTCATCAGCGTCGACTTGCCCGCGCCGTTCTCGCCCATCAGCGCGTGGATCTCCCCCGCCCGGAGGTCGAAATCCACCGCCTCGAGCGCCGTGACCCCGGCGAAGTGCTTGGCAATGGCGCGGGCGCCAAGCAGCGTTCCGTCGCCGCCAGCCGATCCGTCGTGGCGATCCGCCTTGCTGGACATGCCAGCCGCCCCCTCCCGCTCCGTCACCGCTCCGCTCTTGCCGGCGGAAGGGCCGACTGACATGCTAGGTTGATCAGTGCGGGCGGGTCAAGCGCGACGCGCCGGCGCGGCAGGGCGAGGGCTTCGCAGTTGACGGAACCGGCGACCGACCTGACCTCGTTGCCCGCGGCCGACGCGGGAGGCGTCCGGGCGTCCAAGGCCGGCGCGGTCCACCGCGCCGTGAAGCAGGCGATCCTGCGCGGCGAACTGGCGCCCGGCGCGGCGATCGACAAGGCAGCCCTCTGCCGCCGCTTCGGCGTCTCGCGCCTGCCGGTGACCACCGCGATCAACCGGCTCGCCTACGAAGGTCTCGTGCTGATCGAGCCGCAGAAAGGCTCCTACGTCTCGCGCATCCGCTTCGACGACGTGCTGCAATGGATGACGGTGCGGCGCGCCATCGAGGCCGAGATCGCCGGCGAGGCGGCACGACGGCTCCCGCCCGACGCGCGGGACGCGCTGCGGCGCAACCTGCACTACCAGGACGCCGCGATCACCGGCCAGGACTTCGACGGCTTCCTGCAACTCGACGTCGCCTTCCACCGCGCACTCACCGACGGCCTCGCCTGGCCCCGCGTCGCCGATGCCCTCGATGCCCTGCGGGTCCATCTCGACCGGGTCCGCCGGCTGCTGCTGCCCGAACCCGGCCGGATGGAGGCGACACTGGCCGAGCACCACGACATCCTGCAGGCGATCGAGCAGAGCGACGCCCGCGCCGCCGACCGGGCGATGCGACGGCACGTCGACACCGTCATCGAGCGGCTGGCGAGCTACGAAACGCTGCACCCCGAGTTCTTCGGGACTTGAGCCTCCGCTCCGGCCCTCAGGCGGCAAGCGGCGCCGGCCGCTCGCGGATCGGCAGGTGGACCAGCGCCGAAAACGCGCCGACCCCGACGCCGACCCACCAGACGAGCGTATAGGTGCCGGTCAGGTCGTAGAGCCGCCCGCCGAGCCACACCCCGAGGAACGCCCCGAGCTGGTGCGAGAAGAACACGATCCCGTAGAGCGTGCCCATGTAGCGCACCCCCCAGATTTGCGCCACCAGCCCGCTGGTCAGCGGCACCGTGGCGAGCCACAGCGCCCCCATCAGCATCGAGAAGATCAGCACGCTCGCCGGCGTCATCGGCGCCAGGATGAACGCCGCCGCGATCACCGTCCGCGCCACATAGACCTGCGCCAGCAGGTATTTCTTCTGGTAGCGCTGCCCGAGCGCGCCCGCGGCCAGCGTGCCGCCGATGTTCGCCATCCCGATCACCGCGATCGCCAGCGCCCCGAGCGCCGAGGTCGTGGTGATCCCGAGCGTCGCCAGCACGCCGCCCGCTGGCACCGGCGAACAGACCTCGGCGATGAACGCCGGGAAATGCGCGGTGATGAAGCCGAGCTGGTAGCCGCAGGAGAAGAACCCGATGAAGATCAGCACGAATGACGGATCGCGCAACGCCCGGCCGACGATCGAGCCCATGCGTTCCTCCGGCACCACGCCCGTCACAGGCGCCGGCGCCGGACCCTTGATGAACGGCAGCAGCAGCAGCGAGGCGAGGATCAGGCCTGCGAACACCAGAAACACCGAACTCCACGGCATCACTCCGAGCAGCGCCTCGGCCAAAGGCGGCCCGACCACCTGCCCGCCCGACCCCGCCGCCGTGGCGATCCCGAGCGCCATCGATCGTTTCTGCGGCGGCGCGGCCCGCCCGACGATCGCGAGGATCACCCCGAACCCGGTGCCGGCGATGCCGAACCCCACCAGGATCTCGAGCATCTGGTGCGCGCCCGGCGTCACCGCGTTGGCCGACAGCACCAGCCCCAGAGCATAGGTCACCGCCCCGAGCGCGATCGCCCGCCGGTCGCCGAACTTCTCGGCGAAGGCGGCGAACAGCGGCTGGCCGATGCCCCAGGCAAGGTTCTGGATGGCGATCGCCAGCGAAAAGTAGGCGCGCGGCCAGCCGAAGTCCTCGGCGATCGGGATCTGGAACACCCCGAAGCTCGCACGAATGCCGAAGCCGATCAGCAGGATCGCGCAACTCGCGACGAGGACCGGAGTGAACAGCGGGGCCTTGGTCTCGGACATGGGAAACGCTCGGGCGATCGGAAAGAACGAAATACGTGGACCTACGCCTTCCGTCAAAACAGATCGCGTTGCCCGCTGCATCACGCAACGTGATGGTGGCCGGTCGGTCCCGCGGCAACTTGCGCCGAAACGGCGGCCTCGCCCCCGATCGTTGACCTCGCCCCCGCACCTGCTAGGGAAAGCGTCGGAGGCAAGCCCATGACCGTCTATCTGTTCCGCGACGATTCCTACCTAACCGAGGCAGAGGCGCGTGTGACCGCTGCCGGACCCGAGGGCATCGAGCTCGACCGCACCGTGTTCTACGCCAGCTCCGGCGGCCAGCCCGGCGACACCGGACGCATCGGCGCCCTCACCGTTACCGGCACGGTTCACCCCGACGGCGACCGTGCCCGCGTGCTGCACCTCGTCGAGCCCGGGGCCGACCTGCCCGACCCCGGGGACACGGTGCCGCTGCATCTCGACTGGGAACGTCGCCACCGGCTGATGCGGATGCATACCGCGCTGCACCTGCTGTCGGTTGCCCTGCCCTACGGCGTCACCGGCGGGCAGATCGGCGAGGACAAGGGCCGGCTCGACTTCGACATGCCAGAGCCGCCCGACGACGTGGCGGCGATCGAGGCGCTCATCAACCAACACGTTGCCGCCGACCTGCCGGTCACCGCCGAATGGATCACCGATGACGAGCTCGCGGCCCAGCCGGAGATGGTGAAGACGATGAAGGTGAAGCCGCCGATGGGCCAGGGCCGGGTGCGCCTGATCCGGATCGGCACCGGCGACGGCACCATCGATTTGCAGCCCTGCGGCGGCACCCACGTCCGCGCCACCGGCGAGATCGGCCGCCTGCGCATCGGCAAGATCGAGAAGAAGGGCCGGGCGAACCGGCGCGTCAACCTGCATTTCGCCGACTGAGGTGGCCGCCCCCGAAGGCCCGATGGCGCTCTACCGGCGCAAGGTCGCGGACGGCGCGCTCGTTCCCGATCCGGCGCAGCGCCACGCGGTCGAGAAGCTGCAGCTCCTCGCCATGCGCCTCGCCGACTACAACCCGGCCCGCCCCAAGCGCGTCGGCCTCGGCGTCTTCGGCTGGGGCCGCGACCGGCTCGAGGAAAAGGTCGTTCCCGGCCTCTACATCTACGGCGGGGTCGGCCGGGGGAAGTCGATGCTGATGGACCTGTTCTTCGCCGCGGCCCCGGTCGAGCCGAAGCGCCGGGTCCACTTCCACGCCTTCATGCAGGAGATCCACGGCGGCATCGCCCGGGCCCGCGCCACCGGCGTCACCGATCCGGTGCGGCCGGTCGCGGACGGTGTGGCCGACGGCGCCACGCTCCTCTGCTTCGACGAGATGCAGATCTCCGACATCACCGACGCCATGCTGGTCGGCCGCCTGTTCGAGCGGCTGTTCGAGCGCGGTGTGGTGATCGTCACCACCTCCAACCGGGCGCCGGACGAGCTTTACAAGAACGGGCTGAACCGGCAGCTGTTCCTGCCGTTCGTCGCGCTGATCAAGGATCGGCTCGAGGTCCACGAGCTCGCCAGCGCCACCGACCACCGCCTCGACCGTCTCGCCGGCGCCGCGGTCTACCACGCCCCCCTCGGGCCGGAGGCCACCGCCGCCCTCGACGCCGCCTGGGAGCACCTCGCCCGCGGCCCCGGCCAGCCCCTCACCCTGACCGTGCAGGGCCACGCCGTCACGCTCCCCGCCTGGCGCAACGGCGTCGCCCGCGCCAGCTTCGCCGACCTCTGCGCCCGACCGCTCGGCCCCGCCGACTACCTCGCCATCGCCGACGCGGTCGAGGTGCTGATCCTCGACGACATCCCCACCCTGTCGCGCGCCCGCAACAACGAGGCCAAGCGCTTCGTCACCCTTATCGACGCGCTCTACGAGGCCCGGGTCCCGCTGATCTGCTCCGCCGCTGCCGAGCCCGAGGCGCTCTACACCGAAGGCGAAGGCGCCTTCGAGTTCGCCCGCACCGCGTCGCGCCTGCACGAGATGCGCGGCGCGGACTGGAGCACCCCGGGCAAGGGCGGGAAACGCGACTGAAGAGGGAGAAGGGAGAAGGACGATGGCGGCGGAGAAGATCGGCGGCATCAGGCCCGGACTGCGCGTGTTCGTGTCGGGCGGCGGCTCGGGGATCGGCCGGACCATCGCCGACATGCTGATCGACCACGGCGCGCGGCTGCATGTCACGGACGTCTCCGACGCGGCGCTGGCGGACTTTCGCGCCGCACATCCCGGTCATGCCGCCAGCATGGCCGACGTCGCCGATGCCGACGCCATGGCGGAGGTCTTCGCCGGGCTGCGGCGGGACTGGGGCGGTCTCGACGCGCTGATCAACAATGCCGGTATCGCCGGGCCGACGGGCGGGGTCGAGGAGATCTCGGTCGAGGACTGGCGCCGCTGCCTCGACATCGGCCTGACCGGCCAGTTCATCTGCGCCCATCACGCGGTGCCGATGATCCGGGAGGCGGGCGGCGGCTCTATCGTCAACATGTCCTCCGCGGCCGGACGGTTCGGCTATGCCTACCGCACGCCCTACGCGGCGGCGAAGTGGGGGGTGATCGGCTTGACCCAGAGCCTCGCGAAGGAGCTCGGCCCATCGAACATCCGCGTCAACGCCATCCTGCCGGGCATCATCGAAGGGCCGCGGATGGAGGGTGTCATCGCCGCGCGGGCCGCCCAGCTCGGGCTCAGCCACGATGCGATGAAGGCGCAGTATCTCGAGAAGGTGTCGCTCAGACGGATGACGCCGCAGGCCGACATCGCGGCGATGGTGACGTTCCTGTTGTCGGATTCTGGCGGCCAATCTCTCGGGGCAGTCCTTCCCGGTGGACGGAAACGTGGAAGCGCTGTGATCGCGGTGCAAGCAACAGGAGGCGTGCGAGGCATGGCTGCGAGCGACAAGGTCATCATCACCTGCGCCGTGACGGGCGCGATCCATACGCCGTCGATGTCCCCGGCCCTGCCGGTCACCGCCGAGGAGATTGCCGAGGCGGCGATCGGCGCGGCCGAAGCCGGCGCCGCCATCGTGCATCTGCACGCGCGCGATCCCGAGACCGGAAAGCCCGACCAGACCCCGGAAGGGTTCGAGCCGTTCCTCAAGATGATCAAGCAGCGCTCGGACTGCGTCATCAACCTGACAACCGGCGGTGCGCCCTGGATGCGCGTCGAGGAACGGGTGAAACCGGCCGAGACCTTCCGTCCCGAGGTGGCCTCGCTCAACATGGGGTCGATGAATTTCGGTCTCTACCCGATGCTGCGGCGGTTCACCGAATTCAGGCATCCGTGGGAACGCGAGCACCTGGAGAACAGCCGCGACCTGGTTTTCCGCAACAGCTTCCAGGACATCGAATACGTGCTGACGACCCTCGGCGACGCGGGCACCCGCTTCGAGTTCGAGTGCTACGACATCTCGCACCTCTACAACCTCGCGCATTTTCTCGAGCGCGGCCTGGTCAAGCCACCGCTGTTCGTGCAGTCGGTGTTCGGGCTGCTCGGCGGGATCGGCGCCCATCCCGAGGACGTGGCCCACATGAAGCGGACCGCCGACCGGCTTTTCGGCTCAGCCTTCCGCTGGTCGGTGCTCGGTGCGGGTCGCAACCAGTTGCCCGTCGCGGCAATGGCGGCCGCCATGGGTGGCAACATTCGCGTCGGCCTCGAGGACTCGCTCTGGGCCGGTCCCGGCAGGCTCGCGGAGTCGAACGCCCAGCAGGTGCGGCAGGTACGGAAGATCCTCGAAGGCGTCGGGCGCGACGTTGCAAGTCCGACGGAGGCGCGGGAGATCCTGGCGCTGAAGGGCGGAGACCAGGTCGCGTTCTGAACAGAGAAACAGCGGGTCGAAGGTCATTCCTCTCTCGCGAGGCACGGGGAAGCTCGCGGAGGATCGACGGACGGATCTTCGCCTGCTCCAGCCTTAAAAAAGCGGACACTGATGCAACGGAACTTGCGCAGGGAAGTTGAAGGGGCTCAAGGCACCGCGCCACGAGAAGGCGCCGGCGCACTCGGGAAACGATTGAAGGATGCAAGGAATGAACCGCTTGCTCGCAACCACCGCTCTGGGTCTGATGGTTATCGGGTCGGGAGCGTATGCACAGTCCGCGGATACCTCGGCGGCCGACGCTGCGTTCGTCCAGACTCCACCTGAGGGCGACATGTATGGCACCGACCTGATCGGAATGGAATTCTACGCCACCTCGGACGACATCAGTGCCAACAGCAGCGCCGATGCTCGCTCCGGCTGGGACGACATCGGCGAGATCAACGATCTGCTCGTTTCCTCCGACGGCAAGGTCGATGCGGTGATCGCCGACATCGGCGGCTTCCTCGGGATGGGCGCGCACACCATCGCGGTCAGCATGGACAGCATTCACGTGATGACCGACGAATCGGGCACGCACTTCGCCGCGATGAATGCCACCAAGGACTCTCTCGAGGCAGCGCCCGAGTTCAACCGCGGGGACGACACTCAGGCGATGGCACCGGCCGACAACAACATGGCCACCGGCACCATGGCCGCCGGAACCGGGACCGCGACCGGAACGATGGCCGCGGACGACAACGTCGAACCGGCGGATACGATGGCCGCGGACGATACCACCGAACCGTCGGATACGATGGCCGCGGACGAGACTGTCGAACCGGCTGATACGATGGCCGCCGACACCGACACGGCGCCTGCGGCGAACAACACCATGGCCACGGCACCGGCGGCCGACGATTCCATGGCTGCGGGCGGCGGCTATGTTCCGCCCGAAGGCTATGCGGCGGCACAGCCGGAAGATCTCACCGCGGAAACCCTGGACGGCGCCGAAGTATACAACGGAGACAATAGCATCGGCTCGATCTCCGAACTGGTGCTGGATCCGGACGGCAAGATCACCCAGGCCGTGGTCGACGTCGGCGGCTTCCTCGGGATCGGCGCCCACAGCGTCGCGCTGGATTTCGACAAGCTGCACGTGGCGAACAACGCGGACACCGGCGATGTGCGCGTCGACACCGACCTCACCAAGGATGAGCTGAAGCAGATGCCCGAATACGAGGGCTGACACTTCTCGCTTCCGGAATGGGGAGGCCGCGCTTCCGGGCGCGGCCTTTCTTCGTTGCAGGCGACGAAGCGGCCGGTTTCGGAACCGGAAGGCCCGCGGGCGCGGTTCCGCCTCAGGGCTTTGTTGCCTAGTATGCTCCGCAGCAACGGAGGCTCGGGAAGCATGTGCGGATTTGTGGTGCTCTTCGAAACCGGCGGCGCGGAGCAGGCAACGGCGATGATCGGCAAGCTGACCCACCGGGGTCCGGACGCCATGCAGATCACCCGCCTCGGAGAGGCGCCGGTCGTGATGGCGCATTGCCGGCTGTCGATCATCGGCACCGAGAACGGCGACCAGCCGATCAGCCAGGGTGGCGATATGCTGGTCGTCAACGGCGAGATCTACAACTATTCGGAATTGCGGGCCGTTCTGGGCGAGGCGCTGTTCGAGACCGCCAGCGACAGCGAGACGATCCTGCACCTGTTCCGCACCGGCGAACCGCGCTGGATCGACCGGCTGGACGGGATGTTCGCCTTCGTGCTCGCGACCGGCGACCGCATCCTCGCCGGCCGCGACCCCCTGGGAATCAAGCCGCTCTATGTCGCCGAAATCGGGGGCGGGAAGGCGTTCGCCTCCGAGCTCAAGGCCTTCGATGGCCTCGGGCTCGACCGGATCGGTTCGGTCCCGCCCGGATGGCTCTATGACAGCAGGGATGGCTGGCGCGAGTGGTATCGCCGGCCGCAGGGTGCGGCCGGCCTCGAGCCGGGCGCGGACCCCGAGGCGATCGCCCGCGAGGTGCGCCTCGTGCTGGAACGGGCGGTTGCGAAGTGGATGGTCGCGGACGTGGAGGTGGGCTCGTTCCTGTCGGGCGGGCTCGACAGCTCGATCATCGCGGCCCTTGCGGCGCGCTCGCTGGCGGCGCAGGGCAAGCCGCCGCTCAAGACCTTCGCGGTCGGCACGGCGGGATCGCCCGATCTGCTGGCGGCGCGGGCGGTGGCGGCCCACATCGGCTCGGACCACAGCGAGCACGCCTTCACGGCACAGGACATCGCGGACAACCTGCCGCACGTGATCTATCATCTGGAGAGCGCCGACATCGATCTGGTGCGGAGCGCTATCCCGACGCTGTTCGCCGCCCGGCTGGCGCGGCGCAAGGTCAAGGCGGTGCTGACCGGCGAGGGGGCGGACGAGCTGTTCGCGGGCTACACCTACCAGCACGCCTATGTGGACGACCCGCGCGCGCTGGCGGACGAGCTGACCCGCGCGCTCGGAACCATGCACAACATCAACCTCCAGCGGGTCGACCGGATCACCATGGCCGAGAGCCTGGAGGCGCGCACGCCGTTCCTCGATCGTGAGCTGATTGCGTTCGCCCAGAGCGTTCCGGCGGCGCTGAAGCTCAGGCGGACCGATCCGGACGCGGCGGACTCCACCGGGCCGACCACCGAGAAGTGGCTGTTGCGCAAGGCTTGCGCCGATCTGCTGCCGCACGATCTGGTCTGGCGCAGGAAGGCGCAGTTCGACGAGGGGTCGGGAACCGTGGCGGCGTTGCAGGAGGCGCTGCGACTGCTGACCGGCGAGACCGGCGAGGTGGGGCGTGAACGCGAGGGCGAGGTCTACGAGGCGATCCTGCGCGAGCGGTATGTCGATGCCGACTTCATTCTGGCCAACGCCGGGCGCTGGGTCGCCGACCGGGTGACGGTCGAGGCCTAGCCTCCGGTCCACTGGGGCCGGCGTTTTTCGGTGAAGGCGCGCGGGCCTTCGACGGCGTCTTCCGAAGCAGCGACATCTTTCCAGAGACGGTCGTTGAGCGCCCAGAGGTCACGTTCGGCCGCTGGCGGCCTGGGCGCGCAGGAGCGCGAGCGTGGCCGTGACGGCGCTGCGGGGCGTTGCGCAGGATGCGCTCGGCGAGGTCGAGGGCGGTCGCGAGCACCTGATCGGGGGGCGAGAGGCGATTGACGAGGCCGAGGGCGTGGGCCTCGGCGGCGCCGAGGCGGTCGGCGGTGAGGGCGAGTTCGAGGGCCTTGGCGGGCGGGATCTTGCGGGCGAGGCGGAACGGGCCGCCGGCGCAGGCGAAGATGCCGACGCCGGGCTCGGGCAGGCCGAAGAACGCGGTGTCGCTGGCGACGATCAGGTCGCAGGCGAGTGCGAGTTCGAAGCCGCCGGCCAGCGCGGGGCCGTTGACGGCGGCGATGACCGGCTTGGTGCGGGGGGCGTCGATGAAGCCGGCGAAGCGGCCTTCGCCGAAGATGATCGCGTCGCCGTCGCCGTCGAGGAAGGCCTTGAGGTCCATGCCGGCGGAGAACACATGGCCGGCGCCGGTGAGGATGGCGATGCGGGCGGCGGCGTCGGCCTCGAAGCGGGCGAGGGCGGCGCGCAGGGCGTTGGCGAGTTCGACGTTGACGGAGTTGCGCTGGTCGGGGCGGTTGAGGGTCAGGATCGCGACCGGGCCGCGGGACTCGTAGAGGACGGTGTCGGTCATCGGTTCGGGCCTTCCGGGGCGAGGACGAGGTCGGAGAGGGGGGTGAGGCTGCCGGTGTCGAGGGCGTCGACGGCGGTCTCGATGGCGGTGCTGCGGGCGGGGCCGAGCACCGGGTCGGCCCAGGCGTGGAACTTGGCGCGGACCTCGGACATCGGCGCGGGGTTCTCCGGATCGCCGTGGGCTTCGGTGCGGGGCGAGGTGAGGCGGCGGCCGTCTTTCAGGACGAGAGTGGCGTGGGCGAAGCGGTGGGCGGGGAAGGCGGCGTTGTAGGCGTCGGACTCGGTGATGGCCATGGTCTCGGACAGGCGCAGGATCTCGGGGTCGGTCAGGGCGTCGGCGGCGACGTCTTCGGGGTCGACGCGGCCACGGACCATGGCGACGGCGGCGGGGAAGGAGGTGGAGTACTGCGCCTCCTCGGTGGTGGCGGGGCGGCGGGTGGCGAGGCGGAGGGACTGGTGGAAGGTGGTGATCTCGATGCGCTCGACCTGGTCGGAGGTGAGGTCGTGCTGGTCGCGCAGGGCGAGGACGGCGCGGAGCGGGGGCTGGGCCCAGCGGCAGACCGGGTAGGGTTTGTAGTACTGCTCGAAGATGCGCCAGGTGGTGCCGAGGTCGGACCAGAGGTCGGCGACGTCGGGGCCTTCGACGGTGAGGGCGGGGGCGCCGGTGAAGCCGTCGGCGGCGAGGTAGGCGGCGGAGACGCCGGCCATGGCGCCCCAGCCGGAGCCGTCCTTGACCATGGTGGGGGCGTCTATGCAGCGCATCATCTGGCTGCGGGGGCCGTGGTATTCGGCGATGCCGATGGCGTCCCGGGTCTTCGCGGTGTCGAGGCGGAGGACGCGGGCGCCTAGGGCGGCGCAGGTGGGGGCGATCCAGGCGCCGGTGGTGTGGTAGTCGCAGGCGGTGCGGTGCAGGGCGATGCCGGCGCGGGTGCCGATCTCGTAGCCGAGGACGAGGGCGGTGAGGAACTCGGCGCCGTCGGTGCGGCCTTCGGCTTCGAAGAGGGCGAGCAGGGCGGGGAAGGTGCCGCAGCCGGCGTGGCCCTTGGTGAGCTTGTGGCCGTCGTGGCCGTCGAGGGCGTCGATCGTCATGCCGCCGGCGAGGGCGGCGCCGGCCGGGCTGACCGGGCGGCCGTCGAAGAGCATGCGGGCCGAGCGGTCGCCGGCGGCGAAATGGCGGGCGGCGTGGTTGCGGATGATGCGGCTGAGGTCGGTGCGGCTGCCGCCGGCGGCGACGCCGATCAGGTCGAGCAGCCAGCGGCGGGCGAAGGCGCGAACCTCGCCGGGAAGGTCGGCATGGGTGAGATCGTGGAGGAAGGGGACGAGGGGCTTGCTCACGAGCATTTCGCGCGCGAAATTACCAGCAACATTCTGATGCTTATGAGTTTTATTTTCAGCGGTAAGGGTTTGTTCACGGTTTCGCGCCCTTCATCGCCCGGTGAACACCGCTTCGCGCTTCTCCAGCAGCGAGTCCACCGCCTCGTCGTGGTCCTCGGTCTGGTGGCAGGCACCCTGGTAGGCGGCGGCGAGTTGCAGCACGGTGTCGAGGCGGGTGTTGAGGCCCTCGCGGATCAGGCGCTTGGCCATGCGGAGCTGGCGGGGCGGGTTCTTTGCGATCCGGGCGGCGAGCCGGCGCGCCTCGGGCAGCAGCTCGTCGGGCGCGACCACCTTCGAGACCAGACCCCATTCGAGCGCCGTGGCGGCGTCGACCGGCTCGGCGGTGAAGGTCATCTCGGCGGCGCGCGAGAGACCGATCTGGCGGGGCAGAAGCCAGGCGCCGCCGTCGCCGGAGATCAGGCCGACGCGGACGAAGTTCTCGGCAAAGGTCGCGGCGGTCGAGGCGATGCGGATGTCGCAGAGGCAGGTGGTGTCGCAGCCCGCGCCATAGCTCGGGCCGTTGACCGCGGCGATCAGCGGCACCTCGCATTCCCACATCGCTTTCGCGACGCGCTGGATGCCGCCCCGGTAGCCGTCCTTGGCGTCGATGGCGTCGCCGCCGAAGATCGACCGCTTCTCCTTCATGTGCTTGAGGTTGCCGCCGGAGGAAAACGCCTTGCCGGCGCCGGTAACGATGGCGCAGCGCACCGACTGGTCGGCGTCGATGCGGTGCATCGCGGCGATGATCGCTTCCGCCAGATCGACGTCGGTCAGGGCGTTGCGGGTCTCGGGCATGTTGAAGGTGAGGGTGACGACGTGGTCGTCCTGCTCGTAGAGAAGCTTGTCGGTCATGCGGGGGCTCCTTCGGCGAGGGTGGCGGCGAGCAGGTCGCGCTTCAGCACCTTGCCGCTGGGGTTGGTGGGCAGCTCGTCGAGGAACACGTACTTCTTCGGGCGCTTGTAGGGGGCGAGGTCCTGGCTCGACTTGCAGTACGCGTCGATGGCCTCGGCGGTCACGGTCCTGTCCGAGAGCACCACGAAGGCGGCGACGATCTGGCCCCATTTCTCGTCGGGCAGGCCGAGCACGGCGGCCTCCTGCACGCCGGGGCACTTGTAGAGGATGTCCTCGACCTCGCGCGGGTAGATGTTCTCGCCGCCGGACACGATCATGTCGTCGGCGCGGCCGTGGAAGTAGTAGAAGCCGTCGGCGTCCTTCGAGAACAGGTCGTCGGTGTAGATCCAGCCGGCCTTCAGCTTCTTCGAGGTCTCGAACGGGCGGTTCCAGTAGCCGGCCATCGCCTGGGGGCCGCGCACGATCAGCTGGCCGACCGCGCCGGGTCCGACCTCGGCCGACGGCGAGGTCTCGGCGCCGGTCTCGATCACGCGGCATTCGGAGATCAGCGTCGGCTTGCCGCAGGAGCCGAGCTTCCTGAGCGCGTCCTCGGGGTGGAGCACCAGGGTCAGCGACGCCTCGGTCATGCCGTAGCCGTTGTAGATGTTGGGGCAGAACTCCTCGATCACCCGCTTCATGGTCGAGGAGGCGATGGCCGCGCCGCCGGTGGTGATGAGGCGCAGGGTGGAGGTGTCGATCTGCTTGAAGCGCGGGTGGTAGAGCATCTCCTGGATCTGGGTCGGCACCGCGAACAGCGTGGTGATGCGTTCGGAGGCGATGGTCTCGAGCGTCGCGAGGGCCTCGTAGCGGCCCGACACCACGTTGGTGCCGCCGACCATCGCGTGCGGCAGGAAGAACGCCTGCATGCCGCCGACGTGGTAGAGGGGCGCGATGTGCAGCGCGTTGTCGCGGTGCGACAGGCCGTATTCCATCACGCAGTTCATCGCGATGGCGACGTCGTTGGCGTGGGTGTGGATCACGCCCTTGGGGCGGCCGGTGGTCCCCGACGTGTAGACCAGCGCGGAGATGTCGGTGCCGGCGGGGATCGGGCGCGGCTCGGCCCGGTCGACGGTCTGCTCGGCCAGCGTGTCGAAGTGCCAGTGCCCGGCCGGAACGTTGGCGTCGTCGTAGGCGCAGCCGATCAGGTCGTGGACCGAGCGGGTCTCGGCGGCGATCTTCAGGGCGTTTTCCGCGAGATGGCGGCCGTAGACCAGCACGCGCGCGCCGCTGTCCTTGATGATGAAGGTCGCCTCGCCCGGGCTGAGGCGGTAGTTGAGCGGCACGGCGACGGCCCCGAGGATCTGGCAGGCGAAGTAGGTGGTGACCGAGTTCTCCGAGGTGGAGACGTAGAAGGCGACGCGGTCGCCGGGGCGGACGCCGAGATCGGCCAGCGCCTGGGCGAAGCGGCGGATCCGGCCGAGCCACTCGGCGTAGGTCCAGCGGCGGTCGCCGAACACCAGGGCGGTGTGCTCGGGGTAGCGTTCGACCGAGGCTTCGAGGATGCGGGCGATATGCATGGGAGGGGTCCGTTCAGAGGTTGGGCTTGATCGCCGGCATCTCGCGGGCGGCGATCAGGTACTTGGCCATTTCCGAGGAGCCGCCGACGATCGGCAGGGCGCGGGCGTCGCGGTAGATCTGTTCGCAGCGGCCGTACTGGCGGGTGATGCCGTCGCCGCCGAGGATCTGCACCGCGCGGTCGGCGCAGAACACCGCGGTCTCGGTGGAGACGAGCTTGCACTGCGCCGCCTCGCGCATCAGCTCCTTGCCATCGATCCCGGCGTCGTACATCTTCGCGGCGCGGTAGGTGAGCAGTTCGGCGGCGTCGATGCGCCAGCTCATCTCGGCGATCATGTCCCAGATCAGCTGCTTCTGGCCGAGCTTCTGGCCGAAAGCCTCGCGGGTCTGGGCGTGGGCCTTGGCGATGTCGAAGGCCGAGCGGGCGACGCCGAGGCCGGAGCCGCCGAGGATGGCGCGCTCGAAGTTGAAGGCGCCGAGCATGATGCGGAAGCCGGCGTTCTCGCGGCCGAGCAGGTTCTCCTCGGGCACGCGGACGTTCTCGAACGTGACTTCGCCGACGACGCAGCCGCGGCGGCCCATGAAATCGTAGGTGCGGGGGAAGGTGATGCCGGGCGCGTCCTTGGGGACGACGAGGGCGGTCATGCCCTTCTGCGGCGCGACATCGGGGTCGGTGATGCCCCAGACGATGTAGACGTCGGATTTGGTGGCGTTGGAGATGTAGCGTTTCTCGCCGTCGATCACCCAGCTCTCGCCGTCGCGGCGGATGCGGGTCTGCATCCGGGCGCTGTCGGAGCCGGCGGCGGGCTCGGTCATGCAGATCGAGCCGATGGCGGTGCCCTCGAGGATCGGCGTGAGGTAGCGCTGGCGGATCGCGGGTTGCGCGTGGGCGTGCAGCGGGTAGGCGCAGGAGAGGGCGGTGGCGATGGTGGTCTCGAAGGCGTAGTTGAGGTAGGCGGCCTCCTCGGAGAGCATCGTGGCGTGGGTGAGGCCGGGGTGCGTCGAGCGGGCCGTCGTAGAGGTCGCGGAACATCAGCTTCATGTAGCCGGCGGCGCCCAGCGCGCGGACCACTTCCTTGACCGCCTCCCAGTCCTCGTCGCGCTCGATCTTCTCGGCGCGCGGCGCCAGCTCGCGGGCGAGGAAGGCGCGGATCTCGGCACGGAACGCCCGGTCCTGGTCGGTCATGAAGAAATCGCGCATGAGAAAGTCCCCTCAGGTGCCGTCGGCGCGGACGAGGTCCGGGACGCCGATGACCTCGATCAGCCGCGTCGTCTCGCGATGGACCAGGCCGATGTTGCTGTCGCGCACCGTCGGCAGCAGATGGCGCGCCTTGCGGACCTCGGCGAAGTCGAGGTCGGCGGTGATGAGTTCCTCGGCCTTGCCGGCGACCGCCAGCTCGCGGCCGAAGGGATCGACGATCCGCGAGCCGCCCCAGAAGGTGAGGTCGCGCTCGGTGCCGGTGCGGTTGGCCATGATCACCGGGCGCGCCGTACATCATCGCGTAGAAGCGGACGGTGAGCGCCCAGCCGGCGGGGTTGTCGAAGTCGATGCCGACCGCCTCGACGCCGGACGAGACCGGGGAGATCAGCAGCGAGGCGCCGTGCAGGAAGGCGAGGTGGGTGAGCGCGGGGTTCCAGAGGTCGGCGCAGATCAAGAGGCCGGCGGTCCAGTCCTCGTCCATCCGGCAGATGTCGACGAAGCGGCCGGCGGCGTAGTGCTTGCTCTCCTCGAGCTTGCCGTAGGAGGGCAGGTTCACCTTGCGGTGCAGGTAGGCGATGCGGCCGTTCCGCAGGATGGCGGCGGTGTTGTAGAACTGCGCCGCCTGGCCTTCCTCGATGAAGCCGACCACCACGGCCATGTCGCCGGCGGCTTCGGCGAGGCGGGTGAGACGCGGGTCGGTGCGGCGCATGGCGCAGTCGAGCAGCTTCTCGACGCCGTGGTGGCCGGTCAGCGAGACCTCCGGCAGCACCAGCAGGTCGAGACCGGCGGCGCGGCCTTCGGCGATCCAGTGCAGATGGGCGGGAAGGTTGGCGTCGACGTCGCCGATGGCGCTCGCGAACTGGGCGACGCCGGTCTTGAGGATGCGGCTCATTCGGTCCTCGGGAGGCGGAGGAGGGTCCGGGGCGGGTGCCGCCACCCCGGATCGTCAGGTCAGGAGGTGAGGCCGGAACTCTTGAGGAACTCCGCCGCGACGTTCTCGACCGACTTGCGATCGACGTCCACCTGGGCGTTGAGGCCCGCCATCGTCTCGCTGTCGAGCTTGGCGGACATCTCGTTCAGGAGATCGCCGATCTTGGGATTGGCCTCCAGCACCTCGTCGCGCACCACGGGGGCGAGCGCGTAGGACGGGAAGTAGCCCTGGTCGTCCTCGAGCACCACGAAGTCGAACGCCGGGATGCGGCCGTCGGTGGCGAACGCCACGCCCACGTCCACGTCGCCGTTCTTCAGCGCCTCGTAGACGAGCCCGGAGTCCATGCGCTTCACCGCGCTGCGGGAGAATTCGAAGCCGTAGGCCTCCTGCAGCGGCTTCAGGCCGTCGGGGCGGGCGTAGAACTCGGCGTTGGAGGCGAGCGTGAGGTCGTCCTTGTCGTTCATGTAGGCGGCGAGGTCGGAGAAGGTCTTGATGCCGAGCTTGTCGGCCTCCTCCTGGCGCATCACCAGCGCGTAGGTGTTGTTGGCGTCGGACGGGTTCAGCCAGACGATGCCCTTCTCGGCGTCGAGCTCCTTGACCTTGTCGTAGGTCTGCTGGGCGTCGAGCTTGTCGGTGACCTTGTTGTAGGTGATCAGCGAGGTGCCGGTGTATTCCCAGTAGACGTCGATCTGGCCGCTCTCCATCGCCTGGCGCACCGCCGCGGAGCCCATGCCGGCGCGGTTGTCGACGGAGAACCCGTTGGCCTCGAGGAGCTGGGCGGTCATCGCCGACAGGATCTGCTGCTCGGTGAAGTTCTTGCCGCCGACAACGATTTCCTGCGCCTGTACTCCTCCGGCGACGAGCAGGGCGCCGGCGAGGATCGATCTGGCTGTGTATCCGAACATTTGGTTTCCTTCCGATGTTGTTGTCCGCGCCGCGAGATGGTCTAGCGGAGCGGGTTCACGCCTTTGGGGATGAGGTAGAGCTGGGCCTGGGCCATCAGGAAGTCCACCAGCACCGCGAGAAGCGCGGTCGGGATCGCGCCCGCCAGCAGCATGCCGGTGTCCATCAGGTCGATGCCGGTGAAGATCAGTTCGCCCAAGCCGCCGCCACCGATCAGGAACGCCAGCGGCGTCGTGCCGACGTTGATCGCGAGCGCGGTGCGGATCCCCGAGAAGATCACGTAGAGCGCGTTCGGAAGCTCGACCCGCCAGAGGATCTGAAAGGGCGTCATGCCCATGCCGTGGGCGGCTTCCTTCAGGTGGGAGGGCACGGCCAGCAGGCCGGCGTAGGTGTTGCGCACGATCGGCAGCAGCGAGGCGACGAACAGGCCGAACACGGCCGGCGCGAAGCCGATCCCGAGCACGGTCATCGACAGCGCGATCACCGCCAGCGTCGGGATCGTGGTGCCGATGTTGAAGATCTGCATGATCGTCTCGGCCACCTTCTCCATCGACGGGCGCGACAGCCAGATGCCGATCGGCACCCCGAGCACGATCGCGGCGATGCCGGAGGTGGCCACCAGCACGATGTGCTGCTTGCCCAGATAGATGATGTCGCCCCAGTTGTCCGCGATCTCGCCGACGATGCCGGAAATGCCGATCAGCACCCCGACTGCGAGCATCAGGATCGGCAGGAGCGGGCTCCGGCGGGTCGTGGCGACGGCTGCGCTCATCCCCGGCCTCTCAGACCGACGCGCCGGCGGCGGCGCCGGCTTTCGTGGTCGGAGCGATAGGTCTCGCCGAGCACGCGGGTCACGCCCGGCTGGGTGACGACGCCGACGAACCGCCCGGAGTCGTCGACGCAGGCGAGCCACATCACGTCATGGGCGAACATCTCCGAGACCACCGCGCGCAGGTCGGCGCGGGCCGGCACCGTGGCGGGCAGCGACCGGCCCAGTTCGTAGACCGGACCGCTGGCGCCCTCGACCATCTCTTCGGTGACGTAGCCGACCGGACGATGGTCGCCGTCGATCACCACCGCCACGCTGGAGTGGTGGTCGCGGATCGCCGCGAGCACGTCGCGGGCCTGGGCGTGGCGCGACACCGCCGGGGCGTGCGGGTCGCTCACCTCCTCGGCGGTGACCAGCCGCAGCCGCTTCAGCGTCCGGTCGGCGCCGACGAAATCGGCGACGAAGGCGTTGGCGGGATGGGCGAGCACCGTGTCGGGGCTGTCCATCTGCTCGATCTTGCCGGCGCGGAAGATGGCGATCTTGTCGCCCATCTTCACCGCCTCGTCGATGTCGTGGCTGACGAACATGATGGTCTTCTTGATCGCCGCCTGCATCTTCAGGAACTCGTCCTGGATGACCTCGCGGTTGATCGGGTCGATGGCGCCGAACGGCTCGTCCATCAGCATCACCGGCGGGTCGGCCGCGAGCGCGCGGATCACGCCGACGCGCTGCTGCTGGCCGCCCGAGAGCTCCTTGGGATAGCGTTTGAGGAACAGCTTCGGGTCGAGGCCGACGAGATCGAGCAGCTCGGAGGCGCGGGCCTTCGCCTTGGCGTTGTCCCAGCCGAGCAGCTTCGGGACCACGCAGATGTTCTCCTCGATCGTCATGTTCGGGAACAGGCCGATCTGCTGGATCACATAGCCGATGTTGCGGCGAAGCTGCACGTCGTTGAGCTTGGAGGTGTCCTCGCTCGTTGATGAAGATCTTGCCCGAGGTCGGCGGGATCAGCCGGTTGATCATCTTCAGCGCCGTGGTCTTGCCGCAGCCCGACGGCCCGAGCAGCACGCAGATCTCGCCCTGCGGCACCTCCATCGTCACCTTGTCGGCGGCGACGACGGAGCCGCTCGGGGTCTCGAAGACCTTGGTCAGTTCCTCCAGCCGGATCATTGCGGGCGTTTCCTTGTTCTTATCGCCTCAGACCCGCGGGGGTCAGGCGTTTTTGCAGGTAGAGCAGACCGTAGTCGGCGGCGATCGCCAGCACCGACACGGCGACGGCGCCCGCGATCAGCTGGCGCGAGTCCGACTGGCTGATGCCGCGCGAGATCAGCACCCCGAGGCCGCCGGCGCCGATGTAGGCGGCGATCGCGGCGACGCCGATGTTCATCACCACGGCGGTCCGCACGCCGGCCATGATCACCGGGATCGCGATCGGGATCTCGACCCGCCAGAGCCGCTGGAACGCGGTCATGCCCATGCCGCGGGCGCTCTCGCGCAGGGCGGGATCGACGTTGGTGATCGCGGTGTAGGTGTTGCGGATGATCGGAAGCTGGGAATAGAGCAGGATCGCGATCACCGCCGGCAGCCAGCCGATGCCGTGGCCGATCTTCGACAGGATCGGGATCATCAGGCCGAACAGCGCGATCGACGGGATGGTGACGATGATCGAGGCGACATACAGCACAAGATCGGCCGCGCGCCGGTTCTGGGTGATCGCGATGCCGATGGGCACCCCGGTGAGGATCGCAAGACCGACCGCCACCGCGACGATCGAGATGTGCTGAACTGCCAGCGACAGGATGACGCCGAGATTGGCGAAGATGAACTGGATCGTCTCCAAGCGCAGGCCCCCCCGGGCACCGTGGTGCACGCATTCGGCGTACCGGCTTGGGCGTCACACTACGTCGGATGCCTTCGGATTGCGGTACATGGTTCCGTCAGTTTCTTTCACCGATCCGACAACGTGCGTGCGCCGTCGCCGGATCGCCAGGGGCGATGCGCCGGACCAGGCCTTGATCGCGTGGCTGAAGTGCGCCTGGCTCGAGAAGCCGACTTTCTCCGAGATCACCTCCAGCGAATCCGTGGATCCCACCAGCCGGGCCTCGGCCGACCGCAGGCGGAGCTCCATGTAGAACTCCGACGGCGACCTGCCGAAGGAGGCCGAGAACAGCCGTTCGAGCTGACGCTCCGACAGGCCCGCGGCCTCTGCGAGGCGCGCGATCTTCATCGGACTGGCGATCCGCTCCTCCATCAGTCGGATCGCTTCCTCGAGCCGTCGGTCGGTCACGCCGTAGCGCCAGCAGATCTCCTGGCGCTGCACGGCATCGGACGACCGCGCGGGGCCATGAAGGAACTGCTCGGCGACCGCGAGCGCGACGGAACGGCCGTCCCGGACCGCGATCAGCTCGAGCATCATGTCCATCGCCGCGGTCCCGCCCGCGCTGGTCAGGATGTCGGCGTCCCAGCAGTAGAGGGTTTCGCTGACCCGGATATCGGGGAACTCCTCCGCCAGTTGCCGCTGCATCTCCCAGTGGATAGTCGCGCGCCGGTCCCGAAGCAGGCCGGCGCGGGCGAGGACCAGCGTCCCGTTGCTGATCGCCCCGATCATCCGGCGCTGCCGGCGCAGACCGCGAAGCCAGGCGAACAGGGCCCGGCTCCGCAGGGTCTCGATGCCGAGGCTGGCGACCACGATCGTCAGGTCCGCCGGCGGGGTCTCCGACATCCCGAACGGCGCCTGGATCGCGAGACCGTTGCCGGCGGTGACGGCGCCGGGCTCCTGACCGACCACGCCCCAGGCATAGCGGTCGGTTCCCAGCAGTCGGTTGACGGACCGGAGCGGCTCCAGGGCGGCGCTGAGCGCCATCATGGAGAAGCCGGGAATGACCAGGAACGCCACCCGATACGGGCCGGACCTGTCTCCGTCACTGTCCGGCTGGTGCTGCATCCGCATTCCCTTGCAGGCCATGATCCTGGTCCCGTCGGGAGACGAGTTCCGCGGCAGCCCGACCGATTTTGCGCGCGGCGGTCGCGTCAGGCGTGCTCGTCGAGCATCTCGTGCAGCTGCGACGGGAAGGCCTGGTAGATCCAGGTCTCCGACATCGCCTTGCCGTCGTGGCGCAGGTACATCCGCAGGTCGATCGGCGCGTCGGTCTGGTCCGGCGGTCCGATGTCGAGATCGAAGCTGGCGCGCCAGCGGTCGGTGGTGGCGATGGGGTAGGCCACCACGAGGTCGAGCGTGCCCCGGCTCGCCTCGACCACCGCCTCGACGCCGCTGGAGCGGTCCAGTCCCTCGAGCCCCTTGCCGTCGAGATCGCAGACGAACCGCACCACGTTGGGCGGCCGCGGCTGGCCCGGAACCCCGCCCGAACCGACCCGGGTGGCGATGAAGCGGGCGACGGGCTGCGGCGGGGTCGCCTCGACCCAGTTCATCTTGTAGGCCAGATCGAAGGCGCTTCCCGCCGCCGCGGGCGCCGCCGGACTCCAGAAGGCGACGATGTTGTCGTGGATCTCGTCGTCGGTGGTCAGTTCCACCAGCATCACCGACCCGTCGCCCCAGTCGCCCTGCGGCTCGACCCACAGTGTGGCGCGCTTCTCGTAGAACACGCCGTCGTCCTGGTACTGCTCGAAGCTGCGCTCGCGCTGGGCGAGGCCGAAGCCCTTCAGCCCGTTGGCCTGGAAGCTGTTGGCCATCACCCGCGGCGGGTTGTTGAGCGGCCGCCAGATCCGCTCGCCCGAGCCGAGCAGCATCGCCAGCCCGTCGCTGTCGTGCACCTCGGGCCGCCAGTCCGGGCCGACGAACCGGTTGTTCTTGCCGTACCAGAACATCGAGGTCAGCGGCGCGACCCCCAGCCGCGCGATGTCGCCGCGCAGGTACAGGCTGCAGTCGACGTCCTGGAAGATGCCGGTGCCCGGGTCGCGGCGGCTGGCAATGCGGTAGGCGCCGGTCGCGCGCGGGCTTTCGAGCAGGGCGTAGATGACGATGCCGCCGTCGCCGGCGCGCTCCAGCCAGAACCGGGTGAAGCGCGGGAACTCCTCCGGTCCCGGGCCGCCCGGGTCGATCGCCAGCCCGCGGGTCGAGAGGCCGAACTGGCCGGAATAGCCGGACGTGCGCCAGTAGGACGCGCCGAGCACCGCCAGCCAGTCGTTCTGCTGATCGGGGTCCATCACCCGGAACCCGGCGAAGCCCGCGTGTTTCAGATTGCGCGCCGGATTGTCGGCCGGCATGTCGAAGAGGTCGGTCCGGAACAGGATCTCGCGCGCGGTGCCGTCCTCGACGACGTTGATCTCGACCGGCTCCTTGAAGTAGCGCCCGGGGTGGAAGAAACGCACCTTGGCCGCGCCCGGGATGTCGCCCCAGAGGGTCGCGTCCTCGCGGTAGGTGATCTGGTTGTGCCGGTCGTAGTCGATGCTGTCGAGAATCTCCTCGTCTGCGATCACCGGCGGCGCGTAGGGCCGAGCGGCCAGCGCGCGGGCGGTTTCGCGCAGGCCGTCGAAGGAGAAGGCGACCGGCGGGCCGGTCTCTATCCCGGCCGCACCCGCCCGGCGGGCCAGAAAGGGCAGGGCCCCGGCCGCCAGCCCGGTAGCGATCAACTCGCGGCGTGTCGGGCGCATCGTTCCCTCCTGATCGGGTCTCACCTCTCGGGCGACGATGCTAGCCATCTGCCACCGATTGCTCAAGCTGTCCTGGGTGAACGCATCGTGAGCCCAGGCCGGAAAATTAACCCCTTAATAACACCTCGGTTGTCGGGGACCGGGACGATGAGGCACTCTGGCCTGTGATGGAATCTGGGGGCTGTGAGATGGAGCTTGCCCGACTTGACGAGCGGCTCGCGCTCGGTCGCGCCATCCGCGCGCGCGCCGTCGAGACCGTGGAGAACCGGGGGCGTCTGGCCGAGGCGGCGGCCTGGACGGCGGCCCGCGCACCGGGTCTCACCGAGGCCGAACGCGGCTTCCGCGAAGCGGTGGCGGTTCGGGTATCGCGGATGTTCGCCTTCGTCGGGATCGACAAGCAGCACTGACGGCACGCCACCCCGATAACCACTCCGGCGCAAGGGGAAGCATTTGACCAAGCGCGGTGGCGGGAGGTTGCACGCGCCCCGGGCGTCGCTGGCCCGCCCGGCCGCGGCCGCCCGCGATGAGGGCAGCGGCACGCCCGCCGGGGGGCCGCGAAAGCGGCCGCCCGGGGGGGCGGGCGGCCGCTGCCGGCGTCGGGCGCCGGGCAGGATGACGTCACCCGCGCACGCCCGGCCCCGCGGTCGTCATATGCGGTAGCCCTGCATCCCACGCGCGAGCGCACTTGACGCGGCACGACTTACGCGCGAAGCGACAGTCTCCTGTGCAGGAGACCCGTCGATGTCGCTGCCCACCGCCTACGCCATCCTGTTCGCCTCCATCGTCTGCGAGATCATCGGCACCTCGGCGCTGCTCGCCAGCCAGCAGTTCACCCGCGCGGTCCCGTCGATCATCGTCGGCGTGTTCTACAGCGGCGCGATCGTCGGCCTTGCCTACACCTTCCGGACGATTCCGATGGGCATCGCCTACGCGATCTGGTCGGGCCTCGGCATCGTGCTGATCTCGATCGTCGGCTGGATCGTCTTCGGCCAGCGCCTCGATCCGCCCGCGATCCTCGGTCTCGGCCTGATCGTCACCGGCGTGATCATCGTCAACGCCTTCTCGCAGACGCTGCACTGAACTCAGGTTTCCGGTGCGCCGGGAGCCGGATCTGGCCTTGCCTTTGCCGCCGGCGCATTGAGAATGCCTGCCGAACCGGGAGCCGCGCGTGGGAGGCGCATATCCCGAATGACCGATCCATGTTGCCGCACGTGATCAACCTGCCGCACCCGCTGCGCCGGCGGCTGTCGCGCCGTCTGGTCGGGGCCGCCCGGAACAAGGACCATCGGGCCGACATGTCGCTCGGCGAACTTATCGAGTCCCTCGGGGACCGGTCGTTCGGCTGGTGCATCCTGCTGTTCGCGCTGATCAACATGCTGCCGATGCCGGTCGGATCGAACATGATCACCTCGATTCCGGTGATCCTGGTCACCGCCCAGATGGCGCTCGGCCTCGAGCAGGTGCGCCTGCCCGGTTTCGTCACCCGCCGGCAGATCCCGCGCCGGCGGTTCCAGAAGCTGGTGCTGTGGCTCGGCCCGGTGATCCGTCCGATCGAGCGTATGGTGCGCGCGCGCCTGCCCTCGGTGTTCGACACCCGGTCGGAGCGGGCGCTCGGGATCTTCCTGTTCGTGGTGGCGTTGTCGCTGTTCGCGCCGATCCCGTTCAGCGGCTACATCCCTGCCGCCGCGCTCTGTCTCGCCGGGATCGGACTGGTGGAGCGCGACGGCGCCCTGGTGCTGGGCGGCGTAGGGCTCGGCGTCATCGCGATCTTGGTGACGGTCGTCGTAGCCGTCATGCTGTTCGTCGGCGCCGAGGCCCTCACCCACTGATCGGTTCTTTTCCGCTTGATTCGCCCGTCGCTGCGCGGGCAGGGTGGGATATCAACCGTAGGGAGACCCTTGATGCGCAGGCAACTCGCCCTGCTCATGATCGCCGCGGCCCTGCTCGCCGCCTGCGCCAGCGATGGCCCCCGACAACGCAGCTGCGACGACGGCGGATCCGGGGGCGTGGTGATCGACGGCGTCTGTCTCTGAGGGAAATCGCCCTTGTCACGCTCCGGGGCGCTGACTAGCGTCGAGCGGGAAAAAACCCGGGGGGACGGGACGGATGCGCGGCAGGCTGACCCTGCAGGAGCTCGAGCAGGCTGTGGTCGAAGGCGCGATCGACACCGTGCTGGTCGCGCAGGTCGACATGCAGGGCCGGCTGATGGGCAAGCGCTTCCAGGCGGAATTCTTCCTCGCCGGCGCCCATCGCGAGACCCACAGCTGCAATTACCTGCTGGCGACCGACGTCGAGATGGAGACGGTGCCCGGCTACGCTGCGACGAGCTGGGCCGCGGGCTACGGCGACTACGTGATGCGGCCCGATCTCGAAACGCTGCGGGTCGTCCCGTGGCTCGAAGGCACGGCGCTGGTGCTGGCCGACGTCCTCGACCACCACACCCACGCCGACGTGCCCCATTCGCCCCGCGCGATCCTGAAGCGCCAGATCGCGCGACTGGCGGAGGCCGGCTACACCGCGCTGATGGCCTCGGAGCTCGAGTTCTTCCTGTTCGACAACACCTTCGCCGAGCTGCACGCCGCCGGCTATCGGGGCATGACGCCGGTCAGCCCGTACAACGAGGACTACCACATCTTCCAGACGACCAAGGAGGAGACGGTGATGCGCGCGGTCCGCACCGGGCTGAACGCCGCCGGCATTCCGGTCGAGTGCTCCAAGGGTGAGGCGAGCGCCGGGCAGGAGGAGATCAACGTCCGCTACGCCGACGCCCTGACCTCCGCCGACACCCACGCCGTCGTCAAGAACGCGGTGAAGGAGATCGCCTGGTCGAAGGGCCGCGCCGTCACCTTCATGGCCAAGTACGCCGACCGCGCCGCCGGGTCGTCGAGCCACCTGCACCAGTCGCTGCGCGGCGCCGACGGCAAGCCGGCGTTCTTCGATCCCGGCGAGCCGCACGGCATGTCGCGCACGATGCGGTGCTACCTCGCGGGCCTGCTCGCCCACGCGAGCGAGACGACCTTTTTCCTCGCGCCCTACGTCAACAGCTACAAGCGTTTCGCCGCCGGCACCTTCGCGCCCACGCGCGCGATCTGGTCGACCGACAACCGCACCGCCGGCTACCGCCTCGTCGGCGAGGGATACGCCCGCGGTTCGGGTCGAGTGCCGGGTCGGGGGCGCGGACCTCAATCCGTATCTCGCCTATGCCGCCCAGCTCGCCGCCGGGATGGCCGGCATCGCCGAGGGGCTCGAGCTCGAGCCGGAGTTCCGTGGCGACGCCTACCACACCGAGGGCCTGCGCGAGATCCCGAAGACGCTGCGCGACGCCACGGCGGCGCTCGACGGGTCGGAGATGCTGCGCGCGGCGTTCGGCGACGAGGTGATCGACCACTACGTCCATGCGGCGGCCTGGGAGCAGGCCGAATGCGACCGGCGCGTCACCGACTGGGAAGTCGCGCGCGGCTTCGAGCGCGCCTGAAGGTCGAGGAACATGTTGCCGAAGGTCAACTGGAACTATCCCACAGCGATCCGCTTCGGGGCTGGCCGGCTCGACGAACTGGCCGAAGCCTGTGCCGCCGCCGGGATCACCCGGCCGCTGCTGGTCACCGATCCGGGGCTTGCGCGGCTGCCGATTACCTCGCGGGCGATCGGGGTGCTCGAGGCCGCGGGGATGCGGGCGGCGATCTTTTCCGAGGTGAAGGCGAACCCGACCGAGGCCAATGTCGCCGCGGGGCTGGCGGTGCTGCGCGAGGGTGGCCACGACGGGGTGGTGGCGTTCGGCGGCGGCTCGGCGCTCGACGCGGGCAAGGTGATCGCCTTCATGCGCGGCCAGACCCGGCCGATGTGGGACTTCGAGGACGTGGGCGACTGGTGGACCCGCGCCGATCCGGCCGGGATCGCGCCGGTGGTCGCGGTGCCGACCACCGCCGGCACCGGGTCGGAGGTCGGGCGGGCCGGGGTGATCACCAACCTCGAGACCCACACCAAGAAGGTGATCTTTCATCCCGGGATGCTCCCCGCCCAGGTGATCCTCGACCCGGAGCTCACCGTCGGCCTGCCGCCGGCACTGACGGCGGGGACCGGCATGGACGCGCTCGCTCATTGCCTCGAGGCCTATTCCAGCCCGACGTTCCATCCGATGGCCGAGGGCATCGCGGTCGAGGGCATCCGGCTGGTTCAGGAATACCTGCCGCGCGCCTACCGCGACGGCACCGACATCGAGGCGCGGGGCAACATGCTGGCGGCGGCGGCGATGGGGGCGACGGCGTTCCAGAAGGGGCTCGGCGCGATCCACGCGCTGTCGCATCCGGTGGGGGCGCTCTACGACACCCACCACGGGCTGACCAACGCGGTGTTCATGCCCTACGTGCTCGATTTCAACCGCGAGGCGCTGTGGGACAAGATCGACCGGCTGGCGGCGTGGCTGGGGCTCGAGGGCGGATTTTCCGGCGTGCTCGACTTCATCCTGCGGCTGCGCCGTGATCTGGGGATCCCGCATACGCTGGACAAGATCGGCGTGGACGAGGCGCGGTTCGAGGAGATGGCGGAGATGGCGGTGCGCGACCCGACCGCCGGGGGCAATCCGCGGCAGATCACCGTGGCCGACGCGCTGGAGCTTTACCGGCGCGCCTACGACGGACGGCTCGGCTGAGCGCGCGCGGGGGCTTATGCCATGTCGGCGACGATGGCGCGCAGCGTCTCGAGCCCGCGGCCGGTCTCGGCGGAGGTGACGACGATCTCGGGAAACGCCGCCGGGTGACGCGACAGGCTCGCGCCCATGCCGTCGATGACGGCGTCGAGCGCAGCGCCGGCCGGGCTTGTCGGCCTTGGTCAGGACCGCCTGGAAGGTCACGGCGGAGCGGTCTAGCATCGTCATGATCTCCTCGTCGGCCGCCTTGGCTCCGTGGCGCGCGTCGATCAGCAGGAACACCCGGCGCAGCGTCGGGCGCCCAGCCAGGTAGGCGCGCAGCAGCGCCTGCCAGCGTTCCACCACCGGTTTCGGTGCTTCGGCGAAGCCGTATCCCGGCAGATCCACCAGATAGCGAAGCTCCCCGAGGGTGAAGAAGTTGATCTCCTGCGTGCGTCCGGGGGTGTTGGAGGCGCGGGCCAGCGCCTTGCGACCGGTGAGCGCATTGATCAGGCTCGACTTGCCGACGTTGGAGCGGCCGGCAAAGCAGACCTCGAGCCGGTCGGCGGGCGGCAGTCCGTCCATCGCGACGACGCCCTTGAGGAAGTCGCAGGGACCGGCGAAGAGCTTGCGTCCGGCCTCGCGGGAGGCCTCGTCGGGCTCCGGGGCGAGGGTGAAGGTCGCCTTCACGCGGCGATGGCCGCATCGCCGACCGCGACGGGGCCGCCCGAGACGACCTCGGCAAAGACGCCGAAGTCCTGATGGCCCCAGCCCGCTTTCAGCCCGCCAAGGGTGTCGGCGTCGGGGCGGCCGGTGTCGGGATCGACCGTCGTGGCCTTGCAGCGGGTGATGGGCTCGCGCACGCGCAGCGTCGCACCGCCGATCGTCAGGTCGCGGCCGACGAGGTCGAACTCGGCGAAGGGCGCCAGACCGTCGAGCCAGAGGTTGCCGCGGAAGCGTTCCATCGCCAGCGGCTGGCCGAGCCGCTCGCTCAATGCCGCGAGGCTGGCGTGGTTCAGGATCGAGATCGACGGCCACGCGCTGTCGGTCATCCCTACCCCGGCGCGAACCACGAAGGCGGGTTGCGCGCGGCCGGGATCAACGAGCGGCGTCACCCAGGCGACCAGCCGGGCGGCGTCCTCGGGCTCGTCCGGGTCGACCGTCAGCGCCTCGCGGTCCGGGTGGGTGAGCGTGACGCGGCCCGCGGCCTCGTCGAAGCTGGCGCGGATCGCCATCAGTCCCGGCGTCCTGGCGCCCCGGCCGAAGTTGGCGCAGGGCGCCCAGTCGCGGGAGTCCGGCGCCACCCTGGCGGCATCGTGGGCGATCGCCCAGACCCGGTCCCAGGGCATGGTCGCGCCGGCCACGAGGGTGACGCCCGCGACCGGCTCGACGCCGTGGCCCTTGATCGGGTGGCGCCAGAGGTGGGTGACGCGGCCCCGCACTCAGTCCGCCTTTCGCAGCTTCCGGAGCGGCGCGAGCATGTTGCCGAGCACGTTGGGCTTCACCCCCTGGCTGCGCATGATCAGGTATTGCTGGGTGAAGGTGATGGTGTTGTTCGCAACCCAGTAGATCACCAGGCCGCTCGCGAACCGGCCCAGCATGAACATGAACAGCCACGGCATCCAGGTGAAGATCATCGCCTGGGTCTTGTCGGCCGGCGTGGGGTTCAGCTTCTGCTGCAGCCACATCGAGATGCCGAGCAGGATCGGCCAGACGCCGATCGACAGGATGTGCAGCGGGCTCGTCACCGCCGGCGTCGCCCAGGGCAGCAGGCCGAACAGGTTGAGGATCGACGTGGGGTCCGGCGCCGACAGGTCGCGGATCCAGCCGAAGAACGGCGCCTGGCGCAGCTCGATGGTGACGAAGATCACCTTGTAGAGCGAGAAGAAGATCGGGATCTGCAACAGGATCGGCAGGCAGCCGGCGGCGGGGTTGACCTTCTCGCGCTTGTAGAGGGCCATCACCTCCTTCTGCATCGCCATCTTGTCGTCGCCGGCGGTCTCCTTGATCTTCTCCATCTGCGGCTGGAGCGCCTTCATCTTCGACATCGAGACGTAGGACTTGTAGGCAAGCGGGAACAGCAGCGCCTTGATCAGCAGCGTCAGGCCGATGATCGCAACGCCCATGTTGCCGATCAGCTTGTGCATCTCGTGCAGCACCCGGAAGATCGGCTTGGTCAGGAAGAAGAACCAGCCCCAGTCGATCGAGTCGACGAAGCGGTCGATGTGCATGGTCTCCTGATAGTCGCGGATCGTCGCCCATTCCTTGGCGCCGGCGAACAGCGATGTGGTCGACTCCGCGGTGCCGCCGGCGGGCACGCTGACCGCCGGGAGGCGCATGTCGGTCTGGTAGGTGTCGGTCGCCTCGGTCCATTTCGTCACCGACGTGAAGGCCTGACCGGCCGGCGCCACCAGGGTCGACATCCAGTAGTGGTCGGTGAAGCCGATCCAGCCGTCGTTGTCGACCTTGATGGTCTGGGCGTGGGCGTTCTCGGCCGGATCGAAGTCCAGATCGCGGATCTTGTCGTACTTGATTTCCTCGAGCTCGCCGTCGTGAGCGCCGACCACGCCCTCGTGCAGGATGTAGAAATTGCTCAGATCGGCCGGCTTGCCGTGGCGGGCGATGATGCCGTAGGGCGCGAGACGAACCGGCGCGCCGGTCTGGTTCTCGACCGACTGGGACATCGTGAACATGTAGTTGTCGTCGACGGCGATCCTGCGATGGAAGATCAGCCCGTTGCCGTTGTCCCAGACCAGTTCCACCGGCGTCGCCGGGGTCAGGGTGTCGCCGCTCGCGAGCGACCAGCGGGTCAGGGGTCCCGGCACCGCGGCCGCGTCGAGGCCGCCCGCGGGCGACCATCCGTAGAGCGCATAGTAGGCATGGGCCGCGCCCGCCGGGTTCAAGCAGCGTGACGGTCGGCGAGCCCTTTTCGACCGACTCCGTGTAGTCGGTGAGATCGAGGTCGTCGAGCCTGCCGCCCTGGAGCGACAGCGAGCCTGACAGCCGCGGGGTGCGGATCGCGATGCGGTCGGTCTGCGCCAGCGCCGCCTGGCGGGTCTTCGGCGCCGGTGCCGCCAGCTCGGGCGCGGTCGGCGCCGTCGTCGCGGTGGTTCCGGCAGCGGGCGGAGCGGCGGTGCCGGTTCCCTCCGCAGCGGTCCCGTCGGCGGACTCGGTTGCCGTGGGCTGCGCGGTCTCGGGGGCGGGTTCAGGCGGAAAGAGCAGGAACCAGCCGAGGATCACGAGGAAACTCAGCGCCGTCGCCAGGATAAGATTCCGGCTCTGGTCGTCCATTGCGCACTCCGGTGAGACGTGTCGAAAGCTGACCGGGGTTCAACAGGTGCAAGGCCGAAAGGTCAAGGTGTATTCGGGTCGGTCCGCCCGGCCCGCTCGTCGCTCGCGAGGTCGTGTCCGGCGCCAGCGAAGCCAGCGATCCACGGCATGGTCTCGGCGAGCGCCATCGGCCGGGCGACAAGATAGCCCTGGTAGCTTCCGCAGCCGAGTTCGGCCAGAACGGCCCGGGCCGCCTCGGTCTCTACCCCTTCGGCGAGGGTGTCGATTCCCAGCGCGCGGGCCATCGCGATCATCGAGGCGGTCAGGGTGCGGCTCTCCTCGCTCGTCTCGATGCCGGCGATGAAGCTGCGGTCGATCTTGATGCGGTTGACCATGAACCGGCGCAGGTTGGCGATCGAGGCGTGGCCGGTCCCGAAGTCGTCGAGTTCGACGTGGAAGCCGGCCGACGCGAGGCCGCGCAGGTTGCGCACCACGAGGTCGGTGTCGCTCTTGATCAGCACGGTCTCCAGCACCTCGATGGCGATCCGGCCGGGTTCGATGCCGAAGCGCTCGACCTCCCACTTGATCTTTTCGATCAGGCGCGGGGCGCGCAGCTGGGCGAGCGCGAAGTTGACGCCGACGCGCGGCACGGCGAGGCCCGCCTTGTCCCAGGCGACCAGCGCCTCGAGCGATCGGGTCAGCACCAGCTCGCCCATCCGTTCGCTGAGATCGGTCTGCTCGGCGAAGTCGAGAAAGGCGGCGGGCTCCATCAGGCCGTGCTCGGGGTGCTGCCAGCGCACCAGCGCCTCGAAGCCGCAGAAGGCGCCGGTGGCGATCTCGACCTGCGGCTGAAAGAACGGCAGCAATTCGCCGGCGTCGAGCCCGTGCAGCAGGTCGGCGAACAGCGCCTCGCGCCGCTCGACCTCGTGGCGCAGGCTCTTGCTGAAGTAGCGCACGGTGCCCGGTCCCGCGGCCTGTGCCTCGGCCAGCGCGATCTCGGCGTTGGCCAGCACCCGGTCGGGCTCGGGCAGGTCGTCGCCGAGCAGCGTGACGCCGATGCTGCAGGTGAGCCGCCTCGCGCCGCCCCGGATCGAGAACGGCCGGGTCAGCGCGGTCTGGACCCGGGCCGCGATCGTCGCGGCGCCGTTGCCGTCATCGAGATCGCCGGCGATCACCACGAAGTCGTCGTTGCCCAGGCAGGCGGCGAAGTCACCGGCCCTGAGGGCGCTCTGGATGCGGCGGGCGGCGATGCGCAGCACCTCGTCGCAATCGGACTGGCCGAGCGCGTCCCGCAGCACCTTGAAGCGGTCGAGGTCGACGCGCAGAACCGCGGTCTGCGCCCGCTTGCGGTCCGACCCCGCGGCCAGCCGCATGACGTAGGCGTGCACATGCACGCCGTTCGGCATTCCGGTCAGCGGATCGTGCAGCAGCCGGAAACGGGTGTCGCGGGCCTCCTCGGTGATTTTGGCCACCCAGGCGCCGATCTGGCTGCGCGCGGGTCTGACCACGCCCGACCACAGCAGCAGCGCCGCGAACAGGCCGGCGGCGGCCGCTGAGGCCAGCAGCCAGGTGCCGTGGTCGCGGGCGGCCGCGGCGGACGTGCGGTTTCGCTCGGCGATCCGGTCGAGCTGGGGCAGGATCCGGGCCTCGAACTCGGCCTGCAGCCGGGCGGCGGCGGCGCCCGAGGGCGGTCACGGGCGGTGGTGATCGCCGCGTCGAGCGGATTGCGCTCTTCGCTCAGCGCCGGCGTCAGGGCCAGGCGCCGCGCCTCGAGCGCGGCAAGGCGGTCGACGGCCCAGGCGAGCCGGATCCCGGCGGCCTGGTCGGCGGCTGTGTCGGGCCGGCTCGCCAGCCGGTCGAGCGCGCCGACGACCGCGCGCGCGCTCGCGGCTTCCGAGGTGGTCAGCATGGCGAGTTCGGCGGTGCGGGTCTCCTGCACCCGCGCGGGCGCGATCACCAGGCCCGCCGCAAGCGCCAAGGCGACCGAGCTTGCAGCCACCAGCGCCATCGCCCGCGAGAAGACGCGGTCCGGGGCGGGGGTCTGCGAGGGGGACGCGCTGGCCATGGGGCGGCACGCTAGCCGCGGGGCTCTCAACAATGCTTAAAACGCCGGCCGTCGCGGCTGCGGAATCTGCGCTGCATTCGAGCGAATCCGGTTCGCCCGCGGGGCGATCAGAGCCCGCGAAAGTCGAACAGCGCCGGGTCGAGCAGGTGGCTGGGCTGCGCCTGACCGAGGGCGCGGAACAGGATCTGCCGCCGGCCCGGGTGCGCGGTCTCCCAGCCGTCGAGCATCCGCTTGATCTGCTGGCGCTGCAGCCCGTCCTGGCTGCCGCACAGGTCGCACGGGATGATCGGATAGTCCATCGCGCGGGCGAACCGGGCGCAGTCTTCCTCGGAGACATGGGCGAGCGGACGCAGGACGTAGACGTCGCCCTCGTCGTTCAGGAGCTTCGGCGGCATCGCGGCCAGCCTGCCCCCGAAGAACAGGTTGAGCAGGAAGGTCTCGAGGATGTCGTCGCGGTGGTGGCCGAGCACGACGGCGCTGCACCCCTCCTCCCGCGCGATGCGGTAGAGGTGGCCACGGCGCAGCCGCGAGCAAAGCGCGCAGTAGGTCCTGGCCGCAGGCACCTTTTCCGTGACGATGGAATAGGTGTCGCGGTATTCGATCCGGTGCGGCACGCCCATGCGCGCGAGGAAGTCGGGAAGCACGGTCGCGGGAAACCCCGGCTGGCCCTGGTCGAGGTTGCAGGCGAGCAGGTCCACCGGCAGCAGACCGCGCCATTTCAGCTCGGTCAGCGCCGCGAGCAGCGTGTAGCTGTCCTTGCCGCCCGACAGGCAGACCAGCCAGCGGTCGCCGGCGCGGATCATGCCGTAGGTCTCGATCGCCTCGCGGGTCTGGCGCACGATCCGCTTGCGCAGCTTGCGGAACTCGACGGTGTCCGGCGCGCCGGAGAACAGCGGGTGGATGTCGTCGTGGTCGAGCATTCAGGTCTCGCGGTGCCGGCCGTTGCGTGGCGGCACGTTGTCGATGCCCGAGCCGCCCCACGGATGGCAGCGGGCGATCCGGCGGAGCGTCAGCCAGCTTCCCCGGACCGCGCCGTGGGTCTCCAGCGCCTCCAGCGCGTAGGCCGAGCAGGTGGGCTGGAACCGACAGCCGTGCCCGACCCACGGCGAGAGGACCAGGCGGTAGGCCCGCACCGGCAGCGCGAGGAGACGGGCGAGCGGGCTCATCCGCAGGTCCTCGAACGGGTCGGCCGGCGCGTCCTCCGCGCGCCAGCCGAACAGCTCCCAGGTGCGGGCCATGTGCTCGGGCAGCGGCGCGGTCAGCTGCAGCCGCCGGCCGGTGGTCGGATGGGTCAGGTCGATCGAACGGGCGTGCAGGTGCAGCTTGCGGCTGACCGCGCCGCCGAGCTGCGCGCCCCAGCCCTCGCCGAGGTTCTCCTGGCCGCTGCCGCCGTACTTGCCGTCGCCGACGATCGGATGACCGATTGCGGCCATGTGCGCGCGGAGCTGGTGGGTGCGGCCGGTGATCGGGCTCAGGGCCACCCAGGCGGCGCGCGTCGCGGCGGCGTCGATCACGGTATAGTCGGTCGTCGCCCGCTTCGCGCCCTCGGTCGCGGCGACCTCGTCGGGCGGCACGCAGAGCATCTTCTCGCCCTCGCCGCCCTTGCCGTGGCCCGGAGCCTTGACCAGACCGTAGCGGATGGTGCCGGCGCGCGGCGACGGTGCGCCGGCCACCGCCGCCCAATAGATCTTGCGGGCGTCGCGCGCCTGGAAGGCCCGCGCCAGCGCCGCAGCCGCACGCCCGCTGCGGGCGAGCAGCAGCACGCCCGAGGTGTCGCGGTCGAGGCGGTGGACCAGCCGCGGCTTGTCGGGCCGGTCGAACTTCAGCGCCTCGGCAAGACCATCGACGTGCCGGTGCTGGCCGGTCCCGCCCTGGGTGGCGAGGCCGGGCGGCTTGTTCAGCGCGATCACGTCGTCGTCGCGCCAGATCACGCAGGCGCGGATCATCTCCGCGTCGGCCTGCGAGACCGAGGCCGGGGCCACCGGTTGCGGCGCCTCGTCGGGGATCGGCGGCAGGCGCACGATCTGGCCGGCCTCGAGCCGGGTCGCCGGCCGCACCCGGCCGCCATCGACGCGGATCTCGCCCTTGCGGCACATGCGCTCGATGCGGCCCTGCGCGACCTGCGGGTAGCGCCGGCGCAGCCAGCGGTCGAGCCGCTGCTCGGCCGCGTCGGGGTCGATGGTGATCTGCTGTACGCCGGTCATGGCTCGGGGTCCGCGCGGACTGGGGTCGCGACCGCCCTCAGAGGCCCTGCCGGCCGGCGATTGTCAAGGCGCGGGCGCGCGGGCAGGCCCGTGCGCGGACATCAGAGGGCGCCGGCGCCCTGCACCGCTCCGGCCACGAGGCCGGTGGCGGCAAACGGGAGGAACCGCAACGAGCGAGCGGACGCGGCGGACGCGACCAGCGGGGGCTCGAAGTCGAGCCCGCTCAGCGTCCAGATCGCATGGACGCGGACAGCGATCCGGTGGAAGGCCCTGATCTCGATCAATTCGTGCCGCGGGTCGGCGAGGATGCGCGCCGCGAGGGACTGGACAATCCGGCTGTCACCTTCCACGACATAGGAGAAACGCCCGCCGCCGACATGAAGCTGGCCGGTCAGGTTATGGCCGACATTGAAGCTGAAGCATTGACGCGCGAGCCGCAGCAGGGCCGCCGCCGGCACTCCATCCGCAACACGGGACACGAAAGAGAACCCGACAAGTTCCGTGTATTCGTCCATCCCGATCATTGCATCCCCCACTGTTCACGCCATTGTGATTTTCCGCAACCTAAAACGATCACGGCTCCCCACGCAAGCTACAAAACTCGCAATGCGAGCGCAATGTGTCGCAGACGTAAAACCCGAAAGGAGTCATCGGAGACGGCGTGCGAGGTCGCGGATGAAATCCTCGTGCGGCTCGCCGCTCCGTCCCGGCGGGGGCAAGGCCGCGAAGCTCCAGTTGGCGAAGCGTCGCGATTCCACCGGTTCCTCGCGCAGGACATGCACCCCGCGGTGCCGCGGATCGCTGACGATCTCCTCCATCCGCCGCAGGACCCGGCGGCGCGGCCCCTCCAGCAGGCCGCAGAACGACGCGCCCTGGCGCAGCATCAGCCCGGTGAGGCCCGCGGCCTCGTTGCGGCCTCTGGCCTCCGCCACGAACGCCTCGAGTTCCCCCGGCGTCAGGGCCTGCGCCGTCGAGCCGGCGTAGACGAGTTGCAGGAGATCGCGGGCACTTCTCTTCGCGGTTGCGACGATTGTTCGGCCCCCCGGCGTTCAGGCGTCATTCGGGTGCCTCCTTGGTAGCGCGCTCCGCGGCCAAAGACAAAAGCCTTTCGCTTAAGGACTGCTCGAATCCGCGGCCGCCCGGCCGGTAGAACGCTTCGCGCGGCATGTCGTCGGGGAAGTAGTTCTGGCCGGAGAAGCCGGATTCGGTGTCGTGGTCGTAGACGTAGCCGGCGCCGTAGCCCTCGGACTTCATCAGCCTGGTCGGGGCGTTGAGGATGTGCTTGGGCGGGGGCGCCGAACCGGTGCGCTCGGCGGACGCCATCGCGGCGCCGAACGCGCGGTAGGCGGCGTTGGATTTCGGCGCGAGGGCGAGATAGACCACCGCCTCCGCCAGCGCCAGCTCGCCCTCGGGCGAGCCGAGGCGCTCGTAGGTGGACCAGGCGTCGAGGCAGAGGCGCTGGGCGGCGGGGTCGGCGAGGCCGATGTCCTCGACCGCCATCCGGGTGATGCGCCGGGCGAGGAAGCGCGGGTCCTCGCCGCCCTTCAGCATCCGGGCGAGCCAGTAGAGGCTCGCGTCCGGATCGGAGCCGCGGACGGACTTGTGCAAGGCGGAGATCAGGTTGTAGTGGCTGTCGCCGGACTTGTCGAACACCGCGGCGCGGCGGGTGAGGCGCTGGGCGAGGCCGGCCGCGTCGAGCTGCCGGCGCTCGGGCGCGAGCTGCTCGATGAGGTTGAGAAGCGCCCGGCCGTCGCCGTCGGCCATGCCGAGAAGCGCGTCGCGAGCGTCGGGGGTCAGCGGCAGGGGGTGGCCGAGGTCGGCCTCGGCACGGGCGACGAGGGCCTCGAGCGCGGTGTCATCGAGCCGGCGCAGGGTGAGGACGCGGGCGCGGGAGAGCAGCGCCGCGTTGAGCTCGAACGACGGGTTCTCGGTGGTGGCGCCGACCAGCACGATGGTGCCGTCTTCCATCAGCGGCAGGAAGGCGTCCTGCTGGGCCTTGTTGAAACGGTGGATCTCGTCGACGAACAGCAGGGTGCCGCGACCGTTCTGACGGCGGATGCGCGCGGCCTCGAAGATCTTCTTCAGCTCGGCGACGCCGGTGAAGATCGCGCTGATCTGCACGAACGCGAGGTCGGTGGCGTCGGCGAGCAGCCGGGCGATGGTGGTCTTGCCGACGCCGGGCGGACCCCAGAACACGATCGAGCCGAGGCTGCCCTGGCTGAGCATGTGCCCGAGCGGGCCGTCGGGGCCGAGCACGTGGCCCTGGCCCACGACCTCGTCGAGCCGGCGCGGACGCAGCCGGTCCGCCAGCGGGCGGGCCGCCTCGGGCGCGGGCGCCGGTGGGTCGTCGTCTCGGGGGCGGGTGTCGAACAGGTCGGCCATGGCGGCAGCGTATCCCGGTCCCGCGGCGTGCGGAAGGGGCGCGGCGGGCGCCGCGCGGGCGGCCTTTGCCGCCATAAGGAGCGCGCGGATCGCGCGCAGGTCTTTTGCCGGTGATGCGCCCGTTGGCGCATCACGGGACTGCTCTCCAGGTAAGCTTACCCGTATGAGGATCTGTATGAGGACGCGGCCGCGCCTACTCCGCGGCGGCTTCCTCGGCGGCGACGCGAGCTTTGTCGCCGGCGCCCTTGGCATCGGGGTCGCGCTCGACCAGCTCGATGATCGCCATCGGCGCCATGTCGCCGTAGCGGAAACCCGCCTTCAGCACGCGGCAGTAGCCGCCGGTGCGGTCCTTGTAGCGGGGGCCGAGGGTGGCGAACAGCTTGGCGACGGCGGCGTCCTGCTTCAGCTCGGAGGCGGCGATGCGGCGGGCGTGAAGATCGCCGCGCTTGCCAAGCGTGATCAGCTTGTCGATGATCCGCTTCATCTCCTTGGCCTTGGGCAGGGTCGTCTTGATCTGCTCGTGCTCGATCAGGCGACGAGGCCATGTTGGCGAACATCGCGCTTGCGGTGCTCGTGGGTGCGGTTCAGCTTGCGGTAGCCGTTTCCGTGACGCATCTCGGGTGTCCTTTATGCTTTGTCCGGCGCGCCCTTGACGCTGGCGCGCACTCCTTGGGGCGGGATTGCCCATCGTCGGGGGGAGCCGAAGGCTCCCCCTCGTGATCAGAACTGGTCCTCGAACTTCTTGGCCAGATCCTCGATGTTCTCGGGGGGCCAGTCGACGATCTCCATGCCGAGGTGAAGGCCCATGCCGGTCAGCACCTCCTTGATCTCGTTCAGCGACTTGCGGCCGAAGTTCGGGGTGCGCAGCATCTCCGCCTCGGTCTTCTGGATCAGATCGCCGATGTAGACGATGTTGTCGTTCTTCAGGCAGTTCGCCGAGCGCACCGAAAGCTCGAGCTCGTCGACCTTCTTCAGGAGCAGCGGGTTGAACTCGAGATCGCTCTCCTCGTCGGCGCGGACGCCCGAGGACGGCTCCTCGAAGTTCACGAACACCGAGAGCTGGTCCTGCAGGATGCGCGCGGCATAGGCGATCGCGTCATCGGGCTTGACCGAGCCGTCGGTCTCGAGCTGGAGGGTCAGCTTGTCGTAGTCGAGCACCTGGCCCTCGCGGGTCGGCTCGACCTTGTAGCTGACCTTCTTGATCGGCGAGAACAGCGCGTCGACGGTGATCAGGCCGATCGGCGCGTCCTCGGGCCGGTTCTTGTCGGCCTGGACGTAGCCCTTGCCCTGCTCGACGACGAGCTCCATGAACACGCTGGCGCCGTCGTCGAGGTGACAGATGACATGGTCGCGGTTGAGGATCTCGATGCCGTTCGACTGCGAGATGTCGCCCGCGGTGACGACGCCGGGGCCGGTCGCGCGGATCTCGAGCCGCTTCGGGCCCTCGACCTCCATCTTCACCGAGACGCCCTTGAGGTTCAGCACGATGTCGGTGACGTCCTCTCGGACGCCCGGCACGGAGGAGAACTCGTGCAGCACGCCGTCGATCTGCACCGAGGTGATCGCCGCCCCCTGCAGCGAGGAGAGCAGCACCCGGCGCAGCGCGTTGCCGAGCGTGAGGCCGAAGCCGCGCTCGAGCGGCTCGGCGACCGCGGTCGCCTGGCGGAAGGGGTCGGCGCCGGCCTTGATCTCGAGCGCCGTCGGCCGGATCAGTTCCTGCCAGTTCTTGTGGATCATCATCATTGGCCCTCCATTCCTGTCCGCCGGCTGATCCCGCTGGCCGGCGAACGCCCGAGGTGTAAAAAGCGAAGCCGCCCGCCCGCGAGGGGCAGGCGACGGTCATGATCCCTGTCGGTCAGACGCGCCGGCGCTTGGGCGGACGGCAGCCGTTGTGGGCGATCGGCGTCACGTCGCGGATCGCGGTAATCTGGAAGCCGACCGCGCCGAGGGCGCGCAAGGCGCTCTCGCGACCGGAGCCCGGGCCCTGCACCTCGACCTCGAGGGTGCGCACGCCGTGCTCCTGCGCCTTCTTGCCGGCGTCCTCGGCGGCCATCTGGGCAGCGTAGGGCGTCGACTTGCGCGAGCCCTTGAAGCCCATTGTGCCGGCCGACGACCAGGCGATGGCGTTGCCCTGCGCGTCGGCGATCAGGATCTTGGTGTTGTTGAAGCTGGCGCTGACGTGGCAGACGCCGGTCGAGATGTTCTTGCGTTCCTTGCGCTTCACGCGCGCCTTTTCCCGTGCCATGATCCGGCCTCCTTACTTCTTCTTGCCGGCGATGGCCCGGGCGGGGCCCTTGCGCGTGCGTGCGTTGGTGTGGGTGCGCTGGCCGCGTACCGGCAGGCCGCGGCGATGGCGCAGGCCACGGTAGCAGCCGAGGTCCATCAGCCGCTTGATGTTCATCTGGGTCTCGCGGCGCAGATCGCCCTCGACCGAGAGGTTCGCGTCGATGTATTCGCGGATCTTCAGCACCTCGGCGTCGCTCAGGTCCTGGACCCGGCGGTTCTCGGCGATCTCGAGCGCCTGGGTCATCTCCTGCGCCTTGGTGCGCCCGATGCCGTGGATGTAGGTGAGCGCGATCGCCACCCGCTTGTTCGTCGGAATGTTAACGCCTGCTATGCGCGCCAAAGCCTTGCTCCGTTCGTCCGTCCCGGGGCGCAAGCGTGCGCTCGGGATCCCTCCAAAAGTCACAGCCCGCCGACACGTCCGGCAGGCTTACGATACCCATCTCGCTGGGTCCCAGCATCCCGCGTCCCCGAGGTGAAATGTAGAGGGAACAACTCTCCCGAAGGAGAGAGCGCGGAGTATAGGAATGCCGCCCGCGAGGTCAAGTGCGGAACCGGCGATTTCTCACAGCCCGAGCAGGGTCCTGATCTCGGCGGAAATCGTGTCGATCGCGGCGAGGCCGTCCACCGATCGGAGCTTGCCCTTGGCATGGTAGTAGCCGATCAGCGGCGCGGTCTGGCGGTAGTAGGCCATCAGCCGCACGCGCACCGCCTCGGCGTTGTCGTCGGCGCGGCGGACGAATTCGGTGCCGCCGCAGTTGTCGCAGGTGCCCGCCTTGGCGGGCGGCCGCGCGGTGTCGTGGTAGACCTCGCCGCAGGTGCCGCAGGTGAAGCGCCCGGAGATCCGGTCTACCAGCGCGTCGTCGTCGACCCGCATCTCGATGACCGCGTCGAGGAACTTGCCCTTGGCCGCCAGCAGCGCGTCCAGCGCGTCGGCCTGGGCGAGCGTGCGCGGGAAGCCGTCGAAGATCAGGCCGTGGCGGCCGGCCTCGCCGTCGACCTGCTCGGAGATCAGGCCGATCACGATGTCGTCTGTCACCAGGTCGCCGCGCGCCATGACGTCGGCCACCCGCTTGCCCATCTCGGTGCCCGACGACTTGGCGGCGCGCAGCATGTCGCCGGTCGAGAGCTGCACCAGGCCGTTCTTCTCCACCAGGATCCGCGCCTGGGTGCCCTTGCCCGCTCCCGGCGGACCCAGCAGAATGATGTTCATCGTCGCGTTTTTCCCCGTCCCTTGCCGCGCAGGCGTGATTTTTCGATCAGCCCCTCGTACTGGTGCGCGAGCATATGGGACTGGATCTGCGTGATGGTGTCCATGGTTACCGACACCACGATCAGGAGGGAAGTGCCGCCGAAGTAGAACGGGATGGAAAGTTTCGAGATCAGCACCTCGGGGAGCAGGACCACCGCAGCAAGGTAGGCCGAGCCGATCACCAGGATGCGGGTCACCACGTAGTCGAGGTATTCGACGGTCTTGGCACCCGGCCGGATGCCGGGGATGAAGCCGCCCTGCTTCTTGAGGTTGTCGGCGACGTCGTCGGACTTGAAGGCGACATTGGCGGTGTAGAAGTAGGTGAAGAACACCACCAGCGCGCCGTAGAACAGCATGTGCAGCGGCTGGCCGCGGCCCATGTATGCGGCGATGTAGCTCATCACCCCGGAGACCGGGCCCTCGTTCTGCCCGGAAAAGGTGGTGATGGTGGCCGGCAGAAGCAAGAGCGACGAGGCGAAGATCGCCGGGATCACGCCGGCGGGGTTGACCTTGACCGGCAGATTCGAACTCTCGCCGCCGTAGATCTTCATGCCGACCTGGCGCTTGGGGTACTGGATGTGGATCTTGCGCAGCGCCCGCTCCATGAACACCACGAAGGCGACCACCACGACCACCATGATCATCACGCCGATGATCACCGCGGGGCTGAGCGCGCCGGTGCGCCCCTGGGTCAGGAACTGGGCGAGCGCCCGGGGCATCTGGGCGACGATGCCGGTGAAGATGATCAGCGAGATGCCGTTGCCGATGCCGCGCGCGGTGATCTGCTCGCCGAGCCACATCAGGAACATCGTGCCGCCGACCAGGGTGATGATCACGCCGATGCGGAAGTACCAGCCCGGATCGTGGGCCATGTTCTCGGCCTCGAGGCCGAGCGCGAGGCCGTAGGCTTGGAAGGTCGCCAGGAACACCGTGCCGTAGCGAGTGTACTGGTTGATCTTCTTGCGGCCGGATTCGCCTTCCTTTTTCAGCGCCTCGAGCGTCGGCACCATCGAGGTCAGCAGCTGGATGATGATCGAGGCGGAGATGTAGGGCATGATGCCGAGCGAGAAGATCGCCATGCGCCCGACCGCGCCGCCGGTGAACATGTTGAGCATGCCGCCGAGGCCCTGGCTCTGCTGCTCGAAGAACTGCTGGAGCCGCATCGCGTCGACCCCCGGGACCGGAACGTAGGTGCCGATCCGGTAGACGATGAGCAGGCCGAGCGTGAAGAGGATGCGGTTCTGGAGATCCTTGGCCTTGCCGAAGGTTCCCCAGCTGAGGTTGGCTGCCATCTGTTCGGCTGCGGATGCCATGAGGCCCCCTTAAGTGACGGCGCCGCCGCCCCTGGTGGTGCGGCGGCGCGATAATGCTCGGCTTGACTTATGCCGCCGGACCGGCGGCCGCAAGTATCATTCGGCTATCATTCGGTCGCGGAAGGGGCCTCGGCCGGCGCCAGCAGGGTGATCTTGCCGCCCGCCTTCTCGACCGCTTCCACGGCGGATTTCGAGGCGCCGGTGAGGCTCAGGGTCAGCGGGGCGGTCAGCGCGCCCTTGCCGAGCAGCCTCACGCCGTCGAGACGCCGCCGGACGACACCGCTGGAAACCAGCGCCTCCTCGGTGATTTCGGCGCTGGCGTCGAGCTTGCCGTTGTCGACGAACTTCTGAAGCACGCCGATGTTGATGACCGAATAGCTCTTGCGGTTCGGCTTGGAGAAGCCGCGCTTCGGGAGCCGCATGTAGAGCGGCATCTGGCCGCCCTCGTAGGCGTTGAGCGCCACGCCCGAGCGGGACTTCTGGCCCTTGACGCCGCGCCCGGCGGTCTTGCCCTTGCCCGAGCCCGGGCCGCGGCCGACGCGCTTGGCCTTGCGGGCGGCGCCGGGATTGTCGTGCAGTTCATTCAGTTTCATGACGCTGTCTCCTTGCGCCGGATACGGGGGAATGCGTCGGGCCCCCCGACCACGGCTTGAATGAAAGGACCCCGGCGGTCGCCCGCCGTGGGCCAAGGTGGGAGCGCTTAGCCGCGCTCCTCCACGATTGTCACCAGATGCGGGATCGACGCGACCATGCCGCGGGTCGACGGATTGTCCGGCAGCTCGCGGGTCCGGCGCATCTTGTTGAGGCCGAGGCCGACCAGCGTCGCGCGCTGCACGGCCGGGCGGCGGATCGGCGAGCCGATCTGCTTGACGACGATGGTCTTGCCGTCCGCCTTCTTCGCCTTCGCCATGATCAGGCCTCCGCCGCAGGTGCGTCGGTCGCAGCGGCATCCGCCACCGGCGCGTCGGCCGCCCTCGGCAGGATGTCGGCGACCTTCTTGCTGCGACGCTGGGCGACCAGCCGCGGGCTGGTCTCCTGCTGCAGGCCGTCAACCGTGGCGCGGATCATGTTGTAGGGATTGGCGCTGCCCAGCGACTTCGCCACCACGTCGTGCACGCCCAGCATCTCGAACACCGCGCGCATCGGGCCGCCGGCGATGATGCCGGTGCCTGCCGGGGCGGAGCGCAGCACCACCTTGCCCGCGCCGTGGCGGCCGTTGACGTCGTGGTGCAGCGTGCGGCCCTCGCGCAGCGGCACGCGGATCATCTGCCGCTTGGCCTGCTCGGTCGCCTTGCGGATCGCCTCGGGCACCTCGCGGGCCTTGCCCTTGCCGTAGCCGACGCGGCCCTTCTGGTCGCCAACGACGACGAGCGCCGCGAAGCCGAAGCGCTTGCCGCCCTTCACCGTCTTGCTGACGCGGTTGATCGCGACCAGACGATCCTGGAATTCCGGGTTCTCGTCGCGGTCGCGGCGGCCGCCGCCGCCTCTCGGGTCTCTTGCCATTGCCTGTCCCCTAGAACTTCAGGCCGCCCTCGCGGGCAGCGTCCGCAAGGGCCTTGACCTTGCCGTGAAAAAGGAAGCCGCCGCGGTCGAAGTAGACCGCCTCGATCCCGGCCGCCTTGGCGCGGGCCGCGATCTCGGCACCGACCCTGGCCGCCGCGTCCTTGTTGTTCTTGCCCTTCAGACCCAGCCCGGTCTCGAGAGTCGAGGCGGCGGCGAGGGTCCGGCCCTCGGCGTCGTCGATCAGCTGGACCGAGATGTTCTTCGAGGACCGATGTACGCTGAGCCGCGGACGACCATCGGCCGTCTTCCTCAGCTTGCTCCGGACGCGCAGGCGGCGCTTCTGGAACAGGTCGCGTTTGCTGTTCGCCATTGTCGCGCTCCTACTTCTTCTTGCCTTCCTTGCGGAAGATGAATTCGCCCTTGTACTTGATGCCCTTGCCCTTGTAGGGCTCGGGCTTGCGCCAGCCGCGGATGTTGGACGCCACCTGGCCGACAACCTGCTGGTCGATGCCTTCGACGATGATCTCCGTCGGACGCGGCGTCGTCACGGTCACGCCCTCGGGGATGGCGAAATCCACGTCGTGGCTGTAGCCGAGCGACAGCTTCAGGATCTTGCCCTGCACCGCCGCGCGATAGCCCACGCCGTTGATCTCCATCTCCTTGCGGAAACCGCCGGTCACGCCGGTCACCAGGTTCGCGACCTGGGTCCGCGACATGCCCCACTGCTGGCGCGCGCGCTTGGACAGGCCGCGCGGCTTCACCGTGATGGCGTTGTCCTCGAGCGCGAGCGTCACGTCGTCGGTCGCGGTGAAGCTGCGGGTGCCCTTCGGCCCCTTCACCTCGACGGTCTGGCCCGAGACGGTGGCGCTCACGCCACCGGGCAGGTCGACCGGCCTCTTGCCAATGCGAGACATCTGCCCCTCCTCAGAATACCGTGCACAGGACTTCGCCACCGACATTTGCGGTGCGGGCCTGTGCATCGGACATGACGCCCTTGGGCGTCGAGACGATGGTGACGCCGAGGCCCTGGCGGACCTGCGGCATTCCCTTGACGCCGGAGTAGACCCGGCGGCCGGGGGTCGAGACGCGCTTCAGCTCGCGGATCGCAGATTGGCCGTCGAAGTACTTCAGCGAGATCTCGAGCTCCGGATGACCCTTGTCGGTCACTTCCTCGAAGCCGCGGATGTAGCCCTCGGACTGCAGCACCTCGAGAACCCACTTGCGGATCTTGGAGGCCGGCGTGCGGACGGTGGACTTGCTGCGCATCGAGGCGTTGCGGATGCGGGTGAGCATATCGCCCAGGGGATCGTTCATCGACATGTCTGCGCTCCCCTTACCAGCTCGACTTGACCATGCCCGGGATCTGGCCCTTGGAGGCGAGATCGCGGAGCGCGATGCGCGACATGCGCAGCTTGCGATAGTAGGCGCGGGGCCGGCCCGTCACCTCGCAGCGGTTGTGGAGCCGGGTCGCCGAGGAATTGCGCGGCAGCTTGGCGAGCTTCAGCTGCGCCTTGAAGCGCTCCTCCATCGGCAGGCTCTCGTTGCGGGCGACAGCCTTCAGCTCGGCGCGGCGGTCGGCGTACTTCTCCACCAGGGCCACGCGGCGCTTCTGGCGTTCGATCATGCTGGTCTTTGCCATTTCGTCTTTCTCCCGCTCAGGCCGTGAAGGGCAGGTTGAAGTGCTTCAACAGCGCCTTGGCCTCGGCGTCGGTCTTGGCCGTGGTGCAGATGACGATGTCCATGCCCCAGACCTGCTCGATCTTGTCGAAGTTGATCTCGGGGAACACGATGTGCTCCTTCAGGCCCATGGCGTAGTTGCCGCGGCCGTCGAAGCTCTTGGGGTTGGTGCCGCGGAAGTCGCGGACCCGCGGCAGCGCCACGGTCACCAGCCGGTCGAGGAACTCGTACATCTTGTCCCGCCGGAGCGTCACCTTGACGCCGATCGGCATCTCCTCGCGAACCTTGAAGCCGGCGATCGAGGTCTTGGCCTTGGTGACGACCGGCTTCTGGCCGGCGATCTGCGCCATGTCCTCGGCCGCGGCGCGCACCTTCTTGGTGTCGCTGACCGCCTCGCCGACGCCCATGTTCAGGACGATCTTGTCGAGGCGCGGGATCTGCATGTCGTTCTTGTAGCCGAACTCTTCCTTGAGCGCCGGCTTGATGTTGTCCCTGTACTGGCTCTCGAGCCGGGGCGTGTAGTCAGCCATTGATCGTCTCCCCCGACTTCTTGGCGTAGCGGACCTTCTTGTCGCCCTCCATGCGGAAGCCGACGCGGGTCGCCTCGCCGCTCTTGGGATCGACCAGCGCCAGGTTCGAGAGCGCGATCGGCATCTCCTTGGCGATGCGGCCGCCCTGGGCGCTCTGGGTCTGGCGGGTGTGGCGGATCGCGACGTTGACGCCGGCGACCACCGCCTTGTCGACCTGCGGCATCACCCGGGTGATCTCGCCCTTGCGGCCCTTGTCCTTGCCGGCGAGCACGACGACGTTGTCGCCCTTGCGGAGTTTCGCGGCCATCTAGAGCACCTCCGGGGCAAGCGAGATGATCTTCATGAAGTTCTTCGACCGCAGCTCGCGCACCACCGGCCCGAAGATGCGGGTGCCGATCGGCTCGTTGTTGTTGCCGATGATCACCGCGGCGTTCCGGTCGAACCGGATCGCGGTGCCGTCCTCGCGGCGGACTTCCTTGGCGGTGCGCACGACGACGGCCTTGCGCACGTCGCCCTTCTTGACGCGGCCGCGCGGGATCGCTTCCTTGACCGACACCACGATGATGTCGCCCACGGAGGCGTACTTGCGCTTGGAGCCGCCCAGGACCTTGATGCACTGAACCCGGCGCGCGCCGGAGTTGTCAGCGACATCCAGATTGGTCTGCATCTGGATCATTTGGTTACTCCCGACCTGCGGAGACGAGGCGCCCCGCGGTTTCGACGATGCTGGTGGATCAGGCCTCGGCGGCTTCCGCCGTCAGGACCTCCCAGCGCTTGGTTTTCGAGATCGGCACGCACTCGATGATGCGAACGCTGTCGCCGACCTTGAACTGGTTGGTCGCGTCGTGGGCGTGGTACTTCTTGGTCCGCCGCACGACCTTCTTCATGACCGGATGGGTGAAGCGGCGCTCGACGAGCACCGTCACCGTCTGCTCGGTCTTGTCGCTGGTCACGGTTCCGGAAAGGATTCGCTTCGGCATCTCAGGCTTCCTTCGCCGCCGCTGCGGCCTTCTGGTTCAGGCCCGCCGCGTCAGCGGCCTTCTGGTTGATAATCGTCTTGACCCGCGCGGCGTCGCGGCGGACGACCTGCATGCGGGCGGTGTTCTCGAGCTGTCCCGTCGCCTTCTGGAAGCGCAGGTTGAACGCCTCCTTCTTCAGGCTGGCGAGGCTCTCGCGCAGCTGGTCGGGCGTCTTGTCCCGAAGTTCGGCCGCTTTCATGGCCCATTCCCTTCATCAGAAGCTATCGAGGCACGCCCCGACGCTGTTCCAATTCAAAAGAGCGACGGCCCCGGTTCCCCGGGGCTTCGCTCACCAGTCCTCGCGTGCGACGAAACGGCACTTGATCGGCAGCTTCATGGCCGCCAATCGAAGGGCCTCCTTTGCCACATCCTCGCCCACGCCGTCAATCTCGAACATGACGCGTCCGGGCTTCACTTTGGCGGCCCAGAACTCGACCGAGCCCTTGCCCTTGCCCATGCGCACCTCGGTCGGCTTCTTCGACACCGGCACGTCGGGGAAGATCCGGATCCACACCCGGCCCTGGCGCTTCATGTGACGGGTCAGCGCCCGGCGGGCAGCCTCGATCTGGCGCGCGGTGATGCGCTCCGGCTCGGTCGCCTTCAGGCCGAAGTGGCCGAAGTTGAGCTCGGTCCCTCCCGGCGCCTCGCCGTGGATCCGGCCCTTGTGCTGCTTGCGGAACTTGGTTCGCTTCGGTGAAAGCATTGTCGTTCTCCTCGGCGGTCAGGCTCTAGCGCGAACGCTGATGCCGGACCCCGCCTTCCTGCAGTTCGCTCTGGCGCCGGTCCCGCGCCTGCGGGTCGTGCTCCATGATCTCGCCCTTGAAGATCCAGACCTTGATGCCGATGATCCCGTAGGCGGTGCGCGCTTCGGTGAAGGCGTAGTCGATGTCCGCCCGCAGCGTGTGCAGCGGCACCCGGCCCTCGCGATACCACTCGACCCGGGCGATCTCGGCGCCGCCGAGACGGCCGCCGACGTTGATCCGGATGCCGAGCGCGCCCATGCGCATGGCGTTCTGCACCGCCCGCTTCATCGCCCGGCGGAAGCTGATGCGCCGCTCGAGCTGCTGGGCGATGTTCTCGCCGACCAGCGCCGCGTCGACCTCGGGCTTGCGGACCTCGACGATGTTGAGGTGCAGCTCCGACTTGGTGAACTGCGTCAGCTTCTTGCGCAGCACCTCGATGTCGGCGCCCTTCTTGCCGATGATGACACCGGGGCGGGCGGCATGGATCGTCACCCGGCACTTGCGGTGCGGTCGCTCGATCACCACCCGGCTGATGCCGGCCTGCGCCGCGTTCTTCTTGATGAAGTCGCGGATCGCCAGATCCTCGTGCAGCAGCTTGCCGTACTCCTCGCCGTCGGCGAACCACCGGCTGTCCCAGGTGCGGTTGACCTGAAGGCGCAGCCCGATCGGATTGATTTTCTGACCCATCAGGCCTGCTCCTCTACCTGCCGCACCTTGATCGTCACCTGGCTGAACGGCTTCAGGATCTTGCCGAAGCGGCCGCGCGCCCGCGGGCGCCCGCGCTTCAGCACCATGTTCTTGCCGACGAACGCCTCGGCCACCACCAGCTCGTCGACGTCGAGACCGTGGTTGTTCTCGGCATTGGCGATCGCGGACTGCAGCGTCTTCTTCACGTCGTCCGAAACCCGCTTCTTGGAGAACGTCAGGTCGCTCAGCGCCTTCTCCACCGGCTTGTTGCGGATCATCGCCGCGACGAGGTTGAGCTTCTGCGGGCTGGTCTTGAGCATCCGGCTGACCGCCATCGCCTCGTTGTCCGCGATGCGGCGGGGGTTCTTTTCCTTGCCCATCGGCTTACCTCCGCTTCGCTTTCTTGTCCGCGGCGTGGCCGTAGTAGGTCCGCGTCGGGCTGTATTCGCCGAACTTCTGGCCGATCATGTCTTCCGACACGTTGACCGGGATGTGCTTCTTGCCGTTGTAGACGCCGAAGGTCAGCCCCACGAACTGGGGCAGGATCGTCGAGCGACGCGACCAGATCTTGATGACTTCGTTGCGGCCCGATTCGCGCGAGCGCTCCGCCTTCTTCAGGACGTGGGCGTCGACGAAAGGACCCTTCCAGACAGACCGTGACATGTGGCGGGGCTCCTTACCGCTTTTTCTTCTGGTGACGCGAGCGCAGGATGTACTTGCTCGTCGTCTTGTTGGAGCGCGTGCGCGCCCCCTTGGTCGGCTTGCCCCACGGCGTCACCGGATGCCGGCCGCCCGAGGTGCGGCCCTCGCCGCCGCCGTGCGGGTGGTCGATCGGGTTCATCACCACGCCGCGGACGCTCGGCCGGATCCCCTTCAGCCGGTTGCGCCCGGCCTTGCCGAAGTTCTGGTTCGAGTTGTCCGAGTTCGACACCGCGCCGACCGTGGCCATGCACTCCTGACGCACCAGCCGAAGCTCGCCCGAGGAAAGCCGGATCTGCGCGTAGCCGCCGTCGCGCCCGACGAACTGGGCGTAGGTGCCGGCGGACCGGGCGATCTGCCCGCCCTTGCCCGGCTTCATCTCGACGTTGTGCACGATCGTGCCGATCGGCATCGCCAGGAACGGCATGGCGTTGCCCGGCTTGATGTCGGCCTTGGCCGCCGAGATCACCGTGTCGCCCACCGCCAGCCGTTGCGGCGCCAGGATGTAGGCCTGCTCGCCGTCGGCGTAACCGATCAGTGCGATGAACGCGGTCCGGTTCGGATCGTACTCGATCCGGATCACCTTGGCCGGGACATCGAGCTTGCGTGCGCTTGAAGTCCACCACGCGGTAGAGCCGCTTCACCCCGCCGCCGCGTCGGCGCATGGTGATCCGTCCGGTGTTGTTTCGGCCGCCCTTGCTGGTCAGTCCCTCGGTGAGGGACTTCACGGGGCGACCCTTCCACAGCTCGGAACGGTCGATCAGAACCAGCCCTCGCTGGCCCGGCGTCGTCGGCTTGTACGATTTTAACGCCATGTCTTGCTGTCTTCCGTTTTGATTCTGCTCAGAGCCCGGTGGTCACGTCGATGGTGTTGCCCTCGACGAGCGTCACGTAGGCCTTCTTCACGTCGCGCCGGCGGCCGGGGCGGCCGCGGAACTTCTTCACCTTGCCCTTGGTGATGGTGGTGTTGACCGCCTTCACCTTGACGCTGAACAGGCTCTCGACCGCGTCCTTGATCTGCGGCTTGGTCGCATCCATCGCCACCTCGAACACCACGGCGCCGCCCTCGGAGGCCATGGTGGCCTTCTCGGTGATGATCGGCTTGCGGATGAGGTCGTACTGCTCCGGCTTCACGCTCATTTCAGTCGCGCCTCCAGCGCTTCGACGCCGGCCTTGGTCAGCACGAGCGTGTCGCGGCGCAGGATGTCGTAGACATTCGCGCCGACGCTCGGCAGCACGTCGATTCCCTCGATGTTGCGGGCGGCACGGGCGAAATTCTCGTTCACCTCCGCGCCGTCGATCACCAGCACCCGCTTCCAGCCCAGCCCCTTGATCGCCTGGGCCAGCGCCTTGGTCTTGCCCTCGGCGAGGCTCGCCTGGTCGAGCACGATCAGTTCGCCCGCGCCGGCCTTGGCCGACAGCGCGTGGCGAAGCCCCAGCGCCCGGAACTTCTTGTTCAGCTCGTGCGCGTGGCTGCGCGGGGTCGGCCCCTTGTAGGTGCCGCCGTGGCGGAAGGTCGGCGCCTTGCGCGAGCCGTGCCGCGCGCCGCCGGTGCCCTTCTGGCGGTAGATCTTCTTCGTCGAGTAGCTGACCTCGGACTTGCCGAGCACCGAGTGGGTGCCCGCCTGCCGCTTGGCCAGCTGCCAGCGCACCATCCGGTGCAGGATGTCCGTCCGCGGCGTCAGGCCGAAGATCGCGTCATCGAGCTCGATCGACCCCGCCTTGGAGGCGTCGAGCGAAATCACGTCGAGTTTCATTTCTCCTCGCCTTCCCCGGGGGCCGCGTCGCTTTCGCCGGCGTCGCCGCTCTCGGACTTGATCTCTTCCTGCGCCTGCTGCAGCGCGGCTTCCTCGGCCTCGGCCTGCTCGGCCAGGCGCTGCTTCTCGGCCTCGGCCTCGGCGGCGGCGGCTTCCTCTGCGGCCTTCTGCGCCGCCTCGTGCGCGGCCCTGGCGGCGGAACGCAGGGCTGCGGGCAGCATCACGTTGTCGGGCACCGGCTTCTTCGCCGCGTCCTTGATCGTGACCCAGCCGCCCTTCGACCCCGGCACCGCGCCCTTGACCATGATCAGGCCGCGCTCGCTGTCGGTGCGCACCACCTGAAGGTTCTGGGTGGTCACCCGCACCGCACCCATGTGGCCGGCCATCTTCTTGCCCTTGAACACCCGGCCCGGATCCTGGCACTGGCCGGTCGAACCGTGGCTGCGGTGGCTGATCGACACGCCGTGGCTCGCCCTGAGGCCGCCGAAGTTGTGCCGCTTCATGCTGCCCGCGAACCCCTTGCCGATCGAGGTGCCGGCGACGTCGACGAACTGGCCCGCGAAGTAGTGGTCCGCGGTAATCTCCTCGCCGACCTCGATCAGGTTGTCGGGCGACACCCGGAACTCCGCCAGCTTGCGCTTGGGCTCCACCTTCGCCGCGGCGAAGTGGCCGCGCATCGCCTGGGTGGTGTTCTTCGCCTTGGCGACGCCGGCACCGAGCTGGACGGCCGAATAGCCGTCCCGCTCGGCGGTGCGCCGGGCGACCACCTGCAGGTTCTCCATCTGGAGGACCGTGACCGGCACCTGCCGGCCGTCCTCCATGAACAGCCGGGTCATGCCCAGCTTCTTTGCGATAACTCCGGAACGCATTTCTCGGATCCTCAGAGCTTGATTTCCACGTCCACGCCGGCCGCGAGGTCGAGCTTCATCAGCGCGTCCACGGTCTGCGGGGTCGGGTCCACGATGTCGAGCAGCCGCTTGTGGGTGCGGATCTCGAACTGCTCGCGACTCTTCTTGTCGATGTGCGGGCCGCGCAGCACGGTGAACTTCTCGATCTTGTTCGGCAGCGGGATCGGCCCGCGCACGCGCGCGCCGGTCCGCTTTGCCGTGTTCACGATCTCGGCCGTGCTGGCATCGAGCACCCGGTAGTCGAAGGCCTTGAGCCGGATGCGGATATTCTGACTTTGGATCGCCATGGCCTCTACTCGATGATCTTGGAGACGACGCCGGCACCGACGGTGCGGCCGCCTTCACGGATGGCGAAGCGCAGCTTCTCCTCCATGGCGATCGGCGCGATCAGCTCGACGTTGAACTTCAGGTTGTCGCCCGGCATCACCATCTCGGTGCCCTCGGGCAGCGCCACGGTGCCGGTCACGTCGGTCGTGCGGAAGTAGAACTGCGGCCGGTAGTTGGCGAAGAACGGCGTGTGCCGCCCGCCCTCGTCCTTGGTCAGGATGTAGGCCTCGGCCTCGAACTTGGTGTGCGGCTTGACGCTAGCCGGGCTTGCACAGCACCTGCCCGCGCTCGATGCCCTCGCGCTCGATGCCGCGCAGCAAGAGCCCGACGTTGTCGCCGGCCTGGCCCTGGTCGAGCAGCTTGCGGAACATCTCGACCCCGGTGCAGGTGGTCTTCTTGTTCGGGCGGATGCCGACGATCTCGATCTCCTCGCCGACCTTGACCACGCCGCGCTCGACGCGGCCGGTGGCCACCGTGCCGCGGCCGGAAATCGAGAACACGTCCTCGACCGGCATCAGGAACGGCTGGTCGACCGGGCGCTCCGGCGTCGGGATGTACTCGTCGACCGCCGCCATCAGCTTCTTCACCGCCTGCTCGCCGATCTCCGGGTCGCGGTCCTCGAGCGCCGCCAGCGCCGAGCCGGTCACGATCGGGATGTCGTCGCCGGGGAAGTCGTAGGACGACAGCAGTTCGCGCACCTCGAGCTCGACCAGCTCGAGCAGCTCCGGGTCGTCGACCTGGTCGACCTTGTTGAGGAACACCACCATCGCCGGCACGCCGACCTGCTTGGCCAGCAGGATGTGCTCGCGGGTCTGCGGCATCGGGCCGTCGGCGGCCGACACCACCAGGATCGCGCCGTCCATCTGCGCGGCACCGGTGATCATGTTCTTCACGTAGTCGGCGTGGCCGGGGCAGTCGACGTGGGCGTAGTGCCGGGCGTCGGTCTCGTACTCCACGTGGGCGGTCGAGATGGTGATGCCGCGGGCCTTTTCCTCCGGCGCCGCGTCGATCTTGTCGTAGGCCTGGTACTCGCCGAAGTACTTGGTGATCGCCGCGGTCAGCGACGTCTTGCCGTGATCGACGTGACCGATCGTGCCGATGTTCACGTGCGGCTTGGTCCGCTCAAACTTTGCCTTCGCCATGGCTCTACTCCTATCCGTCCCTCGGGCCGCGGCCCGTGCTGTTCCTGCTCAGGCGAACTTCGCCTGGATCTCGTCCGAAATGTTCTGCGGTACCGCGTCGTAGTGGTCGAACTGCATGGTGAAGTTCGCCCGGCCCGACGACATCGACCGCAAGGTGTTGATGTAGCCGAACATGTTCGCGAGCGGCACCATCGCGGCGATCGCGATGGCGTTGCCGCGGGTGTCCTGGCCTTCGATCTGGCCGCGCCGCGAGGTCAGGTCGCCGATGATGCCGCCGGTATAGTCCTCCGGCGTCACCACCTCGACCTTCATGATCGGCTCGAGCAGCTTGGCGCCGGCCTTCTTCAGCCCGTCGCGCATCGCCGCCCGCGCCGCGATCTCGAAGGCGAGCACGCTGGAGTCCACGTCGTGGTAGGCGCCGTCGATCAGCGACACCTTGAAGTCGATCACCGGGAAGCCCGCGAGCGGACCCGAGTCCATCACCGACTGGATGCCCTTCTCGACGCCGGGGATGTATTCCTTCGGCACGTTGCCGCCGACGATCTTGCTCTCGAACGAGTATCCCTCGCCCGGCTCGGTCGGCTCGATGACCAGCTTGATCCGGGCGAACTGGCCCGAGCCGCCGGTCTGCTTCTTGTGGGTGTAGTCGATCTCGGCCTTGCGGCTGATCGTCTCACGATAAGCGACCTGCGGCGCGCCGATATTGGCCTCGACCTTGAACTCGCGCTTCAGCCGGTCGACCAGGATGTCGAGGTGCAACTCGCCCATCCCCTTCATGATCGTCTGGCCGCTCTCGATGTCGGTCTCGACCCGGAACGACGGATCCTCGGCCGCGAGCCGCTGCAGGCCCTGGCTCATCTTCTCCTGGTCGTTCTTGGTCTTCGGCTCGATGGCGATCTCGATCACCGGATCGGGGAAGGTCATCGTCTCGAGCACCACCGGCTTGTTCGGATCGCAGAGCGTGTCGCCGGTCGTGGTGTCCTTCAGGCCCGCCAGCGCGATGATGTCGCCGGCGAACGCCTCGTCGATCTCCTCGCGGTTGATGGCGTGCATCATCATCATCCGCCCGACCCGCTCGCGCTTCTCCTTGGTGGAGTTGAGCATCTGGTCGCCCTTCTTGATCGACCCCGAATAGATCCGGGTGAAGGTGAGCGAGCCGACGAACGGGTCGTTCATGATCTTGAAGGCCAGAGCCGAAAACGGCTGCGCGTCGTCGGCCGAACGGGCCTGGTCGCGGGTCTCGGTCTCGTCGCCGGGCTTGAAGCCCATGTAGGCCGGCACGTCGAGCGGCGTCGGCAGGTAGTCGATCACCGCGTTCAGCATCGGCTGGACGCCCTTGTTCTTGAACGCCGAGCCGCAGATCACCGGGACGAACTTCATCGCCAGCGTGCCCTTGCGGATCAGCTCGCGCAGGGTGTCGACGTCCGGCTCGGTGCCCTCGAGATACGCCTCCATCGCGTCGTCATCCATCTCGACGGCGATCTCGATCATCTCGTTGCGCATCTCGGCGGCCTTGTCGGCCAGCTCGGGGCGGATCGGCTGACGGGTCCAGGTCGCGCCCAGATCCTCGCCCTTCCAGGTCCACTCCTCCATGGTGATCAGGTCGACGTGACCCTCGAGCGAGGTCTCCACGCCGATCGGCAGCTGGATCGGGCACGGCGTCGCGCCGGTCCGGTCCTTGATCATCCGGATGCAGTTGAAGTAGTCCGCGCCGATCTTGTCCATCTTGTTGACGAACACGATGCGCGGCACCTTGTAGCGGTCGGCCTGCCGCCAGACCGTCTCGGTCTGCGGCTCCACCCCGGCGTTGGCGTCGAGCACGCACACCGCACCGTCGAGCACCGCGAGCGAACGCTCGACCTCGATGGTGAAGTCGACGTGGCCGGGGGTGTCGATGATGTTGAACCGGAACTTGGTGTCGTCCATGCCCGACAGGCCCGGATCCTCCTGGCGCTGCCAGAAGGTGGTGGTCGCGGCCGAGGTGATGGTGATGCCCCGCTCCTGCTCCTGCTCCATCCAGTCCATGGTCGCAGCGCCGTCGTGCACTTCGCCGAGCTTGTGCGACTTGCCGGTGTAGAACAGGATCCGCTCGGTCGTGGTGGTCTTGCCGGCGTCGATATGCGCCATGATCCCGAAGTTGCGGTAGTGATCGAGAGGATAATCGCGGGGCATCTGAGTATTCCTAAAGCTTGCCGTTACCAGCGGTAATGGCTGAACGCCTTGTTGGCGTCGGCCATCTTGTGGGTGTCTTCGCGCTTCTTCACCGCCGCGCCGCGCATGTTGGCGGCGTCGAGCAACTCGCCGGCGAGGCGCTCTTCCATGGTGTGCTCGTTGCGCGCGCGAGAGGCCTTGATCAGCCAGCGGATCGCCAGCGCCTCGCGGCGTTCCGGGCGCACCTCGACGGGCACCTGGTAGGTGGCGCCGCCGACCCGGCGGGAGCGCACCTCCACCGAGGGCTTCACGTTGTCGAGCGCCTCGTGGAACACCTCGACGGGCGCGCGGCGCAGCTTCGCCTCGACGGTCTCGAACGCGCCGTAGACGATGCCCTCGGCGACCGACTTCTTGCCGTCGTGCATCAGGTTGTTCATGAACTTGGTGACGACGGTATCGCCGAACTTGGCGTCCGGCAGGATCTCGCGCCTTTCGGCGCTGTGACGACGCGACATGCTCGCTTCTCCTTACTTCGGACGCTTCGCGCCGTACTTCGACCGGCGCTGCTTGCGGTTCTTCACGCCCTGGGTGTCGAGCACGCCGCGCAGGATGTGGTAGCGCACGCCGGGAAGGTCCTTCACGCGACCGCCGCGGATCAGCACCACCGAGTGCTCCTGCAGGTTGTGGCTCTCGCCGGGGATGTAGCTGATCACCTCGTAGCCGTTGGTCAGCCGCACCTTGGCGACCTTGCGCATGGCCGAGTTCGGCTTCTTCGGCGTGGTCGTGTAGACGCGCGTGCACACGCCGCGCTTCTGCGGGCTGCCCTGCAGATGCATCGACTTCGACCGGTTCACTCTCGGCTGCCGCGGGTTGCGGATCAGCTGTTGGATCGTTGGCATTCGAGTCTCAACCCTCGTCTACACCGTTTCGTCTTCGCGACACCGCCCGCGCTTCCCGCGTGCAATGCCAAAGAGGCCGCGAAGGAACCGCCTTGGGGTTCCGCCGCGGCGAAATTCCAGAGGACTGGGGCATGCGCCCGAGTCGTGACCGCCAGTTCAAGGCTGTATCGAAGGGGCGGACCCCTCCCAGAGCGCGCGGAACCTAGGCCCCGCCCTGGAGGATGTCAACCGCGATCCGGCGCTGCGGCCCAAAAACAGCCGGATGCCAGCAAGTTGTTCTGCTGACTGAACTTTGTCGCCCGCGAGCCGCCGGGACCGGGCGATTTCGGAGCCCGCCGGAGCGCCCCGCGTGCGGACGCTCCGGCGGAAAGGCGCGCCAGGGCCTCAGTCGCTGGCCTTGTCCATCGCCGCCTTGAGCGCCGTCATGTCGGCCTCGGACAGCTGCGGTCGATCGAGCTTGAGCGTCAGCTTGTCGAGCTTGGCGGTCAGCGCGAACGGCGGCATGTAGTCGGCGTCGTTCACGCCCGTCAGGGTGTCCGAGCCGATGTCGAAGGACTCGTCCCACTGCAGGATGATCGGCAGGGTCTTCGCCATCTTCTTGGTGTCCACCACCGTGCCGTCCACCTTCAGCGTCCCGGTGCCCGACCGCCCGAGGCCGCTGAAGCTGTTGTAGGCGAGGGTGCCGACGCCGAGCCCGTCATAGGCGAAGTCGAACTCCACGGTGTGTTTGCCGGGCGTCAGCGCCGCGTCGCCTTCCCACTTGATGCGCTCCAGATCCAGCAGGTTCCACAGGAAGACCGGCTTGCCCTTCAGCAGATAGAAGCCGTACCCCGCGAACCGCCCCCCCGAGGTCAGGATCATGCCCTCCGCCCCGCCTTCGGGCACCTCGATCTCGGCGGTGATCGTGTAGGAGGTGTTCAGCAGCAGCGGTGAGTCCCCCTGCGGCAGCCCCACCATCGGATGGGTGTAGACGAACTCCGACCGGCCGGCGGTGATGTTTGGACGCGGCGCGATCACGCGGGCAGCTACCGAGGCGTCCAGCGGGAACACCTGGTATTTCTTCGCCTCCTCGATGAACAGCGCCTTCATCTCCTTGACCTTGTCGGGGTTCGAGTCGGCGATGTCGTGCGACTGGCTGTAGTCCTTGGTCAGATCGTAGAGTTGCAGCACCTGATTGTTCAGCGGATCGGTGTTGGCCTTGCCGAAGGCGTCCCACGGCGCACGGTCGACCTTGGTGCTCAGGAGCCAGCCGTCGTCATAGAGGGCCCACTGCCCCATCATCTCGAAGTACTGGATCCGGTGGCGCGACGGCGCCGTGGCGTTCTCCTTGTCGAACGTATAGGCGAAGCTGGTTCCGTCCATCGGCGCCTGCTTGATCCCGTTCACCGTTTCGGGCGCCGGAATGCCGGTGACGTCGAGGATGGTCGGCACGACGTCGATCACATGCATGAACTGCTCGCGCATGCCGCCCTTGTCGGTGATCCGCGCCGGCCACGACACCGCCATGTTCTGCCGGATGCCGCCGAGGCGCGAGGCGTTCTGCTTGAACCAGGTGAACGGCGCATCGAACGCCCAGGACCAGCCCGCCGACATGTGGTTGTAGGTCGCCTCGGTGCCCCACACGTCGTACCATTTCATCTGGGTCTCGACCGGGACGGTCACCCCGTTGAAGAACGCGACCTCGTTGGGCGTGCCCTCCGGGCCGCCCTCGGCGCTGGTGCCGTTGTCGCCGTTGATGTAGAGGATCAGCGTGTTGTCGAGCTTGCCCATGTCCCGGATGGTGTCGATGACCCGCCCGATCTCATGGTCGTTGTAGGCGGCGTAGGCCGCGAACACCTCGACCTGCTTGATGTAGAGCTTCTGCTCCTCGGCCGTCAGATCATCCCAGTTCTTCAGGATCTGGGTCGGCCACGGCGACAGCTGGGTGTCCGCGGGGATGATCCCAAGGCGCTTCTGGTTCTCGAAGATCGTCTCCTGCAGCTTGTTCCAGCCGCCGTCGAACAGATGCATGTCGTGGATCTTCTCGACCCACTCCTTGGTGGGATGATGCGGCGCGTGGGTCGCGCCCGGCGCGTACTTCACGAAGAACGGCTTGCTCGGCATCGTCTGGTTGATGCGGTTGAGATAGTCGATGGCGTCGTCGGCCATCCCGGTCACCAGGTTCCAGTCGGGCTTGCCGTCGAACGGGTAGATCTGGGTGGTGTTGCGGAACAGGTTCGGCTGCCACTGGTTGGCATCACCGCCGACGAAGCCGTAGAAATACTCGAACCCCATGCCGGTCGGCCACTGGTCGAACGGCCCGACCTGGCTCGCGGCGTAGGCCGGCGTGTTGTGGTCTTTGCCGAACCACGAGGTGGCGTAGCCGTTGTCGAGCAGGATCCGCCCGACGGTCGCCTTGTTCTCGGGAATGATGCTGTCGTAGCCGGGGAACCCGGTGGACTGCTCGGAGATCACCCCGAAGCCGACCGCGTGGTGGTTGCGCCCGGTGATCAGCGCCGCGCGCGTGGGCGAGCACAGCGACGTTGAGTAGATGTTGGTATACTTCAGGCCGTCCTCGGCGATCTGGTCCATCGTCGGCGTGGGGATCACGCCCCCGAACGTGCTCGGCACGGCGAAGCCGGCGTCGTCGGTGATGATCAGCAGGATGTTCGGTGCATCCTTGGGCGGCACGATGCGCGGCGGCCACCAGGGGGTCGACGACAGCGCGTCCTCGGTGATCTTGCCGCCGAACGCCGGATCGGGCGCCGGGAGCTGCTTGCCGTCGATGGTCGTGGTCGCGCTCGGCGATCCGGGGTCGCCGGTGGTCCCCTGCGCCAGCGCCGCCAGTGGCGAAAATGTCGCAAGCCCGATCGACTGCGGCCCGTAACAGTCCTGAAATCGATGGATTCTTGCAGCACGTTCGTCTCTCCCCGAAGAACTTATGATAGCGCCAGCCTAGCACTCCGACATCCTCTTCCGTTTGACATGCCGCGCCACAATCGGTCTTCTGCGTTTCCACGCCGAGCCTCGCAACGGAACCGATGTCCCGTCCGATCCCCCTGATCCGCGCCGCGGCCCTCGCGCCGTTTCTGCTCTGGATGCGCGCGCGGGGCCTGAGCTGGGAGGGCCGGCTTCGGGACGCTGGTCTGCCGACCACGCTCCTGGCCGAGCCCGAACGCCCCATCGCCTTTCTCGCCGGCACCCGCTTCCTGGTGGCGACCGGCGAAGCGGAGGGGCCCGACATCGGCTGTCGCGTGGTCTCCGACACCTCGATCGCGCAGCTGGCGAGCTTCGGCCAGGTCGCGCTGGGGGCGCGCACGCCGCGCGACGCCCTTGCGCGCCTGATGCGCGCCTATCCGCACCACTCCTCGCACGAGCATTTCGTGGTGGCCTCCGATCCGGGCGCCGGGATCGTGCGCCACCGCTTCCTCGTCGACCTCGACGACGCGGCCCTGCATCTGTGCCAGCAGTACGTCGCGGCGATGGTCCGGGCGGTGACGGCGGGGACCGGCGTGAGCGCGCCCGGGCGAGTGGCGGCGGTGCGCCTGGTCCCGCATCCGGTGGCCGGCCTCGATCATCTTCGCCGCCGCCGCGACATGACGGTGGAGGCCGCGACCGACCGGGCCTTGACCGTCGCCCTGCCCGACGCCGCGCTCGACCAGCCCTATCTCCTTCCGACCCGGGACCGCGGCCCGCTCGGGCTCAGCTCGATCCGCGGCGACGGCTCGCTCGCCTGTTCGCTGCGCACGCTCCTGCCCGGCATTCTCGACGCGGTCCCGTCCGGATCGACGACATCGCGGCACTGGCCGGCACCAGCCGGCGCACGCTGCAGCGCCGGCTGGCGGCGGAAGAACACCTCGCTGTCGGACATGGTCGAAGGCCTGCGGCGCGAGCAGGCGCTGCGCCGGGTGGTCGGCAGCAGCGACCCGGTCGGCGACATCGCCGCCGACCTCGGCTACAGCGCCCAGTCGAGCCTGACCCGCGCGATCCGCCGCTGGACCAACGCCGCCCCGAGCCAGCTGCGCCAGGGCTGACGCCCGTGGCTGCGCGCGTCGCCACCGCAGGTCGGCTTAACGCTGGACTCGCGCAGGCTTTTTCCCGACTATCTCTCACGCGACCGTGAAACCTGCGCCCGACAGCAGGACCGCGGCAGATCACTCCCGGGAGGAGACACCCATGAGAATGCTCAAGACCCTGACGCTCGGCGCCATGCTCGCGGCCGGGTGCGCCCTGCCCGCCGCCGCCCAGACCACGCTGGTCGGCGCCGTGCAGTTCGACGAGAACCACGCCTTCACCAAGGCCCTGCGCGAGTTCGAGAAGGAGGCGGGCGCGTGCTCCGGCGGTTCGCTCCAGTTCGACCTGCACCTCAACTCCGAGTTGGGCCTCGAGAAGGACTACTTCGAGAACATGAGCCAGGGCATCGCGGTGGACTACGCGATCGTCAGCCCGTCGCACATGTCGACCTTCAGCCAGATGGCGCCGCTGATGGACATGCCGTTCCTGTTCCGCGACGTCGACCACTGGAACGCGGTGATGGAACAGGACGCGCTGGCGCCGATCGCCCAGGACGTGCTGGAGAAGGCCAACGTCCGCCTGATCGGCTACGCCGGCGGCGGCACCCGGCAGCTGATCGTCAACAAGCCCGTCACCAACATGGACGAGCTGAAGGGCCTGCCGATGCGGGTGATGGGCGCCCCGATCCAGACCCAGATCTTCGAGGCGATCGGGGCCGCCCCCTCGGTCATTGCCTACGACGAGGTCTACAACGCCATCCAGACCGGGGTGATCGACGGCGCCGAAAACGAGGCCGCCGGTATCGAGCAGATGAAGTTCTACGAGGTCGGCCCGGACATCTCGCTGACCCAGCACGCCATCACCGTGCGGCCGATCGCGTTTTCCAACGCCACCTTCGAGCGGCTGACGCCCGAGGAGCAGGACTGCGTCCTCAAGGCCGGCAAGGCCGCCGGCAAGCTCGGCCGCGACATCGAATCGAGCCAGGACAGTGCCAAGCTGAAGGCGATGGAGGACGCGGGCCTCCTGAAGACCTTCGAGTTCCAGGACCGCGACAAGCTCCTCGAGCTGGCCGCCCCCGTCCAGAAGGCCTACGCCGAGGAACTCGGGGCGACCGAGGTGCTCGACCAGATCCAGTCGATCCAGTAGCCGCCATCCGGCGGGAGGACGAAGCATCGCCTCCCGCCGGCATTTCCCCACGTCCCGAGACATGGAGACCGCCTGTGCGGGCGCTGCTTGACGCCTACTACCGCCTGCTTCAGGTGCTGCTGACGCTGCTGATGGTGGCGCTGGTCGTGCCGGTCGCGATGCAGATCCTCAGCCGCTACACCGGGATCATCCCGCGATTCATCTGGACCGAGGAGATCGCCCGCTTCTGCTTCGTCTGGATCATCCTGATCGGCGCGATGATCGCCGTGCGCGACGGCTCGCACTTCGACGTGGACGTGCTGCCCCACAGCACCAGCCCCGCGGTGGAACTCGCGATGAAGATCGTCACCGAGATCGCCGTGCTTGCCGTGGCGCTCACCTTCCTGCGCTACGGCTGGGACTTCGCGATCCTCGGCTCGCGCCAGCAATCCGAGATCGCCGGCCTGCCGATGCTGTCGATATACATAGCCTGGCCACTGGCCGGGCTGACCTGGACGCTGTTCATCGCCGAACGTCTCCACGACGAGATCGCCGCCTTCCGGGCCGGGAGCACGCATGGGCCCCGGTGAGGTCGCGGCAATCCTGTTCGGAACCTTCGCCGTTCTGGTGATCCTGCGGGTGCCGGTCGCCTTCGCGCTGGCGCTCGCCGTGGTGCCGGTCTTCTTCATCTCCGACCGGCTGACCCCCTCGCTGCTCCTGCGCGAAATGTTCAAGAGCTACAACGCCTTCGTGCTGCTGGCCGTGCCGTTCTTCCTGCTCGCGGCCAACCTGATGAACGCCGCCGGCATCACCGACCGGCTTGTGCGCCTCGCGCAAGGGCTGGTCGGCCATCTGCCCGGCGGCCTCGGACACGTCAACGTGGTGGTCTCGATGCTGTTCGCCGGGATCTCTGGCTCCTCGACCGCAGACGCGGCGGGCATCGGCTCGCTCCTGATCCCGCAGATGCAGAAGCAGGGCTACGACACCTCGTTCTCGGTGGCGATCACCGCCTGTTCCAGCGTGATGGGCGTGATCATCCCGCCCTCGATCCTGATGGTGGTCTGGGGGGGCCTGATGTCGGTGTCGATCGGCGGGCTGTTTCTCGCCGGCGTCCTGCCCGGCATCCTGATCGCCGGCTCGCAGATGCTGACCGTCTATGTCTTCGCCAAGCGGCGCGGCTATCCGGTCTACGTGCGCTCGACGTTCCTGCAGCTGATGACGGCGGCGGCCAGCGCCTCGCTGGCGCTGATGACGCCGGTGATCATCGTCGGCGGCATCGTCGGCGGCTTCTTCACCCCGACCGAGGCCTCGGTGGTCGCGGTGGTCTACTCGCTGCTGCTCGGGGTGCTGGTCTATCGCTCGGTCGGCCTGCGCGCCCTGCCCGGCATCTTCTACGACAGCGCGCGCTTCGCCGCGATCTCGCTGTTCTGCATCGGCACCGCCTCTGCGTTCGGCTGGTGCCTCGCCTACTTCAAGATCCCCGCCGCCCTCGTCGACCAGATCGAGCTGCTGGGCTTGGGCGTGTTCGGCACCGGCATCATGGTCGCGCTCGCCTTCCTGCTGATCGGCATGTTCATCGACGCGATCCCGGCGATCATCATCCTCGGCACCGTGCTCTATCCCGTCACCCAGCACGTCGGCATGCACCCGATCCACTTCGCGATCATCGGCGTGATCAGCCTCGCCTTCGGGCTGGTGACGCCGCCCTACGGGCTCTGTCTGCTGATCGCCGCCTCGATCGGCAGGATCCGGATGATCGACGCGCTGCGCGACGTGGTGATCATCCTGCTGCCGATGGTCGTCGTGCTGCTGTTCATCATCGCCGTGCCGGACGCCATTCTCGCGCTGCCCCGCTGGCTCCTGCCGAAGTTCGTCCAGTAGCGGCGCGGCACCGGTGCATGGATCGGCCAGGGTGCGGGTCGGCCGAGGCTCCCGCGACCAGACCCACGTCGCATCGAAAGCGCGCGAAAGCCGCCGGAACGGCAGCCCGTGCGCCGCGAAGACCGATGCATGGAGATGGGCGTTGTTGCCCGCCGCAAGCCGGGCGCGCCGATCCACCTTCTCCACCTCACAGCCTCAACCCGCCGCCAAATCTTACAGCTCCGCGCGGCGGCTGCAGCACGAAGTTCGCCGCTTGCGTTTTCAGGCCATTGTCATTATCTCGCCGCGCATCGAGGATCCGCGGCCGCCGCTGGGGCGGTCCTTGGAACATCAGGAAAGACGAGATGGCGAAGGCAAAGTTTGAGCGGACCAAGCCGCACGTGAACATCGGCACGATCGGTCACGTCGATCACGGCAAGACGTCGCTGACCGCGGCGATCACCAAGTACTTCGGCGAGTACCAGGCCTACGACAAGATCGACGCGGCGCCCGAGGAAAAGGCCCGCGGCATCACCATCTCGACCGCCCACGTGGAATACGAGACCGACGCCCGGCACTACGCCCACGTCGACTGCCCCGGCCACGCCGACTACGTGAAGAACATGATCACCGGTGCCGCGCAGATGGACGGCGCGATCCTGGTGGTGTCGGCCGCCGACGGCCCGATGCCGCAGACCCGCGAGCACATCCTCCTGGCCAAGCAGGTCGGCGTGCCGGCGATGGTGGTGTTCCTCAACAAGGTCGACCAGGTCGACGACCCGGAGCTGCTCGAGCTGGTCGAGCTCGAGGTGCGCGAACTGCTGTCGTCCTACGACTTCCCCGGCGACGACATCCCGATCGTGACCGGCTCGGCGCTGGCGGCGCTCGAGGACCGCGACCCGGAGATCGGCGAGCAGGCGGTCAGGAAGCTGATGGCGGCGGTCGACGAGTACATCCCGACGCCGGAGCGCCCGGTCGACCAGCCGTTCCTGATGCCGGTCGAGGACGTGTTCTCGATCTCCGGCCGCGGCACGGTGGCCACGGGCCGCGTCGAGCGCGGCGTGGTCAAGGTCGGCGAGGAGATCGAGATCGTCGGCATCCGGCCGAACAAGAAGACCACCTGCACCGGGGTCGAGATGTTCCGCAAGCTCTTGGACCAGGGCCAGGCCGGCGACAACGTCGGGCTCTTGCTGCGCGGCATCGAGCGCGAGGGCATCGAGCGCGGGCAGGTGCTGTGCAAGCCCGGCTCGGTCAAGCCGCACACCAAGTTCGAGGCCGAGGCCTACATCCTGACCAAGGACGAGGGCGGGCGGCACACGCCGTTCTTCGCCAACTACCGGCCGCAGTTCTACTTCCGCACGACCGACGTGACCGGCACCGTGGCGCTGCCCGAGGGCACCGAGATGGTGATGCCGGGCGACAACCTGAAGTTCAACGTCGAGCTGATCGCGCCGATCGCCATGGAGGAGAAGCTGCGCTTCGCCATCCGTGAAGGCGGCCGCACCGTCGGTGCCGGCGTCGTCTCCAAGATCATCGAGTAGTCACCGCCCCGCTACTCCTGCAAGCCGCGGACCGGAGCGATCCGGCCCGCGGTTTCGTTTCTGGCGGTTAACGGCGTTAACGATTCAGCCCTGACAGCCTCGAGATCACACCTGATTCCATACCGGTTCCATACGGTTTCCATACGCAGCGGAATCGCGTAAACCATTGTTAGCCGGCGCGCCTTTCCCGGCGATGCCCGCGCCATCGCCCGACGCGTCAATACCCCACCGCCAGCGAGGTCGTCTGCCGCGTGTCGGCCCCGCCGAGCAGCAGCCCGTCCCCGGCATCGACGAGGATCGACTGCGCCGATCCCATCGTCTCCATCACCTCGACGTCGTGCCCCTTGGCCTCGAGTGCCGCGATGGTGTCGGGGCTGATCCCCTCCTCGACCCGCAGAACCTCCGGCAGCCACTGGTGGTGGATGCGCGGCGCCTCGGTCGCCTCGGCGATGTTGTCGCCGTGGTCGATCACGTTCATGATCACCTGCAGCACCGTGGTGATGATCCGCGACCCGCCGGGCGAGCCCGTCACCATGAACACCTTGCCGTCCTTCATCACGATGGTCGGGCTCATCGACGACAGCGGCCGCTTTCCGCCCTCGACCGCATTTGCCTCGCCGCCGATCAGCCCGTAGGCATTCATCACCCCCGGCTTGGCGGAAAAGTCGTCCATCTCGTTGTTCATCAGCACCCCGGTCCCGTCCGCCACCATTCCCGAGCCGTAGGAGAAGTTGATGGTGTAGGTGTTCGACACCGCGTTGCCGTCCTTGTCGACGATCGAGAAGTGCGTGGTCTGGTCGCTCTCGTAGGGCGCCAGATCGCCGGGCTTGATCTCCGCCGACGGTGTCGCTCTGCCCCGCGAGATGCCCTTGCGGATGTCGGCGGCGTAGGCCTTGGAGGTGAGCTGCGCCTGCGGCACGTCGTAGAACGCCGGATCGCCGAGATATTCCGACCGGTCGGCATAGGCCCGCTTCATCGCCTCGGCCATCAGATGGATGGTCTCCGCCGAGTTCTGCCCCAGCCAGCCGATCGGATAGCCCTCGAGCGTGTTGAGGATCTCGATGATGTGGATCCCGCCCGAGCTCGGCGGCGGCATCGAGAGGATGTCGTAGCCGCGATAGGTCCCCTGCACCGGATCGCGCAGGATCGCCTTGTAGCCCGCCATGTCCTCCATGGTGATCCGCCCGCCCGCCGCCTGCACCGAGTCGACGATCGCCTGCGCCGTCTCGCCCTTGTAGAAGCCGTCAGGCCCCTGGTCGGCGATCTTCTGCATGGTGGCCGCGAGGTCGGGCTGCTTCAGCGTGTCGCCCGGCTCAAAGGTTCCGCCATCTTCCCTGAAGAAGATCGCCGCCGACGCCGGCCATTTCTTCAGCCGCTCCTGCGTCGCCACCAGGCTGTCGGCGAGATCGGCGGTGACGGTGATGCCGTCGGACGCCAGCCTGATCGCCGGCGCCATGACCTCGGCCAGCGTCATGGTGCCGTATCTGTCGAGCGCCATCTGCATCCCCGCCACCGTGCCCGGCACGCCGGTGGCAAGGCCGGTGTACCGCGACTTGTTGCTGTCGGCCTCGCCGCTGTCGTCGAGGAACATGTCCCGGTCGGCGGTCGCCGGCGACATCTCGCGGTAGTCGATCGCCTTGGTCTCGCCGCTCTCCGCATCATGCACGATCATGAACCCGCCGCCGCCGAGATTGCCCGCGCGCGGCAGCGTGACCGCCAGCGCGAACGCCACCGCCGCGCCCGCGTCGATGGCGTTGCCGCCGGCCTCGAGGATCTGCTTGCCGACCTCGGCTGCGACCGCCTCCTGCGCCACCACCATGCCATGCCGGGCCCAGGCGGGATGGAACCGGTCCATGGAGCTGTAGATCGCGGTCTCCTGCGCCCAGCTCATCGCCGGCGCCGCCACCAGGCCCGCCATCGCTGCGGGCACGAGAATCCTCTTCACGGGGTCGCTCCTTTCAAAACATGCGCTCCGGCAGGTTAGAAAATGTCTCCGCGCAAGAGAACCCCCGGCACCCCTTCCTTTGCGTTTCCGCACCATCACCGCGAAGCCGCCCCACTTCCCGCTCCCTCGAATCGATCCCCCGGCGCCGGTTCCTTTCGCGCGCGCCCCGCCTTGACACGCATCAAGGAGAACGCGCCGGAGACCTGCGAGACTGCCCGTTCCTCGACGGCGGAGATCGGAGGCGCGCATGCATATCCTCGTGAGCGGGTTGATCAGCCTGGCGCTCATCGGCGCGGCGGACGAGGCCGCCGCCCAGGATGCCGGGACGGGGCGGCGGGAATTCATGGCCAACTGCGCCCAGTGTCACGGCGTCCGCGGCGGCGGCGACGGGGTGATCGCCGGCTACCTGAACACCCCGCCGTCCGATCTCACCCGGATCCAGCGTGACAACGGCGGGGTCTTTCCGTTCGAACAGGTCTACATGATGATCGAAGGCACCGGCCGGATCGGCGGAGGGCCGCACGGTTCCCCGGCAATGCCAGCCTGGGGTGACCGCTACTCTGTCGAGGCGGCGCAGGCCTACGGCTTCACCTACACGCCAGCCGAGCAGGCCGCCTACATCCACCGGCGTCTTCTCGCCCTGGTCGACTACGTCGCCTCGCTGCAGGTCGAGTGACCGCGCGCAACGGGCGATCCGGACAAGAGGGAGAGGGGCAAGTGCGCATCGCCGGAAACGCAATGGTCGGCCTCGCGGCGCTCGCGCTGCCAGCGGACGGCGGAGCCCAGGGGATCGACTTCGGGCAGCGCGAGTTCATGAACAGTTGCGTCCAGTGTCACGGCGCCGATGGCAAGGGCGGCGGTCTGCTCGCAGGCTACCTCAACACTCCGCCGACGGACCTGACGCAGCTCGCCAAGGAAAACGGCGGGGTTCTGCCGGTCGCGCACCTCTACGAAGTCATCGACGGCCGGGCGGGCTTGGAGGCGCACGGGTCACGGGAAATGCCGATCTGGGGCCTGCGCTACCAGAGGGAAGCACCGGCGATGCTGGGCGAGTACGCCGGCCCGGAAGATCGCGACATCTACGTCCAGGCACGCATTCTGGCGCTGATCGAATACATCTCGGCGCTCCAGGAGGAGTGACCTCCGGCCGGGTGGACAAGGCCGGCGCATTTCGACAATGAGGTCGGCGCAACCCGCCAGGTGATGCGCATGACGGATATGACCGAAGGGCGGCGCGTCTACGCCATCGGCGACGTGCACGGCCGGCTCGACCTCCTGACCGCGATGCTCGACCGCATCCGCGCCGATCTCGCCGCCCGGCCGCATCCGCGACCGCTGGTGATCCTTCTCGGCGACTACATGGACCGCGGCCCGGAGAGTTGCGGGGTGATGGAGACGCTGATCGCCCTCGACGCCTCGGAAATGCCCTCGCGATTCCTGCTCGGCAATCACGACAGCTACATCCGGGAATATCTGCACACTCCGGGATGGTACGACCGGACCTTCCATTGGCTGCACGAAAGAATGGGGGGCGACACCACCCTCGCCTCCTATGGCGTGCCGAACGCGAGCTCGGACCATCCCGAATCGACGCGCGATGCCTTCGCCGCGGCGTTTCCGGCGGAACACATGGCGTTTCTCGACGCCTGCGAGCTTCAGATCCGGATCGGCGGCTATCTGTTCGTGCACGCCGGCATCCGGCCCGGCGTGCCGCTCGACGCGCAGACCCGCGACGACCTGATCTGGATTCGCGAGCCGTTCCTGAGCAGCCGCGCCGACTTCGGCGTCAAGGTCGTGCACGGCCACACCATCGTGCCGCAGGTCGAGCACCACCCCAACCGCATCGCCGTCGACACCGGCGCGGTCCGCACCGGCCTGCTCTCCTGCCTGGTCCTCGAGGCCGCCGACGTGTCGCTGCTCGAATCGGACGGCCCCCGCCCCCTGCCCGAGGGCGCCGGCCTTCCCGAGCGCGGCTGGCGCACGCTCTGGCTCCGCCGCTGAAGCCACGATGACGCTTGCATCCGGCAGGCGCGCGACGTATCTCACGGGCCCGCGCATGCCGGCCCCTAGGGGTGTAGCTCAGTTGGTAGAGCATCGGTCTCCAAAACCGAGGGTCGTAGGTTCGAGTCCTATCGCCCCTGCCAGCATGCGAAACTGACTGCCAGCCTAACGTCGTTCGCACCGGCAATAGACGCCTCACAGGTGCGGGCGCCGCGCCGGTTCGCCGGCCGTAGAGCGCGAGCTGAGGCCGAGGCGGATGCAGCTGGGGGGACCATCGGTCTGCAATCTGCCTGGTGACTGCTGCGGCACCGTTGCGCCCGACGCGCCCCGTGAGTGAGGCGAGGCCCTGCCTCACGCCTTTTCGGTTTCGCGGGGCCTTGCGTCCGTGGTTCGTCGCGACAGCCGGAACATGCTCGCCACAGCGGCGGCAATGGCGAAGGCGGCGCCGATCAGCAGGCTGACGGGCTCCGCATGTCCCGGCACGAAATGGAACACCAGCGCCGCCACCGTGGCGCCGATGGTCATGCCGAGCAGCCGGGCGGTCGCGAGCATGCCGCCGGCGGCGCCGGATCGGACGCGCGGAGCGGCCGACAGCATCGTGCGGTTGTTCGGCGTCTGAAACAGCCCGAAGCCGAAGCCGCCGAGCGCCATGCGCCAGCCGATGTCGAACGCGCTGGACTCCGGTGTCAGCTGGCTCAGCAGCGCCATCGCCACCGCCAGCACCACCATGCCGAGCCCCCCGAGGGTGCCCGCCGCGATCCGGTCGGACAGGCGTCCGGCCAAGGGTGCGACGAGGCCCAACGCCACCGGCCAGGGGGTCATCAGCAGGCCCGTCTCGACCTGGTCGCGACCGAGCACCGACTGGAAGTAGAACGGCAGCGCCACGAACACGATCATGAAAGCCGCGAAGGCGCAGACCGATGCCGTGACCGACAGCGCGAACACCGGGATCCGCAGGAGGTCGAGCGGGATGAGCGGCGTGGTCATCCGCCGGCCCCGCCTGACCAGAAACACCCCGGCCAGCACGGCAAGCGCGAGTTCGAACCCTCCGAGCCACGCCTCGCCGCCATGGGTGAGCGAATCGGTGCCGATGAAGAAAAGGCCGAGCATGGCGACGTTGAGCCCGGCGCTGACCAGATCGAACGGCCGCGCCGACTGCTCCGAGCGGGGCAGGAATCGCAGCGCCAGCCAGAGGTTGAGGATCCCGAAGGGCACGTTCACCGCGAACAGCCACGGCCAGGGACCGACCGCGAGGATCCCTGAGGCCAGCGACGGCGCGACCGCAGCGGCGAGCGAGACCACCAGCCCGTTCAGCCCGACCCCGCGCCCTAGCATCGCGTCCGGATAGGTATGGCGCACCAGCGCGCCGTTCATGCTCATCAGCGCCGCCCCGCCGAGCCCCTGGAAGACCCGCGCCCCGATCAGCTGCGGCAGGGTGCTCGAGAGCGCGCAGCCGAGCGAGCCCAGGGTGAAGAGCAGCAGGCCGACCTGGTAGACCCGCCGGTAGCCGACCCGTTCGCCCAGCGCCGCGAGCGGCAGCAGGGTGGCGACAATGACGAGCTGATAGGCGTTGATGACCCAGACCGCCGCAGCCGGAGACGCGCCGAGCTGGCGGGCGATGCTCGGCAGCGCCACGTTGACCACCGTGCCGTCGAGCACCGCCATGGCGATGCCGATGCCGATCGCCAGCATCGCGTAGTAGCGCCTTGGCGTCGGCAGGCCGTCGGGGTGGATTTCGTCGCTCATAGGGGTTCCCATCTATGGCGTTGGCGGGATTTCGTCCATCTCACTGGCGGATGTTGCCGACGGCGCCGGCGGCGGCCCTTGCAAAGATTTCGCGCTTGTCCTAGGTGCAGCCCTTCCGTCAGACGCGAGAGACATGACCGATGGCCCGCACAAATCCCCTCCAGTTCGTCCAGCAGGTCCGCGCCGAGACCGCAAAGATCGTCTGGCCGACGCGGCGGGAGACCGGGCTCACCACCGTTATGGTGATGATCATGGCGGCGCTGTTCGCGGCGTTCTTCTTCAGCGTGGACCTGATCGTCCAATTCGGCCTCGAGGCGATCCTGAAATTCGCCTCTTGAACCTCGGGCGGCCGGGGTGTAGGCGGCGCACTTCGGGCGGACATGCGGCGCGCGTCGATTCGGTTGCGCGCCCGTTTGCTTTGCGAGTGGCGCTGGAACTCGAGACGCAACAAAGAAGACCGCGGACGGCTCCGGCCGTCCGGAAACTGAGGTAACGGACAAGAGATGGCGATGCGCTGGTATTCGGTAAGCGTTCTCTCGAACTTCGAGAAGAAGGTCGCCGAGGCGATCAGAGAGGCCGCGGCGCAGCAGCACCTCGAGGAGGAGATCGCCGAGGTGATGGTCCCGACCGAGGAGGTCATCGAGATCCGGCGCGGCAAGAAGGTGCAGACCGAGAAGCGATTCATGCCCGGTTACGTGCTGGTCAAGATGGAACTGTCGGACCGCACCTACCACCTGGTCAACTCGCTGAACCGGGTCACGGGCTTTCTCGGGCCGCAGGGCAAGCCCTCGCCGATGAAGGACGACGAGGTGGCGCGGATCCTCAACCAGGTCGAGGAAGGCCAGGAGCGGCCGCGGTCGATCATCACCTTCCAGACCGGCGAGCAGGTCAACGTCACCGACGGGCCGTTCGAGGGCTTCTCCGGTATGGTCGAGGAAGTCGATCAGGACGCGAGCCGGCTCAAGGTGTCGGTGTCGATCTTCGGCCGGGCCACCCCGGTCGAGCTGGAATTCACCCAGGTCGCCAAAGCGTCCTGAGTGCAGACGGTGGGAGGCGAGACCGGCGCGCCGGTCGAACCGCACCACCCCATGTAGCGCCGGCGGGTCGCGTCCCGCGGGCATGGAGAGGAGGCCCTAGATGGCCAAGAAAGTCGCGGGGCAGCTGAAGCTGCAGGTCGCCGCCGGCAAGGCGAACCCGTCGCCGCCCGTGGGTCCGGCGCTGGGTCAGCGCGGGATTAACATTATGGAATTCTGCAAGGCGTTCAACGCCCGCACCCAGGAGTTGGAGGCCGGCCAGCCGACGCCGGTCATCATCACCTACTTCACCGACAAGTCCTTCACCATGGAGATCAAGACGCCCCCCGCGTCGTTCCTCCTGAAGAAGGCGGCCGGCCTGAAGTCGGCGTCGAAGCTGCCGGGCAAGGAGACCGCGGGCAGCGTGACCCTCGCCCAGGTGCGCGAGATCGCCGAGACCAAGATGAAGGATCTGAACGCCAACGACGTCGAGGCCGCGATGCTGATCGTCGCCGGCTCCGCGCGGTCGATGGGCATCGAGGTGAAGGGCTGATGGGCAAGATCGCGAAACGCACCGCCGCCGCCCGCAAGTCCGTCGAGGGCAAGGCGAACCTGTCCCTCGACGAGGCGGTGGCGCTGGTCAAGGCCAACGCCACCGCCAAGTTCGACGAAACGCTCGAGATCGCGATGAACCTCGGGGTCGACCCGCGCCACGCAGACCAGATGGTGCGCGGCGTGGTCAACCTGCCCAACGGCACCGGCAAGACGGTCCGCGTCGCCGTGTTCGCCCGTGGGGCGAAGGCCGAGGAGGCGCAGGCCGCCGGGGCCGACATCGTCGGCGCCGAGGACCTGATGGAGACGATCCAGGGCGGCAAGATCGAGTTCGACCGCTGCATCGCCACGCCGGACATGATGCCGATCGTCGGACGGCTGGGCAAGATCCTCGGGCCGCGCAACCTGATGCCGAACCCGCGGGTCGGCACCGTGACCGCGGATGTCGCCCAAGCGGTGAAGAACGCCAAGGGCGGCGAGGTCCAGTTCAAGGTCGAGAAGGCCGGGGTGATCCACGGCGGCGTCGGCAAGGCCTCGTTCGACGCGGGCAAGCTGGTCGAGAACGTCAGGGCCTTCGTGCAGGCGGTCAGCCGCGCGAAGCCCACCGGCGCCAAGGGAACCTACGTCAAGCAGATCGCGCTGTCCTCGACGATGGGTCCGGGCGTGACGGTCGACGTCGCGAGCGCTGTCGGCGAATGACGAAATCCCCGCGCGAGAGTGCGGGGTGTTCCGGGCGGGCGACCGTCCGACTGTCCGAGACGGTGGGTTGGGCGAAAAGCCCGCAAATCCTGCCCGAGACGGGGAACGATCAGGACGGTCGGAGGCGGGTCCTCCGGGCGGTTTTGGCGGGACCCCAGCGGACCCGAGACGCCGGGGAGAGCCCCGGCGAAAATTGAGCCGGCGCCGGAGGGGAATACCCCAAGGGCGCCAAACTTGGAGCAACACTGTGGATAGAGCCCAGAAAGAAGGCGTGGTCGAGGAACTCGGCCGGATCTTCACGGACTCTGGTGTCGTCGTGGTCGCGCACTACGAGGGCCTCTCGGTTGCCGAAATGACGGACTTCCGCCTGCGGATGAAGCAGGTCGGGGGCGGGGTCCGTGTCGCCAAGAACCGGCTCGCCAAGATCGCCCTGAAGGGGACCCCCGGCGAAAGCATGGGGAACCTGCTGAAGGGCATGACGGTGCTCGCCTATTCCGAGGACCCGGTCGCCGCGGCGAAAGCCGTGGACGACTACACCAAGGGCAACAAGAAGCTTGTTGTTCTCGGCGGGGCCATGGGCGAGACGCCGCTCGACGAGGCCGGCGTGAAGGCCGTTGCCGCCATGCCGTCGCGGGAGGAGCTGATCGCTTCGATCGTGGCGAGCATCGTGGCACCGGCGGGCGAGCTGGTTTCGGCGATCGGCGCGCCGGCATCGAACATCGCGGCGATCCTCACCACCCTCGAGGAGCGTGAGGCGGCTTGACGAGCAACCGAAAAGAGGCCCGCGTGAGGCAAGCCCTTGTCACACCGGACAACACACCCTATCTGATGGAACCTGAAAATGGCTGATCTGGCAAAACTGGCTAAAGAGATCGTGGGGCTGACCCTTCTCGAAGCCGCCGAACTGAAGAACATCCTCAAGGACGAGTACGGCATCGAGCCCGCCGCCGGCGGCGCGGTGATGATGGCCGCGGGTCCGGCCGCCGCGCCCGCCGAGGCGGCCGAGGAGCAGACCGAATTCGACGTGATTCTGAAGGCAGCTGGCGCCCAGAAGATCAACGTCATCAAGGAGGTCCGCGCGATCACCGGCCTTGGCCTAAAGGAGGCCAAGGATCTGGTCGAGGCCGGCGGCAAGGCCGTCAAGGAAGGCGTCTCCAAGACCGAGGCCGAGGAGATCCAGAAGAAGCTCGTGGCCGCCGGCGCGGACGTCGAGCTGAAGTGAACTTGAACGCAACTTGAAGTTGCGTTAACCAACTGGATCCGCGCGAGTCGCGGGTCCAGTTTCGTGCGTCTCTTGAGGCATCCGGGCAGCCCCCGGGTTTCACGAAAGACGCAGGATCGGTCCGGGTGTGCGATTTGGGAAGTCGCACCAGCATTGGGCCCGACGCGTCGGCACAGACGAGGCACCCGTTCCCCGCCGGGTGGCTCGCATGCAAAGCAGAGGTTCGAGCATGGCTCAGCGGTATTCCGGTCACAAGCGCATTCGCAAGTTCTACGGGCACATCCGCGAGGTCGCGGACATGCCCAACCTCATCGAGGTGCAGAAGTCGAGCTATGACCTGTTCCTGAATTCCGGCGACCAGCCGATCCCGCTCGACGGAGAGGGAATCAAGGGCACCTTCCAGTCGGTCTTCCCGATCAAGGACTTCAACGAGACCGCCGTTCTCGAGTTCGTCAAGTACGAGCTCGAACATCCCAAGTATGACGTCGAAGAGTGCATGCAGCGCGACATGACCTATGCGGCGCCGCTGAAGGTCACCCTGCGCCTGATCGTCTTCGAGGTGGACGAGGAGACCGGTGCGCGCTCCGTGAAGGACATCAAGGAGCAGGACGTATACATGGGCGACATGCCGCTCATGACCCCGAACGGCACCTTCATCGTCAACGGCACCGAGCGGGTCATCGTCTCGCAGATGCACCGCTCCCCGGGCGTGTTCTTCGATCACGACAAGGGCAAGACCCACTCGTCGGGCAAGCTCCTCTTCACCTCCCGCGTGATCCCCTACCGCGGCTCGTGGCTCGACTTCGAGTTCGACGCCAAGGACATCGTGTTCGCCCGCATCGACCGTCGCCGCAAGCTGCCGGTGACGACGCTGCTCTATGCCCTCGGCATGGATCAGGACGCGATCATGGCGGCCTATTACGACACCGTGACCTACCGCAAGGAAGCCGGCGGCTGGGCGACGAAGTTCTTCCCCGAGCGGCTGCGCGGCACCAAGCCGGCCCACGACCTGGTCGATGCCGGCTCCGGCGAGATCATCGCCCCCGCCGGCAAGAAGATTACCCCGCGCATGGTCAAGGAGTGGCAGGACAAGGGCGACATCGCCGAGGTGCTGGTGCCGTTCGACGCCATCGTCGGCCGCTTCGTCGCCCGCGACATCATCAACGAAGAAACCGGCCTGATCTGGGCCGAGGCCGGCGACGAGCTGACCTGGGACATCGACGCCAAGACCGGCGACGTCACCGGCGGCACGCTCAAGGTTCTGCTCGACAACGGCGTCACCGAGATCCCGACGCTGGATGTCGATAACATCACCGTGGGCGCGTATATCCGCAACACGATGCAGGTCGACAAGAACATCAACCGCGACCAGGCGCTCATGGACATCTACCGCGTGATGCGCCCCGGCGAGCCGCCGACCGTCGAGGCGGCGGACAGCATGTTCCAGTCACTGTTCTTCGATCCCGAGCGTTACGACCTCTCGGCCGTCGGCCGGGTGAAGATGAACATGCGGCTCGACCTCGACGCCGAGGACACCCAGCGCACCCTGCGCAACGAGGACATCATCTCCGTCATCAAGGCGCTGGTGGACCTGCGCGACGGCCGCGGCGAGATCGACGACATCGACCATCTTGGCAACCGCCGGGTGCGCTCGGTGGGCGAGCTGATGGAGAACCAGTACCGCGTCGGCCTGCTCCGGATGGAGCGCGCCATTCGCGAGCGCATGTCCTCGGTCGAGATCGACACGGTGATGCCGCAGGACCTGATCAACGCCAAGCCCGCGGCCGCGGCGGTGCGCGAGTTCTTCGGCTCGTCGCAGCTCTCGCAGTTCATGGACCAGACCAACCCGCTCTCCGAGGTCACCCACAAGCGCCGCCTCTCGGCGCTCGGGCCGGGCGGCCTGACCCGCGAGCGCGCCGGCTTCGAGGTCCGCGACGTCCACCCTACCCACTACGGCCGGATGTGTCCGATCGAGACCCCGGAAGGCCCGAATATCGGCCTGATCAACTCGCTCGCGTCGTTCGCGCGCGTCAACAAGTACGGCTTCATCGAGACCCCGTACCGGCACGTCCGGGAAGGTCAGGTCACCGACGAGGTGCAGTACATGTCGGCGACCGAGGAGATGCGCCACACCATCGCCCAGGCGAATGCCAACCTCGACGAGAACGGCCGGTTCGTGAACGACCTCGTCTCCACCCGCAAGGGCGGCGACTTCATGCTGAACCCGCCGGCCAACGTCGATCTGATCGACGTCAGCCCCAAGCAGCTGGTCTCGGTCGCGGCCTCGCTGATCCCGTTCCTCGAGAACGATGACGCCAACCGCGCGCTGATGGGCTCGAACATGCAGCGCCAGGCGGTGCCGCTGCTGCGCGCCGAAGCCCCCTACGTCGGCACTGGCATCGAGGAGATCGTGGCGCGTGACTCGGGCGCGGCGATCACCGCGCGCCGGGCCGGCATCGTCGACCAGGTGGACGCGATGCGCATCGTGGTCCGGGCCACCGAGGACGTGGCGCCGGGCGATCCGGGCGTCGACATCTACCGGCTCCGCAAGTTCCAGCGCTCGAACCAGAACACCTGCATCAACCAGCGTCCGCTGATCAAGGTGGGCGACACGGTGACGCGCGGCGAGTTCATCGCCGACGGCCCCTCGACCGACCTGGGAGAGCTGGCGCTCGGCAAGAACGTGCTCGTCGCGTTCATGCCGTGGAACGGCTACAACTACGAGGACTCGATCCTGATCTCCGAGCGGATCGTCAAGGACGACGTCTTCACCTCGATCCACATCGAGGAATTCGAGGTCGCTGCCCGCGACACCAAGCTCGGGCCGGAGGAGATCACCCGCGATATCCCCAACGTCGGCGAGGAAGCCCTGCGCAACCTCGACGAGGCGGGCATCGTCTACATCGGCGCCGAGGTCGGTCCGGCCGACATCCTCGTCGGCAAGATCACCCCGAAGGGCGAGAGCCCGATGACGCCGGAGGAGAAATTGCTCCGCGCCATCTTCGGCGAGAAGGCGTCGGACGTGCGCGACACCTCCCTGCGGCTGCCGCCGGGCGACTTCGGCACGGTGGTCGAGGTGCGAGTGTTCAACCGCCACGGCGTCGACAAGGACGAGCGCGCGCTGCAGATCGAGCGCGAGGAAGTGGAGCGCCTGAGCCGCGACCGCGACGACGAGCTCGCGATCCTCGAGCGCAACATCTACGCGCGTCTCAAGGAGCTGATCCTCGGCAAGACCGCGGTGAAGGGGCCGAAGGGCGTCAAGGCCGGCTCGACCATCGACGAGGATCTGCTCGGCACGCTGTCGCGCGGCCAGTGGTGGCAGCTCGCCCTCGGCGACGACGCGCTGGCGCAGGACCAGGAGGCGCTGCACGGCCAGTTCGAGTCGCAGAAGAAGGCGCTCGATCGTCGCTTCGAGGACAAGGTGGAGAAGGTGCGCCGCGGCGACGACCTGCCGCCGGGCGTGATGAAGATGGTCAAGGTGTTCATCGCGGTGAAGCGCAAGCTGCAGCCCGGCGACAAGATGGCCGGACGTCACGGCAACAAGGGCGTGATCTCCAAGGTGGTCCCCGAAGCGGACATGCCGTTCCTCGCCGACGGCACCCCGGTCGATTTCGTGCTGAACCCGCTCGGCGTGCCGAGCCGGATGAACGTCGGCCAAATCCTCGAGACCCACATGGGCTGGGCCGCGCGGGGCTTGGGCAACGCCATTCAGGCCGGTCTCGACGAGTATCGCCACAAGGGCGACATGACCCCGCTCAAGGAGGCGATGAAGATCGCCTACGGCGAGCAGGTCTACAACGAGGCGATCTCCGATCTGCCGGAGGAGCAGTTCCTCGAGGTCGCGGGCAACGTCACCGGAGGCGTGCCGATCGCCACCCCGGTGTTCGACGGCGCCAAGGAGGCCGACGTCAACGACGCGCTGGAACGGGCGGGCTTCGACACCTCGGGCCAGTCGATCGTGTTCGACGGCCGCTCGGGCGAGCAGTTCACCCGGCCGGTCACGGTCGGCGTGAAGTACCTGCTGAAGCTGCACCATCTGGTGGACGACAAGATCCACGCCCGCTCCACCGGCCCGTACTCGCTCGTCACCCAGCAGCCGCTGGGCGGCAAGGCGCAGTTCGGCGGACAGCGGTTCGGCGAGATGGAGGTCTGGGCCCTTGAAGCCTACGGCGCGGCCTATACCTTGCAGGAGATGCTCACCGTGAAATCGGACGACGTTGCCGGCCGGACCAAGGTCTACGAGTCGATCGTCAAGGGCGAGGACAACTTCGAGGCCGGCGTGCCGGAATCGTTCAACGTCCTCGTCAAGGAGATCCGCTCGCTCGGCCTCAACATCGAGCTTCTGGACTCGGAAGCGGAGTGAGGGCGCGACGGCGCCCCCACCTCCCCCGTCACGTGAATTAGGATCTGAGACATGAACCAGGAAATCACGAACCCGTTCGCCCCGGTCGCTCCGCTGCGCACCTTCGACGAGATCAAGATCTCGCTGGCGAGCCCCGAGCGCATCCTCTCGTGGTCCTACGGCGAGATCAAGAAGCCCGAGACCATCAACTACCGCACGTTCAAGCCCGAGCGCGACGGCCTGTTCTGCGCGCGCATCTTCGGTCCGATCAAGGACTACGAGTGCCTTTGCGGCAAGTACAAGCGGATGAAGTATCGCGGCGTCGTCTGCGAGAAGTGCGGCGTCGAGGTGACGCTGCAAAAGGTCCGGCGCGAGCGCATGGGCCACATCGAGCTCGCCTCGCCGGTCGCGCACATCTGGTTCCTGAAGTCGCTGCCCTCGCGCATCGGCCTGATGCTCGACATGACCCTGCGCGATCTCGAGCGCATCCTCTACTTCGAGCAGTACGTGGTGGTGGAGCCCGGCCTGACCGACCTGAAGCAGGGCCAGCTTCTCGGTGAGGAAGAATTCCTCGACGCCCAGGACCACTTCGGCGAGGACGCGTTCCGCGCCGGCATCGGCGCCGAGGCGATCCGCGAGATGCTCGCCGCCATCGACCTCGACGCCGAGGCCGAGCAGCTGCGCGCAGACCTGGCCGAGGCCACGGGCGAACTGAAGCCCAAGAAGATCATCAAGCGGCTGAAGCTGGTGGAGAGTCTTCCGCGAATCCGGCAACCGTCCGGAGTGGATGATCCTGACCGTCGTCCCGGTGATCCCGCCCGAGTTGCGCCCGCTGGTGCCGCTCGACGGCGGCCGCTTCGCCACGTCGGATCTCAACGACCTCTACCGCCGGGTGATCAACCGCAACAACCGCCTGAAGCGGCTGATCGAGCTGCGCGCGCCCGACATCATCATCCGCAACGAGAAGCGGATGCTGCAGGAGTCGGTCGACGCGCTGTTCGACAACGGCCGCCGCGGCCGGGTCATCACCGGCACCAACAAGCGGCCGCTGAAGTCGCTGTCGGACATGCTCAAGGGCAAGCAGGGCCGATTCCGCCAGAACCTGCTCGGCAAGCGCGTCGACTTCTCCGGCCGCTCGGTCATCGTGACCGGGCCGGAGCTGAAGCTGCACCAGTGCGGCCTGCCGAAGAAGATGGCGCTCGAGCTCTTCAAGCCGTTCATCTACTCGCGGCTCGACGCCAAGGGCCTCAGCTCGACTGTGAAGCAGGCGAAGAAGCTGGTCGAGAAGGAGCGCCCGGAGGTCTGGGACATCCTCGACGAGGTGATCCGCGAGCATCCGGTGCTCTTGAACCGCGCCCCGACGCTCCACCGCCTCGGCATCCAGGCCTTCGAGCCGGTGCTGATCGAGGGCAAGGCGATCCAGCTTCACCCGCTGGTCTGCGCCGCGTTCAACGCCGATTTCGACGGCGACCAGATGGCCGTGCACGTCCCGCTGAGCCTCGAGGCCCAGCTGGAAGCGCGCGTGCTGATGATGTCGACCAACAACGTGCTGTCGCCCGCCAACGGCAAGCCGATCATCGTGCCCTCGCAGGACATGATCCTCGGCCTCTACTACCTTTCGATCGCGCGTGACGGCCAGCCCGGCGAGGGCATGATCTTCGGCTCGATCGAAGAGGTGGACCACGCCCTGCACGCGGGCCTCGTCAACCTGCACTCGAAGATCACCGCCCGCATCGAGCAGATCGACGAGACCGGCAACCCGGTGATGCAGCGGTTCGAGACCACGCCCGGCCGCCTGCGGCTCGGCACGCTCCTGCCGAAGAACTTCAAGACCCCGTTCGACATCGTCAACCGGCTGCTGCGCAAGAAGGAGGTCGGCGAGGTCATCGACACCGTCTACCGCCACTGCGGCCAGAAAGAGTCGGTGATATTTTGCGATCAGATCATGTCGATGGGCTTCACCGAGGCGTTCAAGGCCGGCATCTCGTTCGGTAAGGACGACATGGTGATCCCCGACACCAAGTGGGACATCGTCGGCCAGACCCGCGATCAGGTGAAGGAGTTCGAGCAGCAGTACATGGACGGCCTGATCACCCAGGGCGAGAAGTACAACAAGGTGGTCGACGCCTGGTCGCGCTGCTCCGACGACGTGGCGACCGCGATGATGGGCGACATCTCGGCGGTCCGCAGGGACGATGCCGGGCGGGAGCTCGAGCCGAACTCGGTCTACATGATGAGCCATTCTGGCGCCCGCGGTTCGCCAGCGCAGATGAAGCAGCTCGCCGGCATGCGCGGCCTGATGGCCAAGCCCTCGGGCGAGATCATCGAGACGCCGATCGTGTCGAACTTCAAGGAAGGCCTCACCGTGCTCGAGTACTTCAACTCGACACACGGCGCGCGCAAGGGCCTCGCCGACACCGCGCTCAAGACCGCGAACTCGGGGTATCTCACCCGCCGGCTGGTGGACGTGGCGCAGGACTGCATCGTCAAGATCGACGACTGCGGCACCGACCGCTCGATCACCGCGCGCGCCGCGATCTCGGACGGCGAGGTGGTCGCCTCGCTTTCCGAGCGCATCCTCGGCCGCGTCGCGGCGGAGGACGTGCTCGACCCGAAGACCTCTGAGGTGATCTTCAAGCGCGGCGATCTGATCGAGGAACGCGACGCCGACATGATCGAGGCGGCCGCGGTGCTGGAGATGCAGATCCGCTCTCCCCTCACCTGCGAGGCCGATGACGGCATCTGCGCCCAGTGCTACGGACGCGATCTCGCCCGCGGCACCCGGGTCAACCCCGGCGAGGCGGTCGGCATCATCGCCGCCCAGTCGATCGGCGAGCCCGGCACCCAGCTGACGATGCGGACCTTCCACATCGGCGGCATCGCCCAGGGCGGCTCGCAGAGCTTCCTCGAGGCGAGCGGAGAGGGCACGCTCGAGCTTCGCGGCGCGAACCTGCTGACCAACGCCGACGGCGAGCAGATCGTGATGGCCCGCAACATGGAGATCGCGATCGTCGACGACAACGGCGTCGACCGGGCGGTGCACAAGCTCGGCTACGGCACCAAGCTCTTGACGCAGGAGGGTGCGTCGATCGCGCGCGGCCAGAAACTGGCCGAGTGGGATCCCTACACCCTGCCGATCATCGCCGAGAAGGCGGGCGTCGCGAAGTTCGTCGATCTCACCCCGGGCTTCTCGGTCCGCGAGGAGATGGACGACGCCACCGGCATCAGCCAGAAGATCGTCACCGACTGGCGCGCGGCCCCGCGCGGCAACGACCTCAAGCCCGAGATCATCGTCATGGACCCCGCCACCGGCGAGCCCGTGCGACTGGCGAGCGGCAACCCCGAGGTCCACGCCATGTCGGTCGACGCGATCCTCTCGGTCGAGGACGGGCAGGAGCTGAAGCCCGGCGACGTCATCGCGCGCATCCCGCGCGAGGGCGCGAAGACCAAGGACATCACGGGCGGTCTGCCCAGGGTGGCGGAGCTGTTCGAGGCGCGGCGTCCCAAGGACCACGCGATCATCGCCGAGATCTCCGGCCACGTGCACTTCGGCAAGGACTTCAAGAACAAGCGCCGGATCTCGATCGAGCCGGCCGAGGAAGGTGCCGAGGCGGTCGAGTACATGGTGCCGAAGGGCAAGCACATCCCGGTGCAGGAAGGCGACTTCATCCAGAAGGGCGAATACATCATGGACGGCAACCCTGCCCCCCATGACATCCTCGCCATCCTGGGAGTCGAGGCGCTCGCCGACTACCTGATCGACGAGGTGCAGGAGGTCTACCGGCTGCAGGGCGTGAAGATCAACGACAAGCACATCGAGGTGATCGTCCGCCAGATGCTGCAGAAGTGGGAGATCGCGGAGTCCGGCGGCACCACGCTGCTGAAGGGCGAGCAGGTGGACAAGGTCGAGTTCGACGAGGAGAACGAGAAGGCGGTCGCCGCCGGCCGCGAGCCGGCCAAGGGCGCACCGATCCTGCTCGGCATCACCAAGGCGAGCCTGCAGACCCGCTCGTTCATCTCCGCCGCCTCCTTCCAGGAGACGACGCGGGTGCTGACCGAGGCGGCGACGCAGGGCAAGCGCGACAAGCTGGTCGGGTCTGAAGGAGAACGTCATCGTCGGCCGTCTGATCCCGGCAGGCACCGGCGGCGCCACCCACTCGATCAAGAAGATCGCCACCGACCGCGACGCGAAGATCATCGCCGAGCGGCGCGAAGCGGCGGCGGCCGCGCTCGATCTCGAGCCGGTGGATCTCGGCGAGACCTCCGAGCCGGTGAGCTTCGACGCCGAATAGGCGCTGGCACCCGCCATGGAATCGGACGGGGCGCCCCTCCCAGGGGCGCCCCGTTTGCGTTCGGGCCTGCAGCGCCGGATGGCGCCCGCGCCGCGCCGCTACTGCAGCGCGCCGACCGCGACGGGTTTCGCCATGGTCTTGAACACCCCGGCCGCATTCCTGCGGCCGATCACCGCGACGTCGAGCACGCAGGCCTCCAACAACGGCCCCTCGATGCCGGCCTCGGCGCAGATCGCGCGCGTGCGCCTCGCGAGTTCGCGGTCGAGATCCGCCGCGAAGAACGGCTTTTCCGGAACCCCCTCCTCCTCAGCCTTGCCGCAGGCCGGGACCAGCATCGACTCCTCGGCCGGAACGCGCCAACTCTCGCCGAAGCGGCCATAGAGCTCCTCGAAGGCGAAGGGACTCGTCAGCACGACCCCGTCCCGCGTCGCGATCTGCGTGACCCGGCCGGCGTTGGCGAGCAGGCCACGGACCTTGGCCGGCCACCGGCCCAGCCCCACCGAGACGTTGATGTAGCCGGGCTGCTTCACCTCCGCGCGGATGCTGTCGCCCTCCGCGCCCCGGACGACATAGACGTTGCCCCTTCGGACCACGTCGCCGCCGTCGGCAAGCTCCAGGACCTTGCCGTTGCCGAGCTTCGCCGGGATGCCGTCGATCACCACCCGGGTCGGCTGGGCACAGATCGCCACCTCTTGCTTGCCGGTCCGCACGGCGACGGCCCCGTTGACCGAAGCCTCCGGCCAGGTCGGCGCCCCGGATACCTGACGGGTCTGCACCAGGAAATCGCCGCGTTCCGCCAGCACGAAGTCCCCGGTCGCCTGGAAGTCGTAGAGCAGTCCGCCGAACGTCGCGAGGTGGGTGTCTCCGACTCCGCTCGCGTTGGCGCACGAGGCGGCCGCGCCGCCCGCGACGTTGCTCTGTGTCGACACCACGGCCGGGGACGGCCCGGTTCCCACGCCCGGTGTCCCGACCAGGTTCAGATTGTTGGTCTCCCCGGTGAAGCCCTCGAGCACGCAGTTCGGAGCGCTCGTCGTGCCGCTGTGGGTGGTCGTACGCACCACGATCGTCGAGCCGGCGTTGAAGTTCGCCTGCGAACCGCAGCAGTCCCCGACGATGATGAACTCGATGCCGCTCCAGTTGGCGGCCAGGTTCAGCATGTTGCCGTTGTTCGACGCGCTGAACGTCCCGGCTCCCGTGGTCATGATCACCCCGTCCATGCCGCCCGCACCGGCGTTGGCGCCGAGGCGCAGGGTTGCGAGACTGGTGATCGGCTGCGCGGCCACTGCCACCGCGTTGGCTCCGTTGCGCCAGCAATAGATGTCCGTCGAACCCGGAAAGGAGAAGGTATTCCAACTCGACGGGCAGGTCGTGTTGTACCTGAGCAGCCAATACTGGATGAAGGCCGTCCCGGCGTTCGAGAAGATGAACTGCTGCCACCCCTGGCACCCCGGGTTGGGCGACGGGCTGCAGACCGAGGTGGTGAAGGGCTTGGTGTTGAGCTGCAGCGAGTAGGTGTTCGCCACCGCCGGTGCCGAGCCACCGACGTTGCCGCTCTCGCTGGTGACGCCGGTGACCGAGTCGAAGCTGCCTTCGGCCGCGATCAGCGTTCCCCCGACCTCGGCGGCGAAATCATTGCTTCCGCCCACGATCTGTGGCCGATGACCGATCGCTGGCGGATACGGCTTGTCCGGGGGCGTCGTGCAGGGCACCTCGCGCCACTCGCGTTGCGGAAAGTCGGCGGTGAAGCATCCGTTCTTAGGCGTCGGGATCTGGGTCATCGCCTTGGACCAGTCGGCTCGCGCCTTGGTCTCCGCCTGCGCCGCCCGTGCTGCCTCATCGTTGGCCTTCGGTGGCTCGGTCTGGGCCAGCGCCACGCCGACGAGCAGTGATCCGGCCAGCAGACTGGCTCCCGTCAGCCGCCCGAATGAAAGCACCCTACATGTCAAAGACACGTCGGAAGTAATCCGCATGATCACACCTCTCACAAATCTACATTTCGTGCCGGCATTTCCAAGAATGCCAAATATCTTCATAAATCAGACGCGATAATGCGATCACGATATCACCAACATGCGATTCCTGCAATGCTGCAGAAGGCCGCGCCACGCCAGAGGCCGCCTCGTCGTCGACGGGGAATCCCGATCCACAGCTGGGGGGCCCACCGGTGCTCCGCGCAAACCGGTGGAATGCCCTTGAATAATTGCGCATTTGAGACCATTTTCCGCGCGCGGACGCACACCCCCGGTGCGCGCCCGCGCTGCCGCAACTGCATCGGAGCAAACATGGCCAAGGAAGAGCTTCTTGAATTTCCCGGGGTCGTGACCGAACTTCTGCCCAACGCGACCTTTCGGGTGGAGCTCGAGAACGGCCACGTCATCATCGCCCACACCGCCGGCAAGATGCGCAAGAACCGCATCCGCGTCCTCGCCGGCGACAAGGTTCAGGTAGAGATGACCCCCTACGATCTGACCAAGGGACGGATCAACTATCGCTTCAAGTGAGGCCGGCGCCCCCGCTCCCAGCGACGCGCGCCCGCGCCTGATCCTCGCCTCCGCCAGCCCACGCCGCCGCGATCTGCTCGCCCAGGTCGGCATCGTCCCCAACGCCGTCTTCAGCCCGGAGATCGACGAGACCCCGCTGCGCGGCGAGACGCCGCGAGTCTGCGCCCTGCGCCTCGCCACCGCCAAGGCCGAGGCGGCGCCGGCCGATGCGGCGGATGCGGTGCTCGCCGCCGACACGGTGGTGTCGCTCGGACGCCGGCTGCTCGGCAAGCCGCGCGACGCGGCCGAGGCGCAGACCTTCCTCGGTCTGCTCTCGGGCCGGCGGCACCGCGTCGTTACCGCGATCGTGGTCCGCCACGGCGTGCGAAGATGGAGCCGCGCGGTGGAAACCGCGGTGCGCTTCAAGCGCCTCGACGCGCCCGAGATTGATGCCTACCTCGCTTCGGGCGAGTGGCGCGGCAAGGCCGGCGGCTACGCGATCCAGGGCCGCGCCGGCGGCTTCATCCCGTGGATCGGCGGCTCCTATTCCAATGTCGTCGGCCTGCCGCTCACCGAGACCCTCGGCCTGCTCGCCGCCGCCGGCGTCACCGCGCCGGCGCCCGCGCCATGAGAGGCCGCCAGATCCTGATCGAGCCGCTGCCGGCGGGCGGCCACGCCGCGGCGCTGATGGTCGACGGCCGGCTGGCAGGATCTGCTGATCGACCCCGATCCCTCCGACCCGACGCCGCGACCCGAGGCGATCTACCGCGCGGTTGCCGGCCCGGCCGATGAAGGGGCTGGGGGGCGCGATCGTCGATCTGGGCGGCGGCCGGACCGGCTTCCTGCGCGGCCCCCGCCTGCCCGCGCCGGGCCGGCCGCTGCTCGTCCAGGTCGGCGGCTGGGCCGAGCCGGGCAAGGCGCCGCCGGTCAACGCGCGGCTGCTGCTCAAGGGCCGCACCGCGATCCTGACCCCGGGTGCGCCGGGCCTGAACATTGCCCGCTCGCTGCGCGATCCGGATCGCCGCGCCGACCTCGACGCGCTCGTCCCGGCGGGCGATGGAAGGCGCCGATCCGGAGATCGGCCTGATCCTGCGCTCGGCCGCCGAGGCGACCGACGACGCCACCATCGCGGGCGAGATCGCCGCGTTGCGCGCCGCGCACGCGGCGATCTCGGGCCCGATGGCGCGCCGGGACTGGTGCGCGCCGCGCCGGGCGCCGCCGCCGAGGCGCTGCGCGAATGGCGCACGGACGACGCGAGCGTCCGGGACGCGGCCACCGCGCTCGCCGACGCCGGGGTCTGGGAGGATATCGCGGCATTGCGCCGGCCCGACGTGACGCTCGGCCAGGGCTCGATGGCGATCGAGCCGACCCGGGCGCTGGTCGCCGTCGACGTCAACACCGGCGCCGATCTTTCGCCGGCCGCCGCGCTCAAGGTCAACCTCGCCGCCGCCGCCGAGCTGCCGCGCCAGCTTCGCCTGCGCGGGCTGGGCGGGCAGGTGACCATCGACTTCGCGCCGCTCTCGCGCAGCGACCGGGTGCAGATCGAGCGGACGCTCGCCAGGGCGCTGCGCGACGACGGGATCGACACCACGCTGGCCGGGTGGTCGCCGCTCGGGCATCTCGAGCTCCAGCGCAAGCGCGCCCGCCGGCCGCTCTGATCTCCGGTCCCTCCCGGCCCGGCCTCCCGTAGGGAGCGGCAGCCGGGATCCGCCCGGACCTCCGGACGGACCCATGCCACCGCCGTCTTCGCCGCCGCACTGATGGCGCTCGGCGCCGTCGGTCTCCGGCTCGGGTGACAGTTGCGAACGGATCGGCGCATAGCTAGGGTTCGACGAAAGCAAAACCGGGGAGGAACCACACATGACCACCAGACGGCTTCTTTTCGCGCTGACCGGCGCGCTCGCCGCGGCGCTCGCGACCGGCGCCACCGCACAGGACAAGCTCAAGATCGGCTTCCTGCCGGGCGTGGTCGATCCGTTCTACCAGGTGATGGAGATCGGGGTGAACAAGGCCGCCGAAGACCTCGGCTACGAGGTCGTCACCCAGATCCCGCCGACCTGGGGCGTCGAGGCGCAGACCCCGATCCTCGACGCGCTGATCGCCCGCGGCGACATCGACTACATCGTGATCGCGCCGGTCGACAAGGACCAGATGGTCGGTCCGCTGCAGGCCGCGGTCGACGCCGGCATCAAGGTGATCACCGTCGACACCTTCCTCGGCGACGGCGACTACGCCAATGGCCCGGTGACGTTCCCGCTGAGCTACATCGGCTCGGACAACGAGGAAGGCGGGCGCATCTCCGCGCGCGGTCTGGCCAAGGCGATCGGCGGCAAGGGCAGCGTCTACATCAACTCGACCAACCCCAACGTGAGCTCGGTCGAGGGCCGCGAGATCGGGTTCGCCGACGAGATGAAGAAGGACTATCCCGACATCACGGTGATCGGCCCCGACTACAACCTCGACGATCCCAACAAGGCCGCCCAGCAGACCGCCGCGGTGCTCGAGCGCGAGCCGGATCTCGCCGGCGTGTTCGGCACCAACGTGTTCAGCGCCCAGGGCGCGGGCCAGGCGGTGAACAACGCCGGCCTCGGCGGCCAGGTGCAGGTCGTGGCCTACGACGCCACCAAGGCCGCGATCGAGTCGCTCAACAACGGGGTGGTCACCCTGGTGCTGGCGCAGAAGCCGTTCGACATGGGCTACATGGCGGTCGAGTTCGCCGCCGCCGACGCCGCCGGCGTCACCAGCCTGCCCAAGCGGGTCGAGACCGGCTTCGCGATCATCGACAAGGACAACATGTCCGACCCGGAGATCGCGCGCTTTATCTATCAGGTGCCCGGCCAGTAGGGCACCGGCACCCCGCGAGGCGCCGCCCGGCGCCTCGCCCCTTTCCCATCAAGGACACGTCCCGCGTGCGCGAATCCGTCCCCGGAACCACCGCGGCCGAGCGGCTTCTCGTCTCGTTCAGCCGGCTCTGGGCCTGGGCCTTCCTCGCCGTGCTGATCGCGTTCTTCGTCATCGCGGTGCCGATCTTCAGTTCCGGCGCCAGCTTCGTGTCGATCCGCAACTCGCAGAACATCCTGGTCGCGATCATTCCGATCCTGCTGCTCGGCCTCGGCCAGACCTTCGTGATCATCGGCGCCGGCATCGATCTGTCGGTCGGCTGGGTGATGAGCCTCGCCTCCGTCCTCTCGGCGCTGGCGATCCGCGCCGCCTTCAACGCCGGCGTGCCGCTGTTTCCGTCTGCGGTGATCGGCTTTCTCGCCGCGGTCGCGGGCGCCGCCGTCGTCGGCATGATCAACGGCTCGATCATCGCCAAGCTGAAGGTCCCCGCGTTCATCGTCACGCTCGGCACCTCGTTCATCGTGCGCGGCGTGGCGCTGCTGATGTCGGAGAACACCACCGTCATCGGCTTGCCGCAGGGCATCCGCGCCTACGGCAACGAGGCGCTGGTCTACCTGATCCGCGGCGAGGGCGGCGGCGTGCACTTCTTCACCCCGCCCGACGTCACCGGCGAGATGCTGCGCCGGATGGACCGCATCCTGCCCTACCCGGTGCTCGTCACCGCCGTCGTCGTCGCCATCGCCGTGTTCCTGCTCCGCCGCACCCAGTTCGGCCGCCACACCTATGCGATCGGCGGCAACATGGAGGCGGCGATCCGCACCGGCATCCCGGTCGACCGCCACGTCATCAAGCTCTATATGCTGTCCTCGATCACCGCCGGCATCGCGGGGTTCCTCTCGACCCTGCGCTTCACCGCCGGCTCGGCGGTGATCGGCGACCCGCTGCTCCTGTCCTCGATCGCCGCGGTGATCATCGGCGGTGTCAGCCTGTTCGGCGGCGCGGGCAGCGTGATGGGCACGGTGATCGGCGCGCTGATCATCGCCGTGCTGACCACCGGGCTCGTGATGCTGAACGTGCAGGCGTTCTGGCAGTTCATCGTCGTCGGCGTCGTGGTGATCGTCGCGGTGCTGATCGACCAGTCCCGCGACCTGATCCTCGGCCGCAACCGCCGCGAGGCCGCGGCATGAGCGGTCCGGTCCTCTCGATCCGCGGCCTGACCAAGCGCTTCGGCGGCCTCACCGCCGTCGACCGGGTCGATCTCGACATCTTCCCCGGCGAGGTGGTCGGCCTTCTCGGCGACAACGGCGCCGGCAAGTCGACGCTGATCAAGTGCGTCTCCGGCGTTCACACCCCTGACGAGGGCGAGGTCCGCCTCAACGGCGCGCGCATCCGGTTCTCCCGCCCGATCGAGGCCCGGCGCGAGGGGATCGAGACCATCTACCAGGACCTCGCGCTCGCCAACAACCTCGACGTCGCCGCCAACATCTTTCTCGGCCGCGAACTGAAGATCCCCCATCTCGGCGGCCTCGTCCGCACGCTGGACGACGCAGAGATGCTGCGCGCCTCCGCCGCGGCGCTCGACGAGTTGGAGATCCACTTCCCCACCCTCACCCGCCCGATCGAGAGCCTGTCGGGCGGCCAGCGCCAGGCCGTCGCCATCGCCCGCGCGGTCTACTGGGAAGCCAAGCTGATGATCATGGACGAGCCGACCAACAACCTCGGCGTCCCCGAGCAGCACAAGGTGCTCGGGCTAATCCGGCGCCTCCGCGACAAGGGCGTGCCGGTGGTGCTGATCACCCACACCATGCCCGACGTCTTCGCCGTGGCAGACCGAGTGGTGGTGATGCACCGCGGCCGCAAGGTCACCGAGAAGCCCACCGCCGACACCGACGCGCAGGAGCTGGTGCAGTACATGGTCGGCGCGCTAGACGACAATCAGGCGGCATAGCGCTGCCTCGCCTTTAGGAACCGATAAAGCCACGCAGGGCGTCGCGCCGGCTCGTCGGCCGGAGCGCTCGCCCCTTCGACCACCTCCAACCGGCCGCTATTCCGGATGTGCCCCCGCGACGTTCTGGTCGTAGTCGATCACCGCCCCGGTCATCACCCCGGCCTCCGGCGCCAGCAGGTAGGCGGCCAGCCCCGCCACCTCCTCCGGGTGGACCAGCTGCCCGAACGGCTGCGCCGCCTCGGCCCGCTCCAGCCAGTCGTCGCCGGCGCCATGCCAGCGCCGCTGCGTCACGTCCTCGCCCGGCGTGGCCATCCAGCCGCAGGCTATGCCGTTGACGCGCAACCGGTCGCCGCGATGCGCCTGCGCCGCGTTCTTCGTCAGCGCCGCCAGCGCCGCCTTCGATGCGGTGTAGGGCGCGAGATACGCCTGGCCGCAGTGGATCGCCATCGACAGGATGTTGACGATGGAGGCCGCCTCGCGCCGCGCGATCGCCTGTTGCGCGAACCGCTGCATGGTGAAGAACGGCCCGCGCGCGTTGGTGTCCATCAGGTGCGCCCAGATCTCGGGCGTGGTGTCGAGCAGGCTGCCCCGGTCGCAGGCGGCCGCGGCATTGACCAGCGCATTCGCGCCGTCCATCTCGGCCTCGGCGGCATCGACCAGCGCGAAGCAGTCCTCGACCCGGGAGAGGTCGGTCGGCACGAACCGAACCGCCGCGCCGGCCGCCTCAAGCTCGTCCACCGCCACCGCGGCCTTGGCCGCGTCGCGGCCGGCGAGCACCAGCCGGGTGCAGCCCTCGGCGGCGAGCCTCCGGGCGATGGCGAGACCGAGTCCCTGGGCGCCGCCGGTGACGATCGCCCGAGTTTTGGTGTGACGTGTGCTCAGGGTCTCGGGCATGGGTCAGGTCATCCTTTCTCGCAAAGCGTTCGGGCTCAGTCCGTCGAGCGATAGTCGGCCAGGTTCTCCGGCGTGACCAGCTCGAAGGGGATGTAGATCTTGCGCTCGACCACCTTGCCGGCGATCAGCTTCAGCGCCGCGTCGATCGCGCCCTGGCTCTGGCCGGCGGCGTTCTGGAACACCGTCACGTCCAGGTCGCCCGCGGCCATCGCCGCCAGCGCGTCCTCGGTGCCGTCGATGCCGGCGACGACCACGTCCTTCATATCGATGCCGTCGGCCTTCATCGCCTGGATCGCGCCGATCGCCATCTCGTCGTTGTTGGCGATGACCGCGTCGAACGGTATCTTCGCGGACAACCAGTTCGTCATCAGGTTCGAGGCCTGGGTGCGCGACCAGTTGGCCGGCCGCTCCTCGACGATCGAAATGAAGTTGCAGGCGTCACTGGCGACGACATCGTGGACGTCGGCGGTGCGCTGATGCGCGGCCTGGTTGAACAGCTCGCCCACCAGCACCAGCGCGCGAGCGCCGTCGCCCTTGCCAGCCTCTTTGAGGATCCGGCAGACGGCCTCGGCCTCGAGCCGGCCGGATTCGGTCTCGTCCGAGGCGACGAGGGTCTGGTCGTCGGGCAGGTCGTCGGCATTGATCGGTTCGCGGTTGAGGTAGACCAGCGGGACGCCCGCCAGCTCCGCGGCCTGGCTCATGCTCACTGCCGCGTCGGTGTCCACCGGATTGACAATGATCGCATCGACGCCGCTCTCGAGGAAGCTCTGGACCTGGTAGAGCTGGCGCCCGGTCTCGTTCTGCGCGTTCTCGATCTGCAGGGTCACGTGCGACAGCGTGGCGGCGTAGGCCTCCATGCCGTTGCGCAGCACGGTCAGGAACACATCGTCGAACAGCGCCATCGACACGCCGATGGTCTGCGCCGCCGCGCCGTGGCCGATCAGGGTGGCGAACGCCAGCCCGGCAACCAGTCGTTTCATCCAGAAAACAGGCTCCTCCGCTGAAGGCCCCCGCGACATCTCCGGCGCCACATCTCCTCCGACCCCGGCGCCACGGTCAAGCCGCTTCTGGGGTCTCCGCACTGGCAACCGCCCGGAGGATCGCCTATTTGCCTCGGAGTCCGACCCGAGGGAGCCGCATGGCCCGCATCCTGATCACCTCCGCCCTGCCCTACATCAACGGCGTCAAGCACCTCGGCAACCTCGTCGGCAGCCAGCTCCCCGCCGACGTCTACGCCCGCTACTGCCGCGCCCGCGGTCACGAGGTGCTGCTGATCTGCGCCACCGACGAGCACGGCACCCCGGCCGAACTCGCTGCCGCTGCGACCGGCGAACCGGTGGCGGACTACTGCGCCCGGCTCTGGCAGGTCCAGAAGGACCTGGCCGACGGCTTCCGCCTCAGCTTCGATCACTTCGGCCGCTCCTCAAGCGCCCGCAACCACGCCCTCACCCAGCACTTCGCCGGCCGGCTCTACGACGCCGGCCTGATCGCCGAGGTGTCTGAGAAGCAGGTCTACTCCCGCGCCGACGGCCGCTTCCTGCCCGACCGCTACATCGTCGGCACCTGCCCGAACTGCGGCTACGAGCGCGCCCGCGGCGACCAGTGCGAGAACTGCACCAAGCAGCTCGACCCCACCGACCTGATCGCGCCCCGCTCCGCCATTTCCGGCTCGACCGACCTCGAGGTGCGCGAGACCAAGCACCTCTACCTGCGCCAGAGCCGGATGCGCGACCGGATCCGCGACTGGATCGACGGCCAGACCGACTGGCCGATCCTCACCACCTCGATCGCCCGCAAGTGGCTCGACGACGGCGAGGGCCTGCAGGACCGGGGCATCACCCGCGACCTCGACTGGGGCATACCGGTGAGGCGCGGCACCGATCCGTGGCCCGGCATGGAGGGCAAGGTCTTCTACGTCTGGTTCGACGCCCCGATCGAATACATCGGCGCCACCGCCGAGTGGGCCGACGCGACCGGCGCGGGCGATCCCGGCTGGCAGCGCTGGTGGCGCGAGGACAAGGGCGCGTCGGACGTGCGCTACGTCCAGTTCATGGGCAAGGACAACGTGCCGTTCCACACGCTCTCCTTCCCCGCCACGCTGCTCGGCGCCAACTTCGACGGCGCCGAGCCGTGGAAGCTCGTCGACTACGTCAAGTCGTTCAACTACCTCAACTACGAGGGCGGCAAGTTCTCCACCTCCGACGGCCGCGGCGTGTTCATGGACCAGGCGCTGGAAATCCTGCCCGCCGACTACTGGCGCTGGTGGCTGATGTCGAACGTCCCCGAGGGCTCGGACTCCAACTTCACCTGGGACGGCTTCCAGGCCCAGGTGAACAAGGATCTGGCCGACGTGCTCGGCAACTTCGTCAGCCGCGTCACCAAGTTCGCCCGCGCCCGCTTCGGCGAAACCGTCCCCGAAGGCGGCGCCTACGGTGACGACGAGGCGAACGTGACCGCCGAGATCGCTCCGCCGCCTCGCCGCCTACGAGGCCGGCATGGAGGCGATCGAGTTTCGCAAGGCGGCCCAGGAGTTGCGCGCCATCTGGGTCGCCGGCAACGAGTACCTGCAGGCCGCCGCTCCCTGGACGGCGATCAGGACCGATCCCGACCGCGCCGCCGCGATCATCCGGTTCGCCCTCAACCTGATCCGCCTCTACGCGGTTCTGAGCCGCCCGTTCCTGCCCGACGCCGCCGACACCATGCTCCGAGCCCTCGGCCTCGATACCGCCGACTGGCCGGCGGACGTCGCCGGCGCCCTCGACGCCCTGCCCGCAGGCCGCCCGTTCGACGTGCCGGACGTGCTCTTCGCCAAGATTGACGACGCCCGCACCGCCGAACTCGCCGCTCGGTTCGCCGGCGCCTGAACGCCCGCGCCGCCGCGCCCCGAACCTCGTCGATGTGCCCCGTGGGCGCCATCGCCGACGTTTCCGGCAACTGGACCAGAGAAAGGGCTACTGCAAGTCAACGCGAACTTGACTTGAAGACGACACCGGAGCTAACTTTGATACATCAATAACGCGGGAGGGGCATTATTGATGAAATATCACATGCTTGCAGCCGCCGCGGCGGCGTCTCTGGCCGCGTCGGCCTCAGCCGGTTGGGCCGTCACCTACCAGCTTCACGGGTCGACGCTCGAGACCTGCACGATCACGACATACCAGAACATCGACAACACGCCCTATCGTGCCTGCACCGCGCAGGAGCGGGAGATGTACAAGCCTCCGGACGGCTACACGCTGGACGGTCGCATCCACATCAACGAAAATCGCCTGAGCGCTTATCTGGATGAGTATGTCGACCCCTCACTGATGCCTGACGGCACCCTGGCGAACGTGGATATCCCGCCGACCGATATCACCAAAGTCGATGCGTTCAGGTTCGACCTCGCGAACATCGTCCCGTTCGCGGAGGACTATTTCGCCCTGACCACGGACGAGGCCAAACGCCCGTTGAGTTGGCTCTTCGAACTCGACGCCAGCGCGCCCGACTATCTCGACTACGACCACCCGGAGGGCTACTTCGACGGTCCGACCGGGTTCAACAACGATCGACCGGGTATCGCCAGCTACCGCAAGCTGCTGAACACGAGCGATCTTCTCATCGTCAACTGGTCGGGCCAGGGCGGCAGGCTGTCCGTCGTGCCGCTGCCCGCCGGCGGCGGACTGCTGTTACTTGCAGGCCTCGCCTTGGCCGGGCTCGCGTCGTCCGGAAAACGGCGTTTCGCCTGTAGACAGGGTGGTCAGGAGATGTGGGGGTATATTGGATGAAGTATCATATGCTTGCCGCCGCCGCGATCACAACTCTGGCCGCGTCGGCCTCCGCCTCATGGGCCGTGACATACCAGTTGCTGGGGTCTACTCTCGAAACCTGCACGTTCGCGCTTTATTCCGGCAACGTCACGCCGCGCGCCTGCACGGCGCAGGAGCGCGAGATGTACAAGCCGACCGACGGGTACACGTTCGACGGTCGCATCCACATCAACGAAAGTCGCCTGCGGGATTTCCTGGATATCGCGACGGGTTCCGACCCGACCGTGATGCCGACGGGCACCCTTGCGAACGCCAATATCCCCCCGATCGACATCACCAACAACGATGCGTTCAGCTTTGACCTTGCGAACATCGTCCCGTTCGCGGAGGACTACTTCGCCCTGACCACCGACGGGGCCAAACGTCCGCTGAGCTGGGAGTTCGAACTCGATGCCAACGCGCCTGACTATCCCGGTCCCGTGAACCACCCGGAGGGTATCTTCAACGGGCCAGACGGCATCGCCAGCTACACCAAGATCGTGGGTAGTGTGAGCGAGGGGCCTCTCGTCGTAAATTGGACGGGCCAGGGCGGCAAGCTCTCAGTCGTGCCGCTCCCGGCGGGTGCGCCCCTGCTGCTTGCGGGTCTTGCCCTCTTCGGAGTCGTGTCGCTCGGCCGGCGGCGCGGCGCCTGAACCGGCTTCAGTCGTTGCCAGGCGTGGGACGGTGCGGGCGCGCAACATATGGGATCAGCCTGCGAACGCCCGCGTTTGCGAAGGTTGACAGATAAAGGTCTTGCTTCGGGCCTGCGCATTCGCCGCCTCACACCGTGAGGCACCAACGCATGATCGCCTTCTGGACGTGCAGCCGGTTCTCCGCCTCGTCGAACACCACCGAGTGTGGTCCGTCCATTACCGCGCTCGTCACCTCCTCGCCGCGATGTGCCGGCAGGCAGTGCATGAACAGCGCGTCGGGCTTCGCCCGGCCCATCAGCGCCTCGTTCACCTGATAGGGCCGGAGCAGACCGTGCCGCCGCTCCCGCGCGCTCTGCGCGTCGTGCATCGAGATCCAGGTGTCGGTGACGACCAGATCGGCCCCCTTCACCGCCGTCGCGGGATCGCGCTCGATCTCCACCCGCACCCCGCGCGCGCGGGCGAACTCCACAGCCGCCGACGCAGGGTCGAGCGCCGGCGGTCCGGTGAACACCAGATCGAAGCCGAACTGACCCGCCGCGTGCAGGAAAGAGGCGCAGACGTTGTTGCCGTCGCCGGACCACACCACCCGCGCGCCCTCGATCGGCCCGCGGTGTTCCTCGTAGGTCATCACGTCGGCCATGATCTGGCAGGGGTGGCTCGCATCGGTCAGCCCGTTGATCACCGGCACGCTGGCGTTGCCGGCCAGTTCCAGCAGCGTCGCCTCCTCGAACGTCCGGATCATCACCAGATCGACATACCGCGACAGCACCTGCGCGGTGTCGGCGATGGTCTCGCCGTGGCCGAGTTGCATCTCCCCGCCCGAGAGCACGATGGTCTCCGCCCCCATCTGCCGCGCGCCGACGTCGAAGCTGACCCGGGTCCGGGTCGAGGGCTTTTCGAACACCAGCGCCACCACCCGCCCGTCGAGCGGCCGCTCCGCATCCGGCCGCCCCTTCGGGGCATCGCCGCGCGCGGCCTTCATCGCCGCGGCCTGGGCGAGGATCGCGCGCAACTCCTCGGCCGGCGTCGTGTGCAGGTCGAGAAAGTGCCTCATGCTCCCGCCCCGGCTCCCGCCCCGACCTTCGCCTCGACCGCCGACGCCGCCGCGTCGAGCCGCCGCAGCCCCTCGTCGACTTCCTCATCGGTGAGGTTCAGCGCCGGCAGCAGCCGCACCACGTTCTCCGCCGCTGGCACCACCAGCACCCGCGCATCATAGCCCGCGCGCACCACGTCGGCGTTCGGGGCCCGGCACTTCAGACCCAGCATCAACCCATCGCCGCGCACCAACTCGAACACCTGCGGATGCGCCGCCACCAGCCCCTCGAGCCCCTGCCGGAACCGCCCCGAGAGCCGGCTCACCCGATCGAGAAACCCCGGCTCCGTCATGATGTCGAGCACGGCGCATCCCACCGCGCACGCCAGGGGATTTCCTCCGTAGGTCGTGCCGTGCGTCCCCGCGGTCATGCCGTCCGCCGCCGCCTCGGTGGCGAGGCACGCCCCGAGCGGAAAGCCCCCGCCAATGCCCTTCGCCACCGTCATGATGTCGGGCGTGATCCCCGCCCACTCGTGCGCGAACAGCCGTCCGGTCCGGCCCATGCCGCACTGGATCTCGTCGAGGATCAGCAGCACGCCTGTCTCGTCGCAGAGCGCCCTGAGCGCCTTGAGATCCTCGCCCGACAGCGCCCGGATGCCGCCCTCGCCCTGGATCGGCTCGATCAGCACCGCCGCGGTCTCCGGCCCGATCGCGGCGCGGATCGCCTCGATGTCGCCGAACGGCAGGTGGTCGAAGCCCGGCACCACCGGTCCGAAGCCCTTGACCATCTTCTCCGACCCCGCCGCCGAGATCGCGCCGTAGCTGCGGCCGTGGAACGAGCCCTCGAAGGCGATGATCCGCACCCGCTCCGGCTGGCCGACGTGATCGAAATGCTTGCGCGCCATCTTGATCGCGCACTCGATCGCCTCGGTGCCGGAGTTGGTCACGAACACCGTGTCGGCGAAGGTCGCCGCCACCAGCCGCTCGGCCAGCGCCTGCTGGTTCGGGATCTGGTAGAGGTTCGAAGTGTGCCACAGCTTGCGCGCCTGCGCCTCGAGTGCCGCGACCAGCGCGGGGTGCGCGTGGCCGAGCGCGGTCACGGCGATGCCGCCGCCGAGATCGAGATAGCGCTCGCCGCTCTCCTCGATCAGCCAGGCGCCCTGCCCCTCGACAAAGGACAACGGCGCCCGCGCGTAGGTCGGAAGGACGGGCGGTATCACGGCGGCGATCTCCTGAACTGGTGGCCGGCGGCGCCGGGCGCGGATCAGCCGACCTTGTGCCGCATGGACGCCGAGGCGTCAATTCCGCGGCAATCCCTCAGAGCCCGAACCCGGCGAACGGCAGGTAGCGCACCGGGTCGCCGGGCCGGATCTCGCGGGCCGGTTCCGCCAGTTCGACCAGTCCCTCCGCCCACGCGAGCCCCGAGATCCGCCCCGATCCCTCCGAGGCGAACACCTCGACGCTACCTGCCCCGGTCAGCCGCGCCCGCAGGAACTCGCGCCGCCCCGCGCGTTTGTGCTTGGCGAAGGCCGCGGGCAGCATCAGCCCGCGTGGCAGTTCCCAGGGCGCGCCCGAAAGCCGCATCAGCGCCGGGCGCGCGAAGACCAGCGTGCAGACGAACGCCGCCACCGGGTTGCCCGGCAGCCCGAACACCGGCCGCTCGCGCCAGACCCCGAGCGCCAGCGGCCGCCCCGGCTTGACCGCAATCCGCCAGGTGGCGAGCGCGCCGCGCGCCTTCAGCAATCGCGAGACGTGGTCCTCATCCCCCGCCGACGCGCCGCCCGAAGTCAGGATCGCGTCCGCCGCCGCCGCGCCCCCGTCGAGCGCCGCGGCCACCGCGCCGGACGCGTCGGCGGCGTGGCCGAGATCGAGCGGCTCCATTCCCCACCGCCGCAGGATCTCGATCAGCATCGGCCGGTTGGCGTCGAACGTCTGGTGCGCCGCCGCCACGGTCCCCGCCTCCCGGATCTCGTCCCCGGTCGACAGCACCGCCACCCGCAACCGCCGCCTGACCGGCAGCGCCGCGACTCCGGTCGCCGCGGCCAGCGCCAGGTCCTGCGGCCCGATCCTGCGTCCTTCCGGCAGGATCGCCGCACCGCTTGCCACGTCCTCGCCGGCCCTGCGGGTATTGGCGCCGGCCTTGAGCCCCCGGTCGAAGCGCAGGGTGTCGCCGGTTCGCGCCGTGTCCTCTTCCAGCACCACGGTATCGACGCCCCTTGGCAGCAGCGCACCGGTGAGGATACGCAGCGCCGCCCCCGCCGGGACCCTTCCAGCGAACGGCATTCCAGCGGCGGCCCGCCCGGCGATCACCGGCAGGACGTGCGGCCCCTCGCCGAAGCTCGCGTGGGCGAACCCGTAGCCGTCCACCGCCGCGTTCGCCCCCGGCGGGTTGGACCGCGCCGCCGCGACCGCCGCGGCGAGGATGCGCCCCCCCGCCTCGGCCAGCGGCACCGTCTCGACCCCGGCCACAGGCGCCACCGCCGCCTCGAGCCGCGCCAGCGCCGTGTCCACCGGCACCCAGTCGACCCCCGGCGGCAGCGCGAAGCAGTCGTTGCGCAGGCGCGGCACGGCCGGCGCGGCGGCATTCCGCAGCGCAGCCGCGTGCCCGGCCCCGAGGATCCAGGCTTCTTCGCGCGCGACGACCGCCCGCTGATCCTCCGTCAGCCCGGGCGCGCCCTCGAACAGCGGCCCGAGCCCGCCCCCGGCATCGAGCGCCGCCAGCGCCCGCGCCGTCACCCGCACCTGCACCTGGTCGAGAATGTCGTCCGCGCCGCATTCCGCCCGGATCGCCGCATTGAGCAGCGAGGGATAGATTTCCGCCAGCACCACCTGCGCATCCGGCAGCATCAACCCGGTGTCGAACGGCCAGACGGCGGCCCCCGCCGCCGCGCGCAACCGCCAGAGCGCCGGCAGCCCGGTCAGCACCTGCCCCCCGACCGACCCCGCCCCGCTCAGTTGCCAGCAGGATTTCGCGCCCTTCGCGTAGGGCGCCCGCTCGACCAGCCGCAATTCCGCCACGGCGCCGCCGTATGCAGGCCTTGTGCGCGGCAGGTGCGCGATGTCCTGCCCGAGCCCGTTGCCCCAGAACGGACCGTCTCCGGGCAACCCGGCGTTGACGGCCCCGGCCGCCTCGAACCGGTTGTTCGCGTTGGTCTCGTCGTCGCGGACCAGCCCCGCCAGATGCGCCCACAGCGCCAGCGCCCGCGCCTCGCCCGTCACCGCTTCCGCGAAACCGCCGGGAAAGCCGAACGGAAAGTCGAACCCCGCGAGAACCCGCCGCCCCGCCGCACACTCGGCCGCGAGGAAATCCCCCAGCCAGCCCATCAGCGCGGCACGAGTCGGAAAATAATGCTCGCCGGCCCCGGCGATGCCGACCCAGAGCGCGTCCTTCGACGGCCGGCCGGGCGAGGCGGTCCCGCGCGACGACCAGTCGACCACGACCACCGTATCGAAGGCCCCGCTCACGCCAGCCCCGTACGCGCCAGGATGAAATCCGCGATGCCCCTCGCGTCGTCGAGATGGAACAGCGGCACCGCCAGCCCTTCGAGCGCTGTGTCCGCCGCCACCGCCTCGATGGTGGCGTCGCGTTCCGCGATCAGATCCTGCGTGCTGGCCGCGCGGCGGGCCTCGATCTTCGGGTGTCGGTCGCGCTTCCAGCCCTCGACCAGCACCAGATCCACCGGGTCGAGCCGGGCGACCAGCGCCTCGAGCGACGGCTCGCCGGCGTCGCGCAATTCGCTCAGCAGCGCCCAGCGCGCCCGCGAGGCCACCAGCACCTGCACCGCGCCGGCGGCGCGATGGCGGTAGCTGTCCTTGCCGGGCTGGTCGACGTCGAACACGTGGTGCGCGTGCTTCAGCGTCGAGACCGTGAACCCGCGCCCGGTGATCTCCGCCACCAGCCGCTCGACCAGCACGGTCTTGCCGGAGTTCTTCCAGCCGGTGACGCCGTAGAGCCTCATGCCCGCGCGGCCCCCAGCATCGCCCGCGCCCGCTCGAGATCCTCGGGCGTGTTGACGTTGAAGAACGCATCGGCGTCGGCGAACTCCGCCCGGGCGCATCCGTGCGGGCCGGTCCATGCCACGATCTTTCGCAAGCCCCCCGCCAGCGCCGCCCGCAGATCGTCGCGCAGCACCACCGGCCAGAGCCCGAAGGTCGGATGCCGGTCCAGACCCGCCTCGCCCGGGGTCACCGCCATTGCCAGCGGCATGCCCGCCTCGCCGGCCGCCGCCCGCAGGCGTACAACCAGATCGCGCGGAAAGAACGGCGTGTCCGCCGCGGCGGTGACGATGGCCTCCGCCTCCGCTTCCGCAGCCCAGTCGAGGCCCGCGAGTACCCCGGCCAGCGGTCCGGGGTGGTCCGGCAGACTGTCCGGCAGCACCGGCAGGCCGAACCGCTCGAACCGCGCCGCGTCCCCGTTGGCGTTCAGCGCCAGCGCTGCCACCTGCGGCCGCAGCCGCGCCACCACGTGCCCGAGGATCGGCCGGTCGCCGAGCGCCAGCAGCCCCTTGTCGCCGCCGCCCATCCGGGTCGCCCGCCCGCCCGCGAGGATCACGCCGGCGATCACCGCCCGCCGTCCGCCGCCTTGCGCCGGTGCCGCGGCGCTTCCTCCGGCACCGTCGCCGGATCGGCGTTCCACACCAGCCGCTCCTCCCCGGCAAGGCACAGGAACCGCCTGCCGCGCATCCGCCCGATCAGCGTCAGCCCCACGGACCGGGCGATCTCCACGCCCCAGGCGGTGAACCCCGACCGGCTGGCCAGCGCCGGGATGCCCATCAGCGCGGTCTTTATCACCATCTCCGAGGTCAGCCGCCCGGTGGTGTAGAGCAGCTTGTCGGCCGCCCCGACCCCCTCGAGCGCCATCCACCCGGCGATCTTGTCCACCGCGTTGTGCCGCCCGACGTCCTCCATGTAGACGAGCGGCCGCGCGCCCTCGCACAGCACCGTGCCGTGGATCGCGCCCGCCCCGAGATAGAGGCTCGGCGTGGTGTTGATCGCGGCCGCCAGCGCGTAGAGGTCCGAGGTCCGCACCGCGCCCGCCGGCAGCGTCAGCCCCTCAAGCCCCTCCATCATGTCGCCGAACACCGTGCCGACCGCGCAGCCCGAGGTCCGGGTCTTCTTCCTCAGCTTCGCCTCGTAGTCGGTCGCCCGCGCGGTGCGCACCACCACCGTCTCCAGCTCCTCGTCGTAGTCGATCCCGGTGACCGTGTCGTCGCGCAGCAGCATCCCCTGGTTCAGCAGATATCCCGCCGCCAGATACGCCGGATAATCGCCGATGGTCATCGCCGTGACGATCTCCTGCCCGTTCAGGAAGATCGTCAGCGGCCGCTCCTCGACCACCCGGGTCTCCACCCGCCGCCCCTCGTGATCGACGCCGCCCACGCTGCGCGTCAGCCGCGGCGCGTCTGGGTCGGGGGCGATGAGATAATCGGGCGGCATGGGCGTCGGTTCCGCGGTCAGTGGCTCTATCCTGACGATAGTGCAGGCGCCCGGCCAAGGACAGGGTTGCGCAAGTTCCGGTTGGACGCTCGTCCGCCACCGCGCTAGACGAGGCGCCGGACCGACGGGGCAGCAACCATGACCGAGTCAACGATCCGCCGCGCCTTCTGGCTCGGCGTGCGCGACGGCCTGCCGTTCCTGGTGGTGATCGTGCCGTTCGGAATGCTGTTCGGCGTGGTCGCGGGCGAGGCCGGCTGGCCGCTGGCCGAGACCATGGCGATGAGCGTGATGGTGATCGCCGGCGCCGCCCAGTTCACCGCGCTCCAGCTGCTCGACGAACACGCGCCGCTCCTGATCGTGATCGTCGACCGCGCTGGCGGTGAACCTGCGCATGGCGATGTATTCCGCCTCGATGGCCGGGCACGTCGGCCGGGTGCCGTTCTGGCAGCGGGCGCTGGCCGCCTACGTGCTGACCGACCAGACCTATGGCGTGTCGATGAACCGCTTCGCCCTGCGGCCGGAGATGAGCCCGGCGCAGAAGATGGCGCATTTTCTCGGCGGCGCGCTCCCGGTCTGCGGCCCGTGGTATGCCGCCACCTGGGTCGGCGCGGTGGCCGGCGCCGCGATCCCCGAGGGCCTCGCGCTGGACTTCGCGGTGCCGATCACCTTCATCGCGCTGGTCGCACCGGCGCTGCGCAGCCTGCCGCACCTCGCCGCGGCGGTGGTCTCGGTCGTGGTGTCGCTGGCGCTGGCCTGGATGCCCTACAGCCTCTGGCTGCTGATCGCCGCGGTGCTGGCGATGGGCACGGGCGCGGCGGTCGAGCTCTGGCAGGAGCGGCGGGCATGAGCGACACTGCGCGGATCTGGATCACCATCGTGGTGCTCGGGCTCGGCACCTACCTGATCCGCTTCTCCTTCATCGGCCTCGTCGGCGACCGCCGGCTGCCCGGCTGGGTGAGCCGGATGCTGCGCTACGTGCCGGTCGCGGTGATGCCGGGCCTCGTCGCACCGATGGTGGTCTGGCCGCCGGCCACCGACGGCAACCCCGACCCCGCCCGCCTGATCGCCGCCGCCGCGGCGCTGGCGATCGGCGCCGTCACCCGCAGCGTCATCGGCGCGGTGATCGGCGGGATGGCGGCGCTCTATGCGGCGCTGGCGCTGATCGGGTAGGGGGATTTGGGAGGGTGGCGCGGCGTCGGACTCGTGGCGAGCGATCTCAAGGGTTTATGGAGAGGCGTGCGATCTGGAACGCGTATGGTTTGCGTATGGAACGCATATGTAGAGTAAAAGAGTTGGGATAGGAGCCGACTGATCCGCGAGACACTCAGTCGAGCGATCCGCTGAGACGGACGAGCAGCATGAAGGCGCGGCCGGAGCGGGTGGCGGCGAGTTCCTCGAGGCCGGCGTCGTCGGCCTCGGCCGCGAACTCCGACAGCACCACGTCGAATCGCCGCTGGAAGAACAGCGCAGAGTCGCGGAAGATCGAGTCCGACCGCATCAGGGCGCGCGCCGCCTCGAGCGCCCGCGGATCGCTGATGCCGCCGAGGCCGGCGACCGACGGCCCGCGGGTGCCGGCGATGAACCTGCGCCAGGCGGCCGGATCCACCGGCTCCATCGGCAGCTCGTCGACGAACACGCCCTCCTGCGACAGAAGGTTGAGCACGTCCTCGGCCGCCTGCAGCATCTGCGCCAGGCCGTGGTGGCGCAGCGCCGTGCGCAGCGCCCGGAAGCCTTCGCGGTCCTCGGCGTCGCGCGGGAAATCGAGGGCGCGCACCAGATCGGCCCACTCCGGCCGCGCCGGCACGTCCGCCTCGGGCAGCAGCGGCAGCGGCTCCGCCGGCGCGGCGGAAGCTGGGGCGGAAGCCGGAGCGGCGGCGGGCGCGGGTGCTGGCGCGGAGCGGGAGCGGGAGCGGGCGCAGGTGCGGGCCGCGGCGCGGTGGCGAGCTTCTGCACGGCGGCCTCGATGCGCGCCTGCCCGGTCAGCAGCCGGTCGAGCGGCACGGCGAGATCGGGGCGCGAGCCGAGCACCGCCCCGCGCACGGCCTTCTCGATCGCCTCCGGCGACGCCGGCCCGTGCTGCTCCAGCGTCGCGCGCGCGGCCGACAGCGATCCGATAAGCGGCACGGTGACGTCGGCAAGCGCGGCGACGATCTCGCGCTGGTGTTCCAGTTCGTCCGCGAGCCAGGCCGCGAGCCAGATCAGCAGCAGCGGCAGCACCAGGGCGACGAGAAAGAACATCGCATCGAGAAACACCGTGCCGCGGCCCTGATCGGCCGCCACGCCGAGAAAGCCGATGGCGTAGGCGCTTACGATCACCGCCCAGCCGAGGCTGGCGCCGGCCGCCCAGCGGCGGGGACGCGACAGCGACATGAACCGGTCGCTCAGGCCCCGCATCGTCTCGAGCGGAAAGCCGGCATGGGCAAGAGCCACGTTCTCCTCCTCAAACGAAGTTCACTTCGCGAATTTCGTAGGACCGCAGGCCGCCCGGCGTGCGCACCTCGACGCTGTCGCCGGCCTCCTTGCCGATCAGCGCGCGGGCGAGCGGCGACTTCAGGTTCAGGAGGCCCTGTTCGATGCTCGCCTCCGGCTCGCCGACGATCTGGTAGGTCTTCGCCTCGTCGGTGTCCTCGTCGACCACCACCACCGTCGCGCCGAACTTGACCGCGCCGGAGAACCGGCTCGGATCGATCACCTCGGAGCGCCCGAGCAGGCCCTCGAGCTCGCGGATCCGCCCCTCGATGAAGCTCTGCTTCTCGCGGGCGGCATGATATTCGGCGTTCTCGCTCAGGTCGCCATGCTCGCGCGCCTCGGCGATCGCGGCGATCACCGCCGGCCGCTCGATGCTCTTCAGCTTCTTCAACTCCGCGTCGAGCTTGGCGAAGCCCTTCGCGGTCAGCGGAACCTTCTCCATTCCCTACCTCCGTTTTCCGGCCGGCGGCTTGTCCATACAAATCAGGCCGCTGCCCGGGGCTACGGCCTGTCATGCGGTGCCTCCGACCGCCTTGAGACGAACATAGGCGGCACCGAGTCGCTCCGCAAGCGGCAGAATCGGCCGGCATGGGACGTTCGTCGTCCCGTTTCCACGCTGCACCACAGCATGGATCAGGGAGCGCCGGCCGAGCCGTGCCGCCCGGGCTTCAGCCCGGGCAGCGGCCGAACCGCCCCCCAAGGGGCGGCCGCTTTCGCGCCCGCCCCGCGGTCCGGCCGCTGCCCTTCGCGCCCGACGGTGCCGTTTCATTACGCGAAGAGCGGAGCCGCTGGCTTGTGTCGTGCAGTGTGTCCCGGTCCCCACCGGGCCGGCGGCTTGCCGCCGGACAGCGCCTGCTGTAGATGCGCCGGGGACGGACGCACCGGAGGGCCCCTTGTTCGTGCACCGCCACCTGCTCGGCATCGAGCCGCTGTCCCGCGCCGACATCGAGGCCGTGCTCGACCTCGCCGAGAGCTACGTCGCGCTGAACCGCAGCGCCGACAAGCGCGCCGAGGCGCTGAAGGGCCTGACCCAGATCAACATGTTCTTCGAGGCCTCGACTCGGACCCAGGCGAGCTTCGAACTGGCCGGCAAGCGGCTCGGGGCGACCGTGATGAACATGTCGGTGGCGTCCTCGTCGGTGAAGAAGGGCGAGACGCTGATCGACACGGCGATGACGCTGAACGCGATGCATCCCGACCTGCTGGTGGTGCGGCATCCCTCGTCGGGCGCGGTGAACCTGCTGGCCTCGAAGGTGAACTGCGCGGTGCTGAACGCCGGTGACGGCCGGCACGAGCACCCGACCCAGGCGCTGCTCGACGCGCTGACGATCCGGCGGCGCAAGGGGACGCTCACCCGGCTGACGGTGGCGATCTGCGGCGACATCGCCCATTCCCGGGTGGCGCGGTCGAACATCCTGCTGCTCGGGCGGATGGAGAACCGGATCCGGCTGATCGCGCCGCCGACGCTGATGCCCGCGGGCGCCGAGCGGATGGGGGTCGAGGTGTTCCAGGATCTGGCAGCCGGGCTGGAAGGCGCCGACGTGGTGATGATGCTCAGGCTCCAGCGCGAGCGGATGGACGGGGCGCTGATCCCGTCGATGCGCGAGTACTACCACCGCTACGGGCTCGACGCGGAGAAGCTGGCGGCGGCCAAGCCGGACGCGATCGTGATGCACCCGGGGCCGATGAACCGCGGCGTGGAAATCGACGGGCTGCTGGCCGACGACATCAACGTCAGCGTGATCCAGGAGCAGGTGGAGATGGGGGTGGCCGTGCGGATGGCGGCGATGGACCTGCTGGCGCGCAACGTGCGCGAGCGCAACGATCTGGACGGAACAGTGGCGTGAGGCAGGATGCTTAGACTCACCAACGCCCGCCTGGTCGATCCCGAGGGCGACCGGGTGTTTGCCGGCGGTGTCGTCATCGACGACGGCCGCATCGTCGAGGTGTTCGAAGGCGACGGCCCCGGCGAGGACTGCGGCGGGCGGCATCTCGCCCCGGGCATCATCGACATCGGCGTGAAGGTGGGCGAGCCGGGCGAGCGGCACAAGGAGAGCTTCCGCACCGCCGGGGCGGCGGCGGCGGCGGGCGGGGTGACGACGATGGTGACGCGGCCCGACACCGCGCCGCCGATCGACAGCCCGGAGGCGCTGGAGTTCCTGCAGCGCCGGGCGGTCGGCGCCAGCCCGGTCAACGTGCTGCCGATGGCGGCGCTGACCAAGGGCCGCCTGGGGCGCGAGATGACCGAGATCAGCTTCCTGATGGACGCCGGTGCCGTCGCCTTCACCGACGTGCGGGCGGTGGCGAGCACCCGGGTGTTCCATCGCTGCCTGACCTATGCCGCCGGTCTCGGCGCGCTGGTGGTCGGGCATCCGCAGGACCCGGGGCTCAGCGAGGGCGCCTGCGTGACCACCGGGCAGTTCGCGAGCGCCCTGGGGCTTGCCCGACGTGCCGCCGATCGCCGAGCGCATCGCGCTCGAGCAGGATCTGGCGCTGGTCGAGGTGACGGGGGCGCGCTACCACGCCGACCAGCTGTCGACGGCGGCGAGCCTGCCGGCGCTGCGGCGGGCGCGCGACGCCGGGCTGCCGGTCACGGCGGGGGCGTCGATCCACCACCTGACGCTGAACGAGTTCGACGTCGGCGACTACCGCACGTTCTTCAAGCTCACGCCGCCGCTCCGTTCCGAGGACGACCGGACCGCGATGGTGGAGGCGGTGGCGAGCGGGCTGATCGACATCATCGGCTCGTTCCACACCCCCCAGGACGAGGAGGAGAAGCGCCTGCCGTACGAGGAGGCCGCGAGCGGCGCCGTCGGGCTCGAGACCCTGCTGCCGGCGGCGCTGCGGCTGCACCACGGCGGGCATCTCGAGCTGCCGGCGCTCTGGCGGGCGCTGGCGCTGAACCCGGCCCGGCTGCTCGGGCTCGAGGCGGGGCGGCTCGCGGTCGGCGCTCCGGCCGATCTGGTGCTGTTCGATCCGGACACGCCGTTCGTGCTCGACCGGGCGACGCTGCGCTCGAAATCGAAGAACACGCCCTACGACCTGGCGCGAATGGAAGGCCGGGTGCTGCGCACCTGGGTCGGCGGCCGCGAGGTGTTCGCACGGGAGGACGCATGACGCTCGGCCTCGCCTTCGTTCTCGGCTACCTGCTCGGATCGATCCCGTTCGGCATGCTGATCACCCGGGCGATGGGCCTCGGCGATCTGCGCACGATCGGCTCGGGCAACATCGGCGCGACCAACGTGCTGCGGACCGGCAACAAGCCCGCCGCCGCGGCGACGCTGCTGCTCGACGCGGGCAAGGGGGCGGCGGCGGTGCTGATCGCCCGCGCCATCGCCGGCGAGAACGCGGCGATGGTCGCGGGCTTCGCGGCGTTCCTCGGCCACTGCTTTCCGGTCTGGCTGGGGTTTCGCGGCGGCAAGGGGGTCGCGACCTTTCTCGGGCTGACGATCGCGCTCGCCTGGCCGGCGGGGCTGGCTGCCTGCGCGACCTGGCTCGCCACGGCGTTCGCGTTCCGCTTCTCGTCGCTGGCGGCGCTGGTGTCGGCGGCGACGATCCCGCTATGGCTGGCGCTGACCGGGCGCACCGACGCGGTGCTGTTCGGGGTCGCGGTCGCGGCGCTGGTCTTCGTGCGCCATCACGCCAACATCCGCCGGCTGGTCGGCGGCACCGAGCCGAAGATCGGCGCGGAGCGAAAGCCCTGAGATCGGGCTACCCGGGTGCCGTGCAACCGTGGATGTCGACGGCACGATCGTCGTCGAGCACGGTCAGCCGCAAGGCGCGGCGTTCGAGCAGCGGGCCGGCGCCGCCGGTCGCCGCCACCTTCGCGCGGGCGGTCACGGTACGGCCGTCGGTGCGGCTCTCTGCCGCGCCGATCCAGAGGTCGGGCTGACCCGCCTCGATCGCCGCCGCCTGCCCCGGTCCCGGATCCGCCGCGAAGGTGACCGCGGCGGTCAGGGTGTAGCCGTCGCCGTCGGGGACGAGCCGGCAGGTAACGGCGGCCACGCCGCACTCGGTCGCGCCGTGCGGACGCTCGGCCAGCGCCGCCTCGATCCGGGATCGGCCGACCGGTGGCGCGTCCGGCGGGAGCGTGGCGGCGATCTCGGCCTCGTCGGGCTGGCAGACGTCGTCACAGACACCGAACGACACCGACAGGGCGAGCTGGAGCGGCGCGGCCGGATCGCGTGGGACCAGCCGCACCGGCAGCACCAGCCGATCGGTGAAGCCGAAGCTCTGGAACCCGTAGCTGTCGAGGATCTCCGGGCGCGGCCACTCGTAGCCGACCGAGGCGAGGTTCTTCGAGCCGGACCAGTCGAACACCGGCGGAATGCCCGCCTCGCCGGGCACCCGCCAGTAGGTGTGCCAGCCCGGGGCGAGGCGAAACTCGACCGCCGCCATCCGGCTGCCGTCGGCCTGCCGCCAGCCGTCGATGAGCGCGACATCGGAGCGCACGCCGCCGACCAGCGGATCGGCGGCCGCCGGAAGGGCGGCGCTGCAGAGGGCGAAGGCGAAGGCGGGCAGGCGCATCAGGGGGTCCGATCGGGGTTGCATGCCGGGACGATAGCCGGGAACCCCTTGGCGCGACACTCACATTGCGGCGAGGGGGCTGCACGACAGTGTAGACAAGCGCGCGGGTTCGGCCGTCCCGCCCGGCCCCGAGCCCGGGCTGCAGCCGGCGCCGCCCGGGCGGCCGCAATGCCGCCCCCGCCCGGGCGTGCCGCAGCCCTTGGCGCGAGCGATGGTGGCATTTTTGCTGCGGGGAGGGCGGAGCTTCTGGCTTGGGTCGTGCAGCGTGCGTTCAACCCGCTCCCTTTCGGAACGCGCGGGGAGGTTCGCTTGTATTCGCCGGGCAACCGGCCCATCTTCGAGCGATGAAAATCCGCGACGCCAAGTTTCTCGACGGCCAGCTCCTGATCGCCATGCCGGGGATGGGCGATCTGCGGTTCGAGCGGTCGGTGATCTTTCTCTGCGCCCACTCCGCGGAAGGCGCCATGGGGCTGATCGTCAACAAGCCGGCCCCCGAGCTCAGCTTCAGCGATCTCCTGACCCAGCTGAAGATCCCGACCGGCACCGATCTGAAGGACTCGCGGGTCTATTTCGGCGGACCGGTCGAGCACGGCCGCGGGTTCGTGCTGCACTCGTCGGAATACGCCGTCGAGGAATCGAGCCTCGAGGTCAGCGATGACTTCGCGATGACCGCCACGGTCGACATCCTGCAGGACATCGCCCGCGGCGAGGGGCCGGAGCGGGCGCTGCTGGCGCTCGGCTACGCCGGCTGGGGGCCCGGGCAGCTCGAGGGCGAGATCCAGGCCAACGGCTGGCTGACCGCGCCGGCGGACGCCGATCTGATCTTCGGGGTGAACGATGCCGACAAGTGGGCCGCGGCGCTGCGCTCGATCTCGATCGACCCCCGGCTCCTGTCTGCGGAGGGCGGACGGGCCTGAGGCGCGAACCGTCTGCGCGGGTCGCAGCGTTCAGGCGTGCATGGCGAGCGTGACCGCGAGCATGAGCAGCCACAGCGCCGTGGACAGCAGGAATATCCGTTCGGCCAGACCGAATACGATCTTCAGCGGCGGCAGCAACGTGAACACAACGCACGCCAGCGACGCCGCCGCGCTCCAGCCGAGAGCCTCCATGACGACGCGCATCGTTGACGATGAGATCGCGTCCACGGTCGGCTGCGCCGCCGAAACCGCCATGTAGGTCAGCGCGAAGGTGACCACCGCGAAGAGGTAGTGCCACCGCCCTTCCCGCGTTGCCGCCCCGCCCGCCGGATCGGTGCGAAACCTCAGCACGCCGAGCCGCAGAACCGCGAGCGAGGCGAGATAGACCGTCACCCGGACAGGAAACCCTGTCGTCCGATCGGTTGCGGTGGCGATAGCCAGCAGTCCCGCGCCCAGACATCCCGCAACGCCATAGACGATGAACAGGCGAGCGGTCCCGCCGAGGCCATAGTCGCTCACCGCGTGGGAAAGCATGGAACGCTGCGGCGCGACGAGGTGAAGCGCGAAGAACAGGAGGATGACACTGGCATAGCAAGCCGCCGCCAGCAGGGCAGCTGTCTCGGGAATCGACATTCTTCATCGCTTTCAGTGGATCATCAGCCGCGCGGCGCGGCGGCGCGGGCGAGGCGGTCGTTGAGCGCGCGGCCAAGGCCCGCGCGGGGAATCGGGGCGACGGCGATGCGCGCGGCGCCTTCACGCGCCGCCAGCGCGTCGATCTCGCGCAGGTGGGCGAACAGGTTGGCCGCGGCCTCGACCAGGTCCCCGGCGGGCGAGAGGTTGAGGCCGGGCCGCAGCGCCTCGACCGGACCGAAGCCGAGCCAGACCTCGTCGGCGCCCGGTCCTTCGGCGTCGAGTCGCAGCGCCGCGCGCGGGGCGTAGTGCGAAGCGAGCTGTCCCGGCGCGGTCACCCGGTCGCCTGAGGGGATCGCGAGCGGGCGGGCGAGGAAAGCTTCGAGGTCCTCCACCGGCAGCCCGCCGGGGCGAAGCAGCACCGGCCGGTCGCCATCGAAGCCGAGAATGGTGGACTCGAGCCCGAGCGGGCAGGCCCCGCCGTCGAGGACCGCCGCGATCCGGCCGCCGAGACCGTCGCGCACGTGGGCGCAGGTGGTGGCGCTGACCCGGCCCGAGGGATTCGCCGAAGGTGCCGCCAGCGGCCCGGCGAACACCGCGAGCAGACGCCGCGCCAGCGGATGCGCGGGCACGCGCAGCGCGACGGTCGGAAGGCCGGCGGTGGCGAGCTCGGACAGCCCCGCGCCCGGCCGCCGCGGCAGGACCAGCGTCAGCGGTCCGGGCCAGAAGCGCGCGGCCAGCCGCCGGGCCTCGGGCGTGAACGTGGCATACGCTTCGGCACCGGCGAGATCCGCGACATGCACGATCAGCGGGTTGAACGCCGGGCGCTCCTTGGCGGCGAAGATCCCGGCGACCGCGCGGTCGTCGCGGGCGTCGGCGCCGAGGCCGTAGACGGTCTCGGTCGGAAACGCGACGAGCGCGCCCGCGCGCAAGAGCCCGGCGGCGGCGCGCACGCCGCGATCGCTGTCGGACAGGGTGACGGTGTTGATCTCGGCCATGGGGTGACGCGGCGTCCGGCTTGTGGCGGCGGGCGGCAGACCCTAGGATCCGCGCCCGCGACGGCGGCCCGTGATAGCCGCTGGCTGCCGCCGCCGCCAGACCCCGGGGGAACTGCCATGACCTATCGCGCGCCCGTCTCCGAGATGCGCTTCCTGCTCGATCACGTGCTCGGCGCCGACAGGCTGGCCGGGACCGAGCGCTACGCGGAAGCGACGCCGGAAACGGTCGAGGCGATCCTCGGCGAAGCGGCGAAGCTCGCCGAGGAGGTGCTGGCGCCGCTGCGCCGGGCCGGCGATCTGGAAGGCGCGCGGCTGGAGAACGGCGTGGTGCGCGCGACGCCGGGATTTGCCGAGGCCTACGGCCGGCTCGCCGAAGGCGGCTGGGTCGGGATCGCCGCCGATCCCGAGCATGGCGGCATGGGCCTGCCGGTGATCCTGCTGACCTGCCTCAACGAAATGTGCTCCGCCGCCAACATCGCGCTGTCGCTGGCGCCGCTGCTGACCCAGGGCCAGATCGAGGCGCTGGAACACCACGCGCCGGACGCGGTCAAGGCGGTGTTCCTGCCCAAACTGGTCGCCGGCGCCTGGACCGGCACGATGAACCTGACCGAGCCGCAGGCGGGCTCCGACGTCGGCGCGATCCGGACGCGGGCGGAGGCGAACGGCGACGGCACCTTTGCTGTGACAGGGCAGAAGATCTTCATCTCCTGGGGCGATCACGACATGGCCGAGAACGTCTGCCATCTGGTGCTGGCCCGGCTGCCGGACGCGGTGCCGGGGACCAGGGGCATCTCGCTGTTCCTGGTGCCGAAGTTCGTGCCGGACGAAGACGGCAGGCCGGGCGTGGCGAACGGGGTGCGGGCCTTGTCGCTCGAGCACAAGATGGGCCTGCACGGCAGCCCGACCTGCGTGATGGAGTTCGACGGCGCGAAAGGCTGGCTGATCGGCGACGAACACCAGGGCATGGCCGCGATGTTCACGATGATGAACAACGCCCGTCTCGGGGTCGGCGTGCAGGGCCTGAGCCAGGCCGACGCCGCCCTGCAGGAAGCGGTGGCGTTCGCCAACGACCGCCGGCAGGGACGCCCGCCGGTCGAAGGCGCGGCGACGATCGCGGGCCATGCCGACGTGCGGCGGATGCTGCTGACGATGGCCGCGACCGTGGCGGTGGCGCGGGCGATCTGTCTCGACTGCGCGCTGTCGACCGACATGGGCGCGGCGACCGGCGAGGCGGACTGGGCCGCGCGCGCCGCGTTCCTGACGCCGATCGCCAAGGCGTTCGGCACCGACGCCGGCTGCGAGGTGTCGGAGATGGCGATGCAGGTGTTCGGCGGCATGGGCTACGTCGAGGAGACCGGGGTGGCGCAGTTCTACCGCGACGTGCGGGTGACGGCGATCTACGAGGGCACCAACGGCATCCAGGCGATGGACATGGTCGGGCGCAAGCTGATGGACGGCGGCGCCGCGGCCCGCGCGCTGATTGCCGAGATCGCCGCCACCGGCGCGACCGGCGGCGAACTCGGCGACCGGCTGGCGGCGGCGGCGGACCGGCTCGGGCGCGCGACCGACTGGATGGTGGCGGCCGACGCGAACGACCGCTTCGCCGGCGCGGTGCCGTTCCTGCGGGCCTTCGCGCTGACGCTCGGCGGGCACTACCTGCTGAAGGCGGCGCTGGCCGAACCTGCCCGCGAGCCGCTCGCCGCGTTCCACATCCGCCAGCTGATGCCGCAGACAGGCGCGCTCTGCGACGCGGCCTGCGAGGGCGCGGCCCCGCTCTATGCCGTGGAGCTCGCCTCCTGATGGACCAGCCGGCGGTCCGCTATCCCTTTCCCGACCCGCCGGGCGGAGCCGGGGCGGTCGAGATCGCCGAGGGCGTGCTCTGGCTGCGCCTGCCGCTGCCGATGCGGCCGGATCACCTGAACGTCTACGCGCTCGACGACGGCGACGGCTGGACCGTCGTCGACACCGGGCTCGACACGCCCGGCTGCCGCGAGGCCTGGGCGGCGATCCTCGCCGGGCCGCTCGCCGGGCGTCCGGTGCGCCGGGTGATCCTGACCCATCACCATCCCGACCACGCCGGGCTTGCCGGCTGGTTCCAGGCGCGGGGCGCGGAGCTTCTGGCCACGCGCACCGCCTGGCTGATGGCGCGGATGCTGACGCTCGACGTGCAGGACCGGCCGTCGCCCGAGACGCTGGCGTTCTGGCGCGGCGCCGGGATGCCGGCGGCGATGCTGGCGGAGCGGGCCGGCCAGCGGCCGTTCAACTTCGCCGACGTGGTGGCGCCGATGCCGCTCGGCTACACCCGGATCGTCCAGGGCTGCGAGATCGCGGCCGGGGGCCGGCGCTGGCGGGTCGAGATCGGCCACGGCCATGCGCCGGAGCACGCGACGCTCTGGGGCGTCGATCACGATCTGGTGCTCGTCGGCGACCAGGTGCTGCCCGGCATCACCCCGAACCTCGGGGTTTACGCCACCGAGCCGGACGCCGATCCGGTGGGCGAGTGGCTCGCCGCCTGCGCCCGGCTCGCGGGACTGGCGCGCGAGCCGCACCTGGCGCTGCCCGGGCACCGGCGGCCGTTCAACGGCCTGCCCGCGCGGCTCGCGGAGCTGAGCGCGCACGGCGAGGACGGGCTGGCGCGGCTGCGGCAGTTCCTCGCCAGCCCGCGGCGGGCGACCGACTGCTTCGCGACCCTCTACGGCCGCAGGATCGGCGCGGCGGAGTTCGGGCTGGCGATGGCCGAGGCGGTGGGCCATCTCAACCGGCTGATGCACGCGGGCGAGGTCGTGCGCGAGCGCGGGCCGGACGGCGCCTGGCTGTGGACTTCCGTCGATTTCGGGCCTGACACCGGCGCGCGATCGGGTTAAAAAGCCTGCGAACCGGCGGCGCAGCCGGAGACCATGGAGACGAGGCGGATGGCCGACTATCGAGACAGCAAGGGCGACGTGGCCGAGCACCAGCGCACCTTCGTGGCGTTCATCAACTTCTGGGTCTATGTCTTCGGGGCGGCGATCCTGGTGTTGATCTTCCTCGCCATCTTCAATTCCTGACCGACGGCCGAGCTCCCCGGGGTCCGATGCGCCGCGCGCTTCTCGTCCTTTCGGCCGCGCTCGCGCTCGCGGGCTGCGAGGTCTACCGCCCGGCGGATTTCGATGCCATCGAGCGCGCCCGCTACGAAAGCCCGGAACCGCCGTCCGTCACGCTGATGTCGATGGTCAACGCCAGTTCGGGCCGGTCGGCGCATGCAGGCCTGCTGATCAACGGCTCGCAGCAGGTGCTCTACGACCCGGCGGGCACCTTCACCCACCCCGACCTGCCGCGGCGCGGCGACATCCACTACGGCATGACCCCGCGCTACGTCGACTACTACGAGCGCTACCACGCCCGGTTCGACTACTTCGTCGAGGCGCAGAAGGTGCCGGTCACCCGCGCCGAGGCCGACCAGATCATCGCCAATGCTCAAGGACGCGGGCAGGCGCTGAAGATGACCTGCGGGCTCGACGTCGCCTACGTGCTGCAGCCGGTCGCGCCGTTCCAGAGCGTGCGCGCCAGCTTTTTCCCCGAGGCGCTTCGCCGCGATTTCGAGCGGCTTCCGGGAGTCGAGGATGCTTATGTCTACGAATCCGACATCGGCAAGAACCGAGAGTGGGAAGGCGACGACGCGCCGAGATCCTGACCGCCGCTCGGCCGTGGCCGGTTGCATCCGCCGATGCGACGTCTACATCCCCCCCGGCGCCCGAATCGCCGGGAGTCGATTCGCGAGAAGCTTCGATGCACGATCCGTCACCGGTCGAGCCGGACCCGGCCGAGCCGCCTGTCCCCCCAGCGGTCCCGCGGCGGCGAGGTCGGCACATCTCGACGATCCTCACCGCGCTCGCGGACTCGGCGGATGGCGAGCGGGTGTCGTTCGGCCATCTGCTCGACGCCTTCGACAGCCGGGCCTACGGGCCGCTGATCGTCCTGTTCGCCGCGCCGAACGTGCTTCCCGTCGCGCTGCCGGGCATCTCCGCGGTGCTGGGCGCGCCGCTGATCCTTCTGACCGCCCAGCTTATGGTCGGCCAGCGCCGCCCCTGGCTGCCGAAGTTCCTGCGCCGCCGCTCGCTGCGCCGGGTCGACTTCGAGCGGCTGGTGGGGCGCATCGCGCCCCGGCTGCGGCGGATCGAGCGGATGGTGCGGCCGCGGCTGCTGCCGGTGACCGGGGTGGTCGGCAAGCGGGCGATCGGCGCGGCGGGGTTGCTTCTCGCCGCCATCGTCTTCCTGCCGATCCCCTTCGGCAACAGCATCCCGGGCCTCGCGCTGGTGCTGATGGCGGTCGGGCTGCTCGGGCGCGACGGACTGGCGGTGCTGGCCGGCGGCGCGATCGGGCTGGTCGGTCTGGCGGTGGTCTCCGGCTTCATCTGGGGCGCGGTCGCGGCGGCACTGGTGTTCGCCCGGCATGGGCTCGGGGTCTGACGGGCGACGTCCATGAGCGGCCCGGACGAGCGTTAAGCCAACACGCTACACGACACTGGAGCGCAGACCTCCGCCAGTTGCTGGTGGGACTGCGCCTCCCGCCCGCGCAAAGGGCTGCGGCACGCCCGCGGGGGGCCGCATTGCGGCCGCCCCGGTGGGGCGGGCGGCCGCAGCCCGGGCTCGGGGCCCGGGCGGAACGGCCGAACCCGCGCGCTTCTTCTACACTGTCGTGTAGTATGTTCAGCCAGAATTATTGATGGTTAATCCTAGCAGTCTCAACGACATCCAGGTATATCACGTGCGTTGGCGCGCCATATCGCACCTGACCGCCACCAAGCCCGCCGACCGGCCTCCCTTTCCGCGAGACACACCGAAACGCAAGGGCCGAAAACGGAAAGGCGCCCGCGAGGGGCGCCTGAACCTTTGGCGTGACCTTAACGATGGTCAGGGGTCAGAGGAGGCCTTCACGCTGCAATTTCTTGCGCGCGAGCTTGCGCGCTCGCCGGACGGCCTCGGCCCGCTCGCGGGCCTTCTTGACGGACGGTTTCTCGAAATGTTGCCGGAGCTTCATCTCGCGGAACACGCCCTCGCGCTGCAGCTTCTTCTTGAGCGCGCGCAACGCCTGATCGACGTTGTTGTCACGAACCATTACCTGCACTTAGCTTTCACCACCTTTCCAGTGTCATGCGTTTCGAAAATCGGCAGGAGCGCGCTATATAGCGATGCAAGCCCGCTCTGTCCACCGACCGGGCGCATAAAAGTGAGGGAGTTGCAAGGCGATGAGTGACAAGGCGATGAGTGACGAGGCAATGAGTGAAGACGTTCGAAGCGAGGACGACCATCTCGCGGCCACACGGGCTGCCGTGATCGACGCCGCCCTGACGCATGTGGCGTTCGACGGCTGGACCGACCGGACGCTGGCCCACGCGGTCGAGGACGCCGGCGTCGATCCGGCGCTGTCGCGGCTCGCGTTCCCGCGCGGCGGGGTCGATCTGGCACTTGCCTACCACAACGCCCGCGACGCCGATCTCGCCCGCGATCTGGCGTCCGACGATCTGCTCGGAATGCGGTTTCGCGACCGGGTCGCCTACGCGGTGATGCACCGGCTGGAACTGGTCGCGGGCGAGCGCGAGGCGGTGCGGCGGGGAGCGGCGCTTTTCGCGCTGCCGCACCACGCCGCGGATGGCGCGCGGGCGATCTGGCACACCGCCGACACCATCTGGACCGCGCTGGGCGACACCAGCCGCGACTTCAACTGGTACACCAAGCGCACCACCCTGTCGGCGGTCTATTCCTCCGCGCTGCTCTACTGGCTCGGCGACCAGTCGCCGGGGGCCGACGCCACCCGGGAGTTCATCGGCCGGCGCATCGACAACGTGATGCGGTTCGAGGACCTGAAGGCGAAGGTGCGCGCCAACCCGATCGCCGCCGCCATGCTGAAGGGGCCGCAGGCGATCCTTGACCGGGTCCGGGCGCCCGGGGATAATCGCGCTTCCGATCTGCCGGGCTCCGTGCATCGCCACGACTGAACGCCCGGACAGGCATCCGACCAAAGGGGGCGACATGGCGTTCGGCGGGAGCATCCTGACCTGGTTCGACGGCCGCTGGACCGCCGGCAACATTCCCGTGATGGGATCGGCCGACCACGGCACCTGGCAGGGGACGCTGGTGTTCGACGGCGCCCGCGCCTTCGAGGGCGTGACGCCCGACCTCGACCTGCACTGCGACCGGATCATCCGCTCGGCGGAGACCATGGGCCTCGCCCCGCCGCTCGGGGCCCGCGAGATCGAGGCGCTGATCCGCGACGGCATCCGCCGGCTCGGGGCCGACCGGCCGCTCTACCTGCGGCCGATGATGTGGTCGCGCGAGGCGTCGCCGGCGCTGATCGACGCGCTGCCCGACTCGACCGCAATCGCCATCTGCCTCGAGGAGCTGCCGCTGCGCGAACCCGGGCCGATGGCCCTGACGGTGTCGCCGTTCCGCCGCCCCTCCCCCGACGCAGCGCTCTGCGAGGCGAAGGCCGCCTGCCACTACCCCAACAACGCCCGGATCGTGCGCGAGGCCCGCTCGCGCGGTTTCCAGAACGCGCTGTCGCTCGACCAGCAGGGCAACGTCGCCGAGACCGCCTCGACCAACGCCTTCCTGGTGCGCGACGGCGTGGTGATGACGCCGGTCGCCAACGGCACGTTCCTCAACGGCATCACCCGGCAGCGGGTGATGCGGCTGCTCCGCGAGGACGGGTTCGAGGTGGCCGAGACCCGACTCGGTGTCGCGGACTTCGCGGCCGCCGACGAGATCTTCCTCACCGGCAACGCCAGCAAGGTGACGCCGGTCACGCGCTTCGAGGAGCGCGAGCTCGGCGCCGGACCCGTGGCCGGCCGGGCCCGCGCGCTCTACTGGGATTTCGCGCACCAGACGTTGAGGGCCGCGTGACCGCGGGGCCGCCCGCCTGCGCGGCCGGCGGAAGCGGCGCGTCGGCGTCGCGCCGGTGGCAGCGCTGCGTCCGCGCCGCCGCCCGGTCGTCGGCGCGGGTTTCGGCGTGGCCAGGCGGCCGCGGCGGAACCGGAAAGGATGCGACGTGACCCTGCCGACCGAGATGCGGGTGATCGAGATCACCGAGCCGGGCGGGCCGGAGGTGTTGCAGCTCGCGACGCGCCGGGTGCCCGAGCCGGGAGCAGGCGAGATCCTGATCCGGGTGGCGGCGGCGGGGGTCAACCGGCCGGATGCAATGCAACGCGCGGGCGCCTACGCGCCTCCGCCCGGCGCCTCGGACCTTCCGGGACTGGAGGCGGCGGGCGAGGTGGCGGCGGTCGGGCCGGGCGTGGCGGAGTGGGCGACGGGCGACGCGGTCTGCGCGCTGCTGCCCGGCGGCGGCTACGCCGAATATGCGCTGACCCCCGCAGCCCACGCGCTGCCGGTGCCGCGCGGGTTCGACATGGGCGCGGCCGCGGCGCTCTGCGAGACCTTCTTCACGGTCTGGTCCAACGTGTTCGGCCGCGGCCGCCTCGTCGCCGGCGAAAGCCTGCTGGTGCATGGCGGCTCGTCGGGCATCGGCACCACCGCGATCCAGATCGCCCGGGCGCGCGGCGCGCGGGTGTTCGTCACCGCCGGGTCGGAGGCGAAATGCACCGCCTGCCTCGAACTCGGCGCTGAACTCGCGATCAACTACCGGGTGACCGACTTCGTCGACGCGGTGCGCGAGGCGACGGACGGGCGGGGGGTGGACGTGATCCTCGACATGGTCGGCGGCGACTATCTGCCGCGCGACGTCCGGGCGCTGGCGCCGGACGGGCGGCTGGTGATGATCGCCCACCAGGCCGGCCCGAAGGTCGAGCTGAACTTCGCCCAGGTGATGATGAAGCGGCTGACCATCACCGGCTCGACGCTCCGGCCGCAGTCGGTCGAGGCGAAGGCGCGGATCGCCGAGGAGCTGCGGCGCGAGGTCTGGCCACTCCTCGAGGCCGGCCGCATCGCCCCGCTGATCGACCGCCGCTTTCCGCTCGAGGCCGCCGCCGAGGCGCACGCCTGGCTGGAACGGTCGGAGCACATCGGCAAGATCGTGCTCGAGATCGCCTGAGCTACCAGTGGTCGGACTTCGGGCGGAGCCCGCGGATTTCCTCGATGCGGGCGCGGGTCGAGGGGGTGAGATCGTCGGGCAGCGCATCGAGCCGATGGAACCCCGCCGCGACGATCTCCAGCCCCGGCCGTTTCGGGCGCTCCTGCCGGACGCCGGACGCGGTGAACAGTGCGATATGGTCACGCCGGCCGCCCGCCGTGCTGCGATAGACGTTGAAGAGCTCCGGCGCCGCGTCGAAGGCGAGCCAGCCTTCTTCCTGCGCCTCGCGCACCGCCGCCTCGCGGCAGGTCTCGCCGGCGTCGACCGCACCGCCGGGCAGGTGGAGACCGGGAACGTAGGAGTGGCGCACCAGGAACACCCCGCCCGCGCCATCGAGCGCGACAAGACGGACACCGAGGCTGACGCGCGGCCGGAACGCCTCGCTCAGGCGGATCGCCACCTGGCCGGCTCCATGATGGAGGGTGTGCAGGACGCCGGGCTGCTGCCGGGGTGTGCGTCCGGGTTCCTCTGCCATCAGCGTGCCGGACGACGGTCTGCCCGCGCGATCACGCTGGCTGCCGCGCCGCGAAACGGAGCCGGGAGCGCTCGCGGGTCTTCGCGGCGTCGACCTCCCGGTCGCGCGGGTCGGCGCTGGTGACGAGCGAGCCGAGCAGCTGGCGCGCGGCATGGGCGACATCGTCGACCGCGCGCTCGAACGCCGCCTCGTTGGCGGCGGACGGCTTGCTGTAGCCACTGATCTTGCGCACGAACTGCACCGCGGCGGCGCGGATCTCGTCGTCGGTCGCGGGCGGCTCGAAATTGAAGAGCGGCCGGATGTTGCGGCACATGGGCGTCCCTCCCGGGCGGTCGCGATCACATGGAAAATGGCACGCGCGCCGGGGAATGCAAGCGACGACCCCGACTGCCGCCAGGACGATCGCATATGACGGCCGCGGGGCCGAGCGTGCGCGGGTGACACCGTCCCGCCCGGCGCCCGACGCCGGGCAGCGGCCGCCCGCCCCCCGGGCGGCCGCTTTCGCGGCCCCCCCGGCGGGCGTGCCGCTGCCCTCATCGCGGGCGGCCGATGCCCGGGCGGGCAGCGACGCCCGGGGCGCGCGACCTCCCGCCACCGCGCTTTGTCAAATGCGATTCCCCTGCGACTACCGCACCGGCGGCATGTCCAGCGGCCCGCGCTGGCGGCAGACATCGCGGGCCACGTCCGGGCCGCAGGCGCGCGGAACCAGGTCGCGGGTCAGGCAGACGCGCGCCTCCGCGATCCGCCCGGCCCGGCAGGTGACCACCACGTCCTCGGGCGCCAGCGCGGGATTGGCCGCGAGAAGCGCTGCCTCCACCGCGTCGGCGCTTGGACGCGCGGCCGCCGGGCGCGGCAGGTCCAGCGCCAGGTAGGCGCGCCGGGCGCGCGCGAAATAGTCCTCCGAGGCCAGCCCGGAACAGCGGCCGTGCTTCTTCCACTGGTACCACGCCAGGCCTCCCGAGCCCATGATGTCTGCCATCGCCGCGGTCTGCCGTCGCGACGGGTCCGCCGCGCGCGGCGCGTCGCAGTATTCCGGCCAGCCGCCCGCGTCGTCCTGCGGCCAGAGGCCGTGCAGGGTGAAGCCGAGATCGCGCGCGGGGTCGCACTGGCCGGCGTCGGCGTCGCCTTCCGACAGGCACCAGCTCGGCGTCCAGGTCAGCGCCATCACGTAGTAGTCGAAGTCCTGCGCCCGCGCCGCGGAGACCGCCGCGGAGACCACTGCCACGAGCGCGAGGCTCAGCGAAAAACTCTTTATCATCTCGCCCATCCGCACTATATACCGCGTCGATCCTCCCGCGAAAACCGATCCTCGCGCCACGGCGCACCCGAGTTTTCGGTCACCGGGAGAGGCTTGTTCGACGAAAGGGATGTTCCATGGCGCTTCCATTGATGCAAAAGGCCACTGCCGTCTGGCTGGTGGACAACACCACGCTGACCTTCCGCCAGGTCGCCGCGTTCTGCGGGCTGCACGAGCTCGAGGTCAACGGCATCGCCGACGGCGAGGTGGCACAGGGCATCAAGGGTTTCGACCCGGTCGCCAACCGCCAGCTCACCGCCGAGGAGATTCGCAAGGGCGAGGCCGATCCGAGCTACCGGCTGAAGCTCTGGCACAACCCGGCCGCCGAGGGCGAGATGAAGCGCAAGGGACCGCGCTACACGCCGCTGTCAAAGCGCCAGGACCGGCCGGCGGCGATCGCGTGGCTGGTGAAGTTCCACCCCGAGCTCACCGACGGGCAGATCGGAAAGCTCGTCGGCACCACCAAGCCGACGATCCAGGCGATCCGCGACCGCAGCCACTGGAACATCGCCAACGTGCAGCCGGTCGATCCGGTGGCGCTCGGCCTCTGCAAGCAGGGCGAACTCGACGCCGCCGTCGCGCGCGCGGTGAAGAAGAACGCCGGCGACGGCGCGGTGATGAGCGACGACGAGCGGATGAAGCTCGTATCCACCGAGCAGTCGCTGACGATGGACGCCGAGCCGCGGCTGCCCTCGGCGATCTCCGGGCTCGAGAACTTCAAGCTCGGCGGCGCCAAGGAAGGCCGCCTTTCGCCGGAGGCCGCGAAGGCCGATGCCGAGAGCCTGTTCAAGCTTTCGCCATCCGACGCCGGCTCCGGGGACGAAGATCAGGACGAAGACGAGAGGTGACGCCGGCTGCCCGGGCGCTGAGCCCGCGAGAGTCCATGCTCTCCGCTCATCCGCCTATGCGGCTGAATCGCTCGCCGGAAAGCGGTTGCCTTCGAACCGGCAAGAGCGACGCATTGCGTCGCGCCGGTTCGTCGGCCGGAGCGCGTGAGCGCGGAGGCCGAGGGGGGGTGCGGCCGGGACCGTCGGTCTGTAATCCGCGCGCGCCTGCCTGGCGGGTGCGTCGGAGACGCGCCTGCCGTCACGCCGAAGGCGTGCCTTCGGCACGACGGCAGGCAGGCGCGCGCGGATTTGTCGACGGACAAATCCGCGAAGCGACCATGGCACTGTTGAACCCTCCGTCCCACGTCGCCCGCCGCGGTCCGTCGCTCGACTGCGAAGGTCGACCCTTACCTGCGAACGCCTACGCCGGTACCGCCTCGGCCCGGTCGCTCAGCGGATGCTCCAGCCGGGTCAGCATCTCCTTCGGCACGATCTGGCGGAACTTCGGCACCTCGTCGGCCCAGTGGCGCAGGATCTCGGTCGCGCGCGGACTGCCGGTCTCGCGGGCGTGCCGCTCGACGAGGCCCTTCAGCAGCCCCTCCCAGGCCGCGCCCTCGACCGGCACCGCGATCACGGTCTCCGGGTTCAGCCGCATGTCGACCTCGCCCTCGGGGTCGTAGAGCCAGGCCATGCCGCCGGTCATCCCCGCCCCGAAGTTGTCGCCGAACCGCCCGAGGATCACCGCCATGCCGCCGGTCATGTACTCGCAGCCGTTCGAGCCGCAGCCCTCGACCACCACCTCGGCGCCGGAGTTGCGCACGCAGAACCGCTCGCCGGTCCGGCCGTTGGCGAACAGGGCCCCCGCCGTCGCGCCATAGAGCACGGTGTTGCCGATGATCGCGTTCTCGTGCGGCACCAGCGGCGAGCCGAGCGGCGGCCGCACCACGATGATCCCGCCCGACAGCCCCTTGCCGACGTAGTCGTTGGCCTCGCCCGACACCTCGATCTTGAGCCCGGGTGCCGCGAACGCCCCGAGCGACTGCCCGGCCGAGCCGCTGAGCTTGATCGTCAGGTGATCGGGCTGCAGATCGTTGTTCATCCCGAACCGCTGGACGATATGGCTCGACACCCGCGTCCCGATCGAGCGCAGCGTGTTCTGCACCGCATAGGACAACTGCATCTTCTCGCCGTCCTTGAAGAACGGCTCGGCGTCCTGCACCACCTGCGCGTCGAGCGTGTCCGGCACCGCCTGCCGCGGCTTCTTGCGGTCGTAGCTGATCGGCTCGCCCTGATCGACGTTGATCAGGAGCGGGTTGAGGTCGAGATCGTCCAGATGCTCCGCGCCCCGGCTGACCTGGGTCAGCAGATCCGCCCGCCCGATCACCTCGTCGATCGACCGCGCGCCGACGCCCGCCAGCACCTCGCGCACCTCCTGGGCGTAGAAGCTCATCAGGTTCACCACCTTGTCTGCCGTGCCGGTGAACTTGTCGCGCAGGCTCGGATCCTGGGTGCAGACCCCGACCGGACAGGTGTTCGACTGGCACTGCCGCACCATGATGCAGCCCATCGCGATCAGCGCCGCGGTCCCCACCCCGAACTCCTGCGCCCCGAGCATCGCCGCGATCACGATGTCCCGCCCGGTGCGGAGCCCCCCGTCGGTCCGCAGGATCACCCGGTCGCGGAGGTTGTTGACCGTCAGCACCTGATGCGCCTCCGACAGCCCCATCTCCCACGGCAGGCCCGCGAACTTGATCGAGGTCTGCGGGCTCGCGCCCGTGCCGCCGTTGTGCCCGGAGATCAGGATCACGTCCGCCTTGGCCTTCGCCACACCCGCCGCGATCGTCCCCACCCCCGACTGGCTGACCAGCTTCACGCAGACCTTGGCGCGCGGGTTGATCTGCTTGAGGTCGTAGATCAGCTGCGCCAGGTCCTCGATCGAGTAGATGTCGTGGTGCGGCGGCGGCGAGATCAGCGTCACCCCCGGCGTCGAATGCCGCAGCTTCGCGATCAGCTCCGTCACCTTGATCCCCGGCAGCTGCCCGCCCTCGCCGGGCTTGGCGCCCTGGGCGATCTTGATCTCCAGCTCCTCGCAGTGGTTGAGATAGTCCGCCGTCACCCCGAACCGCCCGCTCGCCACCTGCTTGATCTTGGCGCTCGGGTTGTCGCCGTTGCTCTCCGGCGTGTAGTGCGCCGGGTCCTCGCCCCCCTCGCCGGAATCGCTCTTCGCGCCGATCCGGTTCATCGCCACGTTCAGCGTCTTGTGCGCCTCGGGGCTCAGCGCGCCCAGGCTCATCCCCGGCGTCACGAACCGCTTGCGGATGGCGGTGATGCTCTCGACCTGGTCGAGCGGCACCGGTCCCGCCATCGGCTGGAAATCGAGCAGATCGCGCAGATGGATCGGCGGACGCGCCTGCATCGCCTTGGAGTACTGCTTCCAGACATCGTACGACCCCCGGTCACAGGCCGACTGCAGGATATGCATCGCCCGCGCCTCCCAGGCGTGACTCTCGCCCGCGCGCCGCGCCTTGTAGAAGCCGCCGATCGGCAGCACCGAGTCGCCGCCGCGGAACCCGAGGTGGTGCATCTTCTCGATGTGCCGCTGCACGCCGGTGATGCCGATGCCGGAGATCCGCGACAGCATCCCCGGGAAATACTCCGCCACCATCGCCCGGCTGAGGCCGACCGCCTCGAAGTTCAGGCCGCCGCGATAGCTGGAGATCACCGCGATCCCCATCTTCGAGATGATCTTGAGCAGACCCTGATCGATCGCCGCTCGATAGCGCGCCATCGCCTCGCTCAGGCTGCCCTCGATCAGCCCGCGGGCGATGCGGTCGGCGATCGAATCCTGTGCCAGATAGGCGTTCACCGTCGTCGCGCCCGATCCGATCAGCACCGCGAAATAGTGCGGATCGATGCACTCGCCCGACCGCACGTTGAGCGAGGTGAAGGTCCTGAGACCCTTGCGCGTCAGCCACGAATGCACAGCACTCGTCGCAAGGATCATCGGCATCGCCACCCGCTCGGGACCCTGCGCCATGTCGCTCAGGACGATGTGGTTGGCTCCCGCCCGCACCGCCTCCTCGGCGTCGGCGCGGATCCGCGCAAGGCCCTCCTGCAGCGCGTCGCCGCCCGGCTCGAAGGTGCAGTCGATCGACACCGCCGCGCCGCCGAAGTGCGCCACCATCGCCTCGAACCGCGCGTTCGAGACGAACGGGCTCTCGAGTTGCAGGATCTCGGTCTGCGAGTTGTCCTCGTCGAGCACGTTCTTGAGGTTGCCGAATCGCGTCTTCAGGCTCATCACCCGATGCTCGCGCAACGAGTCGATCGGCGGGTTGGTCACCTGGCTGAAGTTCTGCCGGAAGTAGTGGCTGAGCGGCCGGTAGCGCGCCGACAGCACCGCGGGCGGGGTGTCGTCCCCCATCGAGCCGATCGCCTCCTTGCCGTCCTCGGCCATCACCGCCAGCACGGTCTCGAGCTCCTCCACCGAATACCCCGCCGCGATCTGGCGCCGGCGCAGCTCCGCGCCCTCGAACACCGCGCGCTCCTCGTCGCCGGCGGTCAGGGTGTCGAGATCGGTGATCGACCCGACCCAGTCGCCGAACGGCTGGGACGCGGCCATCAGGTCCTTGATCTCCGCGTCGTGGTAGAGCTTGCCCTCGCCCATGTCGACCGCGAGCAGCTGCCCCGGCCCGAGCGCGCCCTTCTCCACCGCATTCATCGCGTCGGTCGGCACCATCCCGGCCTCCGACCCCGCGATCACCAGCCCGTCGCCGGTCACCACGTAGCGCATCGGACGCAAACCGTTGCGGTCGAGCCCGCCACACACCCACCGCCCGTCGGTCATCGCCAGCGCCGCCGGCCCGTCCCACGGCTCCATCACCGCGTTGGAATAGGCATACATGTCGAGCCACGCCTGCGGCATCTTGGTCGCGAGCTTCGACCACGCCTCCGGTACCAGCATCGACTTCGCCATCGGCGCGATCCGCCCGGCGCGCACCAGCACCTCGAACACGCTGTCGAGCGCCGCCGAATCCGACGACCCGGGCGCCACGATCGGCTTGATGTCCTCGGCGAGATCCCCGAACGAATCCGACGACATCCGGATCTCGTGGCTCTTCAGCCAGTTCAGGTTGCCCTTCAGCGTGTTGATCTCGCCGTTGTGCGCCAGCATCCGGAACGGCTGCGCCAGCCACCAGCGCGGAAAGGTGTTGGTGGAATAGCGCTGGTGATAGATCGCGAACGCGCTCTCGAACCGCTCGTCCTGCAGGTCCGGGTAGAACACGCTGACCTCCTCGGCCAGCATCATCCCCTTGTAGATGATCGACCGGCATGACATCGAGCAGATGTAGAAGTCGCGGATGCCCGCGCCCGCCTTCTCGATCCGCCGCCGGATCACGTAGAGCTCGCGCTCGAAGGTCTCCTCGTCGACGCCCTTGGCGTTGGAGATCAGGATCTGCTCGATCTCCGGCCGCGTGGCGTTCGCCTTCTGGCCAAGCACCGAGATGTCCACCGGCACGTGCCGCCAGCCGTAGATGTAGTAGCCCATCCGCAGAACTTCGGTCTCGACGATGGTCCGCGCCGTCTCCTGCGCCGCGAAGTCGCTGCGCGGCAGGAATATCTGACCCACCGCCAGCTGCTCGCCGCGCGGCGTGTGCCCGGTTCGCCGCACCTGCGCCTCGAAGAAGTTCACCGGGATCTGCACGTGGATCCCCGACCCGTCGCCGGTCTTTCCGTCGGCGTCCACGGCACCCCGGTGCCAGATCGACTTCAGCGCCTTGATGCCGTTCTCGACCACCTGCCGCCGCGGCTTGCCGTCGATGGCGACCACCAGCCCGACCCCGCAGGAGGCGTGCTCCTGATCGGGGTGATACAGCCCCTGCGCCTCCAGCCGCGCGAACTCCGCCTCCATACGGGCGACCCAGGCGTCATCGTAGATGGTCATGGCGTCTCTCCATCTCTCGTCTCTTCGTCCGGCACGACCAGGTTGTCCGCCGCATAGTCCACGCTGTCGACCCGGACATGCTCCCCCGCGAAGGCGTAGCCGTCGGGCTTGGCGTCGATGAACACCTCTCGAACCAGCGTCAGCGGCGCATCACGCTCGAACAGCCCCGGCATGATCTCGAGCACGTCGCCCTCGATGTCGCGAAACCAAAGGTGCGAGCCGCACTCCCCGCAGAACGCCCGCTCCGCGAACGACGACGAGCGATAGATCCGCGGCGACCCCGTCACCCGCACCGCAGCCTCCGGCGCATCGAACTCCATCAGCACCGCCCCGGTCCACCGCCGGCACATCGCGCAATGACACGCCGACAGCTCGCGCGAATGCTCCGTCACCTCCAGCGTGATCGCGCCGCAAAGACACCGCCCCTTCATGGCGCACCCCCGGCACGGAGTCCGCCGATCTTGACGGCAAAGGGGTTTTTATGCATACATTTACCCAGAGCTAACCGGCCGCCTCTCACATGCGCGCCATGCCGACGGTGCGCTACGAATGGGACGAACGAAAGCGGGTCGAGAACCTTGAGAAGCATGGCATCGACTTCATCGCGGCCCGTCGCTTCGACTGGACGACCGCTGCGATCTTCGAGGATCTCCGCAGGGATTACGGAGAGCCGAGGCTCTGCGCCTACCGGATGGTCGACGGCAGGGTTCACGTGCTCGTGTATGCGCGCCGCGGAGCCCGCCGCCGGATAGTCAGCTCCGGAAAGGCGAACAGCCGTGAACAAGCCACATTCACCGGTGTCCATCCCGGACGAAGAGGATGACGTCGACCTGTCGAACCTCGGTCCCGACGATGCTCCCGAACTGACGCGGGAGATGATGAAGCACGCGCGCACCATCTTCGAGATCCCGGAGGAATCCGACTTTGCCGAATTTATCCGCAAGGGCGGCCGCCCGGCGCTGCCGGAGCGATACCGCAAGCGCCGTGTCACCATCATGCTCGATCCCGACGTGATCGAGCACTTCAAGGCGGGCGGCAAGGGCTGGCAGACACGGGTCAACGCGGCGTTGCGAAAGGCGGCGGGTCTCTGACGCGCCGTCAAGCTTGGTCCCCCCGGGCGTTCGCCTCGGCCGCCATTGATGGCGACACGCCCATACGTTTGCCATATGCCTTCCATACGCATTCCATATCCGGCGCGCGCGGTCATCCCCGGGCTACTCTGCCGCGATCGAAGTGGCGCGGCCGTCCAGATAGGTCAGTATGCTTTCCGCAGCCTCGCGCCCGTCGCGGATCGCCCAGACCACGAGACTGGCGCCGCGCACGATGTCGCCGGCGGCATAGACGCCGTCCAGACTGGTCTCCTTGGTCAGGAAATCCGCCTTCACCGTGCCCCAGCGCGTCACTTCCAGCCCTTCGACATCCCAGAGCCGCGGCAGCTCCTCCGGCTCGAAGCCGAGCGCCTTGATCACCAGTTCCGCCGGCTCGGTATAGTCGGCATCCGGAATCTCCTCCGGGGTCTGCCGCCCGGTCACGTCCGGCGCGCCGAGCCGCATCCGCGCCACCCGCACGCCCGCCACCGTGTCGTCGCCGGTGAAGCCCTTGGGCGCCGTGAGCCAGGCGAACCGGACGCTCTCCTCCTCGGCGTTGGCCACCTCGCGCTGGCTGCCGGGCATGTTGCTCCGGTCCCGCCGGTAGAGGCAGGTGACTTCCGCCGCGCCCTGGCGCACCGCCGTTCGCACGCAGTCCATCGCCGTGTCGCCGCCGCCGATCACCACCACGCGCTTGCCGGTGGCGTTCAGTTCGCCGCTGTCGTAGTCCGGGACCGCGTCCCCGAAGCCCTTGCGGTTCGATGCGGTCAGATAGTCGATCGCCCGCACGATGCCGTCGAGCCCCGCGCCCGGGCCGCCGAGGTCGCGCGACTTGTAGACTCCGGTGGCGATCAGCACCGCGTCGTGGCTCTCGCGGATTCGTCGAACGAGATGTCCGCGCCGACATTGCAGTCGAGCCGGAAGGTCACGCCCCCGGCCTCGAGCTGGTCGTTGCGCCGCACCACCACGTCCTTCTCGAGCTCGCAAGCTGGGACCCGGCAGGAACCCAGCCCGCCGGCCCGGTCGTGCCGGCCAGAGACGGTGACCTGCACCCCCTGCCGCCGCAGCATGTCGGCCGCCGCCAGCCCGCCCGGGCGGTGCTGATGATGCCGACGCTTTCGGGCCGCTCCGCCGCCGCCCTGATCGGCTGCACCCAGCCTTCGTCCCAGGCGGTGTCGGTGATGTATTTCTCCACCGCGCCGATCGTCACGGTGCCGTGCCCCGCCTGCTCGATCACGCAGTTGCCCTCGCAGAGCCGGT